>NZ_VSSS01000004.1 GCF_008123425.1 Bradyrhizobium rifense
GTCGGGCAAAACAGGCGCATGATGGCAGGATCGGCAGGTGCGATGGATGGCAGCCCGTAGCCCGGATTGCGCTGCGCTCCATCCGGGCTGCGCTCGCTTTAGCTCCAGTCTTTCGCCTTCGGGAAGCAGGCCTGCTTGCGCGGGCTCCAGACGTAGTCCGATCCGCCGCAGGGCGGGCGTGGACGCGCGGTGGCCGGGCATTCGTTCCAGACACGCGCGCCGGTGCCCCAGCCATCGACCACGCAGGCGCCTGTCATTGTGGGGTGGCAACCGGGGCCGCAGAGGCCGTCGGCGTTGGCGGCGCTGACCGCGCCCAGCAGCAGCGCGGGGGCCGTGAAGGCCAGCAAAAGGCGTGGAAGATGCTTCATCATGCGCTCCTGCGTCAGCCGAGCCTTGAACCTCGCACACGTTTTTGACGCGAGACGGCCGGCCGCTCCGCCCGGAGCATAGCACCAAATCCCGCGGCTGCGAACGGCGGCGGGAGCGGGGTGATGCCAGTGCTACGATCCGCCGTTCAGGGATTTCGCGACGAGGGGGCCGCCGAAGTGGTAGTTGAGGCCGACCCGCGCCACCACGGAGCCGATGACGCCATGACCGTCCTGCTCAACATCGATGTCCCCGATGTCGAAGCCGCCACGACCTTCTACACCGCCGCGTTCGGGCTCACGGTCGGCCGCCGCTTCGGCGCTGACTTCGTCGAACTCCTGGGCTGGCCGGGGCCGGTGTATCTGCTGACCAAGCAGGCGGGCACGTTTGGCGCGGGTGGCGACCGCCGCCGCTATAACCGGCACTGGACGCCGCTGCATCTCGACGTCGTCGTCGACGATGTCGATGCCGCGGTGGCGCGCGCGGTTCGTGCCGGCGCGATCCTGGAGGCGCCTGCGCGCGATGCGCCCTATGGACGGATCGCGATGCTGGCCGATCCGTTCGGGCACGGGTTTTGTCTGCTGGCGTTCAGCGCGGAGGGGTACGACGCGTTGCTTGGCGGGTAAGATCGCGAGATGGAGCTGCGCTGCTGTCCGCGCGGCTAGGCCTTCTTCACGAACTCCGACTTCAGGTTCATGGCGCCGATGCCGTCGATCTTGCAGGCGATGTTGTGGCCGTCGGTCGCCTCCTGAAGACGGATGTTGCGGACCTTGGTGCCGCCCTTGACGACCGACGAGGAGCCCTTGACCTTGAGGTCCTTCATCACGATGACGCTGTCGCCGTTAGTGAGCACGTTGCCATGGGCATCGCACACGCCGGCCTCCTGCGGAGCTTGCGCGGCCGCATCGCCCGCAGGGCTCCATTCATGGGCGCATTCCGGGCAGATCCAGAGGCCGCGATCCTGATAGGCGTGCTCCGACTGGCAGTTGGGGCATTTGGTGGCGTCGGTCATGATGGGTCTCGATCTCGGAGCTAGGCAAGGACAGTGGCGGGGCGTCAGCGAAACAACGCGACGAAGATCACGTAGAGCCAACCCAGGATCCCATGGATGATCGCCCACAGAATCGAGTGGTTGTTGGTGTAGGAGATCGCGATGGCGAGCGCCGAGCCGAAGCCCACGCCGTATTTCGCGCCCTCGACGCGGACGCCATAATACCGATTGCCGTTCATGGTGATCCTTTCCGGAGATTGCGCTGCATCTCTTCCTATGAGCATCGCGCCGGCCACTTGACGCAGATCAATTGTTCTCCGCGCGCGCCGACCTACGCTTATATCGCTAGTCGGTTTTGAATCAGGCGTCCATGAACCGCGCCGTGCCCGAGACCCGGATCGAGCCGCCCTTGGCCGCGCCGATCTCGGCGCGGATCAGCGAGCGGGCGCCCATGTCTTCGCCCTGGACGATGTCGATGGCGCCGCCGTGCGGCCAGCCGATGTCGCGCAAGTATCCTGCGAACGCGGCGGCGGCTGCGCCCGTTGCGGGATCCTCGACCACGCCGCCGGCCGCAAAGGCATTGCGCACGTGGAACAGGCGCGGCGTCTCCACCTTCACCAGCGCAATGGTGACCAGGCCCGCTTGCTCCATCAGCGCGCGGCCCCGTTCGAACTCATAATTCATGCGCGCCAGCGCCTCGCGCGATCGCAACGCCAGCAGGGCATGACCGGCGCCGCCGTGAATTTTTGCAGGCCGCAGTTTTGGGTCGAGATCGCCGCTGGCGTAGCCGAACAGATCCAGCAACGCATCCCGCAGCGACGCATCGAGCGGCGCGCTGCGCGTCGGCGGTGACTGCAACGCGGCTGCGATGGTGTTGCCGTCGCGCTGCCCCGAGACCGAAATGACGGCATCGTTCAGATTCAGCCCAAAACTGCGATCGCCGTAGCGATGCGCGAGCGCGGCGCCGAGCGCGATGGTGGCGTGTCCGCAGAAGGGCACCTCCATCAACGGCGAAAAATAGCGGACGCGCCATGCCTCACCCTCGGGCGCGGCAAAGGCGGTCTCGGAGAAGCCGACCTCGGCCGCGATCGCCTGCATCGCTGCGGCATCCGGCAAGGCATCGCCGATCCAGACGCCCGCAGGATTGCCGCCTGTGTTGCCGTCGGAGAAGGCCGCGATACGAAGCACTGGTGTCATGGGAGTGATCTCATTTGCCGCAGGTTGGGTTGCGCTCATGCGAAACCTATCATCTTCGCGAGCCGCAATCATGAGAGGTTGAGCGCTTATGACTTCCATTATCGCTGCGTGCCGCGTTGGCAGCTGGGACAAAATGGCAAAGCTGGGGCTGTCAACGACAGATCGGGTTAGGAATGCTGCTTATCCCCGTAATACACTGAATGTCCTTTGGGGTTCGGGTGCGTATTGGGAGGATCAATCATGGCAGGTGTTGAACAATTGCGCAGACGGGAAGGCGTGAACCTGGTTCAACTCGAGGCGGATATT
Source organism: Bradyrhizobium rifense (assembly GCF_008123425.1). Taxonomy (GTDB): domain Bacteria; phylum Pseudomonadota; class Alphaproteobacteria; order Rhizobiales; family Xanthobacteraceae; genus Bradyrhizobium; species Bradyrhizobium rifense. The sequence continues at coordinate 2,861 of NZ_VSSS01000004.1, forward strand.
GCATCGGTTCGCACGGGAAGTTCGATCGCTTCAATTTCTCTACCTGATTACGTCGAGCACACCGAGGGCGTCACGCGCGTCGGTGCGCTCAGTGCAGAGGCGGTCATTCGCGACTATGAGTCCGCTGCAAAAGAGATCGAGGCCATGGGCACCGAGTTGATCGACGCCGCGCAAAAGTGCGAAGCGCTGACAGCCCAGGTTCATGATGCGATTGCCTTCATGCGCGAAACAGCTGCTGGGTATCGCGACGAAGGACGGAAGATCTTCAAGCGCATTGAAGAATGTGCGCTCTTCACCGAAGACGTCCGCAAGACATGCGAAGAGGTCAAGCGCAGAATGAAGGACGTCTCGGTCGGCGAGTCCTCCAATGAGGAGCTTGCGACGCAAGAGCGCCAGCTGACTGGGATCGCCGCCACGGTGTCGGTGTACGAGATACCGGCCACGGAGCGGTAATCCGCAGGATGGATTTACCCCTTTGCGACACCCATCACCTCGGCGAAGCCAAGGTGATGGGTATCGCTTTCGCCCTAACGGCTCACCAATCCCGATCGCCGTAGGGATCGACCATATAGGGCGGGGGCATCCCGGATCCTCGCGGCGGCCTGGGCTGCCTTGGTGCGGCCGCTTGGACGTGCGGTCGCGCAGGCGCAGCCGGATCGTTGTTCATCACGCTCTGCACGACGGGTTTCGCGGATGCAGCAGTCAGTTGCGTTTGTAGCGCCTGCATCTTCGCTGCATCCGGCAAGACGTCGCCAATCCAGACACCGGCGGGATTGCCCCTCGGCTGCCACCCATCCTGCGGATTGGGACAAGCCTCGCATAAGCCGGCATGGGGATAGTGGCCTCTACTCTCAGCTCGAGGAGATTCTGCAATGCCGATCGCGGGGCAAAAGCTGGCCTTTGTCATGGCCTCGTCCAGCCATGGGACGATGATCGTCAATCGCTTCGACTATCGCATGGTCGCCCCGGACCGCGGCTACGGCGTGGGGCATCAGATCCTCGAGGCCGCCGCGTTCGATCCCGGCGAAGTCAAGATCGCGCTCGAACTGCTGGCCTTGCGGCGGAAGCACCACGGTGACGGCGTGATCGCGATCGACTGCGGCGCCAATATCGGCGTGCACACCATCGAATGGGCCTCGGCCATGACGGGCTGGGGCTCGGTGATCGCGATCGAGGCGCAGGAGCGGATCTACTATGCGCTGGCCGGCAACATTGCCATCAACAACTGCTTCAATGCGCTGGCGGTGCATGCGGCCGTGTCCTCCGAAGCCGGCACGATGCAGGTGCCAAATCCAAACTATTTTATGCCATCGAGCTTCGGCAGCCTGGAATTGCGGCAGCGCCCGAACACCGAATTCATCGGCCAGCAGATCGACTATGCCGACAACACCGTTCTGATCCGGAAGATGACGCTGGACGAGCTCAATCTGCCGCGGGTCGATTTCATCAAGATCGACATCGAGGGTATGGAGATGGAGGCCCTTGCAGGGGCTCGGGAGACGATCAAGGCATACCGCCCGATCCTGCTGATCGAAAAGATCAAGACGGATATCCGGCAGCTCGAGCAATGGCTCGTCGACAACGGCTACCAGCTGATGGGTCTCGGCATCAACATTCTCGCCATCGATCCGAGCGATGTGTGCTTGAAGGATATCAACGTATCGCGGAGCGCCGGCCCGCAGACTCACGCGGCCTAGGCTGACTGCCCGGTTATGGCCCATCCTTCGAGACGCCCGCCCACGGCGGGCCCTCAGGATGAGGTCCCGTTGTGCGGCGAACGCGGCGAGTGACGCTCCGCCGAACTTATTTCTGTACCATGGCCTGTGTGCCGGATGACGCGGGGGCAGGTTCCCAGGGCGCCGGGAGGATCACGCGGATCGGACGTGGCGTAGCGGTAATTTCGGTCGCGCTCGCGGCGACCCTCGCAGGCTGCTCCTGCGCGCCTTCGGCGGCGGCCACGGCCATGGACGCCAGGATAAAACTCGCCGCGATCGCCACAGCCCGCAAATCAATCACCATTATCGCCGTCCTCCGTTGGTACAGAGAACGGCTGACTGCCGGGAAAGTTCAGCAAGAGACGGCTGAAGCCGCCAGAGCCGCCGTCCGTCATTCATGCCAATCGTGATCGAAATTCGCTTGCCTTGCTTTGCGTCCTTTTGCACTCTTCCCGGGCAAGGAGATCAACGCATGAATATCAGGACTGTTGCGTGTGCGCTCGGTACGGCCGCGGTGCTGTGCAGCCTCGGGATGCCAGGTGCTGAAGCCAGGACGCGGAAGGCCGTCGTCGTTCGCGCACCGCAAGAGAGGCTCATCGTCACGGCACCCGTGCTCCGGCCGACGCCGTGGGACTACAATGTTGTTCCACGCTATCGCTATCGGCCCGAGGACGACCGGGTGGATGCCTACGGCCCGCCGTTCGTGCCGTCATATGTTCGTTACGAGGGATGGCGGTGGCCGTATTGGTGGTGAATGCCGATCACACGCTGAGGTGATCGGATTAACTTCACGGTCTGCGCCATCGCGGCAGGAACGATCGGCACAGGGCAGGCTTGGTTGCTGCTGGGAGCGAATGATGGAGGCCCCAAATGGCCCGCGACGAGCATAACAAGGCTGCCGAGCATCACGAGAATGCCGCAAAGGCACACAGGTCCGCAGCCGAGCATCACGGCAAGGGCGATCACGCCAAGGGCAAGGAGCAGGCCCAGAGTGCAAAACAGCACTCTCAGTCGGCTCATCAACAGACCGACCAGGCTCATGCGAAGAGCCAGCAGCAGAAGTAGCTGAACAACAAAAGGCCCGGCTCTTCGCCGGGCCTTTTTCGCATCAGGCTTGAAGCGCTGAGGACGACAGATGTGGCGGGCACGCTTTCGCTTTACCGACCCTACGGCACTGAAATTGCCGCCTCATCGCGTTAACCTCCGCGATTTCCACGGGTTGCTCAAAATAACGCCCGTCTGTACCCTGCGTTGCAGAAGCGCTGGTTTTCCATCGACGGACAGACTGAAATGACTGCAATCGAGGGCGTGGTTCCGGAGCAGGGTGCCGACCGGGAACTGGCGCCAAAAATGCCGCCGGGCGTGCTGGTCGACGGTCCGGTGGTCGACGCAAAGTTTCGCGATTCCTACATCTCGTTCGCCATGATGATCTTGGGCTCGATCGGCGCGCTGATCTGGGCCTTCTGGCAAGGCATCGGACGGGTGGAGATTTCGGTCTTCGCCGGCATGTTCATGCTGACCACGATGGGGATCGGCTTCATGCACCGCTACTTCGTGCACCGCAGCTACCGCTGCGGTCCGGTGATGCGGACGATCCTCGCTGCGATCGCCACGATGGCCGTGCAGGGCTCGATCCTGAAATGGGTGAGCAACCACCGGCGGCACCACCTTCACTCCGACAAGCCCGGCGACGTCCACAGCCCCTACTATGACGGCTTCGGCAACCGCATCGAAGGCTTTGCCAAGGGGATGGGGCACGCGCAGGGCGGCTGGGTGTGGGACCAGGCGACCACCGATTCCGAATATTACGCCAGGGATATTCTGGCCGACCCGATCGCGATGTTCTTCACCAGGACGCGCTGGTACTGGTACGCGCTGTCGGCGATCATCATTCCGGGCGGCATCGGCTACGCGTTTGGCGGCGTGCACACGATGATCGGCTGTGTGCTGTTCTCAGGTCTGTTCCGCAGCTACCTCATGACCATGGCCACCTCGATGGTCAACTCGGTCTGCCATAGCGACGGTCGCTGGGGCTACCGTCGCTATGAGCTCAACGACGGCACCACCAACGAGCTGGTGACCACGATCCTCACCTTCGGCGAAGGACTGCACAACAACCATCACCGCTTTCCGCGCGACGCCTACCTCTCGCACGCCTGGTACGAGATCGACATCAACGGCCTGATCATTTTGGGGCTCGGAAAGCTCGGCCTCGTGCACGACATCTTTGCGGCCGGCAGCCGGCAGCGAGGCTCGGACGGCGGAAAAGGCTCAGTGCCGGATACGGAAGCGACGGTCTGATCGACTCCTGTAGCCCGGATGGAGCGAAGCGCAATCCGGGATATCGCCCCGAGACATACCGGCCCCGGATTTCGCTGCGCTCCATCCGGGCTACGGATCTCCGGGAGTTGCCAAACGCAGACGGAATAGCGAACATTGGTTGCTGATCCCGACGGGGCATTCATTCAGCTCCGTGTAAGCGATTTTGAAAATATTTGGAGGGCGCGATGAATTGTTCGAATTTCCGAATGTTCTTCCTTGCTGTTGCAGCCGTCGTTGTCGCCTCGGTTAATCCCGCGTCCGCGCAGATCGTGGCGCTCGGCCATAGCGCGGTCCACGGCAACGTCTCCGAATCCGAGATGTGGCCGGCCTTGCTGGAGGGATTGTTGCGCGCCAAGGGGTCTCAGGTTCACGTCGCCAATGCCGGCGTGTGGGGGGAGACCACCGATGCGACACTTGCACGTACGCCGACCGCCGTCCCGGCAGGGACGAAGCTCGTTCTTCTCTGCGACAATCCGGCCAATGATGTCAGGCACAATATGAGCCCGGTCAAAGCCATGGAGAACATCGCGGCCATCAAGAGCCAGTTGAAGGCACGCGGCATCCGCGTCGTCGACGTCTGGGGCACCTACATGTCAGTCTGGCGGCAACCGGGCAGTGTCGGTCCCGACGGGCGTCATCTGAGCGTCGAGGGCAACAGGAAGATGGCGGCGGCGGTGGTCGGCGTGGCGAGGTAGCCGCTAATTGTCGTCGTCCGCCGCAAGGCGCTGAAACTGCCGCTTCATCGCGTTGACCCGCGCGACATAGCTTGCGACGAGGTGATCGCCGCAGCGCTCGGTGGCGATCATCTGAAAGTGGCGGCGCGCATAAGCGGTGGCGGGACCCCCGCCGCAGAGATGGATGAAGGCGGCGAGATCCTGCTTTTGCTGCGCGGTGGCCTTCACATCGCCGGCGCGGGCGAGAACGTCAGCCACCTGGCGATCCAGATACACCGAGGCCAGCTCGATCGCGTGGCTCGGGATCGCGCGGGTGTAGAGGAAGGTAGAACCGCAGCCGCTGTCCGTCACCACATTGCCGCGGATACAGAACCGCGCGGCCTCGCTGAGGGCCGGATCGGTCATCTGGTAGAGCCCGACGGCAGAGGAGGCGGGCCGGTAAATCGCAAGCGGATTAAAACTCCACCGCCAGCGCCAATAGGTGCGCGCCACCGGATTGCCGGAACTCTCGACCTGCGCCAGGGCTGCCAGCAATTCGGGCGTGATCGTCGCGGTGGAGAAGCTGCGGAAGAGCGGGCCGTATTGGCGCCAGTTCTCTGCGGGGTCCTTGTCGAGGGAATTGCCGACGAGGACGAACAGTTCGGTCGGCTTGCGGATGACGTGATAGGCGAGATTTAGGAGCGCGATGGTGGCGAGAAGGATCGCCGCGATGCTCGCGATCCGAACCATCCGCGGTGCGCGTGCAAAGGTCTTTCGCACCCATCGAGCACCCCGCCGGACGCTGCGAAGGAGAGGGAGGAGGCGCTTGCTTTTCCTTGGCATGGGTCTTGTGCAGGATAGCACCAAGGCTTGTGGCCGTGAACGCCGATGCAAGGACGCCCATCGAGGTCAACGGGCTGACGGGGAGCAGACAGGTTGGCCAGCGAGCGGAGTTCCGAGCCATCGGCTCAATCCGCCCTGCGGGCCTACCAATACGGATCGTCGTAAGGATCCGCCATGTATCGGGGCATCCAGGGTCCTCGCGGCGGCGGCCTGGGCCGCCGTGGTGCGGCCGCTTGGACGTGCGGCCGTGCTGGCGCAGCCGTGTCGTTGTTCATCACGCTCCGCACGGCGGGTTTCGCGGGGGCAGATGAGGATGACGTCGTCAGTTGCGTTTGCAGCGCCTGGACCTGCGCGGCGAGGCGTGCATTGTCCGCCGCATCCTTCTCCTGCGCCGCCTTGAGCTGTTGAATGGTGTCGGCCTGCTCGCGCAGCGTCTGCTCGTTGCGGCTCTTCAGTTGCTCGAGTTTTCCGTTGATGCTCGCAAGCTCGCCTGTGATGGTCTTGAGCGATTGCGCGAGATCGGACGACGACTGGTCAGGCGCTGGGGCGCCAGCTCTTGCAGCGTCAGGTTTTGGTGCGCTTTCCGTGTCCTTGGCGACCGGCTGCGCAGGCACCGGAGTTGGCTGATCCGCAGCAGCCAGTAGCACGGCCGGCGGTTGCGCCGGAGTTTCGGCCGTCGATGCTTGCGGGGACGCAGTCGCGGTCGGCGGAGCCCATCGCGCCACGATCGACCTGGCCTCGTCGCGATAGTGCGAAGCGAAGGCGGCACCGAGAATGCCGATCGCCAGCACGAGGATAACCAAAGCGCGTAACATGGGCCGATCTCCCTTCAGGCCTTGAGCGCGAACCTTGGTATCCGGCGTCGGCGCCTTGTCCCTGGGAGCCTTGTCTTCGGGACTCTTGTTCTCAGCAGTCTTGGCTGCCTCCGCACCGGCACTTGCCCGCGAGGCCCGCGGGCCGTCGTTGCCGTGTTCCATTCCGGAAACCAGCCGGTCCAGCCGCGCAAGGTCTTGCTCGGCGCTCTTGATCTGGTCAAAGGCACGCGCCAGCCCGCTATCGGCCCGCGCCACGTCCGGCTTGGGGACATCAGGCTTTTCGCTATCAGGCTTGGGGTCGGTCGCTTCAGGCACCGATGCGCTCTCCATCCAGTCGGGTCAATGGGAGTGCGGCAGTCCGATCGCTGGAAGGATAGGCCTCGCCACTGTCCAACACAACGCGCGTGCGAAGGAGAAATTATGGCGGGGGCGGGGGTGGGGCGAGGCTCCGACACTGTCGCCGTAATTTGGAGCCGGCAATCAATAGCGGCCGCCGCTGCCCTTTTGCTGCGTGATCCAGTCCGACAATGTTTTCGGTGTCGATTTCGCAGTCCGGCCCGGTAACGCCTTCGGATTGTCGCGGACGCCTTTCGTCGGACGGGTTCGCGGCGCTTCCGTTTCGTTGACGCTCTTCAAGGCAGAAGTCGATGCCTCCGCGGCTTCCTTCTCGAGGCGCAGCTTTCTCAATCGCGCCATCTTGATGCGCTCTGCCTCGACTTCGGGCCCTTCGGACAGCAGCGGCTTGTGTTGAGCAAGCTCCGCCGCGACCAGGACACCGAGTATGGTTGTCTCGCCAAGCGCCTTGCAGGCTTCGAGCCGATGCAGTCCCTCGACCAGAACGAGGCGGTCTCCGTCGTGCCGAACGGAAATGGGGGCCTGTTGTCCGATCTCCAGCATACTTTCCGCGATCTCCCCGACGATCTCGGGCTTGATGGCTTTCTTCTGCTTCGTGGGAACGAAGATCTTCTCGATCGGGAAGCTTTCCGGTTTGGGCATAATCTGACTCCGCTTCTACCGGCCCGCCGGTACCCATGCCGGTGGGGCTGGGAGTTTAGGCGGGAAGGGCTCGACCGCAAAGGCAATTTCGGCGGCAGAGTATTGATGAGCATCGAAGCCGGAACCGATCTGCGATTGCGGCGACAGCGCACTCAAGTGACGTCGCCCACTCAACGCCTAAAATTCGGCGGTAGCGAACGAATTTAGTGCACCGTCACCGCAATTCCCGGGACCCTGCCGCGGAAATGCACCGGCTGGTCCCTAGGAGTTGAGTGCACTGTCGCCGCAAATTGCTACGAGTTACTAGTAGTATGCGGATCGCACGCAGTCATGAATTCCATCCCGAAGTGAGACATAAGCATGCCTTGGGGGTGCGAACCCAAGCAGCCCAATTTTTGTAGATTCCCAAGGCTCACTTCAATCGCGCTTGGTCGATAACCCTTGAGAGCTTCGTAGATATGATTGCTTCCAAACACCCTATTAGAAGGTTCCATATGATGCAGCATGATTGTTCTAAGAATTAGCGCGTCAATCGGCTGCAATCGTTTGACAGTCTGGATGAATTCCGGTCGGACATCGCCAGCGAACTTCTCGTCCATTGCGTTGGCTAACAGTGCGGCATAAAGATCCTGAATGGCCTCACGGGTTTCGCCTTGCCCTTCTTCGAGGAGTTGGACGCCTATCTGTTCTGGGATGGGCGCGGTCTCTTGGACCTTCCGCTCCTCAAGTATTTTCCGCGTCTTGCGAGTGATTGCATCTAAATTCCGTTCACGGGCTGCACCGATGCGATCGCCGATTAGAAAGTTGTAGGCATTCGCGATTGCCGGACTCATCGACTGAACGACATCGAGCGCTTTCCCGGTCGCCTTTGCCGATTCTTCAATCGCCTTTTCGTATGGTAGCTCTGGGCGATCAGCCATTTGGTCCTCTTCTTTATCCAGCAGGATCGTAGGATGATTTGTGCCTTGCGAAACTCATCACCGCGGCCATAGGGGGCCGCAGCGTTTGCTCTGTTGGATGAAAGAAAAGCCGCTCAAAGGAGCGGCTTTCCATGGATGCGCTATGAACGAGAGGGAATCACCTTCTCACGAACACCCCGTCGTGCTGCCGCAAGTATCGCACTTCATGCAGGTGCCATTCCGCACCAGCGTGAAGTTGCCGCACTCGCTGCACATCTCGCCTTCGTAGCCTTTTGCTTTTGCTTCCGCGCGGCGCTCGGCCTTCGAGGGAGCCGCGACGGTTGCGGCGCTGCCGGCCTTGCTCCACTGGAGGGCCTCTAACTTCTCCGTGGGGGAGAGGTCGTGGGCCACTTCCTGCTTCAGCGCGACTGCGCCTTCCAGGACATCGCCGACCCGCGCGCTCGCGCCGTGGGAGGCCAGCGCGGTGACCTTGCTGCCGCCGCTCGGTGCGTTGTCGCTGCCGGAGACGACTGCGGCCGAGCCGCCGCGCATCACCACCAGATTGTCGGTGCGGGAGCGGGTGAGGCCGCGCGACACCAGCTTGGTGGCGTGGTGGGCCTCGTCCGGCTCCTTGCCTTCTTCCACGCCCTTGCCGAGCGCGTCGAAATTCGACTCGGTCGGATCGACATGGGCGAGATCGAAGCGCGACATATAGCTCACCGCGAGCTCGCGGAAGACGTAGTCGAGGATCGAGGTCGCGTACTTGATGCTGTCGTTGCCCTGCACGGGGCCCGCCGGCTCGAAGCGGGTGAAGGTGAAGGCATCGACATATTCATCGAGCGGCACGCCGTATTGCAGACCGAGGGATACCGCGATCGCAAAATTGTTGATGAAGGAGCGGAGTGCTGCGCCTTCCTTGTGCATGTCGATGAAGATCTCGCCGAGACGGCCGTCGTCATATTCGCCGGTACGGAGATAGACCTTGTGGCCGCCGACGACCGCCTTCTGGGTGTAGCCCTTGCGGCGATCCGGCATCTTCTCGCGCTCGCGCATCACGATGATGCGCTCGACCAGCTTCTCGACGATCTTCTCCGAGACCTGGGCGGTACGCGCCGCCATCGGCTTCTCGTAGAGGCTCTCGACCGCATCGTCCTCGTCCTCGTCATCGCTGATGAGCTGCGAGTTGAGCGGCTGGCTGAGCTTGGAGCCGTCGCGATAGAGCGCGTTGGCCTTCAATGCCAGTTTCCACGACAGCATGTAGGCGGACTTGCAGTCCTCGACAGTTGCGTCGTTCGGCATGTTGATGGTCTTGGAAATCGCACCCGAGATGAAGGGCTGGGCCGCCGCCATCATGTGGATGTGGCTCTGGACCGACAGATAGCGTTTTCCAATTTTGCCGCAGGGGTTGGCGCAATCGAACACGGAGTAATGTTCCGCCTTCAGATGCGGGGCGCCTTCGACAGTCATCGCGCCGCAGATGTGGATGTTGGCCGCCTCGATCTCGCGCTTGGTGAAGCCCACGGCCTGGAGCAGGTCGAAGCCGGGGGCCGCGATGGCTTCAGCGCCGATGCCGAGCTGATCGCGGATAAAATCCTCGCCAAAGGTCCACTTGTTGAAGGCGAACTTGATGTCGAAGGCGGTCGGCAGCGCCTTCTCGACCTTGGCGATGGCTTCGTCCGTAAAGCCCTTGACCTTCAGCGTCGAGGCGTTGATGCCGGGGGCGTTGGAGAGCGAGCCGTGGCCGACGGCGTAGGCTTCGATCTCCGCGATCTCGCTCTCGCGATAGCCGAGCGCGCGCAGCGCTGCGGGGACCGCGCGGTTGATGATCTTGAAGTAGCCGCCGCCGGCGAGCTTCTTGAATTTTACGAGCGCGAAGTCGGGTTCGATGCCGGTGGTGTCGCAATCCATCACCAGGCCGATCGTGCCGGTCGGCGCGATCACCGTGGTCTGGGCGTTGCGATAGCCGTGCTTCTCGCCGAGCTCGAGCGCCGCATCCCAGGCCGCCTGCGCACGCGAGACGATATCAGCCTGCGGGCAGGAGACGAGGTCGAGCGGCACCGGGTTGACGCTGAGCGCCTCGTAGCCGTTGGACTGGCCGTGGGCAGCGCGGCGGTGGTTGCGGATCACGCGCAGCATGTGCTGGGCGTTCTTTTTGTAGCCGGGGAAGGTGCCGAGCTCGGCCGCCATCTCCGCCGAAGTCTTGTAGGTGATGCCGGTCATCACAGCGGTCAGCGCGCCGCAGAGCGCGCGGCCTTCCTTCGAGTCATAAGAGAGACCCATGGTCATCAAGAGGCCGCCGATGTTGGCATAGCCCAGGCCGAGCGTGCGGAACTCGTAGGAGAGTTCTGCGATCGCGCGCGACGGGAACTGCGCCATCATCACGGAGATTTCGAGCACGATGGTCCAGAGCTGGCAGAGGTGCTCGTAGCCGGCGACGTCGAACTGCTTCGTGGTGACGTTGTAGAACGTCAGCAGGTTCGCGGAGGCGAGGTTGCACGCCGTGTCATCCAGGAACATGTATTCCGAGCATGGATTGGACGCGCGGATGTCGCCGGACGCCTTGCAGGTGTGCCAGTCGTTCATCGTGGTATTGAAGTGCAGGCCCGGGTCGGCCGATGCCCAGGCGGCGTAACCGATTTTTTCCCAGAGGTCGCGCGCCTTCAGCGTCTTCGTCACCTTCTTGGAGGTGCGGGCGTTCAGGTTCCAGTCACCGTCGGTTTCGACGGCGCGCAGGAAATCGTCCCTGAGCGAGACGGAGTTGTTGGAGTTCTGGCCGGACACGGTGAGGTAGGCTTCCGAATCCCAGTCGGTGTCATAGACGTCGAACTGGATGTCCTTGTAGCCTTGCTTCGCAAACTGGATGACGCGCTTGATGTAATTGTCAGGCACGAGGCTGCGGCGCGCGAGCTTGATCTCGCGGCGGAGCGCAGGGTTCTTCTCGGGATCAAAACAATCGTCGCCCGAGCCTTCGCAGTTCACGCAGGCCTTCAGCACCAGCTTGAGGTGCTTCTGGTTGATCTTGGAGCCCGTGACGAGGGCCGCGACCTTCTGCTCCTCCTTCACCTTCCAGTCGATATAGGTCTCGATATCGGGGTGATCGACGTCGACGACGACCATTTTGGCGGCGCGGCGCGTGGTGCCGCCCGACTTGATCGCGCCGGCCGCGCGGTCGCCGATCTTGAGGAAGCTCATCAGGCCGGACGAGCGGCCGCCACCGGAGAGTTTTTCACCCTCACCGCGCAGGCGCGAAAAATTGGAGCCGGTGCCGGAGCCGTATTTGAACAGGCGGGCTTCGCGGACCCAGAGGTCCATGATGCCGCCCTCGTTGACGAGGTCGTCACCGACGCCCTGGATGAAGCAGGCGTGCGGCTGCGGGTGCTCATAGGCCGACTTGGACTTGGTCAGCTTGCCGGTGAAAGGGTCGACATAATAATGGCCCTGGCCGGGGCCGTCGATGCCATAGGCCCAGTGCAGACCGGTGTTGAACCATTGCGGCGAGTTCGGCGCGACCATCTGCATGGCGAGCATGTAGCGGAGCTCGTCATAGAAGGTCTGGGCGTCCTCGTCGGAGGAGAAGTACTTGCCCTTCCAGCCCCAATAGGTCCAGCAGCCGGCCAGCCGATCGAAGACCTGCTTGGCCGAGAGCTCGCTGACATAGCGCTCTTTCTCGGGCAGGAGGCTAAGGGCGTCAGTGTCGGGCACGGAGCGCCACAGGAAGGAGGGGACGGACTCTTCCTCGACCTTCTTCAGGCGCGCGGCGACGCCGGCCTTGCGAAAATACTTCTGGGCGAGCACGTCGGAGGCGACCTGCGACCATTCGGTCGGGACCTCGACGCCGTCCATTTTAAACACGACCGAGCCGTCGGGATTCCTGATCTCCGACGTGGTCAGCCGGAAATCGATCCCGGCGTAAGGTGACTGTCCCGAAGTGGTGTGGCGCCGCTCAATCCGCATGGTCTTGCCCCGTCCTTATTTTTAGCCGGAGCGCCTCCGCAAGGCGACCGGATCGATATTTCGGTTCGCGATTCCTCCAAGGACCTCTTCGGCCCAAAGGCTTCGCAGTTCAGCCGGTGGATCCGGCTCAGTTTCTCCCGGCGGTGGATCGGTGCGAGCACCTTTCACCGGCCGGCATGTCCAGATCCATCCGCCCCCAAGGGGATGAGCCCGACATGCGTTCAACGCCCCACACGCCACTTCAACCAATTGCCATCCGAGCCTGTTGCCGGCCCGTTCTGGCGCCCGAAAAGTCCGCTGTCTGCGGGCAGACAAGCCCTCATCCCGCTGCCTTCGTCTGGCCTGGCGGAGTGCAGTTTTGCGGACCCTTTGGGGGAGTGCCGGCGGGACGCAAACTCACTCGCGCCGAACGGACCGAAAGCTAGGACTCTCCGTTGCGCCCGTCAAGAACTAGTGCGAGTTCCTGAATCAAATACTAAATATGGTGGATTGCGGGGGATAACAGGGGGCAAGCCCTCACCTGTTGTTGAGCCAAGTATCAGTGAGTCCTCAGGGATTCCCAACCAAAAAAATTTGCATCCCGTGACCATACGGACCCTTCATCCCGCTGTTCACAGGGCTGGTATATTTTTGAGGTCCGGGGTTGCGCCAACGGGACTCACGTAGTGGTACGGAAGGAGAGGGCAGGCATACCCGCCGAGGTGGTGGTCGCGGGGGCGAATCCGCGCCAAACTGACCTCGATTTTGCCGGACTGCCCACATGCTTGATTCGACTCGACCGGTGCTGCGGCCACGCATCGCCCCGGCCGGCCTGATGTTCCTCGCGATCACCTCGATCGGCTGGGGCTTCAATTGGCCGGTGACAAAGTTCCTGCTCGGTGAGCTGCCGCCTTTGACCCTGCGCGGGGTGACCGGCGTGCTCGGCGCCGTGCTGCTGGCCGCGCTCGCCCTGGTCCGCGGCGACAGCCTGAAGGTCGCAGCCCAGATCTGGCCGCGGCTGGCGACCGCCGCGGTCCTCAACGTCACCGGCTGGATGGTGCTGATGGGGCTGGCGCTGCTCTGGCTGCCGGCGAGCGAGGCGGCGCTGATCGCCTACACCATGCCGGTCTGGGCCTCGCTGATCGCCTGGCCCGTGCTGGGGGAGCGGCCGACGGTGCTGCGCACGCTCGGGCTGGTGATGGCCTTTGCCGGCCTCGCCTCGATCATGGGTGGCAACGGGATCGCCGCCAGCGCCGAGAAGCTGCCGGGCATCATCATGGCGCTGTGCGGCGCGATCGGCTTTGCCGTCGGCACGGTGTTCTCCAAAAAATACCCGATCCATCTGCCGCCGATCACGGCTGCCGCCTGGCAGATCGGGATCGGCTGCCTGCCGGTCTCGATCGTTGGCCTGCTGATCGAGACCTCGCACCTGGACAAGGTGACGCCAATCGGCTGGTGGCTGCTGATCTATTCGACCGTGGTGCAGTTCTGCATTGCCTATGTCAGCTGGTTCGCGGCACTAGCGCGCCTGCCGGCCTCGGTCGCCGCGATCGGGACCATGGCCGTGCCGGTGATCGGCGTGGTGGCGTCGGCGCTCGCGCTGGGAGAGCCGCTCGGGGCAGGGCAGATCGCCGGGCTGGTCTTCACGCTTGCCGCGGTGCTGCTGGCGACGCGGTAGGGCGCCGATCGAGCGCTCGGCCCGCATCGAATTCCCGCCATGGCGTCAAGGTCGGCTTGCCGCGAAAAGGCCGCGCCTGTTGGCTTGCAGGAACTCCGCGAACAATCGACTGAGTGGCGGAAGTGTTCGATGCGCCTTCTTGATCAGCGCGACGGGCCGCGCGAAGTTGTTGTCGCTGATCCTGCGGCTTCGCAGCGAAGGTTCGGCAAAGATTTCGCGCGCTGACGTCGGCAGGATGGTGAGGCCGATGCCGGCGCGCACCATGCCGATCGCCGTCATCATATAGGTGGCTTCCGACGCCGGCGCCGGCAGCAGCCCTGCGCGGTTGAAGGCGAGATCGGTGACTGCCCTCACGCTGGTGCCCTGGTCCATCATGACCAGCGGATACTTGGCCAGCACGCGCGCGGTGATGCGACGCTGAGCTCCGATCGGATGAGATTCGGGGTAGACCACGCTCATCTCGTCGCGCGCGGTGAAGAGGGTCTCGATATCGGGGAACGACACGTCTCCGCCCGTCAGACCGAGATCCACCTCTTCCGAGCGAATAAGCGCCAGCACGCGACTGGCAATGACGTCCTTCAATGCGAAGGAAGCACCGGGGTTCTGCCCCCGGAATCCGCCGATCACGTCGGGGAGTATTCCGGCAGCGAAGGACGGCAGGGCCGCCATGCGGACGACGCCTCGTCGCTCGCTCGCGACATCCCGGGCATCGCTGAGAAGGGATTCGAGATCCTGCAAGGTCCGTTCGAGCGCGGGCAGCAGCTCACGTCCCATGCGGGTCAACGCGACCGAACGCGGGTTGCGATCGAACAGCCGAAGCCCGAGCGATTCCTCCAGCCGCCGGATCTGGACCGAAAGGGTCGGCTGCGACACATGCAGCGCCGACGCCGCCTGGGTGAAGCTGCCCAACTTCGCGACCACGACGAAGGACCGGAGTTGCCTCACGTTTATATCCATAGAGTTTCTCTATCGCTGCCATTGAATCATTTCAATTGCCTAATGGCACGCGCCGCGTTCAATTTGCGGCAAGTGTTCGGGAGAGATCCCCGAAAAGAACAATCAGGCGGGGAAATGCACAATCTGGCGTTGCTTGGCGTTGCCACCATTGCGGTGCTGCTTCTGGTCATCATGACGAAGCGGATGTCGCCGCTGATCGCCCTCATTCTCATACCGCTGATCGCCTGTCTGATCGGCGGTTTCGGCTGGGATACGAGCAAGTTCATCGTCAGCGGCCTCCAGAGCCTCGCGCCCGTCGTCGGCATGTTCGTGTTCGCGATCCTCTTCTTCGGCGTGGTGACGGATGCGGGCATGCTGGACCCGATCATCGACCGAATCCTGCGCACCGTCGGTACACGGCCTACGCGGATCGTCATGGGCACAACCCTATTGGCTCTGCTCATCCACCTCGACGGATCGGGCGCTGTCACCTTTCTCATCACGATTCCGGCGATGCTTCCCTTGTACGATCGCCTCGGCATCGATCGGCGCATTCTCGCCTGCGCGGCGTCCCTGGCTGCCGGAGTGAATTTCCTGCCTTGGACCGGCCCCATGATACGGGCCGCCGCTTCGCTCAAGCTGCCGATTCCGGAGATATTCAACCCGCTGGTGCCGGTTCAGTTGGCCGGTATCGTCTTCATCTTTGCCGTCTCCTATTGGCTGGGTCGCAGGGAGGAGAAACGGCTCGGCCTGGAAGCCGGGGCATCGGTCGATGTGGAGGCTCAGCGAACCCTGAGCGAAGCCGAGCTCAAGCTGCGACGGCCGCGGAACTTCTGGATCAACATCGTTCTGACTGTGATCGTGCTCGCGACGATGGTCGCTCTGGGCGACAGGCTGACGCCTGCCATCGTGTTCATGATCGGCACTTGTCTGGCGCTGCTCATCAACTATCCCAATGTCGACGATCAACGGCAGCGCGTGGACGCGCACGCGAGGGCCGCACTATTGATGGCCTCGATCCTGCTCGCGGCGGGCGTGTTCACCGGCATCATGCAGGGGTCGGGGATGTTGAAGGCGATGGCGCAGGATGCCGTCGGATTCGTGCCTCCGGGCGCGGCGAAATTCATGCCGATCGCGCTTGGTATCGTTGCAATGCCGCTCAGCCTCTTGTTCGATCCGGACTCGTTCTATTTCGGCGTTCTTCCGGTCCTGGCCGAAGTTGGGGGACAGCTTGGCGTTCCCAAAGTTCAGCTCGCGCAAGCCGCCTTGCTGGGACAGATGACCACCGGTTTTCCCGTGAGCCCATTGACGCCTGCGACGTTTCTCGTCGTCGGCTTGACCGGCATCGATCTGGCCGATCATCAGAGGTTCACGATACCGTTCCTCTTTGCGGCCTCGGTGGTGATGACTATAGCTTGCGTTTGTCTCGGCATTTTCCCGCTGTAGCGAGGTGACGAATGCGCACGATCAGACTAGGGGCAGGCGCCGGATATTCGGGTGACCGGATCGAACCGGCCGTCGAGCTCGCGGAGAAAGGCAAGCTCGACTATTTGGTGTTCGAATGTCTTGCCGAGCGCACGATCGCGCTCGCGCAGGCCGCCAGGCTGAAGGATCCGAACGCCGGGTTCGATCCGTTGCTGGAAGCGCGGATGAAGGCTGTGCTGCCGGCCTGTCGCGCGAACGGTGTCCGCATCGTTACGAACATGGGGGCCGCCAATCCGATATCCGCCGCGCGGGCTACGACGGCGATTGCGCAGCAGTTGGGACTTCGTGGGCTCAAAATCGCCGCCGTCACCGGCGATGATGTCCTCGGCGATTTGAAAAACTCCGATCGCCACCTCGATAACGGCTTTACCGTCGACGGTCTCGGCAATCGAATAGCTTCCGCCAACGCCTATCTCGGCGGCGCTTCGATCGCTCAAGCCCTGCGCGATGGGGCTGATGTCGTCATCACCGGGCGCGCCGCCGATCCCTCGCTTTTCCTCGGTCCGTTGATCCACGAGTTCGACTGGGCGATGGACGATTGGCCGTTGCTGGGAAGAGGCATTCTGGTCGGCCATCTTCTGGAGTGCGCGGGTCAGGTCACCGGCGGATATTTTGCCGATCCCGGATACAAGGACGTCAAAGACCTGGCCCGTCTCGGCTTTCCGATCGGCGAAGTTCGGGAAGACGGGGATTTGATCGTCACCAAGGTGGCGGGTTCCGGGGGACGGGTCACGGCCGCGACGGTCAAGGAGCAATTGCTCTATGAGATCCACGATCCCGCCCGCTATTTCCAACCGGATGTGGTCGCTGACTTCTCCCGCGTCCAGGTGGAAGAAATTGGCGAGGATCGCGTCCACGTCATCGGTGCGAGCGGCACGCCAAAGACCGGCGAACTGAAAGTCTCGGTCGGCTACATCGACAGCTATGTTGGCGAAGGCCAGATTTCCTATGCCGGGCCGGGCGCCCTTGAGCGTGGACGGCTGGCGATCGAGATCGTTCGAGAACGGCTTGCGCTCTCAGGCGTGGAGACGAGCGAGCTAAGGAGCGATCTCATCGGATCGAACGCGCTCCACGGCGAAAATCTATCGCTGGGATGTCAGCCCTATGAAGTGCGGGTTCGTGTGATTGGACGCACCGAAACGCTGGCCCAAGCCCGACGCATCGGTGAGGAGGTGGAGACCCTCTACACCAATGGTCCGGCCGGAGGGGGCGGAGCCTGGAAGTCGGCCCGCGAGGTCGTTGCAGTGGCGTCCACTTTGATTCCAGAAGCTGACGTGAGGACGGCCGTCCAATACTTCGAAGCGTGAGCCCATGCAGAAGATGCCTGGGAACACGGCACGCCTGCCACAGGGGAGAATGACTCCATGAAACTACGGGACATCGCGCACTCGCGCACAGGGGACAAGGGCAATACGTCAAACGTCTCCCTGATCGCGTACGACCCGAACGATTACGACGTGCTCTGCACGTACGCGACAATCGATCGGGTCAAGCAATTGTTCGATGGCATCGTCAATGGCGAGGTGACGCGATACGAATTGCCCGGCATCGGGGCCCTGAACTTCGTCATGACCGAGGCGCTTGGCGGCGGCGTGACGCGATCCCTGGCCATCGATGCGCATGGAAAGTCGCTCAGTTCGGCGCTGCTGAACATGGACCTTCCCGATGACCTCCGCTCCGGTTCGAACGAGTAGGCCAAGATGAAAATCTTCTGCGCCGTTTCTATCGTCCTGATGTCGATCGGAGTGGCTCGCGCAGGTGAGCTTCCGGTTTGGCTGCACGAAGAAAAAGTAACACATTATGACGGCACGTCAGACGATCTTGTCACCGCGGGAATGGGTGCCGAGGCAATGACCGGGGCTGCTCCGCGTTTCGCTGATCCCTTGCATCCAACAGCACAAGAACTGCGCCGCGCTTCGGTATTCTACCGCGCGAGCAAAGGGCAGGGTTATGGCCGGCTGTTCGGCCCCCATGTCGATCAGGAGACGGGTCAATCATTCGACGATGAGGGCAGGATTGCCGGCGACGAAGTCCTTGCCTATGCGGACGATGGCGGCGGCAGGCAGAACGTCGCGATGCTCTTGCAGATTCCGTCAGACCTCTCGACGGAGAGGCGATGCCTCATCGCAATTCCGGTCGCAGGCTCAGCGAGCTTGTTTCGCGACATCGTCGATTTCGGCTATTGGGGGCTGCGTCATCGTTGCGCCGTCGTCTACAACGATAAGGGACATGGCAACGGCTTCCATCTTCTCGAGAACGATACGGTCATTCTGATCGACGGCCCACAAGTGCCGGCACAAGCGGCGGGATCGAAAGCGCACTTCCGCGCCGATCTTGACGAAGCGGCGCGCACCTCGTTCCTCGCTGCATGGCCTCATCGCGTTGCATTCAAGGCTGCACATTCGAAGCAGAACCCCGAGAAGGATTGGGGCACCGATCTGCTCCGGTCGGTGCAATTCGCATTTGTCGAGTTGGTGAAGCGGGACCCGGGCTTCACCCGTGAAAATACGATCGTTATTGCAACGGGAAGCTCGAACGGCGGCGGGGCCGTCCTCTACGGCGCAGAAAAGGACGCAGCGCACCTGTTGGACGGTGTCGTCGCGCGCGAGCCGCAAGTCCAGCTCAAGCCCGACGACAGGGTGGTCGTGAAGCGAGGGACTCTTGAGCGGCGAGGCACAGGCCGTAGCTTGCTCGATTATTTCAGCTTCGGGAACCTCTATCAGCCATGCGCGGTGCTCGCGGTGACTGATATTCCATTGCGGGACCGTGTGCCATTCGCGGCGAACCGATGCCAGTCCCTTCACGACAAGGGCTTGTTGACGTCTGCGACCCTGGACGCCCAAGCGCGCGAGGCACTCGATCGCATGCATGCTTACGGTTGGGACGAAGAGACCGACGTCGGTCACGCATTCGGATATTTCGTCGCACCGGACGCAACCGCAACCAAGTACGTCAATGATCACGGCCGCTTCGACGTCCGCGACCGTGTTTGCGGCTACAGCTACGCTGCAACGGATGCGGATGGAAGGCCGGTTGCGGTCCCTCCCGATCTGGCTTCTGCGATCTTCTCCGTTGCGCCGGGAGGTGCTCCGGCCGGAACCATCGATGTGGTCAACGACAACGATCCGACGGGGGCACGGCGCAGCTGGCTCTCGGTATCGCCGAGCACGGGGCGGCAGGATTTCAATCTGGATGGAGCCGTCTGTATTCGTGAACTCGTGACCGGAAACTCCCCCGGATCGCAGCGCGTGAAGACCGGTATCGATGAATTTTTGGCATCAGGTCAATTGCACGGCTTGCCGACGATTATCGTGCATGGCCGCAATGACGACCGTGTTCCCGTCAGCTTCTCGTCGCGCCCGTATCTGGGCTTGAACAATATCGTTGACGGGGAAAGTGCGAACCTGCGCTATATCGAGGTCACGAACGCGGAGCATTTCGGTACCGACCTGCCAGGCTTCGACACGAGAATGGTTCCGCTCGTCCTCTATCATCTGCGGGCCCTCGACCTGATGTGGGCCCACTTGACCCGAAAGACGCCATTGCCTCCGAGCCAGGTCGTTCGGACAACGCCACGCGGAGGCGAGCCTGGGAAAGCTCCCATGCTTCAGTCCGTCAACGTGCCGTCAATATCGGCTGCCCCGTCCGAGGGCGACAGGATCCTCGTCGATCATGGCCGGGTTCTCGTGCCGGATTGAGTCCGCGCGGGCACCCCCCTGTTTAGGACGCCCCCATCCCCCCGCCGTTCAGCGCCTTCCGGATCATCTCCGCGAGCTGGTTTCTCCGATACGGTTTTGTCAGCAGCATCACGCCGTCGTCGAGCTTGCCGTGGTGGACGATGGCGTTGTCGGTGTAGCCGGAGGTGTAGAGCACTTTGACTCCCGGCCGGCGCCTGGCGATCTCCTCGGCGAGCTCGCGGCCGCTCATGCCGCCGGGGATGACGACGTCGGTGAAAAGCAGGTCGAAGGCCTGGCCGGCCTCGATCAATTGCAGCGCGGCACGGCTGTCCGCGGCGGCGACCGTATTGTAGCCGAGGCTCTGGAGCTGGGCGGTGACGAAATTGCGCACCATCGTGTCGTCTTCGACGACAAAGATGGTCTCGGCGCCGCCTTCGGCTTGTTGTGCGATCGAGGTCGCGGCTTCCGTCGTGCCTTCGCCCGGCGGCAGATAGAGCTTGATCGTGGTGCCGTGGCCTTGCTCGCTGTAGATCTTGATGTGGCCGCCGGATTGCTTGACGAAGCCGTAGACCATCGAGAGGCCGAGACCGGAGCCCTTGCCGACCTCCTTGGTGGTGAAGAACGGCTCGAACGCCTTGTCCTGCACGCTCTGCGGCATGCCGGTGCCGGTGTCGCTGACGGCGAGCATGACGTAGGGACCGGGCCGCACGTCGGCATTGGCCTGCGCGTAAGCCTCGTCCAGCACGACGCGGTGGGTCTCGAGCAGGAGCTTGCCGCCGTTCGGCATGGCGTCGCGGGCGTTGATCGCCATGTTGAGCACCGCATTGGTGAGCCGCGACGGATCGATGTGCGAGGTCATCGGTCCCTGCTGGAGCACGGTTTCGATCTGGATCTGCTCGCCCAGGGTGGGGCGCAGGAGCTTTGCGATGTCGGTGATGGCGGCGTTGATCTCGACGTCGCGCGGCTGCAGCGGCTGCTTGCGCGCGAACGAGAGAAGGTGCTGGATCAGCTCGGCGCAGCGCTCGGCGGCGTCGTCGATCAGGCGCGCCGTGCGCTGCAGCTCCGGCTGACCTTTCAGGCCCGCCACCAGCGTTTCGGTATTGCCCGAGATCACGGTCAGCATGTTGTTGAAGTCGTGCGCGACACCACCGGTCAGCTTGCCGATGGCATCGAGCTTCTGCGACTGGTGCAGCTGCCGCTCGGTTTCGCGCGACGTCGTGGCGTCGTGATAGACTAGGACGGCACCGGAGATCGTGCCTTCCGCATCCAGCATCGGCCGGCCGCTGACCATGAGATGGCGCGCGGAATTGTCGCTGTGCGGGCGGACGATCATCTCCAGATTTTCGAACTGCTCGCCGCGCAGCACGCGCGCGGAAGGCAGCTCGGTTGGCTTGAGCGGCGTGACGCCGTCGCCGTGAAAGACGTCGGATATCGCCCGCAGATTGCGCAGGTTCATGCCGGCGCGATGCAGCAGCATGCGCTCCGCGGCCGGATTGGACAAAAGGACATTGCCGTCGGCGTCGATCACCAGCACCGCCTCCGCCATGCTGTGGAACGTGCTCTGCAGCACGTTGACCGACAGGCGCAGCTCGTCATGGGCGGTGACGAGGTGCTCGGTACGTTCGGCAACGGCCGCTTCGAGTTGTTGCTTCTCCGCTGTGGTTTCCAGCAGTGTGCTCTTAAGCTGCACGGTGGTGCGCTGGCTCTCGCTTAGGAGCATGGCGGCCAGCAGCAGGATCACCAGCGCGCCGATGACGTCGATGCCGAGCAGCACGATGCCGGTCCGGCGCGAGGCCGCTTCGCGGGTGGCGCGCAGCTTCTCTTCGCCCGCGGCCAGCCGATCCAGATTTCCCGTGACCGTCTCCATCAGGCCGCGTCCCTCGCCGCGGTCTCTCAGCGCGTTGGAGCCCTCGTTGTCGCCATTGACGCGCAGCCGAAGCGATTCTGCTGCGACCTCGATGCGCCGAAGGATGAGAGGCTCCGTAGCCTCCATCAGCGTCACCTGATCGGGATTGTCGCGGATGGCAAGCTTGAGGTCGCCGAGCGCCGGTGCGATCCGGCTGCGGGCAGCCTGGAATTCGTCGATGAAGCCTGCCGTGCGGTAGATCTCATAGCCGCGTAGCGCGCTTTCCGCGCGGCGAACCAGCAGGTTGATGTCCGAGATCTTCTTCAGCACCTCGACGGTGTGGTTGACCCATGCCGCGTCCGACCGCGACTTGACGTCGAGCCCGATCGAGGCGGCGGTGATGAGCAGGAGGATGGCTAGTCCAGCACCGAGAATGACGCGCTGCGAGGGAATCAAGGGGCCTCTTTCTGGTCCTTCGGCGGCGCGCTGTCGCCGAGGCATTCCCGGATAGTCGTCAACAGCGTCTCGGGCGTGAACGGCTTGCGCAGGCAGCGCGATGCGCCGAGCTCCAGCGCCATCCGGAGGAAGTCCGGGGAGGGCGAGGCGGATGAGGCGAAGGCATAGCCCGACATGGCAATCAGCGGGATCGCCGGCGCACGCTCGTGAAAGATGCGGATCGACTCGAAGCCGCGCATATGCGGCATGAAGATATCAACCAGCATGACATCAAACGTCTGCGCTTCCAGCGCAGCCAACCCCGTTTCGCCGCCGTCGGTGAGCGTGACGTCGAAGCCCTGGCGCAGGAGGAGGACCTCGATGGTCGCGCCGACCATCGGATCGTCATCGACCACGAGAATACGCGGCATGACCCTTCCTAGTACATCGAAGTCCCCACAGCGATTGGTGATATAGGCGAATCGTGCGCCGGGTCAATTTTGGATTGGACCTACATAGGTATGCACGCCGCAATGCATAGCGCCTCTGCGGGTTCCGCGTGGCAGGTGAATTTCGTCGGATTTCAATGACAGGTTGAAGCAAATCCACGCGATCCATGAAAGCTGCTGCTTGGTTGAAGCGTCTTGGGGGCAGGGCGTACGTCACCCGACGGGATGATGACGCGTGCATGCAGGTCGAACTACTGCAGAACCTGATCTGCGGAGGTTCTGCGATGACCCGACTCGCGCTTCATGGGCTACGTTCGCGACAAGACGTGCAAGACCTGAGCGCGGAAGATCGCAAGACGTATCGACGATGGGCTCGCCGCTCATGCGCGGTCTATGCGATCGTTCTCGTCGTCCTGTTCGCCGGCTTCTGGCTTCACGACCGCACCGTGATGGTCGCTCAATCCGTGTCCGAAACCGGAAACTCGCCGAGAGGCGGCCAACATAAATGAGCGGCGCCGTTGGTCGGCGCCGCTCACGGATGTTGGTCTTCAGACCGCGTTACGGGCAGGGATGCCGCATACCGTCGTTGCCGAGATAGGTACCGGACGCCGGGTCGTACGACCTGAAGCGCTGGGCGCAATAGGCAGACGCGTCACCACCATTGTCGGGCACCACGGCGACGGTCGCACCGTCGTCATAGTAGCTGTTGTCGTAATAGCCATCGCCGTAATACGGGCCGTCGCCGTAATACGCGTAGGACGAGCCGATTGCGCCGATCGCCGCGCCGGCCGCGACGCCGGGCCAGAAGCCGCCGTGACGATGCCAGCCGCCGCCGTGCCAGTTGCCGCCGCCGCCATTCCAGTTGCCGCCGGCCGCCGCGAAGTTGCGGCCACCGCCGTTGAAGGCGGGCCCGCCCATCGGGCGGGCAGCCGCGAAATTGCCGCCGCCACCACCGATCCGGGGGCCGGCGGCAAAGCCGCCGCCGCCCATGCGGGCACCGCCGCCACCGCCGAAATGAGGGCCGCCACCGCCGCCGATATGGCCGCCGCCACCACCGCCGTGACCGCCATGGCCCTGGGCAAAGCTCGGGGTCGCCATCGGAAGCACCAGTGCCAGCGCTGCGGCAGCGCTCAAAACTTTCAGACTTCTCATGATCAAACTCCTTTTCCAGAGAGCAAACCCATCAAAAGGGCCGTTGTTCCTGGGTTCACGCCGGTGTGCGCGTGAAAGGGTAGAATTCCACGCGGTCGCTGTACCGGGCATGAACGGACCGTGCTCGCTTTGCGGCGGAGCCCAGGCCGAGGCACCGCGCTTGGCGTGGGGCACGGCCGCACCGGGCGAACTGGACATTTGGCCGTCCGGATGGCATCAGGACCCACGAAGCAGGGCCCTTGCCGCATGAAACAATTCTTCCTGAAGCTCTTCACCTGGTGGAACGGCCAGACCTTTGGCACCCAACTC
Organism: Bradyrhizobium rifense; assembly: GCF_008123425.1. Classification (GTDB taxonomy): domain Bacteria; phylum Pseudomonadota; class Alphaproteobacteria; order Rhizobiales; family Xanthobacteraceae; genus Bradyrhizobium; species Bradyrhizobium rifense. The sequence continues at coordinate 27,004 of NZ_VSSS01000004.1, forward strand.
TGGACCCGCCGGTTCGGGGAGCTGGTCGGTGAGGACGAGCAGGGCAACCGCTACTACCGCACGGCGGGCGGCAAGATCGACCCGACGCTCGGCTTCGAGCGGCGCTGGGTGATCTATAACGGCTATGCCGAGGCAAGCCGCATCCCGACGGGCTGGCATGGCTGGATGCATCACGTCGTCGACGTGCCGCCGACCGAGGAGAACTACCAGCCGCGCGAATGGGAGAAGCCGCACCAGCCGAATCCGACGGGTACGGCCAAGGCCTACCGTCCGGCCGGCTCGACGCTCGCCAGCGGCAGCAAGCGTCCCAAGGCGACCGGCGACTATCAGCCCTGGACGCCTGGCTAGGCCGACACATTTCCCCTTCATGGTGGATGCACACGCATCCGCTTAACTCAGCTGTGGACAACGGGAACAGCGGGGATGCCGGCTGTCGGGCCGTTGCGCCTGCGCGAGCGATGCGGCTCAATGAACCCATCTTACGGAGATGGGAGACCATCGCGTTCGGTTCGGGCAACAGTTCGCGACTGTCCCGAAATGCAGCGGCCGCCGACCAGGACTCGATCGGGAGATAGGCCCCCGGTCTGGCAGCTCCGAAATCGCCCGATGAGAATGTGCGCCGCCGTGAGACAGGAAAGGCCGCCCGGGAAACCGGGCGGCCTTTTTCTGTTGTGGGGCGCGTTACATCATCCGCGCCGACGCACGCGCGACTGCTTCGAGGCGGCGGGCCTGTCGTGACGCGCCGCGCTCTCTGAGCAAGGCGAGCACGTCCGCGGATGCGGTGTCGGGCGAGCCGGAATTGAACGGCGGCGCCGGATTGTATTCGAGCTGAAGCTGGATCGCTTCCGCCGTCGTGCGGTCGAGCAGGATCGAGACCAGCGCCAGCGCGAAATCGATCCCCGCGGTGACGCCGCCACCGGTGACGCGGTTGCGGTCGACGCAGATGCGCGTCTTGGTCGGCGTCGCCCCGAACTGGCTGAGCATCTCCATCGCGCTCCAATGGGTCGCGGCCCGATAGCCCTTCAACAGGCCGGCGGCGCCGAGCGCCAGCGATCCCGTGCAAACCGATGTCACGTATTTGGCGCCCTCGGCCTGCCGGCGCAGGAAGTCGAGCACCTCGTCGTCATTGAGCAGATCGTCGGTGCCGCCGCCCCCGGGCACGCAGATCACGTCGAGCTGCGGGCAGTCGGCGAATGTCGTGGTCGGCGTCAGCGTCAGCACGGAATCGCTCGGCACCGGCTCGATCCGTTTCCAGATCAGATGCAGCTTCGCGCCGGGGACGTTGGCAAACACCTGCAACGGGCCGGTAAAATCGAGCTGGGTGACGCGCGGGAACACCAAAAGACCGATCTGGAGCGGTGCCGACATGAGAACCTCCAATGAAGAGCTTGACGGGAGCAAAATGGCATGATGCCCTCCTGTCCAAAATGGCGTAATTCCCTCACTTTCGGACATGAGTATGATCGGCATCCTGATCTTCCCGGATTTTCAGCTGCTCGATGCGGCCGGCCCGATCTCGGTGTTCGAGATCGCCGCGCGCGCCAGTGACAAGCCGTTGGCGCTGCGGGTGCTGGCGGTGACCGCAGGCGCGGTGCGTTCGTCCTCCGGCGTCGAGATGATGGCGCGCGATTTCAAATCGGCGAACGCGATTACGACGCTGGTCGTGGCGGGCGGCGCCGGCGTCTCGGCGGCTGCGCGCTGTCCGGCCACGCTCGCCTTCGTGCAGCGGCTGGCCAAGCGCGGCGTGCGGGTCGCCAGCGTCTGCTCGGGCGCCTATGTGCTGGCGGAGGCCGGCCTGCTCGACGGCCGCCGCGCCACCACGCACTGGGGCCGCACGCGCGATTTCGTCGCGCGTTATCCGCAGGTGAAGTTCGAGCCCGACCAGATTTTTACCCGCGATGGCAATGTCTGGACGTCGGCGGGCATCAGCGCCGGGATCGACCTCGCGCTGGCGATGGTCACCGAGGACCATGGCGAGGAGATCGCGCAGGCGACCGCGCGCCAGCTCGTGCTCTACCATCGCCGCAGCGGCGGCCAGTCGCAATTCTCGTCGCTGCTGGAATTGAAGACGCCGAACGGCCGCTTCGGTGCGCTGCTGTCCTGGGCGCGGGAAAATCTCGACGCGCCGCTGACGGTGGAAAACCTCGCCGATCGCGCCGGCATGAGCGCGCGGCATTTCGCCCGTGCCTTTGCCGCCGAGACCGGCACGACGCCGTCGAAGGCGATCGAGCGGTTGCGGATCGAGGTCGCGCGCGAACGCGTGCAGTCCTCGCGCGAGGCGATCGAGCTCGTGGCGGAGGCGACCGGCTTCGGCGATCCCGAGCGCATGCGCCGCGCCTTCATCCGCGCCTTCGGCCAGCCGCCACAGGCACTGCGACGCGCGGCGCGGGCGGGTTAGGTGGAGCTCTTTGCGGCCGCTGCTGCGGTCGTATCCGCCCGCGCCGTCAGCCGCCGCGCGATCGGCGTCAGCAGGTAGGGCGACAGATGGATCGGAAACTGCGTCATCGCGAAATAGAGCCAGGTCGTGGCCGGCAGCGCGCCGGCGGTCGCGGCCAGCATCAGGCCGAGATTGCGTTGTGACACCATCAGCCCGAGCGCCAGCGCGCGCTCATAGCCGATGCGGCGGAACAGCAAGGTCGTGACGGCGAGCAGCGTGAAATAGATCGCGAAGGACAAAGCTGCGAGGCCGATCGTGAAGACCGGCTGCGCCACCAGATCGCTTACGACATCGCCCATGATCGCGGCTGCGAAGATCAGCAGGATGATGATGTTGAAGCCGTCGATCGGCTGCTTGTGACGCTGGATCGCCTCGGCGCCGAACAGCCAGCGGATGGTGCTCGCCGCAAGCAGCGACGCTGCCAGGATGCCGAGCAGTTTCAGTCCAAGCGTGAGTGGCGAGATGCTCAGCATGCCGCCGAGGAAGAGGCTCGCGAACAGCGAGGCGGTGAAGGGCACGATCGCGGTTGCGGCCACCAGCGTGACCAGCACCAGCGTCGCATCGAGGCCCATCAGCGCCGCCAGCGACGGTGCGGCCATCATCGGCGAGGCCATGCTCTGGAGCATCAGCGCCAGCGACAGGCCGGGCGCGCGGTCGCTGAGCCCGGTCGCGTGCGCGATCAGTCCGACGATCAGCGGAACGCCGATCGTCGTCCAGGCCGTGGCAGTCGCCACCAGCGCCGGCCGGCGCAGATGTCCGTACAGTGCCGCGAGATCGACCCGCATGAAGGAGATGCAGAGCAGAACGAGGATCGCTTCGGTGACGTAGGGACGCAGCAGCGCACCGAGTGGCGGCACGGCGGCCGCGATGAACACGACGGCCGCCACCGCACGCGTGCCCTGGCCGCCGAGCCAGGTCAGGCCGCGGAGGGGAAGGGCGAAGGTAGTTTTGAGCGCAGACGACATTTGGATGACGGAGTTCAGCCAAGCTCTTTCAGCCACGCGCCGATTGCGCTCACGGCGACATTGGCCTGTTGCAGCAATTTGCCCATGGTGAGGAAGCCGTGGAATTGTCCCGGGAAGTGTTTGTAGGCCACGCTCACGCCGGCCTGCTTGAGGCGCGCAGCGTAGTCGTCGCCCTCGTCGCGCAGGGGATCGGCGCCGGCGGTGAGCACATAGGCCGGTGGCAATCCGGCAAGGCTTTCCGCGCGCGCGGGCGAGGCGCGCCAGTCGTGAATGTCGGTGGTGCCGTTGAGATAGTGGTCGCGGAACCAGCGGATCACCGTATGCGTCAGCAGCACGCTGGTCTCGGGCTCGCTGTGCGAGCCGTGCGTCATGGCGAAATCGACGGCGGGATAGATCAGAACCTGGCCTGCGAGCTTCGGGCCGGTGCCGTCACGCGCGGCGAGGGCGACGACGGCGGCGAGATTGCCGCCGGCGCTGTCGCCGCCGATCGAGAGGCGCGATGCGTCGATGCCGAGCTCGCGCGCATGCGCGGCGATCCATTTCGTTGCGACGATCGCATCGTCGATGGCGGTGGGAAATTTGTGCTCGGGCGCGAGGCGGTAATCGACCGCGATCACGATTAGGGCGCCGGCATCGGCCAGCTGCCGGCAGACGACGTCATGGCTGTCGAGATCGCCGATCACCCAGCCGCCACCGTGGAAGAACACCAGCGCAGGTGCCAGGCCATTCTGGAGGCGCGGCTCTTTCGGCACGTAGATGCGCGCGGGGATCGTCCCGTGCGGCGCAGGGATCGACAGTGGCGCGACGCGCGCAAGTTCCGGCGGCTCGGGGTTGGTCGCAAAGCGGGCCTGAGCGTAATAGGCGCGCGCTTCGGCCGCTGTCAGCGTCTCATAGGCGGGGCGGCCGGCCTCCTGAAAAGCCTTGTAGACGGCGGCGGCGTCGGGATCGAGCACGACGGGCATGGAAGAGCGACCTCCGGGGTTTTTGGTTATGGTTAGGCGTCGTTCTCGGGGGCAAAGCCCGCTTCGGCCCCGGGGAGGAGCCTCCGGACTATCCCATCGGTGGGCCGGGATGGCCAGCCGGCGGCGGGCAGGGCAGGGATGCCGCCCTTTCCCCGCCGTATTCGCCGTGTTAACCGGATGGCCTGCGAGCGGCGGTATCCCCTGTAGAATGTCGAATAAGCCCGATTCGCTGTTGAAGCCGCGCGAGATTATGTTTCGAACCATTACCCTGACAGGTCTTGCGGCGCTTTTGGCCGCTACCGCTTTGACGGTGGCGACGCCCGCGCAGGCGCAGATCGGCACGATCTTCTCCGATCCGCCACCGCTGCGGCCGCCGGGGACGATCCCCCGTGGCGGACAGCCACAACCGCAGCCGACCCCGGACGACGACGAAGAGGTGCCGGAGCTGCCGCCGCAGGGGCGGGTGCTGCCGTCGCGCCCGATGCCGCCGCCGAGCCGCCAGGGTAACGTTATGCCCGGGCCGGTCGAGTCCCAGCCGCTGGCGCCGCCGCCGGGCACCACCATCGCGCCGCAGAACCAGCCGCCGGCCGTCGCTGTCGCACCACCAGGCGCGCCTGCTCAGCCGGGCGCAGCTGCTCCAGGAGCTCGCCAGCCGCAGCAGAAGGGCGGAACCCAGCAGGGCGCCGTGCCGCAGGCGCCTGCGAGCCTCCAGCCGGGCGACGAGGTCGTCACCGAGCCGCCGGCTCAGAAGATCGTGAACAAGAAGGCGACCTTCTCCGGCCTCGACAAGATCACCGGGCGCATCATCAATTTCGACGAGGATATCGGCGAGACCGTGCAGTTCGGCGCGCTGCGGGTGAAGACCGACGCCTGCTATACGCGGCCTGCAACGGAAGCCACCAACACTGACGCCTTCGTCGAGGTCGACGAGATCACCTTGCAGGGCGAGGTGAAGCGGATCTTCTCCGGCTGGATGTATGCTGCAAGCCCCGGCCTGCACGGCGTCGAGCATCCGATCTACGACATCTGGCTCACCGACTGCAAAGAGCCGCAGCAGACCATTGCGACCGCCGCACCCGATCCCGCGACCAAGCCGGCCGCGCCGCCGCCACCGCCTCCGGCGCAGAAGAAGGCCGCGCCCAAGCAGGCCGTGCAGCAACGTCCGCCGCAGCCTCTGCCGCCGATCCAGCAGCAGCCGGCGCCACCGCCGCCTCCGCCGGAGCAGCGGCCGGGTCTGTTCGGTATCCCCGGGTTCGGTAGCCGGTAAACCTGATTTATTGCCGCGAGGCGATGATCTTGAGCGCGCGTGTGCCCGGGATCGCGTCACCCGCGGACAGCCTCAGGAAATCGCCGGGCTCACCGGCGAGCGCCTTGTCGAGCAGCGCCGTATAACGCCGCCGCGAGATCTCGGCGGCGCCAAAGCTCTTGAGATGCTCGGTGACATATTGCGTGTCGAGCAGCTCGAAGCCGCCATGGATCAGCCGCGCGACCAGATGCACCAGCGCGACCTTCGAGGCGTCGCGCGCGGTGTGAAACATGCTCTCGCCGAAGAAGGCGCGCCCGAGGCTCACGCCATAAAGGCCGCCGACGAGGTCGTCGCCCTGCCAGGCCTCGACGCTGTGGCAATGGCCGAGCTCGTAGAGCCCGCCATAGAGGTCGCGGATGCGCTTGTTGATCCAGGTGTCCTCGCGTCCGGCCTGCGGCGCGGCGCAGCCGGCAATGGTCGCCTTGAACGCGGTGTTGACGGTGACGCGAAACGCATCCGAGCGCACGGTGCGCGCAAGCCGCGAGGCGACGCGAAAACCCTCGAGCGGGATCACGCCGCGCATTTCCGGCTCGACCCAGAACAGGGTCGGATCGTCGGCGCTCTCGGCCATCGGAAAGATGCCGCAGGCATAGGCGCGCAGCAGCACGGCCGGCGTGATTTCAGACGAGGCGGAGTCGCGCGAAGTCATAGCACCCGATCATAGCAGGATCGCGACGCGCGTGCGATGGGGGGTAATTCCGGATGCGGATCAGCCCGCCGCGGCGGTGTTCGCCTTGCCGGTGGCCGCCGGCGTGCGCTGGAACCGCAGGATGATGCGCGTTCCGGAATGCTCTGGATCGCGCTCGACGGTGGCATCGAGCTTGGTGGCCATGGCTGCGACAATGCGCTGGCCCATGCCGGTGGAGCGCGGATCGGCCTTTACGGCGTCGCCGACGCCGTCGTCGGTGATCGACAGCAGGAGATCGTCGCCCTGCGAGGTGAGCTCGACATGAATGGGCCCGGCGCCATCGGGATAGGCGTATTTCACCGCGTTCATCACCAGCTCGTTGACGATGATGCCGACGGCGACCGCGCGGTCCGGGTCGATCTCGACCGGCTCGGCCTTCACCGTGAGGCGCGACATCCGGTTGCCTTCGGCGGAGCGGCGGAGATCCTCGAGCAGGGAGTCCAGATACTGGTTGAGCACCACGCTCTTCAGATCCTGCGAGGTGTAGAGGCGGCGATGCACCTGGGCGACGGCGGCGACGCGGCCCATCGCGTTGGTCAGTGCGGCCTTGACCTCGTCCTGTCCGGCGGAGCTCGCCTGAAGATGCAACAGCGAGGCGATGATCTGGAGCGAATTGCCGACGCGGTGATTGACCTCGCGCAGCAGCATTTCGCGTTCGGCAGCGAGCGCCGCGTAGCGGTCGCGCGAGGCATGGATCTCGGCCTCGGCTTCCTCGCGCGCGCGTTGCAGCTCGGCCTGGCGCAGCGCGCCTTCGGCCGCGACGTGCAGCAGCGGGATGAAGTCGCCCTTGACGTCCTTGACCAGATAGTCCGCCGCGCCGGCCTTCAGCGCGGTGACGGCGATGCTGGAATCCTGCGAGGCCGTGACGAACACCACCGGCGGGGCGTCCGGGATCGCCATGATCTGCTCGAGCGTATCGAGCCCGTCGAGACCCGGCATGTACTGGTCGAGCGCCACGACATCGATACCGCCCTCAGCTCCCGCGCTGCGGATGCGCTCGAGGCCTTCCTCGCCGCTTGCGGCATGGATGACCTTGTAGCCGCGCCGCGTCAGGCCGCGATCGACCAGGCGCGCCAGCGCGCCGTCGTCATCGATGTAAAGCAGGGTTGGCGTGCGCTGGGTCATGAGGCGGCGGGCGGGACCTGGATAACCGAGAAGAACAGGCCGAGCTGCCGGATGGCATTGGCGAAATTCTCGTAATTGACGGGTTTGGTGATGTAGACGTTGCAGCCGAGCTCGTAGCAACGCTTGATCTCCTGGCTGTCGTCCGTCGTGGTCAGTACCACCACGGGCGAGGCCTTGAGATATTTGTTTTCCTTGATCTGCTTCAGGATATCGATCCCGCTCATGTCGGGCAGGTTGAGGTCGAGCAGGATCAGGAGCGCGTTGCCCTTCTGGGCAAGCCCGGTGCCGTCGGCGCCGAACAGATGCTTCATCGCCGCGGTACCGTTGGCGAACGACACGATTTCGTTGTTGACCCCGGAGCGGCGAATGTTGCGCTCGATCAGCCGGGCGTGGCCCTCGTCGTCTTCGATCATGATGATGGTGACGGGCAGTGTCATTTCTCAGCGTTCCGGTTGCTGGCGTTCCACGAGATGGGCAGCGTGATCGTGAAGGTGCTGCCCGCGTTCAGTTCCGACGATACCGACATCGTGCCGCCGAGGCGGCGCACAAGTGCACGCACGTGGGCAAGACCGATGCCCTGACCGGGCTTGTCCTGGGTTCCCGCCCGGCGGAACAGGTCGAAAATCCGCTGATGATCCTTTGGATCGATGCCGCGGCCGTTGTCGCTGATTTCGAAGATAGCGTAGCCGAGCTTGGTGCGCCCGCGAATTCTGATCTCGCCGGGGACCCCGTTCTTCAGATACTTGATCGCGTTGTCGATCAAATTGGAGAAAATCTGCTCCAGCGCAAGGCGGTCGCTGACGATATTCGGCAGCGGCTCAATATGAATCTCGGCCTGCGCCTCGGCCGCCTGATGCGCCACCGACGACACGATGCCCTCGATGAAGTCGCGCGTGTCGATCTTCTCCGGCTGGAACTCGCGCCGGCCCTCGCGGGTGAGGTTGAGGATCGCCGAGATCAGCCGGTCCATCCGGGCGATCGAGGATTTGATGAAGCCGAGTGCTTCGGAAAAGTCCGCCGACATCTGCTTGTCGGGGCCGTCGAGCGGAATGTCAGCGATATCGACGGGCGGGCCGCCTGCCGGCACGCCCGTGAGCCCTCCGATTCGCCGAAAGATGTCCTTGCCCAATTCCTCGAGCTCGCTGGTAAAGCCCATGATGTTGACCAGCGGCGAGCGCAGGTCATGGCTGACGATATAGGCAAAGCGCTGGATCTCGTCGTTGGCTTCGCGCAGGTCTGCCGTGCGGTCGTCGACGGTGGCCTCCAGGTTGAGATTGGAGTCGCGCAGGCGTGTCTCGGCGTCGTCGCGGGCGCGGGCAGAGCGCCGCACCAGCCAGACCGAGATCAGGGCCAGCAACACGACGAGACCCGAGCCGATGCCGGTCATCGACGCAGCGAGCGTCTGGCTGCGGTCGGCATTCGCCGAACGGAGGCGGAACAGTCGCTCTTCCTCGGCGATCATTGCGGTCGCGACATCGCCGATCGTGGCGGTGGTGTTGCCGTCAGCCGCCTCGCGAGCGAGCGCGGTGGCTTGGGCTTGCTGGCCCTGCCTGATGAGGTCGATCTCGCGCGCGAATTGGCCGAGGCGGGTCTCGATCGCCGCGCTCAGCTTCTCGATGCCGTCGCGCTGTGCGGGATTGTCGCCAATGAGGTGCGTGAGCCGGTCAACCGCAGGAATGATGGCGGCAACGGCCTTCTCGTGGTCGCCCTGGAATTCTGGTCCCAGCGTCAGGAGATAGCCGCGCAGGGCGCTCTCGGCGCGCCGGACTTCGAGCAGCAGAGCATTGATCTGGTTCTCCACCTCGATGGTGTGAACCACCCATTTGCTGTCGTCTCGGGCCTCGTTGACGAGATAGACGGAGCCGGCGCTGATCACGGTCAGCACCAAGAGTCCTGCCGCGAACAGCAGGATCTGCCAAAATGCGCGCCGCCGCTGTTCCCCAGCCGTCACGACGGTCTCGCCTCGTTACGTGTAGCGGAGTTCAAAACGCCCCCTTGGAACTGTCCCCAACCGTCCATAATGCGATTGGGGCCAAAGGGTTCCATGGCGGAGCTTTATTTCCCGGCCGGTTCCGTCTTGCCGGCGAGGTACTGCTCCAGCCAGTGGATGTGGTAGTCGCCGTCGATGATGGCGGGTTGGCGCACCAGGTCGCGGAACAGCGGCAGCGTGGTTTCGATGCCTTCCACCACCATCTCGTCCAGCGCCCGGCGCAAGCGCATCAGGCATTCGGCGCGGGTCTTGCCGTGGACGATCAGCTTGCCGACGAGGGAATCATAATAGGGCGGGATCGTGTAGCCCTGATAGACCGCGGAATCGATGCGGACGCCGAGCCCGCCCGGCGGATGATATTGGGTGATGCGGCCCGGCGAGGGGCGGAAGGTCTGCGGGTTCTCGGCGTTGATGCGGCACTCGATCGCATGGCCGATGATCTGGATCTCGCTCTGCTTGGCCGGCAGCTCGCCGCCGGCGGCGATGCGGATCTGCTCCAGCACGAGGTCGATGTCGGTGATGCTCTCGGTGACGGGATGCTCGACCTGGATGCGCGTGTTCATCTCGATGAAGTAGAACTCGCCGTCCTCGAACAGGAATTCGATGGTGCCGACGCCGAGATATTTCATCTCGCGCATCGCCTTCGCACAGGTCTCGCCGATCTTGGCGCGCGCAGCCGCAGCCAGCACGGGCGAGGGGCCTTCCTCCCAGACCTTCTGGTGGCGGCGTTGCAGCGAGCAGTCGCGTTCGCCGAGATGGATCGCGCCACCGCGGCCGTCGCCGAGAATCTGGATCTCGATGTGGCGTGGCTTCTGGAGGTATTTTTCCAGATAGACGGAGGCGTCGCCGAAGGCGGACTTCGCCTCATTGGCTGCGGTCGACAGCGCGATCTGGAGATCCGCCTCGGTCTGCGCGACCTTCATGCCGCGGCCACCGCCGCCGGCAGCCGCCTTCACCAGCACGGGAAAGCCGATCTTCCTGGCGATCGCCATCGCATCGTCGTTGGGACCGACCGCACCGTCCGAGCCGGGCACCACGGGGATGCCGAGCTTCTTGGCGGTCTTTTTGGCCTCGATCTTGTCGCCCATCAGGCGGATGTGCTCGGCCTTGGGGCCGATGAATTGCAGATTGTGCTCGCCGAGGATCTCGGCGAAGCGCGCGTTCTCCGACAGGAAGCCGTAGCCGGGATGCACGGCGTCGGCGCCGGTGATCTCGCAGGCCGCGAGCAGCGCGGGCACGTTGAGATAGCTGTCCTTGGACGGCGGCGGCCCGATACAGACGCTCTCGTCCGACAGGCGCACATGCATCGCGTCGGCGTCGGCGGTGGAGTGCACGGCGACGGTCGCGATCCCGAGCTCCTTGCAGGCCCGCAGGATGCGAAGGGCGATCTCGCCGCGATTGGCTATGAGGATCTTGTCGAACATGGTGTCCTTAAGGGACTGGCGCGCGGGACGCGGCGAGGGCAGCTGGCCGCCCTCAAGCGTTTATTGAATGCCGTTACTCAATAATGACGAGCGGCTCGCCGAACTCGACCGGCTGGCCATCCTCGACGAGGATCTGGGTCACCGTACCGGCGCGCGTCGAGGGGATCTGATTCATGGTCTTCATCGCTTCGATGATCAAGAGCGTCTGGCCGACCGAGACTTTCGAGCCGACCTCGACGAACGGCTTGGCGCCGGGCTCGGGCGCCCAATAGGCGGTGCCGACCATCGGCGAGGTCACGGCGCCCGGATGCTTCGACATGTCGGCAGCAGCAGCCGCGGGTGCTGCGGCAGGCGCAGCGACAAGCGCGGGCGCTGCATGCGCGAGCGGAACGGGCATGGTCGCGGCGACGCTGATGTTGCGGGCGACGCGCAGGCGCAGGCCGGCGCGCTCGATCTCGATCTCGGTGAGGCTGGTCTCATCGAGCAGCAGAGCGAGCTCGCGGACGAGTGCGGAATCCTCGCTGGAAAATTTTGCGGCTGCTTTGTCGTCTGGCTGGCGCGCCATGTTCTTTGATCCGAATGTTCTGTGTGAGGAGGGAGCGTCAGGCTTTGGGCTTGATGCCGACCTTGGCGGCAAGGCCCTGGATGGCGAGGCGGTAGCCCTCGATGCCGAAGCCGCAGAGCGAGGCGAAGGCCGCGCGCGCGGTGTAGGAGTGGTGGCGGAAACTCTCGCGGGCGTGGATGTTGGTCACGTGCACTTCGACGGTCGGGATCTGCACCGCGAGCAGCGCGTCGTGCAGCGCGATCGAGGTGTGCGAGTAGCCACCGGCATTGACGATGATGCCCTTCATCTTGCGCGCGTGCGCCTCGTGGATGAAGTCGATCAGCTCGCCTTCGCGGTTGGACTGCCGGCAGTCAGCCTTGAGGCCGAAGGTCGCGGCCGTCTCCCTGCACAGCGCCTCGACGTCAGCCAGCGTCGCGTGGCCATACTTCTCGGGCTCGCGCGTCCCCAACATGTTGAGGTTCGGCCCGTTGAGAACGAGGATCGTGTCGGTTGCTGGTTCGGCCATTCGTGTCCCGGCGCGTGTTTCGGCGTGGCGGGGGTTATAGGTAACAAAGTGACCTAGGGGAAGCCTTGAAGGGCCTCCGGGACCGCTTCAGGTGCCTCATCCAGTTCGCAAAAACCTGTGCGGAAACTACGGAAATTGCTTGTTAACCAGTCCAAAGCATGGCTGCCGGGCAGGACCCGCGGGGGAGGCCGTCCAATCGGCCAAAAGCCCCTGCCGATCGCTCGGCAAGGGCTCATTTGGGCATCAGCGAATGGGCTTAGCCTTCGATGATGTAGACGATCTCGCGCGTCTGCGGACGGACGATGATGTACTGGCCGTGCACGAAGATCACGTCATAGCCGCGCCATTCCGGGTAGATCTCGACAATCCGGGCCGGGAGCGGATGGAAGCGGACGCTCGCCGGGACGGCCGTGCCGACCGAAATGTTGAAGTTGACGTTGGTCGTCTCCTCGATCTTCTCGGACTTGATCGCCGTTGAGATCTGGGTCCGCTTCTCCGGCGGCGGAGCGGCGGTTGCCGAGGTCGCGGCGTTGCCGGTCGTGGTCTGCGACTTGCTGTCGGTCGCACCCGGACGGTTCTCGGCATTGTTGCTCTTGGCGGCGCCGGCCTTGTTGTCCTCGGCCTTCATGTCCTTGCTGTCGGACTTGGTCGCGGAGTCAGAGCTCATGCTCTTCGACTTGTCTTGAGTCGACTTGTCCTGCGCACCCTGGGCGCGCTCACCCTTCGCCGCGCCGGCCTTGTCGTCAGCCGCGTTCTTGTTCATCGCGCCGGGCTTTTCCATGCCGCCGGACTTCTCCGCCGCGCCGGATTTCTCCATCGCACCGGGCGACTTCTCTTCGCCCGGCTTCATGGCGCCGCCAGCCTGGCCGACTGTGCCCTTCTCCTTGGTCATGGCGCCGCCGTGCTCAGCCGCACCGCCCGAAGGCTGCGCATGCTGCGTCGGCTGCTGCTGCGTCGGCTGCGCGCCGGCGCCGCTGTTGTCGTTCTTCATCGTGCCTTGTGCGTTCGCCAGACCGGTGCCGGCGATCAGTGCGATTGCGGCCACCGAGATCATAAAGCGGTTCGACATTGAATTCTCCTCACGTGTTTCTTTTGCGTCATTGCCCGCGCCGACAACGGGAGGAGGTGTCACTTGTTCCGGAACATCTGCTGTTCCGCGGGATTTGTTTGTTGAACGCCAGATGAATGAGTTTGCAGGATTGCGCCAAGGTTGGGCGCAAAAGCAAAAGGCCGGCTTTTCAGCCGGCCTCGTCGCATGTGTAGCGGCGGTGTGGAGTGTGGTCAGCAGGTCGCTTTGCCGCAGCGGGCAACGCCGATCTTTTCCTTGAGACCGTCGAGGCCGACGGCGCCGACCACGATCTGCTTGCCGATCACGTAGCTCGGCGTGCCGTTCATGCCCATCGCTTCGGCGAGCTTGAAATTCTCCTCGATGGTGGCGCGCACCTCGGGGCTCGCGATATCCTTCTCGATCTTCGCGGTGTCGAGGCCGGCTTCCTTGGCCGCTTGAAGCGCGCGCGCCTTGTCGGCCGCACCGCGACCGCCGAGCAGCTTCTGGTGGAAGTCGAGATATTTCTTGCCGGAGGGATCCTGCATGCGCACGGCGACCGCGACCTGTGCGGCCTCGACCGAGCCCTGGCTCAGCACCGGAAACTCCTTCAGCACCACCTTCAGCTTGGGATCGGCCTTCATCAGGTCGAGCATGTCGCTCATCGCGCGCTTGCAGTAGCCGCAATTGTAGTCGAAGAACTCGACGAAGGTGACGTCGCCGTCCTTGTTGCCGAGCACGACTTGGCGCGGCGAGTTGAAGATCGCATCCGAGTTCTGCGAGATGCTGGCCTCGTGCTTCTTCGTTTCGGCATCGGCCTGGCGCTTGCTGAGCTCGGTCATGGCCTCCTCGAGCACCTCGGGATGGCTGACGAGGTAGTTCTTGATGATCGCCTCGATGTCGGTGCGCTGGGCATCCGAGAAGCTGTCGGCCGAAGCCGGTCCCGTTGCGCCGAAGATGGCGAGCGCAAACAGCGCGGGAGCAAGCAGGCGCAGCGAAGGCATTGGCAAATCCTCTTATCCAGAGCAGGTTTCGAAAAAACGTCCCGGCGGACCTAATCGGAGTGTCGTGACGTCAAAGTGGCGGATGTCGTGATCGGGCTAGTTGCGTGGCGGTTTCGACGCCACGATGTCGTCAGCCTTGACCCATCCGGGCGTGCCGACGGCGAAACGGGTTTTCGCGCGCGTGGCGAGCTCGCGAGCGGTCTTGTTGTCGCCGCGCAGATATGCGGCCTGGGCGGAGGCGAGATCCGCGTCGGCATAGTCTCCCTTTCGGCCATAGGCCATCGCGAGCTGCATGTAGCCGAGAGGGGCCTCGGGCTCCCGTGCCACTGCGGCACGGAGAATCCGAACGGCGTCGTCCGTGTAGGCCTTATTATCGGTTCCAACCAGAGCCTGCCCAAGTAACATCTCGATGAGGGGCGCATTGTTCGACAGTGCGACGGCCTTGCGCAGGGGCGGAATCGCGTCGGCCGGCTTGCCGCTCTCCAGCAGGGCCTGGCCGCGGACCTCGTAGAAGTACGGGTTGTTCGGCTGCACCGCGATCAGCGCGTCGATCTGGGTCAGCGCGCTGCGCAAATCGCCGTGCAGATAGGTGCTGATGGCGCGGGCATAGCGCGCAGGCATGCCGTCATTGGTCAGGGGATAGCGGCGGTACACCGTTTCGGGTCGCTCCATGAAGGCGGAGATTTTGGCGCGCACCATGTCGTGGCGGAGCTGGAGGGCGGGATCGTCCTTCTTGTCCCAATAAGGGCTGGTGCTGGCGAATTCCTGGAGCGCCGCGACGCGCTCGGCGGGCATCGGGTGCGACTGCAGGTAGGGATCGGCGCCGTGCGCCGCGAACAGACTCTCGCTGGTGAAGCGCTTGAAGGTCTCGTACATGCCCTTCGGCGATTGCTGGGTCGCGGTCAGGAATTTCACCCCGGCGCGGTCGGCGTTCTCTTCCTGCTGGCGCTGGTAGGACAGCAGCGAGCGGCGGATCATCTCCTGCGGTCCTGCGATCGCAGCCGCGCCGGCATTGGCGAGCCCGTTATTGCTACTGCTGGAGCCACGGCTCGCACCTGCGACGAGCGCGCCCGCGCCGAGCAGCATGGCGATGATCATCTGGGTCTGGGCACTGGCGAGCTGCTCGCGCATCTTGGACAGATGGCCGCCGGCCAGATGCCCGGTCTCATGTGCGAGCACGCCGATCAGCTGGTTCGGCGTCTCCGACAGCAGGATCGCGCCGTAATTGACGAAGATGCGGCGGCCATCGGCGACGAACGCGTTGAATGAGTTGTCGTTGATGATCACCATCTGGATGTTCTGCTTCTCCAGACCGGCGGCGCGCAGGATCGGGCGCGTATATTCGCGCAACAGCTGCTCGGTTTCGGTGTCGCGCAGGACCGGCGGTCCCCGGCCTTCCTGTGCCTGCGTCGCCGGGACCGGCAGCAGCGCGATCGCAGCCGCCGTGACGAGGGCGGTCAGGGCGGAGGCCTTCTTGCGCAATGCGATCTGGAGCAACATCAAACGGTCTGGGTCAAACGGGCTTGTAATGCAGTTTTTGTGATTGGTTTTGGCGATTGGCGGCGGACCGGATACGCGATATGCCCTTATGAGCCGTATAATGCGGCTAGTCTTGGGCGCAAGAGCCCTGTTTTCCGGACCGAACGGACCGGTCCGCCAGCGAAATAGCAGAAATCGATGCACGATGCGACATTGAGGAACCGGGTGGGGCAGTGGCTCGAGCCCTCCCGCCGCAGTGATGTTCCGCCCTTCATGGTGATGGACGTGATGGCCGCGGCAGCCCGGATCGAGGCAGCCGGCGGCCATGTCATTCACATGGAGGTCGGCCAGCCCGCGGCCGGCGCGCCAAAGACCGCGATCGCGGCCGCCCATGCCGCGCTCGAAGCGGGGCGGATCGATTACACCTCGGCGCTCGGCATTCCCTCCTTGCGCGAGCGCATCGCGCGGCACTATCGCGATGCCTATGGCTGCACCGTCAGCCCGGAGCGAATCGTGGTGACCACGGGCTCCTCCGGCGGGTTCATCCTCGCCTTCCTGTCGATGTTCGAGCCCGGCGATCGCGTCGCGGTGACAGTGCCGGGCTATCCGCCGTACCGTCACATCCTCACTGCGCTCGGCTGCGAGCCGGTGCTGATCGAGACCACCCATGAGACGCGTCACGCGCTGACCGGTGAGGCGCTGCTGGCTGCCCATCGCAAGGCGCCGCTGAAGGGCGTGCTGGTCGGCAGCCCCGCCAATCCGACGGGAACGATGATGTCCCGGGAGGCGCTCGCCGGGCTGATCGCGGCGTCAGAGGATGCCGGCATCCGCTTCATCTCCGACGAGATCTATCACGGGCTCGACTATGCCTTTCCGGCGGTGACGGCGGCAGAGCTGTCGCCGCACGCCCTCGTGATCAACTCGTTCTCGAAGTATTTTTGCATGACGGGCTGGCGCGTCGGCTGGATGGTCGTGCCCGAGGTTCTGGTGCGACCGATCGAACGGCTGCAGCAGAACCTCTCGATCTCGGTGCCGTCATTGTCGCAGATTGCGGCCGAAGCCGCCTTCGACGGCGCGGCCGAGATGGAGGAGATCAAACACGGCTATCAGGAAAACCGGCGCATCCTGATCGAGGGATTGCCCAAGGCGGGCCTCAGCAAGTTCCTGCCGGCGGATGGCGCGTTCTATCTCTATGCCGACGTCTCGGACTTCACCTCGGACAGTTTCGGCTTCGCCAAGCAGATGTTGGAGAAGGCCCACGTTGCCGCAACGCCGGGCGTCGATTTCGATCCGATCCACGGCCGCTCGTTCATCCGATTCTCCTATGCCCGATCGGCTGCGGAGATGCGCGAGGCAGTTGACCGGATCGCTCACTGGCTTAAATAGCCGCCTGTTTCGAACAGCCTTCCGGAGTGCATCTTGTCTGACCGAACCGTCCAGTCCGCCGCAACGTCGCATTCTCCTCTTGCCGCAGTGATGTGGCCGACCCGACCGGGTGAGACCGTCGGCGCCTTGCGCGCCGCAGTCCTTGTGGCGCTCGGCTCCGCGCTGATGGCGCTGTCGGCCAAGGTGAACCTGCCGCTGCCTTACGTGCCCATGACGTTGCAGACCCTGGTCGTGCTGCTGATCGGCGCGGCCTATGGCTGGCGCCTTGGCAGCGCAACCATGGTCGCCTACCTCGCCGAAGGCGCGATGGGGCTGCCGGTGTTCGCCGGTCCGGTCGGTGGAATTGCACCGCTGGTCGGCCCGACCGCCGGTTATCTCTACGGCTTCGTGCTGGCTGCCTTCGTCATCGGCTGGTTCGCCGAACGGGGCTGGGATCGCAACGTCGTGGCGCTGTTTGCGGCAATGGCGGTCGGCCACGTCGTCATTTTCATCGTCGGTTTCGGCTGGCTGGCCTACGGCATCGGCCTTGGCGCGGATAAGGCCTGGCTGGTCGGCGTTGCGCCGTTCATTGCGGCCTCGGTGGTCAAGAACGCGCTGGGTGCCGCGCTGATGCCGGCGGTGCGCCGGATCGTCGACCGCCGCGTCTAGAACTCACCATACGCAATGGTTCCAATTGACAGAGCCGGCCAAGTTGATCTTGGCTGGCTCTAAATTTTGAGGGGGGAGGAAACAATGACAACGACAACGATGACCGGCGCGCCGGCCGCACCGAGCGCGGCGAAGCCGTGGTATAAAATTCTCTACGTCCAGGTGCTGATTGCCATCGTGCTCGGCGCCATCGTCGGCTGGCTCTGGCCGACGGTTGCCACCAACGACTGGATCAAGGCGCTCGGCGACGGCTTCATCAAGCTGATCAAGATGGTGATCGCGCCGATCATCTTCTGCACCGTGGTCTCCGGCATCGCCCACATCCAGGATGCCAAGAAGGTCGGGCGCATCGGCGTCAAGGCGCTGGTCTATTTCGAGGTCGTCTCCACCTTCGCGCTCGTCATCGGCCTCATCATCGGCAACGTCGTCAGGCCGGGCGCGGGCTTCGGCAGTGCGGCGGCCAATGCGAATGCCGTTGCCAACTTTGCCAAGCAGGCGGAAGCGCAGAAGTCGGTCGACTTCATCCTGCACATCATTCCCGACACGGTGGTCGGCGCCTTCGCGCAAGGCGAGATCCTGCAGGTGCTGCTGTTCTCGGTGCTGTTCGGCTTCGCCATCATGGGCCTCGGCGAACGCGGCCATGTGATCCGCAGCTTCATCGACGATGCCGCCCATGCGGTGTTCGGCGTCATCTCGATCGTGATGCGGGCCGCACCGCTCGGTGCGTTCGGCGCGATGGCCTACACCATCGGCAAGTTCGGCACCGGCGCGATCCTCAATCTGATGGGCCTGATCGCGACGTTCTACCTGACCGCCGCGCTGTTCGTCTTCGTCGTGCTCGGCACCATCGCGCGCTTTGCAGGGTTCTCGATCTTCAAGTTCCTGGCCTACATTAAGGACGAGCTGCTGATCGTGCTCGGCACTTCGTCGTCGGAAAGCGCGCTGCCGTCCTTGATGGAGAAGCTGGAACGGCTCGGCTGCTCGAAATCGGTGGTCGGCCTGGTGGTGCCCACGGGTTATTCGTTCAACCTCGACGGCACCAACATCTACATGACGCTGGCGACCCTGTTCATCGCACAGGCGCTCGGCTTCGATCTCACCTTCGGCCAGCAGCTCACGATCCTGGTCGTGGCGATGCTGACCTCGAAGGGCGCCTCCGGCATCACCGGTGCGGGCTTCATCACGCTGGCCGCGACGCTCGCCGTGGTCGATCCGCGGCTCGTGCCGGGCATGGCGATCGTGCTCGGCATCGACAAGTTCATGAGCGAGTGCCGCGCGCTGACCAACCTCTGCGGCAACGGCGTGGCCTGCGTGATCGTCGCCTGGTGGGAGGGCGAGCTCGATCGCGACAAGCTCAATGCGCGGCTGAGCCGGCAGATCGATCCGACCGACCTCGAGACCGCGGTCACGACGGACTGATCTGCAAGCTGCATCTGGCGGCGCGTTGCGCCGTCAGGCCTTGAAATAGTAGGGCTGGTCGAGATCCTCGATCAGCCCGATTTCTTTTGGCGCCCAGCCGAGAGCCGCACGCGTCTTCGCACTCGAGGTCGGGACGTCGACACCGGTAAACCGCGCGAACCAGCCGAAATGCGCTTCGGCTTCGTCGGGCGATTTCGAGACCACGGGCAGGCCTAGCCTTTTGCCGATCACCTCGGCAATCACCTTGAACGGCACACCTTCCTCGGCGATCGCATGATAGCGGCGGGCCGATGCGCCTTGCTCGAGCGCGAGGCGATAGACGTGGGCGGCATCGACGCGATGCGCAGCCGGCCAGCGGTTGTTGCCGTCGCCGATATAGGCAGCGGCACCTTTCTCGCGCGCGATCGCAATCAGGCGCGGCACGAAGCCGTGGTCGCCCTCACCATGGGTGGTGGGTGGCAGCCGCACGATCCCGGCGCGCACGCCTTGCTCCGCAAGGTCTTCGGCCGCGGCTTCCGAGACGCGCGGAAAGTGGCGTGCCGCCGCATCATCCTCGGTCGCGAGACGTCCGGGCGCGAGCAGCGCCACGCCTGACGTGACGATGAGCGGACGCTCTGAGCCCTTCAGCTCCTCGCCAAGTGCCATGATCGCGCGGCGGTCGAGCTCGCAATTGTCAGCGAATTTGGAGAAGTCGTGATTGAAGGCGAGGTGCAGGACGCCGTCCGAGGCGGCCGCGCCGCTGCGCAGGGATGCGTGGTCCTCGAGGGACCCCTGATGGACAGCGGCGCCCATCGCGGTGAGGGCGGCCGCCCCGGCATCGCTTCGGGCGAGGCCGGTGACGCTGTGGCCTGCGGCGATCAAATCGGCAACGACGGCGGAGCCGACGAAGCCGGTGGCGCCTGTGACGAATACACGCATGAGCAGTTCTCCAAAGATCGGCAAAAGGTTGGTAGGAGGCAGCATCTGCGCTAGGATTATCCGGGTAAAGTAGTGACATTATCAGGGTATAATAGCTAACAGGATGAGCGAGACCTCCAGCGAGAATCTGCTCGGGACCTATTTGAAAGACCGGCGCACCCGGCTCGACGCGGCCGCCTTCGGCTTTGGCGGCAGCCGCAGGCGAACACCAGGGCTGCGGCGCGAGGAGGTGGCGCAGCGGGCCAATATCAGCCCGACCTGGTACACCTGGCTGGAGCAGGGCCGCGGCGGCGCGCCATCAGCCGATGTGCTCGATCGGATTTCCGCCGCGCTGATGCTGACCAATGTCGAGCGCGAGCATCTGTTTCTGATCGGGCTCGGCCGTCCGCCCGAAGTCCGCTACCAGGCAAGTGAGGGGGTCTCGCCGCGGCTTCAGCGCGTGCTCGATGCGCTGGAGACCAGCCCCGCAATCATCAGGACCGCGATATGGGACGTCGTCGCCTGGAATCGCGCGGCCACGCTCGTGCTGACCGACTATTCAAAACTCCCGCCCGAACGGCGCAACATCCTGCGGCTGATCTTCAGCGAGCCCAACATCCGGGCCGCGCAATATGACTGGGACAGTGTCGCGCGCTTCGTGGTCGCGGCGTTCCGGGCGGATGCGGCGCGGGCAGGTGCGGTCTCGCATGTCGCCGACTTCGTCGACGAGATGTGCCGGCTCAGCCCCGAATTCGCGAAGCTGTGGGCCGACAACGACGTCCGCAACTATGGCGAGGGCGTCAAGCATCTGCGCCATCCCGTGCTCGGCCCGGTCGCGTTCGAATATTCGGCCTTCTCGGTCGACGGCCGGCCCGATCTCGGCATGGTCGTCTACAACCCGGCGACGTCGGAGGACGCCGAGCGCATCCGAAAAGTTCTTGCCACCCATATCGACTGACGGAATTCGCGGCCTCGCGCGTTTAACCGGCATCTCTGATGTCGAAGGGGCGGGCGGTATCGTGGGCAATGCGGCTGTAACTCGGATTGTGCTTGAGGCGGCGGAGCATTTTGCGGCCGGTCGGCCGGATCAGGCGGACGTGCTCTGCACCGAGGTTTTGAAGGCGGAGCCGGACCATGTGCCGGCGCTGCATCTGGCCGCCGTCGCGGCCTTCGTCACCAACCGTGCCGCCGACGGCGCCGCGCTGCTCAACCGGGTCTTCACTATCGATCCCGATCACGCGCCAGCGCTGGTCACGCTCGGCGATGCGCTTGCCGTGAAAGGCGAGCACGCAGGCGCCGTGGCCGCGTTCGAGCGCGCGCTGCGCGGGCGGCCCGATGACGCCGGCCTGCACAACAAGCTCGGCGTGGCGCTCGGCGAGCTGTCGCGCTTCGGCGAGGCCGAGACCGCCTACCGCCGCGCGATCGCGCTCGATACGCATCTGACGCGCGCCTGCTTCAATCTCGCCGTCGCGCTTGCGGAGCAGGGACGGCTGATCGAGGCGGAGGATTCCTATCGCGCCGTGATCGCGCGCGAGCCCGCTTTTCGCGGCGCCTGGCTCAATCTCGGCAACGTGCTTGCGGACCAGAACAGGTTGGGCGATGCCCTGGCCGCCTATCGCCGTGCGCTCCAGCTCGATCCCGACGATGTCGGCTTGATCTGCAATCTCGGCGCGGCGCTCTATCGGCAAGGATTGCTCGAAGAGGCCATCGTCCAGTACCGCCGCGCCATTGCGCTCGCGCCCGACAATGTCGCGGCGCTGCGCCTGCTTGGTCTCGTGTTGCATGAAGCCCGCCATTTGCAGGAGGCCGCCGAGATCTACCGGCAAACATTCGCGCGCGATCCCGCAGATCATATGGTCGCCACCAATCTCGGGGCCTGCCTCTCCGATCTCGGCGAACTCGACGACGCTGTTGCGGCTTGCGAGCACGCGCTGAGGCTCAAGTCCGATCACGCGCCCGCCTATACCAATCTCGGCATCATCTTCGAGAAGCAGCAGCGCGTCCTTGATGCGGTCGCCGCGCATCGGTGCGCGATTGCGACCGATCCGTCCTATGCCAAGGGCCACGCCAATCTCGCGGTCGCGCTGCGCAACGCCGGCGAGATCGACGAGGCGCTGACAGTCTCGGCCCGCGCAGTTGCGCTCGATCCGGAGCAGGCGCTCGCGCAATACAACCACGCGCATTTCCTGCTGATGAACGGCCGTTTCACCGAAGGGTTCGACGCCTATCGGTGGCGCCGCAAGTGCAAGACACTGTCGGACGGCGATCCGACTTTCAGTGAGCCGGAATGGCAGGGCGAGCCGCTCAAGGGGCGCACCTTGCTGGTGTTCGCCGAATACGGCCTCGGCGATGCCCTGCATTTCGTGCGCTATCTGCCGATGGTGACAGGTAAAGGCGGCAAGGTCCTCCTGCAGGTGCAGCCCGCGCTCGCCGCGCTGTTGCGGCAATTGCCCGATGTCACCGTGATTCCGCGCGGCGAGGCGCTGCCGCCGTTTGATCTGCAATTGCCGCTGATGAGCCTGCCACGCCTGTTTGGCACCACGCTGAACAATCTGCCTGCGGACGTTCCGTATCTGCATCCCGACCCCGAGAAGCTGTCGCGCTGGCGCGCCGTGCTCGGTCGCGAGACGCGGCTGAAGGTCGGCGTGGTCTGGGCCGGCAATCCCAAGCACAAGGGCGATGGGCAGCGCTCGCTGTCGGCAGAGGCGGTCCTGCCTCGCCTTGTGATGCCCGGCGTGCAGCTCTACAGCCTGCAAAAGGAGCCGCGCGCGGAAGATGCTGCGGTGCTGGCGGCGCTCGGCGACGACATCATCGATCTCGCGCCTGCGCTCAGCAATTTCGCCGACACGGCGGCAGCCGTGGCCGCGCTCGATCTCGTCATCGCCGTCGACACGTCGGTTGCGCATCTGGCCGGCGCGCTCGGCCGTCCGGTGTGGATGCTCACGCCATACGCGCTCGACTGGCGCTGGCTGCGCGATCGCGAGGACAGCCCGTGGTATCCGACCATGCGGCTGTTCCGTCAGCGCCGCCCCCGCGAATGGGATGACCCGCTGATGCGTCTGACGGTCGCGCTCTCAGTGCTGGCCGCGAAAGCGGAGGGCTAGAACCGCTCCGGCCGGTATGGCGTCGGATCGATTGACGGCGTCTCGCCGTTCATCATCTCCGCGAGCAGGCGTCCGGTGGCGGGGCCGAGCGTAAAGCCCTGGTGGCCGTGGCCGAAATTCATCCAGAGGCCGGGGTGACGCGGGGCGCGGCCGAGCACCGGCACCATGTCGGGTGTGCAGGGACGGGTGCCGAACCACGGCTCCGGTTCGGCGCGCTTGCCGAGGTCGATCAACTCGCGCGCGGAAGCTTCGGCACTGGCGAGCTGCACCGGCGTTGCCAGTGCATCCGGGCCCGTCAGCTCCGCGCCTGTGGTGATGCGGATGCCCTTGGCCATCGGGCCCATGGCATAGCCTTGGCCCTTGTCGACCAGCGGCAAATCGAGCGAGGCGCCGCCGCTGTAATGCATGTGGTAGCCGCGCTTGCGCACCAGCGGAATCCGGTAGCCGAACTTGTGCAAGAGATCCGGCGACCACGGCCCGAGCGTCACGACGGCGTTGGCGGCATCGATACGGCCATTGTCGGTGTCAACCGACCATCCAGTCGCGGTCTGCTGCAGCGACTGCGCATCGCCGAGCACGATGGTGCCGCCGAGGCGTTCGAACAGATTGGCGTAGGCGGTGACCAGGGCGCCGGGGTCGGACACGGTCCAGGTGTCGAGCCAATGGATCGCGCCAGGGAGATCGTCGCGCAGGATCGGCTCGGCCTTGGTCAGCTCGCTGCCCGAGAGCACGCGAAAATTCACGCCGAACTCGCGACGGTCTTCTTCCGCGGCCTTGATCGACTGGTCGAGCGCGGCAGCATCGCGAAACAGCGCGCGATAGCCGGCGCGGCGGATCAGATTGTCGGCATGGGCTTCGCGAATGAGGATGTCGTGTTCGGGCGTCGCGTAGGCGATCAGCTGCGACCAGGCCGCGATCGCTTCGCGATGCCGTTTCGGCGCCGAATGCCACCAATAGCGGAGCAGGGGCTCGACGTGGCGATGCAACGAGGACAAGCTGTAGCGCACGTCGTTGGTGCGGCCGGTCGCGATCTTTATGAGCGAGGCGAGATCGCGCGGCATCGGATAGGGCCGCACCGCTTCCGCCTGGATCATCCCGGCATTGCCGTAGCTGGTCTCGCGGCCGGGCTCCCTGCGGTCGACCAGCGTGACGGTCCAGCCGCGTTGCCTCAGATGCAAGGCGGCACCGACGCCCACCATGCCGCCGCCGAGAATGATTGCGCTTTGCATCGGCAGAAGTCTCCTGTCAGGCCGGCTTCGGCACAAGCCTGGGCTGCGCCGTGTTGATGGTGGCGGCGACGACGACGGACAACGCGGTCATTGCGACCAGGAACCCGAAGGCGGCATCGAACGATCCGGTCCCGGTCACGATGAAGCCTATCGCCGCCGGTGCGACAAAGCCTGCGCTTTGGCCGCCGAGATTGACCATGCCGACACCCGACCCGATCTGATCGTCACGGAGGAGTTTGGTCGGGAGCGCAATCACCGCGGCCAGCACGAAGGATTTGAAGAAGTAGACCAGCGACTGATAGACGATCAGCACCGTGATCGTCTCCGCCTTGTACATGGCGTAGAGGAAGATGCCGGTCAACGCGGAGTTGCCGATCAGCAGATATTTCTCGCGCTCGGCAAAGAACGTGGTCATGACCCAGCCGCCGATCGCGGTTGCGAATGTCGCCATCACGAACGGGATCGGCGCTACCACGCCGACGGTCTTGAGGTCGAGTCCGCGTTGCTGGAGCAGATAGAGCGGCATCCAGGAATCCAGGCCCTTGTTGACGCAGCTCAGGCCGAACCACACGACCATCAGCTGCCACAGCAGCGGATTCTTCATGAGCTCGCGCATCGGCGCGCGGGGCTTCGCCGTCACGGGCCCCATTCCGATACGAGCGAGATGCGGAACGAAGACGAA
This sequence comes from Bradyrhizobium rifense, assembly GCF_008123425.1. Taxonomy (GTDB): domain Bacteria; phylum Pseudomonadota; class Alphaproteobacteria; order Rhizobiales; family Xanthobacteraceae; genus Bradyrhizobium; species Bradyrhizobium rifense. The sequence goes on from NZ_VSSS01000004.1 coordinate 51,864, forward strand.
ATAAATCACCGCGAACAGGACGCCGGCGATGCCGATGGTATTGAAGGCATGACGCCAGCCCAGCCAGAGGATCAGCGGCGCCATGATCAGCGGCGCGATCATACTGCCGGCATAGTTCGACGACAGCAGCAGCGCCGACATTTTGGGCCGGCTGTCCTTCTTGAACAGCTCCGCTATAGCGCGGATGCTCGCCGGCGGAAATCCGCCCTCGGCAATGCCGAAGATGAAGCGGATCGCGATCAGCGAGGTCAGCGACCACGCCAGGCTCGTGAAGGCCGTGAAAATCGACCACATCACGATGGTGACGATCACCACGTATTTCGAGCCGAAGCGGTCGGAGAGCCATCCGCCCGGCACCTGCATCGCGGCGTACCCCAGGAAGAACGCGCTGATGACGATGCCGAGATCGGCAGCCTGGAGATTGAAGTCATTGCCGATCTGCGCCAGCGCCAGCGAGATCGCGGCGCGGTCGATGTAGGAGATGCAGTAGGCGACATAGAGCAGGACGAAGGCGATGATGCCGGTCTTGCGGTTCGACAATTCGGCCATGCGGATCTCCGCTTTGCCGGCGACCCGGCGGTCATGCCTGCTTGCTTGATCTATTCCCAGGTGAGGAAGCCGGGCGCGGACGACAGCGGCGGTGCCGTCGCAAGTCGCGCCAGGTCAGGCACCGGCCGGCGCAATTGCGCATCGCCCGCGAATGCGGCCTCCAGGCTTGCGGCAACGGCGAGCACGATGGCATCGCCGCCGCGCGGGCCGACGATCTGCAGGCCGAAGGGCAGGCCGGCTTCATCGACGCCGAGCGGAATGCTGATCGCGGGATGGCCGGGCAGCGTGACGGCATAGGCGAGCGCGAGCCAGTGGAAATAGGATTTCGTCGGCGCGCCGTCGATCTCGGCGGGATAGAGCTCCGACCACGGCCGCGGACTGAGCGTGATCGTCGGGCTGATCAGCACGTCGCAGGTTTCGAAGAAGCTTTGGTAGGCGCGATAGATCCGCGTCTGCGTCGTCGCGGCACGCCCGTGATCTTCGAGCGTGTAGCTCAGGCCTTCCTTGACATTGGCGCGGACATTGGGGCCGAGCATCTCGGGCCGCTCTTTGTAGTTCTTGCCGTGCATCGCCAGGAACAGGCCGGCGCGCAGCACGGCGAAGGCATCGTCTGCGCCGGTACAGTCCGGCGTCGCCTCGCGGCTTTCGGCGAACAGCGGTGCGAGCCTCTTCACGCGATCGCGGAACACGCGGCGGATGGCCTGTTCGGTCGGCGCGAAGCCGAAATCCTCGGTGAAGGCGAGGCGCAGCTTGCCAAGCTCCGCGGGGCGCGGTGCGGACCAGCGCTCGGCGCGCCCGCGCAAGGGCTCGCCGGGAAGCGTGTAGGCGAGCGGATCGCGGGCATCGTCGCTCGCCATCACCGATAGCATCAGCGCGGTATCGGCGACGTTGCGGGCCATCGGTCCGTCGGTCGACAGATTGGACCAGCCGAAGGCGCGCTTTTCGCTCGCCACAAGGCCGTAGGAGGGACGCATGCCGACGATGCCGGCATAGCCCGCGGGATTGCGCAGCGATCCGCCGGTGTCGGAGCCCGAAGCGAGCGGTGCCATGCCGCAGGCGAGCGCGACCGCCGATCCGCCGGAGGAGCCGGCCGCCGACCGCATGGGATCGAAGGGATTGCCGGTCGCACCGAAGACAGGATTGCGGGTGTTGCCACCCGCCGCCCATTCCGGCGTGTTGGTCTTGCCGAAGATGATGGCGCCCGCCGCCCGCAGCCGCGCGACCGAGCCCTGGTCGGCGGCCGGGACATTGTCGCGCAACAGGGGACTGCCGTAGGTCGAGCGCATCCCGGCGGTGTCTTGCGTATCCTTGATCAGGACGGGAAGCCCGTGCAGCGCGCCGTGATCCTCGCCGCGCAGGATGCCGGCTTCAGCCTTCTTCGCGGCGGCATGTGCACCAGGCTCGTCGAGCGTCACGACCGCATTGACGGCGGCATTGGTGGTGGCGATGCGGGACAGGCAGGCGTCGAGCAGCTCGACGGGCGAGATCGCCCGTGCGGCCAGCAGGCGGCGCAGCTCGACGGCACTCGTGTCGCAAAGTTCGGACAATGCCAAGCCCTTTCAAATTATGAAAACGATTTAGCATATCGGAAAGTGCGTTTGGCGCACCAATATTCGTCAAATCAGGGCATTTCATGCACAAATCCTGGCCTTCATGCCCAGGAGGCAGCCTGGAGAGGTATTTCGTGGTGGATTGCGCCGAAAAGATTAGGCCGATCGGCCAATATTTTTTCCCGACGGCGTGATAGAGTTGCTGCATGAGCGAGATCACGACGCCCGAAGGTGCCAACTCCCAGCTCGGCCAGTGTCTCAAGGCTGCGCGCCAGGCGCGCGGCCTGACGCTCAAGCAGGTGGCGGAGCGGACGGGCATGGCGCTGTCGACCCTGTCGAAGGTCGAGAACGGCCTGATGTCGCTGACCTACGACAAGCTGCTCCAGCTCACCTCCGGCTTGAAAATGGAGATCGCGGAGCTGTTCAATCCGGCGGTCGCAGCGCCTGCGCAAGGCAGGCCGGTCACCGCGCGGCGGAGCATCAGCCGAGCCGGGCAGGGGCAGCTGATCAACACGAAATTCTACACCTACACCTATCAATGCACCGATCTGATCGGCAAACGTATGGTGCCGATCGTGGCCGAGGTCCGCGCGCGCTCGCTGGACGAATTCGGTCCGCTGCTGCGCCATGCCGGCGAAGAGTATTTTCTGGTGACGCGCGGACGCGTCGCTGTTCACACCGAGTTCTACGCGCCGGAGATCCTTGGCGAGGGCGACGGCATCTATCTCGACAGCACCATGGGCCACGCCTACCTCAACGCCGGCGAGGCCCCGTCTGCCACGGGCGTCTGTCTGTGCACCAGCGAGACGCCCGATCTCTACGACCAGCTTCGCCAGATCGCTTCGCGCGAGGTGGCGCCGCTCGGTGGCGACGAACTGCCGCCGTAACACTCAGGCGTGGCATAAAATGAAAAACGCCCGGCCAGGCCGGGCGTTTTTTTATTTGGATGTTTCGTCCTATTCGCCGCCGCCGAAACGGCGCGACCACCAGCCGGCGCGACGCGGTGCGGCCGACGTCTCGCTTGCCGCTTCCGGCGCGGGCTCAGGCGCGGGCGGAGCAACTGGTTCCGGCGCTGCCGCAACCGGGGTTGCCGGCTCGCTCGGGCTGCTCGACAGGAAGCTCACCTTCTCCCGGACGGTCGAGCGGCGTCGCGCCGCCTTGTCGTCGGATGCGGGCTCTTCCTCGGCAACAGCGGCAGCAGGCGCGGGCTGCACCGGCGTTTCAACCGGTGCCTGCAGCTGAAACTCTGGCTGAGACGTTTCGACCGGGGCGATATGGTCCGAATGCGCAATCGACGGCGCTGTCTCGCTGCCGGAGCTGTCGAAATCAGCGACCGCTTCGGTTGCTTCCGACGGCGGATTGCCAGTGAGCTCGTCGCCGATAGAGCCGGCGAGACCTTCCTCGCCGTTACCGCGCCGACGACGTCCACCCCTGCGACCACGCCGGCGACGGCGGTCGCCGCTGCCCTGCTGTTCGCCACGGGCGGCCTGCTCCTCGCCTTCCTCGCCGTCCTGCTCGGCCTCGGCGTCCTCTTCACCTTCGCCTGCGACCGCTACGGCCCCTTCAGCAGAAGCGGGAGCGCCATCCTCGCGCGCCTCGCCGTCCCGCTGACCACCGCGGCCACGCCGGCGGCGGCGGCGCTTGCGGCGCTGGCCGTCCTGCTCGGGCGAAGCATCGCCTGCAGCTTGTTCTTCCGCGAGACCCTCGGTCTCCTCGGTCTCGACCTCGGATTCGAGTTCGGAATCGAACTCCTCGTCGTCAAAGGCTTCTTCGACCAGCGGCGGCGGGCTTGCGGCCGCCTGTGCTGCGAGCAACGCCTTGGCGGCTTCGAGCGTATGCACCTGCTCGCCGCGGTCGATGACATAGGCCTGCGGTCCGCTGACGCTGGGGTCGGCGATGACAGACAGCGAGACCTTGAAGCCGTTTTCGAGATCGCGCAGATGGCCGCGCTTGTGGTTCAGCACATAGAGCGCCACGTCGGTGCGGGTGCGGACCACGAGGTTGTGGGTCGCGCCCTTCATCAGGATCTCTTCGAGGCCGCGCAGCAGCTGCAGCGCCACCGACGACACCGAGCGAACATGGCCGGTGCCGCCGCAATGCGGGCAGGGATCGGTCGAGGATTCCAGCACGCTGGCGCGGATGCGCTGGCGCGACATCTCGAGCAAGCCGAAATGCGAGATCCGTCCGACCTGGATGCGCGCGCGATCCTGCCGCAGGCAGTCGGACAGCTTGCGCTCGACCGCACGGTTGTTGCGCTTCTCGTCCATGTCGATGAAGTCGATGACGATCAGGCCGGCGAGGTCGCGCAGGCGAAGCTGGCGGGCGACCTCTTCGGACGCCTCCAGATTGGTCTTGAGCGCGGTGTCCTCGATATGGTGCTCGCGCGTCGATCGTCCGGAGTTGACGTCGATCGAGACCAGCGCCTCGGTCTGGTTGATCACGATGTAGCCGCCGGAGCGCAACTGCACGGTCGGCGAGAACATCGCGTCGAGCTGGCTTTCGACGCCCATGCGCGAGAACAGCGGCTGGCCGTCGCGATACTGCCTCACCGCGCTGACATTGGCGGGCATCAGCATCTTCATGAAGTCGCGCGCTTCGCGGTAGCCGGAGTCACCGGCGACCGAGATCTCGTCGATCTCCTTGTTGTAGAGGTCGCGCAGCGAGCGCTTGATCAGCGAGCCTTCCTCGTAGACCAGCGTCGGGGCCTGCGACTTCAGCGTCAGGTCGCGCACCGTCTCCCACATCCGGATCAGGTATTCGAAGTCGCGCTTGATCTCAGGCTTGGTGCGGGCGGCACCCGCAGTGCGCAGGATGATGCCCATGCCCTCGGGCACGTCGAGATCCTGCACCACTTCCTTCAGGCGCGAACGGTCCTGGGCCGAGGTAATCTTGCGGCTGATGCCGCCGCCACGGGCGGTGTTCGGCATCAACACGGCATAGCGGCCGGCGAGCGAGAGGTAGGTCGTCAGCGCCGCGCCCTTGTTGCCGCGCTCTTCCTTGACCACCTGCACCAGCATCACCTGGCGGCGCTTGATGACTTCCTGGATCTTGTACTGACGGCGCGGGCGGAAGGTGCGCTCCGGCACTTCCTCGAGAACGTCGTCACCGCCGACGGATTCGACGTGCTCCTCTTCGGCTTCCTCGCCGTCTTCATCGTCCTCGTCGTCTTCGTCAGCCCTGGCTTCAGCGTCATGATGCGAAGCTTCACTGCTCTCACCGGCAGCGTAGACGGCATCGGCCGGCTCGGTGACGAAGGTCACGGCTTCGGCAAAAGCCTCGCCGTGCGTTTCGAAGGTGGCGGCCTCTTGCGGCTCGGCAACGGGCTCGGTGCCGATCGCTGCGACGGGCGCGGGCGTCTCCTCGGCATGACCGTGGTCGTGATGATCGTGCTCGTCGTCATGGCCATGGTCGTCATGATCGTGAGCGTGATGGTGCTCGCCATCATGGGTATGGTGGTGATCATCGTGCTCATGATCGTCATGCCCGTGATCATGGTCATGATGATCGTGGTCGTGACCCTCGTGCTCGCCGTGATGCTCGGCATCGGCGTGCGGGTGCTCGCCCTCATGCGCAGTGCCGTCGGCGTGCTCCGGCAGGGCCTGGCCCTCGACCGGCTGGCCGGCCGGATCGGCGCCGAGACCCTCGACGATGTCGCTGCGGACGCGTTCGCCTTGGCCGCCGCGGCGGCGGGCATTGCGGTGGCGCGAGCGACGGCGGCCGTGGGAGCGGTTCTCGCTCTCTTCCTCGGCTTCGCGATGGGCCTGCTCTTCGGCCTCGATCAGCGCCTGCCGGTCGGCGACCGGGATCTGGTAGTAGTCGGGATGGATTTCACTGAAGGCAAGGAACCCGTGGCGGTTGCCGCCATATTCGACGAAAGCGGCCTGGAGCGAGGGTTCGACCCTTGTGACCTTGGCGAGGTAGATATTCCCGCGCAGTTGCTTGCGTTGCGCGGTCTCGAAGTCAAACTCTTCGACGCGATTGCCGCGGACCACGACGACCCGGGTCTCTTCCGGGTGGGTGGCATCGATCAACATCTTGTTGGGCATGTCTTAACTCTTGGCGGCGGCGGGCGCGATCGACCGTGGGCGCGAGTTGCGCTGCCGGGTGACGCGACGGTCCACCTGATTCGGGGGTGAGGGGAAGGCCGAAACGCCGTCTCTCGCGCCTCGCCGAATCGGAAGCCGGAGGACCGAAGCGGCGCGCGGGAGTGTCACTCCGCAGCGTCGCGAAAGGTCCTTCAGAATTCGTCGGCACAGTCTGGCGCATCAAGCGTCGGCCCGTATGAAACATTGGGCGGCGGGGCCGCCCGTAATCAGTTGCTGCTGGCCAGGCATGGCGCGTGCGCGCTCGCCTTGGGATCACGAACCGCCCCCTTGGGATTAAGGGACCGGGTAACTGGCCGCGTCGCTGTCAAAACTGTCCCGGAAACAGTGTGGTAACCGGAAACCGTCCGCCGCCGGGGCTTGCCCTGTTCCACCTCGCTGCCGCGCACCGCGCTGGTCTTAGAGGGGAACAGAAAAACGCTGGAATTCCCAAACCTTGGGAGTTCCGGCGCTGCACCGGGAGGCTGAATGCGACACAACCGGAAATTATTGGCCGTCAGCACTCCGTACATACGAGGAATGGGCCATCCGTGCAAGGGAGCGTCGCACGCCGGTCACAGTCAGAGAGTTTCGCGTTTCCGTCATTAAGGATCGATTAACCCTGTGGTTCTATTGCGTTAAAGAGGGCTGCTCGGAGGCACGGATTCGGTGGCGAGCCGCACAAATCAACGGGTTTTGCTGGGGGTTGCGCTGCTGTGCGCCGCGGCATTGCCGTGTGCCGATTCCTCGCGCCTGAGCGCGGCCGAAAGCCCATCGCAACCCTCTGTTGCAACGGCGAATTTTCCGATTGCCACGGCGGCGCGCCTAGCCGGCGACGGCAAGCAGACCCGCTTCATTCTCGACCTCGACCAGACCGTCAGTTTCCGCGCCACGACGCTCGCCGATCCCTATCGGGTCGTGGTCGACGTTCCCCAGGTGAATTTTCAGCTGAGCCCGGGCACCGGGGCCGGGCGAGGACTGGTCAAGGCCTTCCGCTACGGGCTCGTGATGCCCGGCGGCTCCCGAATCGTGTTCGACCTGACCGGGCCCGCCAAGATCACCAATTCCTATGTGCTCGAGGCGGCCAACGGCCAGCCGGCCCGGCTGGTGCTCGAGCTGGAGGAGGTCGACCGCTCGGCTTTTGTGCAGACGCCCGCCCCGGAGAATCGCCCCGAGCTGCGGCCGTCGGTTGCCGCCGCGCCGCCGGCAACGATTCCTGCCGCGCCCGAAGCGGCGCCGCAGAAGCCGGCCGATGGCCGTCCGGTCGTCGTGATCGATCCCGGCCATGGCGGCATCGACAACGGCACCCAGTCGAGCGGCGAGAGCGAGAAGAATCTGGTGCTCGCCTTTGGACTGGCGCTGCGCGACCGGCTGGAAAAGGCCGGCAAATACCGGGTGGTGATGACGCGGGACGACGATACCTTCATTCCGCTCAATGATCGCTCCAAAATCGCCCGCAATCTGAACGCCGCGCTGTTCGTCTCGATCCACGCCGACGCGCTGCCGAAGGCCGAGGGCGATGCGCAGGGCGCCACCATCTACACGCTCTCGGACAAGGCCTCCGACGCCGAGGCCCAGCGCCTGGCCGATGCTGAAAACCGCGCCGACGCGATCGCCGGCTTCAATCTCGCGGAAGAGCCGACCGACGTCGCCGATATCCTGATCGACCTCACGCAGCGGGAAACCCGCACCTTTTCAAACCGTTTCGCCCATTTGCTGATGGGCGAGATGAAGTCGACCGTGCGGATGCACAAGCATCCCCTGAAGTCGGCCGGTTTCAGGGTGCTGAAAGCCCCCGACGTGCCCTCGGTGCTGGTCGAGATCGGCTACGTCTCCAACAAGGGCGACCTCGAGCACCTCGTCTCCGAGGGCTGGCGGTCCAAGGCCGTCGGCTCGATGGCCCAGGCGATCGACACGTTCCTGGCCAAGCGGATGGCGACGGCGGGGGCCGGGAATTAAGAAGGGAATGCCGGTTCCGTTGTTAAGCCCTAGTTTGGCCACAGCGGACGCTTTATAAAAACGACGCAGGGGGTTCCGGAATCGACGAGAATCCCGTTCGGCAAGCGTCTTTCGGTCCGGCGTTGATAGTATTGAGTAAGCCGGTGAATTCGCGACGTGAGGACGGTGCCCGTTTGGGGCACTTTGGGCTGATCCAGGGATTAAACGGATAAACACATAATGCGCTTGCTTGTGCGGTTCATGGGCTTCCTGTTCGCTGCGGGAACGGTGATGTTCCTTGTCGGTGTCGGTGCCGTGGCAGGCCTGATCTGGCATTTCTCCAAGGACTTGCCCGACTACTCTCAGCTTCAGGATTACGAGCCGCCGGTGATGACCCGCGTGCACGCGGTCGACGGTTCGCTGCTCGGCGAATACGCCAAGGAGCGGCGGCTCTATCTGCCGATCCAGGCGGTGCCGAAGCTCGTGATCAACGCGTTCCTCGCCGCCGAAGACAAGAATTTCTACGAGCATGGCGGCATCGACTACACCGGCATGGCGCGTGCCGGCCTGGTCTATCTCCAGAACTACGGCTCCAACCGTCGTCCGCAGGGCGCTTCCACGATCACCCAGCAGGTTGCGAAGAACTTCCTTCTGACCAACGAGGTTTCCTTCGCGCGCAAGATCAAGGAAGCCTTGCTCGCGATGCGCATCGAGAAGACCTATTCGAAGGACAAGATCCTCGAGCTGTATCTCAACGAAATCTATCTCGGCCTCGGCGCCTACGGCATCGCAGCCGCTTCGCTGGTCTATTTCGACAAGTCGGTGAACGAGCTCACCGTGGCGGAAGCCTCCTACCTCGCGGCGCTGCCGAAGATGCCGGCGACGCTGCATCCGGTGCGTAACCGCGATCGCGCCATCGAGCGCCGCAACTACGTGATCGACCGCCTCCAGGAGAACGGCTGGATCAAGCAGGCCGACGCCGAGAAGGCGCGCAAGGAGCCGCTGGCCGTCACCAACCGTTCCAACGGTGCCCATACCTTCGCCGGCGAATATTTCGCCGAGGAAGTCCGCCGCGATATCTTCGAGCGCTATGGCGAGAAGAAGCTGTATGAGGGCGGCCTGTCGGTGCGCACCACGCTCGATCCGAAGATCCAGGTCATGGCGCGCAAGACCATGGTCGCCGGCCTCGTGAACTATGACGAGCAGCAGGGCTATCGCGGCGCCATGAGCAAGCTCGATATTTCGGGCGACTGGGGCGTGAAGCTCGCCGAGATCAAGTCGCTCTCCGACATCTCGCCGTGGCGCATGGCGGTGGTGCTGGAGACCAGCGACCAGTCGGCGCGGATCGGCTTCCAGCCGAACCGCGAGCTCGGCGGCGCAATCAGCAAGCAGCGCGAGACCGGCCTGATCACGCTCGATGGCGTCAAATGGGCGAAGGCGGCGTCAGGAGCTGCGAAGGGCAGGACTGCCACGGGTGTGTCGCAGGTGCTTCAGCCCGGCGACGTGATCTATGCCGATCCGCTCTACAGCAAGGAAGGCCAACCGGTCGAAGGCCAGTACCGTCTGCGCCAGATCCCCGAAGTGTCGGGCGCGATGGTGGTGATGGATCCCTGGACCGGCCGCGTGCTCGCGATGGTCGGCGGCTTCTCGTTCGACCAGAGCCAGTTCAACCGCGCCACGCAGGCCTACCGGCAGCCGGGTTCGTCGTTCAAGCCGATCGTCTATTCGGCCGCGCTCGACAACGGCTACACGCCGTCGACCGTCGTGCTCGACGCGCCGATCGAAATCGACCAGGGCCAGGGCGCCGGCGTCTGGCGGCCTGAAAACTTCTCGGCGAACAAGTATCAGGGACCCGTAACGCTGCGAAACGCGCTGCGGCAGTCGCTCAACACCGTGACGGTGCGCCTCGCGCAGGATATCGGCATGCCCCTGATCGGCGAATACGCCCGCCGCTTCGGCGTCTATGACGAATTGCCGAACTATCTCTCCTACGCACTCGGCGCCGGCGAAACCACGGCGATGCGCATGGTCACGGCCTACTCGATGCTCGCCAATGGCGGGCGCCGCGTGAAGCCGACCTTGATCGACCGTATCCAGGACCGCTACGGCCACACCATCTTCAAGCACGACCAGCGCGAATGCCGCGGCTGCGACGCGCCCGGCGGCTGGAAGAACCAGAACGAGCCGCAGCTGATCGATCGCCGCGAGCAGGTGCTGGATTCCATGACCGCCTATCAGATCACCGAGCTGTTGGAAGGCGTGGTCCAGGCCGGTACGGCGACCGTCGTGAGGGAAGTCGGCAAGCCGATCGCCGGCAAGACCGGTACGACCAACGAGGCCAAGGACGCCTGGTTCGTCGGCTTCTCGCCTGATGTCGCGGTGGCCATCTACATGGGCTACGACAAGCCGCGTCCGCTCGGCAAAGGCAACGCCGCGACCGGCGGCCATCTGGCTGCGCCCATCGCGCGCGATTTCCTCAAGCTCGCGCTCGCCGACAAGCCCGCCGTTCCGTTCAAGGTGCCGGCCGGCATCAAGCTGATCCGCGTCGTCGCCAAAACCGGCATGCGCGCCGGTCCCGGCGAGACCGGTGGAACCATTTTGGAAGCCTTCAAGCCGGGTACGGCGCCGCCGGACAATTATTCGGTGATTGGCGTTGCCGACGCCGACGGGCGCGGCGCGCCGGGAGGGCAGCAGCAGCAGCCGGATTCCGGCTTCTTCATGCGGCCGGCCACTGGCGGGCTGTACTAAGGCCTAGGACAGGACAGACGTTCTTTGCGGTGGCGGTTGCGCTTTGCAGCCGCCGCCGCTACATCCCGATTTCAATTGCACGCGGGTGTTTCCGCGAGACCAGAGAACGACATGCGCGCCGAAATCGAACGGTTGGTAGAAGAGATCAAGCAGTCAGTCGGGCTGCTGAGGAGGCATCTTTGACGTCGATAAATCGACGGCGCGCCTCGCTGAGCTGAACAAGCTCGCGGAAGATCCCAACCTCTGGAACGATCCCCAGAAAGCTCAGAAACTGATGCAGGAGCGCACCTCGCTGGAGGACTCGCTCTCGGGCATCGGCAAGGTCGAGCAGCAGCTCGAAGACGACATCGGGATGATCGAGCTCGGCGAGGCCGAGGGCGATACGGGCGTTGTCGCCGAGGCTGAAGCCGCATTGAAAGCGCTCAAGAAGGAAGTGGCGCGGCGCGAGCTCGAGGCGCTGCTGTCGGGCGAAGCCGACGGTTTCGATTCCTATCTCGAGGTGCATGCCGGGGCCGGCGGCACCGAGAGCCAGGACTGGGCGCAGATGCTCTTGCGCATGTACACGCGCTGGGCCGAGACTCACGGCTTCAAGGTCGAGTTCCTCGAAGAGTCCGAGGGCGAAGAGGCCGGCATCAAGTCCGCGACCATCCAGGTCTCCGGCCATAATGCCTATGGCTGGCTGAAGACCGAGGCCGGCGTGCACCGGCTAGTACGCATCTCGCCGTTCGATTCCAATGCGCGGCGGCACACCTCGTTCTCGTCGGTCGCCGTGTTCCCGGTGATCGACGACAGCATCAAGATCGACATCAAGGAATCCGACGTCCGCACCGACACCATGCGCTCGGGCGGCGCGGGCGGCCAGCACGTCAACAAGACCGAATCCGCGGTGCGCCTGACGCATATTCCGACCGGCGTCGCGGTGGTCTGTCAGGCCGGCCGCTCCCAGCACAAGAACCGGGCGCAAGCGTGGGACATGCTCCGTGCGCGGCTCTATCAGATGGAGCTGAAGAGGCGCGAGGAGAAGGCCGCCGCCGACCAGGCCGCCAAGACCGATATCGGCTGGGGTCACCAGATTCGCTCCTACGTACTGCAGCCCTATCAGATGGTGAAGGATCTGCGCACCGGCGTGCAGACCTCCGACACGTCGGGCGTGCTCGACGGCGAACTCGACGACTTCATGGCCGCGACCCTGGCGCAGCGCGCCTTCGGCACCCCCGGCGCTGACATCGAGGACGTCGATTGATGCAGCGTGTTGCGTTCATCGGCCTCGGGCGGATGGGCCACGGCATGGCCGGCCGCTATCTGGATGCCGGCTTTACGGTGACGCTGTGGAATCGCAGCAAGGCGAAAGCAGAAGACCTGATCGCGCGCGGCGCGACATGGGCGACGTCGCCTGAGGATGCCGCGATCGACGCCGACGCGGTCGTGACCATGGTCGCCGACGACGAGGCGTCGCGCGCCGTGTGGCTCGGGCCCAACGGCGCGGCCAAGACGGCCAAGGCCGGCACCATCGCCATCGAGTGCTCCACCGTTTCCTATGACCATGCGCGCGAGATGGGCCGCGAGCTCAATGCGCGCGGGCTGATCTACATCGACTGCCCCGTGACGGGATTGCCGGACGCGGCCGCGGCCGGAAAGCTGACGCTGCTCGCCGGCGCGGATGCGGCCGACCTCGAGCGGGCGCGACCGTTCCTCGAACCGATCGGCTCGACCATCCGCCATTTCGGCGCGGTCGGCTCTGGCACGGTCTACAAGCTCATCAACAATCTCATGGGTGCGATCCAGATCGCGGGCCTCGCCGAGGGCCTCGCGATCGCCGAGCAGGCCGGGCTCGACATGAAGCTGGTGCTGGAGTCGATCCAGGCGGGCGTTGCCGCGAGCCCCCAGGTGCAGCGCCATTCCAAGCGCATGGTCGCCCGCGACTTCGGCGGCGCGACGTTCACGGCCGCGCTGCGGCACAAGGATGCGGCCTACGCCGTAAAGCTCGCGGAGAGCCTGCTGGCCGACAAGCCCCTGGTTTCGCGTGCGGCGGTCGAGGCTTACGCGCAGGCCAAGGCCGCAATGCCCGACGACGACGAAGGCAAGATGATCGAGCTGGTGTCGCGGCCGAAGAAGCCGTCTTAACTGGAATTCGACATGGGGCAGCCTCGGTCGGAACGCGGTCTCGGCATTGCCCTCGTTGCCGCAGCGGCGATTGCCTGGAGCACGGCGCCGTTCTTCACGCGGCTTTTGCCGTTCGATCCCTGGACTATCCTGTTCTGGCGCGGCCTGTTCGGCGGCAGCCTGATCTCAGTGCTTCTCGTCCTGATGCAGGGACCGGGCGCGCTCAGGCAATTGGTGGTGCCGGGACGCGGCGGCTTGCTCGTGGCGTCATTGTCCGCGCTCGGCATGATCTCGTTCATTCCCGCGCTTCAGATGACCAATGTCATGAATGTCGCGGTGCTGATCGCGACCCAGCCGTTCGTGGCGGCGGCGCTGGCATGGCTGTGGCTTGGCGAAGCCGCGGCATGGCGCACCCTGATCGCGAGCCTCGTCGCCTTGACCGGTGTGGTCATCACCGTCGGCGGCATCAGAGCCGGCGCCGACATCGGCGGCGTGGCCCTGAGCTGCCTGATGGTGCTCGCGATCTCGGCCATGACGGTCGTCGTTAGGCGCCACAGGGAGACCTCGATGGTCGCGGCGGCAGCACTGTCGAACTTCATCGGCAGCCTCGTCAGCCTGCCGTTCGCTCACGACATCGCCCATGTCAGCGGCCACAGCCTTGCGATCCTCGCGATGTTCGGCTGCCTCCAGGTCGCGCTCGGCCTGACCTTCTACATGCTCGGCTCGCGCCTGCTGCCGTCAGGGCAGGCCTCGCTGATCGCTACGCTGGAGACGCCGCTGATGGCGTTCTGGATCTGGGTCGGATTTGGCGAAGTGCCTGCCGTGCATGCGCTCATTGGCGGGGCGCTGGTGCTCGGGGCGGTGATCGCTGATATCGCGGGCGACGCCCGTTCGCGCCAATCTTCGTGAGTATCGTGTTATCGGAAATCGGGTGGCGAGATGCGTCGCGCTGGCCTAGGCCGCAGGCCCGACCGCCGAGATAAGACGCATGCCCTTAAATGATAACCGGATCGACGCGCGAGACTGGTCGCTGCTTGCCGTCCTCTCGATCCTCTGGGGCGGGTCGTTCTTCTTCAATAGTGCGGCGTTGCGGGAATTGCCGCCTTTCACCCTCGTGTTGCTGCGCGTGGCACTGGGCGCGGCCATTCTGCTGCCGCTGCTGCGCATGCAAGGGATCAACTTTCCCAAGGGTCTCGCTGGCTGGAAACCGTTCGTTGCGATCGGGCTGCTCAACAACGTCATTCCGTTTTCTCTGATCGTGATCGGCCAGACCTTCATTCCGAGCGGGCTCGCCTCCATTCTCAATGCCACCACGCCGTTGTTCACTGTTCTGGTGATGACGGCGGCCAAAGAGGAGGCGTTGCAGGTGCGGCGCGTGGCTGGCGTCGCACTGGGGTTGGTTGGCGTGATTATCCTGAGGGGATGGGGCGTCGAGTCGCGCGCGGGGCAGGGGCTTGGCATCCTGCTCTGCCTCGGCGGCGCTTTCAGTTACGGCCTTGCGGCGCTGGCAGCGCGGCGGCTGCTGAAGGACTCGCCGCCCCTTGGGACTGCTACGTTCCAACTGATGGCCTCCACAGTGATGATGGCGATCGTCGCAGGCGCGATGGAGCAGCCGTGGCGTTTGCCGATGCCGGGCGTTGGGACCTGGCTTGCCGTGCTTGGTTTGGCCAGCCTTTCGACCGCGCTGGCCTACATCGTGTTCTTTCAGATCCTGCTACGTTCGGGCGCAACCAATGTCATGCTGGTGACCCTGCTCATTCCCGTAACCGCGATCCTGCTGGGATGGCTGGTGCTGGGCGAGCCGATCTCTGCGCGCGAAATCGCGGGTGCGACCGTCATCGGCAGTGCATTGCTCGTAATTGATGGGCGGGCGGTGAGGATGCTGCAGCGCGTCGCATAGGTCCCTGTCTTTCGCGTTTCACCTTGCGGAAAATCCTGCCGCTTGCCAGCGGCAGGCCTGCTTGCGACACTCGCTCACAATAAAAACGACAAAATACAGGGGAGAGAACGATGCCGGGTCGTCGCGAAAACCTTGCTGCCCTCGCCATGCTTGCTGCCGGAGTGTTGGCCACGACGCCGGCCTCGGCGCAGAAGACATACGATCCCGGCGCCAGCGACACCGAAATCAAGGTTGGCAACATCATGCCCTATAGTGGACCGGCGTCGTCCTATGGCGTGATCGGCAAGACCGAGGCCGCGTTCTTCAGGATGATCAACGATCAGGGTGGCATCAACGGCCGCAAGATCAACTTCATCAGCTATGACGACGCCTATTCGCCGCCGAAGGCGATCGAGCAGGCGCGCAAGCTGGTCGAGAGCGATGAGGTGCTGCTGATCTTCCAGGCGCTCGGCACGCCCTCGAATTCAGCGATCATGAAATACATGAACGCCAAGAAGGTGCCTCAGCTGTTCGTTGCCTCCGGAGGCACCAAGTTCGGCGATCCCAAGAACTTTCCGTGGACCATGGGCTTCCAGCCTAACTACCAGAGCGAGGGACGCATCTACGCAAAATACATCCGCGACAACTTCCCTAACGGCAAGATCGCGGTGTTCTGGCAGAACGACGATGCCGGCAAGGACCAGTTCAAGGGCCTGAAGGACGGGCTCGGCGACAAGGCCAGCATGATCATCGCCGACAAATCCTACGAGGTCAGCGATCCCTCGATCGACTCGCAGATCGTCGCTTTGCGTGATTCCGGCGCCGACATCTTCTTCTCATGGGCCGCGCCAAAGGGCTCGGCGCAAGCGATCCGGAAGGTCGGCGAACTCGGCTGGAAGCCAAAGTTCTTCCTGGCCAACACCGCGACCTCGGTCGCCTCGGTCCTGAAGCCTGCCGGCCTCGACTATTCCAAGGACATCATCTCGACCATCTATCTGAAGGAACCGACGGATCCGACCTGGGACAAGGATCCCGCGGTCGTGAAATGGCGCGAGTTCATGGACAAGTACTATCCTGACGGCGACAAGACCAATGCCAACAACGTCTACGGATACGTGCAGGCCGAGGCGATGGTGCAGGTCCTGAAGCAGTGCGGCGACAATCTCACGCGCGACAATGTCATGAAGCAGGCAGCAAACCTGAAGAATTTCCACACCGACCTGATGCTGCCCGGCATCATGGTCAACACCTCGGCCGATGATTACTTCCCGATCGAGCAGATGCAGCTGATGCGCTTCAACGGGCAGGCCTGGGAGATGTTCGGCGACGTCATCACCGGCGAGGTCGGCCACGAACGCAGCCAGTAGTCAGGGCCGGGTGGCTAGAGCGTTTTCAAGCGAAGTGGACACCGGTTCGCGTAAAGAAAACGCGTTAAAACGAGAATCTAGAGCTTCCCTTCCGATGTCATCGGAACGGAAGCTCTAGCCTTCGCTCTCAGGACCATGCCGCCGGCAACCCCGACGCCGAGCACGTAGATCCAGCCCTCGTGGAAATCGGAAAGATGCGAGTTCAGAAGTGAGCTCGTAATGTTCTGCACGACCACGACGATGCCGATCCAGGCGGCAAGACCTTCGCCCGTGAACAGGCGCAGATGGGCGATCCACAGGGCGTAGAGCAGGACGACGCCCAACAGCCCCCATTGCACCGCGACGTGCAGGGTCTGGTTGTGCGGATTGCTGACGATCTCGGCGTCGAGGCTGCTCTCGTTCGAGGCGGTGCGCTCGAACTGCCGCTTGATCGAGCCGGTGCCGTGGCCGAACAGTGGCGCCTCGGCAAAGGCGGCGGCCGATTTGCGCCAATAGGTCAGGCGCTGCGCGGTCGAGGCGTGGCTGATGTCCTCGCGCCCGTGCTGATATTCCACGGCGATGTCGGCGACGCGCTGGCGCAGATAGGGCGACGCTGCCCAGGCCAGCGCGCCTGCGGCCACCGCGCCTGTGAGCAGCAGCAGCGCTGCGCGCCGGCTCAGATGCCGCCAGGCGAACAACACCAGCAGGACTGCGATGCAGAGCAGCGCCGTGCGGGCCGAGGCGACGAACACCATGTTGGTCAAAAACAGCAGGATCAGCGCAAGACACGCGGCCGTTGCGATCATGCTTCCACCGCGCCAGAAGCTCAGCGCCGGCAGCGCGAGCGCGAAGGCGCACAACGTGAACTCCTGGCTCTGGTCAATGTAGTTCTTGACGGGAACGCCGGCAGACGCAGTTGCGGTCAGCTTCAAGGCAGGATCGAGCAGCACCATCCAGGAGAACATCGCAAGCAGCGCACAGGAAGCGAGAAAGGCGGCGCAAACCTCGAAGCCACGCTCCGATCGGCTGAAATGATAGAGCAGCGGCGGAATCAGCACGAGCTTTGCGACCGGCTTGAGGGCGTGCAGCCGGTCGGCCCAGGCGCCGTCCGACCACAGCATCCCCAGAAGTGCGAGCAGCAGGATGATGAAGGGCAGGGCGAAGGCAGGCTGCGTCAGCCTGCGTGCATAGTCCCGCCAGTCGATGGTGGGCGTCACCACGGCGAGCCACAGACCGACGAAGATCGAAGGCGCCGTGGTCGACCACGGCAGCGACGCCGCGATCAATGCGGCGAGCACATCGGCGGCCCGGATCAATGCAGTCGAGCCTTGCGTGGTCCGCGGTGTGGCGGCGCCCGTGTACGTCACGGATTCGGCGGTCATGCCTATTGCGCCGCGACCAGGCGTTCCGGGGCTATGTATTGTCCGAGGAAATCGCGGGCCTGGGTCTGGTAGCCGAAACGCTCGGCAAGCTCGGAGCGGCGCGCCCGGATTCGGCCACGACATTCCTCCTGCCGCGCCAGCACGCGGGTGACGGAGGCCACGATCGACTCGGTCGCGAACGGATCGAAATAATCGGCGAGCTCGCCCGCGACCTCGCGGAACACGGCGATGTCGGAGCACAGCACCGGCGTGTTCGCAGCCAGCGCCTCGATGATCGGAACGCCAAAACCTTCGGCGAAACTCGGCATGATCAGGCCATGCGCGTCCGCGATCAAAGCGGCCTTCTCGTGCTCGTCGACATAGCCGGCGAAACGAATGTTTGGCGGAAGATTGCGCATCTTGCTGATCTGGCCGGCCAGGCCGATCACCACCAGATCGGCCTGGGGAATGTTACGGAATGCGCGAATGACGGTGGTGACGTTCTTGCGTGGCTCGTTCGACACGATGACGACAAAGCTCGGCCGCCCCGGACGCCCCGCAGGGGCTGGGAGGTGCAGGACATCCGGGGCGTCGAACCGGGTGCGGGGATACACGACCCGCGCCGGCAGGTGCGCAAATTGCGGCAACAGTTCCCTGAACCGCATCATGCTATAGTTTGAAACGAAGGCGAGCTCGTCGGCCTGACGCAGGCTGGTGAGCAGCCGCGACAGGAACAACCGCGTTGCGACGTCGCTGAGCTTGAGATCGGTGAGCGGCAGCAGATCGTGCACGACGCAGATCACCTTGGCATCCGGCCTGCGCTTCACCGAGACCCGTGTCGGCGTGTCGATGACGATGACGTCGTAGTCGCGTGCGTCGATCCGCGGCGGCGGCAGCAACAGAAAGGCCGAGGAGTCCTGATAGCTGTAGAATCCGGGCTCGAGCTGGAAGTCGCGGAACAGTTCGAGGTGACGCAGGTCCGGCGGGATGTATTCGAGAGCCGCGGTCCTGTTCTCGATCAGCCGCGCATGCAGGCCGCGCAGGCCGATCGCACGCAGGAAGCAGAGAGTATAGTCCCACGACACCGACATGGTGACCTTGTGGCGCAGCCAGTCGAGCGTACGCCGCAGGCCGTTGCGCGCCAGCGGCTCGGCCATATTGATCTCGTCGAGGAAACGATAGAGGGCGAGCAGTTCGATGTTGCGCGACTGCGTCGGGAATAGCTTTGTGCGTCGCTCGCGCCGGCGCAGCTTGCGGTAACGCCGCGTGGTCTCGACCAGCAGGGTGAGCTCATGGCCCTCGGCGGCCAGCGAGCGCATCAATTCGCGGGTGAAATGGAAGATGCCGCGCTTGTGGTTGGGCTCGCCGAGCGCCTCGGAGACGACAAGGATATTCTGCTTCATGCGCGTTTCTCGCGGAGCTCGAAAGACAGGGGCGACGGCGGCTCGACCGCGACGGCCGAGGCGATGCGGCCGTGGTCGAGATTGATGATGCTGGTGCAGGTGCGGCGCAGCAGCGGCTGGTCGTGCGAGGCGATGATGACGATCGCGGCCTGCGAGACCAGGTTCTGCAGCCGCTGCTCGGCCTTCTCGGCAAAGTGCTCGTCGACCACGCTCAGCCATTCGTCGAGCAGGAGGATGTCGGCCGGAAAGGCGGTCGCGGTCGCGAACAGAACGCGCATCAGCATGCCCGAGGAGAACATCCGCAACGGCAGCCGCTGCATGCGCTCTTCGAGCTCGGTGAACGCCCAGATCTCGTCGATCACGGCGCGGGTCGGCTTGCGGCCGCTGATCCGCAGCAACAGGGCGATGTTGTCCTCGGCGATGAAGTCGAGGTTCACACCGGCGTTGAGGCCGAGCAGCGGCACGACATTCCCGCTGATCGCGACGCGGCCGCTGCTCGGTGGATAGACCCCTGCGATCAGCCGCAGCAATGTCGACTTGCCGGAGCCGTTGGGGCCGGCTAGCCCGATGCGCGCGCCGGCCTCGGCCTCGATGGTCACGTTGTCGACGGCGCGGATGATCCGCATCTCGCCCTTCTCGCGGATGAGGTGGCCGAGCAGCCGCCGCTTCAGCGAAAAGTCGTAGGCGCCGTAGAGGGGATAATCGAGGCAGACATTGCGCAGGCTGATCGTGGCCATCGGTCAGATCCAGAACGCGGCTTTGCGCAAATGGACCAGCGTCAGCACGCTCGCACAGAGCAGCAGCGCCAGCGCGACCAGGACATAGATGATGCTGGCCGCATCGACATGGCCGCCTACAAGCGGCTCGCGCCACACCGCGAATAGATGGGTCAGCGGGTTGAGCCGCATCACGGTCGAGCGGTGATTGATGATGTCCGAAGACCAGATCACGGGCGAGGCGAGGAAGGCGAGCATCAGCGTGGATTCGATGATCGGCTTGAGGTCGCGATACCGTGTCGCCAGCGCGCCGAGGACGAGGCTCAGGCCGAAGGTGCAGATCACGAACAGCGACAGGCCAGGGAGCGCTGCGAGCGCGCCGGAGAGATCGTGCGGCGTCAGCAGCAGCCAGAGCAGGAGCGGGACGCAGGCATTGTGCAGGGCGAACAGCCCCTGGCGGAACGTGCATTGCAGAAGGAAGATCACCGGCGGCAGCGCCCGGTCGCGGATCAGGCTCGCGGAGTTCTGCAGCGCCGTGGTCGCATCGAGCACCACGCTGTTGAGGAAGGTCCAGGCCGTCATCGACAGCGCCAGCATGGGAAGGCGCGACATCATGTCGGCATTCGACATCTGGCCGATCACCGAGCCGAGCACCGCGACCACGATCGCCATCTGGAGCGACATCCAGAACGGGCCCAGCAGCGAGCGCACATAGCGGTGGCGCATGTCGGACCAGGCCAGCGCTGCGGCGATCCGGAGGCTGTCGAGCCAGCCCGTTGGCCGCGGCGCCTCGGCGATGGGCGCGGCCTCATTGGAGGGCGCGGTGATGGCGGCGCGGTAGACGGATTCCATGCCTTCCCTGAAGGCGATGGCGGAATAGCGGCTCACGGCGCGGGTCCGGGCCGAAAGCCCCATGCGGCGGCGGCGCTCGGGATCGCTGATCAGGGCGTCGATGGCTTCACCGAGCTTCTCGGCGTCGCCCGGCGGCACGGTGATCGCCTCCATGCCGTGACGGGCGACACGCGGCACTGCCGTGTCGAGCGCGGTGTTCACCACGGGGCGGCCGGCGGCCATGGCCTCGAGCTGGGAGAGGCCGAAGGTCTCGGCATTGGTGATGGATGGCATCACGAAGACGTCGGCCAGGCACATCAGCTTGATGCGCTCGCAATCGTTGACGGAGCCGAGCAGGCGAACGCGGTCGCCGAGGCCAAGCTCGCTGATCAGTTGCTCGAGCCGGGGCCGCTCGGCGCCTTCGCCGATGATCCAGACCTCGAACTTGCGGTTGACGGCGGCGCGGATCAGCACGTCGTAGCCCTTGTAGGGCACGAGCCGGCCGCAGGCGAGCACGAGGCGGCCGCGATCGTTGACGTGGTGCGGCTCGATCTTCGGCCAGTCATAGACACTCGTGTCGATGCCGAACGGCACGACATGGCATTTGTCTTCGAATTCCCGCAGCAGCGGCGTCTCGTCGACCAGAACGCGGTCGGAGACGATGATCGCCTTGGCGCGGCGCAGCGTCCGCCGCATCAGGGGCTCGATGAACCAGCGCAGGCCCGCATGGGTGACGATGTCGGCGTGCCAGTGCACCACCAGCGGCCGGTTGCGGCCGAAGCCGAGGGCGAAGACGAGGTCGGCGAGCGGGAAGGGCGCATGCAGCGCCAGCAGATCGTGCTCGGCGATCTTCTGCCACAGCCGCCAGGGATAGGCGGGCGCGGCCGGCAGCGACATCACATTGCCGAACGAGCGGACGCGCTCGACCGGCACGTCGTTGACGATGATCTCGCGCCGGTCGGCCGATCGCGAGCAGGTCAGCACCGAGGAGGCGAAGGCGTCCTTCAGGCTGGCGCAGATGTCACGGATCACCGTGAGCGTGCCGCCAAACAGGTCGGGATAGTAGATCTTGAAGATGTGCAGCACCGACGGGCGGCGCGGGGGAGAGCTGGTGTGATGCATGGTGGTGTCAGCCTGCGAGCAGTGCTGCGACGAACGGTGCGGCCAGCACCGAGATGAAGATCACGCCGCGCAACAGCGCCGGCAGCATCGGCGCGATAGTGTCGTGACGGCTGTGGTCGAGCATTGGAACGGCACGCGGTGCACTGGAAATACGGGCCAAGCGGTCGGCCATGGTCGATGTCCCTTCAAATCGCGCCCTCAGTGCTGTCTCGTATATGTGGGAAAATTTACCACGTCAATCGTGAAGTCGGAAAAAGTGGGATTGTGTCCCACGCCGCAGATGGCTACAATTTAGACATGAATGCCAAGTCCGGGCCCAAAGCGGCGGCTCCTGAGCCGAATGCCGCAGCAAAGCTGCACGCGCCGCTGGCGCGGCTGCTGCGCCCGCTCGTGCGGCTCTGTATCCGCAGCGGCATGACCTTTCCGGCCCTGGCGCAGCTCCTCCGCGAGCTCTTCGTCAACGTTGCCGAGCATGATTTCGCGCTCGAGGGCAAAGACCAGACCGACAGCCGTGTCAGCCTGCTCACCGGCATCCACCGCAAGGAGGTGGCCCGGCTGCGTGGGGCCGGCGCACCCGTGCACGAAACGCCGGCGGCGCTGTCGCTGACGAGCGCGGTGATCGCGCGCTGGCTCGCCGCGCCTGAATTCACCGATGCGAGCGGCGAGCCGCTGGCATTGCCGCGCACGGCCGAGGGCGATGCGCCGTCATTCGAGCAGCTCGTGGCCTCCGTCACCAAGGATGTGCGCCCGCGCGCGGTGCTCGACGAATGGGTCGACCGCCAGCTCGTCACCATCAACGCGGCCGACGAGATCGAGCTGGTGGAGGCGGCTTTCGTCCCGAGCGGCGCGGACGACAGCAAATGGCACTATCTCGGCCGCAATCTGCACGACCATATCGCGGCCGCCGCCAAGAACGTGTCAGGACCGGCGCCGCGCTTCCTCGAACGCGCGGTGCATTACAACAACATCTCGCCGAAGCTTGCGAAGCGCCTCGAGGCGCGCTCGCGCGAACTCGCGATGGATGCGCTGAAGACCGCCAACCGCGAGGCCAATCGCGCGCTTGCCAAGGACAAGGGTGGCGACGCCCGCTGGAATTTCGGCATCTACATCTACAGCGAAGACGCCGATGAGGAGGGCGAGGCCAAGGACGTCAGCAAGGATGGTGGCAAGGAAAACGGCAAGGACAACGGCAAGGAGGGCAGCTCCTGATGAGCCGGCCGCCGCTGATCTCCCGCCGTCTGCTGCTGACCGGATTTTGGCTCGCCGGAACGGCGATCGCGCGCGCGCAGGTCAAGCGCGGCACTGATCAAGGCATCGGCGGCACCGGAATCACCCGCGGTGACGATCATGGCATCGGCGGCACCGGCATCGTCGGCGTGATCCAGCGTTTCGGCAGCATCTACGTCAATGGCGAACGCGTGACCTATGCCAGCGACGTGCCGGTGCGTATCGACGGCGAGGCGGCGAGCCCGAAGGCGCTGCGCATCGGCCAGCTCGCCCGCGTGGTCGCGACGCGGCAGGCTGACGGCACGCTCGTCACCCGCAACATCGCGATCGCGAGCGAGGTCTCCGGACCGATCGAGCAGGTCAAGGGCAATGAGCTGACGGTGTTGGGTCAGAAGATCGTCGCTGGCAGCAAGGAGAGCAAGCTCCGCGCCGGCACGCAGGTCGCCGTCTACGGCCTGCGCCGGACCGACGGTGTGATCGTTGCTAGCCTGGTCGAACCTCGCAAGGACGCAACTGAGCGCGTCACGGGTCTGGTCGAGCGCCGACCCGACGGGCTGCATATTGGCGGGTTGAAGTTGAGCGGCGTCGATCCCTTGCTGGTCGGCCAGCGCGTCCAGATCGAGGGCAGCGCGAGCCAGGGCGCGATGCAGGCCGCGCGCACGCGCATCGACGATTTCTCGGATCTCGTCGGCGCGAGCCGGCTCTCGATCGAAGCCTATGTGCAGCGTGCGGGCTCCAGCCTGCAGCTCGGCTCCGGCTTGGTGGCCCGTGACAGCTCGCGCTTTGGCCCGGCGGCGGGCGAAGCGCGCATGGTGGTCAATGGCGTGTTCGATCGCTCGCGCGGCTTGCAGGTCGAGTCGGCGCAAGCGATTGGCCAGGGGCCGAGCACGCCTCAGCCTGGCGGCGGCAGTCCCGGCCGGTCGCCCGGCGGTTCGATCATGCATCCGGATCGCGGCACGGCCAGTCCGAACGGCAGCCAGCCCGGTCCGGCCGGTGCGCCTGCGCCGGGATCGAGCCCCGGTGCAAATCCCGGCTCCGCGCCGACCGGACCAAGCGGCCCGTCAGGTCCGGGCGGTCTCGGCTCGCCCGGCGGACCCATGGGCCCCGGAGGCGGAATGGGTGGTGGCGGCTTCGGCGGTCCCGGAGGCGGGATGGGCGGCGGCCGGCGCTAGGGAAGAGCGCTCTAACTAACGCGCTCTTGAGAGAAATGAGCGCAGCCGGTCGTGACGGGGATCATCAAGAACCTCGGCCGGTGGACCGCTTTCGACGATCTGGCCCTTGTCCAGAAACCAGACTGTGTCAGCGACTTCGCGCGCAAAGCCGATCTCGTGCGTGACGACGACCATCGTCATGCCATTCTGCGCCAGCGTCCTCATCACCCGCAGCACCTCGTTGACCATTTCCGGATCGAGCGCGCTGGTCGGCTCGTCGAACAGCATGACGTCCGGATCCATCGCCAGTGCGCGTGCGATCGCGACGCGTTGCCGCTGTCCGCCGGACAGGCGCGACGGCAAGGCGTCGGCCTTGTCTGCCAGCCCGACGCGGTCGAGCTCGGTCATGGCGCGCTCTCTGGCCGCCGCCTTGCGCATCTTGCGGAGACGCTCCAGCCCCAGTGTGATGTTGCCGAGCGCCGAGAGATGAGGAAACAGGTTGAACGCCTGGAACACGAAGCCGACGCGCTGGCGCAAACGGTTGATATCGACGCCACGCCCGGCGACGTCCACGCCCTCGAACAGCACTTGTCCGCCTTGAATGCCTTCCAGGCGCGTCACCGTACGAATGAGCGTGGATTTTCCGGAGCCGGATGAGCCGAGCAGCGTGACGACCTCGCCGCGTTTCACTTCGCCGGTTACGCCGGCCAGCACCTGGTGCTGGCCAAACCATTTTTCGACGGCCTCGAAGCGGATCATGACTGCCCTCATGCCGGCTGGGCGCCGAGCCCACCGCGTTCGGCGGCCAGCCGGCGTTCCAGCCAGCGCGCCGCCGATGTCAGCGTGAAGCAAAGCGTGAAATAGGTCAGTGCGAGCAGGCCATACACCTCGAACGGTTGCGTCATGAGCTGGTTGTTCACCTGGCTCGCCGCAAAGGTCACCTCGTTGGCGCTGATGACGTAGCCGAGCGAGGTCTCCTTGATCGTGGAGACGAACTGGCTGACCAGGCTTGGCATCATGTTGTGCAGGACTTGCGGCAGGATGACCTTGAAGGTGGTCGGAAAGTAGCCGAGGCCAAGCGCCTTTGCCGCCTCAGCCTGGCCCTTTGGCAGGCCTTCAATCCCGGCCCGGATGATCTCCGACAGATAGCTCGCTTCGTAGATGACTAGCGCGAAGAGCAGCGTCTCGACGCCTCCGACCGCATGTCCAGTCAATAGCGGCAGGGCGAAATAGGTCCAGAAGATGAACATGATCAGCGGCAGGCCGCGCACGACGTAAACCACGGCGGTCGCCGGTCCGCGAAGCCAGCGACGCGGACTGAGGCGCGCCAGCGCGAGCGCGATTGCGACGGGAAAACTGAGAGATAAACCAGCCACGGCAAGGAACAACGTCATGGCGAGGCCGCCGACGGGGCCGTGCGGATATTGCCCGATCAGAAACAGAAGCCAGTTGTCCTCGAGGATCTCCAGCATCAGCGGATCTCGAGCTTCAGCCGCCGGTCAGCGAAGCTGCCGAGCGCCATGATGGCGAAGGAAATTGCAAGATAAAGGACGGTCGCGACGGCAAACGCTTCGAACGTCTTGAACGTGTAGCTGTCGACCTCGCGTGTGCGATAGGTCAGTTCACCGACGCCGATCGCCATGGCGAGGCTGGTGTTCTTGAACAGCAGCAGGGTCTGGTTGATCAGCGGCGGGATCACGATGCGCAGGGCCTGCGGCAGGATCACGTAGCTCATCGCCTGGAGGTAGTTGAACCCGATTGATCGCGCCGCCTCATATTGCGTCTTCGGGATCGAGCGAATTCCGCTGCGCAGATCCTCGGTGATATAGGCCGCGCTGGCGAGGCCCAGCGCCACCATCGCGAGGAGAAACTCGCTGTGGTGGCTATTGACCCACATGCGGATGGCGCGAGGCAACAGTTGCGGAACGCCGAAGTACCAGACCAGGATCTGGACCAGCAGCGGAACGTTGCGATGATATTCGACGTAACCGGCGACCAGCCATTCGAGCGACCTGAACGGAAGCATGCGGACCAGCGTCAGAATGATCCCGATCGTCATTCCGAGCAGCCAGGCCGCGACCGTCAGCGCAATCGTCGTCGCCAGTCCCCAGATGAACCAGTCCAGATATTGGCCGGTCAGGACTGCGGCTGGGTCGAAGACATAGCCCATCGTAAGATCATGCACTCCGGATGTTCAGTTTCGCACTGATGCGAGGGAATCAGCCCTTGATCTCCTCGATCTTGAAATCCTGCTTCATGTCATAGACCGTTCCCGGCCCGAACCACTTGGCAAAAATCTTGCCGGCTTCTCCCGATGCATCCAGATCGGCCAGCACTTTGTTGACCTGTTCCTTGAAAGCCGCTTCGCCCTTGCGGACGCCTAACCCCCAAGGTTCGAGAAAGACCGATTTCTCGATGATCGACATCGGCGCGGACGCCTGCGCCTGTTTGCGGAGCTTCATCAGGATCAGCTCCGAGGCGCAGAAGCCGTCGACCTTTCCCTGAACCACCGCAAGGAAAGCCGAGGACGAATCCTGAAAAGTCACAGTTTCTGCCGTTGGTATGACACGCCTGACGCCTTGTTCCGAAGACGATCCCTTGAGGGCGCTGACCCGCTTGCCGGAGAGCTGCTCGAGCGTCGCGATGCCGGAATCGGCAGAGACCAGCACCTTCTGTTCGCTGACAAAGTACGAGTAGCTGTAGTCGATCTGTAGCGCGCGTTCTTTCGACCAGCCGAGATTGGCAGCGAGGATGTCGACCCGGCCCTGTATCAGCTCGGGGATACGGGCCTCGACGGCCATCGGCTTGATCTCGAGCGCAACACCGAGCGAGTCCGCGACCTTGCGGCAGATGTCGATGTCGTATCCGACGATTTCACGTGTCTTCGGATCCTGGAAGCTGAACGGCTCGGCCGTGCCGAGCGTCCCACAGATCAGCTTGCCGCGCGCCCTCACGTCGGCAAGCTCGTCGGCCTTTGCCGCGCCGACGACCCCGGTCAGGAACAGCAATCCGGCGGCGGCGACCTGGAACAATCTCATGGCTCTTCCCTTCATCCGTAGCGCAAGGCCGCACAGGTTCGCGCGAGCCGTGTGCAGGCTTCCTCGATCTTCGGCAACGACGTCGCGATGGACATGCGCAGATAAGATGACATGCCGTAGGCCGTGCCATCGATCACTGCGACGCCGGCGGCGTCGAGAAAGTGCATGACGACGTCCATATCCGTCTTCAGGATCTTGCCCTCGGGCGTGGTTTTGCCGATCAGGCCGGCACACGAGGGAAACACATAGAAGGCGCCGTCGGGCGGAAGGCAGGAAAGGCCGGGAATGTCGTTCAGCAAGGCGACCGCACGATCGCGGCGGCGGCGATACATCTCGCGGGCCTCGGTGACGAAACCCTGATCGCCTTCAAGCGCTGCGGTCGCCGCCGCCTGGCTGATCGCAGACGTGCAGGACGTCGACTGCGACTGGATCGTGTTCATGGCGGCGATGAGCTCTGAGGGCCCAGCTCCGTAACCGAGCCGGAAGCCGGTCATCGCATAGGTCTTGGAGACGCCGTTGACCAGTAGAGTCCGCGTCCTCAGCCGAGGTTCGGCGGCAACGATGCATGGAGTTGCCTCGCCATCGAAGCGAATGTGCTCGTAGATGTCGTCGGTCATGACCGCGACATGGGGGTGCCGCAGCAGCACCTCGGCGAGCACGGCTATCTCGGCAGCGGAATAAAACGCACCGGTGGGATTGCACGGGGAGTTCAGGATAAGCCAGCGGGTCTTCGGCGTGATCGCTTTCTCCAGAGCCTCGGCCGACAGCTTGAACCGTGCGTTCTCGCCGCAGCTCACGATCACCGGCGTGCCGTCGCAGGCCTCGACCATGTCGGGATACGAGACCCAATAGGGTGCGGGGACGATCACCTCATCGCCGGCTCCGAGCGTGGCAGCGAGTGCGTTGTAGATGACCTGCTTGGCGCCGCCACCGACGGAGATCTCGTTCATGGCGTAGCGAACGCCGTTCTCGCGGGCGAGCTTTGCGATGATCGCCTTGCGCAGCGCCGGCGTTCCGTTGACCGGAGTGTAGCGCGTCTCTCCCGCTTCGAGCGCGGCCGCAGCCGCGTCGCGGATATGCTTGGGCGTATCGAGATCAGGCTCGCCGGCCGTGAGATCGATGACGTCACGTCCCTCGGCCTGGAGCTGACGGACCCGTTCCCGCGCGACCATGCTCGGCGACGGTTTGATCCGTTGAACCCTCGGGGCGAGGGCGATGGCACCAGCGCTGCTCACGACGCTGCTCCTTGGGCAGGAGCGCTTCCGGTACCCATGTAGGAATTGTCGACGCGGCCTTCGCGGATGGCTGCGAGTGCGCCGGCTTCGCGCGCCTCCTGCTGTCTGACCCGGTCGAGCAGCTCCGCGGCAACGGATCGGTCGAAGGCCACGACACCATCCTCGTCGCCGAGAATGACGTCGCCCGGCATCACCACCATGCCATCGATCGAGACCGGCACGTTGATCTCTCCGGGACCTGATTTGTAGGGACCGCGATGAGTGACGCCGCGTGCAAAACAGGGAAAGCCAGCATCAGCGAACGCGGCGACATCGCGGACGGCGCCGTCGATGACGAAGCCGGCGACTCCCATCGCCTTGGCGCGCGTCATCATGATCTCGCCGACGAGGGCCTGGTTGAGATCGCCACCGCCATCGACCACGAGCACGTCGCCCGGTCGGAGCAGCTCATACGCCTTGTGCAGCATGAAATTGTCGCCGGCCCGCGTCTTGACGGTGATCGCGGTGCCGATCAGGCGCGCGTTGCCATGGAACGGGCGGAGCGCGCGTGTCCCATGCAGCCGGTTCATGTTGTCGGACACGATCGCGACCTGCGCCGCGGCAAAATCGGCGATGATTGCTGGTGGGACCGAGGGTGGAGAGGGAAGCAGTCGATGACCGGGCAGGAGCATGGGCAAAACCGATGGGCTGTGTGCTGGAGCGCAGATTTCGCCCGAAGCCTGCCCTGCGACTGGCTTGAAGAAAAGTGAATATTTTTCTACGTATTGGATCGCTTTTTTCGATTGATAGGGATCGAAGCCATGGTGAGCCTGACACTCAAGCAGGTCGAAGCCTTCTACTGGATTGCCGAATTGGGCGGGGTGGTTGACGCCGCGGAGCGGCTGAACCTGGCGCAATCGACCATCTCCAAGCGCATCGCCGAGCTGGAAGCAGCGATCGGGAGCACGCTGTTTGATCGCAACAGCCGAACGATCAGCCTGACGCGCAGTGGCGAAAATCTGATCGAGCTCGCGGCTGAGCTGTTGGAGCTTGAGGCGCGAATGCGCCAGGTCGCAGCAGGGCCGCTGGCCTTCAGTGGTGCCTTCCGGTTCGGCGTCACCGAGCTTGTGGCGCTGACCTGGCTCCCGAAACTGATCGTGGCCATGAAGGAGGCCTATCCGGCGGTCATTCCGGAGCCCGAAGTCGAATCCAGCGTCGTGCTTCTCGACAAGCTCGCCGATCGTCGCCTGGATCTTGTCATTGGTCTTGATCCGCCGGCCAATGCTGACTTCAACGCACTGCCGCTCGACAGCGCTACGCTGCAATGGATGTCGGCGCCCGGCGTCGGCCCCAAGGCCGACGAGGCTACGCTGGATGAGATCGCCCGATATCCGATTCTGACCCAAGGGGAAGGATCAGGCTTGCAGAAGCTCGTTCTGGATTGGCTGGGTGCGAGCGGAATCAAGCTCAATCGCGTCGTCAAGTGCAACAGCCTGAGCGTTCTCTCGGCACTGGCCGTGGCCGGGCTCGGCATCACCTTTCTCACCGAACAGTACTTCCGGCATGAAATCGAGATCGGCCTGCTGCGCACGATCAGAACGTCGCCTGCGATCCCGCAGATCAGGTATTTTGCCGTGACGCGTGCGGATGCGGTCGATCCGCTGGCCGGGCAGATCGCGCGAATCGCGCGTGAATGTTGCGATTTCTCGCTTCGAGGATTGTCAGCCAGGCGCGTCCGGCAGGCCTAGGTTTGACGCGTTTTCTTGACGCGAACCGGTATCCACTTCGCTCGAAAACGCTTTAGCCCGCGCTGAGCCGCACGCCGGCGCGCAAGAACTTCTGCGGGTCGACGGCTTCGCCATCGATGCGGGTTTCGTAGTGCAGATGCGGGCCGGTCGAACGTCCCGTCGAGCCGACGAGGCCGATGACCTGGCCGATCTTCACGATCTCGCCGACCTTGACGTTGATCTCGGAGAGATGGCCGTAGCGGGTCGACAGCCCGTTGCCGTGATCGACCTCGACCATGCGGCCATAACCACCGGACCAGCCGGCCGAGACCACCTTGCCGTTCGCGGTGACGCGCGCGGGATCGCCGGTCGCTGCACGAAAATCGAGGCCGGTATGCATCGCGGGCCGGCCGAGGAAGGGATCGCTGCGCACGCCGAAGCCGGAGGTGAATTCGACCTCGCCGACGACAGGCTTGCGATAGGGCACCTGCGCCAGCGTGCGGTTGAGCCGTTCCATGTCGGCCCGGGTGACGTTGATACGATAGAGCTGCTTCTCGAACGGGCTTGCATTGGCGGTGAGCTTCACCGGCACGAAGGGACCGCCCATCGCGGCGCGCGGCACGGCGGCCTCGAGACTGGCCATGTTCAGGCCGAGGTCGCTGACCACGCCGCGCATGCGCCGCATCCGCGAATCCATGCCTTCCTCGACGGCGCTGAGCGCCGCAACCTGGCGGCGCTCGACCTGATCGAGCGATGTCGTCAGCCGGACCAGGACATTGTCAAAGCCCTGGTTCTTGGCGAATTGATTGACCGGCGGGGCGATCACGGCCGGCGCACGCGATTCGAGCCGGGCTTCGCGGTCAGGCGGCGCCACGAAGATCACGGTGTCGCTGATCGGCGAGGGTTTGGGTGTGCCTTGCGTCGTCGTCTGGTTCGCGTCGCCACGCTGCGGCGTCGAGCGGGGGATCGATCCGGTGACATCGGGCATGGCGCCCAGCGCCGTCGCCCGGGACTCCAGCGCCGTCTGGCGCTTCATGATCTGGTCGAGCTTCTGGTCGAACTGCTCCTGGTCGAGCAATTGCCGGCTGGTGGTGCGGTCGACCTTGGCGCGCAGCTCGGCGATGCGGTCCTCATAGGCGTATTGCATCTCGGCCTGACGCGCGATCAGCCGGGTCAGGACGTCGTCGCGGAAGGCGAAATAGGTCCCGGTCGCTGCCGACCACAGGCCGAGCAGGACGACGGTGCCGACCACGATCCAGAACACCACAGGCCCGAGACGGACCTGCTTGCCGTGATGCACGATGGTGTAGGCGTCATCGGCGTCGGGCAGGGGAATCGCAACAGCTGCCGCAGCAGCGGCAGGACGGCGATGGAAGGCCCGTCCGTGGTCGTGGGAATGATGCTGGGGGTACTGCGAATATTGGGCAGAACTTTTCGACATCGGCACTCCCGCGCCGGTCGGAACGGTTCCTTGCGGCCTAATTGCCGCGGCAATCTGGGCCTGTCATGGTTAATTTTCCGGAAACGGGAGCGCTCGATTTTAACGGGCTGGTTAAAGACTTCTTGCAGCTAGCAACACGTCGTCGGCATGGCCATCGACCCGGACGTTGCGCCAGATCCTGGCCACTTGGCCGTCGGGCCCGATCAGCACCGTGGTGCGAAGAATCCCGAGGAAGCTCTTGCCATACATGGATTTTTCGCCCCAGGCGCCATACGCCTCCAGCATCTCATGCTGCTCATCCGAGACGAGGGGGATGCCGAGGCTGTGCTTGTCGCGGAACTTCTCCTGGGCCTTTAAAGGATCGGCCGAAATGCCGAGCACGGCGGTGCCGGCAGCGGCAAAGGCGTCCTTGAGCCGGGTGAAGTCGATTGCCTCGCGGGTGCAGCCCGGCGTGTCGGCGCGGGGGTAGAAGAACAGGACAAGCTTCTGGCCGGCATAGTCCGACAGTGTGACGACGTTGCCGCCGTCGCGGGGCAGGCGGAAGGCCGGCGCCGTCTGGCCCTCGGCCAAGGACTTCGATGACAAGGACTTCGACGACAAGGACTTTGCTGACAACGACTTTGCTGAAACGGCGGACGCTGCAGCTGCGGGTTTAGAGGCCTTTTCAGAAGATGTTAACCGTTTCGATGCGGCCTTATGCGATGCTTCCTTGGCGCCTGCTTTGCCTGATTTGCTTGCCGATGCCGGCTGTGTTTTCGCGCCACGTGTTTGAGTCGATGCCCGTGTTTTCTGGGGCTTCTTTTTAGCGGTCGGACTGCCGGAGGGCGTTTTGGACGATTTCTTTCGGGATTTCTTGGACATACGCCTTCCTTTCGTCGCTTTCGGCGGGTCAACCAAAGCGGTATTGCAGCTCTCGTCCGGTGTGCCGGATTCGCGCCCTCGGCTGGGCAATTCTGGCGGCGACGGAGTATGGTTACAAGGAATTCCACGCACCACCCCACTGCTCGTTGAACGCGCTCCCGGGGCGAAATGACGAACAGCAGGAACATTCGAGGTATGGCGGCAATGCCGGGGCGGGGAGCGTCGATTCCCGTCGACGGCTGCGGTCCCGGCGGCGCTCAATCCTACGACGGGCGCCTGTATCGAGAGGCAATGGCTAGGAATAAGTCGCCCCAGGATCACAATCGGGACTTCGATCGGCACGGCGGCCATCACGAGCAGCCGGGATGGGACGAAGCCGACTGGGATCAAGACCAGGAAGAGGAGGCGGGTCATCGCGCACGCCGCCTGCTGTCGCGTTCCAGTTCGCGCATCCCGGTCGGTGACGGTTTCTCCTTGTTTCGCCGGGTGCTGCCGAGTGGCCGCTGGGTGCGCCGGACGGCCGTCGTCCTCGGCGCATTGATCGTCATCTTCGTCGGCTGTTTTGGCGCGCTGTGGTGGC
The DNA here is from genome assembly GCF_008123425.1 of Bradyrhizobium rifense. Lineage (GTDB taxonomy): Bacteria > Pseudomonadota > Alphaproteobacteria > Rhizobiales > Xanthobacteraceae > Bradyrhizobium > Bradyrhizobium rifense. The sequence goes on from NZ_VSSS01000004.1 coordinate 84,731, forward strand.
GGCTCGGCGCCGGTCCGATCAACCTCGACATGGCGACGCCCTGGCTCGCCGCCGCGATCGAGGACAATATCGGCCACGGCAACACCGTGGAGGTCGGCGGCACCCAGATCGAGCGCGCCGGGCGGGTCCGGATTGCCGTGCGTATCCGCGACATCATCGTCCGCGATCACGACCATGCCATCGTCGCCAGCGCGCCGAAGGCCGAAGTGCGGCTGTCGGGGGCAGCACTGCTCACCGGGCACCTGCGCGCCGAAAGCCTCAACCTCGTCGATGCCGAGCTCGCGATCCGGATCGCACCCGACGGCACCGTCACGGTGTCCGCCGGCGACACGGCGAAGCCGCTCGCAACCGGCGTCGCGTCCAAGAGAGAAGCGGGCCTGCCGCCGACATTCCCGCGTAACGGCGTTCCGCCGCCACCGTTCGGGATAGGGCCTGCAACTCCGGACGCGTCCCAGGCCACAGCTCAACCCGCCGCGCAGAGTGGAATTCTTCAGGGCCTCGACTGGCTCGACAGCCTGAGCCTGACCGGCCTCGACGGACAGAACCTCAACGAGATCGGTCTCAAGAACGGCAATCTGATCGTCGACGATCAGCAACGCGGCAGCAAATGGACGTTTGAGAACATCACGCTCAGCCTGCGCCGGCCGAGCGATGGCGGCGTCGCGCTCAGCTTCGGCGAAGAGGGTGCGCGCCCGTGGTCGCTGCGCGCCACGATTGGACCGAGCGAGAATGGCGTACGCTCGATCGATATCCGCGCCGACAAGCTGTCGACCGCCAACATCCTGCTCGCGCTGCGCGTCAAGGACCTCACCTATACGGCCGATCTGCCTCTGACCGGCGAGCTCAAGGGCGAGCTCGGCCGCGACGGCGTGCCGACGTTCTTCCGCGGCAAGGTCACGATCGGTGCGGGCAACATCATCGACACCGATACGCCGGATTATCCGATGGCGATCGACTCGGCCGAGATCAACGTCGAGTGGGACGCGGGACGGCGAGTGCTGGTCGCACCGTTCAAGATCCTCTCCGGCGCCAATCGCCTGACGCTACTCGCCCATATCGAGCCGCCCAACGGCACCACCAATGATTGGCAGCTCGGCTTCAGCGGCGGCTCGATCCTGCTCGGCGGCATCGACAACGAGCCGCCGCTCGTTTTCAACCGTATCGCGATCGGATTCCGCTTCGACACCGATCACAAGCGCATGGTGCTGACGCAGGCCGACATCTCCAACGGCGAAATCGGCGTCGCCGGCACTGGTGCGATCGACTATTCCGGCGAGCCGCGCCTGACGCTGGGCTTTGCGGGGACGCCGATGTCGGCCTCCGCGCTGAAGCGGATGTGGCCGACGCTGGTGGTGCCCGAATTGCGCCAATGGGTGATCGAGCGGATCGAGCGTGGCACGCTCCAGCGCATCGAGGTCGGCATCAACTCGCCGACGCGGAATCTTCCGCGCAAGGGACCGCCGATTCCCGATGACGGTCTGTCGGTCAACATCGTGGCAAGCGGCGTCGCGGTTCGTCCGGTTGACGGCATGCCGGTGGTGCACGACGCCGATCTGAAGGCGCACGTCACCGGACGCACCGCCACCGTGAATATCGCCCAGGGCATTGCCGATACGCCCGCGGGCCGCAAGATCACGATCTCCGACTTCACCTTCGAGGTGCCGGACATGGCGCCGAAGCCCTCGCCCTCGCGGACCCGCTTCCGTGTCGATGGTCCGGTGCCGGCGGCGGCCGAAATGCTGTCCAATGACCGGTTGAGCGATCTGTCGTCGACCGTCGTCGATCCCAACACCAGCAAGGGCACGTTCACGGCGAACATCCAGCTCGGCCTGCCGGTGACGGGTGGATTGACCAAGGCGGACACCGTCTACGCCGTCACCGCCGACCTCAACGGCTTTGCCGCCGACAAGCTGGTGATGAACCAGAAGCTAGAGGCCAACAATCTCAAGATCGTCGCCAACAACCAAGGCTACCAGGTCAAGGGCGACGTCAAGATCAACGGACAGGCGGCCTCGCTCGACTACCGCAAGGCGACCGATGGCGATGCGGACGTCAAGCTGCAGACGACGCTGGACGACGCAAGCCGTGCCCGCCTGGGTTTCGACCTCAGCCCCGCCGTCAGCGGATCAGTGCCGGTCAAGGTGTCGGGCAAGATTGCCGGCGGTCCCGACCAGACGACGAAGCTTGGCATCGAGGCCGACCTGACCTCGGTCAAGCTCGACAACATTCTTCCCGGTTGGGTCAAGCTGCCGGGCAAGGCGGGCAAGGCGACCTTCAAGGTGGTGCCGACGGCACAATCGACGCGCCTCGAGGACATCGTCATCGAAGGCGGCGGCGCCTCGATCAAGGGCTCGCTGGAAGTCGACCCGAACGGCGACCTGATGAATGCGAACTTCCCGACCTACTCACCGTCCGACGGCGACAAGACGTCGCTGAAGGTGGAGCGCGGTCAGGACGGCGTGGTCCGGGGGACCATGCGCGGCGACGTGTTCGACGGCCGCGGCTTTCTGAAGTCGGCGATCTCAGGCAATCCCAAGGATGACAGCAAGAGCAAGCTGAAAAACGTCGATTTCGACATCGACGTGAAGCTCGGCACGGTCGCCGGATTCAATGGCGAGACGATGCGCAGCGTCGATGCCAAGATGTCGAAACGCAGCGGGGCCATCAAGGCGTTCTCGCTGAGCGGCAGGATCGGCCAAAACACCCCGGTGGCGGCCGATCTGCGCGGCGGGCGCGCGCAGGGCAGCCGCGAGGTGATCTATCTCCAGACCAACGATGCCGGATCGCTGCTGAAGTTCACCGACACGACCAACAAGGTCTTCGGCGGCCAGATGGTGGTGGCGATGGAGCCGCCGACGTCAGAGCCCACGACGAGGGAAGGCCTGATCAATGTGCGCGACTTCGCGGTCAGGGGAATGGATCAGCTTGATCGCGTTGCGGCGGGTGCCCCTAACGGCGCGCAGAACGGCGTGACCTTCACGGCGTTGCGCGCGGAGTTCACGCGACAGAACGGCGCGCTCACGATCCGCGACGGCGTGGTCAAGGGACCGATGATCGGCGCCACCATCGAAGGCTCGGTCGACTTTCCCGGCAACCAGGTCTGCATGAGCGGCACCTTCGTGCCGATGTACGGCGTGAACAACATCTTCGGCCAGATTCCGTTGTTCGGCCTCTTCCTCGGTAACGGCGACAAAGAGGGATTGATCGGCGTGACCTACGAGGTTGTCGGTACGCCGGCGGCGCCGTTGATGCGCGTCAATCCGATCTCGGCGATGGCGCCGGGCCTGTTCCGCAAGATCTTCGAGTTCAACACCGGCAAGCAGAACTCGCCGATCGACGAGCTGCCGTCGGCGCAGTCCGGCGACAGCCCGACGGCAACGGCAAGGCCGTTGTCGAGCGGTTGCAGCCTGGTGCGGCGCTAGGGCGACGCCCGTCTCTATTCTCTTGGGGCGGGCACTGACGTCTCACAGCGTCATGGCCGGGTTTGTTACGGCCATCCACGCCTTCTCTTGCAGCACAAAGAACGTGGATGCCCGGGACAAGCCCGGGCATGACGACCTCTTGTGAATACCTGGAGGGGGCAGCAGTTGCGCAGCTTAGGCCGCGCGCACGCCCGCCAGGAACGTGCCGACTTGGCCCGAGAGCTGCTCGGCCTGCTTGGAGAGGTTCGACGCGGCCGCGAGCACCATGCCGGCGGCGTTGCCGGTCTCGTTGGCCGCCGAGCTGACGCCGCCGATGTTGGTGGTGACTTCCTTGGTGGCCTCGGCGGTTTGCGAGACGCTGCGGGCGATCTCGGCGGTGGCCGCGCCTTGCTGCTCGATCGCAGCGCCGATCGAGGTGGCGATGCGGCTGACCTCCTCGATGGTGGCGGTGATGCCCCCGATGGCGTCCACGGCTTCTTTGGTCGCGCCCTGGATCTGGGCGATCTTGTCGCCGATCTCGCGGGTGGCTTCCGCGGTCTGGCTCGCCAGCGATTTCACTTCAGAGGCGACGACGGCGAAGCCGCGACCGGCCTCACCGGCGCGGGCGGCTTCGATGGTGGCATTGAGCGCGAGCAGATTGGTCTGCGCGGCGATGCTGGAGATCAGCTCGGCAACGTGCTCGATCTGGTGGGCGCCGTCCGACAGCGCGCGCACGATGGTATCGGTGTGGCGTGCGCTCTCGACCGCGCGGCCGGTGACTTCGGCCGATTGCGCGACCTGACGGCTGATTTCGGTGATGGAGGAGGAGAGCTCTTCGGCGGCAGCCGCCACCGTCTGAACGCGCTGGCTGGCTTCGGTCGCGGCCGAGCCGACCACGGCGGCGCGGCGGTTGGTGCCCTCGGCGGTTGACGACATCGACTTGGCCGTGGTTTCCAGTTCGCCGGAGCCCGAGGCCATCAGGCCCACGAGCTGGCCGACGGACGCATCGAAGCGATCGGCGAGGGAGATCAAAGCGTCGCGCTTTTCCTGCTCGCCACGGGCCTTGGCCGCGACCTGTTCGGCTTCCAGCTTGCGCGCCGTCAAGGCGGCCTGCCGCAACACTTCGAGCGTTTCCGCCATACGACCGATCTCGTCGCCCCGATCGGTCTCCTCGACCGGCTTGCCGATGGCGCCGTCGGCAATGTCCTGCATGCGGGTCTTCTGACGGTCGAGTGCGCCGAGCACGTCGCGGGCAATCAGCCAGGACAGCGTCGCCATCAGCAGCATCAGGCCGGCGCCAATCGCGGCGAGCTCGAGCGTGAGCGCGCGTACGTCGGCGTCGATATCGTCGACATAGAGGCCGTAGCTGATCGTGGCGTTCCAGGGCGTGAACTGGCGGACGAACACGGTCTTGCGGACGGGCTCGGTCTGGCCGGGGCGCGGGTAGAGATAGGATGTGACGCCGCCCTGCGGCGCCTGCCTGGCAGCGTTGAGCTGGGCATCGGCAATCAGGATGCCATTGGAATCCGTGGCGCCTGTGATCTTGCCTTCGAGCTGCGGATTGGCGCCGTTGACCAGAATCGACGTGTCGGAATTGTAGACGACAGGATAGCCCTGGCCGCCGCCGAATTTCATGTTGCGGGCACGCTGGCGAAACTGCAGCTTGGCGTCGTCCGCCGTCATCTTGCCGGCGGCAGCGTCATCCTGGAAAGTCTGCGCGAGGCCGTGGACGAGATCGACCGCGGCCTTCATCTGCTGGACCCGGTCGTCCAGCATGCGGCTCTTGCTGAGGACGGTCGATACCGCGATGATGGCTGTGACGGTCAGAGCTGCGAGGCAGACCATGCTGGCAAGCTTGGTGCGGATTTTCAGGTGGCTCAGCAGCGTCATCACAGCCCCTACGAAATGGTTGTTATTGTCATCATCCGTAACATGAACTTCTTACCAATCATGAAGACAGGCATGCCGCGGCCTGCCGCGTCCGCGACTCGTCGCAGCCTTATGCGCCATCGTGCAGGCAAATCGCGATGCGATGCCGTGCGCCCGTATTCTTGCGGGAGGAGAACGATCTCAGACTTTGGTGGTGATCGAGCCTGGCTGGATGGGCGATGAACCGATTCGTTCACCGCATCATCATGTCCGTGCTGCTCGTGGCGGCCCTCGTCCTCATCTGGAACGTGCTGGGCTTGCGCTGAACCGGCACCGGCGAAACGCCAGTGCCGGTCTGCGGGTCGGTTGAGCGCGCGTCAGCGCCGCGCGAAGGCGCCTCCCGGCGCGTCGCTCTCCTTGCCTATCAGCGCATCGACGCTGACCGAGCCGCCGCCCGCTGCCGAGATGTAGAGGCAGGCGAAGCAGAACAGGATCGCGGCGGTGCCGCCGTTGAGTAGCGGCAGCAGCACCGGCGTGCCGGTCTTCATCACGTGGCCCATGAAGTAGGCGAAGGCCATTTCACCCGCCAGGATGAACGCCGTCAGCCGCGTGAACAGGCCGAGCATCAGCGTCGCGCCGAGCACCAGCTCGAGCGTGCCGGCCACATAGATCAGCGGCGGGATGTCGGCGAAGTAGGGGAGCACCGGGAACTTGAACAGCTTGGCGACACCGTACTGGAACAGCAGCAGTCCAGTGATGAAGCGAAACAGGCTCAAGAGAACCGGCTGAAAGCGAGTGAGATAGGGAAAGTTCATTGGTTTGTGCCCTCCATCCAATGTTGCGACTAGGACCGCATTCGGTTCCGCCCTGCAAGCTGTGCCAGGCCAATTTGCGCTGACATTTTTGTCATGTCGGACAAAACACCGCAGGCCGTGATTTGAGCCACGTGCCAACCCCATTTTTTACGCACATTCACGCCGCCTCCGTCCGTAATTCCCCGGTGACACGAATGAGCGCAGGTTACCTCCGGGAAACCTAGCGCCGCAAGGCGGGCACGATCAGGAACGGGATCATTCCGAGGATCACGTTTGCAAGTGCGAAGACAAGCAACGCGTTGTAGCCATGAGTGGCGTCGTGGATCAGGCCGCCGCTCCAGGAGCCGAAGGCCGAGCCGAGCCCGCTGCCGATCGAGATCGTGCCGAAGATGGTGCCGACCCGCTTGCCCCTGAAGATCTTCATCGCCGTTGCCGTGATCAGCGGCCCGCGCGAGCCCATCATGCTGCCGAAGCAGACGACGAAGCCGGTGAGCAGGATGACATTCGGATAATACTGAAGCAGCCAAAGCAGGCAGATTCCGAGGATCGAGATCGCGTAGCTCAGCAGCACTGAGGGCCGGCGCCCGATCAGCCCGTCGAGTGCGGAGACGCCGATCATGCCGAACACCAGCACGACACCCGAAAAGCCCCAGGCGGTCGCGGCCTGCAGCGGCGGGAAGCCTGCGTCGATTAGATAGGCCACGATCTGCGCGGCGATACAGTACATGCCGACCGCGGTGAAGAAGAAGGTCGAGAACAGCGCCCAGAAGGCGTGGTGACGCATCGCGCTGACGAGCGTCCAGCCGTGGTCGACGAAATCAGGATCGGTCTTCTTGGCGACATGCGGCGAGCCCGTCGCGAACAGCCGCCACGGCAGCAGCATGAGCGGCACCAGCAGGGCCAGTGTGGTGAAGCCGAACAGCTGGTAGGTCTCGCGCCAGCCGAGATGATCGATCAGGAGCTGCGAGGCCGGCAGCAGCGCCAGTACGCCGCCACCCATTGCCGAATAAACCACCGCCATCGCGGTCGGCAGCTTTGGCCCGAACCAGCGGCCGAGCAGGATCGAGTTCGGCACGTTGCCGATGAAGGCAACGCCAATGCCGACGCATAATCCGATCGAGAGCTGGAATTGCCAGAGCGCCTGCGCATGGCCTGCGATCAAAAAGGCCGAGCCGAGCAGCAACAGGCCGAGCGCATAGACGATGCGCGGTCCGGAATGGTCGAACAGGCGGCCAACCAGCGGCGCAGTCAGTCCGCTGATGAGCCAGGTCAGCGAATAGATTGAAACAACCTGTGCGCGGTCCCAACCAAAATTTTCGGAGATCGGCTTGAGGAAGACGGTGAAGCTTTCGCTTAAGCCCCGCCCGAGCACAGCGAGCGTGAAGCACAGTGCGAGCACAACGAGCGCAGTCCGCACCGCGCCTTGGTGCGTTGCAGCCGTTTCCCTGGGCGTGTTCTGGTCCATTGCCCGTCAGGGAGCGCGCTTCAGTGCGCCCTGACAAGCATCAAAAGCTCATACGCCTATGCAGGCTTGAGCAGGACGTGCTTCTTCTTGCCGAAGGACAGCTTGATCACGCCTTCCGGCGTCAGAGTGGCCGCTGACAGCGCCATCTTCTCGTCGGTGACGGCCTCGTCGTTGACGCGCAGGCCGCCGCCCTTGATCTGACGCCGTGCCTCGCCATTGGAGGCGACGAGGCCCGCCTTGACGAAGGCGTTGAGCACGCCGATGCCGGCCTCCAGCTCGCCGCGCGGAATTTCCACTGTCGGCAGGCTCTCTGCGAGTTCGCCTTCCTCAAAAGTGCGGCGTGCGGTTTCGGCCGCTTCGTTTGCGGCGTCGCGACCATGCAGCAGCGCGGTCGCTTCGGTGGCGAGCACCTTCTTGGCCTCGTTGATCTCCGAGCCGCCGAGCGCCTCGAGCTTCTTGATCTCGCTCATCGGCAGCGTCGTGAACAGTTTCAGGAATTTGCCGACGTCGGCGTCCTCGGTGTTGCGCCAGTACTGCCAGAAATCATACGGCGAGAACTGGTCGGCGTTGAGCCACACCGCGCCTTGCGCGGTCTTGCCCATCTTGGCGCCCGACGCGGTCGTCAGCAGCGGCGTGGTCAGCGCGAAGAGTTGATGCGTGCCCATGCGGCGGCCGAGATCGACGCCCATGATGATGTTACCCCACTGGTCGGAGCCGCCCATCTGCAAATGGCAGCCGGTCCGCTTGGCCAATTCGACGAAGTCGTAGGCCTGGCAGATCATGTAGTTGAACTCGATGAAGCTCATCTCCTGCTCGCGCTCGAGGCGCAGGCGAACGGAGTCCATCGACAGCATGCGGTTGACCGAGAAATGCCGGCCGACGTCGCGCAGCATCTCGATCCAGTTGAGCTTGGTCAGCCACTCGGCATTGTCGAGCATGATGGCGTCGCTCTTGCCGTCGCCATAGCGCAGCACCTTTGCGAACACGCCGCGGATCGAAGCCTTGTTGGCCTCGATCTCGGCGACGGTGCGGATTGCGCGTGTCTCGTCCTTGCCGGAGGGATCGCCGACCATGGTGGTGCCGCCGCCCATCAGCGTGATCGGCTTGTTGCCGGATTGCTGAAGCCAGTGCAGCAGCATCATGGTCAGGTAATTGCCGATGTGCAGCGAGGGAGCGGTGCAATCGTAGCCGACATAGGCGATCGCCTCGCCCTTGGCGGCGAGGGCGTCCAACCCCTCGAAATCGGAGCACTGGTGGATGAAACCACGTTCCTGCAGGGTGTTGAGGAAATCCGATTTAAATGCAGTCATCTGTCGGCATGCCTGACAATTCTTGGTTTACTGTTTTGGGAGCAATTTAAGGGTCTTCTCTGGGAACTCGATTGCTGCCCGCCACTTGGCGCTGTGGCATTATAAGATGTGTCCCTCTGGCACAAGATCGGCATGCCGGAGGGGGTGTTCTGAGGACGCTGATCCATGATGTTGACGGCACTCGGTTTGATGAGCGGCACCTCGCTGGACGGGGTGGACGTCGCGCTGATCGAAACCGACGGAAAACAGGTCAAAGCGTTCGGACCGTCCGGCTACCGGCCCTATAGCCCGGCCGAGCGCAATCTGCTGCGTCAGGCGCTGTCCGAAGCAGTGCACCTGTCGCAGCGCGAGGCCCGGCCGGGAATCCTGGCCGAGGCCGAGCGCGCGGTGACGCTGGCGCATGCCGAGGCGGTTGCCGCCTTCATCGCCCAGAACCGGATGAAGCCGGAAGACATCGACATCGTTGGCTTCCACGGCCAGACCGTGCTGCACCGGCCCGAGCGGCGGCTGACGGTGCAGATCGGCGATGCGCCGGCGCTGGCCAAAGCCATCCATATCCCTGTGATGCACGACTTCCGCGCCGCCGACGTCGAGGCTGGCGGGCAGGGCGCGCCGTTCGTGCCGGTCTACCATCGGGCACTCGCCAATTCGCTGGAGCGCGAAGGGCCGATCGTCGTGGTCAATATCGGCGGCGTCTCCAACATCACCTATATCGACGGCAACGACACGCTGATCGCCTGCGATACCGGGCCCGGCAACGCGCTGCTCGACGATTTCATGTACCGCACCATGAACCAGGCGTTCGACACGGAAGGCAAGTTCGCCGCGCTCGGCAAGGCCGACGAGGCCTGGATCGCGCGGGCGCTGGAGCTGCCGTTCTTCGCAAGCCCGCCGCCGAAATCGCTCGACCGCAACGACTTTGCCGCGCTCAAGCTCGGCGATGTGCTGCCGGCCGACGGCGCCGCGACGCTCACCGCCTTCACCGCGGCTGCGATCGCGCGCATCATTTCGTTGCTGCCGCGGCGGCCCCGAAGCTGGATCGTCTGCGGCGGCGGCGCCCGCAATCTCACCATGCTGCGCATGCTGCGGGAGCGGGTCGGCACGGCCACCGTCGAGGCCGCCGAGGCTCTCGGCTGGGCCTCCGACGCGATCGAGGCGCAGGCCTTCGGCTTCCTCGCCGCGCGCGGGCTAAAGGGCCTGCCGCTGTCCTATCCGGCCACCACGGGCGTGCCGATGCCGATGACGGGCGGGGTGATCGCCAGACCCTAAAGAGGACTGCCTGAGGTCACGGTGGGTTGATGCAGATGCATTGATCTTGACGGGTACATGCAGTTGCATCTATCTTAGATTCAGTTGCACCGAACCGCCGGGATCATGGCCATGACCACTTCATTGAAACTGATCAGCCACAAGCTTTGCCCCTACGTGCAGCGCGCGGTCATCGCGCTGAAAGAGAAGGGCGTGCCGTTCGAGCGGATCGACATCGATCTCGCCAACAAGCCGGACTGGTTCTTGAAGCTGTCGCCGCTCGGCAAGGTGCCGGTGCTGGTGGTGACAACCGACAAGGGCGAGGTCGCGCTGTTCGAGAGCAACGTGATCTGCGAGTACATCGAGGAGACGCAAGCCGGCGCGAAGCTGCATCCGAGCGATGCGTTGAAGCGAGCCGAACACCGTGCCTGGATGGAGTTCGGCTCGGCGATCCTCGGCGATCTCTGGGGCCTGGAGACCACGACGGATCCCGCGACATTCGAGACCAAGCGCCAGGCGCTGGTGACCAAGTTTGCGCGAGTCGAGGCGGCACTCAACGCGGGCCCGTTCTTCGCCGGCGACGCGTTCAGTCTGGTCGATGCAGTGTTTGCGCCGGTCTTCCGCTATTTCGATCTGTTCGATGAGCTGGCCGAGCACGGCATCTTCCGCGATGTGCCGAAGGTGCGGGCTTGGCGGAGCGAGCTCGCGAAACGTCCGAGCGTGCGCATGGCTGTCGGCGCGGACTATCCGCAACTGCTGCGCGCCTTCCTCGTGCGCCACGACGCGCATCTGCTCAAGCTCGCGGCCTGAGCTATGTCGCCATCTGTGGCCTGGCTGATGCTGATGATCGCCGGCGCACTCGATGTCGGCTGGGCGATCTCGATGAAATACGCCGAAGGCTACACGCGCATCGGTTGGAGCATCGTTTCGCTGGTGCTGCTCGCCGCCTTCGTCTTCCTGCTCGGGCGTGCGTTGAAGGTGCTCGAGGTCGGCGTCGCCTATTCGGTGTGGACCGGTATCGGCGCTGCCGGCACCTTCGTGATGGGCGTCGTGTTGTTCGGCGAGACCTTGAGCGCGATTAAGCTTGCGGGCATCGCGCTCGTCTTGATGGGGATCGCCGCGCTCAAGCTTGCCTAGATATCCGCGGCCATCTTCGCGAGCGTTGCGACGGTATTCATATTGCGCGCGGTACCGGTCTTGGCAGCGGGGATGACGAGCTTCGACGTCCCCATGCCGTCGCCATAGTGCACGTAAATCTCGCGGCGGCCGAGGCGGAGCTCTTCGTTGTTCTGGCCGCGGATGCTGGTAAGCGCGTCTTTAGGTAGTGCGCTGTCGAGGAAGATCGCGACGGTGCGGTTGGGCGCAGCCTTTGGAAAAGGATTGTCGGCCGAGATTTGCGCCATCTCGGCTGCGCTGCGCACGAGCACACCAACCGGCGCGCCGGCGTAGGCGTGCAGGCGCTTTTCGAGGGCGGTCTTGATTGCAGCTTCCGACTTGCGGCTGGTAAAGACCACATTGCCGCTGGCGATGTAGGTGCGCACGGCACCGAAACCGAGCTCTTCGCACATCGCTTTGAGCTCGCTCATCGGCAGCTTGCCGGTGCCTCCGACATTGACCGCGCGCAGCAGGGCTACGAACGCGGTCATGTCAATCTCAGCGCACGTTGGCGAGGCGCATGTCGAGATAGGCCGTGATGGTTTCCATCAGCGGCTCGAGCTTGGCGTCGAAGAAGTGGTTGGCGCCGGGGATGACCTGCTGGTCGATCACGATGCCCTTCTGCGTCTTCAGCTTCTCGACCAGCGTGTTGACGTCCTTCGGCGGCACCACCGCGTCCTTCTCGCCATGCACGATGAGCCCGGAGGACGGGCAGGGCGCAAGGAACGAGAAGTCGTAAAGGTTCGCCGGCGGCGCGATCGAGATGAAGCCCTCGACCTCGGGGCGGCGCATCAGAAGCTGCATACCGATCCAGGCGCCGAAGGAGAAGCCGGCGACCCAGCAGGCGCGCGCCTCGGGATTGATGGTCTGCGCCCAGTCAAGCGCTGCCGCCGCATCCGACAATTCGCCAGTGCCGTGGTCGAACGAGCCCTGGCTGCGGCCGACGCCGCGGAAGTTGAAGCGCAGCACCGAGAAGCCGCGATGCGCGAAGGCGTAGTAGCATTGGTAGATGATCTGATGATTCATCGTGCCATGAAACTGCGGATGCGGATGCAGGACCATCGCGATCGGCGCGTTCTTCTGCTTGGCCGGGTGGTAGCGGCCTTCGAGACGGCCGGCGGGGCCAGTGAAAATAACTTCAGGCATGGATGATCTCTTGATTGATGTCCTGGAGAGACGGTTCTCCGCAATCAACCGATTGTGGCCTCATCGGCAGCGACGCCGGCGAGAGCGCGAATGGAAGGGCGAGAAGGCGTGCGCCTCGCGGTGATGCGCAAATGGCGCGCGGTGACTTGACGGCCGCGTTCTAACATAGGCTGCGGGGCTAAAAGCAAGCATCTTCGACATCTGCCAATGTGCTCAAGAACTTAGCTGGTCATCGCGGTGTCATGCCCATGGCGGCCGGAGTGGGGCGGGGCAATGGCCAGGCTCGCATTAGTGGCGACAACTGATTGGAATCACGATCGTTTATCGACCGTCCGGGCGATCCGACGAGCGATTCACACCGGCGCGGTGCGCCCTCCAAGCGAGGCGACCGCGGGCCGGTAGCGGCGGCTGCCCCCAAGTGTTTGCCCATTGTCGAATGTGAGCTCGAAATCCCCTGACGGCTTGAAGTCCACGCCGCTGACCCGGTCGAGATTGGCGAGCCTGGTCCGATGCACGCGCACGATGGCGAAGCGGGCGAGCTCGCTTTCGGTCGCGGCCAACGTGCCGCGGATCAGGTGCTGGGTGCCGTTGGCGAGGATGTATTCAATATAGTTTCCGGCGGAGGCGACCCAGAGGATGTCACGCGGCGCGACGCGGATGCGGCTGCCGCCGTCCCGGAGCCAGATCAGATCGGGGGATGGTTGCTCCTGCGGAGCGGCCGGCATGGACGCGGCCGCGCGCGCGGCCTTCCGCAGCTCACGCCGGCTTTCGATCAGCCAGAGCGTTGCTCCCAGCAGCAGAGCGGTGACGGCATCCTTGCGGAACTCGTACAGGACTGTCGCCAGTGAGAAGTGGAAGTCGTAGGCGCCTCCCGCGAGCCAAAGCAGGAGTTTCCGCAAACCCACCATGCCGGTGATGTGGAGGGCCGAGAAGCCGAGCAGGCCGGCCGCAGCGATTCCGATCCGTGCCGCAAGGCCCCGTGCCTGACGGATGCGCCGGACTGCCAGCGCCAGGATCGGCACCAGCAGCAGGATGACGATGATGCTCGACAGCTCCCAGAACAGTCGCCGGCCAATGTCATAGCTGTCGCCACGCCAGGCGGCGTCTTGTGCGCCGGAGAGCGCATTGACGATGCCGATGGCGAACGCGACGGCTGCGATCGCAGCAAACATCATCCAGTCGCCATTGATCCCGCCGGGCCAACCGCTCGTCCCAGAGGGCGACGCCTCATCCCCTCGCGCCCGGTCCTGATCCCAAACCGTCTCGACGCGCTCCGTTTCGGGAGCATTTTGGCCCTCAGCCATGGCCCGAAAACCGCGTTTGCCGTCCCGTCAAGGAGCAGAGAACCATGTCAATACCGCAACAAATTTCGACTTCGGAACGACGCATCGATCTGGATTGGGTGCGGATTTTAGCACTACTTTGGCAGATT
>NZ_VSSS01000039.1 GCF_008123425.1 Bradyrhizobium rifense
TGGCTCACAGGCTCGACGAGATCGGTGACGGAGCTTACGCCGCCTTCTTCTTCGCGCTGATCAGCTTACGATTGATCAGGACTTCCGCGATCTGGATCGCGTTGAGCGCGGCGCCCTTGCGAAGATTGTCCGACACGCACCACAGTACGAGGCCGTTCTCAACCGTCGCATCCTCGCGGATGCGGCTGATGTAGGTGGCGTCCTCGCCGGCCGCTTCATACGGCGTGGCGTAGCCGCCGGGCTCGTGCTTGTCGATGACGAGACAGCCGGGCGACTTGCGCAGGATGTCGCGCGCTTCATCCGCGCTGATCGGATTCTCGAACTCGATGTTGACGGCCTCGGAGTGGCCGACGAACACCGGCACGCGCACGCAGGTGGCGGAGAGCTTGATCTTGGGATCAAGGATCTTCTTGGTCTCCATCATCATCTTCCACTCTTCCTTGGTGTAGCCGTCCTCCATGAAGACGTCGATGTGGGGAATGACATTGAAGGCGATGCGCGTGGGAAACTTCTTACTGACCAGCTCCTGGTTGGTGTAGACGGCCTTGGTCTGCGAGAACAGTTCGTCCATCGCATCCTTGCCGGCACCCGACACCGATTGATAGGTCGAGACCACGACGCGCTTGATCGTCGCCTTGTCGTGCAGCGGCTTCAGCGCGACCACGAGTTGCGCGGTCGAGCAGTTCGGGTTGGCAATGATGTTCTTCGTCTTGAAGCCGGCTGTTGCGTCCGCGTTCACTTCCGGCACGATCAGCGGCACGTCCGGATCCATGCGCCAGGCCGAGGAATTGTCGATCACGACCGTGCCGGCGGCGCCGATCTTCGGCGACCATTCCTTCGACACCTCGCCGCCCGCCGACATCAGGCAGATGTCGACATCGGAGAAATCAAAGTGCTCGAGCGCCTTGCACTTCAGGGTGCGGTCGCCATAGGAGACCTCGACGCCCATGCTGCGCCGTGACGCCAGGGCCACGACCTCGTCCGCGGGGAATTTGCGCTCATCGAGGATGTTGAGCATTTCCCGTCCGACATTGCCGGTCGCGCCGACGACTGCGACTTTGTAACCCATCGTTCACTCTCCGATGAAAAAGCCCGTTCCTGAAGCTGACGCTTAAACAGGAAGAGCAGCGCTTCTATGCGAGAACCGGCCTCAAGACAACGTTGGACCATGCCTGAAGGCCGTGGATGCAGTCGCCCGAGGCCAGCACGGCCGCAACGCCCACCCAGATCCATTTAGCGCTCGCCAATTTCGCCGACGAAGTCGTCGGCACGCTGGCGCGCCTGTTCGCCTATGTGGGGACGCTCGCGCTGTTTGCCATCCTCGCGCTCGCCGGGCTCGGCCAGCTACCAGATCTGCGCGACGATGAATCCGCCGAGAAGCCGGGCTGGGCTGTCGCGGACCGGTCGCATCCGGCCTTTGCCCTCAGTCGGCTCGATTCATCAGAAAAAACAGCCTCTTACACCATCCTCCGACATCCCGAAGGCGGCCGGCGCGACGTGATGCGCTGGACTGGCGAGGCGGACAAGCCCCCGGCCGAACTCGAGATCTACCGGGAAGGCAGCGAATTCGACGTGACGCGCCCGGCGACCGCAGGCCTCGCCATCCAGATGGGCCTGGGTGCGGCGACCGCGCTCGAGCAGGCCGGCCTGATCGACACCAAATTCGGTCCCGTCGCCCTGTTCCGGCCGACCGGCACGGCGGACGGGACGCCGTCCTGCCTCGGCTATCTCAAGCGCAACGAGGAGCCGGCGTTGCAGATCTCCGGCTTCTCCTGCCAGGGCGACACCATGCCGGCCCGCCGCGCAGCGATCGCCTGCACGCTGAACCGGCTGACGCAGCTCGCCTCCGGCAACGAGCCGAAGCTCGCGGAATTGTTCGCCCATGCGGAGCTGAAGCGCCGCGCCTGCGATCCCGCCGGCTCTGGCGACTGGCTGCTGGGCGCCGCCAACGCACAATTGCGCGGGGCGCTTTAAACGGCATCAGGCCAAGTGACTGGTTTGCATGCAACTTTTGCCGGCGCGCACGATTATTCCGGCGTGGTGTGACTGAATTGACCTAGTTGCGGCCACCCCGGCCGGGCTAGTATAGGGCGAAATCGACTGGCGGCTTGCCGCCTGAAGGGGACGTGATGAGCTCGAATTTTTTTGCCGCGACCAAACTGGCGACCTTGCTTGCGGCGGGCGCCGTGGTTGCGATGGCTTTCGCTGCGCCGGCTTCGGCCGATACCAAGACCAAGCAGCAGCAGCGCTATGACGATCGCGGCCGGCCGGTTTACGGCCCGAGCGGTCCCAACGCGGTCTACCAGCAGGGCCGTACCCGTATCTATGTGAGCAAGCGCTCCTGGCTCGACGGCGGCACCGAGGTCAATCCGGGCGATCGCAAGTTCAGCGACTACGCCTTCCCGCCGGCCGTTGGCTATCCGTCCTTCGCCCGCGAGAACAACAACCGCCCGATCGATCGCCAGCCGCTGCCCACGCCGGCCGATCTCGGCGGCTACCCGCAGAATTTCCCGCTGTACTGAGGCGGACGCGATCTACCGAATCAAAAGGCCGGGCTCACGCCCGGCCATTTTTGTTTTTGCGAGCTGCGTCCGCCTTACCCGTTGGCCGCCGGGTCATAACGCCTGCAAAAATCTTCGATCGCCTCGGTGCGGAAATCGGCGAGGCGCTCGAAGATCAGCTCATCCGGCCAGTCCCACCAGGCGATGCGGCGCAGGCTGTCGGCGACGGCATCATCAAAGCGCTTGCGGATGGCGCGTGCGGGAACACCGCCGACGATGGTGTAGGGCGCGACATCGCGGCTGACGACCGCGCCCGCACCGATCACCGCACCGTCGCCGACCGTGACGCCGGGCAGCAGGATGGCGGCGTGGCCGATCCAGACATCATTGCCGACGATGACGCGGTCGCCGCGGCGGTCCGCGAAGAAGTCGCGGTCGCGGCTCGTTGTTGCCTCGTAATATTCGGGAACATAAGTGAAGCGATGCTGCGACGCGCGGCTCATCGGATGGTTCGGCGCGCCGATCCGCACCGAATTTGCGATCGCCGTGAATTTTCCGATCACGGCATCGGCGACGTCGCAATTCTCGCCGAGATAGGAGTAGTCGCCGAGCGAGGCATATTCGATGCGCGTATGGCTGAGGATCTCGCAGCGGCGTCCAATCTGCGCCTCGCGCTGGCGCACCGTTTCATGGATGATGGTTTCCGCGATCTTGGGGCGGGGTGAGGCGTCCATGACGGGGCTCCAAAAGCATGCCGTAGGGTGGGGTTAGCCGAAGGCGTAACCCACCACTGTCCATCTCCGCGGAAACAAAAGAGGTGGTTACGCTGCGCTAACCCACCCTACGATAGCTTTGCTTGTGGCTACGCGTGCAGCTTCTGCAGTTCCTTCAAGATCGCTTCGCCCATCTGCGTGGTCGAGGCGGCCGTGGTGCCTTCCGACTTGATGTCGGCGGTCCGCAGGCCGCTGGCGAGCACGGCGGCAATCGCGGCGTCAACCTTGTCGGCGAGCGCGCCCATGTCGAAGGAATAGCGCAGCGCCATGCCGAACGACGAGATCATCGCGATCGGATTGGCGAGGCCCTGGCCCGCGATGTCAGGCGCCGAACCGTGCACGGGCTCGTACAGCGCCTTGCGCTTCTTGCTCTTGACGTCCACTTCGCCGAGCGAGGCCGAGGGCAGCATGCCGAGCGATCCGGTGAGCATCGCCGCGATGTCGGACAGCATGTCGCCGAACAGATTGTCGGTGACGATGACGTCGAACTGCTTCGGCGCTTTCACCAGCATCATGCCGCCGGAATCGGCGAGCTGATGCTCGAGCGTGACATCGGGATATTCGCGCTTGTGGACCTGGGTCATGACCTCGTTCCAGAGCACGCCCGACTTCATGACGTTTCGCTTCTCCATCGACGTCACCTTGTTCTTGCGCTTCCTGGCAAGCTCGAAGGCGACGCGGCCGATGCGCTCGATCTCATAGGTGTCGTAGACCTGGGTATCGATGGCGCGCTTCTGGCCGTTGCCGAGATCCGTGATGGTCTTGGGCTCGCCGAAATAGACGCCGCCGGTGAGCTCGCGCACGATGACGATGTCGAGACCCTCGACCGCCTCGCGCTTCAGGCTGGAGGCATCGGCCAGCGCCGGATAGCAGACGGCGGGGCGGAGGTTGGCGAACAAAGCGAGATCCTTGCGCAGCCGCAGCAGGCCGGCCTCGGGGCGCACTTCATAGGGCACAGCATCCCATTTCGGCCCGCCGACCGCGCCAAAGATGATGGCGTCGGCGGCAAGCGCCTTGGCCATGTCGCCCTCGGAGATCGACACCTTGTGGGCGTCGTAGGCCGAGCCGCCGACGAGGCCGGTATCGGTCTCGAATTTGGCGATTCCCGCGCTATTGAGCCAATCGATCAGCCGCTTCACCTCGCCCATCACCTCGGGGCCGATACCGTCGCCGGGGAGCAGCAGCAATTTGTGGGTCGCCATGGTCGTTTCCTCTGAGATCGAAATTCGGCCGGAGTGCTAGAGCGGCGTTGCGCGCTTGGCAAGACACCATTGCCGCCGCGCGGCTGTGCAAGGCGGGCAGGGCCTGCCACACTGGAGAGGCCGGAGTACCCCTTGCTCGCCCCTGATAGACCCCCGCCCGACGCGCACCCCGCGCGGCTGATCCTGACCCTGTCGCTGGCTGCGACGGTCGGGCTCGGCATCGGCCGTTTTGCCTATGCGCTGGTGCTGCCGGATATGCGGGAGGACCTCGGCTGGTCCTACTCGGCGGCCGGTTTCATGAACACCATCAACGCCGTCGGCTACCTCGTGGGTGCGCTGGTGGCGTCCCGGCTGATCCAGCGCGTCGGCTGGTCGGCCGCGATCCGCGGCGGAACCGTGGCCTGCGTCGCCGCGCTGGCGGTCTGCGCCTTGACCGGGAATTTTTTCGCGCTGAGCCTGGCGCGGCTGGTGCTCGGTATCGGCGCCGCGGCCGGCTTCGTGGCCGGCGGCGCGCTCGCCGCGACCGTCGCGCAATCGCGCCCGGAGCGGGCCAATTTCCTGCTGAGCCTGTTTTATGCCGGCCCCGGCATCGGCATTCTCTCCTCCGGCCTGATCGCGCCGTTCACGCTGCAGCATTTCGGCCCGGGCTCGTGGTGGATCGTGTGGTGGGCGCTGACGCTGCTCTCGGCTGCGATGACGGTGCCGCTGTTCCTGGTCCGGATCGAGAGCGGCGCGCGTTTTTCGGAAGGCAGCCACGCCTCTTTCCGGATTCTTCCCGTGCTGATCTATCTCGCCGCCTACTTCCTGTTTGGCGCGGGCTACATCGCCTACATGACCTTCATGATCGCCTATGTGCGCGACGGCGGCGGCGGTGCGGCGGCACAGGCCGGATTCTGGGGCTTGATCGGCATGAGTGCATTCGTGACGCCCTGGGTCTGGCGGCGTGTGCTCGCGCTCGACCGCGGCGGTCTCGCCACCGCGATCATCCTCGGCACCAACGCGATCGGCGCCGGCCTGCCGATGCTCGGACATTCAACCGCGTGGCTTGCGACCTCGGCGGTGGTGTTCGGCGTCGCCTTCTTTGCCGTGGTCGGCTCGACCACCGCCTTCGTGCGCTTCAACTATCCGCATGAGGAGTGGCCGACCGCGATCGCAGCGATGACGATCTCGTTCGGCGTCGGGCAGACGCTCGGCCCGATCGTGGTCGGCGCGATCACGGATGCGCTGGCGAGCCTGAGTTACGCGCTGAATGTCTCGGCGGCACTGCTGGCGCTGGGGGCGGTGGCGGCGTTGTGTCAGCGGAAGGTGGGGCCGGCGCCTAGCTCCCACTGAACGAATTATACCCCTGGTCTTCCCAATAGCCGCCCTTGTACTCGTTGGTGACTTCCATCGAGACCACGTATTTCGGGTTCTTGAAGCCGAGCTTTGTCGGCACGCGGATCTTCATCGGAAAACCGTAGGCGCGGGGCAAAATCTCGTTGGCATATTTGAACGTCATCTGCGTCTGCGGATGCAGCGCAGTGCGCATATCGAGCGGCGAGTTGTAGCCGTCCTTGTCGGCGCACTGGAACCAGACGTATTTCGCGCGCGTGTCGGCGCCGACCAGTTTCAGGAAATCGCGAAGCGGCGTGCCGGTCCAGCTGCCGATCGCGCTCCAGCCTTCGACGCAGATGTGGCGGGTGATCTGCGTGAACTGCGGCAACTTGGTGAGCTCGGGCAGCGTCCACGACTTCTTGTTGTCGACGAGGCCGCGCACCTCGAGCTTCCAGGCCTCGCCATCCACCTCCGGCGCGTCGTCGAGATCGTAATAGGCGTTGAACGGGAACGGCTTTGTGATCGCGCTCTCGGGAAAGGTCGGCGCCAGTGCGTCGGGATTGAAGATGAAATCCTGCACCGCGTCGTTGAATTTCGAGATCTTCGCGAGCAACGCATCGGCGGAGGAGGAATCGACCACGTCGCAGCCGGTGAGCAAGGTCAGCGCGCCGAGGCTCGCGCCACCCGCGATGAAGCGGCGGCGGGTGACGTCGGGCATGGTCTTGATGGAATCCTTGATCAAGAGCCGCTTGTCGACGCCGGGGATCAGGAATGAACGCTTGGCCATATCTGCTCTCCCTCTCTAGCGGCCGATGATCATCGCGCGCAGGCTCTTCGGCACCAGCAGCGCGAGCAACACGTGAATGACGAGGAAGGCGCAGATCGCGGCCATGCAGAAGAAGTGC
Organism: Bradyrhizobium rifense; assembly: GCF_008123425.1. GTDB lineage: Bacteria > Pseudomonadota > Alphaproteobacteria > Rhizobiales > Xanthobacteraceae > Bradyrhizobium > Bradyrhizobium rifense. Next base: position 6,696 of record NZ_VSSS01000039.1, read on the forward strand.
ACGTAACGCGCGGTCGGATAATCGCCGAACAGCGTCACCAGCCAGTGCAATTGCACCGGCTTCCACATCGACAGGCCGGACAGCACGATCAGCACGCCGACCACGATGATCCCGGCATAGAGCGTACGCTGCACGTAATTGTAGACGCTGAGGTCGTCATGGCTGAGCTTGAAGGTGAGCGCAGCCCTGACGTCGTGGAGCACGCCCGTCGGCGTGATCGGCAGCAGCTTCTTAGCGAAGCGGCCGGTGGCGAAACCAGCGATGAGATAGGCGAGGCCGTTAACCATCAGCAGCCACATCGCCGCAAAATGCCAGAGCAGTCCGCCGCCGAGCCAGCCGCCCAGCGTGTACTCGCGCGGAAAGCTGAAATTGAACAGCGGCGAAGCGTTGTAGATCTGCCAGCCCGACAGGATCATCAGGATCATGGCAAAAGCATTGGTCCAGTGCATCACCCGGACCCAGACCGGCTGGATCACCTTGGCGGGCTTGGCACTGATATGCTCGTCGGTGACTGTAAGACTCGACATGGTGGTTCCGTCCTGAAGATCGTGTGTCGGCAAGTATACGCCAGTCGGCCCGCCTTCGTTACGCCAGGCCCGCAATTGAATCGCCGGCCATGGTGGTCACAATAAAGCGAGCCGGGTCTCCCCGGCTCGCTGTTTTGCCGCATCCTGTGGGGGATGAAACAGGGTTTCGCGGTGTTACGTCGCCGGCATCAGCACGGTGTCGACCACATGGATCACGCCGTTGGACTGGTTGACGTTGGAAATCGTCACCATCGAGGTGCCGCCCTTGGCATCGACGATCCAGACCTTGCCGTCCTGCTTCTTGACGGTGAGTTCCTCGCCCTCGACGGTCTTGAGCTTCTTGCCGTCGGTGAGGTCGGAGGCCTCGAGCTTGCCGGCCACGACATGGTAGGTGAGGATCTTGGTCAGGGTCGCCTTGTTCTCAGGCTTGACCAGGGTGTCGACGGTGCCGGCCGGCAACTTGCCGAAGGCGGCATTGGTCGGCGCGAACACCGTGAATGGGCCCTTGCCTTCCAGCGTCGGGACGAGACCGGCCGCCTTCACCGCCGCAACCAGCGTGGTGTGGTCCTTCGAGTTGACCGCGTTCTGGACGATGTTCTTCGACGGGAACATCGCGGCGCCGCCGACCATGACGGTCTTTTCCTCGGCGCGGGCGGGCGCGACGACGGTCGCGGTGATGGCCAGCGCGCTGAAGGCTGCAGCGGTGAGATAGGCAATGCGCTTCGACATGGAGAAACTCCCGATGATTGTGGCCGGCAATTCGCCGGCGTTTGCGTTGGGGCAACAACGGCGGCTGCGACAGTTTGACGTGAAGCAGTAACGCGTCGTTGGTCCGAACTACGGGACGGTCTGCGAAGTGGTTTCGGGGAATAATTTATTGTGATGGGTGAAACTATGCGGGGGATGCTTCGTGGGGTGGCGCGAGGATCGTAGCCCGGATGGAGCGAAGCGTAATCCGGGGTCGCTACATGCGGAGGGTCCCGGATTACGTTTCGCTCCATCCGGGCTACTGACGATCCTTAATCCCTGCTCAACGGCGTCTGGATGAACCCGCGATTATGCGTCGGGCTGATCAGGAGCTCGTTGATGCAGACGCGCGGCGGCATCGAGGCGATGAACGCGATGGTGCGGCCGAGATCTTCGGACTGCAGCATCTTCGCCTGTTCTTCATCGCTCGGCACCACCGGGCGGAGTTTCAAAATCGGCGTCGCGACCTCGCCCGGCATCAGGCAACAGGCGCGCAGGCCGTTGACGCATTCGTCCATGTTGAAGGAATGGGTCAGTGCCAGCACCGCATGTTTGGTGGTGGTGTAGGCCGGGCCCGGCATCTTCGAGACGTGGCGGCCGGCCCAGGACGAGACGTTGATGATCGAGCCGTCCTGTTGCTTGCGCATCGTCGGCAGCACCGCGCGCATGCAATAGAGCACGCCGTTGAGATTGACCTGGACCAGTCTGTCCCAGCCCTCCAATTCCATGTCCTTCCAGCTCCGCTTGGGGACATTGATGCCGGCATTGTTCACGAGCAGGTCGATCCGGCCGTGCTTCGCAACGATGTGGTCGGCCGCCTTCTGGGCATCAGTCGCGCTGGACACGTCCAGCGCCAGCGCCTCGGCCGCCCCGCCGGCCTTGGCGATCTTCGCGACCACGGTCTCCAGGGCGTCCTTGCGGCGGCCCGAGACCACCACCGTCCAGCCATCAGCCGCGAGCGCCTCGGCGCCGGCCTCTCCGATCCCGCTACCGCCGCCCGTGACCCAGGCCACGCGTTTCCCGTTTTTTGCCATGCCAACTGTCTCCGTTGCTTCATTGGGGCGGTTTTTGCTAATCCAGCCCTCGGTTTTGACCGGCCTTGTTTGCCTTGCGGTCGAGGAAATCTTGCATGAACCAAGCAGCCAACGCCAATCTGTTTTCCCGCCTGTTCGGCGGCCTCAACGACCCCAAACGCCTCGCCATCGAGACGCAGGACGGCGCCCATATCAGCTATGGCGATCTGATCGCGCGGGCCGGGCAAATGGCGAATGTGCTGGTGGCGCGCGGCGTCAAGCCCGGCGACCGCGTCGCGGTGCAGGTCGAGAAATCGGTGGCGAATATCGTGCTGTATCTCGGCACGGTACGGGCCGGCGCGGTCTATCTGCCGCTCAACACCGCCTATACGCTGAACGAGCTCGACTATTTTATTGGCGATGCCGAGCCGTCGCTGGTGGTCTGCGATCCCTCCAAGGCGGAAGGGCTCGCCCCGATCGCCGCCAAGGTGAAAGCCAAGGTCGAAACGCTCGGGCCTGATGGCAAGGGCTCGCTGACCGAGGCAGCCGAGAAGGCGAGCAGCGAGTTTGCGACCGTCTCGCGCGCGAACGACGATCTGGCCGCGATCCTCTACACATCAGGCACCACCGGCCGCTCCAAGGGCGCGATGCTCACGCACGACAATCTCGCGTCGAACTCGCTCTCACTCGTCGGCTACTGGCGCTTCACCGACAAGGACGTGCTCATCCACGCACTGCCGATCTATCACACGCACGGCCTGTTCGTGGCGACCAACGTGACGCTGTTTTCGCGGGCGTCGATGATCTTCCTGCCGAAGCTGGATCCGGATCTGATCATCAAGCTGATGGCGCGTGCGACGGTGCTGATGGGCGTCCCGACATTCTATACGCGGCTTCTGCAGAACCCCGCGCTGTCGCGCGAGACGACCAGGCATATGCGGCTGTTCATTTCGGGCTCGGCGCCGCTCTTGGCCGAAACCCATCGCGAATGGTCCGCGCGGACCGGACACGCCGTGCTCGAGCGCTACGGCATGACCGAGACCAACATGAACACGTCGAACCCGTATGACGGCGAGCGCCTGCCCGGCGCGGTCGGCTTTCCGCTCCCCGGCGTCTCCGTGCGCGTGACCGAGCCCGAGACCGGCAAGGAATTGCCGCGCGACCAGATCGGCATGATCGAGGTCAAGGGCCCGAACGTGTTCAAAGGCTATTGGCGCATGCCAGAGAAAACCAAGTCCGAATTCCGGCCCGACGGCTTCTTCATCACCGGCGATCTCGGCAAGATCGACGCCAAGGGCTACGTCCACATCCTCGGCCGCGGCAAGGATCTCGTGATCTCCGGCGGCTTCAACGTCTACCCGAAGGAAATCGAGAGCGAGATCGACGCCATGCCGGGCGTGATCGAATCGGCCGTGATCGGCGTGCCGCATGCCGATTTCGGCGAAGGGGTGACCGCGGTGCTGGTCTGCAACAAGGGCGCCGATGTCACCGAAGCCGCGGTGCTGAAGGCGCTCGACGGGCGCCTGGCTAAGTTCAAGATGCCCAAGCGCGTCTTCGTCGTCGACGAGCTGCCGCGGAATACGATGGGCAAGGTGCAGAAGAACGTACTGCGGGATACGTACAAGGATATTTTTGCGAAGAAATGAGGGGCGCAACTGCTCCGAGCTGGGGGACGCATGAAACTCGAGCAGGCTGTCCGGATCAGCCATCATCTCCTTGATGCCTGCGCGGCATTGGATCGGGCCCGAATGGCTATCGCGGACCTTGGCAAGGCCGAGCGTATTGAGCTCGAAGATTGCTTTTATAGCGTCGTTGGCGCTTTGGAGGACGAGTTGCTTCGGCCAATCTACGATCAGTATCCGGATCTAGAGCCGCCAAAGTCCGATCGAGAACCGTATACATTTGTCTGCGAGCTCACGTGGGATGAGGTCCGGCTCCCGCCATCGGTGACTGAGGAGCAACTCGATGAGATCATTTTCTCGACGATGAAGCCGACTTGGCGGAAGACCTCCATGATGGTCTCTCTTGTGATGAAGCGCTGCCAAGAGCTTGGCTTGCCGATCGAAGACAAGATGATTGCGGCGCGATTGAAAGTGCTGTCCGACTCCGATCGGATCGAAGGGATCGGCGATCTCCAATCGTGGCTCCATAGCGAAGTGCGTTTGAAAGACTAGGGTCCGTAGGGTGGGTTAGCCCTGCGACTGCGCGGAGCGCAGTTCGCAGGGCGTAACCCACCTCTTTGGTCTCCGCGGTGACAGAAGTGGTGGGTTACGCTGCGCTAACCCACCCTACGATGCCGGCGCTCACTGCCCGCCCACCAAGCTCATCACAAACCGGCTGCCGACGATAAACAGATAGCAGCCGAACGCGACTTCCAACGTGCGCTTGGACATCGCATGCGCCGCCCTCACACCGAGCGGCGCCGTCACGAGGCTCATCGGCATCACCAGCACGGCGCCGATCAGCGAGACGTAGCCGAGCGCGAAGGGGACCTGCAGGGCGGCAACGCTTGGATAGGTCGCGGCCGCCGGCCAGCCGGCATAGATGTAGCCGAGCGCGCCGGGGATCGAGATCAGCACCGCGAGCGCCGACGAGGTCGCGACCGCCTGATGAATCGGCCGGCCATAGAAGGTCATCAGCAGATTCGAGAACAGGCCGCCGCCGATGCCCATCAGCGTCGAGAGGATGCCGACACAGAAGCCGTAGACGCGCATCAACGGGCCCTTCGGCAGATCGTCACCGAGCTTCCAGGTCTCGCGCGCGAAGATCAGCCGCACGGCGGCCGACCAGGCGACACAGACGAAGACGATCTTGAACAGCCGCTCCGGCGCGTAGCGCGCGACCACGCTACCGGTGACGACGCCGATCAGGATCGGAATCCACCAGACGCGCAGGACGCCCAAGTCGACCGCGCCGCGTTTGTAGTGCGCCTGGAACGAACGGATCGAGGTCGGGATGATCACCGCGAGCGACGTGCCGACACAAAGCGGCATGCGCACCTCGAGCGGCACGCCGGCGATGCGGAAGCATTCGTAAAACACCGGCACGAGAATCGCGCCGCCGCCGATGCCGAACACGCCGGCGAGAAATCCGGAGAGCGCGCCGACTGCGATCAGCAGCAGCGCGAGCTCGACGAGCTCCTTGATATCAAGACCTGCAATCACCCGGACCTGCCCCGCAACTTCTCCGATTCGCCCCAGCGGAATGAGCTGCGCGAGAAGCTGTAGGCGATCCGATTTGTGTGGTCGACACGCCGTGGCTTCCGGCTGGGGTGGAATGCAAGTTGCGCATAACCGCCGCCTGACGGAAAATCGATGCGCAAGGCGGAAATTGGAAAGGGCGCATCACCCATCCGCATCGTCTTGAGCGTCATGAACTGACTGGTTCGAACCCTGGCAGCCGACCGGCGGCTTAGAGCCGTTCCAATAGTGATTTCAATGCGCCTCGGCGGTCACCGCAAAAGATGAATTAATATTCTATCCTTGGCCGGTGCACCATCGCCCTGGTATACCAAGCCCCTGATTGGCTTGTTGCATCAACGCCGTAGGGCTGAACTCCGGTTCGATTTATGGCGATTTGGTGATTGCGCAGGCCAAATCGACTCCGTAAATAGAGCCGACCTTTCGCGATCCCCGCGTGCCCTCTGCCGGGCCGCCATAAACATCAAAAGCCCATGACCGCACGGATCGAACGACCGCTTTCCCCACACATGCAAATCTACCGCTGGACGTTGACGATGGCGCTGTCCATCGTCCATCGCGCCACCGGTATCGCCCTGTACGTCGGAACCCTGCTGCTGGTCTGGTGGCTGGTTGCGGCGGCATCGGGGCCTGCCGCCTACGCCAATGTGCAGGCCTTCACCGGCAGCATCATCGGGCGGTTGATCGTGTTCGGCTACACCTGGGCGCTGATGCACCATATGCTGAGCGGCATCCGGCACTTCGTGTGGGACCTCGGCTACGGCTTCAAGGCCAATGAGCGTGAAGCGCTGACCTGGGGCGCAGCGATCGGCGGCATCGTGCTGACGGTGCTGATCTGGATCATCGCCTATATGATCGGAGGTGGACGATGAGCACAGCCGATACGCCGAAGCGCAGCATGCGCACCCCGCTCGGCCGCGTCCGTAATCTGGGCGCTGCGCATTCCGGCACATCCGACTTCTGGCGCCAGCGCCTGACGGCCGTCGCGATGGTTCTGCTGATGATCCCGGTCCTCGTGATCATCATGATGCTGCTCGGCCGCAACCAGGCCGGCGCCAAGCAGATCCTCGGCTCGCTGCCGGTCGCCATCATCATGCTCCTCTTCATCATCGCCAGCGCCTGGCACATGAAGATCGGCATGCAGGTCGTGATCGAGGACTACGTCCACAACGAGAAGCTGAAGCTCGTCTCGATCATGGCCAACAACTTCTTCTCGATCGCGGTCGCGCTCGCCTCGATCTATGCGATTCTCCAACTGTCATCCGGAGTGTAACCCATGGCCACCGGAACCAATGGCAAGGCCAACGGCGCTCCCGCCACCAACGGCAAGGCCTATCCGATCGAAGACCACACCTATGACGTCGTCGTGGTCGGCGCCGGCGGCGCGGGCCTGCGCGCCGTGGTCGGCTGCAGCGAGGCGGGCCTGAAGACGGCCTGCATCACCAAAGTGTTTCCGACCCGCTCGCACACGGTTGCGGCACAGGGCGGCATCTCGGCCTCGCTCGGCAACATGCACAAGGACGACTGGCGCTGGCACATGTACGACACCGTGAAGGGGTCGGACTGGCTCGGCGACCAGGACGCGATCGAATACATGGTGCGCAACGCGCCCGACGCGGTCTACGAGCTCGAGCATTGGGGCGTGCCGTTCTCGCGCACCGAGGACGGCAAGATCTACCAGCGTCCGTTCGGCGGCATGACCCTGGACTACGGCAAGGGCCAGGCACAGCGCACCTGCGCCGCCGCCGACCGCACCGGCCACGCCATGCTGCACACGATGTACGGCCAGTCGCTGCGCCACGCGGCCGAGTTCTTCATCGAGTTCTTCGCCATCGACCTGATCATGGATGACCAGGGCACCTGCCGCGGCGTCATCGCGCTCAAGCTCGACGACGGCACGCTGCATCGTTTCCGCGCCCAGACCGTGATCCTCGCGACCGGCGGTTACGGCCGCGCCTATGCGTCCTGCACCTCGGCGCACACTTGCACCGGTGACGGCGGCGGCATGGTGCTGCGCGCCGGCCTGCCGATGCAGGACATGGAGTTCGTGCAATTCCACCCGACCGGCATCTACGGTTCGGGCTGCCTCGTCACCGAAGGCGCGCGCGGCGAAGGCGGCTACCTCGTCAACTCCGAAGGCGAGCGCTTCATGGAGCGCTACGCGCCGTCGGCGAAGGACCTGGCGTCGCGCGACGTCGTCTCGCGCGCGATGACCATCGAGATCCGCGAGGGGCGCGGCGTCGGCAAGAAGAAGGATCACATCTTCCTGCATCTCGACCATCTCGATCCCGCGGTGCTCGCCGAGCGCCTGCCGGGCATCTCCGAATCCGCGAAGATCTTCGCCAATGTCGACGTCACGCGCGAGCCGATCCCGATCGTGCCGACCGTGCACTACAACATGGGCGGCATCCCGACGAACTATCACGGCGAAGTGCTGACCAAGAAGGACGGCGACGACAACGCCATCATCCCCGGCCTGATGGCGATCGGCGAAGCCGCTTGCGTCTCGGTGCACGGCGCCAACCGCCTCGGCTCGAACTCGCTGATTGACCTCGTCGTGTTCGGCCGCGCCGCGGCGCTCCGTCTTGCCGAGAAGCTGACGCCGAACGCCAAGCAGCCCGAGCTGCCGGCGAACTCGTCCGATCTCGCGCTCGGCCGCCTCGACCATTACCGCTACGCCTCCGGCGGCACGCCGACCGCGAAGCTGCGTGAAGGCATGCAGCACGTGATGCAGAATAATTGCGCCGTGTTCCGCACCGGCGACATTCTGAGCGAAGGCCAAAACCTGATCGAGAAGGTCCACAGCGGCATCACCGACATCGCGGTGTCCGACCGCTCGCTGGTGTGGAATTCGGATCTCGTCGAGACGCTCGAATTCGACAATCTGATCTCGCAGGCGGTGGTGACGATGGACTCCGCCGCCAACCGCACCGAGAGCCGCGGCGCGCATGCCCGCGAGGACTTCTCCGCGCGCGACGACAAGAACTGGATGAAGCACACGCTGGCCTGGCTCGACGACAACGGCAAGGTCAAGATCGAGTACCGCCCGGTTCACGACTACACCATGACCAACGACGTACAGTACATCCCGCCCAAAGCGCGCGTTTACTGAGCGAACAGCGAAAGCTTTATCGAAATGGTTGAATTCGCACTTCCGAAGAACTCCAAGATCACCGGCGGCAAGACCTGGCCGAAGCCCGCGGGCGCGACCGACGTTCGCGAATTCCGCGTCTATCGCTGGAATCCGGACGACGGCAAGAATCCGAGCGTCGACACCTATTACGTCGACACCCATGATTGCGGTCCGATGGTGCTGGACGGCCTGATCTGGATCAAGAACCACATCGATCCGTCGCTGACCTTCCGCCGCTCCTGCCGCGAAGGCGTGTGCGGCTCCTGCGCCATGAACATCGACGGCCAGAACACGCTGGCCTGCACCCGCTCGATGCACGACGTGAAGGACGGCGCGGTGAAGATCAATCCTCTGCCGCATCAGCCGGTGGTGAAGGATCTCGTTCCTGACCTCACCAATTTCTACGCGCAGTACGCCTCCGTCGAGCCGTGGCTGAAGACGACCTCGCCGACGCCGCAGAAGGAATGGCGCCAGAGCCACGAGGATCGCGAGAAGCTCGACGGCCTCTACGAGTGCATCCTGTGCGCCTGCTGCTCGACCTCGTGCCCGAGCTATTGGTGGAACAGCGACCGCTATCTCGGTCCCGCCGCGCTGCTCCAGGCCAACCGCTGGGTGTCCGATTCGCGCGACGAGGCCACCGGCGAGCGGCTCGACAATCTCGAAGACCCATTCCGGCTCTACCGCTGCCACACCATCATGAACTGCGCCAAGGCCTGCCCGAAGGGCCTGAACCCGGCCGAGGCCATCGCCGAGCTCAAGCTCAAGATGGTCGAGCGCCAGATCTAGGCGTCTTCATGCTGCGATCCCGGGCCGAATGCCCGGGATGTTCTGCCGCTGGGGTGATTTTGGGTAAATTCCACCCCAACTCGCGCCGCGGGCGAATCGACGCACCACAACCTCCGGTTCCCGCTACAAGTCGCTTCCTTCAAAGCGTCAGATTCTAGTAAGCTTCCGGTCTGGGGACCGGAGCGACCGTGCAGGGCGCACAACGCAACTCGCTAATACTCTTGCAGTGGATGATGGCCGCATCCCTGGCATTGCCGATTGCGCTGTTCGCCATCGCCTCCACCATCTCCTACAACTCGACCCTCGACATCGCCGATCGTGAGATCGAACGCACGCTCGATGTCGCGCACGAGCACGCGCTCAAGGTGTTCGAAACTATCGATCGCAGCCTCGCCGAGCTCAGCGAGGTCGTGCGCGATCTTCCCGACGACGTCATCCGGTCGCGGGAACCAGTGCTGCACCGGCGCCTGAGGCAGCTGACCGACGCGCTGCCGCAGCTCAAATCGGCCTGGATCTTCGACGCGAACGGAAAATCGCTGGTCAACAGTCTGGCGTCACCGCCGCCGGATCAGAGCTTTGCCGACCGCGACTATTTCTATGCCCATGTCGACCAGAGCATCGGCACCTTCATCGGCGCCTCGCTGACGCCGCGGCAGCCCTACCAGGGCGCGCGCTTCTTCGGCGTCAGCCGCCGCCGCTCGACCGACGACGGCAGCTTCATCGGTGTGATCCAGGCGTCCGTGCTGCCGGAATATTTCGAGAGCTTTTACGCCAGGATCGGCACCGATCCCGGCAGCTTCTTTGCGATGGGACGCGCCGACGGCGTGCTGCTGGCGCATTTCCCGCGGCTCGATCGCGAGTTCCGGCTCGATCCGAGCGGTCCGGTCGGCCGGAGCATCGCAGCCCGCCCCGATCATGGGCTGATGACCATCGCCTGGCCCTCGGACGGGATCGAGCGGCGCATCGGTTACCGGCGCGTCGCCGAGTATCCGATCTATGTCAGCGCCGGCCTCGAGACGTCGGCGATCCGCGCGCGCTGGCTCGCCACCATGAGCCAACATCTGGTGTTCGGTGTGCCCGCCACCGCGCTGCTGTTCATCCTGCTGGCCTTCGCCTTCCGGCGCACCCAGCATCTCCAGCTTGAAGCCGCAAGGCGGCGCGAAGCCGAGGAGGCGCTCAAGCATAGCCAGCGGCTGGAGGCGCTAGGCCAGCTCACCGGCGGCGTCGCGCACGATTTCAACAACCTCCTGACCGTGATCCGCGCGTCCGTCGATCTCCTGAACCGCCCGCAAATCAGCGAGGAGCGGCGGCAGCGCTACATCACGGCGATCGCCGAGGCGGTCGCACGCGCAGCCAAGCTGACCTCGCAGCTTCTGGCTTTTGCGCGACGCCAGACCTTGAAGCCCGAAGTGTTCGACATTGGCGATCGCATGCAATCGCTGCGCGACATGCTCGCCACGCTGCTCGGATCGGCCATCGAGATCGTCACGCAGCTGCCGACCGAGCCCTGCCTCGTCAATGCCGACGCCGGCCAATTCGAGACGGCCATCATCAACATGGCGACCAATGCGCGCGACGCCATGCAGGGCAAGGGCCGGATCGTCTTCACGGTGCACGCGGCGACGAATGTTCCGGACACGCTGGCGCATCTCTCCGGAAGCCAGACCCTGAAAAATCTTGGATTCGTCTGCGTCACCGTCAGCGATAGCGGCATCGGCATTCCCGCCGCACAATTGGGACGCATCTTCGAACCGTTCTTCACCACCAAGCAGGTCGGCCAGGGCACCGGCCTCGGCCTGTCGCAGGTGTTCGGCTTCGCCCGGCAATCCGGTGGCGAGGTGACCGTCGTGAGCGAGGTCGGCCAGGGCAGCACCTTCTCGCTCTATCTGCCGCGCGTGCCGGCGGCCCTCCTGCCGCGAAGCCAGGCGCCGACCACCGCACCGGCTATCGCCGGCAGCGGCATGTCGGTGCTGGTCGTCGAGGACAATATCGAGCTTGGCAATTTCGCCGCCGACGGCCTGACCGAGCTCGGCTACAGCATCACGCTGGTCGACAACGCCACCGACGCGCTCACTGAGCTCCTCGGCGACCCCGATCGCTTCGATGTCGTATTCTCCGACGTCGTCATGCCCGGGATGACCGGGCTCGATCTCGCGCAGGCGATCCGCGATCGCTGCATCGGCGTGCCGATCGTGCTGACCACGGGCTACAGCCACGCTTTGTCCCAGGACGGCGTTGCCGGCTTCGAGCTCGTGCAGAAGCCCTATTCGATCGAGGAGCTGTCGCGGATCCTGCACCAAGCGGCGCGGCCGAAACGGGTGCGCGACGGCGCCGCCGAGTGATTGCGCGAGCGGAACTCAAGGGAACCGTCTGATTTCTCTCGCGTTATCCGGCCATGCAAAAGCCAGCCGCAAAGCGCGAACAGGGCAGGAAGCCGCCCATCGTCGACATCAAGGGCGAGGATGGCGACGAGATCGCACCGCCGCCGCCCGAAGTGGTCGAGCCCGACCCTGAACTCTCGCCCGAAGAGGCCGAGCAGGCGCGCAAGGATTATCTCCTCACTCGCTTCTGGATCAGCGCGCGCGGCTTCTGGGCGCGCAAGGGCGATCGCCTCGCCTGGCCGTTCTCGATCGGCCTCGGCGTGCTGATCGTCCTGACCGTCGGCTTCCAATACGGCATCAATGTCTGGAATCGCGCGATCTTCGACGCCATCGAGAAGCGGGATGCGTCCACCGTCTTCCACCTCACCGCGGTGTTCTTTCCGCTCGCGATCGGCAGCATCGTGCTCGGCGTCGCGCAGGTATTTGCGCGCATGGGCATTCAGCGGCGCTGGCGCGCCTGGCTCACCAACAGCGTGCTGACGCGGTGGCTCGCCAACGGGCGCTACTACCAGCTCAATCTCGTCGGGGGCGACCACGAGAATCCGGAATACCGGATCGCCGAGGATCTGCGCGTTGCGACGGACTCGCCGGTCGACTTCCTCGCCGGCGTGACCTCCGCCCTGCTGTCGGCCGCGACCTTCATCGTCGTGCTCTGGACTATCGGCGGTGCGCTCACCGTCACGATCAGTGGATCGAGCATCACCATTCCCGGCTTCCTCGTCATCGCCGCGATGCTCTATGCGGGCATCGCCTCGGGCTCGATCCTGGCGATCGGCCGCCAGTTCGTGCAGGTCTCCGAGGACAAGAACCAGGCGGAGGCCGATTTCCGCTACACGCTGACGCGCGTGCGCGAGAATGGCGAGAGCATCGCGCTGCTCGGCGGCGAGGAAGAAGAACGCGGCGGCATCGACCGCAATTTGACCCGCGTGCTGCGGCAATGGGCGCGGCTCGCGGGCCAGCACATGCGCACGACGCTGGTGTCGCAGGGCTCGAGCCTCGTTGCACCCGTGGTGCCGCTTCTGCTCTGCTCGCCAAAATTCCTGGATGGCAGCATGAGCCTCGGACAGGTGATGCAGGCGGCCTCCGCCTTCACCATCGTGCAGAGCGCGTTCGGCTGGCTGGTCGACAATTATCCGCGGCTTGCGGACTGGAACGCCTGCGCCCGCCGCATCGCCTCGCTGATGATGTCGCTCGACGGCCTCGAGCGCGCCGAGCAGGGCGATGGTTTTGGCCGCATCAAGCGCGGCGAGACCAGCAACGAGACCATGCTGGAGCTGAACGACCTCTCCGTCACGCTCGACGACGGCACCGCCGTGGTCGGCGAGACCGAGGTGGCGATCGAGCCCGGCGAGCGGCTTCTGGTCGCCGGCGAATCCGGCACCGGCAAGAGCACGCTGGTGCGCGCCATCGCCGGCCTTTGGCCATGGGGTGGCGGCAGCGTCAATTTCCATCCAGACCGGCGGCTGTTCATGCTGCCGCAGCGACCTTACGTGCCGTCAGGCAGCTTGCGCCGCGCGGTCGCCTATCCCGGCGCCGAGGACGACTGGACCGTCGAGGAGATCGGCGAGGCCCTGCACAAGGTCGGCCTCGACCATCTCAAGGAGAAGATCGAGGAAGAGGCGCCGTGGGACCAGACGCTGTCCGGCGGCGAGAAGCAGCGCCTCGCCTTTGCGCGGCTGCTGCTGCACAACCCCGATATCGTTGTGCTCGACGAGGCGACCTCCGCGCTCGACGAGAAGAGCCAGGACAAGATGATGAAGATGGTCATCGACGAGCTGCCGAAGGCAACCATCGTCAGCGTCGCGCATCGCGTCGAGCTGGAGGCCTTTCACAGCCGCAAGATCGTGCTGGAGCGCCGCAAGGGCGGCGCCAAACTCGTCAGCGACATCGACCTGATCCCGCGCAAGGGCAAACGAAAGCTGCTCGGGCGATTCCTGCGGCAGCGCAAGCCGGCTGCGAAAAAGGCGGCGTGAGGCTCGTAGCCCGGATGGAGCGAAGCGAAATCCGGGACGGTCCATCAGAACGGCAAGAACCCCGGATTACGCTGCGCTCCATCCGGGCTACTAATCTCTCGTGAAGATTGGAGTCCCCGGCAAAACCGGCTATGCATGCGCCGCCTGCAACGAGGATCGCCTGCTTGACGCCCGACAATGCCCTTTCGACCGCGCCGTTCGGCGCGTTTGCGCCGAACGCAGCGCAGGCCGCGATTATCAGCCTCGCGCAAGGATCGGGGCTGAAGCGTGGCGCGTTCCGGCCATGGATGTCGCGGCTGGTCAATCTGCTGCGCGGCGGCCCGATCGACGTGCAGTACCAAGGCGCCTCGTTCCGCTTCTATCACCAGGGCAGCGCAACCGAACGCGGCGCGCTGTTCAACCCCGACTACAATCTCGACGAGCTCGACTTCCTGCGCCAGCACACGCAGGCCGGCGGCACCTTCGTCGACGTCGGCGCCAATGTCGGCACTTTTGCGCTGGTGATGGCGCGACAAGTCGGGCCATCAGGCAAAGTGGTGGCGATCGAGCCGCATCCACTGACCTTTGGGCGGCTCTCGTTCAACCATGCCGCATCGAACGCGATGCCGGTGCGCCTGGTGCAGGCCGCCGCAGGCGACAGCGACGGCGAGCTGATGATCGAAGGCGGCGGCGGCAATCTCGGCGCCACGCACGTCGTGACAGGCGCTGCCAGCCGTGATGCTATCAAGGTGCCGTCGCTGAGGCTCACGCGCATTCTGGAAGAGGCCGGCGTCGGCCAGGTCGATTCGCTCAAGATCGACGTCGAGGGTTTTGAGGACCGCGTGCTGATCGGCTTCTTCCGCGACGCGCCGCCGGCGCTGTGGCCGCGCGCGGTCGTGATCGAGCATCTGTCACAAAACGAATGGCAGCAAGATTGTATCGCCGACATGGTCACGCGCGGCTTTACGATCGCGCGCAAGACACGAAGCAATACGTTCCTGTCACGCTGACGACGAACCACGGAGGTTGCGATGATCGATCACCTGGGCCTCTCCGTCTCCGACTATGAGGCCGCGAAAGCGTTCTACAGCAAGGCACTGGCGCCGCTCGACTACAGCCTGATCATGGAAGTGACGGAGGAGCAGACCGGTCACGCCGCGGCAGCAGGCTTCGGCTCCGGCGGCAAGCCGGATTTCTGGATCGGCGGCGAGGGCGCGATGAACAAGCCGGTGCATGTCGCGATCCTCGCGAAAGACCGCGCGACGGTCGACGCGTTCTACAAGGCTGCGATGGCCGCCGGTGGCCGCGACAACGGGCCGCCCGGCCTGCGCCCGCATTATCACGCTAACTATTATGGCGCCTTCGTGCTGGACCCCGACGGCCACAACATCGAGGCGGTCTGTCACGTACCGGAATAGCGCGGCGACTAAGGAACATCGGCACGGCATCATCGTTGTCGTTCTCCCGACAACTGATCTTTGTGATGCCGATGCCGATTGAACCGCCCGAGATACCGCCATCGACACCCGGCACGCCCACCGAGCCACCACCCGGAATTCCGCCGGGCAATCCGCAACCTGAAATCACGCCGCCTGTACGCGAGCCCGGCGAATCACCGCGGCCCGATGAATTGCCGGGCCGCATGCCTGAGGAGATTCCATCGCGCGGACCGAACGGTCCGCTCACGCCGAATCCCGCGACGGATGCCAATTCGTCGCAGCGCCAGATGTGAGACGAGCGATCACATGTGAGGCGATTGCAAGCTGCGCCTGAATGCGCAATGAACGTAGTTTGTGTGACATGATTTGCATGCAGAAATAAATCGCGACGCAATGTCTTCGCCCGCCACAATGCGGCCTAACGCGTATCCGTTCATTCCAGCACTTCGTCAAACCAAGACTCAAACCAAGACTTCGTCAAAGAACCTTCCGGGGAAGTTGAACCACATGACCAACCTTCGTTTCGTGCTGCTTGCCACAACGGCTCTGACCGCGATGCAATTTGCAAGCTCCGCATCGCATGCGCAAAGCGCGCCGCCGCTCGTGATCGCGCAGGCCCAGCCAGAATTGGGCCCTGACGGAAAACCGAAGCAGCCTCCGAAGGAAGCGCCGAAGGGTCCGCCGCCTGCCGCGCGCCCGGCAGCGCCGCCTCCGCCAGCCGCGCCGCCGCCTGCTCCGCCCAAGGCACCGGCCGCACCGCCGCCGGCGGCTGCCCCGCCGCATCCGCCCGCCGCACCTCCGCCGGCTGCAGCGCCGCCACGTCCGACGCCGCCGCCTCCCCCGGCCGCGCCGCCCCCGACTCATCAGGCTCCTCCGCCGCCCCCGCCGCCGCCGGCTGCACCCAAGGCGCCGACGCCGCCTCCGGCCGCGGCTCCGCAGCAGCATGCACCGACACCGCCGCCGCCTCCGGCGGCAGCCCCGCAGCAGCACGCACC
>NZ_VSSS01000040.1 GCF_008123425.1 Bradyrhizobium rifense
AGATGTGTATAAGAGACAGAAACACCGGCATTCTGCGATGATGGCGTCGTTCGCAAGCGAGGCTGACGATTGGCGCCGCCGCGATGTCCAAGCCACCCCTTTCAGATCCTCACGACCGCGCCACCTCCGACAGTACGGGCAACGCGCCGCGCGACGGCTTCGCCGATCTCGTGCCTGAGCTCAGCGTCTCGGACATCCAGGCCAGTCTGTCGTTCTGGCGAGACCTGCTTGGTTTCGAGATCGCCTATGACCGCCCTGCTGCGCGATTTGCCTATCTCGTCAGGGGACGCGTGCAGGTGATGCTGTGCGAATTGAACGGACGCTGGGAGACGGCCGAGATGCAACGGCCGTTCGGGCGCGGCATCAATTTCCAGATGGTCATCGACCACATCGCACCGATCCTGAGCGCGCTCGGCGAAGCGAAATGGCCGCTCTACGAACCGCCGAACGAGGCCTGGTATCGCGTCGGTGACCAGGACGTCGGGCAGCGTGAAGTCCTGGTCCAGGATCCCGATGGCTATCTGATCCGCCTCGTCGAACGCCTGGGGACACGCGCACCGTCGTCATCCCAAGAGCGCTAGGAGAGCGCCAGGGAGAACGCTAGGCGTTGGCGATGCTCTCGCCGGCCGTCTGCAATGGTGAAACTCCGAGCGTCTGCGACGGACGCTCGCCGAACATCGCAAGGTAGTACTGCGAGAACCGGCCGAGCTCGTAGAACCCCTGCTGCATGGCGACGGCTGCCACGGTGGTCGAGCCGGGCGCGCAGTCGCGCAGGATGGAATGAACCGCACAGAGCCGTTTGTGCCGCAGGAAGCTGACCGGGCCGAGGCCGAACACTTCCTGAAAGGCGCGGTGCAAGGTCCGCCGCGATACGCCAAGCGCCGCGCAAATCTCCGACACATGCACCGGGCGCGTGCCGGTCTCGTCGAGATAATCCTCGACCCTGCGGATCAGCCGTCGCGCCGACGGCAGCCAGCCTTCGTCGTCGGGCGGCAACGATGACATGACATTGGCCGCCATGCATTCAACGATCGATCGCTTCCAGAAATCGGAGGTCGACGGCGTCAGGCTTCCGTTGCACGTGCGCAGATGCGACATGATCCGGACCAGGCGGCGCGAGGCAATCGCACCGGTTTGGAGATCCGCCCGGAAATGACCACGGCTGCGCCAGGTGTCGGGATCGCTGAGCTGCGCTTCGCCACCGAATAGCGAAGTGACCTCGGCGAGGTCGAAGCGCATGGCGGCGTAAGCGGACGCACCGTGGAAAACGCCGTCATGCTCGAGCAACGGCGGTATCACGAGCACGTCGTTGAGCTGCATGTCGAACGACCAGTGCGCGACACGATCTTCGGCTGCGAGCAGCATCCCGATGATCAGCTTGTCGTCACTGGAAACGCGCTGTGTGCGCATGCCGACGTTGAAGGCGCCGATGCTGAGCGAAAAATCGTCGATACCGATATGCGACAACGTTCCGCGCAGCCGCCCGCGGCCGAGCTGCATCACATCGACATGCGAACCGTGAACGGCCTGATGAAGTCCTTCGAAACCGTCCAGCTTGCGCGAATCAACCAGAAGGAATTGCCCCATGGCTGTACCCTGTTACTGAAGGGCGACAATTCTGGGGCAATCAGCCTCAAAATACCACCACAACGCGAAGTGGGTGCGACAATCAGCCTTCGCGTTTTGAGACAAACGCTATCGAAATCAGGCACGCCAAACTCTCTGCATCGCACTGCAGTTTCAAGTCTTTTCGCGATGGGTCGCTAAGTCTCACCCATCCCTCCTGTGTACTGGCACAAACTGCACATCACAGCAGGCCAATCTTCCGATACCGTTTTCAACCTTAGCGTTATCGATCGATAGCGCTCTGCGGATAGCAGAGCGCACGCGGCAAGTATTTGCCGCGTGCTCGAAAGCGTGCGCGCGATGGGAAAGAGATGTTGACGCAATGAAGCGTCGTCCTCTCCTCAAAGCGCCCAAAAGAGGGGACCAGACAATGCGTCCAATGTACCGGGCAATGTGCCGTCGTCGACCTCTGCCAAAGTCTGCGCCGTAGCGTCAGGTGGACTACGTGTATCGGGGTCTCCACCATGCTGCGCGCGGATCTGGATCACTGCGAGTGGTTGCCGGATGATGTGAAGACCGGCGAGATGGTCTTCATTCCCGGCGGAACTTTTCGCATGGGATCCGACCATCATTATCCCGAGGAGGCGCCGAGCCATCGCGTCGCCGTCGACGGCTTCTGGATTGATCGCACGCCGGTCACCAACCGGCAGTTCAAGCAATTCGTCAACGCGACCGGCCATGTCACTGAAGCGCAGATCGTTCCTGATCCCAGGGATTATCCCGGCGCACTGAAGGAAATGCTTTACGCGGGATCGCTGGTGTTCTCGCCCCTGCCCCGCATCACCGATCTCACTGACTGGAGCCAGTGGTGGTCCTTCCTGCGCGGCGCCAACTGGCGCCACCCCTACGGCCCCGGAAGCAATATCAAAGGCCTCGACGACCATCCGGTCGTGCACGTCTCCTATAGCGATGCGACAGCCTATGCGCGCTGGGCCGGCAAGGATCTGCCGACCGAGGCTGAATGGGAGTTCGCCGCGCGTGGCGGCCTCGAGGCCGAAGAGTTCGCCTGGGGCGATGCACTGATGCCGGGCGGCAAGCACATGGCCAATATCTGGCAGGGAAACTTCCCCGTCCAGAACCTCGGCGAGGATGGGTATGAGCGTACCTCGCCGGTCATGGCCTTCCCGCCGAACGGCTACGGCCTCTATGACATGATCGGCAATGTCTGGGAGTGGACCTCCGATTGGTGGTCGGCCCGGCACACAGCCGACGCCGCAAAGCCCTGCTGCATCCCGAGCAATCCGCGTGGCGGCCGCGAGGACGCAAGCTTTGATCCATGTCAACCCAACATCCGCATCCCGCGCAAAGTCTTGAAGGGCGGCTCGCATCTCTGCGCCCCCAATTATTGCCGTCGCTATCGTCCCGCGGCCCGGCACGCCGAGCCGGTCGATACCTCAACCAGCCATGTCGGCTTCCGCTGCGTGATGCGGACGCCTCTCGTCGTTCACCGCGAACAAGAAGGATCTGCTGCAACATAGACATACTGACGGAGGCACAGCGCAGGTCCGATGACGGACGAGAAGACCAACAAGCGCACGATTCGCATCGGCTTCCAGACATCGATCATCACGGTGTTCGTGGCCGTGGTGCTGCTTGTCGGCCTGACCCTGGTCTATCTCAGTTTTGAGCGCGTGACCTCGATCACGCGAACCGCGGCGAGCGGCTTCATCGAGAAGGTGGCGCAGTTGGGCGCCGACCATGTCGACGAGCAGTTCAAGAACGTCCGGGACAATCTCGACATTCTCTCCGGCATCCCGTCGATCCAGGAAGCCGACATCGCCGACAATTCGCGGCTGTACAGCCTGATGGCGGCGATGCTGCGCAACAACCCGCAGCTGTTCAATCTCTATGTCGGCTATGAGGACGGCTCGTTCATCGAGATGGACGTGATCGACCGCGCCAAGCCGGCGTTCCGGGTGGGCCTGAAGGTCGAACAGGATGCAGCGTTCCGGCTGGTCGTGATCTCGCGCACGGGAGGAGCCACGCCGGTCACGCAATATCTGTCGGAGAACCTGATCCAGGTGGCCGAAGTCCCCGGCCCCACCGGCTACGACCCGCGGCAACGGCCCTGGTATGTCGAGGCGTTCAAGAACGACAAGACGCTGCTGACCGGGCCTTACGTGTTCTACGCCACCGGCGAGCCCGGCTACACGCTGCGAACGCCGCTGAAGGAAGGCCGCCGCGGCGTCGTCGCCGGCGACGTGCTGCTGAACCGGTTCGAGGACATGCTGGCGGCGCAGAAGCTCGGCCAATCGGGGCTCGCCTTCCTGTTCAACGATGCCGAGCGCATCGTCGGCCATCCCGAGATGACCCGCCTGATGGCCGAGATCCCGGAGCGGCAGGACGACCTGCCGCAGATCGGCGCGCTCAAGCTGCCAGAGCTCACCCCGATCATCCGTTCCTGGCGCGAAGGCGCTCCGGCGCAGCAATTCTTCGACGATGCCGCGGGCCGGATCTATGTCGCGGCGGTCCACCAGCTCGATACCACGGGCTCGGCCGTTGTCCGGCTCGCGCTGGTCGCCCCGCTCGACGAATTCTATGCCCGGATCATCAGCGAGCGCCGCACGCTGTTTGCGCTGGCGCTGGCCTTCGTCGGCGCCACGCTGCCGTTCGCGTTCTGGCTGGGCTCGCGGATGGCAGAGCCGCTGCGCAAGCTGGTCGAGGAGACCGACGCGATCCAGCGCTTCGACATCGCGGAACGGCCGCGCATCCATTCCGCCATCGCCGAGATCGAGGAGCTCGGCCGCTCGGTCTTCACCATGCGCAGCGTGGTCAGCAGCTTTGCCAGCTTCATTCCGCGCCCGATCGTGCGGCAGCTGATCGAGACGGGCTCCTCGCTCCGTCTGGGCGGCTCAAGGCGTCAGGTCACGGTGCTGTTCACTGATGTCGCCGACTTCACCGCCAAGACGGAGCTGGCCGATCCGTCGCAGGTGATGATCTACACCTCGCGCTATTTCGCGGCGCTGTCGGACGAGATCATGCGGCACCGGGGCACGGTCGACAAATATATCGGCGATGCCGTGATGGCGCTCTGGAATGCGCCGGCGGACGATCCCGATCATACCGTCAACGCCTGCCGCGCCATTCTCGCCTGCCTTGCGGCGAACGAGGCCCTCAACAAGGAATTTCGGCGCGAGGGCTGGCCGTCTTACGACACGCGCTACGGCCTGCATGTCGGCGACGCCGTGATCGGCAATGTCGGCTCGAGCGACCGGATGAACTACACCGCGCTCGGCGCCACCGTGAACCTGGCCTCGCGGCTGGAAGGCCTCAACAAGAACTACGGCACCCGCGTGCTGGTGAGCGCTGCCGTCCGCGCGCGCGTGGGCCATGCGTTCCTGTTCCGCAGCGTCGACAGCATCACGCCGAAGGGCTTTGCCGAGCCGATCGCGGTCAGCGAGCTCCGCGGCGAGCTTGCACAGGCGGGCGAGGCCGAGATCATCATGTGCCAGCGCTGGGACGAGGTCTTTGCGGCGATTGCGCAGGATGGCGCGGCCGACACCACGCTGGTCCGGCTCTCCGGCTTCCTGCACGACTATCCCAAGGACGCCATCGCGGAGTTTCACGCCCAGCGTTTTCGCGGCGCGGCCCGGAATGCGGGAGCAGCGGCATGAGCGCCCGCCCCTTCAGCCGACGGCGACTGCTACGCCATGGCGCGGCGCTGGCCGCGGCCTCGGTGCTCGGCATGCCCGCCCTCGCGCAGGCCCGGACAAAACTCCGGCTCGGCTATCTCCATGTGGTCGCCGTGGACGGGCACATCTGGACCGGGCTCGATCGCGGCTCGTTCGACCGCGAGGGCATCGATTTCGAACTGCACGCGTTCAACACCGGCCCTGAAGTGTTCGAGGCAATGATGCGGGGCGAACTCGACGTCGCATCGAGCGGCGGCGTGATCTCCAACTATCTGGCGCTCGGACGTGGTCGCGGCTTTCTCATCAACGACATCGAGGTCGCGACCGCGCAGCTCTGGGTCCGGCCGTCGCTCGGGGTCAACAAGCTGGCAGATCTCAGGGGCAAGCGGATCGCGACGACCATGAAGACGACCGCGCACATCTTTCTCGGCCGCGCGCTGCGCGCCAACAACATCGCTCCATCCGAGGTGGAGATCGTCAACGCCAGCATGCCCGATGCCGTCAAGGCGTTCATCGCCGGCGAGGTGCCGGCCGTCGCGCTCTGGGTGCCATTCAATATCGCCGTCCGCGAGGCGCTGCCCGACGCCGTGAAGCTGGTCGATGCCTCCGCCTTCTATCCGCAATCCGCCGTGCTCGGCGGCTGGGCCGCGCGGATGGATTATTACACAAGGAACAGGGACGTTCTGAGCCGGATCATCCGTGGCTGGATTGATGCGAACGACCACATGGTGCGCAACCCCGCTTCAGCCGCGGAGGCGCTCCAGGCTCACTACACGCCGTCGCGCCCTGCCGACATCGCGGAAGCCTTCAAGGCGCAAAAGCTCTACTCCGCGCGCGAATGGCGGCGGCTTTATGCTGACGGCACCGTGGTGAAATGGCTGCAGCAGGTCAGCGACTTCTTCATGACGGATGCCGGCATCACCGGCGCGCTGCACGCGTCGGACTATTTTGATACGCAGCTCTATCTGGCTGCGGTTGGATAGAGGCGCGGATCTAGACGAGCCCGGCCACAACGGCGTCGACGTCGATGCGCCCCTTGATCGACGCCGCTCCGCGATCCCTGAATTCGATCCATCCCTCGTTGAAACCATCCAGCATGCTGATGCGCGGCTGAGGGTTTTTCATGCCCTGCGAGCGAAACAGCGCCTCCCAGCTTTCGCGAGGGACAATTTCGACTCGAACCGGCTTGCCGAGCGCGCGGCCGAACGCGGCAGCAAGATCGTTCGGCGAGACCCGGCGCGGCCCTTCCAGTTCGACGATCCGCGTGCCGCGATGGCTCTCCTGGATAAGCTCGCCGGCGACGCGCCCCACGTCCCGTGTGGCAACCATCGGAAAAGGCTTGTCCACCGGTTGCAGGAAGCTGTAGATCACGCCGGCATCCCTGGCGGACGGCAGGTCCCAGAGCGCGTTTTCGATGAACCAGCCGGGATGCAGGATGGTCAGGGGCATCCCAAGCGCCTTCAGGGCATCTTCCATCATCGTCCGCTGCGAGAGCAGATTGTCCCGCGTGGCGTCGGCGCCGATCGTCGACAGGCAGAGCACACGCTCCGGCGCCGCGGCCTTCAGCGCGCTGACCACGCTGTCGATGACGCGCCGGGCTTCGGGATAACCGGGCTCAGGATCGAAGTCCGACGGCGGCAGGATGAAGGCAGCGGTCGCGCCGGTGAAGGCCTTTGTCAGCGCCGCGGCGTCCTCCATCTCGGCCAACGCCAGCTCGCAGCCCAGCCTGGCCCAGGCCTCGCCCTTGTTCGCGTCCCGGACCACCGCCCTCACCGGCGCGCCCTGCGCTAGAAGGTTTTTGGCGAGTTCGCCGCCGACTTTTCCGGTGATGCCAGTAATTGCGTACATGATGGCGCTTTCATTCGTTTTGTCATCGGGCGATGCCCGCGCGCATTCGATAGCTCCGAACCGAAGATTGCTGTGAGTGCCATTATGTCATAGGATTGGTGATCTCTACGCAACGGTGGTCCCCATGACCTTTGACGGCCGCATCATCTCCAATGTCGGCGTGCTCGCCGCGATCGTCGAAGGCGGAAGTTTTGCCCGAGCGGCGGATGCCCTCGGCCTGTCGCGCTCCGGCGTCAGCCGCGCCGTATCGCGGCTGGAGGCTCGCGTCGGCGTGCAACTGCTCGATCGGACCACGCGGGTCGTGTCCCTGACCGACGAGGGCCGGCGCTTCTATACGGGCGTTGCCCCGCTTCTGACCGGGATTGATGAGGTCGTGTCGTCGACCTCGAAATCCGCCGTGTCCGTGCGCGGCCGATTGCGGGTGAATGTCGACGCCTTCTTCTCCAGCCTGCTGCTCGCGCCGCACCTCAGCGAATTTCTGACACGCCACCCCGACTTGAAGCTCGACATCGTCGCGCGGGATCAGCTGGGGGATCTCATTGGCGACGGCTTCGACGTCGCCGTGCGATTTGGCGCACCGCCCGATTCATCGCTGGTTGCCAGGAAACTCCTGGAGACGCGTACCATCACGGTGGCGTCTCGCGGCTATCTCAAGCGTTACGGCAAGCCGGAGCATCCCCGCGATCTCGCACGCCATGCCTGCATCCAGGTGCGGGACTCGCTGACGGGCCAGCCGATCGACGCGTGGGTGTTCAGACAGGGCAACAAGCGAGAGCGGATCGCCATCTCCGGCAGCCTCATGGTGGCCGAATTCGGCACCATGCTGGGCGCCTGCGCGGGCGGCGTCGGGATCGCGCGCGTAAAGGCGATCGGCGTGCAACGCCTGCTGGAGCAAGGCACCCTCGTCGAGCTCTTGCCGGATTGGAGCGGCGACAGCTTTCCTCTCTATGCGCTCACCGCGTCCCGCCAGTTTCCCGCCGCCAAGGTGCGGGTGTTCGTCGACTTCATCCACGACCGGCTGAACGGGCGGAACACAACAGCAGACCGCAAATAGCGACATTCACCCGCAACGATCGTTCGTGCGAGCCAAAGGGAATAATCTCTTACCGAATTTTTCCCGAACGCACGTCTTCGCGCATTTCCGGCAAGTTTCGCCCGTTACAGGCAAGAGCATGCCCAGCAACTCTGTTAAGATGCATCCCGCATCACGTTCGCCAACGTGAGAGCGTGGGAATCCGCTGGATTTGGTCAACTCACGTTGCCTAATGTCGAGGAGAGACGCCATGAAGATCGTCGTGATCGGCGGAACCGGGCTGATCGGATCCAAGCTCGTAGCGAAACTCAAGCAGCAGGGCCATGAGGTCGTCGCGGCCTCGCCGAAGTCCGGCGTGAATGCCGTGACAGGGGAAGGCCTCACCACAGTGCTGGCCGGCGCGGATGTCGTCGTCGACGTCGCCAATTCACCATCCTGGGAGCCTGCCGCCGTGCTTGAATTCTTCGAGCGTTCGAGCAAGAACCTCGTCGCTGCCGAGGCCAAAGCTGGCGTCAAGCATCATGTCGCCCTGTCGATCGTGGGGACCGACCGCTCGCCCGACATCGCCTATTTCCGTGCCAAGCTCGCGCAGGAGACGGTCGTCAAGACTTCTTCGATCCCCTACTCGATCGTTCGCGCCACCCAATTCTTTGAATTCCTCGGCGCCATCGGCGAAGCGGGTGCGACTGGCGGCAAGGTCGTCGTCCCATCGGCACTGTTCCAACCGATCGCATCCGATGACGTGGTCGATTGCCTTGCCGAGGTTGCGACGGCGCGCCCACTGAATGGCACGATCGATCTCGCTGGTCCCGAGAAGGCTCCCTTCAACGAGTTCGTTGCGCGGCGCCTGAAGGCGGCCGGCGACAGCCGTCCGGTGATCGGAGACCCAACCGCGCAGTACTATGGCGCACCGATTGTCGACACGTCGCTCAACCCGCTGGGCGAGGCCCGGCTCGGGAAGACGCCGCTCGCAACGTGGCTCTCGACGATCTGAGGTGAGTATCCCGTCACGACAGCCACGAAGGGAATCCCATGCGTCAAATCCTGATTGCAACGACCGTGTGTGCCGCGTCTCTGCTGACGGCACATGCGGCCGAAACGCCGCCGACAGCTCCATTGGCCAAAATAACCATGGTGTTCGACCAGGCCCTGCCCAACGTCCCCGGCAAGAGCATGAAGGGTGTACTGGTCGAGTACGGTCCCGGAGGCTCGTCGCCGGCCCACATCCACGCGCCGTCGGCCTTCATCTATGCCACGGTCCTGGAAGGAGCGATCCGCAGTCAGGTCAATGACGGACCCGCAAAGGTCTTTCGCAAGGGCGAGAACTTCTCCGAAAGACCTGGCGACCGCCATGCCGTCAGCGCCAATGCCAGCGATACCGAGCCGGCGAAGCTGCTGGCTGTCTTCGTGGTGGATACGGCCGACAAGGACCTGACGATGCCGATGCCGAAATAGCGCGCCGTCGGCACGCGCCGGTCCGAGAGTGGCACGCACTATCCGCCATCCACGAACGCGACCGGCGTCCCTTTCGCGACGCTGGCTGCGACACGTTCGGCGTCCCAATTGGTGAGACGCACGCAACCATGCGATTGTCCCTTGGAGATATTTTGCGGCGACGGCGTGCCATGGATGCCATAGCCGTCGGCGGACAGGTTGATCCACATCGTGCCGACGGGATTGTTCGGGCCGGGCCTGATCTTGAACGGTCTTCGGGAATGAACACCCTTGAAGTGATAGGCGGGATTGTAACGATAGATTGGATTGGGATCGATCTCGGTGACCTTCAGCGTGCCCGAAGGTGACGGCTTCTCCTCGCTGCCGACACTCGCCGGATAGAAACCGATCAGCGCATTCGACTTGTCGAACAGTTTTACGGTTTGCCGCTTCTTGTCGATCTCGACCCTGTCGGCCTTGACAGGCACAGCGCTTCGACCGTCGCTCGTGTCGACGACGGCGATGGTCTCACCGGCGCGGTCGAAGTGGCGCCCAGGGTTGAGCGTCGCCAGCAGCTGCTCGCTCATGTGAAACTTCTCGGCCAGTGCCTCGCGCGGACTGGCGTAGCCGAGCTCGGGAATGTTCTTCATGTCCTCCATCCTTGAAGGAAGCTTGTGCAGGAACGGGCCTGCGACGTCCTTGTCGGTGATTGTGTAGGTCGCCATCGGCGGTCGGCCATCCGCCTGCAGCGCCTTCCAGACGTCATCCGTCAATTCATCCGAGCTCGGCAATTGCCGCGCCTCCGCATAGGCGCGCAGCGCCTTCTTTGCGTTCTCGCCGAATTTGCCGTCGATCTCGCCCGGCGAGAAATGCGCGCGGTCCAGCAGGACCTGCAGGCGCACGCCCGCCGGGGTCGGCTTCTCGTTCGACAGGGTCTTCTTCGAGGGCTCGGCGGAACCGATCGAGGCCGCGTCCATCCCGGCGGCGAACGCCGGTGCGGCCGCCACGGCAAGGAGCGCGGCAGCGAAAGCAATCCTCATTGCCGCGCGTCGCGGCCCCTTCGTGATCATGGTCCAGCTCCGAGTGGAGACATTCGTCGGATTGGCAACTCGATTGATCGCGGAAGTTTCCAGTTTTTCCTGAAAAGCGCCCCGGCCCGGATTAGCCGCCCGGCCGCGCCGCCATCTCCGCCGCCAGCAGCACCGCGGCGCGGCTCGCGCCGGTGGATGCGACGCCCTGCCCGGCGATGTCATAGGCGGTGCCTTGGGCGGGCGTGCAGATCGGAAACGGGAAGCCGCCGAGCAAGGTGACGCCACGATCGAACCCCATCAGCTTCATCGCGATCTGGCCCTGGTCGTGGTACATCGTCAGCACCGCATCGAAGGCGCCGGCCTTCGCGCGCAGGAACACGGTGTCGGCCGGAAACGGCCCCTCCACGGCGATGCCCTCGCGCTGGCCGGCCGCGACCACCGGTGCAATGACATCGATCTCCTCGCGGCCGAAATTGCCGCCGTCGCCGGCGTGCGGATTGAGTCCTGCGACCGCAATGCGCGGCCGCGCGAAGCCGGCGTTGCGCATGCAGGCATCGGTCAGTGTGAGCGCACGATGGATGCGCTCGCTGGAGAGCTTCGCAGCCACATCCCTCAGCGGAATGTGCGAGGTGACCCGCGCGTTCCAGAGCTCGCCCAGCACGTTGAACTCGCTGGCCGGCGTCTTGAGACCGGCGACCTCCGCGGAGAACGCGATCTCGTCGTCATAGTCGGCGCGGGCATACCGCATCGCCTGCTTGTTGAACGGCGTAAAGCAGACGGCGTCGACGCGGCCGTCGCGGGCGAGCTCGAGCGCGTGGCGGTAGTTGGCCAGCGCGAACTTGCCGCCGGCAAGGGTCGCGGTTTTCGGCTGGACGTCCCTGGGATCGAGATGGCCGAGATCGACGAACAGCGCATCGCCTTTCGCCGCGCGAAAGTCGGCGCTGCTCTCCACCGTCGTCAACTGCGGCGCGACGCCGGCGACGCGCGCGCCCTCGTCGAAGATGCGACGGTCGCCGATCACCACGAGCCGGGCACGATTGCGGACGTCGTCCAACGCCACGAGCTTCGCTGTCAGCTCCGGGCTGATGCCGGCGGGATCTCCCATTGCGAGCGCAATGAACGGCTTTGCGGTCATATGATCACCTTTTCCTGGGCTGTTGTCTCGGGTGCGGGCAAAGCGGGCTTGCGCCAGAGGCCCACGAACTGGAGCACGAGCGGAAGCAGCAGCAGCGCGATACCGCCCACCACCAGGCACGTCACCAGCTTGTTGGCAAAGAAGATCCCGAGCGATCCCTTGGACATCAGCATCGATTGCCGGAACGCATCCTCGGCCTTGTCGCCGATGACGATGGCGAGCACCAGCGGCGCCAGCGGATAGAACAGTTTTTTGAAGAGATAGCCGACAATGCCGAAGCCGAGCATCATGACGACGTCGAGATAGGAGTTCGACACCGAATAGGCGCCGACGACGCAGATGATCACGATCAGCGGCGCGATGATCACGAAGGGAATTCGCATCAGGGCGGCAAAGACCGGCACGGTGAGCAGCACGAGCACAACCGCGACGATGTTGCCGACATACATCGAGGCGATCAGGCCCCAGACAAAGTCTTTCTGGTCGACGAACAGCATCGGCCCGGGATTGAGGCCCCAGATCATCAGCCCGCCCATCATCACGGCCGCGGTGGCCGAGCCGGGAATGCCGAGCGAAAGCATCGGCAACAGCGCGCTGGTGCCGGCGGCATGATCGGCGGTCTCCGGCGAGATGATGCCTTCGACCTCGCCCGTGCCGAAATAGCGGCCGCGGCGCGAGAAGCGGCGGGCGATGCCGTAGCTCATGAAGGACGCCGCGGTCGGGCCGCCTGGTGTGATCCCCATCCAGCAGCCGATCGCCGCGCTCCGCAGCAGTGCAACGCTATGCCGCGGCAGGCGGCCGACCGCACGGAACACCTCGCGCCAGTCGATCTTCGAGGAGACGGCGCGGGCGTGAAATTCTTCTTCGACCGCGACCAGGAGCTCGCCGATGCCGAACAGACCCATCACCGCGACGACGAAATTCACGCCCTTGACCAGCTCGTCGATGCCCATGGTGAGGCGCACGCTGCCGGAGACGGTGTCGATGCCGATGGCGGCGATGGCAAAGCCGATCGCGAGCGCCACCACGGTCTTGATCGGCGCCGCGCCGCCCATGCCGACGAAGCTCGCGAAAGCCAGGAAATAGACCGCAAAGTATTCCGCCGGTCCGAAGGCGAGCGCAACCTGCGCCACCCATGACGCCAGGAAAGTGATCAGGATGACGCCGACGAGCGCGCCAAACGCCGCCGAGCCGAAGGCGGTGGCGAGCGCCGTGGTCGGTCGGCCGTCCCGCGCCATCGGATAGCCGTCGAAGGTGGTCGCGACCGAAGACGGCTCGCCCGGAATGTTGAACAGGATCGAGGTTACCGATCCCCCGAACAGCGCGCCCCAATACATGCTGGAGAGCAGGATGATCGCCGACACCGGCTGCATGCCGAAGGTCAGCGGCAGCAGCAGCGACACCCCGTTCGGCGCACCCAGCCCCGGCAGCACGCCGACGAGAATGCCGAGCAGAACGCCCACGGCCATCAAGGCCAGATGCGGCACGGTGACCGCGATGGTGAAGCCGTGGAGGAGTTCCTGGAGATTATCCATCGCCCGCTCCCCCTAGAATCCGAGCGCGGCGGCGAGCGCGCCGTGTGGCAGGCTGACCTGGAACAGGCGCTCAAACACGACGTAGAGCGCGAGCGCGGTCGCGGCCGCCGTCACCGCCGAACGCACCACGGATTGATGACGGGGGATCGCGAGCACCGCGAAGACATAGGCTGCCGACGCCAGATACATCCCGAGCAGCGGGATGGCGGCAACGAAGATCGCGGCCGGCACGAACAGGCCCGCCAACCGCCGCAGCTCAATGGACGTGATCGCGATGGGCACGCTGGCCAGCGAAACGGCCGGCACGATGCCGCGCGCCAAATTGTAGAGGCTGCCGGCGACGATGATGATGCCGGTCAGAAACGGAAATGTGCCGGAATCCACCCCCGCGCTTGACCAGCCGATGCCGTTGTCCAGGCTCTGGACCACCACCGCAACACCAAAACTACCGGTGAGGATGGCGGTTGCAAGTTCAAGGGCGCGTCGCGAGATCATCGAAGGCTCCGGTCGAGTTGCGGACCCAACATTCGACGTCGTCCCGGCAAAGGAGTTTGAGGCGCGCCCTGACTCACTTGACCAGCCAGCCCTGCTCGCTTGCAACCTGCCTGAGGTGCTCAAGATCCTCCTTGATGAATTTGTCGAAGTCCGCACCAGTGAGGAATGTGTCGATCTGCGAGCTCTTGTCGATGTAGTCCTTCCACTCCGGTGTCGCCTGCACCTTCTTCATGAGATCGACATAGTAGGCGGCCTGCTCCGGCGTGACCTTGCCGGGCAGCCAGACCGTCCGCGGCTGCTCATATTGCTTGATGTCGAGGCCCTGTTCGGCACAGGTCGGCACGTCGCCCCAACCTTCGCTTGCCGTGACCTTGGCGCCTTGTGGCAGTCGCTTCGGACTGAAGACACACAGCGGGCGTTGCGTGCCGCCGCGCCATTGCCCAATGCTTTCGCTGGGATTGTTGACGTGAGAGTCGAGGTGTCCGCCGGCGAGCTGCACGGCCGTTTCGGCACCGCTCTTGAAGGGGATGTAGGTCAGCTTCACATGGCCGGCCTTCTCGATCATGCGCGTCAGGACCTCGTCGGTGTCCTTGGACTGCGCGCCACCCATCTTGAAGTCTCCCGTTGCGGCCGCCTTCAGATAGTCGCCCGCCGTCTTGTAGGGCGAGTCCTGCTTGACCCAGAGCAGGAATTCATCCTGCGCCATGGCCGCGATCGGGGTCAGATCGGTGTAGTTGAAGGCGACCTTGGAGACGAGCGGCTGCTGCCACGCATTCGAGGTGCCGAAGATCACCTTGTAGGGATCGCCGGCAGAGGCCTTGCCGTAGACATAGCCTTCCGCACCGCTGCCGCCGGCCTTGTTGACGACGACGATCGGCTGGTCCGTCAGCTTGTACTTGGTGATGATGTTCTGCACCGCGCGGGCGATGTTGTCGGTGCCGCCGCCTGGGCCGGCGGTCGCCACGAACTCGATCGGCTTTTGCGGCTGCCAGGCAGCGCACGCCGGCGCGCTGCCTGAGACAACAGCCGCACTGACGGACAACAAGAATAGCGACGTCCCACGCATGATTTCCTCCAACTGATTTTTTCTGTTTTGTTTGATCAGTCGTCTCGACGTCCGTTCAGGCGACGCGTGCGCTGCGCTCCCTGGATGCCGAGACGATTGCGCCTTCTTTTTCGAGCGCTTCGATTTGCTTGTCGTCGAACCCGTGTTCGGCCAGCACCTCGCGCGTATGTTCGCCATAGACGGGAGCGCCGGACAGGACCTTGCCCGGCGTTTCCGAGAACTTGACCGGCAACCCGATCGTCTTGACCGGGCCCAGCGTGGAATGCTCGACCTCGACGACCATCTCGCGCGCCAGCGTCTGCGGATCGCTGAGCGCCTCCAGCATGTCGTGCACGGGGCCGCAGGGCACGCCCTTCTCGTCGAGTGCCGCCAGCCAATGCGCGCGCGGCCGGGTGCGGAAGCGTTCGCTCAGGACGGCTTCGAGTTCCTTCAAATTCGCCATGCGATCGGCGCCGGTGACGAAGCGCGGATCGGCCGCGAGCTCGCTCGCGCCGAGCGCTTCGAGCATCAACAGCCAGTGCTTTTTGTTCGCGCCGCCGACCACGAGCCAGTCGTCGGAGGCTTCAAACGCCTGGTAAGGCGCGTTCAGCGGATGGGCCGAACCCATCGCGCGCGGCGCCGTGCCCGCGGCGAGCGCGATGGTCGATTGCCAATAGGTCTGCACCAGCGCCGCCTCGTAGAGCGAGGTCTCGACCCACTGCCCCTCGCCGGTCTTGAGACGGTGGGTATAGGCCGCAAGGATACCCATGCTCGCAAGCAGGCCGGCGGTGATGTCCGACAGCGGCGGGCCGCATTTCACCGGCGGGCCATCGGGGCGTTCGCCGGTAAAGCTCATGATGCCGCTCATGGCCTGCGCGACCAGGTCAAAACCGCGACGGTGCTTGTAGGGACCGGTGCGACCGAAGCCCGACAGCGAGCAGTAAATCAGCGCCGGAAATTTTCCGTGCAACGCTTCATAGCCAAACCCAAGGCGCTCCATCGCGCCCGGCGCAAAATTCTCGACCAGCACGTCAGCGTCCGCGATCAGCCGCCGCAGCACCTCCTTGCCCCCGTCGGTCTTCAGATCCAGCACGATGCCGCGCTTGTTGCGGTTCATCATCAGGAACGAGGCCGCCTCGTCGCCGATCTTGGGCGGCACGGAATGGCGGGTATCGTCGCCGTTCGGAGATTTCTCGATCTTGATGACGTCGGCACCCATGTCGGCGAGCATCAGGGTGCAGGTCGGCCCCGCCATGACATGGGTAAGATCGATGACCTTGAGGCCGGCGAGCGGGCCTGCGCGGCGTGAGCCAGATTGCGATCGATCGCTTTGCATCAGGGGGCGCCCTATTGACCGCGCCACTGCGGGGCGCGCTTGTTGAGGAAAGCATCGAGCCCTTCACGAAAATCCTGGCTCGTGTAGCACATCAGGATGAGGTCTTCGCCCTCGTCCCGCGTCAGCCTCTTTTGCAGGCGGGCCACCGCCTGCTTGGTCGCGTTGAGGGTCAGCGGCGCATGGCTGGCAACAAGGCGCGCGACCTCATCGGCGCGCTTGTCGAGCGCTGGAAGATCGTCGACGACCTCGCCGAGCAGCCCGACCTGGGCTGCCTCCGCCGCATCGACCAGACGTGCCGTGAAGATCAAATCCTTGACCCGTGCAGCCCCGATCAGCGCGGTGAGACGGCTGACATTGGACATCGACAGGCAATTGCCGAGCGTGCGGGCAATGGGAAAGCCGATTTTTGTGCTGCGTGTGCCGATACGCAGATCGCACGCTGCGGCAATGCCCGCCCCGCCGCCGGTGCAAAAGCCGTTGATCGCAGCGATGGTCGGCACCCGGCATTGCTCGAGCGTGGTCAGCACACGGTCGATCCGGTTCTCGTAGTCGATGGAGTCCTGCGGCGTTTTGAATTCGCGGAACTGGTTGATGTCGGTGCCCGAGGCGAAGGCCTTGTCGCCGGCCCCGCGCAGCACCAGCACCTTAATGGAGCGATCGTCATTGGCCTGCTCGCAAATAGCGGCGAGCCGCTCGTACATGGCGAAGGTGAAGGCGTTGCGCGCCTGCGGGCGGTTGAAGGTGATCTGCCCGATGCCGTCTCTGCATTCAAAAACGAGGTCGTCCGCCGCTACGGCCTGGTCCATTTCCTCGATCCTTCCTGTTTTTTGTATTTTTGAATGCAAAATTTGGAATTTACAAGATATAATTACTGCTACATCCTATATTGGAACCTTTTTGCATTCAAAAAGAGATATCGCATGCTGCATGAGGAGGTTGTCGGCCGCATTCGCGACATTCTGCTCGACGGCGAGATCCCGCCAGGCGCGCGGATCCCCGAGCGCGAACTATGCGAGCGGCTCGAGATCTCGCGCACGCCGCTGCGCGAAGCGCTCAAGGTGCTCGCTGCCGAGGGCCTCGTGCAACTCCTGCCCCATCGCGGGTCGCGTGCAGCAAAACTGACTGACAAGGACATGCGCGATCTCTTCGAGGTCTGCCAGGGCCTCGAAGCATTGGCAGGCGAGCTCGCCTGCGAGCGCATCACCGATCGTGAGATCGCAGAGATCGCGGCTGCGCACGCCGCGATGGTGCAGCATTATCGCGAGGGCGATCTGATCCAGTACTATCGTGGCAACCGCACCATCCACGAGGGGATCGTCAATGCGGCCGGCAATCCCGTGCTGACCGGGCTCTATGCATCGGTGACCGCGCGCATCCGCCGCGCCCGCTACGTCACGCCGATGACGCCGCAGCGCTGGGCGTTCGCCGTCAGCGAGCACGAAGCGATCCTCAACGCGCTCCAGCGCCGTGACGGCGCCGGCCTCTCCCACATTTTGCGCGCGCATCTGCGGCACAAGCGGGAAGAGGTTTTGCAGGCGGGATTTGCGGAGGCGGACGGGAGCGAGTTCACGCTGAAGATTGCGTGAGACTTGTCACGCGACCCGCCCGCCCCCCCGGGCGCCCCCCTTCCCGGCTGCCTCCTCCGCGACAAGCAGGACGCTTGCCTCGCGCAACCACCGGGAGCATGATCGGGCCAGTCGTGCCGAAGATCGAGACCCCGTGAGGTGAACCGTGAATCTTCCGCAGGGACCAGACCTTCTGATCGAACTCGATGCGTACCGGAACGTCCGGGAGCTGCGCCATTTGCAGACACCTGCGAAGGGCGAGTCCGGCCAATCCGCCAAGCAGGCCGCCCTCGCCTACCTGCAGGATGCTGGTGTGCATCGTCATCTGTTGCCTATCAACGATGACGACTGGCAGCACCTCGAACGTACCATCAACGACGACGGACCGACGAGAGCCGGTGGTTTCAGATTTCGATGGGTGGCCCCTCGCGAACTGAAACGGAATTCGACCATCGAGACCTCGATCGTCTGGGTCCAGCAGACGGCTCCACTGGCAGCCTCCGATTTTGTCCCCGATGTCCTGGGCGGCAGCATACGGCTGGTGGTCCATCACCACGGCGCGATCCCACTGATCACCAGCGCGCGATCGACGACGATCGAGAACGCACAATTGTCGATCGCTCCTGAGTTCATCGAGCGAACATTTCGCCGCCGGGTCCTGGAACCGGCATGGGCAGACTTCCTTCCTCGCGATCTGACCGAGAGCCTTCTGGCTCCCTTGCTTGGCCTTTCCGACGACAAGGCCGGCATCGGAGACGCGCGGCTTGTCGCCTATCGCCTGCGCAAGCGCAGTGCCGTCTATGGCGGCACGCTGGGCGTCGCGGTCAGTGCAACTGCATTCCTGTCCGTGGCAGGCGAGGAGATCGCGCATCGGGTTCTCCTCGATCCTTTCGAGAACGAACTCTTGCGCAAGGCGCCAATCGCGTCGGCATGCGCCGGATACGCCTTTCTCAGCGATCCCGACAGCAAGACCGGAGCTTTCGAGCTGCGTCCCGATACCGGAGCCGACTTGCTCGATCCCGAGCGCGATCCGGTCGCACTGCTCGACCTTGATCACGCCCCGGGCGGCCGCCGCAAGCTCTCCGGTCCGCGCGTTCAAGTGCTGACGCCGGCGGCGCTGGGTGCCGACTACGATCCACCTGTGCAGCGACCGCCTTTCGCGTTCTCGGCGCGCACCAACGCGTTCGCTGCGGTCAGCGCCTATTGTCATTGCGATTCCATGATGCTGCTGGTCGAGCAGTTCGGGTTCACGAACGCCGACTACTTCGCCAAGATCAGGCGGCCTTTGGTCGTCGAGCACAGGGCCAAGATGCTGGCGGGCTCCGGCGCGCGCGACGGCCGCGGCATCAATGCCTATGTGACACCGTTCCGCTCCGATCCGGTCGGGCCGCCCTGGGACGCCCGGATGCTGTTCGGGCTCGCCGATTTCGCCGACACCTGGAGAAATCCGCTCGGACTCGTCGCAGATGTGCGCTTCGTCTGGCACGAATTCTGCCACGTGATGATCCTTGCCGCGACGGGATCGACGGAATTCGATTTCGCCCATAGCGCCGGCGATGCGCTTGCGGCGATCATGGACGATCCATCCTCCAGGCTGGTCAAGCTCGACGACGATGCATGTCGCGGCGTGACCTTCCCCTTCGTTCAACTGCCGCTCCGGCGTCATGATCGCAAGGTCGAGGACGGCTGGGGATGGAACGGAACGCTCTATGAGCGCCCCAATCCCACCTACGGGTTGCGCGATCCGGCCGGATACAATGCGGAGCAGATCCTCTCAAGCACCCTGTTCCGTCTCTATTGCGCGCTGGGCGGGGATGCTCGCCGCACCAACGCGGCAGGTGTTGTCGAGCCGGACGTCGAACGCCGCCGGGCTGCGGCCTATTATTGCGCGTACCTCATCGTGAGCGCGATCGGCTCGCTCGGCTGCGTCCAGACAGAACCGACCAGCGAAGCAAGCCAATTCGCCACGGCGCTCATGGAGGCCGACGTCGGCACCTCAGAAGTCGACGACGACGGAACGCCCCGGCTCGGTGGAATGGTGCACAAGGTCGTGCGCTGGGCGTTCGAACAGCAGGGCCTGTACCAGATCGCATCGAACAGCCCACGCAATGAACCGGGACGCCCGCCGGCGGTCGATATCTATATCGACGACGGCCGCGCCGGGGGCTACGGCTACAGCAACAGCGGCTGGCACGCTCTGCCGGGGGCGGTGTGGGTCCGCCCCAATCCCGATGCCGGCACCGCGGACACACAGCCGACGCCGGGACAGCCCAACTACGTCTACGTCAGTCTGCGCAATCGAGGCGATGATGCGGCGATAGCGGCATCGGTGGATGTTTTCGCCGCCACCGACTCTCACGCCGATACTTGGCAGCCCCAAGCGGGCTATTGGCACAAGCTGCCACCGAACAACGCCCCACAGACCGCTCCAAGCGGAGGCTCCTACACATTCGGCCCGTTCGAGTGGACTCCACAAGCAGGCACCAGGAATGCGCTGCTGGTCCGCACCACCGTTGCCGGCGACCGCAGCAACATCGACGACGACTCCCCGCTGCGCTGCGCCACCGGCCCGACGCCGGTGGAAGATCTCGTCCGCAGCGACAACAACCTCGGTTACCGGGAGTGGCGCCTTCCATAGGGCGTCCGCTACGGCGGGGGAAAGCCCGGGAACGGTTCATTCGTAAGTGGCGCGACCGTATTTGGCGTGACCGATGCGGCCCACTCCGCCACCACAGCGTCGAATAGATGACCGGTCTCCGGACATCGGGTCCGGTCCTTGATCAGGTCCACGCAAGCACGGGCAATGACTTTGCCGGCGGCGCTGTCGCTCGGATAGTGCACGCCCGCGCGCTCGCGGTTGAATGCGACCCGGCTGGCAAGCCATTCGAGCTGATCCGTCCAATGCGGCAGCACCTCGGCGAGCAGGTACGACATCAGCCAGCTCTGGAGCGAATGGCCGCTCGGGAACGAGGCATGGGCTGGCGGGCCGAACGCCGGCAGGAGACCGGGACATATGAACGAGGGCCGCGGCCGCTTGTACTTCTTCTTATAGTAGACCGCGACGACCTGACCGATGCGAACGGCAAGGTTCATGAGCACCAGCGTGTAATAGTGAGCGCGGTTGTTGACCGCCAGCATGCTCACCCAGTAGCCGGGCGCATTGTCGTGCTGAAAGACGATCTCGCCCATATACCGCTCGCGGTCGATCTGCATGAGCTGCTGGAGGTGATGAAGCTCGGCATTGATGAATCCGGTCGGGTTTGCACTGCCCTGCTGCCAGCCCAGCAAATCGGGGGTATGCCCGGCGAGATTGACCTGTTTCCAGCCGGGGCCGCAGTTCTCCATGAACTCGGTGAGGAAGAGCAAGCAGAGCACGTCGGGATCCCAGGGTCCGATCCTGCCCTGCCAGTCCCCCGATGGCAGTGTCTGCGGAGGGAAGCTTGGCGCGCAGTTCGGGCCGAGGTCGAATTGCAGGGTCAGGGGCCGGAAGCTGAGCTCGGCCGGGGTGGCTCCGAAGGCCATCCCCATACCCATCCCCATACCCATGCCCATCCCCATTCCCATACCCATACCCATTCCCATTCCCATGCCCATTCCCATGTCATCCTCCAGAGCTTGTTCTGCGGGAACTTGTTTGTTGACGGCTAGCAGACGTCGCGGCGCAACTCGTCTCGCTGTTAGCGAGGCAGCCCAGCTTCAATCAATCGTTCGGCAAGCAGAGCGCGACGCGCCGGCTGCTTGATCGGGTACCAGCTGCAATATTTTTCGACCGAGAATGACGGATCGATCCGCATGTGCGCGGCGCCCACCTCGCGCGCCCGCTCGAGCGAACCGGCGGCGACAAGGCTTGCCGCAAGCAGTCGCAAATTGGCGACAAACTGAGGAGCCCCCGCCATGACCTTCGTGCCCCAGTGCACGGCCTCATCGAAGGTCTCGTTGGTGTAGTGCGCGTTGGTGAGCGCCGATTGATAGAAATAGGCGTACGGATCGAGCGGTGACAACGATATCCCGTACGATGCGCGTGCCACAGCACGCGGCCCGTCACCGAGATAGCAGTATGTCGACGCGCTCAAGGACCAGGCGATTGCGGAATTCGGCGTTCCGCCGATCGCGCGGTCAAAGGCATCGATGGCGCGGTCATACGCGGCGAAGAGAAAGGAGTTGATATGGCCGAAGATGGCCAGCGCCATGGGATCCGACGGCTCGAATTCGAGCGCACGCGATGCAAGCCTGAGAGCTTCGCGGGAGTCGGCCTTGAAGTCGGTCGTATGCCCTTCGCCGATGTGCAGGATGTACCACTTTGCCATCAGCGCGTAGGCCCCCGCATAATGGGGGTCATGGTCGAGCGCACGCTCGAACAGGGTTCGTGCCACCTGCATGTCGTCATAACCAAGACGATAGAGGCGGTACATGCCCTGCAAGACCAGGTCGTAGGCGTTCATGCTCTGCGGAATCTTGCGCTCGGCATGCTTCAGTTCGGATATGTGGATGTGCGGCAGGAGCGCATATGCGATGTTTGTCGCGATTTTCTCCTGCACGTCGAACAACTGGCTGATCGACGCGTCATATTGGTTGGTCCACAGCATGGACTTCGTATCGACATCGATCAGCTGCACCCGCATCCGCAACAACTCGCCGCTGCGCGTGAGCGTCCCCGTGACGAGATATCGCACGCCCAGGTGATGGCAGACGCTGGCAGCGTCGATGGTCGGGTCGGTGAAACCGAGCGTCGACGTGCTGGACACGACGAACAGATCGCGGATTCCCGCCAGTGACGCCACGATATCGTGGACGATGCCCTGCGCCAGATAGGCATCTGCCGCTTCGAGACCGAGCATCTGCAACGGCAGGACCGCCACGGACGGCTTCAACGCATGAGCCACCGAGATTGTCGGAGCTCGCAGCTCGTGATGCGCGATCTTGAGTGCCCGGATGCGCCGCTCGATATTCTTGAGCGTCAGGAACCCCAGCTCTGCGGCCTGATAGCGCAGATGATCCTTCACCTGATCGTGGATCGCCCCCGAAATCACGATCCCGCCCGGGCCCGCGAATTCCTGAAGCCGGGCCGCAATATTGATGCCGTCCCCGTAGATATCGTCGCGCTCGGCTATGATGTCGCCGACATTGGCCGACATCCGCAGTTGCAGCGGGTTGCCCCCGTCCGATGACGATTTCTCCAAATGGAGCTGCGTGCCGAGCGCGAAGTTGATCGCGTCCAGCGGGCTCTTGAATTCCAGGAGAAGCCCGTCGCCGGTGCTTTTGATGACCTCGCCGCCGTTTGAGGCGACGCGCGGCTCGATCACGTCCGTTCGCATCGACATCCATCGTCGATGCGTGCCTTCCTCATCGCCTCCCATCAACCGGGAATATCCGACGACATCGATGAAGACAGCAGCAGCAGTACGCCTCTTCGGCCGGGTCTGATCCGAGCCGTTGTCCGGGGACCTGTTGTCGACACTGATCATCATGACAGGCACAACAACTGCTGGGCGGCCACAGTGAGTGTGGCGCCGAGAGATTGTAGCAGACAGGGGCTGCCGGGCAAATGTAAGGCCTGCACATCGACTGGGCAGAAATTGCGGTTACGCTAATTGAATTGCACAATTAAAGCGTGCGTATCTATAAAACCTCGTTCAAGAAGGGAATGGAAACACTGGGCTCTTTTCCAAGATGCGAAGGCGCGTCCAACGGAATACCGAGAGCCGTCGCGGACCGGTACCCCGCGACCTCAAGACGCACCACCGGTGGGGTCCTTGATCGCGCTAGGCACGATTGCCGAACAAATCGAGCGTGATCGACCGCAGCCAGCGGTGGGCGGGATCGCGATGGTAGCGCTCGTGCCAATATTGCGCGATCTCGATCCGTGGCAATGCCACCGGCGTCTTGAACACGGTCATTCCGAGCGGCTCGGCGATGATCGCGGCCAGATTCGCGGGCAAGGTCGCGACACCATCGGTCTGCGAGGCCACGATCGCGCCTGCGATGAAGCTCGGCACCTGCAACAGGATGTTGGCGCGGGCGATCGCTCCCGTCAGCACGCGCTGCGTCTCGAGATGAGCCGCATGGCCGGTCTCGGACGCCGTGATCAGGATATGCTTCTCATCGAGAAATCCCCGGCGCGTGCGCGCCGCTGCCGGTCTTGGATGGCCTCGCCTCACGACGCTGGCATAGCCATCCGAATAGAGCCGCTGGGAGCGAAGATGCCCCGCTGCACGCGGCAAGGCGCCGAGCGCGAGGTCCGCCTCTCCCGATTCGAGCTTGAGGGCGAAGTGCCGGGAGTCGAGCGGGATTGCGCGCACCTGAACGCGCGGAGCAAGTTCGGACAGGCGCGCGACCAGAGGCGGCAGGAACCGCACCATGCCGACGTCGGTCAGCAGCAGGCTGAAGGTCTTCTCGGATTTCCGCGGATCGAACGGCAACCGCTCCTGCCACAACCGGTCCGCCATTTCGAGCAAGGCGCGGATCTGAGCCGCCATCTCGACCGCGCGCGCCGTCGGCTGCACGCCGCTGCCGCGCCGCACGAACAGGGGATCGTCGAAACGCAGCCGCAATCTCGCCAGCAGCTTGCTGATCGCCGGCTGCGTGGTCTCGAGGCTCACGGCCGCGCGCGTGATGCTGCCCTCGCGGATCAGCGCATCGAGCACGCGCAGATCGCGAAAGTCGATCCCGGAATATTCCATTTTCGACATGTGAAACATTCCCTTCTGACTATGGATTGAGTTTCACCCTTTGCTATCCTGCAGTCAATCGAACGGCCGAACGGCCGAACGGCCACGCGGAGACGGAGGACGCCATGACCAAATTCGTGATCGAGTCTCACTTTCGCCTGCAGGAATGGGTGGCCGAGGAGAAGGGCTACTTCCGCGACGAAGGGCTCGACTACGAATTTCGCGAGCTGATCCGCTCGACCGAGGGCCAGCATCACAACAAGGTCAATGAGGGCGCCTTCCAGAGCATCGAGAAAGGGCGCAAGGCCGACGTCAGCTGCGCCTGCCACTGGACCGTCAACGTCGCCGCCTCGAACGGCCACGCCAAGCTCTATGCCGACGTCTATTCGGTCGCGCCTTCGGGCATCTTCGTTCCGGCGGATTCGAAGATCCGCACACCTGCCGATCTCGCCGGCGTGCCGATCTCGGTCGGCTTCCAGTCAGGCAGTCATTATTCGGCGATCCAGGCGCTCGAACCGTATCTGGCGCCTGGCCAGATCAACCTGACCTTCGAGGACGGCATGCTGTTCCGCCGGATGGAGCTGCTGTTCGACGGCAAGAGCGAGGCAGCCTCGCTGTTCAACGGCCCCTATTATTTCGCCGAGCAGCTCGGCTACCGCAAGATCATCGACACCACGTTCATGATCGCGTCCATGATCAATGGCGATCCGGCGCCCGAGGACATCAAGCGCTACTTCCGGGCGCTGAAGAAAGCCCAGCGCGACATCGACCTGCGTCCGGAGCTTTTCACGCGCTACTACAAGAACGAATTTCCGGATCGTTTCCACGCGGCCATGGACACCAGGCGCTGGGGGCCCGGCGAGCGGATCGTGTTCGAGCCCTATTCGCGCGAGATCTACGAGCAGTCGTTCGACTGGATCGAGAAGCACGGCATCTTCGAGGCCGGCACGATGGGCGACGGCGCTTACGACAAGGCGACGGTCGCATTCGGGAGGATTTGAGGGGCGGGCGAGGATATGCGCTCGCCCGGGGCTCGCTAGCAACGCGCTTCGCCGCGGCAGCCGCGGTGAAGGCCCCTCACCGCCCCCTTTGCCTGACCGACGGTCACGCTTGTCGTTTCATGCCGTCTTCACGATTGCCCCGATCAACGGCAATCGTCGTCGTCGCGATCGCACGGGCGGCCGCCGTCATGGTCGTCCGCATCACGACCAAGTCCTGTCTCCGGCGTGAACGAAACGCCCCGGAGCGCTTCGGCGAAGCGCGCGGTGCGCACCGTGGTGAACGTCTCGCCCGCAGGCAGCGCAGTCGCGGCAAGCTTGTCCTTGATCACGACAAGCCTGTTCGGATCAGCGCCCTGGTCGCCGCCGCCACTCACAGTGGAGGTGATCGCCCAGATCGATGCCGTGCCGTCGGGATTGACGCGTCCGATGATGTTACGCAGTCCATCGGTTGCGGGCGACCACGGCAGGCCGGTCGCAGCATTGTTGCCGGTCGGGTAGTCCCGCACGGTGTAGGGGATGCCGAGACCAAGTCCAGCCTGCAGCGTGTAGCTCAGCTTCCAGGTCTTGGCCGTGTCATCGAACACCCATTTCTGCAAGCCCGCTCCGGTCTGGGCTGCAGCGGCGGTGTAGGTGTTGGTCGCGGCGCTGAAAGTATTGGTGCCGTCGCCCTCGTCAGCCACATAGAGCGTCTTGGCATCTGCGAACCAAACGCCGAACGGGAACGAGGTCGCTGTCTTGGCGAGATTGGTCGGGAAACCCTTGAGCACGCACATGTTGTAGGGCGTGACGCCGAGCGTCTGAAGCTTCGAGGCATCATAGTAGATCGGCGTCGTCGGCAGCTTTGCCGATGCGCTGGGCAGACCGACGCCATTGGGGCATGCCAGCGGCTTGCCATTGGCGTCGAAGCCCGAGGTGTCGATGAAGTACACCGTGTTGATGCCGTTGCCGCCGCTGCCTTTCGTCACATAGATCACGTCGTTGAACACGGTCAGGCCGCGGAAGTTGGTGTCCTTGCCAATCTTGTCCGCTTTCAGGCTCAACTGGGTAACATTGAAACTGCCGACCGGCGTCGGCAGGCCCGGATCAAGTTGGTTGACGAGCGGAGCCTTCGCAGCTGTCATAATCTGCGCGCCGGCACCGATGATTACGCCATTCGGCTGAGGATTGCTGCCGTTGCCGGCATTGCCTGTGGCATAGAACACGTTGGCGCCAGGCCGGTCGTTCAGAACAGCGGCGCGCCCGTTGTTGCCGCTATAGGCGTTGGTCTTGGTGAAGCGGAAACGGCCATGCTCGTCGACCGTCGCGATCACGCGCGAGAACGCCGATGTCACCGGGTTGGTCGAATCGACGACGTCCGGCGTATTGGAGTTGGATACGTCGACCGCGTCGATCGGAGCGAGGTAGCCCATAAACGATACGCTGTGGCGATCGATCGAGAGGTTCAGCCCGATTTCGGATTTCGACGGGAAACTCGTCACCATCTGGTCCCTGTTCGAGGTGACGCCGTGCTGACCGCTGTTCGGCACTTCCAGCGACTGGACGCGATGGCCGTTCAGCCGCAGTTCGTCGAGCACGATCTTGGCCGTGATGCCAAAAGAGCTGTCGACCAGATCGTTGCTGAACACCATCGGATAGATGCCATCCGTGGTCGCCGCGGCGCAATTGGGCGCCACGCAGTTCGGCGGCAATTGGGTGACGCCAGCCGTGATGTTTGAAGCCTTGTTGTCATAGACCGCCTTGCTCAAGAGCAAATGGCCCGGGCGAAAATGAAAATCGTCCTGATCGGCCCGCGCCGGCATGCTGGCTAGCGCGGTAGACGCGAGCAAGGCAGACACCAACACAGTCCGCGGAAGCCCCACG
Source organism: Bradyrhizobium rifense (assembly GCF_008123425.1). Taxonomy (GTDB): domain Bacteria; phylum Pseudomonadota; class Alphaproteobacteria; order Rhizobiales; family Xanthobacteraceae; genus Bradyrhizobium; species Bradyrhizobium rifense. Next base: position 27,245 of record NZ_VSSS01000040.1, read on the forward strand.
AACGCGCGCAATCCTTTGGCAGCCATTGGCGTTTCCCAGTTTTATGATTTTCGCAAGACGGACAGCGCGGCCAAATCGCCGCTCGTTGTGCACGCAGTCTGCGAGCGGACTGTTACAGGAATGCGAATGAGATGCGACGCGCCTCAGCTTCCGCTCACGGCACTTGAGTCGCCGTTGTGGGCGACGAGCATCGCACGTCTCGCTTCACGCAAGATAGCCGGACACACCGTCCCACAGCAGCTTCATCGCCGTCACGACCAGCAAGCCATAGCAGGCCCGATAGATCTGCTGCTGTTCGAGCCTGCCGTGCAGTCGCCAACCGAGCCACACGCCCGAGGGAATGGCGAGCAGGCACACCGCCATCACGATCCAGACATTGCCGGCCGGCCGCACCAGCAGCAGCCACGGCATCGCCTTGGTGGCGTTGCCGACGGTGAAGAACAGACTTGTCGTCCCTGCGTAGACTTCCTTGCTGAGGCCAAGCGGCAGCAGATACATCGCCAGCGGCGGTCCGCCGGAATGCGCGACCATGGTGGTGACACCCGAGGCGAGCCCGGCCGCGACCGCCTTCGGCGTCGAACGCGGACGAATGGTGACCTTCGGATCGCTCACGAACCACAGGCCGACGAAGACCAGCGTGACGACCGCCATCACGATCGCAACCGCACGGTGGTCGAGCACGCGGAACAGGAGATAACCAAGCGCAATGCCGACCACGAGCCCGGGCAACAGCAGCACGAGATCGGGCTTCGACCAGGTCGAGGGCTTCCAGTAGCGCAACGCGAACAGGTCCATCGCGATGAACAGCGGCGCGAGCAGGCCGCCGGCCGTCACCGGGTCCATCACGAACGACAGCAGCGGAATGCCAACAATGGAGAAGCCGCCGCCGAACGCGCCCTTCATGAAGCAGATCAGGAACACGCCGGCGAAGGCGATGATGATAGTCGAGACCGTCAACTCCATTTGCGCGTCTCCAATTCCCTCGTGCGCGAGTCCGGCGCTATCGTCCGGTTGGTGCGCTCAGTCCGCCCGCGACCCTGGATGCGAACTGTCCTTGCTCTCAAAAAAAGCGCCGGGCAGCGCTGAGGGCACTCCAAAGGTCAATCCAAGGAACGCCAGAAACAGATCGAAATAGCTGAGGTGCATTGTCGTTGCTCCACTTTCACCGAGCACATTCGGTGCAAGTTTCTCTTTAACTCAACAATGATCCGATCTATCTATCGGTACAATCCAAATATTGTACTCGGTTCAATTTAGATTGCCTCGCATACCGTCTCGGCCACGATGTCAGCCGCAAACCGGCGAGGATCCCAGCGCGAGCTGCACTGCCCTGCATGCCAGCCGGTGCGGAACGCCGTTCCGATTGCGGACGCCATGTCCCTCGCTGACCTGCCCCGATCCGATCACTTCGACGGTTGCGGTGGCTCCGGCCACGAGTTCGCTCCGCTCGGCGGGGTCGAGAGCGATCCGCACCGGGACACATTGCGCCAGGCGCATCGCGACAACTCGCAAACCCCTGGACTAAGCGGCGGCCCGGCCGGGACCGTTTGCGACACCGTGTCGGAGCTCGATCGCCTTGACGGAGTTTTCGAATGCCGTCTTGAGGACGCTTCGACCGATCGTCCCGAGCACGAGGCCGAGGATCCATCCCTTAAGGTTCTTCCCCTCGCGCACGACGACGACGTCGATATCCGTCATGCCATCGATGCGGCGACGGAAGGTGTCGGTGTGGCCCGAGGCGCCGCCCCAGACGTTGGAATCAGTCGTGGTGAGGACGACGCGGTTGGGGTTGGACCAGTCGTAATGCAGCCGCTCCCAAATGCCGCGCGATCCCTCCGTCACGTCGGCGTCGGTGAGACCGAGATGATGCAGCTCGAGATCCTCATCGGCGCTGTTGCCGAACAATTTCTGACGGCCCGGACCGAAGTCGATCAGCCGGGCAATGTACTGCGAGGGCGTCAGGGTGGTGGTTCGATGTAGGCGGATCGTGGACATCTGGGGCTCCCGGAATTCAGTTCGAGGCTGCATTCACATTGCGGATGAGCAGGCTGTCCCCGGTTCGGCTGACTTCCAGTGCGCCTGCCTGGGTCGGCGTCGAGAGCACGACGCGTTGACCGGGCGTCAGCACCGACACGAAGCGGACCGGCGTTCCGGTCTCGCCCTGCGCGAGCGTCGTGACGACGCGGAATCCATCGGGCTGGACCGTGTAATAGGTGACGCCGGACAGTTCGCCGAGCCGGACGCTTCGCCCTTCGATCGGCTTCAGATCGCTGGCGTGGGCAGCACCCAGTGATGCGACGGTGAAAGCGGCTGCGAGAAGTGTGTTGCGGATCGACATCAGACCCTCCGTTGGCTTGGGCGGCGGGCGGGACGCCCGTCTGCTCCCTTGCCGCAGGACATGGGCCGGCTAAGATCATCGATCAAACAGATGGGGTCGATAATGGGTATCGATGCTGTCAATCTCAGCCGTATCGACCTGAATTTGCTCGTACATCTCGGGGCGCTTCTAACCGAGCGAAGCGTGACGCGGGCGGCGGCCCGCGTCGGCATCGGTCAATCGGCGATGAGCCATAACCTCGCGCGCCTGCGGGAGCTGTTCTCCGACGAGTTGTTGACCAGAGGCCCTGCCGGCATGCGCCTCACGCCGCGCGCGGCGATATTGTTCGAGCCGGTGCAGGCCATGCTGGCGCAGGTCGAGGCACTGGTGTCACGCGAGCGGGCGTTCGATCCGGCAACGGCGGTGCGAACGTTCAGGTTCGGATTGCCGGACAGCATGGAGATCCTGTTCATGCCGTCGCTGCTCGCGCGCATGCGCGAGATCGCGCCTGGCATTCACCTCCGGCTCTACAATTTTGACGCGTCGCGACTGCTTGACGACCTCGACTCCGACGAAATGGATATCGCCATCGGCTACGATGCCTTCCAGCAAGGGCAAGTCCACCACAAGCGCCGCAAGCTGTTCACCGAGAGCTATCTCTGCATGTTCAATGCCGAGAAGACGGGGATCACGGCCCCGATCTCGCTTGAAGACTATGTGCGGATCCCGCACGTGCTGACCAGCCTCAGGCCCGGGCGCAGCGTCCGCGGCATTGTAGATGAAGCATTGGACAAACTTGGGCTGACCCGCTCGATTGCCCTCACCACGCCACGCTTCCTGACGGTCCCGTCTTTGGTGGCGCGCGCACCCGTGATCGTCACCATTCAGTCGCGCCTGGCGCGCCGCTTCGCCGCCGAGCTCGGGCTCAGCCTCAGCCCCCTCCCCGTGGAGCTGCGTGAGGTCACGGTCTCATTGCTGTGGCATGCGTCCTATGATCACGATCCGGCCCACGCATGGCTGCGCGAACAGGTGGCACAGCTTGCCGCCGAGCTGTGAGCTCTTGCTCCCCTAGCAGCCGAGCCGATCGGCGACGCCGCCGAAATCCTTCGCCGCGATGTCCCATTGGCCCGTGGCTTCGAAATCGATCTTTTGCAGCGGACCGTATTCGGTCGGCCGTGCGACGAACGCGGTCTTCAGGCCGTATTTCTGCGCCGCCTTGAGGTCGTAATTGTGGGCTGCGACCATCATCACCTCTTCAGGTTTGAGGCACAGCAATCGCGCGGCGCCGAGATAGGTCTCGGGATCGGGCTTGTAATGCTCGAACAGCTCGGCCGACATGATGAGGTCCCACGGGAGACCAGCGAACTTCGCCATGTTGGTCAGCAGCGCGACATTGCCGTTCGACAGCGGCGAGATCACGAATTTCGTCTTCAGCCGCGTCAGGCCGGCGACGCTGTCGGGCCAGGGATGCAGGCGGTGCCAGCCCTTGGTGAGATGATCGAGATCGGCCTCGGTGAGGCCTTTGATCGCGAACTGCTCGACCAGCTTCTCCAGCGAGCGGCGATGCAGATCGTCGAGCATGACATAGCCGCGCTCGGGATGCTTGCGCACGTCGTCCATCGAGGCCGAGTACACGGCGCGCCAGCCGTCGACCAGAGCGGTCCAGTCGGTGCTGATGCCGCGGCCCTTCCCCCACCACATGAAGTCGGTGATCAGGCTGGTGCGCCAGTCGACGACGGTACCGAACACGTCGAAGACGAGAGCTTTAACGCCGGAGAGATCGGACATGTGCGCTTCCCCAAATGTTGTTTGTTCTTGGTCATTCCGGGATGCGCCGCGAGGCACAGCCCGGAATGAGGGTCGCGTGTCGTTGGCTTAGTCGAGGTGGAACTTGGCGAGCTCGCGGTGCTCGGCCTTGATGTAGCGCACGGTGCCGGTGACGGAGCGCATCACCACCGTCTCGGTCTCGATCACGCCGTCCTTGCGGAACTTGACGCCCGAGAGCAGCGAGCCCGTGGTGACGCCGGTGGCTGCGAACAGGCAGTCGCCGCGCGCCATGTCCTCGATGCCGTAGATCATCTTGGGATCGTTGACGCCCATCTTGGCGGCACGCTCGCGCTTCTCGTCGGAATCGAGGATCAGACGGCACTGCATCTGGCCGCCGATGCAACGCAGCGCCACGGCCGCAAGCACGCCTTCCGGCGCGCCGCCGGTGCCGAGATACATGTCGACGCCGGTGTTATCGGGATCGGCGCAGTGGATCACGCCGGCGACGTCGCCGTCGGTGATGAGGCGCACGGCAGCTCCCGTCGAGCGCACGCTCTCGATGATGCTGGCGTGGCGCGGACGATCGAGCACGAGGACGGTGATGCCGTCAGGCTGGACGCCCTTGGCCTTGGCGAGACGGCGGACGTTCTCGGCCGGCGTCGCGTCGAGCTCGACGACGCCCTTGGCGTAGCCGGGGCCGACCGCGAGCTTCTGCATGTAGACGTCGGGCGCGTGCAGCAGCGTGCCGCCGTCGGCCATCGCCATGGTGGCGATCGAACCCGGCATGTTCTTGGCGCACAGCGTGGTGCCTTCGAGCGGATCGACCGCGATATCGACTTCCGGACCGGCGTTCATGCCGACCTTCTCGCCGATGAAGAGCATCGGCGCCTCGTCGCGCTCGCCCTCGCCGATCACGATGGTGCCCTGGATCGGCAGCTTGTTCAGCTCGCGGCGCATGGCATCGACGGCTGCCTGGTCGGCGGCCTTCTCCTGCCCGTGCCCGCGCAGCCGCGCCGACGACACCGCCGCCCGCTCCGTCACGCGCACGATCTCCAGCGTGAGAATACGCTCGAGCAACGCTTGCGGCGGCACTGAAATATGGGTCGACATCGGCTCACTCCTTCGGAACGTTTGGGACGGAAATCTCCGTCCGCATCAACTCGTAACACCCACAGTTCGTTCGAACCGTGCGCTATTGTTTGAGCATGACCTTTCCGGAAAACCGCGTCACACTTTTCCGGGTCATACTCTAGTTCTTCTCGATCCTGATGACCTGCGGCCGTCCGCTGATCACCTTGTCCTTCTGCACGGCGGCGAGTGCGCGGCGCACCGCGTCCTCATGCGTGGCATAGGTGATCAGGATGACGGGCACGGGCACCGCCTTGCCATCGGCCGGAGCAGCGCCGCCATTGGGATGGCGCTGCACGATCGACTCGATCGAAATCTTCTGCTCTGCGAGCCGGGTCGCGATCGCAGCCGCGGTGCCCGGGAAATCGCGCGCCAGGAGGCGGATGTAATAGCCGCCCTCGTGCCGCTCCATCGGTGCCTTCTTGGTGTCGCGCAGTTGCGCGATCGGCCGGCCGAACGGATTGGCGCGGATCCCGCGCGCGACGTCGGCGATATCGGCGACGACGGCGGATGCGGTCGCAGCTCCGCCTGCACCGGGGCCGACCAGCGTGATCGGCGGAATGCCCTCGCCATCGATCGTGACCGCGTTGGTGACACCCATCACCTGTGCGATCGAAGAGGTTTTTGGAACCATGGTCGGATGCACGCGCTGCTCGATACCCTTGGCGGTGCGAACGGCAACACCGAGCAGCTTGAGCCGGTAACCGAGATCGTCAGCGGCGCGCAGATCTTCCGGCGCGATGGAGGAGATACCTTCGACATACACCGCGCTTTGAGCAACTTTCGTGCCGAAAGCGAGGCTGGCGAGAATGGCGAGCTTTTGCGCGGTGTCGTGGCCGTCGACGTCGAAGGACGGATTGGCCTCGGCATAGCCCAGCCGCTGCGCATCCTTGAGGCACTCGGCAAACGACAGGCCCTCCTGCTCCATCCGGGTCAGGATGTAATTGCAGGTGCCGTTGAGGATGCCGTAGACGCGATTGATGCCGGTTCCCGCAAGACCTTCGCGTAACGTCTTGATGACAGGGATCGCGGCGCCGACCGCTGCCTCGAAATTCAGCGCACCGCCATGCTTTTCGGCGGCTTTTGCCAGCTTCAGGCCGTGCTTGGCGAGCAACGCCTTGTTGGCGGTGACGACCGACTTGCCGGCATTCAACGCGGCTTCAACCGCCGAGAGCGCGGGATCGCCGGCGCCGCCCATCAGCTCGACAAAACAGTCGATGCCGGGATGCGTGGCGAGCGCCATCGGATCCTTCGCCCATTCGACTCCGCGCAGATCGATGCTGCGCTTCTTGGCCTTCGAGCGCGCGGTGACGGCGACGACGCGGATGCCGCGGCCGCTACGGCCCGCGAGCACGCGCGCCTGCGTTTCAATCAAACGGACAACTTCGGCGCCCACGGTGCCGAGCCCCGCTATGCCCACTTTCAGGGGTGCAACCATGATGCTTTAGTGAACCTGCAGAAGAGAATTAGCGCCGATTGGCGAGCGGAACGACGTTGTGCAACGTTTCGATGCCGCTTTCAAGGAAGCGGCGAACGCCGCGCGCGGCCTGCCTGATCCGTTGCTCGTTTTCCACCATGGCGATGCGGACATATCCTTCACCATGCTCGCCGAAGCCGACGCCGGGCGAGACCGCGACGCCGGATTTCTCTACCATCAGGGTCGCGAACTGCATGCTGCCGACGCTGCGGAACGCTTCCGGCAGCGGCACCCAGGCGAACATCGAGGCTTCCGGCGGCGGAATCTCCCAGCCGGCGCGGCCGAACGATTCCACCAGCGCGTCGCGGCGCTTGCGATAGATGTCGCGCATCTCCTTGATGCAGTCGTCAGGACCGTTCAGCGCCGCGGTCGCTGCGACCTGCACCGGCGTGAAGGCACCGTAGTCGAGATAGGATTTGACGCGGGCGAGTGCTGCGATCACGCGCTCGTTGCCGACCGCAAAGCCCATGCGCCAGCCGGCCATCGAATAGGTCTTCGACATCGAGGTGAACTCGACGGTGACGTCGATGGCGCCGGGCACCTGGAGCACCGAGGGCGGCGGGTTGTTCTCGTCGAAATAGACCTCGGCATAAGCGAGATCGGACAGGATCAGGATCTCGTGCTTCTTCGCGAAGGCGACGAGATCCTTGTAGAAGTCGAGGCTCGCGACATAGGCGGTCGGGTTCGAGGGATAGCAGACCACGAGCGCGAGCGGCTTGGGGATCGAATGCACGATCGCCCGCTCCACCGCCTCGAAGAATTCCGGCGTCGGCTCCGACGGCACCGAACGGATCACACCGCCCGCCATCAGGAAGCCGAAGGCGTGAATCGGGTAGCTTGGGTTCGGACAGAGGATGACGTCGCCCGGCGCGGTGATCGCCTGCGCCACGTTGGCGAAACCCTCCTTCGAGCCGAGCGTCGCCACGACCTGGGTATCGGGGTTGAGCTTCACGCCGAAGCGGCGCTCGTAATAGGCGGCCTGGGCGCGGCGCAGGCCGGGGATGCCGCGGGAGGCCGAGTAGCGGTCGGTGCGCGGCTTGCCCAGGGTCTCCTTGAGCTTCTCCAGCACATGCGGCGGGGCCGGCAGATCCGGGTTGCCCATGCCGAGATCGATGATATCGGCGCCGGCATTCCGCGCCGCCGCCTTGGCCCGGTTGACCTGTTCGAACACGTAAGGCGGAAGGCGGCGGATGCGGTAAAAATCGTCCATGGCTCTCTGGGCTCCGGGCAACCGGTCAGAACAGAATCGACGGGCGATGACGCCCCTTCGAGGAGATCTCGCCACGCACACGAAAATCGCTCAAAATCAAACACTTGAAGCAATTTTCAGTGACGAGGACTGAACTCCTTCGCCCTGACTCTCGGCTGAATTGAAGTCTTTTTAGCACGGTGTGGCGGGGGCGCCAGCGATTACCTTGCGCCCCGCGATGGTCGTCCCGTGACCAATTTGCGGTCCTTACTTGGCGTCCTTGGCGGCGACGGCCTGGCGGTCGCGGGCGGCCGCAAGCTCAGCCTCGATCTTGGCGCGCTGGTCGGGCGGGATGACCGCCTGGTCACGATCCGGCGGCAGATCGTGCACCGGCAGATAGGCACCGGGCTCCCTGGGATGCGCCGGCGTGTCGGCGGCCGACATATCCGCAAGCTGACTCGAACAGCCGCCCAGCGCGAGCGCCGCCATCAGCAGCGCGCAGGCAGCAAGCCGCGACTTTTGCAGGTCCCACAACGCAAACACCTGGGAATTCCCCTACTCGTCCCATGCGAGGCTGTGGGAGCTTAACCCAACAACCTGCCCAAGCTCAAACCATTGCTGCCCACAAATGGTACGAGCGAGAAATCATCCAAGGCCCACGCCCTGAGAGGTGCACTGCGATTGTGACAAAAGCAAGAAGCCTTGTCGCAGTGCAGCACATCTTCGCGCGTGTTTAACGCGAAACCAGCGAGCTTCGCGGTGACGAATACGGAATGAATCGCTACTGTCGCCTTCATGAGTACCGTCACGACCGACACGCCCAGATCCGGGACAAAATCTGAAACGAAGTTCGATGCGGAAGCCTTCGCGATGAATGTCGCGCGGGCCATGGAGAGCGGCGGCAAGGCGCTCGCCGCGTTTCTGAAGCCGCGCGAAACCGGCGAGGTGCAGGACCGTCCGCCGGCCGAGCTTACCGAAGTCGTCAAGACCTTCACGTCGGTCGCCGAATACTGGCTGTCGGACCAGTCGCGTGCGTCCGACCTCCAGACCAAGCTCGCCAAGGACTATCTCGATCTCTGGGGCGCGGCGGCACGGCGGATGGCCGGCCAGGAGGTTGAGCCCGCGATCGCGCCCTCGCCGCGCGACAAGCGATTTGCCGATCCGGAATGGAAGTCGAACCAGTTCTTCGATTTCATGATGCAGCTCTATCTGCTCACGACCAAATGGGCGCAGGAGCTGGTGCACGATGCCGAGGGGCTCGATCCGCAGACCCGGCGCAAGGCCGAGTTCTACATGCAGCAGGTCACCAACGCGGTCTCGCCGTCGAACTTCGTGCTGACCAATCCGGAAGTGCTGCGCGAAACGGTTGCAAGCAGCGGCGAGAACCTCGCGCGCGGCCTGACGATGCTGGCGGAGGATATCGCCGCCGGCAATGGTATGCTGAAGATCCGCCAGTCCAATCCGGACAACCTCGTCGTCGGCGTCAACATGGCGACGACGCCTGGCAAGGTGATCTACCAGAACGAGATGATGCAGCTGATCCAGTATTCTCCGACCACGGAGAAGGTGCTGCGCACGCCGCTGCTGATCATCCCGCCCTGGATCAACAAGTTCTACATCCTCGATCTCAAGCCGGAGAAATCCTACATCAAGTGGTGCGTCGATCAGGGCATTACGGTGTTCGTGATCTCATGGGTCAATCCCGACAAGAAGCTCGGTGCCAAGAGCTGGGAAGACTACATGAAGGAAGGCCCGCTCGCGGCGATGGACGTGATCGAGAAGGTCACCGGCGAGATGAAGGTCCACGCCGCCGGCTATTGCGTCGGCGGCACCATGCTCGCGACCACGCTGTCCTGGCTCGCCGAGAAGCGGCGCCAGCGCGTCACCTCGGCGACGTTCTTTGCCGCCCAGGTCGACTTCACCCATGCCGGCGATCTCCTGGTGTTCGTCGACGAGGAGCAGATCGCATCGCTCGAGAAGGACATGAAGGCGTCCGGCGTGCTCGAAGGCTCCAAGATGGCGATGGCCTTCAATATGCTGCGTTCCAACGACCTGATCTGGTCCTATGTGGTCAGCAACTATCTCAAGGGCCAGCAGCCGAGCGCGTTCGACCTGCTGCACTGGAATTCCGACGCGACGCGGATGACCCAGGCGAATCATTCCTATTATTTGCGCAACTGCTATCTGGAGAACCGGCTGTCGACCGGCAGCATGGTGCTCGACAACACCCTGCTCGACCTCTCCAAGGTCATGGTGCCCGTCTACAATCTCGCCACGCGCGAGGACCACATCGCGCCGGCGGAATCGGTGCTGTACGGCTCGCAGTTCTTCGGCGGGCCCGTGAAATACGTGCTGTCCGGGTCCGGCCACATCGCCGGCGTCGTCAATCCGCCGGCCTCAAACAAGTATCAGTACTGGACCAACGACAACATCAAGGACGTCAACGTCGCCCAGTGGATGAAGGGCGCGGTGGAGCACAAGGGCTCGTGGTGGCCGGACTGGCGCGAATGGCTGGGCGGGCTCGATCCGGAGGAAGTCCCTGCGCGCAGCGTCGGAAGCGAAGCGCTGCCGCCGATCGAGGACGCTCCCGGCAGCTATGTCAGGGTTCGCGCATAGCGGAATCTGCTGCGCTTGTATAAACTCACGACATCGATTTTGGAGGGGACCGGGTTATGACGCGTGAATTGTTCTGGCTGACGTGCACGGTGATCCTGACGGGGATCCTCTGGATTCCCTACACCATCAACCGCTGTCAGATTCGTGGGCTCGGTGGCGCGATGGCCAATCCCTCGCGTGCTGACAAGCCGCAATCGGAGTGGGCGAACCGCCTGATGTTCGCGCATGACAATGCGGTCGAGAACCTCGTGCTGTTCGCCCCGCTGGTGCTGATCCTGAACGCGATCGACTATTCCTCGAAATGGACGGTGCTCGCCTGCGTGGTCTATTTCTGGTCGCGCGTCGCGCATCTGATCGTCTATGCGCTCGGCGTCCCGGTGTTCCGCACGCTGGCCTTCACGGTCGGCTTCCTCGCGCAGGCAGTGCTGGCGCTGGCGATCTTCAAGCTGTTCTGAGGCAACCGAAGCGAGGGATTCCCGATGCGGACCCTATTGCCGGTCGTCGCGATGATCGCCCTCGCCGGATTTGGCGGCGAGGCGCGCGCAAGTACAATGCCCTGAATTGACCCGCCTCCGCAGCGAGGCCGTCGATGCCTCAAAGCCGATGACACGCGCCCTGGTGTCGGGACGCTGCAACGCCTATATCCGCGCCTCGCTCGCCTGGAGCGATTTGATCGCTTACGCAAGTGATCACCAGGAGATGTGCGACATTTCCGGCCCTGCGTTGAGCGCGTGGGAGAAATCGCAGCGCGAGGCTGTGGTAGCTCGCAACAACGTCTGCGCCGGCCGCCCCGTTCGGCCGTTTCCGCCGGACGTCATTCGGCCGTGAGTGAAAGTCAGCCGGCCGACTTGCGGACGACGAGATTGAGCATGTTTGCCGGCGTCTGATCAAAGCTCTGGATCACAGACGTCTCCGACGTCAGCGTGGTCCATGGACCCGCGCTGGCGTAGGTGGCTTCCAGCCATTCGGGCGATGCGTAGTTGTAGTAGCGCCCGAGACTGTCCCGGCCGTCGCCCTCGCCCATCTTGTAGCTGGCGTAGAACACGCCTGACGGCTTGAGCGCGCGATGAACCCGCTTCAGGATTCCGGCGAGTTCCTCGCGCGGGACGTGCAGCAGACAGGCGCTGGCCCAGACACCGTCATAGGCCTGTTGCGCGTCCAGTTGGTCGAACCGCATCGCTTCGACGGGATGACCGAGTCGTTGCGACGCGATCTCCGCCATCTCCGGCGAGCCGTCGGTCGCGCGCAGCGAAAAACCTTCCGCCAGCATCACGGCTGCATGATTGCCGGCGCCGCAACCGAGTTCCAGGATCGCGCCACCGGGCGGCAGCAAAGCGAGGAAGCCCTTGAGCCGTGTCGACGGCGCCTTCGCCCAATCCGCGTAGGACTGGGCGTTCTGCCGATAGAATTGCAGGGTGGTCTCATCCACGGCGTCACTCGCTCCGGAAGGCTCCAGCACGCCTCCCTACTCCGCCGGCCGCCTGCCATCAACCGTAGCTGTTGCAGAAAGATAACACCGCGGCAAAAACAACCCGGCGCGGCAGATTGCCTGTACAGGTTGTCACCCATCCACAGCCATATTCACGCATCGCAATTGATCGATTCGGAACAGACATGAATTGGAAGATGATTTTCGCGCTCGGCGCGGTTTCGCTTGCCACCGTCGCGACGCAAGCCAACGCTGCCGATCTCGCCGCCCGCCCCTACACCAAGGCGCCGCCGATGATCGCCGCGGTCTACAATTGGAGCGGCTTCTACATCGGCGCTAACGGCGGCTATGGCACGTCGCGCAATTGCTGGAACCAGACCGCTGGTTTCGCCCCCGGCGTCAACGAAGGCTGCCACGATGCGACGGGCGCCGTCGCCGGCGGCCAGATCGGCTATCGCTGGCAGAGCAGCGCCTTCGTGTTCGGCCTCGAGGCTCAGGGCGACTGGGCGGACCTCTCGGGCCGGAATACCAGCACCGTGTTCGGTGTCGCGAACCGCACCCACATCGATGCCTTCGGCCTGTTCACCGGCCAGGTGGGCTACGCCTGGAACAATGCGCTGCTCTATGTGAAGGGCGGCGCCGCGGTCACCAGCAATCAATACCGCGGCATCGGTACGGGCGGCTTGGCCGGGGCCGAGTTCGATCGCGCTAACGACACCCGCTGGGGCGGTACGGTCGGCGTCGGCTTCGAATACGGCTTTGCCCAGAACTGGTCGGTCGGCCTCGAATACGACCACCTGTTCATGGGTCGGCACGACGTCACGCTCACGGCCAATGGCGTGCTGGCGCCGGCGGTGCCTGCCGGTGCGTTCTCGCGCACTGATAGCATCCGTCAGGACGTCGACCTGATCACGGCCCGCATCAACTACCGCTTCGGCGGCCCGGTCATTGCGAAGTACTGAGATCTCGTGTCCCGGACGCGCGAAGCGCGAGCCGGGACCAGAGCTAAGGGCAATGCAAACGTGGGCCCCGGCTCTGCAGCGCATCACTCAAGAAGTGCTGCGCTGCGTCCGGGGCACGAGCGTGCCCTACTCCTCCGGCAGGCCCAGCATCAGCCGCATGTTCTGCACGGCTGCGCCCGAGGCGCCCTTGCCGAGATTGTCCAGCCGCGCGACCAGCACCGCCTGATGGTACTTGTCGCTGGCGAAGACATAGAGCTCGAGCATATTGGTCTCGTTGAGGGCCTCCGGTTCGATCCGGCCGCCCTTGGACGCTTCATTCTGCAGCGGCATCGCCGAGACGTATTTTGAACCCGCGTAACGTTTGGCGAGCGCCGCCTGCAAATCCGCGCCGCTCGGCTTGCCCGGCAGCGTGTCGAGCTGGAGCGGGATCGAGACCAGCATGCCCTGCCGGTAATTGCCGACCGAGGGAATGAAGATCGGCCGCCGCGTCAGGTTCGAATAGAGCTGCAGCTCCGGCAGATGCTTGTGCTCGAAACCGAGGCCATAGAGCTCGAACGACGGCGCGCTGCCCTCTTCAAAGCTCGCGATCATCGACTTGCCGCCGCCGGAATAGCCGCTCACCGCGTTGACGCTGATGGGATAGTCGGGCGGCAACAGGCCGGCATCGACGATCGGCCGCAGCAGCGCGATGCCGCCGGTCGGATAGCAGCCGGGATTGGAGACCTTCGTCGCGGCCTTGATCTTGCCGGCCTGGTCCGGTGCCAGCTCCGCAAAACCGTAGGCCCAGTCGGGCGCGACCCGGTAGGCGGTCGAGGCGTCCAGCACCTTAGGGCCCGAAGGGCCCATGCTGTCGATCAGCGCGACCGTCTCCCTGGCAGCATCATCAGGCAGGCAGAGGATGACGAGATCCACTTCCTCCATCAGTGCCTTCTTGGCCGCGGGATCCTTGCGCCTGTCGTCGGCGATGGTCTTCACCACGACGTCGCTCTGCAGCTTGAGCCGCTCATTGATGCCGAGGCCGGTCGTGCCTGAGCCGCCATCGACGAAGACGGTGGCGGGCTTCTTGGCGGCACCCGACTTCGGGGCGTTCTGGGTATCAACGAGGCTCATGATACGCTCCTTTCGAGCTTGTTCGTGTCGTGTCCGAAAACTTGCGGCCTGGCCCGCCGCATCAACTGTGAAATCTGCTTCGCGTCGGCATCGCCCTCGCCGAGCGCAGTCGCGATCGCCGCATGGTCGGCGTCCGATTTGTGCTGGTTGAGCTTGAAGCTGCCTTCGACCTCTTCAACCGTCATGACCAGACCCACGATCGCCTTCTTCAACGTCTCGAACCGGCCTGCCGTCATCTTGCCCGAAGTCCACGGCGTCTTCGGCAACAGCCAGCTCTCGAACTTGTCGCTGAGCGTGTCGATCTGCACCGCCAGCTCGTCGTCCGACAACAGCCGCACGGGGCCGCTCAGATGCACCGACTGGTAGAGCCAGGTCGGCACTTGGTCCGGCGAGACGTACCAGTCGGGCGATACATAGGCATCGGGGCCATTGATCGCGAGCAGCCAGGACGTCGCGCCGTCCGCAAGCTTTACCAGCGGATTGTGACGGGCGACATGAAAGGCCGCCTGCGGCGTGCCGTCGGCGGCGTAGGTCAAATAGAACGGCAGCGGCGATGCGACCGGCTTATGGCCGTCGAAGGCGCACATGGTGCCGAAACCGCGGTCGCCTGCGAATTTCAGGCTCGCGGCGCGGTCCGGCTTGAAAAAGGGTGGCGTGTACATCGTGGTCTCCTGCTGGCTCCTTGGGGGGCCGCCGGATCAGATCGCGCTGACAGGAGAGAGAATGCCGCGGATCGGGTCCAGCGGCAAAGACGATGATCTCAAACGCGATCGACCGCCCAAACCGCTAAAGAGCGGCGGCGGCGACGGGCGAACAGGATGGTCGCAGCGTTGATCATGGCGCGCGGCTATAAGGCCGGATCTGGTTCCCGTCAAGTTTCTCGGCGTCAGATGATGCGCCAGAGCCATTCCATGATCTTTGCGATCACATCGCCGAACAGCAGCAGCGCGGCCGACCAGACCAGCGCGGAGACGAAATTGGCGGCCTGAAAGCTCCAATACGGCATTTCGAAAATGCCCGCCGCGAGCGGCACGGAGGCGCGCAAGGGGCCGAAGAAGCGGCCGATGAAGATGCTGGGCACGCCCCAGCTCCGCACGAAGGCCTCGCCCTTGGGCAGGATTTCCGGATAGCGCGAAAGCGGCCACATCTGCGCGACCTGCTCCTTGTAGCGGTAGCCGAACCAGTAGGAGACCCAGTCGCCGAGGGCAGCACCAATCGCTCCCGCAATCCAGATCGGATAGAAGCTGATGCCGCTCGCCCCGATCAGCGCGCCGATGGCGACCAGCGCGCCCCAGGCCGGGATCAACAGCGAGATGAAGGCCAGCGATTCCCCGAACGCCAACAGGAACACGATCGGAGCAGCCCAGGCCTGGTGAAGGCGCACGAAATCGGCCAGCGCGTGCGCGTACTGCTCCATTCCAGAATAGCCTTCCCGCCCCGCCTCGAGGTCCTGCCAGATGGAAAAGACTGGTAAGCCAAGGACTTGTGTGACATCAAGTCACAAAACCCGGCTCGGGTGGACCGGGGCGTCAAATTGCCGGCACTTGGTTAGCTTGCGGCGTAAATTCGCCGGGATTAGCTACCACCCCACGGCGCCCGGGCTGCCCTGCGGTAACCTTTCGAGGCCAGAAGTGGCATAGTCAGGCCAACCGATTCGCCGCCCTCGCGGCCCTCAAAACGCATCAAGATATATGTCCAAGCAGTTGAAAACAAAAAGCAAAGACGATTTGTTCGACGGCAGCGAGCCGAAGGGGCGCACCGCCGCGAAGGCAACCCCGCGCGGAACTGGCGGGGAAGCCGACTACACCGCAGCCGACATCGAGGTGCTCGAAGGCCTGGAACCGGTGCGGCGTCGGCCCGGCATGTATATCGGCGGCACCGACGAGAAGGCGCTGCATCACCTCTTCGCCGAAGTCATCGACAACTCGATGGACGAGGCGCTGGCCGGGCACGCGACCTTCATCGGCGTCGAGCTTTCCGCGGACGGCTTCCTCACCGTCACCGACAACGGCCGCGGCATCCCGATCGATCCGCATCCGAAGTTCCCCAAGAAGTCGGCGCTTGAAGTCATCATGTGCACGCTGCATTCGGGCGGCAAGTTCGACTCGAAAGTCTACGAGACCTCGGGCGGTCTGCACGGCGTCGGCATCTCCGTGGTGAACGCACTCTCCTCGCGGCTCGAGGTCGAAGTCGCGCGCAGCCAGAAACTCTACCGCATGACATTCGAGCGCGGGCACCCGAAGGGCAAGCTCGAGGATCTCGGCAAGATCAACAACCGCCGCGGCACGCGCGTGCGTTTCAAGCCCGACACCGACATCTTCGGCGCCAAGGCCGCGTTCAAGCCGCAGCGCCTGTTCAAGATGACGCGCTCGAAGGCCTATCTGTTCGGCGGCGTCGAGATCCGCTGGAACTGTGCGCCCGAACTGCTCAAGGGCGTCGAAGATGTTCCGCCGGAAGCGACCTTCCGCTTCCCCGGCGGCCTGAAGGACTATCTGGCGGCGGCGATCCACGCCGACACGCTGGTGCATCCCGACATCTTCTCCGGCAAGTCGGGCCGCAACGGCGCGCACGGCGCCTGCGAATGGGCCGTGGCCTGGACCGCGGATGCCGATGGCTTCCTCTCCTCCTACACCAACACCGTGCCGACGCCCGACGGCGGTACGCACGAATCCGGCCTGCGCAGCGCGCTGTTGCGCGGCCTGAAAGATCACGCCGAGCGCGTTGGCCAGGGCAAGCGAGCCTCGTCCATCACCTCGGAAGACGTGATGGTGGGTGCCGCCGTGATGCTGTCAGTGTTCGTGCGCGAGCCTGAATTCCAGGGCCAGACCAAGGATCGTCTCGCCACCGCAGAGGCGCAGCGCATCGTCGAACAGGCGATGAAGGATCCGTTCGACCATTGGCTGTCGGGCAATCCGAACATGGCCAACCGGCTGCTCGACTTCGTGATCGACCGCGCCGAGGAGCGGCTGCGCCGTCGCCAGGAAAAGGAAACCGCGCGGAAAACCGCGGGCAAGAAGTTGCGCCTGCCCGGCAAGCTCGCCGATTGCAGCGATGCGGGCCTGGACGGCTCAGAACTCTTCATCGTCGAGGGTGACTCGGCCGGCGGCAGCGCCAAGCAGGCGCGCGATCGCAAGACCCAGGCCGTGCTGCCGTTGCGCGGCAAGATCCTCAACGTCGCCTCCGCCGGCAAGGACAAGCTGACGGCGAACACCCAACTCGCCGACCTGGTGCAGGCGATCGGCTGCGGCATGCTCGCGCAGTATCGTGAAGAAGATTTGCGCTATCAGCGCATCATCATCATGACCGACGCCGACGTCGACGGCGCCCACATCGCGTCGCTGCTGATCACGTTCTTCTACCGGCAGATGCCGCGGCTGATCGACGAGGGACATCTCTTCCTCGCCGTGCCGCCGCTCTACAAGCTGACGCATGGATCCAAGTCGATCTACGCACGCGACGACGCGCACAAGGAAGCGCTGATCAAAAGCGAGTTCAACGCCAACGCCAAGGTCGAGGTGAACCGCTTCAAAGGCCTCGGCGAGATGATGCCGGCGCAGCTCAAGGAGACCACCATGGATCCGGCCAAGCGGACCATGCTGAAAGTCGTCCTGCTCGCCGACGATCGCGACACCACGGCGGATTCGGTGGAGCGCCTGATGGGCACCAAGGCCGAAGCGCGCTTCGCATTCATCTCCGACAAGGCAGAGTTCGCGAGCGAGGAGCTGCTCGACGTCTAATGCGGCGATTCCCGTTGAAAACCCCGGCCCGAGGCCGGGGCTTTTTCATTTGGGAGGACAATTGAGCCCTCTACGGACGATTCATCCGCAACATTTCGCGTCTCCAACGCGCGACTCGGCCAACGACTCACGTGGCCGGTCGGCAAGCCCAGGGCCGAGGCAGGATTGCCTCCGTTTCGGACAAAGGCGCTTTCCTAACGAAAACTTACCCGAACCGAAGACCCGACGCCCCAAATAACGCATTGAAATTGCGTTGTTTTTCGCACATCTGGCGACGACGCCTCAAAATCCTGCCGGCGGCGTTTTCCGGCGACTGTGCCTGCCCTGCAACAGCATTTCGGCGAGAACCGTCTATAGTCCGGGCATCAGATCACACGGACTTCAGTGCGCTCGCGCCTGCTACGGACCAAGGTTGGGGATTTTATCATGAAGAAGATTGTACTCGCACTGACAGCGGTTGCGGCCATGACCGGTTCGGCTTCGGCGGCTGACCTTGCGGCCCGTCCCTACGTCAAGGCCCCGGTGGTTGCGCCGGTCGCCAGCTGGACCGGCTTCTACATCTTCGGCGGTGGCGGCGGTGGTCTCTCGAACTCCGATCAGTCCATCCAGTCGACCGTCGGCGCGGTTCCGCTGACCATCACCCAACGTCAGGGTGGTTCGGGTTGGTTCGGCACCGTTGGTCTCGGCTACGACTGGCAGTTCAGCGGCACCTGGGTCGCCGGCGTGTTCGCTGACGGTCAGTTCGGCAGCATCCGCTCCACCGTGCAGGATCCGCTCCTCGGCTACACCGGCAATCAGAAGCTGGAAGACTCTTGGGCCGCTGGCGTGCGCCTCGGCTGGCTGGTCGCTCCGAACGTTCTCTCCTATGTCAACGGCGGTTACTCTGGCGCCCACTTCGGAAGCACCGGCTTCACGACCCTGGCTGGCGGTCCGACTGGCGTGCACCTCAGCGGCTACAACCGCAACGGCTTCTTCGTCGGCGGCGGTGTCGAGAACAGCCTGAACTTCTTCGGCATCTCCTCGCCCGGCTGGTTCATGAAGACTGAATATCGCTCGGCCTTCTACAACGCCAAGACCCGGGATGAGCTCTCCGACGTCACCAACCTGCCGACGGGCGTCAACAGCATCCGCGCCAACAGCTGGAACCAGACGATCTCGACCTCGCTGGTCTATCGCTTCAACTGGACCGGCCCGGTCGTCGCCAAGTACTGAGCTGAAAAGCACTGATCTGAACTCAACTTCAGACGTCAAAGCCCCGGCATCGCCGGGGCTTTTTCGTTTGGCCGCAACACCCGACGGTCGTCGCCTCCAGCCATCCGCATCAGGGATCGCTACACCGCGCGCCTCGCGTTACGCAGTCGCCGGGCCTGACAACCTTGCGCATGGACATGCGTCCTCCCCGCGGCCTTGCGTCCGCGGCCATTGTATCTGAACCGAAGCTACGGCTAGTCTGGAGGGAAGTTTTCGTGACCGGCGGAGATCGGTGATGCCGGCGGTCGCGACAGAATCAGACCGACAGGGAGGAATGCATGCGCAGATTTCTGCTTGTAGCAGGCCTGTTTGCCCTCGCTGTCGGGCTGCTCTGGATCGGACAGGGCACGGGCACCGTCGCCTGGCCCAGATCGAGCTTCATGGTCAACCAGCTGCAATGGGCCGGCTATGGCGCGGCCATGGCAGGCTTCGGGCTGGTGTTGATCTGGCAAAGCAACCAATAGAAGAAACCAGGAAGTGAAAGCATGACATCCAACCGGTTCGATCTCCGCGGCAAGGTCGCGATCGTCACAGGAGGCAATGGCGGCATCGGACTCGGCCTCGCCCATGGGCTTGCCGACGCCGGCGCCGATATTGCCGTGGTCGGACGCAACGAAACCAAGTCGGCCGCAGCGGTTACCGATCTCAAAGCGCGCGGCGTGAAGGCGATTGCTGTCACCACCGACGTGACCGACAAGGCGGCGATCGCCGCGATGGTCGAGCGTGTCGTCAAGGATCTTGGCCGCATCGACATCCTCATCAACAATGCCGGGATGAGCATCCGCAAGCCGCCGCACGAGCTCGAGCTCGACGAGTGGAATACGGTGATCAATACCAACCTCACCAGCGCCTTTCTGTGCTCCAAGCTCGCCTATCCGGCGCTGAAGGCGTCGGGCAACGGCAAGGTGATCAACATCGGCTCGATGATGTCGATCTTCGGCGCGAGCTTTGCGACCGCCTATGCGGCGAGCAAGGGCGGCATCGTGCAGTACACGCGCGCCTGCGCCAATGCCTGGGCGCCCGACAACATCCAGGTCAATGCCATCCTGCCGGGTTGGATCGACACCGATCTCACCCGCGGGGCGCGGCAACAGGTGTCGGGCCTGCACGAGCGCGTGCTGGCGCGTACGCCTGCGGGGCGGTGGGGCGATATCGACGACTTCGCCGGCATCGCTGTGTTCCTTGCCTCGCCCGCCTCGAACTTCGTCACGGGCACCGCGATCCCCGTCGACGGCGGCTTCTCGGTGATGGCGTAAGGCGCTATCGCATCGCCCCAAAAAAAAGCCCCGGCCGAAGCCGGGGCTTTGAATTTTTGGCAGTGATCGTTTCTTGTCTTCCTAGTCGTCCGTTGCGTCGAACTTCGTTGCTCAGTAGCGGGCGATGACCGGGGCGTCGAACTTGTAGCTGGCGCGGACGACGGCCCACTGGATGTCACGCGGCTTGGCATCGAACGTGTAATTGCCCGAGGTGCCACCGAGCTGATAGGTCTGGCTGCCGAAGGCCGCGTAATTGTACTCGAGGCCGACGATCCAGTTGCGGGTGATGCCGTATTCCCAACCGGCGCCCACGGTCCAACCATTGGCCCAGTGAGTCTGACCGCCGTTGCCCGTCGCCGGGCCGACCGTGTCGGTTACCGACAGGCGGTTGTTGACGCCGGCATAGCCGCCCTTGATGTAGAACAGGTTGTTCTGAACAGCGAAGCCGGCGCGGCCGACGATGGTCGCAAGCACGTTCGCACGCCAGGTGAACACGTCGTCGCCCGCGCCGAACGCGGTGTTCACGACGGTGCCCTTGTTGTTGAGGCCGGAGATCGTGCCTTCCATGCCGAACACGTAGTTGTTGGCCTGCCAGTTATAGCCGATCTGGGCGCCGCCCATGATGCCGGTACCACGCTGACGATAGCCCTGGCCCGGCGTCAGATCGCCGAACGGCGCGCCGACGCCATTGTTGATGAACTGCTCGTTGGTCCAGGCGCCACCGATGTGGCCGCCGACATAGAAGCCGGTCCAGTTGAACAGGGGCTCCATATAAGCGGGTGCCTTCGTGTAGGGACGCGCGGCGAGATCGGCGGCGGAAGCAGCGCCGGTCGAAACCAGAGCGGTCGTGCAGGCGAAGGCAGCAATCAATTTGTTACGCATGGTACACCCCGTGTCCTTTGATGGGCGCACGCTCACACGCAGTTCTTACTCAAATTTGAATCAAGAGAGTTAAGACGCCGGATTGGCAAATTGCGGTCTTTGAATCCGCGTGCGCTGTTGCGCGAACGCAACGCAAGGCGCGCAATTTAACGCGACATTATCCCTACCAAATCCCTGTGTTACGACGCTGGCGCAGTCTTCGAATGCACATGCTCGGGCCGCACACCAAGCGCGAGGAATCGCGCCGGAATCCCCTGAAGCCACGGCAGTGCGGAGATCAAGCGCAGCAGCAGCGGCACCTTGAGCGGACGATTGCTGCCCTGCAGCGCGCCGCTGATGATGTGGTTCTGCACGATCACCTGCATCCCCTGCGTCATCTTCACCGGGAACTCGCGGCGGCGCCGCACGGCATCGAGCTCATCCTCCGATGGACAGCCGCGCGCCAGTCTGTCCGCGAGCAGGTTTGCTGTCGCGACCGCATCCTGCACGGCAAGATTGACGCCGACGCCGCCGATCGGCGACATCGCATGCGCGGCGTCGCCGATGCAGAGCAATCCGGGCCGCGTCCAGCGGCTCAGGCGATTGATCGCGACCGTCAGCAATTTGACGTCGTCAAAGCTCTTCACGTCGGCAATTCCCTGCCTGAGGACCGGCGCCATGCGCACGACGTCGTCGAGCAGTGCCTGCAATCCCCTCGCCTTCACCGCATCATACTGTCCCTTGGCGATGACATAGGCGCATTGCCAGTAATCGCCGCGGTCGAACGTCACCATCATCTTGCCGGGCTCGATCCGCGCGAACAAATTCTCGGTCTCGTCGGGAGTCCGGCCGGCACGGAACCACAGCACGTCCATCGGCGCACCGATTTCCTCGACCTCGAGGCCCGCGCGCTCGCGCACAATGGAATGCCGGCCGTCGCAGGCGATGGTGAGGTCGGCCTCGATGTCAACGATGCCATCCGGCGTCTCTGCGCGCACGCCGGCGATGGTCTCGCCGCGGTGGATCAGGTCGACCGCTTCCGTGCTCATCATCACCTTCAGCGAGGCGAAGCGTTGACCTTCCTCGCGCAGGAAGTTCAGAAAATCCCATTGCGGCATGAAGGCGATGAAGGGGTACTTCGTATCAAGCCGAGCGAGATCGGCGATCCGAACCGGCGTGCCGCCGAACAGGCCGTCCATCTTCTGCAAGCGCTGATGCGGCAGCTTCAAAAATCCGTCGATCAGTCCGAGCTCGTCCATCACCTGGAGCGTCGATGGATGCACGGTGTCGCCGCGAAAGTCGCGGAAGAAATCGGCGTGCTTCTCCAGCACCACGACATCGATTCCGGCGCGCCCCAGGAGATAGCCGAGCATCATGCCCGCCGGCCCGCCGCCGACGATGCAACACCGGACTCTCACGGAGTGACGCACGGTGTGCCGAGGCGTATCTGTTTCAACCATCAGATCCTCGCTTACGACTTTAGTCCGCTGTGCGGTGCAACAAGCCCGAATTGGTTTGCCGCGAGAGCGAATGGTCCGTAGCGTTGCTGACAAGTTCGATTGATTTAAGGATGATCTTGTTGTGCGCACCTTCCTCATAGTGCTTGGCATCTGGTTGTTGATCAACGTGCTTTTTGTCGTGCTCATGCTTCCGGCGCGCAAACCGCGTAGGCTGGAGTCGCGGGCAACGGGTGCGCTTGCACCGGTGCGGATCAATCAGAACGGTTATCCGTTTGAGGAGCAGGAGAGGCTCCTGCTAAGCCATGTCATCATCTCGATCGCCATGGGAACTTTCTTCTCGCTGGCGCCGCCCTTGATCGAGGCCATCGACTCCGCCAAGCGCTTCTTCAGGAATCGTCGGGCCTAGCGGACCAGTACCCGCCCTCCTCGATACAGCTCAATTGTTGCTGCGGTTCGCGGTACGAAAGCTCTTGACCTCCGAGACGCTACCGTCGCGATAGGTCAACTCGACCGACATGAGCTGCGTTGTTGGTGGAAGCTTCTGGTAGAGCAGCATGCCGGCGGAGATTGCGGAGGGGTCCCTGAGATCGCAGGGTGGCAGCTTCAGCACCTGGTTGGGCACGGCACTATCGATGCCGATGCGCACCTCGCGGATCGCGCAGCGGTACGACACCAGATGCGTGTAGTAGACCAGCAGCCCGTTGAACTCGCGGAACGAGAGCCAACTCGTGGCGGTCATGTCGAGGATCTTGCGCTGGTCGCGGATCAGCGCGGCCTCAGGGTCGAACTTGATCGGAAACGGTCCCTGCATGTCCCCGGACGCATCGACGTAGCGGACCTCGATGGTGCCGGCCTGCGCATCCGGAGGCAGTTCGATCGACGGGTTCGGCATCCGCTTGCGCGTGCGTGGATCGAGCGTATCGATGAAGCCGGTTTCGCGGAAATCGCCACTGCCGGCCATGCGCCAGGAAATTCCGATCGTGGGATCAGCAAAGGAAAACACCACCGACCAACCGCCATTGTGGCGCGAGAAGCTCGCGATCGGCGCGTTGGTTGTCTCCTCCTTCGGCACGCGCGGCACCGACACCGGCGGCAGTGCCGCGACCTTCTGCGGCGGCGGATCGGCGGGCCGGGCCGCAGTGGCGGCGGCCGCATCCTTGGCGATGCCGCTGAGGAAGACGTCGTCGACCATCTGGTCGAAATAGACCGGCACCTGCTTGTGCTTGACGGTGTCGGCCATCTCGCTGACCAGACGGCGCGTGCGCTGCGCCACCTGCACGAGGTTCTCGCCGGGCTGCAGCAGCTCCTTGGCGAAGGTGCGCGTGAACACCGAATTGGGGTTGGCGTCGTCATTGGACAGACGATCGAGCGCGGTCTGCCGCGGACCGGCGGAGAACACCGAGAACACGCCTTCGGGCAGTTGCGTCATCGGCGCGAGCCCGCCGCCGCCGGCCACCGCGCGGGTCCCGCTGCGCTCGAACGGATTGTTGCGGCAGGCGTCGAACACCAGGATCGAGGTTCGCGCCTTCTTGTTCTGGAGCCGCTCGACAACGCGGTCGGCGAGAATGGAGGCGTCGCGCACCAGCTCTTCCTGGCCTTCGGTCGCCGCCGGCACGTCGGTCGGCAGCAGATAGTTCTGGCCCGCGATCTCGAAACCATGGCCGGCGTAAAAGAAGAACGCGGTGTCGCCGGGCTCGATCGCCCGGTCGAAGGCGAGCAGCGTCTCGGAGAATTGCTGACGGTTCTGGTTTTCGGCGACCATCACGGTGAAGCCGAGCTGCTTCAGCGTATCGCCCATGGTGCGGGCGTCGTTGACGGCCTTCAGGAGTTTTGGAACGTTCTTGTAGTCGTTGTTGCCGACGACGAGCGCGACCCGCTTTTCGGCATGCGCGGCACTTGCGAAACCGCTGAGGCTCGCGGCCAGTCCAAGTGCTGCCAAAATCCTGAAAACCCGACGCGTCATCGCGATATTCCCGTTGCAGAACGGCTCCCCGTTGGCTCCATGCGGAACCTTACGCCGTTGATGTGATAGTCGGTCCAGCCGTAACGGCGGTTCAACCGGTCCGTCCCTGCGGTTCCATGAACTGGCCTATGGCAGATTCCCGTGGAATCTGCTTTTTCTTGGGCGGAATTCCGTTCGAGACGAGGGCTGCCGTGTATCGATGGTGCACTGACGAGGTCGAGCCTCACGATCGCTTCGATTTTTGGCGCGAGGTGCGCGCCAAGGGGCTGTTCGGAGTCACGGCGGAGCTCGAGCGCGAGCAGCGCGCAGGCTTTTACGGGGAATTCTCGCTAAGCCATGTCGGCAATGGCGCCCTCGTGGAGCTGAAGGCCTCGTCCTATGCGGTCGAGCGCAGCCAGGCCGACATCGGCTACGCGCCGGGTGACAGCATCTGCGTCTACCAGCAGCTCGGCGGCGGCGGTTGGTTCGGCGGCATGCGCTCGAGCGATTTCGCGATCGCCAATGGCGCCTTTGCCACCAGCCACACCGACCTGCCCTACCGCACGAGGCCGCTTGGCGATGCCGGTTTCCACCTGCGGATCCTGAAGATCCCCGTCAGCGGCCTCGCGACGCAGGACAAGCGCACGCGCGAGCTTGCGCCCAAGGTTTTCAACGATCCCGCTCTCGCACCTCTGCTCGATGCCTGCTTTGCCGACCTCGGCGAGGCGGCCGCGCATGATGGTTCGGCCGGCGCCGTCCCGCTTGTGCAGGCCTTGGGGCATCTGGCGCTGATCGAGCGCGGCATCGTCCGGCCGGGCAGCCGGCGCGGACAGGCCGCGCTCCGGACCGCCCGCCTCTCGCTCGCGCGGCGCCTGATCGCGCACCGTCTGCAAGACCCCGATCTGGCGCCGGCGCGTGTCGCCGATCTGCTCGGCGTCTCCGTGCGCCATTTGCACATGCTGTTCGAGGTCGCCGACCGCAGCTTCTCCCAGACCGTGACGGAAGAGCGGCTGAAGAGAAGCCGCCGCTTGATGCGCGAAGCCCCGGAGCGGCTGATCGCCGACATCGCCAGCGCCTGCGGCTTCGAGAGCCTTGCGACCTATTACCGGGTCTTCAACGCCGCCTACGGCATGGCGCCTGGCGATTTCCGGGCCCAGGCCGCAGGGGCGCGTTAACCCTCGGGCTGGCCGCCGCGGCGAAAAGTCGAGCCGCGCCCGGTATTTGGGCAAAAACCCTAGGGTTTTTAGGGCCTTCCCGCGGCTGCTCCATTGACTTTGGCCGATTCCGCCCTATGTTCCGGGTCGACGCGGCTCGGTATCGAAGAGCGATTCCTGAGCTTGGCGCTTTGTTCGCGTGAGTCAGCACCCCCAGCTTCTTTGAGAGCGCGCCGTTTCGGGGTGGAACGCGACAGCCTTATTACCCTCGATTCCGAACGGCGGTTTCGACCAGAGGCTCAATGTCCTTTTCCAATCTCGGACTATCCGAAAAAGTCCTCGCCGCAGTGGCGGCCACCGGTTACACCACCCCTACCCCCATCCAGGAACAGGCGATCCCCCACGTCCTCGCACGCAAGGACGTACTCGGCATCGCCCAGACCGGCACCGGCAAGACCGCGGCCTTCGTGCTGCCGATGCTCACCATTCTCGAAAAGGGTCGCGCCCGGGCACGCATGCCGCGCACGCTGATCCTGGAGCCGACCCGCGAGCTCGCAGCGCAGGTGAAGGAAAACTTCGACCGCTACGGCGCCGGCCAGAAACTCAACGTCGCCCTGCTGATCGGCGGCGTCTCCTTCGGCGACCAGGATGCCAAGCTGACCCGCGGCGTCGACGTGCTGATCGCAACGCCAGGCCGGTTGCTCGACCATACCGAGCGCGGCGGCCTGCTGCTCACCGGCGTCGAGTTGCTCGTCATCGACGAAGCCGATCGCATGCTGGACATGGGTTTCATCCCGGACATCGAGCGCGTTTGCAAGCTCGTCCCCTTCACGCGGCAGACCCTGTTCTTCACCGCGACCATGCCGCCGGAAATCCGGCGCATCACCGAGACCTTTCTGCACAATCCGCAGAAGGTCGAAGTCTCCAAACCCGCCACCACGGCCGTCACTGTCACGCAGTGTCAGGTCCCGGCCGGGCGCGAGGCGCATGAAAAGCGCGAATTGCTGCGCCGCCTGCTGCGCGAGGCCAAGGATCTTCAGAACGCGATCATCTTCTGCAATCGCAAGCGCGAGGTCGCCGTCGTTCACAAATCGCTGCAAAAGCACGGTTTCAGCGTCGGCGCCCTGCATGGCGACATGGACCAGTCGGCCCGCACGGCGGCACTCGAACAGTTCCGCAAGGGTGAGCTGCCGCTGCTGGTTGCCTCCGATGTGGCCGCCCGCGGTCTCGACATTCCCGAGGTCAGCCACGTCTTCAATTTCGACGTCCCCCACCATCCCGACGATTACGTCCATCGCGTCGGCCGCACCGGCCGCGCCGGCCGCAGCGGCATGGCCATCTCGCTCGTCACGCCGCTCGACCAGAAGTCGATGGTGGCGATCGAGAAGCTGATCGGCCAGAGCATTCCTCGCGCCGAGGGCGATTACGAAGTGCAGGCTGGTTCGGGTGAGCAGAGCGACCGTCCGCGCGAATCGCGAGGCCGTGATCGCGAACGTTCCCGCGGCGGACGCGGCAAGCCGCAGCGCGGTCGCGACCGTGAGCGCAGCCACGAGCCGCGCGAGGCGCGACACTCCTCCGAGGCAACGCCTTCACCGGATGCAGGACCTGCTGCCGAAGCACGGCCCGCGCGCGAAGCGAGACCTGCACGCGAGGCAAGGCCTCCGCGCGAAGCCAGGCCATCCTCCGAGCCGCGTCATGGCGCGCGCCAGCCGGCCAATCCGTCGCATGTGCCGTCGATCGGCCGTCCCGAGCCACGCCGCCAGCGCGAGGCCGATACCGAGCCCGGCGATCACTCGCATCTCCCGGCCTTCCTGCTCCGACCGGTCCGCTCCCCCGCCGGAGCCTGATACCACGATACACGCGTAAGTTGAACGGTCGACCGTTTACCGACCGTTCATGATCGTCCGTTAGCCTACGAACATAATTTAAGCATTGCTGCGGTCGCTAGCGCACCGACCGCTGTGGGGTATGTTCTGTGGTCAAGGTTCTCGATGAACATGAACGCACGATGGCGTTCGCCGAGGTGGCACTCGGTCAGATCCGGTCGCTGAAGCAAACCGCAATTCCCCGCAATTACGAGATCTGGTACGTCTACGCGACCGGCTATAACGCGCCGCTCAACAAGATCATCAACGAGACGCTGGCACGCAACGGCAAGCTGACCGAGGCCGATCTCGAGCAGATCTACGACACCTATCTCTCCCACATCAAAACGACCGACCGCATCGACAAGGTCGGTGCGCGCGTCATCGGCGAGATCGACGACGTCGTAGATGTGTTGAGCGAAGCTCTCGGGATGACCAGCTCTTACGACGCGAGCCTGTCGGGCGCGGCCAAGGAGCTGTCACTGGCCAAGAAGGCCGACCAGCTCCAGTCGATCATCGCATCTCTGCTCCGTTCGACAAGCGACATGCGTGAGAGCAACAAGACGCTTGAAGATCGGCTCATCCTGGCGAAGAGCGAGATCAGCAATCTCCAGCAGAGCCTGGAAGCGATCCGCGCCGAGAGCCTGACAGATCCACTGACGGGCCTCGGCAACCGCAAATATTTCGACCGCATGATCGGCATGGCCGTGCAGAGCGCGCTCGCGAGCGGCGAGCCGCTGTCGCTCCTGCTGTTCGACATCGACCATTTCAAATCGTTCAACGATTCCTATGGCCATCTCACCGGCGACCAGGTGCTCCGGCTGGTCGGCCTGTCCCTGAAGCAGACCATCAAGGGCCAGGACATCACCGCGCGCTATGGCGGCGAGGAATTCGCAGTCGTGCTGCCCAACACCGCGCTGCGCCAGGCTCTCACCGTCGCCGACCATATCCGCCGTGCCGTAATGGCGAAGGAATTGAAGAAGAAGTCGACCGGCGAGATCCTCGGCCGCGTCACCATCTCCGTCGGCGTCTCCATGCTGAAGCAGGGTGACGACACCGAGACGCTGATCGATCGTGCGGACGCCTGCCTCTACGCGGCCAAGCGCAACGGCCGCAATCGCGTGATCTGCGAAGTCGACCCCGAATACGCGGTCGAGACGCACAACCGGGTGGTGGCCTGAGCCGCCAGTCGCGCCTGCGACATCTCCCCTTCATGCAGCCGTAATAGGCCTGAGCGACACGTCGAGCACGTGACGCGCAATCGACGCTCGACGGTCGCGATCGAAAGGCCCAGCGTCTTGCCCCATCCGCACGACTTTCACACGCCGCAATCCTCCTACAGCGGGATCGACCTGCTCAGGGCCAGCGACGGCGGCTTCTTCGGCCCGGGCAACGCGCAATTGCCCGCGCCGCCCTTGCTACTGATGGATCGCATTCCCGAGATCAGCCTGGACCGCGGCGCGTTCGGCAAGGGCCACATCGTGTCCGAGCTGGACGTGACGGCCAGCCTCTGGTTCTTCGAATGTCACCTCCCCGACGACCCCGTGATGCCGGGAAGCCTCAGCCTCGACGCGCTGTGGCAGATGGTCGGCTATTGGCTGGCGTGGTCTGGCTCGCCGGGGACGATCCGGGCGCTGGGTGTCGGCGCCGTCAAGTTCAGGGGGCAGATCACACCGGACATCAAACGCGTGCGCTACGAGGTTGCGATGCGCCAGGTGAAGCGCGGCAGGCTGGCCCTCGGCGTCGCGGATGGACGCGTGCTCGCCGATGAGACCTGCGTCTATGTTGTGCGGGATCTGCGCGTCGGCCTCACCACGTCGGCAGCCTGACATCGCCGCGCCAGGATCGGTCCGCCCGTGCGCTTGACATTGTTCCCGGACGGACGACATCTGAGGCTGTGTCGTCGGCCCCATGCACCCGAGCGTGCGCCCACGGAGGTTCTGTCGTCTTGCCAAACCCGCATGATTTTCACAGGTTACAACCGTCCTACACCAGGGACGAACTGCTGAGATCGAGCGAAGGCGGCTATTTCGGCCCAGGCAATGCGCAATTGCCGGCGCCGCCGATGCTGATGATGGACCGCATCACCGAGATCAGCCTGGACGGCGGCCCGTTCGGCAAGGGCCATATCGTCGGCGAGCTCGACATCGTGCCGGACCACTGGTTTTTCAATTGTCACTATCGCGGTGACGCGATGATGCCGGGAAGTCTCGGCCTGGATGCGATGTGGCAGATGGTCGGCTACTGGCTCGGCTGGTCGGGCTCTCCGGGCAAGGGCCGCGCCATCGGCGTCGGTGAGGTCGAGGTCACGGGTGCCATCACGCAAGAGACGCGATCGGTGCGCTACGAGGTCGCCATGCGCATGGTCCGCCGCGGCAAGCTGGTGCTCGGAATAGCCGATGGCCGCGTGCTTGCCGACGGCACCTGCGTGTTCGTGGCAAAGGATATGCGGGTTGGCCTGACCAAGGCCGCGGATTGATCCTCAGGTCCTGTAGGGTGGGCAAGGGCGCGACGCGCCGTGCCCACCACTATCTCGGTCGCGAAAAGAGGGGGGCACGCTCCGCTTTGCCCACCCTACCGGACCGTTCTCTTGGTTGCTTTCTTGGCCGGCCGCTTCTGGGCAACTGCCTTCTTCGCCGTAGCCTTCTTCTTCGGCCGCTTCTTCACCTTGGCGCGCTGGGCGGCGGCGAGCGCCGCCCTCGCCCATTGCGCCAGCTCCTCGGAATCGTCGAACAGGCGCGCCGGCAGCTCCCAGTAAGAGTTGACCAGCACGGTCTTGGCACGGGTCGAATACTGGAACGGTTTTGAGCCTTCCGCTTCAAAGTCCGGAATGGTCACCTCATCGGCCCGGAAGAACAGACCGGCACGCAACGCGAGCGCGAAATTGATGCCGTCGGCGGAGATGCCGTAGCCGGAGAACATCTTGCGGATGGCGACGGGGCCGAAATCGGCGAACAGGTCGATCAGGAATTCGCGGTCCATGGCCCAACTCTCTCCCCGGCGTTCGTCCCCGCGAACGCGGGACCCATAACCACAGGGAGGAGTTTAGCGAAGACTGACAGCTAAGAAAGCGTGGTACCGATACCACACGTCACCGTCAGATCACGCGGTATGGCTCCCGGCGTTCGCCGGGACGACAAAGGAGTGTTTGGCGCGAGCCCGTGCTTACCCGTCGATCTGCGCCGGACGCAGCTCGACCGACTCGCCGCAGCCGCAGGCGGAGATCTGGTTGGGATTGTTGAAGACGAACTGGGCCTGCATCTTGTCGGCTTTGTAGTCCATCTCGGTGCCGAGCAGGAACAGCACGGCCTTGGGGTCGACCAGGATCTTGACGCCCTTGTCCTCGACGACTTCGTCGGTCGGTCGGACATCATGGGCGTATTCGACCGTGTAGGACTGGCCGGCGCAGCCGCCGTTCTTGACGCCGACCCGCAGGCCGACGATCTCGGAGTCCGCGCGGCTCGTCAGTTCGCTGATGCGCTGGGCTGCGGCATCCGTGAGCCGCATCACCTGCGGACGCGGACGCCGGGGCTTCGGAGTGGACGCTGGTGTTGAGCCGGACGAAATCTGTGTCATGTCAGTGATGTGGTCCGTTGCTGAGCGAATTCAATGCCCGAGGATTCAAAGCAGAGTGTTACGCGTCACCACATATTGAGGACGAGGCGGGCCTCGTCGCTCATGCGTTCCGGCGTCCAGGCCGGCTCCCAGATCACCTTGACGTCGACCACGCCGACGCCGGGAACGCTGGCGACCGCGTTCTCGACCATGGTCGGCAGCTCGCCGGCGGCCGGGCAGTTCGGCGTCGTCAAGGTCATCTGCACGTCAACGGAGCGATCGTCCTTGATCTCGACCTTGTAGATCAGGCCAAGCTCGTAGATGTCGGCCGGGATTTCCGGATCGAACACGGTCTTGAGCCCGGCGATGATCTCGGTGGTGAGACGCTCGGTCTCCTCCGGCGGCAGCGCCGAATGAGTCTCCATCGGATTGGCTTTGATTTCGGCCGTGTCACTCATGCGAACAAATCCCGCGCCTTCAAGAGCGCCTGTGCCAGATGATCGACTTCTTCCCGCGTATTATACATGCCGAACGAGGCCCGGCATGTGGCCGTGACGTTGAACCGCTCTAAAAGCGGCATCACGCAATGGGTGCCGGCGCGCACCGCAATGCCCTGGCGGTCGATCACGGTGGCGACGTCGTGGGCGTGCGCGCCCTTGAGCTCGAAGGAGATCACCGGGCCCTTGCCCCGCGCGGTGCCGATCAGCCGCAGCGAGTTGATCTCGCGCAACTTCTCCTGGGCGTAGGTGACGAGATCGTGCTCGTGGGCGGCGATGCGTTCCTTGCCGATCGAATTGACGTAGTCGATGGCCGCGCCAAGGCCGACCGCCTCGACGATCGCGGGCGTGCCGGCCTCGAATTTATGCGGGGGATCGCCATAGGTGACGATCTCGCGCGAGACCTCGCGGATCATCTCGCCGCCCCCGTTATAGGGGCGCATCGCAACGAGGTGGTCGTACTTGGCCCAGAGCACGCCGATGCCGGTGGGACCGTACACCTTGTGCCCGGTGAAGACGTAGAAGTCGCAGCCGAGATCCTGGACGTCGACGGGCAGATGCACGGCACCCTGGCTCCCGTCGACCAGCACGGGAATGCCGCGGGCATGGGCGATATTCACGACGTCCTTGACCGGCACGATGGTGCCGAGCGCGTTCGACATCTGCGTGATCGCGACCAGCTTGGTCTTCGACGTCAACAGCTTCTCGAACTCGTCGATGAGGAAATTGCCCTCGTCGTCGACCGGCGCCCACTTGATCACGGCACCCTGACGTTCCCTGAGGAAATGCCATGGCACGATGTTGGAGTGGTGCTCCATGATCGAGATGACGATCTCGTCGCCCTCTTTGATGTTCGGCCCGCCCCAGGACGAGGCGACCAGATTGATCGCTTCGGTGGCATTGCGGGTGAAGATCACTTCCTCGGTACGCGCAGCATTGATGAACTGCGCCACCTTGGAGCGGCCGCCCTCATAGGCTTCGGTCGCGGCGTTGGCGAGGTAATGCAGGCCGCGATGGACGTTGGCGTATTCGGACGTGTAGGCCTGCGTCATGCGCTCAAGCACGGCGCTCGGCTTCTGCGCCGACGCCGCGTTGTCGAGATAGACCAGCGGCTTGCCGTAGATCTGCATGGCAAGCGCCGGAAAATCCTGGCGCACGCGCGCAACGTCATAGGCACCGTTCTTGACTGCGGGATGCGTGCTCATGACCGGCGCTCCAGCCAGCGCTCGGCAATGCCGATCACGTGCTCGCGCAGATTATCATCAGCGATCTGCTCGATCGCTTCGCCCACAAAAGCCTGGATCAGCAGCGCCTGGGCCTGCTTCTCGGGCAGGCCGCGCGCCTTCAGATAGAACAGCAGGCTGTCGTCCAATGCACCCGCGGTGGCGCCGTGGCCGCAGGAGACGTCATCGGCGAAGATCTCGAGCTCGGGCTTGTTGTCGGCCTCGGCTTCGTCCGAGAGCAGCAGCGCCCGGATCATCATCTTGCCGTCGGTCTTCTGCGCATCGGGACGAACGATGATGCGGCCCTGGAACACCGAGTGCCCACGGTCGTCGATCACCGCACGGAACACTTCGCGGCTGACGCAGTTCGGAACAGCGTGGTCGACCACCAGCGTGGTGTCGCCATGCTCGGTCTTCTGCAGCAGGTTGACGCCGTTGGCCGAGAGCTCACTGCCATCGCCCGCCAGCGTGATGAAGCCTTGCAGCCGGCTGACGGCCGCACCGGTGGTCATGTTGAAGAAATTGAATTTGACGTTGGCGCCGACCGTCACGAAATGCGAGGTCACGTTCACCGCGTCAGGCGCATCGTCCATCAGGCGGATATGCGCGACATCGGCATCGTCGCCGACCGTGACGAGCACGGCGTCGCTGATCTGGTAGGTTTTGGCGCCGGCCGCAACGAAACTCTCGACGATGGTGGCGCGAGCGCCCTTCCCGACCGCGACCTGCGAACGGGTGAAGCTAGATGCGGAAGCTGCGGTCGCGATGTGGATGATCTGGATCGGTGCGGACAGCTGAGCGCCGTCGGCAATCGACAGCACCACGCCATCGGTCGCCATCGCCGCGTTGAGCGCGATCACGGCGTCGGTGGACGCGGTCTTCAGCAGACCGGCATCTTTCTCCAGCGTCTCCCGGAGCGTCTTGAAGCCCGCCTCAGCGGCGAGCGCCTTGACGTCAGACAGATCGGCCGCGAACACGCCGTCGACCAGCACCAGCTTGCGGGCGCCGGCGATTGCATACGCCTTCACGGCATCCGCAGCGCGCTTCAGCGCGGGCGCATCGGGCGCAGCTGCCAGCGGCAGCACCTCGCCGACCAGCGCGCGAAGATCAGTGTATTTCCATTCCTCGATCCGGCGGTGCGGCAGGCCGAGACGCTCATAGGTCTCGAACGCCTCGCGGCGCGCTGCGATCACAGTCGGCGAACCCGGCAAGCGGCCTTCGGCGCTGGTGAAGAGATCGCTCACCGCGCGGCCCTTTCCGGTCTTTGCCACAGCAACGTTCATTACAAAATTCCTTACGCGGCGTCCTCGAACTGGGCGTAACCGGACGCTTCCAGCTCCAACGCCAGTTCCTTGCCGCCGCTCTTCACGACACGGCCCTTCGACATCACGTGCACCACGTCGGGCACGATGTAGTTGAGCAGCCGCTGATAGTGGGTGATCACGACCATCGCGCGCTTGGGCGAGCGCAGCGCGTTGACGCCGTCGGCGGCGATGCGCAGCGCGTCAATGTCGAGGCCGGAATCCATCTCGTCGAGGATGCACAGGCTCGGCTCGAACAGCGCCATCTGCAGCACTTCGTTGCGCTTCTTCTCGCCGCCGGAAAAGCCGACATTGACGCCGCGCTTGAGCATGTCCTGCGGAATGTTCAGCGACTTCGACACCTCGCGGACCTTCCTCAGGAAGTCCGGGGTCGAATATTCGCTCTCGCCGCGCGCCTTGCGCTGTGCGTTGAGCGCGGTGCGCAGGAAGGTCATGGTGGCGACGCCGGGAATCTCGACCGGGTACTGGAACGCCAGGAACACGCCCTTGGCCGCACGCATGTCCGGCGACATTTCCAGGAGGTCCTCACCCCTGAACAGGATCTGGCCGCCGGTCACCTCATAGCCGGGCTTGCCGGCGATGACGTGAGAGAGCGTCGATTTGCCGGAGCCGTTCGGCCCCATGATCGCGTGCACCTGGCCTTCGTTCACGGTCAGCGTCAGCCCGTGGAGGATCTCACGCTCCTCGACACGAACCTGCAGGTCTTTCACTTCAAGCAAAGCCATCTTGGTATCCAGTTTATTCAATTGATGTTGGAGCGCGAGTTGCGCACCGCGAGGGTCGGCAACTAGCCGACCGACCCTTCAAGCGAGATCGAGATCAGCTTCTGCGCTTCCACCGCGAACTCCATCGGCAGCTGCTGCAACACGTCCTTGACGAAACCGTTGACGACGAGGCCGACGGCTTCCTCTTGGCTGAGCCCGCGCTGGACGCAGTAGAACAGCACGTCCTCGGAGATTTTTGAGGTCGTCGCCTCGTGCTCGAACGTCGCCGAGGAATTCTTGGCCTCGATGTATGGCACGGTGTGCGCCCCGCACTTGTCGCCGATGAGCAAGGAATCGCAGGCGGTGAAGTTGCGCGCACCGGTCGCTTTACGGTGCGCGGTGACGAGGCCGCGATAGGTGTTCTGCGACTTGCCGGCCGCGATGCCCTTCGAGATGATCCGGCTCGACGTGTTCTTGCCGAGATGGATCATCTTGGTGCCCGAGTCGACCTGCTGGAAGCCGTTTGAGATCGCGATCGAGTAGAACTCGCCGCTGGAATTGTCGCCGCGCAAGATGCAGCTCGGATACTTCCAGGTGATGGCGGAGCCGGTCTCGACCTGGGTCCAGGAAATCTTGGAGCGGTCGCCGCGGCAGTCGCCACGCTTGGTGACGAAATTGTAGATGCCGCCCTTGCCTTCCGAATTGCCCGGATACCAGTTCTGCACCGTCGAATATTTGATCTCGGCGTCGTCATGCGCGACGAGCTCGACCACGGCGGCATGCAGCTGATTCTCGTCGCGCTGCGGCGCGGTGCAGCCTTCGAGATAGCTGACGTAAGAGCCCTTGTCCGCGATGATCAGCGTGCGCTCGAACTGGCCGGTGTTGCGCTCGTTGATGCGGAAATAGGTCGACAGCTCCATCGGGCAGCGCACGCCCGGCGGCACGTAGACGAACGAGCCGTCGGAGAACACCGCCGAGTTCAGCGTCGCGTAGAAATTGTCCGAGGTCGGAACCACCGAGCCGAGATATTT
Organism: Bradyrhizobium rifense; assembly: GCF_008123425.1. Classification (GTDB taxonomy): domain Bacteria; phylum Pseudomonadota; class Alphaproteobacteria; order Rhizobiales; family Xanthobacteraceae; genus Bradyrhizobium; species Bradyrhizobium rifense. Next base: position 63,098 of record NZ_VSSS01000040.1, read on the forward strand.
CTGCACCAATTCAGGGTGCTCGCGGATGGCCTCCGAGATCGGCATGAAGATCACGCCGGCCTTCTTCAGCTCCGCCTTGAAGGTGGTCGCAACGGAGACCGAATCGAAGACAGCGTCGACCGCGATCTTGCGACGCGCGGGATCTTGCTCGCCGGGCTTGGGCTCGACGCCTTCGAGCATGGCGACTTCCCGCAAGGGAATGCCGAGCTTCTCGTAGGTCTTCAGAATCTCCGGATCGATCTCGTCGAGCGAGGTGACCGTCTTCTTCGGCTTCGGCGCCGAATAGTAATAGAGGTCCTGGAAGTCGATCTTGGGATAGTTGACGCGCGCCCAGGTCGGCTCGGTCATGGTCAGCCAGCGCCGATAGGCTTCAAGCCGCCACTGGAGCATCCAGGCGGGCTCGTTCTTCTTCTCGGAGATGAACCTGACGGTATCCTCGGACAGCCCCTTGGGGGCCTTGTCGGACTCGATCTGGGTCTCAAACCCATAACGATACTGGTCGACGTCGATGCGCTTGACGCGCTCGACCGTCTCTTGGACGGCTGGCATTCTATCCTCCGCTCGCGGTTTCAAGGACCGCGGTGGATCAAACTCAAACGAGCATTACGATGTCTATTACGATGTTTTTTGGCGGAAAGCACGGGCTTAGAACCGTTCAAGCCGTGTTTCGTCGCTTAGCCTCTAAGTAGGGTATTACCGAGCTTTCGCCAAGCCTCTAACGCCCTGTTGATGTCATCCGGTTCCGTGGACCAGCCCAGACTTAGGCGCACCGCTCCCTGGGCCACGGTGGCATCGTACCCCATCGCCGAGAGCACGTGGGACGGCTGGACCTTGCCAGAGGAACAGGCCGAACCGGAGGATACGGCGATGCCTTCGAGGTCGAAGCCGATCACAGCAGTCTCGGCCTTGAGCCCCGGCGCGGTGAACAGAACGGTATTTGACAACCTCTCTACATCTTCCGCGAAGACAGTCGCCCCGGCAATGCAACGAAGGCCATTTCCCAAGCGATCTCTGAGGCTTGTCATCCGCTCCGCATCTTCCGGCAGAGCCTGAAGGGCGGCTTTCACCGCCGCACCGAGGCCGGCGATCCCAGCGACATTCTCGGTTCCCGCCCGCCGGCCGAGCTCCTGTCCGCCACCCCTCAGCACAGGTTCCAGCCCAGTCAGCCCCTCAGTCACGACCAGCGCGCCGACGCCTTTGGGGCCGCCGATCTTATGCGCGGAAAAGGTCGCAAGGTCCCCGCCTACCGCATTAATATTGAACGCAATTTTGCCGAGCGCCTGGATCGCGTCGACGTGCAGGAGGCCGCCGGCTTCGTGAACGAGCCCTGCCGCCTCCGCAACCGGCTGGAGCGCGCCGGTCTCGTTGTTGGCCGCCATGATCGAAACCAGCGCGGGCGGGCCATCGGCGAGCAGCGCCCGGAGATGATCGAGGTCGACGACGCCGGAGCGCGTGACACGGATCTGGCCGATGTCACCGGCCGGGAATCGGCCGCCCGCCAAGACCGAGGCATGCTCGACCGCGGAAACCAGGAGGCGCCGCACCGGCTCGCCCGATCGGCCGCGCAAGCCGGGCGACAGCGCCAGCGCATTGGCCTCGGTTCCGGCAGAGGTGAAAACCACGTTCCGCGGCAGCGCGCCGACGGCTGCCGCAAGCGAGCTACGTGCGTCCTCGACCAGCCGTCGCGCCTCCCGCCCCTCGGCATGGACCGAGGACGGATTGCCGATCAGTTCGTAAGCGGCCAGCATCGCTGCGCGCGCCTCGGCGCGCAGCGGCGTGGTCGCATTCCAGTCGAGGTAGACGCGGCTCGGCATGGCGCCCTCTTAGCACCTTTTCCCCTCGCGCCAATCGGCAGCCGCCGCACATCAGGCCGGCTGTTGCTGCGCAATCCCGCCGACGGAACGGGGCTCCATCCGCAATCCGAACAGCGGCCGCAGCCAGGCAATCCGACGCGCGATCTCGTAGGTGACGAGACATGTGAGCGCAGTGCCTGATATCACGATCGCGGCTTCGCTCCCCACAGGTAGCCCACTGCCCTGCAATGCGTGCGCGATCACGATGATCGCGGTCTGATGCACGATGTAATAGGGAAAGATCGCATCGGTCAGATAGCGCCGCACGGGGCCATCGGCCGTCAAATGACGTCGCGCAAAGCCGAGCACCGCCGCCATCGCCAGCCATTGGTAGCAGCCATAGACCGAGCCGGCGAACCATCTCAGCATCGGCGACCGCGGAAGCAAGCCGGCATAAACGAGGACGAAGGCGGCGAAGAAAGCGGCCGCAAGCGTCAGCGCCGTCCACCGTTGCCGCTCGAGGTCGCGCCAGATGCCGCCCTCGCGTGCAAGCAGGAAGCCGATCAGGAACGCAGTCGCATAGTCCGCGTGGTCATACCAGTCGCCGAACAGCGCATGCGTCGACGGGAAGATCGGCGAGAGAAACAGCCGCCAGGCTGCGAACAGCAGGCAGGGCAGCACCAGCAGCCATGGCCCGGCGTGCACGGCCGTCAGCCTCTCACCAATCCACTCGGCAGCCGCCGGCCATACGTACAGCACGCCGGCCAGGGCCATGGTGTAGACCCAGAGATAGAGCACGAACCAGAGATGGTTCCAGGTCGGCTGCACGATGCAGGGGTTCGGGCAGAACTGCGCGCTGAACGCCAGATAGTCGTGGAGATAGTAATCGGCGAAACCCGCGGGATAACCGAGGCTCTCGACGATCTGGAGATAGGATTGCGGCGGCACGATCACGAGCATGCCGAAGATCAGCGGGATCAAGAGCCGCACCGACCGTGCGCGGGCGAAGGCGGCGAGCCGATACTTTCCCAGCATGAAGCGGCTGGCGACCCCGGAGACGAGGAACAGCAGCGACAGCCGCCAGGGATTGAGCACCAGCATCACCGGCTCGAGCCAGGTCAGCCGGTGCTCGCTCTTGATGTGAAATCCCCAGGACACGTAGAGCATGCCGACGTGGTAGAAGATCAAGAGTCCGAAGGCTAACACTACTTTGGCAGAAT
>NZ_VSSS01000041.1:0-40000 GCF_008123425.1 Bradyrhizobium rifense
CGTCCACGTGCTGGTCGCCGGCGGCGGGCAGGGCACCAAGGCTGCGGCCGAGGCGGCTTCGAAGCTCGCCGGTGTTGCCAAGGTGCTGGTCGCCGAAGGCGAGCCCTACGCGCACGATCTCGCCGAGCCGCTGGCCGCGCTGATCGTCTCGCTGGCCCCTGGCTACGATGCGATCGTCGCGCCCGCGACCTCGCGCTTCAAGAACGTGATGCCGCGCGTCGCCGCGCTGCTCGACGTCATGCAGGTCTCGGAGATCACCAAGGTGGTCGCGCCCGACACCTATGAGCGTCCGATCTATGCCGGCAACGCCATCCAGACGGTGAAGTCGAAGGACGCCAAGAAGGTCATCACGGTCCGTACCTCGACCTTCGCGGCGGCAGCTGCCGGCGGCAGCGCACCGGTCGAGAGCGTCGCGGCAGCGGTCGATCCCGGCCTGTCGTCCTTCGTCGGCGAGGAAGTCGCCAAGAGCGATCGCCCCGAGCTGACCTCGGCCAAGATCATCGTCTCCGGTGGCCGCGCCATGCAGAGCCGCGAGAACTTTGCAAAGTACATCGAGCCGCTCGCCGACAAGTTAGGGGCCGGTGTCGGTGCCTCGCGTGCGGCGGTCGACGCCGGCTATGCGCCGAACGACTGGCAGGTCGGCCAGACCGGCAAGGTCGTGGCCCCCGAGCTCTATGTCGCGGTGGGCATTTCCGGCGCGATCCAGCATCTGGCCGGCATGAAGGATTCCAAGGTGATCGTCGCGATCAACAAGGACGAGGACGCGCCGATCTTCCAGGTCGCCGATTATGGCCTGGTTGCCGACCTCTACCAGGCGGTTCCTGAACTCACCGACGCGCTCGCCAAGCTCGGCAAGTAAAATCGCAGTAAAAACACCGGCCGGAGTGGTACACTCCGGCCGGTGTTGCTTTTTCGAAGCGTTTTCTTTGGCGTGGGGCACGCCGGGGAAGCGATCCAATCTAGGTTTCGGGCCAAGGTTCTGATTAAATCAGGCCTCCCGGCTCGGGGGATTAGGCAGGCGCGACATGCGCGCCGTTCCGGTGGATGACATTATGGCGGCAGTGATCAAGAAGGTCGGCGTGATCGGCGCGGGGCAGATGGGCAACGGCATCGCGCATGTCGCGGCCTTGGCCGGCTTCGATGTGGTGCTGAACGACATCTCGGCCGACCGCCTCAAGTCAGGCATGGCGACCATCAACGGCAATCTGGCGCGCCAGGTCTCCAAGAAGGGCGTCACCGAGGACGACAAGGCCAAGGCGATTTCACGCATCAAGCTCGGCGAGAAGCTCGACGACCTCGCTGATTGCGATCTCGTGATCGAAACCGCGGTCGAGAAGGAAGAGGTCAAGCGCAAGATCTTCCACGACCTCTGCGCGGTGTTGAAGCCGGAGGCGATCGTCGCCTCCGATACGTCCTCGATTTCTATCACGCGGCTTGCCGCCGCCACCGACCGGCCCGAGCGCTTCATCGGCATTCATTTCATGAACCCGGTGCCGCTGATGGAGCTGGTGGAGCTGATCCGCGGCATCGCCACCGACGATTCCACCTTCGAGGCCTCCAAGGAATTCGTCGCCAAGCTCGGCAAGCAGGTCGCCGTCTCCGAGGATTTCCCGGCCTTCATCGTCAACCGCATCCTGCTGCCGATGATCAACGAGGCGATCTACACGCTGTACGAAGGCGTCGGCAATGTCGAGGCGATCGACGCGGCGATGAAGCTTGGCGCCCACCATCCGATGGGCCCGCTGGAGCTCGCCGATTTCATCGGCCTCGATACCTGTCTGTCGATCATGCAGGTGCTGCATGAGGGCCTGGCCGACTCCAAGTATCGGCCGTGCCCGCTGCTGGTGAAATACGTCGAGGCCGGCTGGCTCGGCCGCAAGACCCAGCGCGGCTTCTACGACTACCGCGGCGCCAAGCCGGTTCCGACACGCTGACATCGTGACAATTCATGTCGCGTTAACCCATCGCCCCTAGGCTGCGTCCGGTACGAGGGTTTGTGTAATGGACACGATGGCGATGGTCAGCTCCATGCTGGCCTCTCAGCAAGGCGCGCTGCAATCGAATGTCGCGGCGACGCTGATGAAGCAGAACGCGGACGCGGAGAAATCCGCCGTCCTGACGCTGCTGGGCGCCGGTCAGCCCTCGCTCGCCAATGTCGGCGCGGGCGTCGGCGGCAATCTGAATATCTCTGCCTAGAACGACGCAGCAGCCGGGCCTAACGCGGCCCGGAGCAGTTTGAGTGCGTCGTCGCTCGCCCATTCCGCCGGTCCCGCGATCGTCGCGATCTCGCAGCCCTGCGGATCGACCAGTACCGAGGTCGGCATGCCCAGGGCCCGGCCTATCGCCTTAAGATCCTGAAAAACCTTGGCTTTCTGATCGGTGAAATAGCCGAGCCTGGTCAAATTGGCGTCTTTCAGGAAATTCTTTGGCTTTTCGGGGTCGCGGGTGTCGATATTGATCGCGACCACCTCGAAATTCGGGCCTGAAAGCTTGGTCTGGAGCTGGTCGAGCGCCGGCATCTCTTTTCGACATGGCACGCACCAGGTGGCCCAGAGGTTGACCAGCAGGGTCTTGCCGCGGAAATCCGAGAGCTTCCTCGGCTTGCCGTCGGCATCCTCGAAGGCCAGGTCGGGCAGCTTCAGGGGGGTGCTGGCCATGGTCAGCGCCGCCACCTCGCCATGGGCGAGCGGGGCGATCTTTTTGGCCGTGGCCACCGCCGCGCGGCAGGCCGGATCGCCTGACGGGGTCCGGCTCAAGCCGAGCCCATACAGCGCGGCGAAGCCGGCCAGCCCGCCGACCACCACGGTGGCGATGACGATGGGGATCCGGCGCGTGGCGGAGGGCTTCTGGTCGAGCATATCGTTTGTCATCCGGTCGCAGATATGGCTATCAGGGGCCTCTTAATACGGCTGGCCTCCGCCAGCAAACATGCGGCAAAGCAAGGCGTGAGCAGGGGATCATGAGCAACAAGATGTGGGGCGGCCGGTTCTCGGAACGTCCCGATGAGATCATGGAAGAGATCAACGTCTCCATCGACGTCGATCGTCACCTCTTTGCCCAGGACATTGCCGCGTCCAAGGCCCACGCCGCGATGCTTGCCAGCCAGGGCATCATCACGGCCTCTGATGCGAAAAATATCGGCAAGGGTCTAGACACGATTTTGTCAGAGATCAGCAAGGGCGGCTTCCAGTTCAAGCGCGCGCTCGAGGACATTCACATGAATGTCGAGAGCCGCCTGTCGGAGCTGATCGGGCCCGCCGCCGGCCGCCTGCACACCGCACGCTCGCGCAACGACCAGGTTGCGACCGATTTCCGTCTCTATGTCCGCGACGTTCTCGACGAGACCGATGCCGCGCTCGCCGCGTTCCAGGCCGCGCTGGTCAATCGCGCGCTGGAGCATGCCGCGACCGTGATGCCCGGCTTCACGCATCTGCAGACCGCGCAGCCCGTGACGTTCGGTCACCACCTGCTCGCCTATGTCGAGATGGCTGCGCGGGATCGCGGCCGTTTCCAGGATGCGCGCAAGCGGCTCAATGAATCCCCGCTGGGTGCGGCCGCACTCGCCGGCACCTCGTTCCCGATCGACCGTCATGCCACTGCGAAGGCGCTGGCATTCGACCGGCCGATGGCGAACTCGCTCGATGCGGTCTCCGATCGCGACTTCGTGCTGGAGACGCTGTCGGCGGCCTCGATCTGCGCCGTGCACATGTCGCGTTTTGCCGAGGAGATCGTGATCTGGACCTCGCCGCTGGTCGGCATGATCCGGCTGAGCGACAAGTTCACCACCGGCTCCTCGATCATGCCGCAGAAGCGCAATCCTGATGCCGCCGAGCTGGTGCGCGCCAAGACCGGCCGCGTCATCGGCGCGCTCAACGGTCTCCTGATCGTGATGAAGGGCCTGCCGCTCGCCTACCAAAAGGACATGCAGGAGGACAAGCAGGGCGCGATGGAGGGCTTTGCCGCGCTATCGCTCGCCATCCGCGCCATGACCGGCATGGTCCGCGACCTCGAGCCGGATGAGGCCAAGATGAAAGCCGCTGCCGGCGAGGGCTATGCCACCGCGACCGATCTCGCCGACTGGTTGGTGCGGACCCTGAAGATGCCGTTCCGCGAGGCCCATCACGTCACCGGCCGCATCGTGGCCAAGGCCGCCGAGGGCGGCGTGGCGCTGCACGAGCTGCCGCTGAAAGAGATGCAGGCGATCGAGCCCAGGATCACCAAGGACGTGCTTGGTGTGCTCTCGGTCGAATCGTCGGTGAAGAGCCGCACCAGCTTCGGCGGCACCGCGCCGAAGAACGTGGCGAGCCAGGCCAAGGCCTGGGCGAAGCGGCTGGAAAAAGAGCGAAAATTGGGCTGAAGGCAAAATTTCGCTTATGTTTCATGGTCATCCGGCTCTCGCCAGAGCGCGCCAATCTCTGTATGGTGCGGCCCGCGTAGTGGGGATTTCGTCGTGACGTCAAAGTTTCGCCCGGCCGGCTCGGGGTGGGCCATCATTGTCTTGAGCCTGAGCGCGCTTGCGCTCGCCGGCTGCGGCCGCAAGGGTCCGCTCGACCTGCCGCCAACCGCCTCCAGCGCGTCCACGGCCAACATCGCCGCGCCGACCGATACAGAGACCGAAGCCCAGAAAACGCCGAGCGTGTTCAATCCGACCTATGGCGCGGATGCTGCGCCGGCGGCGACCAAGGGCCAGAAGAAACCGTTTATCCTCGACCCGCTCCTGGACGAAAAGCCCAGCCGATAGGCTGGGGCAACTGAGCCAACGCCATGAACCATTTCGACTACCGCAACGGCGTGCTGCACGCCGAGGCGGTGAACCTGTCCGAGCTGGCCGCGACCGTCGGCACGCCGTTCTATTGCTATTCGACCGCCACGCTTGAGCGGCATTACCGCGTCTTCGCCGATGCCTTTGCCGGCGAGAAGGTGCTGGTCTGCTACGCCATGAAGGCGAACTCCAACCAGTCGGTGCTGCGCACGCTCGCGAAGCTCGGCGCCGGCGCTGACGTCGTCTCCGGAGGCGAGCTGAAGCGCGCGCTGGCCGCCGGTATTCCCGGCAGCAAGATCGTGTTCTCCGGTGTCGGCAAGACCGAGACCGAGCTGCGCGCCGCACTCGCCGCCGACATCCTCTGTCTCAACGTCGAATCCGAGCCCGAGCTCGAATTGCTCTCGCGCCTTGCGACCGAGACGGGCAAGACCGCGCGGATCTCCATCCGCGTCAACCCGGACGTCGATGCCGGTACGCACGCAAAAATCTCCACCGGCAAGTCCGAGAACAAGTTCGGCATTCCGATCGTTCACGCCCGCGAGGTTTACGCGCGTGCCGCGAAACTGCCTGGGATCGAGGTGACCGGCACCGACGTTCATATCGGCAGCCAGATCACTGATCTCTCCAAGATGGAGACCGCGTTCCGCATCCTCTCCGAATTCGTGCAGACGCTGCGGTCCGACGGCCATAACATCAGCCACGTCGATTTCGGCGGCGGGCTCGGCATTCCCTATTACATGGACCGCGAGGCGCCGCCGGCGCCGGACGCCTATGCCGCGATGGTCAAGCGCGTCAGCCACAATCTCGGCTGCACCCTGATGTTCGAGCCGGGCCGCATGATCGTCGGCAATGCCGGCATCCTCGTCGCCAAGGTGATCTATGTGAAGCACGGCGACGGCAAGAATTTTGTCATTATCGACGCCGCGATGAACGACCTGATCCGCCCGACATTGTACGAGGCGCATCACGACATCCTGCCCGTGACGCAGCCCGCGCCGGGCGCTGCGACGATCGCGGCCGACGTTGTCGGTCCCGTCTGCGAAACCGGCGACTATCTCGCGCTCGACCGCACGATGCCGACGCCGAAGCCGGGCGATCTCATCGCCATCATGACCGCCGGTGCCTATGGCGCCGTGCAGGCCGGCACCTACAACACCCGGCCGCTGGTTCCGGAGGTGCTGGTAAAGGGTGATCAATACGCGGTCGTGCGCCCGCGCATCGAGGTCGAGCAGCTGATCGCGATGGATACGCCGGCGCCGTGGTTGTGAGGACGCCGGCGAGCATGCGCTCGCCGACGCCGCGTCTTCGTCACGGTCCGTATTTCGGAGCCGGCTTCTGGTTGAAGTCGTTCTCGTCGGTGACGCAGGTGAAGCTCGCCGCAACGTTGGTGTCGCCGCCGCCGTTGTATCTCGCGACCTTGGGGAAGACGCAGAGCGGCCGGGTCATCTGAACTGCGGGCGGCGTATCGGCCACAAACTTCGTGGCGAGGATCGTCTCCGGCGCGACGCCGGCCTCGACCCATTTGACCAGCGGCGTCAGCGCATCGAACGTGTTGGGACCGGGGCCGCCCGAGCAGTGGTACAGCCCGGGCACCATGAACAGACGCGCATAGCTCTGGGTCCGTCGCAGCGCCGGATTGCCATTGTCGTGATCGAAGAAGCCGACCGGTTGAGGCCCCTGGCCTTCATTCCCCACCAGCGCCAGGAAGTAGTTGATGCTGCTCTGTGACGGGATCAGCGGGTCGGCCCAACCGTGGTACATCAGCAGCTTGCCGCCATGCCCCCTGAATTCGCTGAGATCGGTGCTGGTCGCGTTGAGCACCGCGGCGAGCTGGTCGTCGACCTTGTCGATGTCGCGGTGGAAATCGAAATTGGCATAGTTGGTCGCGCTGGCCGGATAGCCGAAGCTCGGGCCGAACACCCAGTAGAACAGGCCGTCGAAGGCCGGCTCGGGCAGTCGTTCCTGGAACGCCAGGCCGAGGGCGAGGATGTCGTCAGTCTCGTTGCCGCGCTCGGAGCCCGGATTGACGAGCTGTCCATTCACCGGGTCGATCGTGCCGGCGTAATAGCGCTGCATGGTCGTGACCTGATCGGAGGTCAGGCATGCCGGCGGCATGCTGCCACCTTTGCAGAGCAGGACCTTCGGATCGAAATGACAATCGCGCGGATCGGTCAGGAACTGATCGGTCTTGGCGCCGCCGTCCTGGCCGACGCATTGCTTGAGCACGGCCTGGTTGATCAGCGTCATCTGGCCGGTCTGGATGAACCGGCCGGTGCTCGCATGCGTGTTCTGCCAGCCATAGAGTCCCGCCATGTGCAAATGGGTGCGGTTGAATGCGGCGGCGCCAGCGAGAATGCCGTCATAGTCGTTGGGGAAGCGCTGCGCCTCCATCAGGGCGTTCTGGCCGCCGGTGGAGCAGCCGGCGAAATAGGCCCGTTGCGATCGATGGCCGTAAAACGCGCTGACGATCTCCTTGCCCCGCTCGGTCATCAGATGGATTGCGCGGTAGCCGAAATCCTTGATCCGCTCGGGATGTCCGAACAGGCCCGTCGACGGCGCCGTCGGATCGCCGAAGTCGATCGCGAGCGGATTGCCCATGTTGCCGGCCGAGCCGCAGAACAGCGGATTGCATCCCGATGACCCCGTGCCGAGGTCGCTGTTGGTCGCGGCAAAGCCGCCCTGGATGCCGAGGGCGAGCTCGTTGTACGTGATCGTGCCCTGGAAGCCGCCGCCGCCGGTGCCGAGGAACCTGCCGTTCCACGTGCTCTCGGGCAGCCAGACCTCGATCTTGATGCTGGAATCCGAGCTCGGGATCAGCGTTGCGGTGATGCGGCAGAACGCGGGAAGGCCGGTGATCGGGGCGCCGCCGGGCGGCACGAAGGTGCCGGTGGTGTTGTCGTCCGCCGAATTGATCACCGTGTGCTGCAGTTGCAAGGATCGAAGATTGGTGCACGCCGTCGCCATGGCGGGCGAAGTACCGAGTGCGACACAGGCAAACAGGGCCGTGGTCGCACCGACAAGTAAGTGTCGATGACGCTTCATTCCGTCCTCCCTGATTTTTTTGCAGTCGTGTAGGGCGGACAGGATAGCCGAGCGCGATCACAACTCAAGGATGTTGCGTTGCGATCAGATGCATTCGCGAGCGATCGAGGAAATTCACGTCGCGGTTGTGATGAGGTTGGCGCTGACGTTACTTCCCGGCAAGTCCACCCGGCTTGCCGCCGACGATGACTCCTGCCTTCTTCTCGATCGGCTTGATCGCCGCGGTGAAATCGGACTCGGCGCCTTCCGCGCTGATCACCGTCTCCCACAGCCGTCCGACGGCATCGGCGACCTCCATCGACAGGCCGAGCTGCTTCATCTCCTCCAGGGCGAGCCGAACGTCCTTCACCATCAGTCCCGTGGAGAAGCCGAAATCGAAGGTCCGCGGCAGCACCGAGCGCGGAAACTTGTCGCGGCTTGCGGTGTTCATGCCCGAGCCTGAATTGATGACGTCGATCATCACGGCGGGATCGAGCCCGGCCTTTACGCCCATCACCACGGCTTCCGACGTCGCCACGATCGCGGTGGCCGAGAGGAAATTGTTGGCGAGCTTCATGGTCTGTGCAGCACCCGGCTTCTCGCCGATGAAGAACACCTTTCCGATCACGTCGAGCGCCGGCTTCAACAGCTCGAACTCCGCCTTCGGTCCCGATACCATCACCGCCAGCGTGCCCTTTTCGGCGCCGCCGACCCCACCGGACACCGGGCAGTCGATCTGCACGATGTTGCGTTTTGCCAGTAGGCCGTGAATCTTCGCCGCCATCGCCGAGCCGACTGTGGAGAGATCAATGAAGCGTTTGGCGCGGCTGCCCTCGATCACGCCGTTCGCGCCCGTGGCGACCTCCAGCGAGGCCTGCAACGACGGCAGGCTCGCCATCACGGTCTCGACCTTGTCGGCAACGTCCTTCGGCGACGTCGCAGCGGTGGCTCCGCGCGCAACGAGCTTGTCGACGACCTCCTTGCGGGTGTCGAACACGACGAGACTGTGGCCGGCCTCGACCAGCCGCCGCGCCATCGGGAAACCCATGTTTCCGAGGCCGATGAATCCGATGTCCATGGTGTTTCCTTGTTTCTTCGTTGTTATTGATCCGCGGTGCCCACCCTCGGTGTCTTCCTGGCTTTCGCCAGGACGACGGTGGTGAGGGACCGTGCGTCCCTCACGTTACTCAACCCTTCACGCCTTCCCGTCGATCTCCGCGAACACCTCGCGCGCGACGCGAAAACTGTCTACCGCGGCCGGCATGCCGCCATAGATCGCGACCTGCATCAGGATCTCGCGGATTTCGTCGCGGGTGACGCCGTTGGTGAGCGCGCCCTTCAGATGCGCGCGGAACTCGTGCTGGCGGTTGAGGATCGCGATCATCGCGATGTTGAGCATGCTGCGGGTCTTGCGCGGCAGCTCCTCGCGGCCCCACACCGTGCCCCAGCAATATTCGTTGAGCATCTCCTGGAACGGACGGTTGAAGTCGTCGACATTCTTCAGCGCGTTGTTGACATAGGCCTCGCCCAGCACCGCTTTGCGGACTTCCAGGCCCTTGTCGTGCATCTTCTTGTCCATGGCGTTTCCTTTATTTCCCTTTGGGAATGGCGCCGCGGAAACTACGGGGTTGAGCCGGAGCAGTCACGTCCTCGTGTTATGCGGGAAAAGGGGGATGTCCCGTACAGGAACGGATGCCTCAGTGCTGCCGTTGTGGTACGCTCCACTCTGCCGGGTAACCTGGAGAGTTGATTGAACGGCGTCACCCCCGAGCCGTCAGACCCGATCCGCGATGGCGATGCTCTGTCGCGGTTGAAGCTGGCGCAGGCCCTCGAGCGGTCCACTTATGCCATCGCGTGGGAGCGTGCCTGGCCCGGGTTGGCGCGTGTTCTCACCGTTGTCGGCCTGTTTCTGGTGGTGTCCTGGGCCGGCCTCTGGCTGGCGCTGCCGTTTGTGGCCCGTCTCATCGGTCTCATCATTTTCGCAGGCCTTGCGGCTGGTGCCCTGTTCCCCCTGATTCGGTTTCGCTGGCCGAGCCGCGAAGAGGCGCTCGCCCGGCTCGACCGCGGTTCGGGCATCCGTCACCGCCCCGCCACTACGCTCACGGACACGCTGACCTCGCAGGACCCGGTTGCGCAGGCGCTCTGGCAGGCGCAGCGCGAGCGCACGCTGGCCTCGCTCAAGCGCATCCGCGCCGGTTTGCCGCACCCGCGCCTCGCCATCCATGACCCCTGGGCGCTGCGCGCGCTGGTCATGGTGATGCTGGTTGCGACCTTCTTCGCCGCCGGCGACGAGCGCGCGATGCGACTGGGCGCCGCCTTCGACTGGAACGGCGTGCTGACGCCGACCAATATCCGCGTCGACGCCTGGGTTACCCCGCCGCTCTACACCGGAAAGCCGCCGGTGATCCTGTCGGCCGCCAACAAGGAAGCCGCAGCGCTTCCGGCCTCCGGCCCGCTCGCCGTGCCCGCCGGCTCGACCCTGATCGTGCGTTCTTCCGGCGGCAGCCTCGATGTCGCCGTCTCGGGCGGCCTCAAGGAAGTCGCGCCGACTGAAGCCACGCCCAAGGGCACCAACGAGAAGCATTTCACCATCACCAGCGACGGCACCGCGCATGTCCGTGCGCCGTCGGGTCAGCCGCAATGGGCCTTCGCGGCGACGGCGGACCACCCGCCGACGATCGCGCTGGCCAAGGATCCGGAGCGCCAGGCCCGCGGCGCGCTCCAGCTCGTCTACAAGATCGAGGACGATTACGGCGTCACCGGCGCCGAGGCGCAGGTCGCTCCGCGCACCGCCGATGCCGGCAAGGACGGCGACGCCAAGACGGCGGCGCGGCCGCTGTTCCAGCCGCCGCAGTTTCCGCTGGTGCTGCCGAATGCGCGCACCCGCAACGGTGTCGGCCAGACGGTGAAGGATCTCAGCGAGGATCCCTATGCCGGCGCCGATGTCACGCTGACGCTCACTGCCAAGGACGAGGCCGGCAACGAGGCGAAGAGCGAGCCGTTCAACATGCGCCTGCCCGAGCGGCTGTTTACAAAGCCGCTCGCACGCGCGCTGATCGAGCAGCGCCGCATCCTCGCGCTCGACGCCAACAAGAACTCCGACGTCTACACCGCGCTCGACGCGCTGATGATCGCGCCCGAGCTGTTCACGCAGGAGACCGGGCAGTATCTCGGTCTCTACAGTGTCGCGCGTCAGCTCGAGGCGGCGCGTACGGATGATTCATTGCGCGAGGTCGTGGCGAGCCTGTGGGCGCTCGCGGTGACGATCGAGGACGGCAACATCTCCGACGTCGAGAAGGCGTTGCGCGCGGCGCAGGACGCGCTGAAGCAGGCGCTGGAGCGCGGCGCCAGCGACGAGGAGATCAAGAAGCTCACACAGGATCTGCGGGCGGCGCTCGACAATTTCATGCGCCAGCTCGCCGAGCAGTTCCGCAACAACAAGGACGCCCAGCAGCTTGCGCGTCCGCTCGATCCCAACACAAAAATCCTGCGCCAGCAGGACTTGCAGAACATGATCGACCGCATGGAGCGGCTGTCGCGCTCGGGCGACAAGGACGCGGCCAAGCAGCTGCTCGACCAGCTCCAGCAGATGCTGGAGGGCCTTCAGATGGCGCAGCCGGGGCAGTCCGGCGAGAGCGACATGGAGCAGGCGCTCAATGAGCTCGGCGACATGATCCGCAAGCAGCAGCAATTGCGCGACAAGACCTATAAGCAGGGCCAGGACTCCCGGCGCGATCGCATGCGCGGCAAGCAGCAGCAGGGCGACCAGTCGATGTCGGACCTGCAGCAGGACCAGCAGGCGCTGCGCGACCGCCTGAAGAAGCTCCAGGACGAAATGTCCAAGCGCGGCCTCTCGCAGAAGGGCCAGAAAGGCCAGCAGGAACAGAAGGGCCAGCAGGGTCAGCAAGGTGACCAGGGCCAGGATGGCGATCAGGACGCTGACCAGGGTGATGATGACGGTGGGCTCGATTCCGCCGACAACGCCATGGGCGATGCGGGCTCAAAGCTTGGCGACGGCAATGCCGACGGCGCGGTGGATTCCCAGGGCAAGGCGCTGGATGCGATGCGCAAGGGTGCGCAGAAGATGGCCGAAGCGATGCAGCAGGGCGACGGTGACGGCCAGGGTGATGGTCCCGGCAATCGCACCGGGCGCCAGCAGAGCGGTGGCAACCAGACCGACCCGCTCGGACGTCCGCTGCACGGCCGCGAATTCGGCGACGATTACACCGTCAAGATCCCCGGCGAGATCGACGTGCAGCGCGTCCGCCGCATCCTCGAAGAACTCCGTCGCCGTCTCGGCGACCCCTCGCGCCCGCAGATCGAGCTCGACTATATCGAGCGGCTGCTGAAGGATTTTTGAGGGCTACGCTCTCGCCACGTTTTCCGTCATTGCGAGCGCAGCGAAGCAATCCGTCACCGTCACCCTGAGGTGCTCGCCTCTTCGGCGAGCCTCGAAGGGCGACGGCCCGGCTGCATCGGGGCCGTCCATCCTTCGAGGCTCGCGTTCCGCGAGCGCCTCGGGATGACGGATCTGGTGCGGTCAAGTTGAGGCTTCAGGTTTTCTTCGCCGCCAGCGCATCCGCCACCGCCGTGCGGATATCCGCGACCGAGAACGGCTTTGTCACGACGTCATGCACCAGCGCATTCAAATTCGAGGCACGCTCGCGCTGATCGGCAAAGCCCGTCATCAGCAAAATGGTCAGCTGGGGAAAGTCACGCGCAGCCGAGAGCGCGAGTGCGATGCCGTCCATGACGGGCATCTGGATGTCGGTGAGCAACAGATCGAACGCGCCGTCCTCGCGGGTCAGGATCTCCAGCGCCTCGGCGCCGTCCTGTGCGGTGACGGTCTCGTGGCCGTCCATGGCGATGGCGCGCGCCACGAGCTGGCGCATCGAATCCTCGTCATCGGCGATCAACACTTTTGGCATGGGACGAACCTTCCCGTGCGGGACGCTCCAGGTTGATTATACGCTGCCACCGGCAATGTCGCGCCGGTTGAAGAAGCGAACGTCGATATTGCGGCCTTCCGGCGGCGGCGAGGCCAGGCGCGAACGGAAGAAGGCGCGCTCGCCGGGTTGCAGTACGGTCTGCTCCAGCACCGAATTCCAGGCGTAGATCTCGGCGCCTTGCGCGTCGCGCACGGCAAAGCGCAGGCGCGGAATATCGAGCGGCTTCTTGCCCAGGCCCACGATCACGCCCTCGATTACCAGCACCTGCTTACCGTCTACGGTCTCAGTCGAGAGCTTGACGTCCTTGAAGGCCAGCCCGCGCAGGTTCACCTCGAAGCCGACCATCTTGTAGAAGGCCGCGGTCTGCGGCAGCAGGCGGACCATGTCGCCACGCCAGATCACCAGCGCCAGCACCAGCGCGCCCATGGCCGCGCAGGTGGTCGGCAGGCCGTAATAGGATTTCCGCCGAACCACGACGGGGGCCGGGCGGCTCACCTTTGCCCCCCGGCGGCTGAACAGGCCGCTGAACCAGGACTGGTGCTGCGCACCGACGACTTCCTCCTCGGCCTCCCGGGCCGCTGTCGACCATTCGTCTTCGGCTTCCGTGGTGTCCTCGGTCGGCCAATCGCTGGCGATCGAGGGGCTTTCGACCACCGGGGTCTCGGCGGCGGCGTCGTCCTTGGCGTAGGAGTTCCACTCTGCGGCGAGGTCGGACTGGTCGTCGGCCTGGCTGGCTGTGGCCATGGCCGGTACCGCCGCCTCCTCGATGGCATCCTCGGGATGCGCCATCCAGGTCTCCTTGCAGCGGGAGCAGCGGACCGTCCGCCCGTTGGCCCCAAGGCTCGCAAGCTTGATGGCGTAGGATGTCGTACAATGGGGGCAGACAATATGCATGGACGGCCTCGACGATGACCCGGTCGTGCGGAACCGGGCGGCCAAGATGCTACAAGGCGACCGTTAACGAACCGGAAACCATAACGGTCGCAAAACCCGTGGAACATCTGTGGCGGTGCGTCGCGTCGCGACCATCGCCCCCTCTCGAACGGAGCTGAGCTTGGTTCGGTTCGAAAATGTCGGATTACGCTACGGTCTGGGACCGGAGATCCTGCGCGACCTCAATTTCCAGATCCCGGCGCATTCCTTCCAGTTCCTCACCGGGCCGTCCGGCGCCGGCAAGACGTCATTACTGCGCCTGTTGTTCCTGTCGCACCGGCCGACGCGCGGCCTCGTCAATCTGTTCGGCCACGACATCTCCCAGCTCGGCAAGGACGAGATCGCGGATCTGCGCAAGCGCATCGGCATCGTGCTCCAGGATTTCCGCCTGCTCGACCACATGACGACCTATGAGAACGTGGCGCTGCCGTTCCGCGTCATGGGCCGCAACGAGTCGAGCTATCGGAAAGAAGTCATCGACCTCTTGCGCTGGGTCGGGCTCGGCGAGCGCATGGATGCGCTGCCGCCGATCCTGTCCGGCGGCGAGAAGCAGCGTGCGGCGATTGCGCGCGCGGTGATCTCGCGGCCGCAGCTGCTGCTCGCGGACGAGCCGACCGGCAGCGTCGATCCGACGCTCGGGCGCCGGCTGCTGCGGCTCTTCATCGAGCTCAACAAATCCGGCACGGCCGTCATTATCGCAACCCACGACATCGCTCTGATGGACCAGTACGAAGCGCGCCGCTTCGTGCTGCATCAGGGCCGGTTGCACGTCTATGAGTAGGACCGACGAGCGCGGCGTATTGGTCGATCTCGGACAGGAACGTCCGCAGCTTCCCGCGCGGGCGCGCAATATGTCGCCGATCGTGCCGCGCGCCTCGATCCATGGCCGCGCGCTGGTCGCTGTCGTCGCGATCATGACCTTCCTCGCCTCGATGACGACAGGCACGGTGCTGCTGGTCAGCGCCTCCGCCGCGGAATGGCAGTCGGATGTCGCGAGCGAGATCACCATCCAGGTCCGCCCGCAATCCGGACGCGACATCGAGCGCGACACCGCTGCCGTCACCGAGGCGATGCGCGCGCAGGCCGGCATCGTCGAGGTCAAGCCGTTCACCAAGGACGAGAGCGGCAAGTTGCTCGAGCCCTGGCTCGGCACCGGGCTGTCGATGGACGATCTGCCGGTGCCGCGCATGATCATCGCGCGCGTGCAGCCCGGCACGGCGCTCGATCTCGGTGCCTTGCGCGCCCGCGTGACGCAGGTGGCGCCAAGTGCAAGCCTTGACGATCATCGCGCCTGGATCGAACGGATGCGCTCGATGACCAACGCCACTGTGTTCGCCGGCATCGGCATCCTCGCGCTCGTCATCGTCGCGACCATCATCTCGGTCTCGTTCGCGACCCGCGGCGCCATGGCGGCGAACCGCCCGATCGTCGAGGTCCTGCATTTCGTCGGCGCCGGCGACCGCTACATTGCCAATCATTTCCTGCGGCACTTCCTTAGGCTTGGCCTCGAAGGCGGCGTCATCGGCGGCGGCGTCGCCATGCTGCTGTTCGGCTTCTCCGAGTCGATCGCCGGCTGGTTCTCCGGCACTCCGGTCGGCGACCAGTTCGCGGCGCTGCTCGGCACCTTCTCGCTGCGGCCGTCCGGCTATGTCGTGCTCGCGGTGCAGGCCGTCCTGATCGGCGCCATCACAGCGGCCGCCTCGCGCCAGACCCTGTTCGCGACGCTCAACGACGTCGATTGAGCCCGCTAAACCGGACTCCACTTCGCCTCAAAACGTCCTAAAATAATCCGGGGAAGGGATCACCGACATCATATGACCTCGCCGACCGACGATCCATCGCCGAAACTGCCGCGCGGCTGGCTCCGCGCGACCGTGGTGTCGACGGTTGCGTTCGTTTTCGTCGGCGCGGCGGCGGGCTTCGTCGCGTTCCTGTCGCAATTGCGCGGCGCCGAGATCGCGCCGGACCGCAAGGCTGACGGCATCGTGGTGTTGACCGGCGGCTCCTCGCGGGTGTCGGATGCGATGGAGCTGTTGGCGGCCGGTTACGGCAAAAGGCTCTTGATTTCGGGCGTGCATCCGACCTCGACGGCGAGCGACATCTCCCGGACGCTGCCGGAGAACCAGTCCTTCATGACCTGCTGCGTCGACCTCGACCGCACCGCGCTCACGACCCGGGGCAATGCGGAGGAAGCGCGGCGCTGGGCCGTGGGACGCGGCTTCAAATCGCTGATCGTGGTCACCTCGAACTATCACATGCCGCGCGCGCTGGTGGAATTCTCGCATGCGATGCCGGAGACCACGCTGGTCCCGTTCGCCGTGGTCGGCGACAAATGGCGCGAAGAGCCGTGGTGGACTTCGGCCTCGACGCTGCGGCTGCTGTTGTTCGAATATGTCAAGTATATCGCCGCCGAGCTCAGGGTGCGGCTGGAAGATTTCGGGATTGACCTTTCCCCCGAAGTATCGGAGCAGCCTGCGGGTCTGCAATCCAGGCGGCCTGCCACCGCGCAGGCCAATTGATCGGATTTTCGATGTTCCTGATTTTCCTGCGCTCGCTCGTCTTCAACGTGCTGTTCTACGCCGTGCTGGTGTGCCTCGCGATCGTAGCGCTGCCGACCTTCGCCTTGCCGCCGCGCGCCATGCTGACGATTGCGAAATGGTGGGCGAAGGCGACGATTTTCCTGATGCGCGTGGTCTGCAACATCAAGGTGGAATTCCGCGGCGTCGAGAAGATCCCGCAGGGACCACTGGTGATCGCCGCGAAGCACCAGTCGTTCTGGGAAACCTTCGTGCTGCCGGGCTTCTTCAATCACCCGATCTTCATCCTCAAGCGCCAGCTGATGCAGATTCCGGTGTTCGGTCAGTTCCTGGTCAAGACCGGGATGATCGCGATCGACCGCAAGGCCGGCGTCAAGGCGTTGCTGGACATGACGCGTCGCGCGCGCGAGGCGGTGCGCGCCGGCGGCCAGCTCGTGATCTTTCCGGAAGGCACGCGTCGCGCGCCGGGGGCGACGCCGGACTACAAGACCGGCTTTGCGCAGATCTATTCATCCTGCGGCGAGCGGTGCCTGCCGATCGCGCTCAATTCCGGCCTGTTCTGGCCGCGCCGGACCTTCATGCGCTATCCCGGCACGCTGGTGGTGGAGTTCCTCGATCCGCTGCCGTCGGGCCTGCCCAAGGATGAATTTCTCACGCGCGTGCAGACCGCGATCGAGGATGCCACCATCCGCCTCGTCGAAGCGGGCCGCAAGGAGCAGGAGCAATTGATCGGCAGTGCGCCGAGCTACGCTCCCTCGGAGAGCTAGCGGTTCTCTCGATCTTCGGTGGGAGCCGGGGCGTGCGCACCATGCAGCATCGTCGCGAGCTGATGCAATTGGGTGTCGCGAAAGCCTTCGGCCTCGATCGCCTTCACGGTCGCCGTCACGTAGTCGCGGTTGGCGCCGGACTGGCCGTGACCCTGCAGCACATGGCGGTGCTGGTCGGCGAGCGACAGCCGGCCGGCATATTGCACATGGCCGCGGTCGACGACATAGGCGAGGGCGGAGACGCGCTCACGCGCTTCGTTCTCCAGCCATACCGAGCGCATCACCTCGCGATAGACCGAGGTCACCTGCTCGCGCGCACGCAGATTGGCGACCACATCAGCACGATTTTTCTCAGCGACCCGGAAGGCGATGCCGCGGCAGGCGCCGCCGCGGTCGAGCCCCAGCACCAGGCCCGGCTGCTCCGGCGTGCCGCGATGCACGAAGGAATAGACGCAGAGCGCGCGATGCTCGCCGACCAGCCGGGCAGGGACGCGCTCCTCGAATTCGAAGCTCGGCCGCCACATCAGCGATCCGTAGCCGAACACCCAGAGGTCGCCCTTGGCTGACGTGACGTTGGGAAGGGTGATTTCCGACATTTCGGGCACGGCTACCAGAAGCCTGCCCCCAAGCGAAGCGAATTCTCCGCCTTTCGTCCGGGGCCAGCCTCGCTTACATTTGACAAAATCTGGGGCCAAAGGGTCGCCGTATGTCCGATATGACCATTGCCGCAGGCCGGCGCTCCCGTTGGGGGCTCTTCATTGCTCCCGTCCTCCTCCTGATCCTTGCCGTCGCCTGGAGCGGCTTCTGGTTCTATGCGGCCTCGCAGGCCGAGGTCGCGGCCGATGCCTGGCGCGCGCAGGAGGCCAAATCCGGCCGCATCTATGATTGCGCCAAGCGCTCGATTGCCGGCTTCCCGTTCCGCTTCGAGGTCCAGTGCTCCGGCGCCAGCGTCGCGCTGGTGTCGCAGAATGCCAGCAAGACGCCGTTCACGGCCAAGCTCGACAACATTCTGGTTCTGGCGCAGGTCTATGATCCCAAGCACGTCATTGCCGAGTTTTCCGCGCCGGCAACGCTCGTCGACGGCGTCACGCAAAACACCTTCGTGGTGAACTGGAGCAAGGGGCGCAGCAGCGTGGTCGGCCTGCCGGCCATCCCGGATCGTGCCTCCATCGTGTTCGACGATCCCAGCGTCAACCGGGTCGACGGCAGCGTGCAGGTGCCGCTCGCGCGCGCCAAGCAGATTGAGCTGCATGGGCGCATCGCGGATGGATCGCCGGCCGATCACCCCGTGATCGAGACCGTGCTTCAAGTCGCGCAGGGCAGCATCCAGGGCGTTCATCCCTTGCTCGCCGAGCCGTTCGACGCCGACACGCGCGCGAGGATCAGCGGGCTCTCCGATCTCACCCCAAAACCCTGGCCGCAGCGCTTCCGCGAGATCCAGGCCGCCGGCGGCCACATCGAGATCGTGCAGTCGCGGATCCAGCAGGGCGAGATGGTCGCGGTCGCGGCCGGCACGCTGGGCCTCTCGGCCAATGGCCGACTGGATGGCGAATTGCAGATGACCGTGACCGGCCTCGAGCGCGTCATCCCGGCGCTCGGTATCGAGAAGATGCTGGAAGAGGGCGTGCCGCAGGCAACGCTCGATCGCGTCGCGCCCGGCGTGAAGTCAAAGGACCTCAACAATCTCTTTGGCGCGCTCGACCGTGCCGTTCCCGGCCTCGGCAAGGTCATCAAGCAGAACGCCAACGCCGGCGTTGCCGCCGGCATCAACTCGATCGGCACCGAGAGCACGCTCGAGGGCAAGAAGGCCCGCAGCTTCCCGCTGAAATTCGTCGACGGCGCCGTGCTGCTCGGCCCGGTCACGGTCGGCCAGATTCCGCCGCTGTATTAGCTGTCGTTGCTCTCACCGGCGGCGTCACGGTCTCTTCGCCATATCGTGATCGTCCGCCGGGAATGCGGAGCCGCAAAGCCCGCTCTCTCTCCATGTCGGCTGCCCGATGAAGCGGGCCGCCGAGGCAGGAGAGAATCCATGACGACATCCAGGCTGTTCGTTGCCGCCATCGCCGTTTCGACCGCACTCGCGACGCCTGCGTTCGCGCAGTGGCGATCGCAGGAGCCGGCCGCCCACGAAACCCAGTATCCGAACGGCGACCGCAATCTCGCGAGCCCTGCGACGCGCGATACGATGGCTTATTTGCCTTCTGCGAAATCACCGCGCCCCACGGTGATCCGCGCGACCAAGGGTCAATAGCCGCCATCCCCCTTGAGACTTTGCGCGTCGCGGAGTTGGGCCCGGCCATGTCCCGGTCGGGCCCAATGCGCGCTGCATCGTGGGCGCAGCAATCGCGCGCGTGCGGATCGGTCGAGCGGTGAAAATATTCCGAACATGATCGTCAGGAAAATGTGATGCAGAAGATGCGCCTCGCCGAGAATAACAGCCCGCCCATTCGCATCACTCCACACCAGGGAAGCATGCACGCGCCGGGGACGCAACCAATAGCACCTGCTTCCCCAGTGGAGGGAGGCTTACGTGCGGATCATCAACTACGGACTGATGCTGGGACTACTCGCTGCCTGTTCAGGACAGGCGCGTGCCGACGACAATGTCACAACCGAACTCCAGGCGCTGAAAGCGAAGCTGAAGGAGCTGCAGCAGAAGGTGGATTCGGAGGCGCGTAAGACGCGTCAGGTCGACGCGGTGCAGGCCAAAGCCATGCCGATGCCGGGGACCTACAAGGCGCTGCCCGTCGAGTCATGTGCGGGCGGCAAGGTCTGCTACAAGGGCGTCACGCTGACATTCGGCGGCTGGGTCGATCTCACCGGCATCTACCGCTCGCGCAACATCGCCTCCGACACCGGCTCGGTCTACAATTTCATCCCGTATCAGCAGGCCCACAATTTCTATGTGCCGGAGACGCGGTTCTCCGCGCGCCAGAGCCGGTTCTCGGTGCTGGCCGAAGGCAACGCCGATCCCGATACGCATCTTGCCGGCTACGGCGAAATCGACTTCGAGGGCGCGGCGCAAACTGCGAGCTCGGTTGCCACCAACTCCTTCAATCCGCGGATGCGGCAGCTCAGTCTCGAGGTCGACCGATCCGATCTCGGTCTCCACTTCCTGGCGGGGCAATCGTGGTCGTTGAACTCACCGGGCAAAGCGGGCATCGATTCCCACGGCGTCGATGCGCCCGGCGTGATCGACTTCGAATCCGTTCCGGGATTTATCTCCGCGCGGCAGCCGGGCTTGCGCGTCTGGCAGGACATCGGGCCGGAGTTCAAGTTGGCCGCGTCGGTCGAGAATGCCCAGACAGCGTTCTTCGGCGGCAACGTCCCGACTGTCGGCACCCCCGCCGTCGGCCCGCAGGGTGTGCTGAACCCAAACCTGCAAGTCAATCTGACCGGACCGGGCGGCAGCTTCTTCAACAGCCTCAACAATGTCAGCCTGAACCAGGTGCCTGACTTTACCGTCAAGGCGGCATGGGATCCGAGGCTCGGGCCCTACAAGCTGCATGTCGAGGCCTGGGCGCTCTATCGCCAGCTGTTCGACCGCTTCAACGGCGCCAATCATACCTACGACACCGGGAGTTTCGGCGGCCACATCTTCGCCGAGCTGATTCCGAAAACGCTCGACCTCCAGCTCTACGGCTCGCACGGCGTGCTCGGGCGCTTTACGCAGACGCCGTTCCCGGACGCGGCGGTCGGGCAGGACGGCACCGTTCTTCCGCTCACGATTACGGCGGCTACAGTCGGACTGGTTTGGCACGCGACGCCGAGTCTCGATGTCTACTCCTATGCCGGCCTGGAAAAGGCCAAGGCCAATTTCGCCAATGTCGGAACCACTCCGTTCGGCTACGGCAATCCGCTCTACAACAACACGGGCTGCTTCACCGAGAACACACCGGCGGCGACCTGTAACGGCAACACCAAGGAAGTCCGGCAGGTCACCGCCGGCATCTACGACACCATCTACCAGGGCAATTACGGCACGCTGAAAGCCGGCGTGCAGTACTCCTACACGCAGCGGCTCGCCTTCGACGGTGTCGGCGGCGCGCCCAAGACCGACGACAACATCGTCATGACGCAGATCCGGTACTATCCGTTCTAATCTCCAGAGGACGGCAATTGTCCGACGGTCTTCTGATCCTTCGGCTCGCGCACGTCGTCGCCCGGCTTGGCCTGGCGATGACGGGCGCGGTCGGCGCCACCTTCGTCGCCGCATTGCTGATGCGGGCCGAGCTGCCCTGGTTCGACACCGTCGAATTCACTGTCCTGCTGATCGTGCTCGGAATGATCGGCGCCTATCTCGGGATCGATATTCCGCGCTGGCCGCAGCTTCAGGCGGGGCCGGCGCATCGATCGCCCGCGATCGGTCTTGCCAGCGCGACCGGCACGTTCCTCGCCGCTGGAGCGGGCCTGCTCGCGCTCTATGCTTTCGTGTTCGACGAGACGTCCGATGCCGCCGGCAATCTCCTGTTCGGCGCCACCTGGATGCTGGGTGTGTGCATGCAGATCGGCGCCGGTCTTGCCGGCCGGCGCCGTATCGTGCGGGTCAAGGACCGCGGTTAGCCGGGCTTCTTGTCGAGCTGTCCGTGCTGGCGGCCGAAGTCCGCGGCGGCCGAATCCTGGCCGATCTCGACGATGCCGCGGCGGATGGCGCGGGTGCGGGTGAAGTGATCGAACAGCGCTTCGCCGTCGCCGCGACGGATCGCGCGGGTGAGTTTTGCCAGATCCTCGGTGAAGGTGCCGAGCATCTCCAGCACGGCCTCCTTGTTGGCGAGGAACACGTCGCGCCACATCGTCGGATCGGAGGCCGCGATGCGGGTGAAGTCGCGGAAACCGCCGGCGGAGAATTTGATGACTTCGGACTCCGTCACCTGCTGCAGCTCGTCGGCGGTGCCGACGATGGTGTAGGCGATCAGATGCGGCAGATGGCTGGTGATCGCGAGCACGAGATCATGATGATCCGGCGTCATCACCTCGACCTTGGCGCCCATCGCCGCCCAGAACGCGCGTAAGTGCGCGGTGGCCGCGGCGTCGGTGCCTTCCGGCGGCGTCAAAATGCACCAGCGGTTGATGAAGAGCTCGGCGAAGCCGGAATCTGGCCCCGAATGCTCGGTGCCCGCCACGGGGTGCGCCGGCACGAAATGAATAGTCTTCGGCAGATGCGGCGCCATGTCCCTGACGATCGCGCCCTTGACCGAGCCGACGTCGGAGATCACGGCGCCGGGCTTGAGATGCGCGGCAATCTCCTGCGCCACCGGTCCGCAGGCGCCGACGGGAATGCAGAGGATGACGAGATCGGCATCCTTCACGGCTTCCGCATTGGTCGCCACGACCTGGTCGACGATGCCGAGCTCGAGCACGCGCGCGCGCGTTTTCTCCGAGCGCGCGGTGGTGACGATCTCTCCAGCCAAGCCCTGAAGCTTCGCAGCGCGCGCGATCGAGCCGCCGATCAGACCGAAGCCGATCAGCGCGACGCGCTGGAAGTGCGGGTCCACGCTCATTTGCCGGCCATGAAGTCGCGCAGGGCCTCGACGACGAGGCGGTTGGCCTCCTCGGTGCCGATGGTCATGCGCAGCTGATGGTGCAGGCCGTAATTCTTCAACGCGCGCAGCACGAGGCCGCGCTTGGTGAGATACGCATCGGCTTCTTCCGAGGTCTTGCCGTCTTTCGGGAAATGGATCAGCACGAAATTGGCGACGCCCGGCGTCACCTTCAGCCCGAGCTTGGTGATCTCTTCAGTGAGCCAGTTGCGCCAGGTCTCGGTGAACTGCTTCGACATCGCCTGGTGCGCGGTGTCCTCGATGGCGGCGACCGCGGCATACATCGCCGGCGTCGACACGTTGAAGGGACCGCGGATGCGATTGACCGCGTCGATGATGTGCTCGGGGCCGAACATCCAGCCGATGCGCAGCGCCGCGAGGCCGTGGATCTTGGAGAAGGTGTGCGTCACCACCGTATTCTCGGTGGTGGAAACGAGCTCGATCCCCATCTCGTAATCGTTACGGGAAACGTAGTCGCAATAGGCGGCGTCCAGCACCAGCAGTACGTGCGAGGGCAGGCCGGCGCGCAGCCGCTTGACCTCGTCGAACGGGATATAAGTGCCGGTCGGGTTGTTGGGGTTGGCGAGCCAGACCAGTTTTGTCTTCGGCGTCACCGCCTTGAGGATCGCGTCGACGTCGCAGGTCAGGTTCTTTTCCGCCGCGACCACATTCCTGGCGCCGACCGCCATGGTTGCGATCGGGTAAACCAGGAAGCCGTGCGTGGTCGAGATCGCCTCGTCGCCGTGGCTGAGATAGGTGTGGGCGAGCAGGTTGAGGATCTCGTCCGAGCCGGCGCCGCAGATGATGCGGTTCGGGTCGAGGCCAAAGTGGCGGCCGATCGCTTCGCGCAGCACGCGCGAGGTGCCTTCCGGATAGTCTTCCAAATGGTCCGCGACGTGCTTGAAGGCCTCGATCGCCTTGGGCGAGGGTCCGAACGGCGTCTCGTTGGCCGAGAGCTTGAACACCTTGCGGCCCGGCTCAGCGACCGGGCTCTTGCCGGGCGTGTAGGGCGCAATATCGAGAATGCCGGGATTCGGCACGGGGCGGGACATCTTCAACTCCGGATAGGCTAGGTCAGTTCGCGATTTACGATTTCGGCCCGGTCGGGGGCACCGTATAGCGCGTTGCGTGGCTGCCGACGAGGGCCGTGGAGCGCACCGAGGCCCCCGCGTCGATCAGGGCAGCCCTGATCTTGTCGATGCTGGTGGCGCTCGTGACCGAGACCAGCAGTGCGGCGCCGTCGAAGGCGGTATCGGGCACCGCCACGATCTCGGCGAGCGGCGACAGGGCGCGGGCGACCTCCGCGTTCCAGCCCGATACGCGCACGCTGAAGGTCTCGACCTCCGTCACCACCGCGCTGTCGGCGACGCGCGAGATCGCAAACACCGGCAGAGCGGCCGGATGGTCGGCACGCTCGACAAAGGGCATCCGCGCGATGATCTTCGGCGCGCCGTCCGCTTCCAGCTCCAGCCACCATGGCGTGCGGCTCGAAGTCGCCGAGACCAGCGCCAAATCGCCCTTGGATTTCGCCACCGCTTCGACCGCGGCCTGCGCGCTGAAATGCGCGACGTAGGGAACCGTGAAGCCGAAATGGAAGCGCACGGAATCGCGCATTGCCGGCTCGCTCACCGAGATGTCGGCATGCACCGAGAACGGCGCCTGGACATAGGTGAAAGTGGAGATGATGACGCGCCAGATGCTCTCGACCGTATCGAGCGGCAGGATGCCGCGATGGCGCTGCACGATGTCGCGCATCATGGAGGCTTCGCGCGCCGGGCGGAACGCCGAGCCGACTTCCTGGGTCTGCTTCACCTGGATCAGGCGGTCGATGATGTCGCCGCGCTGCATCAACAGGCGATGCATGCCCTCGTCGATCGCGTCGATCTCCTTGCGCAATTCCTGGAGCGATGGTGGCGCGGGCGGACGTTGGGACATATCTGCGAGGTGCTGTTGTGAGGCTGCGGTCGGTGTCCTGATTAGGCAGTCAGGACGGCGAAAGCAAAGAGAAATGACAGCCTTTTTGGCGGACTTATCAGGGTTGAATTTGGCTCATCTGGACCGCGACTTGACGAAAAGCGCCCAAGCCGGTAGGTTTTTGCCTGTTCCGTGGTCATTTGAGCCGGCCGGCTTGCAGCCACGTTAAAAAACTCGCTAAACAGGCCGGGGACGCTTTCGATCCCGGCCGAACCTATCGTTCAGGCCGGGTTTTTCATGGCCTGATTTCATCGCGGTCTCACGTTTGATCGCAAACGAGGTCGATGGTCAGAGATGGTTGGCGTCAAGTCTGTCCCCAGTCCCGCGATCAGTGCCGACGATCGGTCGCACGAGGTCGATCATCCGAGTTCGGAGGTCGCGCAGTTCGGCGCCGACCAGCCGCTGCGGCTCGATTGCGGCATCGATCTCACCCCGTTCCAGATCGCCTACAAGACCTATGGCGAGCTCAATGCCGATCGCTCCAACGCCGTGCTGATCTGCCATGCGCTGACCGGTGATCAGCACGTCGCCAATGTGCATCCCGTCACCGGCAAACCCGGCTGGTGGGAGACGTTGGTCGGCCCCGGCCGTCCGCTCGATCCCAGCCGCTACTTCATCATCTGCTCCAACGTGATCGGCGGCTGCATGGGCTCGACCGGGCCCGCCTCGATCAATCCGGCAACCGGCAAGGTGTGGGGCCTGGATTTCCCCGTCATCACCATTCCCGACATGGTGCGTGCGCAGGCGATGCTGATCGACCGGCTCGGCGTCGACACGCTGTTCGCCGTCGTCGGCGGCTCGATGGGCGGCATGCAGGTGCTGCAATGGACCGCGGCCTATCCCAAGCGCGTCTACTCGGCGCTGGCGATTGCCTGTTCGACGCGGCACTCGGCGCAGAACATCGCCTTCCATGAGCTCGGTCGCCAGGCCGTGATGGCCGATCCCGACTGGCACAATGGCGCCTACGCCGATCAGGGCATCCATCCGCATCGCGGCCTCGCGGTCGCGCGCATGGCCGCGCATATCACTTATCTCTCGGACGCCGCGCTGCATCGCAAGTTCGGCCGCCGCATGCAGGATCGCGAGCTGCCGACCTTCTCGTTCGATGCCGACTTCCAGGTCGAATCCTATCTGCGCTACCAGGGCTCGTCCTTTGTCGAGCGCTTCGACGCCAACTCCTATCTCTACCTCACCCGCGCGATGGACTATTTCGACATCGCCGGCGACCACGGCGGCGTGCTGGCGAAGGCGTTCGCCGGAATCGAGACGCGCTTCTGCGTGGTCTCCTTCACCAGCGACTGGCTGTTCCCGACATCGGAATCGCGCGCGCTGGTGCACGCGTTGAACGCGTCGAGCGCGCGGGTGTCGTTCGCCGAGATCGAGACCGATCGCGGCCACGATGCCTTCCTGCTCGACGTGCCCGAATTCTTCGACATCTCCCGCGCCTTCCTGCAATCGGCCGGCAAGGCGCGCGGGCTCACCGGCAAGAATGACTGACCAAGAATGACTGACAAGGACGGCTAGCGATGTCTGTACAGGAAGTGCTGCCG
This sequence comes from Bradyrhizobium rifense, assembly GCF_008123425.1. Taxonomy (GTDB): domain Bacteria; phylum Pseudomonadota; class Alphaproteobacteria; order Rhizobiales; family Xanthobacteraceae; genus Bradyrhizobium; species Bradyrhizobium rifense. The sequence goes on from NZ_VSSS01000041.1 coordinate 26,034, forward strand.
CTCAATGGCCTCACTGCGGAGCAGTCCGGTCCATTTCGCGCCGACCATCTGCTGGTCGCCGAGATGGTCAAGCCCGGATCGAAAGTGCTCGACGTCGGCTGCGGCGATGGCGATCTGCTTCAGCTCTTGGAGACCCGCGGCATCGACGGCCGCGGCATCGAGTTGTCGCGCGAGGGCGTCAATCGCTGCGTGGCAAAAGGTCTCGCGGTGGTGCAGGGCGATGCCGACACCGATCTCGTGAATTATCCGGATGATGCCTTCGACTACGTGATCCTGTCGCAGACGCTGCAGGCGACGCGGCAGCCCAAGGTGGTGCTGGAGAATCTCCTGCGCATCGGCCGCCGCGCCATCGTGTCGTTCCCCAATTTCGGCTTCTGGCGGATGCGCCTGCAGCTCCTGGTCGGCGGCCACATGCCGCGCACGGAGAATCTGCCGGCCAGCTGGTACGACACCGCCAACATCCATTTCTGCACCATCAAGGATTTCATCGAGCTCTGCGACGCCATCGGCGTCAAGATGGAGCGCGCCGAGGCGCTCGACCTCTACGGCCGCCCGCTGCGGCTGCGATTGCCATGGTGGGTGTGGAATCTGTTCGGCGAGCAGGGCGTGTTTCTGCTGAGCCGCGGGCAGGGGAAGTGACGTCGTAGACCCTCACCCTGAGGAGCTCAGGTCTATCCTTCGTCATTGCGAGCGTCGCGAAGCAATCCAGAGTCTTTCCGCGGAGGGATTCTGGATTGCTTCGCTGCGCTCGCAATGACGGAGCGTGTGGGGCTTCTGTGCCTAATGCGCCGCCAGCGACCTTGGATCGCGCACCGGCCATCGGCCCGCTTCCACCAGCGTCACGAACCGCTCCACGCTCTCGTTGAACAGTGCCGGCTCCTCCAGATTGAGCACGTGGCCGGACTTCGGAAACATCGCGAGTCCCGCTGCCGGCAGATGCTTCTTCAAAAACAGGCTCGCCCCGATGCACGGATCATCCTCGTCGCCGCAGATGATCAGTGCGGGCGTGGTGGCCTTCTTGATCGCATCCGTCATCGCAAAGATCGAGGGACGGCCGCCTTGAAAACCGCGCATCGTGCTCGCCGATCCCCTGGAATCGTGCCGCGCCAGTGCGGCGTAGAAATCGGCGTGGCCGCGCGGGTCCTTCACCAGGAAGGGAATCCGGCTCGGAGCACCGCGCGTGACTTTTGCGACCTCGGCGGAGCCGAGCGTCTCGAATTGCTCGGCATTGGCGCGGCACTGCTTGCGCCAATTATCCAGGTTCTCGATCTCCGAGCCTGAGCCGACACCGGCGAGCGTCATCGACAGCGCGCGCTGCGGCGCGTTCAATCCGATCTGGAGCGATGAATAGGCGCCCATCGACAGACCGACGAGATGCGCGCGCTCGATCTTGAGATGATCGAGCACCGCGAGCGCGTCGGTGTAGAACTGTTCGTAGGTGTAGACCTCGCCTGCCGGCACGTCGGATGGCGTGTAGCCGCGCGCGGAATAGCTGATGCAGCGGTGGCCGCGCGAGAAGTAACGCATCTGCGGCTCCCAACTGGTGTAATCGGCCGCGAACTCGTGCAGAAAAATGATCGGCGTTCCCTGACCCGCCTCTTCGAAATAGATACGGACGTCGTCCCTGGTCGTGGCGTGGGGCATTAACTGTTTCCCTCTCTTCAAGCCGCGACTTCACGATCGCAGTTAATGCTGTTGTCCGCAATGAGGCAGCATCGGAGCAGCACTCACACAAAATCATCGCAGCTATTCGCGGTCGCGGCGTCTTTTTCTCGCCACATCGGGCGGCTTAACGGCCAGACCGATGTCGGCCATCGCACGGGCCGATTGGAAGTGGGGGTGTCAACGAAGGATGAAGAATGTTCGAGTTGTTTGCGTCTCGCCTGTCGCGTTGTGTTGTCGCGCTGGCGATCTTCTTCGCGGCGGTTGCCGCGTTCGTTTCTCCGGCCTCAGCGCGGCCGCATCATCGTCATAGCGCAGAGCGGCCCGCTTACGTGCATCACGCCAGACATCATCATTATCGCCACCATGCCAGCGGCTCGCGCTTCGAGCGCAGCGCGGCGCAGTTGCAGGCAAGAGGATTCGCCAACACGCAGGCTAGCTATGATCCGAACGCCAATAGCGGCGGCATGGCCAATAACGGCATGGCTGCAAGCGGTGGCTTCGGCGGGTCGGGTCTCGTCTCCGAGGCGCGCCGCTACATCGGCGGCAACCCGACCGGTCGCGGCAGCCTGTGGTGCGCGCGCTTCATGAACATGGTGCTGCAGCACACCGGCCATCAGGGCACCGGCTCCGACATGGCGAGCTCGTTCGCCCGTTACGGCACCCGCGTCTCCGGTCCGCAGGTCGGCGCCATCGCGGTGATGGGGCGGCGTGGCGGCGGTCATGTCGGCATCATCACCGGCATCGACGCGCAGGGGAATCCGATCATGATCTCCGGCAACAATGGCAACCGCGTCCGCGAGGCGCCGATCTCGCGCGGCCGGATCTATGCGTATGTGATGCCGAATTGACGGTGCCGTAGTGACGGTGCCGTAGGGTGGGCAAAGCGAAGCGTGCCCACCACGTCCGTCCGCTCGACAAAATGGTGGGCACGGCGCAAGAGCGCCTTTGCCCACCCGAGAGCGGTGCTAGCTCACACGAGCGTCGGCTGCTCCACCGCGACCGCATCACCCACGCCGATCTCACCGTCGGCGATCACCTCGGCATAGATGCCGCAATCCATGTGGCCGAGATTGCGCGACAGCGTCGGTGGGATCTCGAGATCGCGTACGGCCGTCTCGGGATCGACGTTGACGGCCGGGCAGCGGACGATGCGCTTGACCACTTTCAGCCGGGCCTGCCCGATCGCCAGCGTCTGGCCGACCAGGTCGAGCTCGGACCAGGCCGGCCAGCCCGCCACGTAAAGATTGCCGCGGAAGCGCAGGGGATGGACGGCGACACCGCCGAGCATGGTCTCGATGGCGCGAACGCTCTCGAGATTGATGATCGATACGACCTTGCGGGCGACATCCGAGAAGCTGTGGTCGCGGCCGGACAGGACCTTGGGCGGACCCTTCAGCTCCGGCTGAAAGTTCTCCGTGAAGTAGCCCTCGATCGCGGCGCGCCCCGCCGCGGTCTCGAGATCGCCGCTGGCGACGACCTGGCCATCCTTGCGGATGGTAAGGCTGTTGGTCGCATCCTCGAACCGGCTGTCGAGGGAGGCCAGCCGCTCATTGCGGGCCAGCATCAGAAACTGGATTTTCGGTTTCCACTCCGGAGCCTCCGGGTCGAACCCGCTCGGGCCGTTCTCGATGGCGTAGCGGCGGTCGGCGGGGAGGGTCTGGCCGGTCCGCAAGGGGACCCTGGGCAGGGATTCCGGCGTCAGGCCCTTGATCGGGTAGCGGTAGAGGCCGGTGATTTCGGCGGTCTGGCTGGCTGTCATAGGCCTACTTAGGGGATTCGACCTGCGCCCGCCAAGCCGGCGGATCAGCGCACGAAATTGTGAACTCGCCTCTTCCGATCCGAGGGCACGCTTCCCACATTTGGGTCAGGCCGGCGCCAGCGTCGGCTGATAACGACCGCTGTTGGTTGAGGAATGTCAACGCGACAAGCGGAAACCCAATGAAGATGCCGTTTGGGGTGCCTTAGAGGGCCCCAGGGGCAGGCCGAGGGAAAGAAAAGACCCATGAATATCGACAAATATACCGAACGCTCCAGGGGCTTCGTCCAGTCCGCGCAGTCGCTTGCGGTGCGCGAGGGGCATCAGCAGTTTTCGACCCTGCACGTCCTCAAGGTCCTCTTGGATGACAATGAAGGGCTGGCTGCCGGCCTGATCGACCGCGCCGGCGGCAATTCCCGCGCAATTCTGAAGGCGACCGAGGACGCCCTCAACAAGGTGCCGAAAGTTTCTGGTGGCGGTGCCGGCCAGATCTATCTGGCGCCCGAGCTCGCCCGTACCTTCGACGCGGCCGAAAAGGCCGGCGAGAAGGCCGGCGACAGCTTTGTCACCGTCGAACGGCTCCTGCTGGGTCTCACGCTAGAGAAGACCAGCGAGGCAGGCAGCCTCCTCGCCAAGGGCGGCGTCACCCCGCAAAATCTCAACGCCGCGATCGAGGCGCTGCGCAAGGGCCGCACTGCGGATTCCGCGACGGCCGAGAACGCCTATGACGCGCTGAAGAAATATGCCCGCGACCTGACCCAGGCTGCGCGCGACGGCAAGCTCGATCCGGTCATCGGCCGCGACGAGGAGATCCGCCGCACGATCCAGGTGCTGTCGCGCCGGACCAAGAACAATCCCGTCCTGATCGGTGAGCCCGGCGTCGGCAAGACCGCCATCGCGGAGGGCCTCGCGCTGCGCATCGTCAATGGCGATGTGCCCGAGAGTCTCCAGGACAAGAAGCTGCTGTCGCTCGACCTCGGCTCACTGATTGCGGGTGCAAAATACCGCGGTGAGTTCGAGGAGCGGCTGAAAGCCGTGCTTCAGGAGGTGACCGCGAGCGACGGCAATTTCATCCTGTTCATCGACGAGATGCATACGCTGATCGGTGCCGGCAAGGGCGATGGCGCGATGGACGCGTCCAATCTGCTCAAGCCCGCGCTTGCGCGCGGCGAGCTGCACTGTATCGGCGCGACCACGCTCGACGAATATCGGAAGCATGTCGAGAAGGATGCGGCGCTGGCGCGGCGTTTCCAGCCGATCTTCGTCAGCGAGCCCTCAGTCGAGGACACGATCTCGATCCTGCGCGGCCTGAAGGACAAGTACGAGCAGCATCACGGTGTGCGGATCACCGATTCCGCGCTCGTGGCGGCGACGACGCTGTCCAACCGCTACATCACTGATCGTTTCCTGCCCGACAAGGCGATCGACCTCATGGACGAGGCCGCCGCACGGCTGAAGATGCAGGTCGATTCCAAGCCGGAGGAGCTGGATTCGCTCGACCGTGAGATCATCCGGCTCAAGATCGAGCAGGAAGCGCTCAAGAAGGAAAGCGACCTCGGCTCCAAGTCCCGTCTTGAGACGCTTCAGAAGGAGCTGGTCGAGCTCGAGGAGAAGTCTGCGGCGCTGACGGCGCGCTGGAGTGCTGAAAAGAACAAGCTCTCCGACGCCCAGAAGCTGAAATCCGAGCTGGACGCGTTGCGCGTCGATCTGGCCGACGCGCAGCGGCGCGGCGAATTCCAGAAGGCCGGCGAGCTGGCCTATGGCCGGATCCCGCAGCTCGAGAAGCAGCTCGCTGACATTGAGGCCAAGGAGAATTCCGGCGAGATGATGGAGGAGGCTGTTACCGCCAACCACATCGCGCAGGTGGTCTCGCGCTGGACCGGCGTACCCGTCGACAAGATGCTGGAGGGCGAGAAGGAGAAGCTCCTGAAGATGGAGGAGCAGCTCGGACAGCGCGTCATCGGCCAGGCTGAGGCCGTGCATGCGGTCGCGACCGCCGTGCGCCGCTCGCGGGCAGGCCTGCAGGACCCGAATCGGCCGATGGGCTCGTTCATGTTCTTAGGGCCCACCGGCGTCGGCAAGACCGAGCTGACCAAGGCGCTCGCCGAGTACCTCTTCAACGACGAGACCGCGATGGTCCGCCTCGATATGTCCGAATACATGGAGAAGCATTCGGTCTCGCGGCTGATCGGCGCGCCTCCGGGCTATGTCGGTTATGACGAGGGCGGCGCGCTCACCGAAGCGGTGCGGCGCCGGCCCTATCAGGTCGTGCTGTTCGACGAGATCGAGAAGGCGCATCCTGATGTTTTCAACGTCCTGTTGCAGGTGCTCGACGACGGCCGCCTGACCGATGGCCAGGGCCGTACCGTCGATTTCCGCAACACGCTGATCATCATGACCTCGAACCTCGGTTCGGAGTATCTGGTGAATCAACCCGAGGGCGAAGACACCTCTGCCGTGCGTGAGCAGGTGATGGGGATGGTGCGCGGACATTTCCGCCCCGAGTTCCTGAACCGTGTCGACGAGATCATCCTGTTCCATCGCTTGCAGAGGAGCGAGATGGGCCGGATCGTCGAGATCCAGTTCGCGCGGCTCGAGAGGCTCCTGACCGATCGCAAGATCGTACTGACGCTCGATGCTGCGGGCCGCGACTGGCTCGCCGCGAAGGGCTGGGATCCCGCCTACGGCGCACGGCCGTTGAAGCGGGTGGTCCAGCGCTACGTCCAGGATCCGCTCGCGGAGATGATTTTGGGCGGCGATGTTAGGGACGGTGATCATGTTGCGATCTCGTCGGCAGGCAACGTGCTGACGTTCAACGGCAAGGCGTCGCAGACTGCCGAGATCACGCAGTTCGAGGCGCCGACGTCGAAGCGCAAGCTGAACTGATCATCGGCGTGCACCGCTAAATAAAATCGCCCCGGAGAGGTCATTCTCTTTCCGGGGCGATTTTTTGTTCGCGTCGGCCGGTCAGCCGAGCGCGGCGCTATTTCTTCACGACCTTGTAGATCGCGTTCTCGATGTCGGAGCTGAAATAGATGACGCCGGAGGCGCCGACGGCCACACCCGTTGGGATATTGCTGGGCAGGCCGCCGGGCGCGCCCTCCAGGCCGATCGGAAGATTTGCTGCGATCTCGGTGACCTTGCCGCTGTCGGGTGCGATCTCGATCAGGCGCTTGGCGCCGACCTCTGCCACGATCAATCTGCCGTCGCTCCCGCGCGCAATGCCTTCGGGCATTTTCAACTCCTTGGCGATCACGGTCTTTTCGCCGTTCTTGTCGATCCTGGAGACGGTGCCGGCAAAGGCTTCGGTGACATAGACCTCGTCGCCCGATCCGCCGACGAGCCCAACCGGACCCTCGAGACCACCGACCACCGTGGTGCGATCTTTGCCATGCTCGCCGCTGACGCGGACGAGCGATTTGGTGCCGAGCTCGGCCACCAGGATAGTGCCGTCCCCGAGCACGATCGCGTCATGCGGCGCCTTGAAGCCGTGCAGCATGTCGCGCGTGGCGCCGGTCTTGCCGTCGATCACCTGCACCGTGCCGGTGAACCAGCTCGACAGGATCACGTCGTTGCCCTTCGCCGTCGCGCTCATCGGATATTCGAGGGTGACGCCGTCGGCGTGCATGCGCGCCTTCTCGGTGACTTCGCCGGTCGTGCCGTCCACCGTGCGATAAGCGAACACGTCGGCGACGTGAATCGTATCCTTGCCGTCGTCCGAGGTGACGCCGATGCCGCCGGGCAAGGCGAGCTTGCCGATGATGATTTGCTTCGCCTGGCCGGTCGCCGGATCGACCTCCTGAATGCCGTTGTCCGCCATGTTGGAGACGTAGATGCGGTCCTTGTCGTCGATCGCGAGATTGTCCAGCGACGGCTTCAGTTGCGCGACCATGGTCTTGGCGCCGGACTTGGGATCGACCCGAACGAGCTGGCCGAGCGCGGTATCGACAACCCAGAGATTGCCCTTGGAATCGAAGTTCACAGCGGCCGGGACCTTGAAACCGTCGGCGACGACGGTCAGCTCGGCCTTGTCGACGTCGACCTTGGCGACCTGTCCCTTGAACCAGAGCGGACCGTAAAGCTTGTCGTCAGGACCGAACTCGAAGCCGTTGAGGCCCCCCATCTTCTCCATGATCTGACGGGGTGGTTTGATGCCCTCGACGTCGATCTCATAGAGCGTGTCGCCGAGGAAAACGGTCGTGGCGTAGAGCCGGCCGTCCTTGCGGTAGGCGAGCGAGTTGATGCCGGGAAGGCCGCTGGCGAGCTTCTTGATCGGGCCGTCGCCCTTGCGCGAATAGAGATCGCCGGCCAGGAATCCGGTCCAGGCCATGGTGCCGTCGGGCGCGAATGCGATGTCGTCGGCCATTCCGATCGGTGCGGGAATCGCGATCTTGGCCGTGCCGCCCGCGATGTCGACCTCATAAAGGGCCGCGCCCGCGACGCTGCCGGCAAACAGATGGCCGGCCTTGTCGATTCCGAGGCCGTGCACGCCATGGAACGCCGAGCCCGGGACGAGCTTGGTGACCTCCCAGCCCTCTGCAAATGTGCTCGTGCTCGAGAAAATTGCAGCGACGAAAGCTGCGCAGGCGAACCTGTGCTTCATGGCGAGACCTCCCATTTTTTGGAAAGTATTCGCCCGTTAGACCGCTTTGGCAAACGAAACTTGAAATTGTGGTGCGGTGAATTGACGTCGCACCACGACGTCATTTCAGGTCATTTTTTCAAGGTATGTCCGGTCGATTTCGACCAGTTATCCAATCAGCGGTTGCTGACCTGCAGCGGGCCGCCGGTGGCGTCCGACATGCGGGCAATGGCGCCGCCCCGGCCGCTCATCATGCCGTCGAGACGATCGCGCTCCTTCTCGAAGCCCGTGAGCATCGGCCCTTCGAGCGAACGGCCGCGCGGCAGTTTCACGCGCATCGGGTCGACGAAACGGCCGTTGACGAGGATTTCGTAGTGAACGTGCGGGCCGGTCGACTGGCCGGTCGAGCCGACGAAGCCGATGACCTGGCCCTGCCGCACCTTCTTGCCGGGCTCCATGCCCTTGGCGAAAGCCGACATATGACCGTAGGCGGTCTCGTAGCCGTTGTTGTGCTTGATGCGGACGTATTTGCCGTAACCGCCTTCGAGCTGGGCCTTTTCGATCACGCCGTTGCCGGCGGCGAAAATCGGCGTGCCGTAGGCGGTGGCCCAGTCGACGCCGGTGTGCATTTTCACATAGCCGAGGATCGGATGGCGGCGGCCGCCGAAGCCGGAGCGCATGATGGCGCTGTTGACGGGCTTGCGGACCAGGAACTTCTTCGCGCTCTTGCCGGTCTCGTCATAGTAGTCGACGACACCGTCATCGGGGCTCAGATACCGGTAATATTTCTTGGTTTCTCCGCCGACCGTGAGCGAGGCGAACAGCACCTCGCTCTTGTCGACCGCCGTCGAGCCCTCGTCTTCGCCGGCGTAGAACACGTCGAACGAGTCGCCCGGCGCGACCTTGCGCTGGAAATCGACGTCGTAGGAGTAGATCTTGATCATGTCGTCGATGACCGGCATTGGCACTTTGTTGCGCATCGCGGTCTCGTAGATGCTCTGGTAGAGCCGCACGCCGGTGCCGTCATCGTCGTCATCGTCGTCGCTGTTGGCGTTGGCCGTGGCGTCCGCGACGGTATTCATGGTGGAAACGTCGACCGCGACGTATTTGCCGAGATCGGACAGCGCCGCAATCGCCTCGACCATGGTGTCGTTGGCAACAACGACGCGGTAGGGCTGCAGCCTGGCGCCGGGGCTTGCGGGCGCCAGCAGGATGCGAAGTTTTTCGCCTTCCTTCAGGCCGCCGTCGCGGCCGCGGGGGCCGAGCGTCGCTGCGATCGACTTGATTTCGTCCGCCGTGGCGCCGAGATCGCGCAATACCGAGGAGACCGAGTCGCCCTTCTTGACGACGTGGACGCGTTCGCAGTTGGGATTGCCGCCGGTGATCTGCTCCTTGGTCTTCGGCAGCAGCGTAACGTTTTCCGGCACCACGCGGGTCTCGAAGCCGGCATAGGGATCGGACGGCGACACTTCAGTGGCGTAGGCCATCTTCATGTCGGACGGGCCGGTCGCGCCGGAGATGTCGGCGGTGGCATTGGCAAGCGAGGCGTAGCGAACCCCGCCATTGCCGCGCCAATTGGCGGCATCGCGCACCCGCATCAGGATGTCGTCGAGCGCCACCACGGCGGAAATCTTGGCCTTCGGCAGCACCGGCGAGAGGTCCTTCGTGACGAAGGAGACCTCGGCGTCGGGCTCGACGGCTTCAGGATTGTTCGGATCGTCGGTTGCGGTCTTCGGATCGGAGCCGACGTCGGTGAGCATGCGCTGCGCGTTGAACGGCGGTATTTTCGCCGACAAATCGCTCGTCGTCATCGACAGATTGCCGGCGATCCGGATGAAGGGGCGTACCCGCATCACGTCGCGGTTGCCGACGCGGGCAACCGTCGAGACGCGTACGATGTTGCGCGAGGCGGTGGAATCGTTCGGCGGCGGCAGGCGGTCGCTCTTGTGCAGCGTGGCGGTGCGATCGGCAGCTCCGAATGCACCACGCAGCGCGCCCTCGACCCGCTCCGGCACCTTGGCGAAGGTCATTTCGCCGTCGAGAGATGCGAAAACGGCGCCGCCGATCAGGGCTGCGCCGCAGAGTCCGGTCAGAATGGTACCGCTGAACCATTGCACCGAGACGCGACGGCGATCGATGACGGCGGCTTCGGAACCATCGACGGAAAGCGGCGGCTCGTGGCCGAGATCGATGATCCCGGTCTCACGCCCGTAAGCGCCGCGTGACGTCCTCTGGTTCAACCCAAGTCCCCCAATCAACGACCCGAAACCTTCGCTTCGTGCTTTTCCCTGGTCGCCCTCTTGCAGGGGGATCGCGAAAAAAGCCGTGCCGCACAGGTGCTCGCGCTCAGGAGGCCCCGATCAGGGCCCGGCCGAAATTACGAACAGCAAGGCAGGTGAAGATCTCTCGATGTCTTTCGAATGTCCGAAGAAGGCCGCGTCATCATCAGATCGCCTTCTCTGGACCCCATGAAAATCGCGGCAGCCCCCACTGGCATCCCGCGATTCAAGCTTGTCTCTTATCAGAACGCCGCGGGATTGTGGCTCTAGTACGGCGCCAAACATGGAAAAAGTTTCCTGAACGGCCGGGCGCTGGGGTCTTGGTCCGGGAGGCGCCGCAGGCCGCTTCCGGAGTTCCAGCATGGACCCTCGCCGGGCCCCTCTGGAGCCCCTTCCGAGCCCCCTGGGGGCCAAACTTTTTTTCAGATTTTTTGCCGAGCCGCTTCGCTCCGCCGTTTTCACGTCCGTCTAATTGACTGGAATCGCTCGATTATTTTCGACAATCCACTGTGCGACGATTTGTTGACGATGGGCGTTGACAATCCCGGGCGGGGGGGCCTATAACCCGACCACTGAGCGCGGCGCCGCCGGGTCACTGACCAAGGCGAGCGAACGCGCCACTGATGCTCCTCACCTCGTTGAGTGCACAACAGCCGACACAAATCGGTTGGGGTTCATTCGTCGCCGGTAAGGGTGTCGGAACCCTTCCACTCTGGAAGGATGGGGCTTCCTGGTCCCGGGCTGTTTGACAAGTGAAGATGAAGAAAGAGAAACGTGGACGGCGGAGTCCTTGCGGGTCTCGCATCTGAGAAGCTTCGGCTTTTCTGATCGAGACCGGACGAAAGACTTCGGCGGTACACGTTTCCAAGGAAACACCATCGTTGCCCGCGATGTGAATCGCAGGCAGCACATCGACTTCGGTCGATAATGGTGGGACCTCGTCAAACGTTGTGATCAGCCGGTTCAAAGTTCAAGTCCAACTTGAGAGTTTGATCCTGGCTCAGAGCGAACGCTGGCGGCAGGCTTAACACATGCAAGTCGAGCGGGCGTAGCAATACGTCAGCGGCAGACGGGTGAGTAACGCGTGGGAACATACCTTTTGGTTCGGAACAACACAGGGAAACTTGTGCTAATACCGGATAAGCCCTTACGGGGAAAGATTTATCGCCGAAAGATTGGCCCGCGTCTGATTAGCTAGTTGGTAGGGTAATGGCCTACCAAGGCGACGATCAGTAGCTGGTCTGAGAGGATGATCAGCCACATTGGGACTGAGACACGGCCCAAACTCCTACGGGAGGCAGCAGTGGGGAATATTGGACAATGGGGGCAACCCTGATCCAGCCATGCCGCGTGAGTGATGAAGGCCCTAGGGTTGTAAAGCTCTTTTGTGCGGGAAGATAATGACGGTACCGCAAGAATAAGCCCCGGCTAACTTCGTGCCAGCAGCCGCGGTAATACGAAGGGGGCTAGCGTTGCTCGGAATCACTGGGCGTAAAGGGTGCGTAGGCGGGTTTTTAAGTCAGGGGTGAAATCCTGGAGCTCAACTCCAGAACTGCCTTTGATACTGAAGATCTTGAGTCCGGGAGAGGTGAGTGGAACTGCGAGTGTAGAGGTGAAATTCGTAGATATTCGCAAGAACACCAGTGGCGAAGGCGGCTCACTGGCCCGGTACTGACGCTGAGGCACGAAAGCGTGGGGAGCAAACAGGATTAGATACCCTGGTAGTCCACGCCGTAAACGATGAATGCCAGCCGTTAGTGGGTTTACTCACTAGTGGCGCAGCTAACGCTTTAAGCATTCCGCCTGGGGAGTACGGTCGCAAGATTAAAACTCAAAGGAATTGACGGGGGCCCGCACAAGCGGTGGAGCATGTGGTTTAATTCGACGCAACGCGCAGAACCTTACCAGCCCTTGACATGTCCAGGACCGGTCGCAGAGATGTGACCTTCTCTTCGGAGCCTGGAACACAGGTGCTGCATGGCTGTCGTCAGCTCGTGTCGTGAGATGTTGGGTTAAGTCCCGCAACGAGCGCAACCCCCGTCCTTAGTTGCTACCATTTAGTTGAGCACTCTAAGGAGACTGCCGGTGATAAGCCGCGAGGAAGGTGGGGATGACGTCAAGTCCTCATGGCCCTTACGGGCTGGGCTACACACGTGCTACAATGGCGGTGACAATGGGATGCTAAGGGGCGACCCTTCGCAAATCTCAAAAAGCCGTCTCAGTTCGGATTGGGCTCTGCAACTCGAGCCCATGAAGTTGGAATCGCTAGTAATCGTGGATCAGCACGCCACGGTGAATACGTTCCCGGGCCTTGTACACACCGCCCGTCACACCATGGGAGTTGGTTTTACCTGAAGACGGTGCGCTAACCAGCAATGGAGGCAGCCGGCCACGGTAGGGTCAGCGACTGGGGTGAAGTCGTAACAAGGTAGCCGTAGGGGAACCTGCGGCTGGATCACCTCCTTTCTAAGGATGATCCTTCAGCGAGCTTCGGCTCACTATCGGATCGTTTTAGAAACATCAGTGGCCAACGGTCGTCAGGATCGTTGAGCTGCATTGGCGGGATTTCGCCGTCTACGTTTCTCTTTCTTCGCGGACGAACACGCGCTGGGCCTGTATGCGCAGGATCCCATGGTCCTTAACGGGATATGCGTTAGGGGCTTGTAGCTCAGTTGGTTAGAGCGCGCGCTTGATAAGCGTGAGGTCGGAAGTTCAAGTCTTCCCAGGCCCACCACACTCATCGAGTGAGCATTCGTCTTCTGGGTACGGGGCCATAGCTCAGCTGGGAGAGCGCGTGCTTTGCAAGCATGAGGTCGTCGGTTCGATCCCGTCTGGCTCCACCAGATGGTTTGATCACCAACGATGACACTGTCGTCCGCGAAACATCACTTCGCATCCTGCTAGTCTGGATAGACAGCAGTTTGCGTGATTTCTGACATCGTAAAGAGGAGATCGATCCGAGTTGGATCGTGCAGAGAATATCTGCGCGAGACTTCATTATCTCCGGATCATTTCGGCGCTCGTGCGCCTTTCAGTGCAGCTCACAAGGCTGCGTCTGAAAGACACGCGAGTTGTAAATGATCCTTTTAGCGAAGCTTGACCGCCTCGCTATCGGAACGATCTTACGAAGCAAGCTGGTCTTTCTAATCATTGTCCGGCTGCAGATAGCGTTCATCGAGGGCGCGTGCCGCGAGGTAATTCTGCAGACAACATTCTGCCGAGTGTGTGGACATTGATAATGAGAGCAATCAAGTGCCTTAAGGGTGTTCGGTGGATGCCTTGGCGCTGAGAGGCGATGAAGGACGTGCTACGCTGCGATAAGCCGTGGGGAGCTGCGAAGAAGCTTTGATCCGCGGATTTCCGAATGGGGAAACCCACCTTCGATAGCCGGAACTCCAAGACCTTTGTCGAAAGACATCGGTGTGGGGTTCGATCAGATAATGTGAGAAGCCTAAGCCTTTAGATTTCGATCGAAGAGGTTTTGGATTTCCGGTTATCAAGAGAAGGTATGAGACTTCTGAATACATAGGAGGTTTCAAGCAAACCCAGGGAACTGAAACATCTAAGTACCTGGAGGAAAGGACATCAACAGAGACTCCGTTAGTAGTGGCGAGCGAACGCGGACCAGGCCAGTGATACATCAAAGACAATCGGAACCAGTCAGGAAAGCTGGGCCTCAGAGGGT
>NZ_VSSS01000041.1:45000-250308 GCF_008123425.1 Bradyrhizobium rifense
TCCTCATCCTGAGGGCCCGCCAACGGCGGGCGTCTCGAAGGATGGCCACAGGGGAATCACTCCCATATGCGATTACCCTGCGCCTGCGGGGGAGGGTTGGGGAGAGCGTGTCTCGACAACGAAGAACTCCCCCAGAGGAGAGAACCCTCACCCGCGCCTACCGCGCGACCTCTCCCGCCCCACCAACGTCCTTGATGAAGGCGAGCAGGAGCGTGCTGAGCCGAACCGGCTGCTCCTGTTGGATCCAGTGACCGGCGCCGTCGATCAGCTCGATGCCGGCCATCCTCGTCGCCGCCTTCGTCCTCATCAGATCGAGCGCGCCCGGCGCCGCATAAGTGCCCCAATCGCTTGTCCCGCCGATGAAGAGCGACGGGACATCGATCGTCCTTCCCGAAAACAGGCGCAACTCAGCGTTCAGCTCAGGATCGGAATAGACCCGATAAGCCTGCAGGGCGCCTTGAAACCCAGTGCGGCCATACTCCTCCGTGTACACGCCAAGCTCCGGCTCGGTGAGCCATTTGCAGGCCAGGACCTCGGCGGCGGAAGGTTGGAATGGAGCGACGGTCTCGGGCATCGTCTTGCCGAGATCCATGACGTAATAGGTCGGCATTTGCGCAAGTTCTGCGGCGGTTCGCGCCTTCAACGGATGCGGCTTGTTTCCCGGCCAGTCAGCGCTCTTGACGTGGAAAAATGCGCGAAGAAACGCGTGTAAACCTTGAGGGGGGTTGCCACATGTCATCGTTCGCCCGCCGTGTGCTCAAATATTGCTGATAATACTGTCTCGGCGGATCGAGCGCCGCCAGCGCGGCCGCCAACTTCTGATTGTCAGTGTTCGGTTGAACCGACGATGCCTCGCTGTCCGCGGTGTTGAACGGAAGCGCCGGCGGACCGGGAAACGGTGCGCTCATCAGCACCACCGATGGAAACACGTCAGGTCGGGCCAGCGCACAAAAGGCCGCCACGGGCGAGCCGAAGTCGTGCCCGACGAACATTGCCGTGCGCCGATACCCCAACGCCGAAACCAATCCGAGGGCGTCACGCGTCATATTCAAGAGGCTGAAGGGCCCTAGCGGGACGTCATAGCCGTTCACCCAACCGGTGGTGCGGCCAAAACCCCGCTGGTCGGGCGCCACGACATGGTACCCGGCGTCAGCCAGAATTGGGATCAGGTGTCGCCAGCCGTAAGCCAGATCCGGAAAGCCGTGCAGAAGCAGCGCGAGCGGCCGGCCGAGGCTTTCGTAACCGGCCTCGAGAATATGGACATCGAGGCCGTTGACCCCATGGATCATGCGCGAGCGGACCCCGTTGGGAAGCGTTCCCGCGCCATATGTTGATGTGGGCAAATCAGTTGCTCCCACGGGGTTTGCGCGGGCCGGTCGAAGCGAAGCCGCAACCAGGCTGGCCGCGCCCATCGCCAGGACGGTTCGTCGGGACGCCGATGGCTTGAAACCAGCTGGATGACTCATGACGAAACGCTCCGTCCGCGTGTAAGCGCCAAACTATAGCGATCACCATATTATGGTGATCACCATAGTAACGTCAAGCGAAAGGTGTTATGTTCACGTCATGCCACGTAAGACTGACGCCCGCGCTCGCGCGATTGCCACGGCCGAACGACTGTTTCGCATCCAGGGCTACACGGCGACCGGATTGACCCAGATCATTCAAGAAAGCGGTGCGCCCAAGGGATCGTTCTACTTTCACTTTCCACGCGGCAAGGCGCAGCTCGCGGAAGAAGCAATTGATCATTACGTTGCGAGTAGAATGGCCGTCTTGCGCGATATCTCGGCGAATACGACGGGTGACGCTCTGAATTTCGTTCACCAGCTTTTCGGCACATTCGCGGCCGAAATGGTCGCCGCTGATTTCCAGTATGGATGTCTGATGCAAAATCTGGCGAATGAGCTGCCCGCGCTCGACGCCGAGCTGACCAAACGGGTCGCGCGCGGATTTGTCGATTCGACCGAGATTATTGCGGAGCATTTCAGGGGGTGTGGTTTCGCTCCCGCGCGCGCATCCTCTACCGCAGCCGCATTGGTCGCCGCCCTCGAAGGCGCGCGAACGATCGCCCGGCTGGAACGCACGCCGGCCATATTCGAGGCGCTGGCGGATGTCAGTGTCCAGAGATGGGCTGCCCCCGCGGGGTGATCCGGGCCCAATGTTCAGCGCGGTCACCTTCCGACGCCAACATCAGGTGCTGATTGTCGGGAGTGACAGATCGTCAGTGATGGCCGCCGGCAGAGCCCCCATCGCCAACATGATCACCGCCGCCATGGCCGGAACTCCCTCCGTCGCCGTCCGATCCAGACGCAGAATGGAAAAAGCCCCAGCGCTCCGCATCGATCATCATCGACGTGTAGAGTGCTCTGACAGCGCCGTATTCAGGGTCGGAGGGCCTCAGATCATCAAGCTGCTTTCTCAATTCAGCCAGGTCCCTCAGTTTGGCCTGCTTGTTAAAAAGCCAATAGATCCCGAGGCCAACGGAGAGCAGGCCTGCAATGCAGATGACAATCGTCCAAACAGCTGCGGGGCCGGCGAGTACTTTCGTGATCGAATCCATTGCCCTTTGCGACCTCAGCTCGCTTGAGTGCGCGGTTATCGTAGTCAGTCATCAAGCTCGTTTGGTAGCGAATGCAGATTAATGCAATCTAAAATGGCTCGAAGAAAAGGCTCTCGCTGCCGGTGACTCGAAGAATACACCGCCTACCCGTCTTTCGCGAACGCCGCCTCCATCGCCTTCCTTGTCCTGATCGTCTCGTTGTTGGCGTCGAACTCTCCTGCCTTGAAGCGCGCAATCTAGCTCGATCCCCTCCACGAAACCGCCATGACGCGCACCGCATCGCCAAGATGATGCGGAGGGAGCGTGTCTTGTTGCGATGCGGAATTTATTGACGCCGGCGATGCCACATGATGCTCGGCTGAATCCGAGCCCCCAATTTGAAAAATTCAAATGCTCGGGGCATCTTGATTCCATGACTTTGATTTTCATTCTCGTGGCGGTCATTGCCGGCGTTGCGCTGACCGAACGCAGCGTTGAACATCTGCCGTTTGCAGTCGCGGCTCTTCTCTTCAATGCAGCCCTGCTGCTGGTGTTTCTGGCCGATGTCGAGAGAGCGATCCTGCTGTCCGGCATGCTGGCCGTAGCCATCGCCGGCATATCGATCGTTAAATTCAATCACAGCGCGCTGAAGCTGACCGTTTCCGATTTGCCTCTGGCGTTTGCGGGCACAGTCCCATTTTTCGTGCTGCAATACCCACGCATGATGCTGGGTGTTCTGGCAGGAAGCGCGTTATTCGCCTTTGCTTCGAGCGCGGTCCTGCTCTACGCGGCTGGATCTCCCATTTCTATCGCGTTTCGGATTCTCTTGTTCCTTCTGGCGCTCATTGGCTTTGCAAAGGCTTCCGCGTCAAAGGGCGTCACGTTTTTGCGGCTGAATCTGGCGCAAGGGCGGTGCTTCTACGCGACCTTCATGGCCTCGCTGGGTGACCCCGCTTGCTGGCGACAGTTCGGCGGGCTGGCGCTGAGCGATATCGGGAACGAAGCACTGCCCTTGAGGGAGGCCACGCCTTCTCGTTCCGCCGTCTCTCCCGACATTATCGTCATCCAGCACGAGTCTGTCTTCGACCCACGCATTTTCGGGCTGCCGCTCGAGCCAGTCGTCGAAGCCTTCCTGTCCCCGTCAGATGGAGAATTTGGGCGCCTGAATGTCGACATCTTTGGCGGAGGTTCGTGGCAATCGGAATTTAGCCTGCTGACCGGTCTTTCAAGTGCCAGCTTCGGTTCAAGCGCCTACTACCTCTTCAAGAAGGGCGCTGGCCGTTTTCACAGCAGCTTGCCACGCTCGTTGGCGTCGCTCGGTTACAAGACAACCCTCATATCCAGCTGTCGCCGCGGGTTTCTCAGTTACGATAAATTCTACGGTTCGATCGGCATCGACGAACGCGTCTTCGTCGACGAACTTCCGCCACCATTCGATGTCCGGCGTTTCGAGGTCACAAATTCTGACGCAATGTTCCTGGATGCCGTCATCGATGCGCACATCAAGAGGATTGCTAACGACCCGACGCCGAGATTTCTCTATGCGTTGACCAACTTCAATCACGGTCCGCATAATCGGCAGCTGGTGCCATCAGGTCAATTTGAGAGGGAGCGTGCCTTTGCCATGGCCAGCTTTCCCGATGCTGGATACGTCGAGTATTACGCGCGACTGGCAGAGACCGCGTCTACCTGGCAAATGCTCAGAGCCAGGCTGGCGAGCAGCTTCCCTGGGCGGCCTGTTCTCATCGTGCACTACGGGGATCATCAACCGGTGTTGACGAAGCAGATCGATCGACAACTGAAACGACCGGAAGATGTGCGACGCCCGTTTCGTACATTCTATGCGATCGAAGCCTTGAATATCCCCCATTTCAGCCCCGGAAGGGGCGCCGACCTCGATCTCGCCTTTCTCGGAACTGTTGCTTTGCAGCGGGCGGGCATTGCGCTTGACCCGATATTTGCCACGCGCGCGAGCTTGCTTGATGATTGTGGAGAAGCCTACTTCGCGTCAGCTTCCGAACGGAAGCGTCGCTTCCATCGCACGCTCGTGGATCTGGGCCTGATAGACCTGATGCCCAACGTTAGACGAGCTCGCTAGCTCGGCGCGCTCTGCCGCGACACGGATTCCTCTCGATCCATGCCCGCTTGCACGTCAGCATTCGAGGCAAGAGCGGACTCGCTTTTCTCAATGAGAGTCCTTCTTAGTTTGACCCGAAGCGGAACTCGGCCCTGGCCCGATAGCGGCCCGATATGCTTTGATGCGTCTGTACCGCGACTACCGGCGGGTGCCTTAACTTTAAAATTTCAAGGACGTTCGAACATGCGTTTCTGGGCCACGATAATTTCAGCGCAAATGTTGGCCACGGTCGCAACTGCTCAAACCCCGTCCGAGAAAGCTGTATCCATTCTCAATGAGGTCTGCATTGCGCCGAACTCTTCGGAGGCAGTGATGGCCGCCGGTGAAAAGACTGCCCTGAAAGAAAATTGGAAGCTATTTCGATCGGAAGCTGCCCCGATGCCGTTCATGCACAATGAAAACGGCGTGAAGAACTCTTTTATCAGCGCTTGGGAATTAAATTTACCGGGAGGATCGCGGGCTCGATTATATGTTTCGGTTCTGCGTCCGGAGCGGCCCGACTTCAAATATACTGTATGTCTTATTCAGCCGGAAATTGATCTAGATGGTGATGACCTGACTCAATCCATTGATCGTCAGTTCGGATCAGCTGTAACGAAGGACATATCTGGCAGATTTAAGGACGAGAAGAGTTGGTTTTTCGTAGAAGAACAGTCGAAGGGCAACTGTGGAAAGGAAATCCTTCTTGCGCTGCACCAGTTAAGCCAACACGGCAAACCGAAAACTTTGACCTTTACTGACTTCGTGTACCCCAGCGACTGGCCTGCGGCTGACTCGACAAGGTGTCCAAACTAGCAACCTGTTCCCAAAACAGAGTTCACGATAGGCGGCACTTCGCCGGGGAAATACTGAGCTATGACATGCCCGCTTCTGGCCCGATGCGGACCTCCAACGAGGTTCGCTTTGGCATCGCTCTTGAGGGCATAGCCGACATCAGACTTCGGCCGATCCGCAGCGTCCCCGAATTGTGGGTACCTTGTCGCTATTTCGCGAACGCCGCCTCCATCGTTTTCCGCGTCTTGATCGTCTCGTTGTTCGCGTCG
The DNA here is from genome assembly GCF_008123425.1 of Bradyrhizobium rifense. Classification (GTDB taxonomy): domain Bacteria; phylum Pseudomonadota; class Alphaproteobacteria; order Rhizobiales; family Xanthobacteraceae; genus Bradyrhizobium; species Bradyrhizobium rifense. The sequence goes on from NZ_VSSS01000041.1 coordinate 50,720, forward strand.
AACTCGACATCGCTCCACCGTACGATCTCGCCATGGGCGACGTCGTGTTTCAGCTTGAGGCGGTGGGCGAGCCCGATCGGCAGCGCGCCGGCCTTGAGGCTCGCGGCCGCCGGCACCAGCTTGCCCCACACGGTGTAGCCGCCTTCGCCATCCAGCATCTCGCCGGCGCGCAAATTGCGCTTGGCCACGGAGGCGACGTCGCCGCGGAAGCCGAAAGCCTGGCCGGTCGGCTCGCCTCGCAGCGCGGCCGAGAGCACCGAAATGTTCAGCTCGAGCCCGATCAGGTGATAGGGCTTGTACATCGCGGCAAAGCGCCCGCTGGCATCGGTCTTCAGGCCGTATTGCTTGAAGCAATCCGCAGCGTAGTCGTTCGGCGCCTCCAGCACGACATAGACGCCCCAGCGCAAATCGCGAAACACCGGTCGGCCATCGCGCTCGAGCGACGAGACGACTTCCACCACGCCGGACCGCTCCAGCACACCGCCTTTGTCGCCGGGGCGCATGATGTGCGGGAGATCGTCGACGCCGCAGGGTGGAAACAGCAGGCCTTCCGTCGGCACGTCGAGCCCGCAGGCGTTCGCGATCGCGGCCATCTCGATCGCCGATTTGGTGCCGTCGAGGAATGAGTTGAACATCTGCGGGTTCATGCCGGCCGACTGCGCTTCGCCGGCGGTCAGACCATAATGCTGCCAGACACCATCCGGCGTCACGTCATGATAGGTCGGCAGATATTTTGTGCCTTTGCCGGCGGCGACGACGCGGAAGCCCGTCGCACGAGCCCAATCCACCATCTCCGCCGTCAGCGCCGGCTGATCGCCATAGGCGAGCGAATAGACCACGCCCGCTTTGCGCGCTTCCTCGGCGAGCAGGGGACCGGCCAGCACGTCGGCCTCGACATTGACCATCACGATATGCTTGCCCGCCGCGATCGCCGCGCGCGCATGCTTGATGCCGACAGCCGGATTGCCGGTCGCCTCCACCACCACATCCATCGCGCCGCCCGCGATGGCACGCGCGCCGTCATCGGTGAACACGGTGGCCGCAATCCGCTCGGCGCTCCACCCGACGGTGCGGCAGGCTTCGCGTGCGCGGTCGCGGTCGATGTCGACAATGATCGGCACCTCCAGTCCCGGCGTGTGCGGCACCTGTGCCAGAAACATCGAACCGAATTTGCCCGCGCCGATCAGCGCGACACGGACAGGTTTGCCGGCGGATGCGCGGGCCTGGAGGAGGCGGAAGAGATTCATGGGGGATTCCGATGTTCAGCGTTGCTGACTGAGGCTTGCGCTCGGTCCACCTCGCCCCGGAGGGGAGAGGTGGATCACGCCCGTGGTGGCAACTTTACTCCGCCGCCTGCCGCGGCGCGCGCGCCAGCCGCACCAGCGCATCATCATCCACCGTCTTGATCGGCGCGAAATCGCGGTGCGCGATGTACTCCGGCCGCGTTGGGGTGCGGATGTAGTTCGAGACCGCGTTCAGCGTCAGATACACGATCTTGCGCGGGTAGGGCGTGATGTTGCCGGCCGAGCCGTGCACGAGATTGCCGTGGAACATCAGCATGCCGCCGGGCTTGCCGGTCGGCGCGACGATGCCGCCCTGCTTGACGAGCCGCGTCACCGTGTCCTCGTCCAGCGTCCACAGCGGATAGGACGTGGTGGCGAGGTCATGCGAGGCCTTGAGGTCGCCGGCATTCTGGCTCTGCGGCACCAGCATCAAGGGGCCGTTGATCGGCATCACCTCGTCGAGGAAGATCGCGATGTTCATCGCGCGCGGCTCCGGCATGCCGTCGTCGCGCTTCCAGGTGCCGTAATCCTGGTGCCACTGCCAGACGTCGCCGGTGAAGGCCGATTTCGCGTTGATCTTGAACTGGTGCATGTAGACCGGTTCGCCGAACAGCTGCTCCACAGGATCGATCATGCGCGGATGCGCGCCCAGAATGCCGAAGGCCTCGTTGTAGAGATGGGCGGCAAACGCCGTGCGCGGCGCGCCACTCTTCTCGCGCCAAACCTCGGGCCGGTTGGCATCGTAAATGCCGACCGCCTCGCGCGCGAGGAAATCGACCTCGTCCTGGCTGAACAGTTCGGGCAGGAACAGCCAGCCCTCGCGGTGGAAGAACTCCAATTGCTCCTGAGACAATTTCATGGGTCGTCCTCCTTTGCTTTGTTTTGTTTTTCTCGTCGTGGCCGGCGCGCGTGTCGCTACGCCGCCACCTCGTCCGTCGCCCTCAATCTCTCCTCGGTCATTCGTCCCGCCGTCTGCGCATGCGCCAGCGCGGCGCGCTCGGCCGCCTTCGCGTCGCCTGCGAGAATGTGCTTGGCGATATCAGCATGCTCGGCCCAGGCGCTGCCGCGATAGTCGAGTTCGGACAGCACGGTCGCCATCGAGCGGCGCATATGCGGCCATTGCGGCGTGATCGTCTCCTCGATCACGGGATTGCCGGCGAGCTGGTAGATGGCGCGATGAAATTCGACGTCGAGCGCGATCAGATCAGTGAGCGTCGTCTTGCGATCGATGCGGTGTCCGGCGGCGAGTGCTGCGTCGAGCCGCGCGCGTCCCGCCGTGTCGGTTGCGGCGCGCATCGCGGCAAGCCGGGCTGCGAGCGCGTCGATGGCGCCGCGCACCTCGTAGAGCTGGCGGATGCGGGCGGGATCGAGCTGGGTGACTTCAAAGCCGCGCTTGCCGCTCTCGGCGACGAGACCCTGACGGTGCAGCAGATGCAGCGCATGCGACACCGGCTGGCGCGACACGCCGAGCTTGTCGGCAAGCTCGTTCTGCCGGATGCGCTGGCCGGGTTGCAGCGTGCGATCGGAGATCGCCTCCAGGATCCGGGCATAGACCTGGTCGATCAGGTTCGGCAGCGGGTCGAGAGGGATCACGCCGGCGGCTCCGAAAATGGAATACGGAATTCCGTATTCGAAAATACCGCTAGAGGAGGATGTCGTCAATGCCGTCGTTTGGGTCGGATAAGCCTTTGATTTTATTGGTGCGGTCTACTGTGCATGGGGTTGTTTTCGAGGAAATTGCCGCCCCGGGCTCCCGCTACGCCGCCAGGAACCTGTCCACCACCTCGCCGAACTCCTGCGGCGCCTGCTCGAACATCCAGTGCCCGGCATTGGGGATCACCGCCGTCTGCGCGCCCGCGATGTGTTCCGCCAGCACCCGCCACATCACCGACAGGCTGCCGGTGGTGGCGCCGCCGCCGATCAGCAGCGTCGGCGTCTTGATCGCCTGCGCATCCTCAAGCGTGTAGGGCCTGCGCTGCTCGTTGATCTGGCCGAGGAAGGTGAGCGTGTTGTCGCGCAGCTGCTGCTTGGCCGCCGCCGGCACGCGCCGCCACGAGCCGTCGCCCTCGATGCCTTCGTAGAGGTTCTGCAGTGCGCCCTCGATGTCGCCCGCGCGGATCATCTCGACGGAGCGTATCGTCTTCGCGGCGAGCGGGGCATGTGCGGGCGTGCCTTTGGGTACGGGCAGGCTGGCATCGAGATCGCCGCCCGGCTCGGCCAGCACCAGCTTTCGCAACAGATCAGGCCGCGCCTGCGCGACACGAAACGCGATGTGCCCGCCGCGCGAATGGCCCATCAGATCGACCGGGCCGGGCTTGATCTGCTCGATGAAAGCGATCGTGTCGGCGACGTGCTGCGCCATCTTGTAGTCATCGCCGACGGCGTCCCAATGCTCGGGAAAGAAGTGCCGCAGGCTGACCGAGATGACCCGATGGTTCTTCGACAGCGGGCCGAGCACAGAATACCAGGTGCGGAAATCCCCGAGCGTGCCGTGCACGCAAACCAGCGGCGGACCTTCGCCGACTGCGAGATAGGCCATGTCGTAACCGTTGACGCGGAATGTCTGCATGATCAGCTCGCCAAGAATCAACTTGCTAAGAAATCCAGAACCACTTCGGAGTATTTTTGCGGCGCCTGCTCGAACATCGGATGCGTCGCGTTCGGGATGATCGCCGTCTTGGAGTAGGGCACGTGCGCGGCGAGCGCATGTAGCACCTTCGGCAGCAGGCCCTTGGTTCGCGCGCCCAGGATGAACAGCGTCGGCATCTTGATCGATTCCGCATCCGCCTTGGAGAACGGCGGGCGATTGTCGCGGACCTGGCCGATCAGCGTAAAGGCGTTGTCGCGAAGGTTCTGCTTCACCATCGCCGGCAGCCGTGGCCAGGTGCCGGGTCCTTCCAGCGTGTCGACGAAGACGGCGAGCCCGCCATCGACATCGCCGGCTGCGATCTTCTCGGCCGAGGCCGTGAACCGCGCCAGCAGCGGCGAGGGGCCACCGGCATAGTCCGGATCGAGGCTCGCATCGAGCTCGCCGCCGGGCTCCGCAAGGACCAGCCGGCGCAACAGATCGGGCCGCTGCTGCGCCACGCGGAAGCAGATGTGGCCACCGCGGGAATGTCCCATCAAATCGACCGGGCCGAGGTCGAGCTTCTCGATAAAGGCGATGACGTCGCTGACATGCTGGGCAATCGAATAAGTGTCGCCGACGCCGTCCCATTGTGCCGGGAAGAAGTGCCGCAGGCTGACGACGATCATCCGGCGCCGCTGCGTCAGCGGCCCGAGCACGCAGCCCCAGACGCGAAAGTCGGAGAGCGAGCCGTGCACGCAGACCAGCGGCGGCCTATCTCTATCCTCGCCCACGTCGAGATAGTGCATATCGTATCCGTTGACGTGGAGGCTTTGCATTCTCGGCTCGCGGAAAGGTGTGCGGAACTCCTGTGCAAGATTCCCGGAAACCGGGTGGATCGCAACTATTTCCAAGCCTAGATTTGGGCCGAGATCACAATGGGGGCATGCGACTAAGGACGCGAGCCAGGAACCAAGCCATGACCGACCAGCATTTTGCCCTGTTCGACACCAAGATCGGCCTCTGCGCCATCGCCTGGGGCCCGCGCGGCATCAACGGCACGCAATTGCCGATGGGTGGCGAGCAGAAGATCCGCACCCGCATCAGCCAGCGCCATGCCAACGCCAGCGAGGCCGAGCCGACCCCTGAGGTGCAGCGGGCGATCGACCGCATTGTCAGACTGCTCGCGGGCGAGCCTGATGACCTCACCGACATCCCGCTCGATCTCGACGGCGTGCCCGACTTCAACCGCGGCGTCTACGAAATCGCCCGCGCGATCCCGCCCGGCAAGACCATCACCTATGGCGACATCGCCAAGCAGCTCGGCGGCGTCCAGCTGTCGCGCGATGTCGGCCAGGCGCTCGGGCACAACCCGTGCCCGATCGTCGTACCCTGCCACCGCGTGCTCGCAGCCGGCAACAAGCCCGGCGGTTTCTCGGCCAATGGTGGCGTGGTGACGAAGCTGAAGATGCTCGAGATCGAAGGCGCACTGGTGAACCACACGCCGAGTTTGTTCGATTAGATCTTCGCCGCCGTCTTCGGCCAATACCGATCGCGCAGATGCCGCTTCACCAGCTTGCCGGTCGGCGTGCGCGGCAGCTCGGCTTCGAAATCGATCGAGCGCGGGCATTTGATCGCCGAGAGGCGCGTCTTGCAGTAGGCGATCAAATCGGCCTCGAGCTCCTTGCCGGCACGCTTCATGTTGTGTGGTTGCACCACCGCCTTGACCTCTTCGCCCATCTCCTCGTTCGGTACGCCGAACACCGCGACGTCGGCGATTTCGGGGTGCGTGATCAGCACGTCCTCGGTTTCCTGCGGGTAGATGTTCACCCCGCCGGAGATGATCATGTAGGACTTGCGATCGGTGAGAAACAGAAAACCGTCCTTGTCGAGATAGCCGACGTCCCCGAGTGTCGACCAGCCCTTAGCGTTATAGGCCTTCTTCGTCTTCTCGGGATCGTTGTGATAGGTGAACGCCGGCGCATCGGCGAAATAGACCGTGCCGATCTCGCCTGTCGGCTGCTCCTCGTCGTTCTCGTCCAGAATCTTGATCTTGCCGACCACGGCGCGGCCGACGCTGCCGCGATGCTCCAGCCATTGCTGCGAATTGCAGACGGTGACGCCGTTGCCCTCCGAGCCCGCGTAATATTCGATCAGGATCGGTCCCCACCATTCGATCATCTTTGCCTTGACGTCGACCGGGCAGGGCGCGGCGGCGTGGATCGCGCCCTTCAGTGTGGAGACGTTGTATTTGGCGCGGACCTCGTCCGGCAGCTTGAGCATGCGGACGAACATGGTCGGCACGAGCTGGGATTGCGTGACCTTGTATTTCTCGACCAGCTTGAGGAAATCCTCGGCGTCAAAATGCTCCATGATAATGGAGGTGCCGCCGAGCACGACCGCCATCATGTTGAAGCGCAGCGGCGCCGCGTGATAGAGCGGCGCCGGCGAGAGATAGGTGCTTCCGGCGTTCATGCCGCACATGTCGGCGCAGAGTACGCGCAGGAACGCATTCGGCACGTCGATCTTGTTACCCTCAAAAGCCTTCTTGATGCCCTTGGGCCGGCCCGTCGTGCCCGAAGAATACAGCATGTCGTAGCCGGCGACCTCATCGGCGACCGGCGTCATAGGTTGCTCGGCTGCTTCCTTGTCGTAGGAGCGGAAGCCGGGCAGGGGCTCGTCGACCATGTAGAAGATCGGTTCGCCCGGCGCCCCCTTGACCAGGTCCTTGATCTGATCGGCGCATTTCGGCGTGGTGATGACGACGACCTTGGCGCCGCAATCGCCGATGATGTAGTCGATCTCGTCCTGCTTCAGATAGCGGCTGATCGCGGTATAATAGAGCCCGCTCCGCTGCGCCGCCCAGCAGATCTCCATGAATGCAAGGCGGTTCTCCATCAGCAGCGCGATGTGATCGCCGGCCTTCAGTCCCAGCGAGCGGAACAGGTTTGCGCCCTGGTTCGAGAGCTCGTCGAGCTCGCGATAGGTGATCGCCTTGCCGGTCCCGGCCATCTGGTAGGCGATCTTGTCGGGCGTGGCCTTCGCGTAGATGGAAGGGTGCGTCATGGCGTTTCCTCAAAAAAGAGGCGAGCGGTGAATGGCGACAGGGGCGGAAGCCGCTCCTTGTCACCACTCACCGCTCGCCATTTGTTCTTCGCTTTTCTTCTTACAGTCGTTCGACGATCGTCACGTTGGCCATGCCGCCGCCTTCGCACATGGTCTGCAGGCCATAGCGCTTGCCGCGCTGGTGCAGGGCGTGGACCAGCGTCGTCATCAGCTTGGTGCCCGAGCCGCCGAGCGGATGGCCGAGCGCGATCGCGCCACCGTTGACGTTGAGGCGCGCCGGATCGGCGCCGGTGGTCTTCAGCCATCCGGTCGGCACCGAGGCGAAGGCCTCGTTGACCTCGAACAGGTCGATGTCGTCGATCTTCATGCCGGCCTTCTCCAGTGCGCGCTTGGTGGCGTGCAAGGGAGCGTCGAGCATGATGACGGGATCGCCGCCGGTCATGGTCATGTGGTGGATGCGCGCGAGCGGAGTGAGGCCGAGCTGCTTGAGGCCGCGCTCGTTCACGACCATTACGCCGGAGGCGCCGTCGCAGATCTGGCTGGCGCTCGCCGCGGTGAGCTTGCCGTTCTCGGCGATCAGCTTGACGCCCTTGATGCCGTCGAGCGTCGCGTCGAAGCGGATGCCTTCGTCGATGTGATGGGTGTCCTTGCTGCCATCGGCGCGGGTGATCTCGAGCGGCACGATCTCCTTCTTGAAGTGGCCAGCTTGGGTCGCTGCAATCGCGCGCTGATGGCTGTTGTAGGAATATTCGTCGAGATCGTTCTTCGACAGGCCGTACTTCTCGGCCATCATCTCCGCGCCGGTGAACTGGCTGAACACGATGTTTGGATATTTGTGCTCGATGCCCGGGCTCTTGTAATTGCCAAAGCCGTTCTTGGCCGGGAGCTGCGAGGACAGGCCCATCGGCACGCGCGTCATCGATTCCACGCCGGCCGCGATCACCACGTCCATTGTGCCGGACATCACGGCTTGCGCCGCGAAGTGCAGCGCCTGCTGCGAGGAGCCGCACTGACGGTCGATCGAGGTGCCCGGCACGCTCTCCGGCAGTTTTGATGCCATGATCGCGTTGCGCGCGACGTTGTTGGACTGCTCGCCGACCTGCATCACGCAGCCCATGATCACGTCTTCGACCAGCGCAGGATCGACCTTGGTGCGATCGACCAGCTCGTCCAGCACTTTTGCGGCGAGATCGGCCGGATGCCAGCCGGCGAGGCGGCCCCCCTTGCGCCCGCCCGCGGTACGCGTAGCGGCGACGATATAAGCCTCGGCCATTTCGGTCTCTCCCATGATTGTTCTGAATTGAGTTGTCGGGGCGGATTTAATGGGCGAGATATCGTTTAGTCAATCGATCAATTAACTCTTGTGGGGAGGCGCTGCTTCGGCTTATCTGCGCCCCGCTTCAAGCGGCGAGAACAAGGGATTTCCGTGACTACCAGCGTACCGAACAGGCTCCCCAGCGGAAAGAATTCCACGGCAGAGAAATTGCTCGTGGCCGCAAGCGAGCTGATGATCGAACGCTCCTCGATCGAGATCTCGCTCTCCGACATCGCCCAGAAGTCGGGCGCCAATGCCGCGCTGGTCAAATATCATTTCGGCAACAAGGACGGCCTGCTGCTGGCGCTGCTCGCGCGCGATGCTGCGACCGAAATGTCCAATCTGGAATATCTGCTGGCACAGCCGATCACGTCGACCGCGAAGCTGAAGCTGCATATCGCCGGCATCATCCGCGCCTATCACCGGTTCCCCTACATGAACCGGCTGATCCATTATCTTCTGCACGAGAGCGTCGCCGACTCCGCGGACGAAGTTTCAAAATTCTTCGTCGCGCCGCTGCTCGACTTTCATCGCCGTCTGCTCACCGAAGGCGTCAGCCGCGGCGAGTTCCGCCAAACCGATCCGGTGCTGTTCTACACCAGCCTGATCGGCGCCTGCGATCACCTGTTCTTCGGCCGGCACGCGATGTCTCGCGCGACCGGCGTCGGTCCGGTCACCGATGACGTTTGCCGGCAATACATCAAGCACATGGAAACGCTGATCTGCGGCGGCATCCTCACGCAAGCCGAGGAAGCTGCCGCGGCCGGATAATCCGGCCGAGACGTACAAGTCTAGAGAAGAAACGCCCAAGGAAAAGGTAGAGGAAAGGTAGCCTGTCATGGAATTGAAAGACGTAGCCGTTCTCATCACCGGTGGTGGTTCGGGTCTTGGTGAAGCGACCGCGCACGCCATGGCCGCCAAGGGCGCCAAGATCGGCGTGATCGACCAGAACAAGGACAACGCCGAGAAGGTCGCCGCCGAAGTGAAGGGCGTAGCCCTTCATGCCGACGTCACCAGCGAAGAGCAGATCAAGGCGGCGATCGCCAAGGCGGAAGCCGCGCATGGCGTTGCCCGCGTGCTGATGAACTGCGCCGGCATCGGCGGCTCGCAGCGCATCGTCGGCCGCGACGGCGTCTATCCCTTGGAGAAGTTCGCGCGCATCATCAACGTCAATTTGATCGGCACGTTCAACTGCCTGCGCTTGTTCGCCGAGCGCCTCGTCACGATCGAGCCGGTCGGTGAAGAGCGCGGCGTAATCATCAACACTGCCTCGGTTGCCGCTTATGAAGGTCAGATCGGCCAGATCGCTTACTCGGCGTCGAAGGGCGGCGTCGTCGGTTTGACTTTGCCTGCCGCGCGCGACCTCGCCAGCCAGAAGATCCGCGTCAACACCATCGCGCCCGGCCTGTTCTTCACGCCGCTGCTGATGGGTCTGAACGAGGAGGCGCGCAAGAGCTTGGGGGCCCAAGTGCCGCATCCCTCGCGCCTCGGCGATGCCAAGGAATACGGCGCGCTCGCCGTGCACATGGTCGAGAACCCGATGCTCAACGGCGAGACCATCCGTCTCGACGGCGCCATCCGCATGGCGCCGCGGTAGTTTTTCTTCCCTTCTCCCGTTGTGGGAGAAGGTGGCGCGAAGCGCCGGATGAGGGGTTCTCTCCGCGGAGACAGACCCCTCACCCAAGCGAGTATGTGGTCAGCGATGTACATTCCCTCTCCCACAAGGGGAGAGGGCGCAGCAATCGGCGCCGCGACCGGCGGCAAGCACGAGGCCCCATGTCCCAACCGCTGCTGATCGAGCACGACGACGGCGTCGACCGGGTGACGCTCAATCGCCCTGACAGTCTCAACGCGCTTGATCCTGCGCTGATCGATGCGCTCAACGTCTATTTCCAGGGCCTCCAGCGCAACCGCGACACGCGCGTCGTCGTGCTCAAAGGCGCCGGCAAGAATTTTTGTGCAGGCCTCGATCTCAAGGCCGCGATGGCGCGCCGGGCCGGACAGCAGGAGCCGCCTGGCGTCACCGAGTCCCTGGACTCGCAGCGGCGTATTGCCGACATCGTGATGCTGATGCGGCGCTGTCCGCAGCCGATCCTGTCGCTGGTGCAGGGGGCGGCGGCCGGCGGCGGGTTTGCGCTGGCCTTGGCCTCCGACATTCGCATCGCGACGAAATCGGCCCGCATGAACTGCGCCTTCATCAAGCTCGGTCTTGGCGGCTGCGACATCGGCACCAGCTACTTTCTGCCACGGCTCGTCGGAGTTTCCGTCGCCTCCGAGTTGATCCTGACGGGACGTTTCATCGGCGCAGAGCGCGCGCTTGCCGTCGGGCTCGTCTCCGAGGTCGTGGACGAAGACAAGCTCGATGCGGCGGCCGAGCCTTATGTCGACGCAATGATGACGGCCTCGCCCGTGGGGCTACGCCTGTCAAAGGAATGCCTCAACATGAGCGTCGATGCGGGCTCGCTGGAAGCGGTGATTGCGATGGAGGATCGCAATCAGGTCCTGTGCAGCCGCTCTGAGGAATTTTCGGAAGGCATCAGGGCCTTCCTTGAGAAGCGAAAGCCTGTCTATATCAAGCGCTGAACAACAAAGATCCGCAAAGGACAATAATTCCGGGAGACGCAAAATGAGTGGAAGCGCGGCGGCGGTGATGGCGAAGCCCGCCTTTCGCAAGGTGGAGTGGCTGGCGCGCGACATCGATGTCGAGCGGCGTGCTGACGGCACGGTGGTGCTGAAGTCGCGCATTCCGCTGCAGGCCTACGAGAAGCATCTTCCGGCCTCGCTCGCGAAATGGGCGAAGGAAGCGCCGGAGCGCATCTGGCTCGCGCAGCGCGGCGGCCCGAACCGCGAATGGCGCAAGGTGTCGTACGGCGAGGCCAAGCGCACGGTGGATGCGTTGACGCAGGCGCTACTGAACCTCAGACTCGAGGGGCGCCCGGTCACAATCCTCTCCGGCAATTCGATCGAGCACGCGCTGATGACGCAGGCCGCGATGCAGGCGCGATCGCCGGCGGCGCCGGTGTCGCCGGCCTACTCGCTGATGAGCCACGATCACGTCAAGCTGAAATACCTGTTCGATCTGATCAAGCCGGCCGTGGTGATGGTGCAGGACGGCCCAACCTTCGAGAAGGCGCTGAAAGCGCTCGATCTCACCGGGCTCACTGTCGTTCACGTCGTGCGGCCCTGCGATGGCGTCAAGAGCGTCAGCTTTGCTGAGCTCGCGGCAACGCCGGTGACTGGGGACGTCGAGGTATCGATCGCAAAAATCACGCCCGACACCGTCGGCAAGCTGCTGTTCACGTCGGGCTCGACGGGCATGCCCAAGGCCGTCATCAACACGCAAGAGATGATGTGCGCCAATGCCGCGATGATGATGCAGGTGCGGCCGCGCACGCCGGGCGGTCCGATCGCCACAGTGCTGGACTGGATGCCCTGGAATCACACCATGGGCGGCAATGCCGCATTCCATCCGGTGCTGGTGGATGGCGGCACGCTTTATATCGACGACGGCCGGCCGATGCCGGGGCAGTTGGAAGAGACCATCAAGAACCTGCGCGAGATTTCGCCGACCTATTACGCCAACGTGCCGGCCGGCTACGCTGCGCTCGCTGCTGCCATGGAGAAGGACGATTCGTTGTGCCGTTCGTTCTTCAAGAACCTGTCGATCATGGCCTATGGCGGCGCGCGGCTGCCTGACGATCTCTACGACCGCATGCAGGCTCTCGCCGTGAAGACCACCGGCGAGCGCATCGTGTTCTACACCGGCTGGGGCTCGACCGAGACTGCGCCGACCTCGACCGGCACCTATTGGGACACCGAACGCGTCGGCCTGATCGGCCTGCCGTTCCCCGGCGTCGAATTGAAGATGGTGCCGTGCGGCTCGAAATACGAGCTGCGCCTGCGCGGCGTCAACGTCACGCCCGGCTATTTCGGCCAGCCGGATCTCACCAGGAAGATGTTCGACGAGGAAGGCTTTTACTGCATCGGCGATGCCGGCATTTTTGTTGACGATACAGATCCGGTGAAGGGCATCATCTTTGCCGGCCGCGTCGTGGAGGACTTCAAGCTCACCACCGGCACATTCGTGCATGTCGGCTCGCTTCGCACCGATGCGATCGCGGCGGCAACGCCGGTCGTGCACGATGCGCTGGTGGCCGGCCAGGATCAGTGCTCGATCGGCCTGCTGGCATGGCCGAACCTGCACGCCTGCCGCCAACTCGTCGGCAATCCCGATCTAAGCTTCGAGGATGCGGTGAAGCATCCCGAGGTGATTGCCTGCTTCAGGCGCGGGCTTGAGGCACACAACACGGAATGCGGGGGCGCCAGTAGCCGCGTCATTGCCCGCGCGATGCTGATGGCCGAGCCGCCCTCGATCGACGGCAACGAGCTCACCGACAAGGGCTACATCAACCAGCGCGCCGGCCTCGAGCGCCGCGCTGCACTGGTCGAGCGGCTCTACGCCGATACGCCGGATCAAGACGTCATCGTTCTCAAGTAATCGACATCATTCAACACGGGTACGCGCCATGAACTTCGATTTCTCTGACGACCAGAAGCAGCTCCGCGATCAGGCGCGCAAATTCCTCACTGAGAAATGCTCGCCCAGGGCGGTGCGCGTCGTGCTCGACGGCAAGGCGCCGTACGACAAGGAGCTGTGGAAGGGCCTTGCTGAGATGGGCTTCCTCGGCGTCGCGATCCCCGAAGAATTCGGTGGCGCGGGCGCGGGGCATCTCGAGCTCTGCGTGATTGCGGAAGAGATGGGCCGGGCAAATGCACCCGTGCCGTTCTCTTCGACGGTGTATCTTGCTGCCGAAGCACTGCTGATCGCCGGCAGCGACGCGCAAAAGAAGAAGTGGCTGCCCGCGATCGCCTCAGGCGAGGCGATCGGCACGTTGGCGCTGTTCGAGGGCAAGGGCAATCCGTCGCCGAAGAACGTCAAGTTGACGGCTGCGAATGGTGTGCTCAACGGCGTCAAGAAGCCGGTGGCCGATGGCGCGATTGCCGACTTCGCGGTAGTCGCCGCGCGCACGGGGTCGAGCGGTCGCGACGGCGACATCTCGCTGTTCCTGGTCGATCTTAGGGCCGGTGGTGTCGAGGTGAAGAGCCTCACCAATCTCGATCCGACCCGAGGTCAGGCGGAGATCACCTTCAGGGACTGCAAGGCCGAGCCGCTCGGTGCCGCCGGAGAAGGCTGGAGCATTTTGTCCCAGGTGCTCGACCGCGCCGCGGTGCTCTGCGCCTTCGAGCAGGTCGGTGGCTCCGACCGGGCGCTGGAGATGGGCCGCGACTACGCGCTCGACCGTATCGCCTTCGGCCGCCAGATCGGCTCGTTCCAGGCGGTCAAGCACATGCTCGCCGACATGTATGTCTCGGCAACGCTGGCGCGCTCCAACAGCTATTACGGCGCCTGGGCGCTCTCGACCAATGCGGCCGAGCTGCCGGAAGCGGCAGCCGCCGCGCGCATCAGCGCGACGCAGGCGTTCCAGCACTGCGCCAAGAACAACATCCAGGTTCATGGCGGCATGGGCTTCACCTGGGAGTTCGACTGCCACATGTACTACCGCCGCGCTAACGCGATGGCGCTCGGGCTCGGCAGCCTGTCCTATTGGGAAGACCAGTTGATCGATCGCATGCGCAAGAAGAACGCGGCGTAAGCGAAGGACACCGTCATGAACTTCGACGACACCCCGCAGGAGGCCGAATTCCGCGCCGCTGCGCGCGCCTGGATCGGCGCCAACGCACCCAGGCAATATGAGGACGAGCTGCGCAAATCCTCGCTCGGCCGCACTCAGCTCAAGAACGCCAACATCCTTGAGGTCGCAAAGGCCTGGCAGAAGAAGAAGGCCGACGCCGGCTGGGCGTGCCTGCATTGGCCGAAGGAATATGGCGGCCGCGGCTCGTCGCCGATCGAGCGCGTGATCTGGCAGCAGGAAGAAGGGCCGTTCGGCCAGCTGTCCCGTATGTTCATCATCGGCCACGGCATGTGCGGGCCGACCATGATGGCGTTCGCGCGCGAGGAGCATAAGCGCACCTATCTGCCGCCGCTCGCCTCCGGCGAAAAGGTGTGGTGCCAGCTGTTCTCCGAGCCCGCCGGCGGCTCCGACGTCGCAGGATTGCGCACCCGCGCGGAGAAGGACGGCGACGACTGGGTCATCAACGGCCAGAAGATCTGGACCTCGGGCGCGCATTATTCCGACTACGGCATTTTGCTGACCCGCACCGATCCGACCGTGCCCAAGCACAAGGGCCTCACCATGTTCTTCCTCGACATGAAGAGCCCGGGCGTCGAAGTGCGCCCGATCAAGCAGGCGAGCGGTGCGTCGGACTTCAACGAAGTCTACTTCACCAATGTTCGCATCCCCGATCACCAGCGCCTCGGCGAGGTCGGCGACGGCTGGAACGTCTCGCTGACGACGCTGATGAACGAGCGCAGTGCGATCGGTGCGGCCGTCTCGACCGGTTTTCCGGAGCTGTTCGAATATTGCTCGAGCCTGATGCTGGATGACGGCCCGGCGATCGAGGATCGCGCGGTCCGTTCGAAGCTCGCCAACTGGGCGGTGAAGGCAAGCGGGCTGCGCTACACCAGCATGCGCGCCATCTCCGCTCTGTCGAGGGGCGAGCGGCCGGGGCCGGAGAACTCCATCGGCAAACTGGTCGCGGGCACGATGATCCAGGACGTCGCGACCTACGCGCTCGACTTGCAGGGCGCGAGCGGCGTCGTCAGCGGCGAGGATGGCGAGCTCGCCGGCCGTTTCCAGGCAATGCTGCTGCGTGCACCGGGTACACGCGTCGAAGGTGGCACCGACGAGATCATGCGCAACATCATCGCCGAGCGGGTGCTTGGCCTGCCCGGCGATATCCGTGTCGACAAGGACGTGCCGTTCAACAAGATCCCGACCAAGGGAAGAGGGTAGAGGTCCGCCATGAATTTCGACGACACCCCGCAGGAAGCCGCATTCCGCGAGACCGCGCGCAAATGGGTCGCCGCCAATGCGCCGAAGGAGTTCGAGCAGGAGCTGTCAAAATCCTCGCTCGGCCGCATCCGACTTGCGAAGCACGACATGGTCGGGGTCGGCAAGGCCTGGCAGAAGAAGAAGGCCGAGGGCGGCTGGGCCTGCCTGCACTGGCCGAAGGAATATGGCGGTCGCGGTGCGACGCCGATCGAGCGCGTGATCTGGCAGCAGGAGGAGGGCGTCTACGGCAAGCTGACGCAGCCGTTCCAGATCGGCGAGGGCATGTGCGGCCCGACCGTGATGGCCTGGGGCAGTGAAGATGCAAAACGCCGCTATCTGCCGAAGCTCGCCTCGGGCGAAGAGATCTGGTGCCAGCTGTTCTCCGAACCGTCGGCCGGCTCCGACGTTGCGGGACTGTGCACGCGCGCCGAGAAGAAGAGCGATAATTGGGTCGTCAACGGCCAGAAGATCTGGACTTCGGGCGCGCATTATTCCGACTTCGGCCTGTTGATCGCGCGTACCGATCCGAATGTGCCCAAGCACAAGGGCCTCACCATGTTCTTCCTGGACATGAAGAGCCCGGGCGTCGAGGTGCGGCCGATCAAGCAGGCCAACGGCATGCAGGAGTTCAACGAGGTCTATTTCACCGACGTGGTGATCCCCGACAGCCAGCGGCTCGGTGCCGTCGGCGAGGGCTGGAGCGTGTCGCTGACCACGCTGATGAACGAGCGCATGTCGATCGGCTCTCGGCTCGCGACCGGCGTGCCCGAACTGTTCGAGTTCTGCTCCAACCTGATGCTGGAAGATGGGCTCGCGATCGACGATCCCGCCGTGCGCTCAAAACTTGCGAGTTGGGCGGTGAAGTCGAGCGGGCTGAAATACACCAGCTACCGCGCGATCTCGGCGCTGTCCAAGGGCGAGCGGCCGGGACCGGAAAACTCCATCGGCAAGCTCGTGTCGGGCATGATGCTCCAGGACATCGCAACTTATGCCATGGACCTCCAGGGTGCGGCCGGCGTGCTCACCGGCGCGGACGAGGAGACGGTGCACGGCCAGTTCCAACAGATGCTGCTGTCTTCGCCCTCGATGCGCATCGCCGGCGGTACCGACGAGATCTTGCGCAACATCATCGCCGAGCGGGTGCTGGGGCTGCCCGGCGACATCCGTGTCGACAAGGACGTGCCGTATAACAAGATCCCGACCAAGGGGCGGTGATCTCGCGTTTCGCTGCATCTCGTAGGGTGGGCAAAGCGAAGCGTGCCCACCATATGCAGATGCGCCGGGGTAAGTCTGTCGGTGGGGCACGGCGCTATCGCGCCTTTGCCCACCCTACGAGGAGCGAGCTAGTTCATGGATGCTAAAGTAACTCAGAACGACCGCATCGGCGTGCTCGAAGAGCTCCTCAACGAGCGCTACTCCGTCCGCGCGTTTCTCCCCAAGGACGTCGATCGCGCCACCATCGAGCATGTGCTGACCACGGCGCAGCGCACGGCGTCCTGGTGCAACAGCCAGCCCTGGCAGGTCATCATCGCCAGCGGCGAGGCCAAGGAGCGCTTCCGCCAGCTGATCTACAAGGAGGCCTCGGGCGGCCTCGGCGACGATTATGATTTCACGCCGCCGCGTGAATACGCCGGCGTCTATCTCGAACGCCGCCGCGAGAGCGGCTTCCAGCTTTACAACACGCTCGGCATCGCGCGCGGCGACAAGATGGCCTACGCAAAACAGGCGCTGGAGAACTACAATTTCTTCGGCGCGCCGCATGTCGCGATCATTCACACCAACGAGCCGCTCGGCATCTATGGCGCGATCGATTGCGGGGCCTACGTGTCGAACTTCATGCTCGCGGCGCAAGCGCTGGGGCTCGGCACGATTCCGCAGGCCGCGCTCGCCCGCCATTCCGGCCTGATCCGCCGCCACTTCAATTTGGCCGCCGACCGCCGCGTCGTCTGCGGCATCTCGTTCGGCTATGCCGACAACGTGCACAAGATCAACAGCTACCGCACCTCGCGCGCGAGCGTCGCCGACACGGTGACGTTCGTCGAGACGTGACCGAGCGGAAATAAGCTGCCCACACGCATGCGAAGACGGCCGCGCAAACGGCCGCCTTCACAGCTGTCGCCTTAGATCGATTGACGCGCTATCCGCCGCTGCCGCCGATCACGGCGCGCACGGTCTCGTCGGGCCCGAAGTCCTCGGCGCCGTCGACATAGAGCAGCGCGGCGAGCTTCGAGCGCGCGCGGTTGACGCGGCTCTTGATGGTGCCGACCGCACAGCCGCAGATCGATGCCGCATCCTCATAGGAGAAGCCGGAGGCGCCGACCAGGATCAGCGCTTCACGCTGGTCCTGCGGAAGCTTTTCGAGCGCGCCGCGGAACTCCTCGAATTCGAGGTGGGCGTTCTGCGAGGGCTGCGTCTTCAGCGTCTTGGCATAGTTGCCCTCGGCATCCTCCACCTCCCGCCGCCGCTTGCGATAGTCGGAGCGGAACAGGTTGCGCAGGATCGTGAACAGCCATGCCGGCAGGTTGGAGCCCGGCTGGAACGAGTCGATGTTGGCAAGTGCACGCAACAGCGTCTCTTGCACCAAGTCGTCGGCGCGGTCCGCATTGCCGCTCAGCGAGATCGCGAACGCGCGAAGGCTCGGCACGGCCGCGAGGATGTCGTCACGCAGGGAGTTCGTGAGAGGCATTAATCCCTCCCATTGTTGTCGTTGGAGCCCCCAGCCCCATTCTCGTTGGATCCAGTTCCCGGCGCATCAAGCTTTTTGATGAGCTCCGCGAACCGGTCCGGAACCCCCTGCCGCACGACGTCGTCGTACATGGCGCGCAGTTGATGCCCGATCCGGGATTGGATCTCCGGAGTGAGGCCTCCCTTGCCGGGGGTCGTGCTTTTGCTGGCTTGAGACTTGAGATCTTTCATGACCTGTTCCACGTTTCCCCGAGTTAAGTGACTGCAAAATAGAGAAGTTTTCTCAACCGGGAGCCGTTCCCTGGATGAGTTCAATTCCAGGTTCGACAAAAAGTTCCGCCTCAACGGGAACTTTTCTTATCCTGAAGCGTAATCAGCCCCAGTAGGGGAACCCGGGCCTCCCCTCGCAGTTCCCTATTTTTGAGGTTGGCCCGAAATGATTGGAGTGGGGATGTCCCGTTCGCAGCTTGTTGCTGAGCACTTGCCGTTGTTGCGCCGGTATGCACGCGCCCTGACGGGCAACCAGGCCTCCGGTGACGCCTATGTCGCAGCCATGTTGGAAGCCATGCTGGGGGATCCGTCGGTGCTCGACGAGAGCCACGGGCCGCGTGCCGGCCTGTTCCGGCTGTTCACCCAGATCTGGAATTCGGTCTCGGTCAATGACGATTCCGAGGTGGCGACGCTGCCGATGCCGCCGGAGCGGCGGCTGTCCAACATCACGCCGCTGCCGCGGCAGGCCTTCCTGCTGCTCTCGCTCGAAGGATTCTCGGAAGAGGAAGTCGCCTATGTTCTCGCGACCGATGTCGCCGAGACACGGCGGCTGGCCGATGCCGCCGGCCGCGAGATGGCGGCCGAGATCGCGACCGACGTCCTGATCATCGAGGACGAGACCTTCATCGCCATGGACCTCGAGAGCCTGGTGAAGAATCTCGGCCACAATGTCGTCGGCGTCGCGCGCACCCATGCCGATGCGGTGGCGCTCGCCAAGAACAAGCGGCCGGGCCTGATCCTCGCCGACATCCAGCTCGCCGACGGTTCGTCGGGCCTGGATGCCGTCAACGAACTGCTCCGCACCTTCGAGGTGCCGGTAGTGTTCATCACCGCCTATCCAGAGCGCTTCCTTACCGGCGAGCGTCCGGAACCGGCGTTCCTGATCTCGAAGCCGTTCCAGCCCGCGATGGTGTCGGCGGTGGCGAGCCAGGCGCTGTTCTTCCAGCGCAACTCGCGCAACCGCGCGCCGAAGGCGCCTGCGGCGTAAGAAGCTCGAATCGGACATGAAGACGGCGCGCCACAAGGCGCGCCGTTTCTATTCGTAGGCACTTCGCCTCAACAGCCGCGACAGACACCTTTAAGTTTGGCCTTGATCTTGGCTTCGTCCTCTGTCCATGACCAGCCAATGGACTGTCCCGGCGGCGTCCCATCGAACGTCATGAGAACGGTCATCCTCTGGAGGTCGTCGGGCGCCCCGGCAGGAGGTTTGGGAAACGGCGCGGATCGCTCCACCATCGCGAGCGTCGCGGCATCTAGCGGCGCGAAGCCCGTGCTTTCCACCAAAGCGTTCGAGATCAATTTGCCGGAGCGATCGATCACGAACGTAACGCCGGCGTTGGCTCTCTGACCGATCGCATCCGGAGGAAACATCCTATTGCGCCAGACCTGTTCGGTCACTGTATTGCGCCACGCGTCCATGGCGTCAGACGCCGCGAAGGCGGGCGTCGGCACGCTCGCTGCCAACCCGTAGGGGACTACGTCGAAATGACGGCCGGCGAAGACCAGCGGCACTGTGAAAGAGAACATGTCCTCCGTCAGCTCTGATGGCGGTTCGGGAAACGGCTGGGCGTGATCGAAGATCGCCACTAAAGCAACATCCAGCTGCCGAGAGCCGGTGCTCTCGACCAACGTCCGCGATTTCAACTTGCCGGAGCGGTCGATGACGAATGTCACTTTGGCATGGCCGGCCTGTCCGCGCCCTTCGATTGCGAGTAGCGTGTTGCCGGCAATGTGTTCCGTCAGCCTTGCCTTCCAGGCGCTCGCGCGTTCGATCTGCTTATCGGTCTGTGCCAGCGCGGGGAAAGCCGCCTGCAATCCGATAAGCGTAGCCGATAGGAGGAGTTTCATTTGCATGAGGCTTCGCATGAAATGGTGCGGAGGACTCAACAACCGCGGCAGATGCTGTGAAGCTTGGCGTTCAATCTGGCATCATCTTTGTCAGATGGCGGGCTGTTGGCGGTCCTCTTGGTCAGTTCGTCGATCCAGGATTCGAGCCATTCGTCATTCACAGGCGGCGGCCCCAGTCTTTTGAAGAAAATGGGCACGGTGAAGCTGAAAGTATCCTCTTTCAGCTCCGGGGGCGGCTCTGGAAACGGCTCGGCCCGCTCCACCATGGCCAGTGCGGCCTCATCGAGCGGTGGCGAGCCGGTACTCTCCACCAACGCTCGCGAGATCAGCTTGCTGGACCGGTCGATGACGAAAATGACCTTGGCGTTACCGGTTTGGCCCCGTGCCTGAGGCGGAAATAGCTTCTTGGCGGCGAGGTGCGCGGCCAGCCTTGTTTTCCAGGCTTGGACAGTGTCGATCTGCGCATGCGCGGGGAGGGCGGTCAGCAATCCAAAGAGAGCGGCCAGCAAAGGAAATTTAATCTGCATCGGCACGAATATTAATCGCCATCTGGTTGATTGCAAGCATCGTTGCTCGCATCGCGCCTGTCTGGCTGTGGGCGGTCGGTGGGGCCGCGAAGCATCACCGCTTGACGGCAACCTCATTGCCCCGTTGATATTTTGCGCCGATGACATCCATCGCCGCATCAAGCCTTCCGGAGATTTCGCATCATGGACCAGCAACTCCTCGACCGCCTCGCCATCCGCGACCTCGTCGAGAACTGGGCGGTGTGGCGCGACGCCGGCGACTGGGAGCGCTTTGCGACCGTCTGGCACGACGACGGCTGGATGTCCGCGACCTGGTTTCAGGGGCCGGCGCGGGATTTCATGCGCGTCAGCCAGGAGGGTTTTGCCAAGGGCGTGCGCATCCTGCATTTCCTCGGCGGCACCAGCATCGATCTCGCCCGCGAGCGGGCCATCGCGCAAACCAAGATGACGATCTCGCAACGGGCCCTGGTGCACGACGTGCTCTGCGACGTCGTCTGCACCGGGCGCTTCTACGATTTCCTGGAGAAGCGGCATGACCAATCAGGTATTGGCCAATGGGGCATCGTCCGCCGCCAGCCAATCTACGAAAAGGATCGGATCGACCCGGTCGATTCCGCAGCAACCCTCCGCCTCGACCAGCAGGCGCTCGCTGCGCTGCCCGAGGGCTACCGCCACCTCGCCTACATGCAGGAGCTGATCGGCTACAAGGTCAAGCGCGATATGCCCGGCCTGATCGGCCCCGAGGTCGAGAAGCTCTACGGTGAGGGGCGGGTCTGGCTCGCGGGGAAGGCCAAATAGTCTGCGCGCAAAAGTGAACGCCAGACAAAAGTAAGGCGCGACTGGCATCACCACGTCCGTGACGGACCTCCGCGCGTGTCCCCAATCGTGCGCCGAAAGCTTCTAAGCCGTTGTAAACTGTGCTAGAATCGTTTCGTCGAAAGTTCGACGCTGCTCACGGATATTCGCCGCAATCCGCTGCGATCCGTGTTCAATGGTGGGGCGGATGGTGGGGCGGAAATGGCCAAAAGACAGCTGCACAAGCTCTCGGCTCGGCAGGCCGAGACCATCGTTGAGCCCGGCCGTCATAGCGACGGCGGTGGGCTTTACCTCGCGATCGAGGCGGGTACGCACGCGCGGCGCCAGTGGGTTTTCCTCTACCGTGTGCGTGGCACCGGGAAGCGTAGAGAAATTGGGCTGGGCTCGGCCAAAGGCAAAGGCAGGGATGGCATCTCGCTCGCCGACGCACGTCTCAAGGCGGCAGAGGCGCGCAAGCAACTAGCCGAAGGCAAAGAGCCGGGGGCGGAGCGGCGCGCCAAAATAGTGGCGGCTAGCAACTTCGGAGAATTCGCGGACGCCTTCCTGCTATCGATCAAGGCCGGCTTCAAGGGTAAAAATACGCACGCCGATTGGACACGTGACCTGAAGGTTCGGTGCAAGCCCATCCGAGGTACGGAGCTCGCCAGCATCACGGTGAACGACGTGTTGGGGATTTTGTCGCCCATATGGATGACGATCAACCGCACGGCGCGCGAAACGCGAAGCCGGATCGAGCGCGTGCTTGACGCTGCAGAGGCCAAAGGACTTCGGTCCGGGAAGAACCCCGCGATGTGGAAGACCTTGAAGCCGCTCTTGCCGAAGTCGAAGCGCTCGAAGCGCCATCACAAGGCCGCGCCATACAAGGACGTCCCCGGCATCGTCCGGGCGCTGCAAGCCAGCCACGAAGCGGCGGACACGGCGGTCAACCTCGCCGCCGAATACATCATCTTGACGGCAGTACGAACCGGCGAAGCCCGCTTCATGCGCGTGCGCGAGGTAGATTTCGGTGAGCGGCTTTGGACGATTCCGGCCGAACGGATGAAGACAGAAGACCATCCAGACGGAAAAGATTTCGAAGTGCCACTCTGCGACCGGGCTATCGCGATCTTGAAAGCGGTCCTTCCGAAGGAGGCGGCGCGCGACGCCTATGTATTCGCGGGGCAATGGTCAAAGGACCATACGAAGCCGCTCGGCATGAGTGCCGTGCTCCACGCGCTGAAGGCAGTTTATCCGGCGATGACGACGCACGGTTGCCGATCCAGCTTCCGCGATTGGGCTGGCGACGAAACGCGTTTCGAACGCGAAATTGCAGAAATGGCGTTGGCTCACAAGGTTGGCGACGAAACCGAACAAGCCTATCGGCGTGGCAACGCGTTGAAGAAGCGGCGACAGTTGATGGACGCTTGGGGCCGATATGTCGAGAGCGCTTCTAACGTAATCCTTCTTCCTCATCGGGCGTCGGCATAGCCTCCCGCAGTGCCGGGATCTCTAGCGTTTCCTTTCATCGCATTTCGGCTCGTGCGGCCAACATAAGCGATAACGCTACAAGGAGAACGAGAAGCCCTCGCATCGTGCGCCGTCAAATCAGGGCATGGCCACCATAACGGCAAGGGCAGCCTCGCCGTTTCCGGGACCGCCTGCCGCAAAATAGAGCGCAACAAGCGCGATTGCTCCCAAGAGACCATAACCGGCAATGATCCATCCGTCGTAGTCTCGTGTCACCTGCGCCGATGACGCGGTGTGAGTATAGTCTATGGTTGCCATGACCGGATCCTTCGAGTTTGGCGCTCGATGGGCGCGTTGAGATGAGGGCGAATGGCCCCCTCACTTGTGAAATGCATCAGATGTTAGTGGTTCGATCGAACGTCCGTGCCCAAGGAGGCATGTTGCTCTATGCCGCCTGACGTGGTCACGCCCTGGTAGACGCCAATCGCGGTCGCACCAGCTAAGAGCAAGCAGGCGTAGAAGGCCAGGACGCCTTTCACCCAACGCTTGCGGGTGACCCTGTCTTCGGGATCGCTGGCAGCAGGTTCGTTCAGGGAAAAGTTATTGGTAACGTGCGCGGAATCCTCGGCAAAATAATCCATAGGAAAGCTCCCTTGGAATTACTTCGGTCAGTCTTCAATTCCGGAATTTCGATCAAAAATGCATCAGTCTTGCGTCGTGACAATCGGAAAAGTGTTTCGCCGCAGGACTTCTGCTTCGGGCGAATTCCATACCGAGCTTAGCCCCGGCCCAGGACGCAAAATGTGAAACCGTTCACTGTGGGTCCTGCAAATCTCGCAAAGGTTCATCGGATCGCGCACTCAATAAAGGTCAATATGACTGCATTTCGCGCGAGGCTTGCAGCCACGGGTGCGCAGTTGGCCCGCCTCGGCGACGTGTCTGAAGCGAGACGTAAAGCAGAGGTCGTCACGGTCAGGAGAGCCAAAGGTCGTGGTCCGCCGCAGGTCGGCGGTTTTGCCATCCGCAATATGCACGTTGGCGGGTGTCCGGTTCCATGTAAGTGACTAAAACCTTTGACGAATTCTCGTTGAACATCTGCGCCAACTGTTGCGGCTTGGCTACATCAACCTGCAGGCGAGCGAGATAGCATTGGCTCCTTAGGTGGGGGCTTGCCATTTTAAACTTGTTTCAGGGGAGAGCCATCGCAATGAAAAAACTTCTAATCACCTCAGTCTCGATGATGGCCGTAGGTCTATCCGCCCCCGCATCCGCGGCTGACTTGGCGGCCCGTCCGTACACTAAGGCGCCGCCTCCAATTGTCGCTCCGATCTATGACTGGACCGGTTTCTACATCGGCGCCAACGGCGGGTGGGGCCAGAGCCGCGGTTGCGTGGATTTCGTGACACCGGCAGGGACAGTCGCGGGTGGTTGCGCTTCTCGCTCCGGAGGTCTCGTCGGCGGACAGATCGGATATCGCTGGCAAACAAATCAGTTTGTGCTTGGACTGGAAGCGCAGGGCGATTGGGCCGACATCAAGAACACGCGCGTCACCCTGATCGATCCGCTGCTATCGACCACAGGGAAGACCGACGGCATTGGTCTCTTCACGGCGCAACTTGGTTGGGCGTGGAACGCGTCACTGCTTTACGTGAAGGGTGGTGCGGCCGTGACCCACAATCGTCTTGATGCCTTCAACAACCTCACCGGGGTCGGTCTGGACTCGGCAAGCCACACGCGCTGGGGCGGTGCCTTGGGCGTTGGCTGGGAGTATGGCTTCACGCCGAACTGGTCGATCGGTGTTGAATACGATCATCTCTGGATGGGGAATGACAACCGCACCTTCGCAGGCGCAGGTGTGCTCTCACCCGGTGGCGTTATCCTCCTCGGCGACAGGGTTAGCCAGGATGTGGACATGGTCACCGCTCGGTTGAACTATCGCTTCGGTGGCTTTGGTGCCCCGATCGCGGCGAGATACTGATCGCACTAACTGCGCGAAGGCCCCGGCGAGCCGGGGCCTTCGGTCGCGAAGCCCTTTCCGGGACGCCGACTGTGTAGCACTGAGTGAGACTCGGCTGTGAATTTTCAGGTCACGGTGTTGAAGATCTTGGTGTCCTATCCGGGCGGCTTCGCTGTGATGGACGACATCAAGCGCGACATGGCGATCTTGGCGACCAGTGGCCGAGACTGGGCCGACCGGACCAAGCGGCTGGCTGCGCGCGTACCTGAGCTCGACATCTTTTCGCAAGGTCTGGTCGATCGCGAAAGCGGCGGGTGGAAGATCACCGACAAAGGCCGTTCCGCACTCGATTTTATGGAGGCGCGCACCAGCGTCGACCAGGCGATCGAGACGACGCAGTCCGAGATGGTCAATGCACCCGTACCACCGCTGCCGCCGCTCGCGGAGCGAGCGAAGCGAAGGCGGGAACGGTGTGAGCCTCGTCGCGAAGGACGCGAGCGAGTTCGAGCGACCGCGTGCTGAAGGCGCAAGCGCCTCAAAAGGCCGTGAAATCCGGGCCGTAGAGCATGGCCGCGACGAGGGAGAGCAGCATCCAGGCCGCAGAAAATCGCGATGGTCTTGAATTCCTCCGCGCCATCAGCCGCGCGAACCGTGCTCGACGCTATGTGTTGCTCTTGCGTCCGCCCTGATCGCTGCCGACACCGGAGCCGCCCTGGCCGGCGTCGAAATTAAAAAGCAACTAATTGATAATACGCGATTTCCTTAAGTCGTTGGGCTCGACTACCAACGACGCTACCAACACTAACGTTTCTTTTGGGGGGCGAATCCCACTCTCTCCGCCACCCCAGCAAGAAATCGCGGAAATCAGCGTAATCCTTGATCAAAAAGGGATTTTTTCGGACGGCCGACTGTGCGCTCGGTACACAAAGTCGGTACACTTGGTCCACGCATGTGTTTCGGCTCCGAATATTGACCCCCTTCGGCTTCCAACATTGACCCCCAGTGCGGCGGCGGAATCGAGAATGCGTGTCGACACTTATGATACATGGGGTGGGGTCAGCCTTGGGCGCCGATTGGGGGTCAAAGGACGCGCCGATTTACATTCAGCAGTAGCCGTCAGCTAAGCATGCCATTTCGGACACCGGCTGACTTCGGGGAGTGAAATATGAGGGCGCCGCGATCACCAAGGCTGCTCCAGACAAGAGGAGCAGACAAGCAATCAAAATGCGCCGCGGAACGCGCTTCCCATTTGAACAGCGCATGAATCAAATGCTCCGCTGAAGCTGGAGGTTTGCGCCTCGCAATCAGAAGCAATTGTGAACTAGTTCATAGTTGGAGATTAAGTTTGCATCGGCCAGCTGAGTCTGTCGGCGCGAGTTTATCGGCAAGCCGCAAGCAGAGTAGCGTTGCGGTTGACTGGCCTTTCCAGCACATCCAGCCGGGGAGACGATTGTACTGGCGAGCAAACTCACGGAATGCAACTAACAAGAAATGACGGGAATTTGTGCGCCTATGCTGTGAATTGCTTCACAGCGCTTTCGCAGACCAAACCTAAGATGATGTCGCGCAATGAAGCGCAATTTCTATCGGAAATTTGGTCATGGCTATTGCACAACATTCCGCACCTATGCCGTCCTTGGTTCGCAATCACGATGGCGCGATTATTCTTGGCTACATAGCGTTCGCCATTGTGATGCTTGCCACAATCTATTTTGCATCGGGAGGTTCAAGCTTCACTGATGCTGATCTGTCCGTTATGGCGATTATGCCGTAATGCGTTTGGCATTGTGGACTTTCTCCAGCGCGCTTGTCTTGGCGGTCGCCATTTGGGCTCTCCTTGGGCCACCAGAGGCGGACGCGACAAGCGTGCTTCCCGCCATTGCAAGACTGCGCTGAGGAAAATGAAACAGGCCGCTCACGTGGCCCGTGTGATTGGAGGGGGAGTCTAGCGAGGGGAAACAACAGCCGCGAGGCTTAGGGACGCTTGATCAACGCACTCAGCGTCGGCGCAGTGGAGACACCCGCGGCGCTGGCGAGGCAAGGACGGGAGGACGCTCCCCATCCAAACCAAACGGATCAAGACTTGCCGAAAGAACCTTGGTCGACTTACTTTAGTTGGTATTGAGAAGCAGGAGATACGGACGTGGCGACTGGTGTTGTTAAGTGGTTCAATGCGACCAAGGGTTTCGGTTTCATCCAGCCGGATGACGGCGGCCAAGATGTTTTCGTGCACATAAGCGCCGTCGAGCGCGCTGGCCTCTCGGACCTGCGCGAAGGGCAGAAGATTTCCTACGAAGTCAAAGTCGATCAGAGGCGCGGTAAGAGCAGCGCGGAAAATCTGCGCGTATCTTAATCACTGCATTTTTTTCCCAAGGTCTCTCAGGAGCGCGTGGAGAAAGTCGCTGGCGTGGTCGTATCGCGCACCGCCGCCCGTGATTTCATGTGCACGCGGCTCCACTATACTGCCGACGGTTTCGGAGCCGAGTAGATCAGCTCTATCAGACCATTGTTGCAACAGACGATCAGGAATGTCTTCCGCGGACCCGAACAGCTTGAGAAGGCATTCCTCACTTTCGGCTTTATGATCGTGATGGGCTTTCGCCGCGTAGAAAGCGAACAATCCACGAAATGCATCACGGGAAACGGCTGGTTTTGCCATTGCAATATCCCCGGAGAAATTGAGTGCTTAACGAAGAGGCCACCTAAAGGCGGCCTCATTAGTTCGTTACGCTGATCTAAACTCGTGCTGAAACGTCTGCAGCGTTGTCGTTGCTTCAGAGCCCGGGTGTAAAATAGATGCGAGATGAACGTGCCAGCCCCGGTTAAAGAAGCATGCCAAGATGATTCGTTGTTGCCAACAAAAATCTGACAAGCGCCGGGAAATCCTGGCAATCCCAAACATATGTTAGTTTGTTGGCGATACGCTCTTATGCGCTGCTCGAGCCCCTTTGCGGCCCCGCCGGGTCGTCAGGTTGCCCCTTGATCTACGAGAATTTTCGTTTTTTATTAGCTTTTGCCGAAGGGGCAATTTCAGAAGAGGTGGAAGATGTCGCGCCGCCACTGGTCCCAGGACGACGTTGAAAAGCTTAAGGAAATGGCCGGGAACATCCCCCGCGCAAAAATCGCCGCCGAACTGCAACGAGCTCCGTCAGCCCTCGCTGTGAAGGCACACCAGCTCGGCATTTCTCTGCGATTGAAGGGCCGCTCAGGGACGCTCGGGTCTGGCAATACTGCCAGCCAGCGCGAGCCTGAGCAGTCGGCCCGATCAACTTAACCAGCGGAAGGCCGCAGCAGTTATCTCCTGCTGCGG
This sequence comes from Bradyrhizobium rifense, assembly GCF_008123425.1. Lineage (GTDB taxonomy): Bacteria > Pseudomonadota > Alphaproteobacteria > Rhizobiales > Xanthobacteraceae > Bradyrhizobium > Bradyrhizobium rifense. Next base: position 78,762 of record NZ_VSSS01000041.1, read on the forward strand.
CCCGCGCCGTGTCAAAAAATTCCGAGTGAAAAGACCTAAGTGAAATATGGAGCCAGCCCCGGTGAGCAGCAACCTACAGCAGCTTCGCCGCAGTGCAATGTCATCTGGGACACACTTGGGAACGCATTTAATGGCGTCGAGTGAGGGAGAGCACCGCCGGGGCTGGCTAGCTGGCGGGCTCTCCCGAAACAAGGCCGCGTATGTCCCCCACGGCCCCGTCCCAAGGCGCAGACTGACCGTTCCCGCTTAATGGGCGGCTAAGATCTCAACCGAACGGTTGAGACGCGGGGTGGCATGCAATGTGCGACGTCGCTGCCGCTGCGCCGATCGTGCGGAAACGCGCAGCGGAGACCCGTAGCATCAGGCTTCTCCGGTCTCTGACTTCTACCTTCGAAACCCATCCCGCGTGCCGCGCCGCGTCGTCGAGGATAGTCTGGCCGAGCATCTCGAGAGCGAGACGGCGGGCGGCCTCAATGCCTACGCCGCTATGAAGATCAAAATAGAAAGTTGTCATAGAGCCTGAACCGTCGCGAGACGCTGGAAGTTCCCACTCTCGCTTGATCGCGCCACGAATGCAGCTCTCTCTAGGCCAAGAAAGGCCCTCCGACCGAGGTCCCAGCACGATGGCCGGCCCGCTGGTTAATGCTGGCGGCCCTATTGCCTCGGTATCAATACGTTCGCTTTGATGTCGTGGCGGCCGAGGCAAAAACGCCAAAATGACTTGGGCGGCAACTCCAATGATGCAACCCGCCACTAATCTTCGAAAGAAACGCCAACACGGTTCCCCGAACGCCAGATCAGCCGGCAGTTTCTGATGAGCCGATCGTTCTCAAGCATAAGCTTGAACCGGGGCCTCAAGCAGGATGGGTCGGGCAACTCTACGGCGGCGCCGTCCGACGAAATGTTCACGACGCGGCAGCGCACGCTTGATCCGTCGCCAGCGATGTAGGCGACTTCGTCGATCTCCGTTCGTTCTGCACAACGGCGTTCTTGCATGGAGAAGTCCTAAGCTGCATCCCTCAGCTGTCTAGTCATGTCTACTGTCGTTGGAGGCAGGGCAGGCGTTCCGCCGTCCATTTGCTTAAGGCGGTCGAGGAGAACTCGCAGCCGAGTAGGCAAATCCTCGTGGTCAGGCCGGAGAACGCAGCTCAGTCTCGTGCCGATCTCGTCACAAATGGCGCGGGCGTGAACTAACCCGAGGTCAGTCTGCTCAGCCATGGTCATGCTGCGCGAGAGAGGGAACGGCCGGCTCCAATTGCATCTCTGCGAACGCCGAGCTCGCGTAGGCACAGGCCAACAGCGACAAGATCCGTATGAGGTTGAACACCGCAGCACTCCCTTATTCTTTTGCCCTTCAATAGCACGCCGGGATTGCGGGACGATTAGCAAAGCTGGTGCTCGGAAGCTTTAGAAAATTGGTAAAGCAATCGTTCTCTACCCATTTTTCAATCAATAACTCCGCTTGCTCCAACACCTCAGCCTGCGCCTCAGATTGGTGCGCAAGTGTCATCAACGCGCGGGTTGCAGCGAGATTACGAATAGCTTAGCTTATTCCGCGCCTCCAGAGGATTAGGCCATCTCCGTTGGCGCTCTTTTTGTCTGGGCCCGGCAACTTCTCTTGGCATGGCCACTTCTGTTGCTGGTCTCCCAAAGAAATGGCCGCCTGGAGGCGGCTAGTTCTTGGTCTTACATCTTCTTACTTTTTGAGGGCGTCAGCGGCGTCTCGCGCCGCATCTTTCACATCTCCTGCGGCGTTGTGGGCCGCTCCCTTGGCTTTATCGATCTTGCCCTCGGCCTCCATCTCTTTGTCGCCAGTAAGCTTACCGGCACCTTCTTTGATCGCGCCTTTGGCCTTGTCGGCCGCGCCTTTTACGTGTTCACGGTCCATGATCGTGTTCCTTTGCTGTCCAGATGATCAGCCCAACAAAGGAGTGGTGCAGTGGTTCCTCGGAGGACAACGTAAGTCGGCCCCCGCATTCCTTTTGTTGGCTAATGGCCCATCTGCGAAGTGGCGGCGCACCTCGCTGAGGTCCGCGGAGGCAATGGCGGACTAGATTGGCGCAGGTTGCGTATTCGCATTTTGACCGAAGCGGACGAACGTTGAGATTGCGGTATTTTGTCAGCCAAATTGTTTCGGGGACGGCTTCGCGTGAAGCGAACAGCATACTTGCAGGACACGTAAGAGATATTGACACACAAAACGCCTGACGCGACGTGAACCTGCGGGCTGTCTTTCAGACGAAGATTGATGGGGGCCCACATCATCGATTTTGATCACGTGTTCAACAGCAGAGGAGCAGCCAATGAATGTTCAGCCTCGCCTGCTTTCATATTCCGTCAGTGTCCTCGCGACGTTACTTGCCGGTCCCGTTATGGCGGACTGCGGATCTTTGCCCAATCTATCGCAGCTTCGATCCGCTTTGGCTGGATCTCTAACGGCAGCGAACGGCCCAAATGGTGGGCTTGGCTTTCACATGTGGGGCACGATCGTCGACCGCGATGGGACAGTTTGCGCGGTTGCATTTTCCGGCGGCCAGTTCACGGCCCAGTGGCTCGGCAGCCGCGTGATTTCCGCACAGAAGGCAAATACTGCGAATGATTTCAGCCTTGGCCACGGAGTCACTCCCCCGGGTAGTGCATTCCCATCCGGTCTTGCCTTGTCGACAGCCAATCTCTTCTCCGCTGTCCAACCTGGTGGCAGCCTCTACGGCTTACAGCACAGCAATCCGGTGGATACCGGCGTTGCTTATGGCAACCAATCGAGCTTTGGGGGCGTGACCCAGGCAAGTTTCAACCCGGCTCCCGTCAACAGCCAAGCGTTCGGTACGAACGTCGACCCAATGATCGGCAAACGCATTGGTGGGGTAAACGTATTCGGCGGCGGGCTGGCACTCTACAAGGCCGGACAGCGAGTAGGTGGCCTGGGTGTCAGTGGCGACACGTCGTGCACCGATCACATGGTCGCCTGGCGGACTCGGCACGCTCTCGGGTTTGATGAGTTTCAAGGGGTTCAAGGAGTTGCCGATGCAAACCACCCGGACAACATCATATTCGACATCACGGCTAATGCCGACGGAACCGGCGGGACTGGACAGGCACCCAACGGTCAGGGCGGAGTTGGCCAAAGCGCAGGTGGCTTCGGCCATCCCAAATGCCTGAACAATCCATCACCTGCGGCCGTAGCGGGCCTACCGGCCGTTAAATAGCGCCAAGGCGCTCGGAGAATGCCGAGCTACCTCTCCGAGCGCATTGCATGTGCGCCCTAGTTATCTCGCCGGCCTCCTCGGGGCCCCCATCCGACAGATTTGGCACACTTCAGAATTGAGCGAGATGACAGGCCGGGCTGTCAGCTTGTTTTCTGGAAGCGGTCCATCGCGACAAGTGTTGGAGGTCGGTTGAGGTCTCCTGTCGGAGACAGAGCCGACGTGATTTGCTCACCGCAAGGATCACGGCTCGTGACCCGAAGCGCAAATCCTGCGGGACTAGCGTCGCCGTGCTGGTGTTCTCGCGGTCGGTCGGCACTTATTTCTAGTGTATCTGTTGGATAGCGCGTCAGACTTGCCTGCAGCCCAATCTCGCGACAGCTCGTCATAGCGTCTGTCACGAGCCGCTTACCCATTCGATGCGGGACCATCAGGTCAAATCAAAAGGGAGGACGCAGACGTCGCCAGTGGGCCGCTCCGGCACGAGTGCATTGGGCACATTAAGTTGAACGATGCTTGCACTCTCCGGCTTTGATCCGCGGCGGCGCACAACGAACACCACGCCCGAAAGGGTTGCCCGCCTCCACACTACTCGACAGGCAAGCGTGTTGTGAAAGCCGCTAAACAATAGATCAAACTCGTTGGCGAATATGTAATAGGGCGCTGAAAGGCAAGCGCCAAAAGCATTGATGTCGCGCACCACACACGGATGCACCCCCGAAATTCCATCGAAGGAAAGCAATGCCGGTGCATTGATGACCTCGCGCGGCAGTGCGCGACGTTCCATTGACCTTTCAATCATGGCGAGAACTCCTCAAAAGATTCTTTGCTTCAATTGCCGGTCCCGCCGAACCTCGCAATACGAGATAACCTCGCACCAGGTGCGCCAACAAGCAGCACTGTTGTCTAATTAGAGTTGGATCGGATTTTCCGGTTAACGCGGAGAAGGATGGTTCAACAAGCCCAGCTCTATGCACGAAAGGCGTAGATCGACGCTGCCCAGGCGGATGACCAACCTTTACAACGAACGCCTGACTTGGCTAGTCAATGCGCACGCCGAGTTGGATGCGGCAGTCGCCGCCGCCTAGGGCTGGCCGGCTGACATGTCGGAAGACCAGGCGCTCGCGCGCCTGTTCGCGCTCAACCAAGAACGAACCGCAGCACAGGCCGCCGCCTTGTTGCCCGCGAAATAGCCAGAGCCTGCCCGAATTGGTTAGCAGGTTGTTAATCACCGTTCGACAGGCTTAGTCAGCGCTGCCGATCTACCCCCAGCCCAAGGCAGCGCAAGCGATGGCCGGCGGCAGTGATGCCCGCCGGCCATTGTCCACACCCACGAGTAGTGGCGGGTCGACCACACCCTCGACACCCAAGGAATTGACAATTTGCAGGCCTTATCCGTTACCGCTTTGATGGCGACATGCCTCCGCTCACCCGCCGCCGCAGCAAAGATGATCCCCATCGCGAAACGTGACTGATCCATCTTAACGACGTCCGGATCGGTGTCATCGGCCGGCGCGCGGGCGTACCCAGCTCGGCGCCGCAATGGGGCTGGTCTTGCGGCTTCTATCCCGGCGTTGATCCCGGCGAGCATAGAACTGGGATCGCCGAAACATTCGACGATGCACGGCCGCCTTCCAATGTGCTTGGGTGGAGTTGGCGGTCACTCTCACAGAAGCTGATTTCGAGGCATGGCGACGCCAGCGCGACTGGGAGAATTGGAAGGACCGGATGCATGATCTAGCGCTTCCGCCGCCAACAGAGCGCGCGGGCCGTTTGCGCGCTGCTTCTGCGGTGACTCGGTCAGCATCCGAACCTCGATGCACATGTGCGTGCTGCGCACAGCTTGACGCCAACCGAAGCCGCGGCCCGGTAATTTGGTACGGCATGTAACGATGCTTGCCCTGACCTAATTCCGCGAATATGTTTCCCATCCTTTTTAGCAACGAGTTTTGGGGGGCGCCACATGATCGGTTTTCAAGCCAAACTGGAACGCTTTGAGAGCCTCGCGACTGAGTGCGAATTGATCGCCAAACGATCGGACGAGGTAATCGCGAGTTTTACCTGCGTGCGAGCGAACACTATCGCGAGCTGGCCAACGACCTGCGTACCCTAATCGCATCGTTCGACGTCGCCGCGTAAGTGCCGGCCTATTTTGAAGCAGTGCGTGGTGGAGCAACGAAAGCTCCATGAAGGTCGGGCACACTCAGGCGAAGGCTTGGATAGACGCCGGTTTGCGTGCGCATGCTTCGATTAAAGATCGCGTCGTCGAACTCCGCCGGGTTTGATCAAGCTGTGCGTTCTAACGCTTGTCGAAGGCCTTCGCACGCTGAAACAGCACGGTTTGAAGTCCGGTGATGATCAACTTGTTCAGCGTCTCACAATCGCTCGGCGACAGGTAGGGGAGCTGGCGCGAAGTCTTCCACTGCTCAATGGCAGCGGTGACCGCGGCGCGCAATTCGTCGTCAGTCGGGCTGGTCATCGTGCGGGCTCACCTAGGATAAGACAGGTAGCCTGCCGTCATTTGTCGAAGTTGCAAATGCGACCTTGGGATGATCCAATTGGACGGTGTCGCAACGGCGGCGTTTAATAGATCGACACTTGCGCAAAAGCTTTTCTGTTCGTTCGGCTCGTTCGGCCCTGCTGCCTTTGAAAGCGCTGCAAGCGAGAGTAAACCGCTTGGCGCGTGCGACCTAAGCATTTTCCGACATCGTCAGCCGTGGCGCCATCGGCGATGAGCGAAAGCAGTCGCGCTTCTTCTTCGGGCGACCAATGTCGCGTCAACCCGCGGCTTTTTGTCATCGTGACCTCGCGGCTTGGGCACGCGGAGGCGCAGGCCTCCGCGGCTTCTCGGGAATTCTGTTGGGACGTTCAACCCGTGGCGCTGCCGGCATGCGGGCGGGCTCAGGCACGCGATTATCGCGCACCATCCATGCCGCTAACCGAGCATAGCTTCGCCTAAGGGCCGGCACGAGCCAGGCGGATGCGTCCTCGTGATCCATGCCACGAAACAATATTCTTGAACCATTTAGAAAAGATTGCCGGCTGCTCCCGATCCAGTAACTGATCGTAAACGATGCGATGGCACCAACGGCCATGGAACCCGAACGCCCGCTTGAAACGATACGTCAAGACATCGGTCGGCAGGAAAAGCGCAGGCCGCTTTTTAATCAGTATCACCGGCAAATGCTCGATCCTCTTCGTGACCGCGATTGGGTGTCTTCTTCGAAGCTTCCCGATCACCCCGGAACAACGCTCGCTCTTTTACGAAACGGATGGATGGAGCGACGCTCAACCGGCGAGGATGTCGAATATCGTATGACCGAAGCCGGTCTGACAGAACTTAGCCGGCCACGATAATCCGCAAGGTGGGAAACGACGAACGTGTCAAAGGCCATCGAACTGATCGTCGCTAGCTACGTGAAGGTGCGGGACCGTCGCGCACTAACGGACTTGCTGGCGCATCGACGCAAGGTGCTCGCCCAGCTGCAAGCCGTGTCGGGCATCAACCCAGAAAACGCTATCAACGCAATCCAGAGGAGTTGGCGGTGATCGAAGCCGGCCTCGAAGAACTTGAACCTCCGCCCGGTTCTCTGCCTGAGAACGAGTGGAGCTAGCGATGCGGGTCAACAAGATCAACTGGGACAAAATCGGCCGGGTAACCGAGCCGGGTCGATATAGATGCTTTTTCGGATATTTGACCGTCACGTCAGAGGACATTGAAGTGTGGACGCGCTACCCCGACGCGACGTTCACCTTGATCGCGCGGCCGACGACTGAGCAGTCGGTGGGGGACGATTACCGCCTAGGCGCGTTCGACATCGGCGATCGTCAACAGTAGGCGCGCTCCGCGACGCGGCCTAAGGACTGAAGCATTGCAGCCCCATAGGAACTTAGCCACCCGGGTCCGGTTGGCTCGGGTGTGCCGTTCGGCGGCCCTTTGCCAACTCAGGAGATGAAGGTGGCAAAAGCGTTAATTTCAAAGGCGAACCTCGAGCGCATTGCGCTTCAGGACATTCGTAGTTTCCCCGGCTCCGAACATGTCGTCTCAGTAGAAGTCGAGTACGAGGCCCATGAACCACAGGGCATGGACTGGAAATTGTGTGTCATAGCGAACGACAGAGGCGATCTCGACCGTATTCAATATGCCGCCAAGGTCACAAGCGATCCGTTGAAGCGCCGATACGATCTTCGGCTGGCTTCCTAGGCAGCACGATCAGCCGCGGTGTCCCGCTAAAAATCGGATTGCGAAAAAGGCGCCGACCCCTACCGCAACAGTTAACGCGCTGGGCAACGCGGCTAGTGAACCTTGATTGCGTGTAGAGGAAGGTGCAGCGCTGCTGCCCGTTCTTCGCGGTCTTTCCTCAGGAGTTCGTTTTCGCGTCGCTCGAATTCAGCCAGCTCTTTCAGGATTTGCTCGCGCTTCTCCGACTGTGTTTCTGCCATGGCACGCCCCTACAAAAGCAAGGCCCAATACAGAGAGATTACGGAATTATGACAGCAAGGAAGTCGGTTCGCCCGGGTGGCTGACTCAAGCGTTCCCCGGCTTCCAGTGGTGGGTCTGACTGCAACATGGACAACGAACGGGAAGAGCTATAGCGACTAGGCTTTCGAAGATAGCGCTGTCCGTATCCAAGCCGGTTGGTAAAACTCGTCCGGTCACTGGGCATCTGGTCAAGATATAAGACATGAAAATATGCCTACGACGCACAATGTAGTGAGCATACAGGCGCTGGTGTGCGCTCTCAAGGCGCATTCACAGCAGGCATTTCCGCCGTTGCTAGCGGCTTGAATGGACCGCTGTAGATGGCGGCTATCGCGACCAACGCGACAATCAGAACAATGATGGCGCGCATGATAAGGCTCCGCATGGGTGCCAAATCTAAGCAAGCGCGCGCAACGACATTGTGAAATAGACCACACGCGTAGTTCTTGTTTCTGCAACTGCCAAGGCCACCCGCTTCGTCTTGCGAAGTGCATTTGGCCCGCCCGCCGATAGTTCGGTTAAGGGCGCTGCCGAATCGCGCCAGACGGCCCGCCTACCGTCTGCAGCGGTTCACCGGCCGCACGGTTTAACGGCGGGTGGGGTCTAGCGAGTCCTGCCGTTCCAGGTGGTGCGTCGTTGCTCGTCGTATGAGTGTTGACGCGATCCAGCGTGATTAGGGCCGCGACCATGATGACGGTGGCCAAGGCGAGCGCAAACAGAACCAATGCTGTCCGATGTTGATCCATCGATAAAAACCTCCCGGCGAAGCTACCGCTGCGCCTCCTGCCAAGCAATGGCGCGGATGGGGTAGGGGGGCGTCGATTCTTTACCACTTGTGGGGCTCTAACCGGCCCATGGGAAAAGTTCTACGTCCACCAAACCCAAAGCTTTAGGAGGCCAATGGCCAGACCAAGAACACCAATTGCTCTGCTTGAACTTCGCGGGGCATTTAAGCGCAACCCAAACCGGAAGCAGGCTCGACAGGCGAGCCGCTTGTAACGGCGTCGCTGCCTGATCCGCCTGCCGACGTCACAACCGATGTTGCCGAAGTATGGCGGCAAATGAAGACCCGGGGCTATTGGCTAACCAGCGCCGATCGCTTCCTTGTCGAGATAGCGGCCACGCTGGCGGCCCGGTTCAAAAACGGCGAGCTAAAGCACGGTCACGTATCGGTCATGATCAGCCTGCTGGGAAAACTTGGCTTTTCGCCAAGAGAGCGCGGCGCGCTCAACTTGCCTACACGGACAATCTAACGAAGGGGCCTGCTAATAGTCTTGACCCGTTGCTGACGTCGGTGAGGCCTTCGTTTGCCTCTCAACGATCGCAGTTGTTAAGATCATCCGATGTGTTTGGGCGATCTAACCACCTTGTCTCACACCATCGAGAAATTGCTCCTTTTCGCCAGGCGCATATCCCTGACAAGCGCCGAAATACGCTTCAGGTTTGTCGCAGTCCGGGGTGCCGGACCGGTCTTGGAGCGGCAGGCGAGGTGGCGCGTACGCAAAGCTCGAAGCGGAGCCCGGTGCGAACGCGCCCTGATTGGAACGAACCACAGCGTGCCGGTGGGTGTGGTGCGCCGGCGCCGCGTTCGCAACGCCGCACAAGGCGATCAAAAGGCCAAAGCCCAAAATGGAACGCATCGCATTTTCTCCAATCGAGAACCGCGCGTGCTTAGCTAGGAATTGGGTCACGCCGCTCCAACGAGTCCTGCTTCACGATTAGTCAAATCGGTGGCATCAGCGCACGGGCCTCTCTTTCATCCTAGCTGCGACGTCGTAGCGTGTTCGCGGTTGGTTCGATGCTGGAAATAGTTTTCCAGAAACGTGCAAAACCTTCCGCGAACGCCTCTGATTCATTTCAACAATTCATTGAGAACAAACCGTGTCGCACAAGCGGCCGGCGAAAGGCAATCATTTAAATGGCCGAGGGCGACGTCGTAAGACGGCTCACCATCGTCGCGACAGGGCAGGGGCTGGACGAGACAATTCGTTCTGTTGAGTCCCTTAGCGATGCTATTTCTGGCTCGTCGAACAGGGCGCTATGCCCAAACCGACGCGGATTGGTCACATGCGCATTTGGGACAAGCTCGCTCTTGACCGTCACTTTGATGCGTTCTTCGGGATACGTACGGACGAAGCGGGGGAGAGGTTATTGAATTCGCGGCTTAGGAGAGCCACTGCGGCTTTCCAGCAACGGTGGGTGTGGCGCAAATATACTTCTCGGTTGCGGCAATCATGCCGTCATCCACCGCACTTAACGGGTAACGGCCCGTGAAGAAGCGTGCCGGTTCAGTTGATCCTAGGCGCTACACAACGAGAACCGGCCCGCCGCCATACGCGCGATAGACGACAGGCCGTTCCGGGTGGATGGCGCGAAACTGTCGAGCCACAGACCGATTACCCAACGTTTTCGCGGGACCGGCGTTCCTAGTGTGAACCTAGCACGATGGTGTCGACCCTCAGGCAGGGCAGACAACGATAGGCGTACACAGCGGGCAAACCTGCAATCTCTGAGAGCCTCGCCAAGTACGCCATGGGCCGCCTGCATGCCTTGCAAAGAAGGATAGGTGGGTTGTCCGGCGTCATCCCAATGCCCTTAAAAAGCAGGCAACGTAGGGTTCTAGAATGCCGAACGTATCTCCGGTTCATTACCGGCGAATATCGAAATTCGGCAGAACTGTCGATTGAGGACCGATGTGTGTCCGACAGGTTGCAGCCAGCACTTCCCTTCGCGTGCGTCGTCGTTTTTAATCTTGGGCATGCCTTGGATAGTTAAGGTCAAAAATTCGGACGGCTCTATTGCTGACGTTGAGACGGTCGATCGGACCACGGCCCGTTCTGTCGTCGAGGCCCATCGCAGCTCAAAGCGTGAAGCCTGGATCGTGGATGCGGAAGGCCGCAGGGTAGATGACGCGCCCGAAGAAGCCGCGCGGACTGAGGCGGCTCGATTCACAAAAACGCCGCCCGCTTAAATGTCTCGCGGGCGGCGGCTACGTGGTTGATGCAGCGGGCAGCGCCGATGGGAGGCCGCTGGGTTCCTCGGTATGAGCGAGAAGACGCTACGAGAAACCTACGGCCATCACCATCCCGACCACTTGCGCGTGGCTGCGAACGCTATTGGAACGCACTCGGCACCGAGCAAGAACGTAGGGTTGGTTGATTCATAAGGCAAAGCGCCAGAAGTCGGCGCAATCCCTTGAAAAAAATGGTGGGCCCGGCAGGACTCGAACCTGCAACCAGACCGTTATGAGCGGTCGGGCTGACGCGACCTGGTAATATCCTCGCGCATCAATCTTTTCTCACGCTTCCGCGGCAGGCAGGTTATGACGCCTGGACTGCTCACGCCGTGTTGAACAGTTTCACCACATGCGCTGAAGCTTGCCAGAGCTTGATGTACACATGGCGTAATTCGATTGACCGTTGCGTTTTGTATCATCCGATCTGTCTCCAGCGCGCTGCAACCAAGCGGCCGTTTTCGTGACAAGGAGAGACTATGACGGATGACCCACGGAGACCGCTTAGAGGCCCGTTATCGCCTACGAACGATCGGGACGGGAAAGTGGTCCCGTTTCGCGAGCGAATCAGCTGCACGGTGGACGAAGCTTGCGTGGTAACGGGCTTGGGACGCACGAAGCTTTATGAGTTGATAGGATCTGGCCAGCTTATCACGTCACGACAACAATCGGCCGGCGGCGCCTAGTGATAGTCCGGTCGCTTCTTGAACTTGTGGACACAACTATATCGGCGTGACCAACCTTTGATCAGCTTGATAGGTAATTCAGCGCCGCGCGCCTCCCTTGATCGGCATCACCCTCTTGGGATCGAGCCAGTGGTCGATTCGATCAGCCCAATGCTGCATCAGCTTCGAGCCGATCAGCGCGAGTGGTCCGTGCTTCTTGTAGAGACCTTCCACAGTAGAGTTATCGAGATGCGCGAGCTGCAGCTCGACGACATCGCCGTCCCATGCCTTGGCGTCCTTGATCTCTTCGTGGTGAGACAGGGTCGAGAAGGTGGGCCGGAATCCGTGAGCACAATGATCAGTTTTGGTGTCAATGCCAAGCAGCCGCAAGCGCTTGTTGAGAGTGTTGTTCGACGGCGCCTTGTCCTTCGAGCAGGAAAACGCGTATCGGCGATGGCCGGTTAGCTTCTGAGCTTTCCCCGAGATTGCGAGTGCCTGTCGTGACAAAGGCACGACATGGTCCCAGCCGGTCTTCATCTTGACTGCTGGAATAGTCCAACGTTCGGCATCCCAATCGACCTCGCTCCACTCCATTTCATTGACCATGCCAGGGCGGGGAATGGTCAGAGCATCGAAGCGCAAGGCAAGACCAACAACGTCACCAAACCTCGCTCTCGTCCAGGGTGCGTTGATGAGCTTGAAGACGCGCGTTACGTCACGGGTTCAGTGACGCCAGGACGCGGCGTCGAAATGTTGGTAATCATCTGCCCATTCAGGTTGCGGGATGGATTGTAGCCGTCCCCTTCGACATCGACATAGTCGCAGATTTGCTCACCAATGCTGCGCACGCGGTCGCTGGTTTCCAGCTTCCCGTCGGCTTCGTATGAACGCATGAGCGCGAGCACGTCCGGACGCTTAATGTCCTGCCTGCACAGCATGCCGAAGCGGACGTAGCCGACTCGAAGCTCAAGCACCTCGATGGTCCCGATGACGGGCATATGACGGTTATTTAATTGGTTTAATTGAGAGTATTCACTGTGTTCGCATATATTGGAATGGCGCTCACATCGTTCTTGTTCGCGACAGCCCTCTTCGGCCTGTACGTCGCTTTGGATCTTCCCAAAGATGTTTATTTCAGCGACGACTGTTATCCGGTTTTTAATTTAATCGGTTCAGTTTCTATTTCGGGACGGGGTCGCGGGGGCATACGCGGCTTTGTGCTCGGGGTGAGAGCCCGCCAGCTAGCCAGCCAGTCGCGGCGGCGTTCTCCCTCCATCAGCGCCGGCAGATGGTTCAGATTAATGACTAATTGATTTGTGATTTAGATCATATTGCGGTCGCTCAGAGGCCCGATATTATCCTTTTACCGGGGCTGGCTCCATATTTCACTTAGATCTTTTCACCCGGATTTTTTTGACACGGCGGGGCCGCAGCGAATACTCGCTGCGGCTTTCGTCTTAAAGGGAGGCTACCAGCGTGAACCAGCGGGCCTCATCCTTAGGCGCCGCTCTAACCGTCATCGCCCAAAACTTTAACCGGTAGCGCGTGAGCAAGAGCCGGGACTATGCTCATGCTAGTGCTCCTTGCTACCAAATCTCGCGTTCATTCATGGGACTGAGGGAGAGAACATCGAGTGACTAACCAAATTCAAAGCGGTGCCTAACAGGCCACAACATTTTGAAATCGTTTTGGAAAAATTTTGATTGGCAATCACCGCAGGACTCGAACCTGCAACCTGCTGAGTGGAAACATTCTGGGCGAGGATCCATTATCCGCTCGTCGGGAAAGACTTAGGCGCCGTCCGCGCCGCGCTCCGGGGCTTTCTCGGGAGGGTGCTGGCTACCATCAGCTAAGGTTTAAATACAGCGCGTCAGGTAAACCCACTCTGGTGCTAAGACAGTGGCTACGCGCCTCCACTTAATTCAATGGAGCGGGCGGGTCGCTTGCTTTACCTGTGTTCGCCGGCACACACATGAAAAAGCCTGGATAAGTCATGTTTGAATTTGGACCGACTTGAACTTTCTGGACCGCCTCAGTGCAACTCTTGATGTCTGGAAAATTCCCAACATGAAGTGGGTCTGCAGTAACGACGTTCGACGCGCCAAGGCCGACGAAAATCAACCACACCACCGAAGTTCCATGTGTCTTCTCCCCTAAATGGCCGGCTACTCGTCCGGGCCTTCTGTTAAAGCGGAGATCACAGCGGCCAGTTTACGTGCTCGCTGCCGGCAGGCTGTTGTTTCTCGTAGTTGTATCTTCCTCGGTTAATACCGGTCTGGGTGTGTGCTAACTCTTCGCACGTCAACCCATCGGCCTTCAAACTGAAGCCTCGTTCAATCGTGCCCCATCCAAAAAAACGCCGAACTTGCGAAAGCTGCGTCAGTATGGGCCGAAACGTTATCGAAATTTGGCGAAGCTCTTGCAAGTGCGCCGCACAGACATGTTGGATTGGGAACTTTTAGCGAATCGTTGACACTGTGTTGCCAGAGTCGAAACCGCACTCAAGCGGTCCTGTCGAGGGTCCATGGCCAGAACAATACAGATCAACATTGCACTTTGGGGAATGATCATCTGCGCGGCAGTCAAAGTGGCGCAGATTTGGTTCTGAGGCCGGACCTCATCCGGATAGAGCGCGCAGCACGTTCCACAGAAACCATACGAGCGCGCTTGTCCAGCCCAGCATTGCTACAACGCATGAAGCGGCCCATGCGATGCCGGTTGGCGAAAGACGGCGGCCACTTCGCTCTTGAGCGATCGATGCATCCGCTTGGCTCAATTGGCCCTCGCGCTTTCGAGTAATACTCTGATTGGTCTTAGGTAGGCCGAAAAGGTTCATTGAAGGTCACCTCAGAAAACATAACCGGCTGACTGAGGCGCAGGTCCGAAGCTTGGTATGCAATCAACTCGCGCGAGCGAAATAATTGGTGCCGGTTGAGAGGATTTGAACCTCCGACCTCCGCCAGAAGGAACGGCGCTCTCCCACTGAGCTAAACCGGCTTTGAAGATACTCAGTGCAACTGCTTGCGCGCTGGCCTTGTCCGGGCGACTGTGCTCTCAAGTCGCCGCTGCATGTTAGCAATTTCCGCAAGGCGTTCTTCGATCGCCTCAACAGAATTCAAATGGCAATCACCGCGCGTCTGAGCTGATTTGCTCATTGATATCCTCGCAACGCATTAAAAAAGGCCGCAACACAAATGACAGTTCGTCAGGCCGGTCGGTAAAAATCCGCTGAAATGAATTTGGGCTGCCGGCCCCTTGTCTGCATTGTGCGAGGACGAACCGGCAGATGCAACTTAGCCATTGGATTAACCTAACGAAACAACGTTAGCAGGTGCGTACTTTTAGGATTTGGGCCTGTGATTGGTAAACAGTTCGCCGTGTCGGACGGCTAGCGGCTCTTAGGTCGGAGACATAAAGCCACTGGGGACCAATGCACAAACGCGCAGCCTTTGGCAAAGCCCGCTTGGATGCCTAGCGAAACCGCTTTAGCACTGCGCTCCGCCTCCAAGGTGAGCCCAGCCGCCGCCAGCCCTGGACTGGGGCCACTTTGTATCGGCAGTGTCATAACGATCGCAGTACCGGGCCCAGTACTCCTGGTGGTCTGATCGGCAATTGAATCGGCAGCAGGGGCTGGAACCACCTTGCGTCCTTTGCCTTTGCTCGGGGGGCAGGAAGCTCGCTTCAAACTGATGGACCTATCACGTCGTACTCGAACGTGACGCCCTCAGGATCATTCTGCTCGACCAGATCTCTGCGACCTCGACCGTGGCAAAGACCTTGATGTGGTCGACGTCGCCGACCTGTTTGGCGGTGTTCACATAGACGAAGACGGTCATTAATCCCTCTTAGCTTACGCGGCCCCAATGCGGCTCTTTGCCCTTTGGGTTGAACTCGAGGACGTAGTGTCGGTTCAACGCCCGCAAGACGCCAATCCGGGCGAGCATTGCCGGACTCCGCTTTCCGCCGCCAGCATTAGCGCCTGCATGGCGGCCTGCCATTCCGGCGTGGCGTGCCCCTTGTTCGGCAATGTCGCAATGTACTCACCGGCACTGAGCAGTGTCACCAGCGTGCGGCCCTCAGGCTGGAGAGGGCTCGTCGAATGCGCGGGACCAGGTCATCCGATGCTGGAAGACTTCGCATGCAAGTGCGGTCCGATCGCCTGCGAACTGCTCGACACAGTCGTCGATCGCGCTTCGCATCTTCGCACTCTACACCCGCATTACCTTGATCTTTTGACAGATCGGTCCGCTACCGCGGGCCCGTGGCGCCGACATGGGGTTCGCGGTGCGGGCCGGCGGCTTTGGGTACGAGGCAGAGGTCGCACAGGGAGATGCTAGCGAGCTGCCGCACGCGAGCAATCGCGACTTTAGGCGGACCTGGTACCGCGTTGCGGCGCAAAACCCGTGGGCGGCTGGCCGCAACGTCGCGAATTGCTGATGTCGGCGCTGTTGCCACTGATCTGGACGCCCATCGTTTGGTTTCATGCTCGAGCTGCTCCTTGGGGATGCCGAGCGGTCGAGTCTTCCACACCCACGACAGCAGTAGCCCGCCTAGCGATTTAGGCCGCTAGGAATCGACAATTTGACTCTCGCCCGCGCCGCGTTTCGGTGGCGGCATGACGAAGGTAGAGAAACGCGCGGTCGCGAAGGCTCGGCATCATGAGTGCATGCGCGAAATGGATGAGCGCATCAGGGCGGCGCGCGTCGGTGCCGATCTGGCTGAACTCGGCCGGCTTCGCAGCTATCTGATCAGGGAACGGACGGCTGGCTACGCGCGCCCGCTGATCGACGCAATCGACGACTACGTGGAGCAGATCTCCGCTGACCGGTCCGCACTTGCATGCGACGTCTTCGAACATCGGATGACCTGGTCCCGCGCGTTCGACAAGTCCAGATGCGATCGAGCCAAACTCACCGGCCAAGCGCATGTTGCGCATGACGTAGCACGGCTGCCGTGCTGTCAGTGTAGCGGCCATCGTTCCAGCGGTGATCCGCGGCATATGCCGCAAGGGCGGCAAGGATGATGGCAAATCCGATCTTGCCCATATTCGATGATACTGGCCTTGTGCTTCTAGTCGTGCTCCTCGGGAAGGATCATGTTGAGGTATAGGATGATTGTCACCCAGGCTACTGCCGCAACGATTGGGGCGCCAAGCGCAACTGCTACGAGATGAGACATCGCCGCTCCAACAATGAATTTCGGAATCAAATTTCGGCGCGAAAATTTCGTCTGACGAAAAACGTCAGCGCTCGCGGGAGTTAATGGGCTTTTGGGGGAAAAGCCGCACCGTGGTTCCAGCCCCGCTGTGGCAATCCCGGGCAAACTAGAAATTAGGCCTTAAATCTCGCCCGGATCTCACAGTAGAACACCCCGTTCCGAAAATGGACTCCGTACAACTACAGGAGTCCGCTGTTCCACCCATTGTCCTCAAGGACGAACATGGCACGGCTTGGCTTCCAGCCCCCAATGCTCCCGGCTGCTGATTCAATTGCGGATCTGAGCGCCGGGAGTGCTAGGCTTACCGGGCTGAGGTGGCTGTCGCCGTATCGAAAAAAAACCGCCGACCTTGCGAGCCGACGGGAGTTGGATAGCGAGAGGCAGACACCTATCGCTTTGGCATATGTAGCACGGCACCCCACCAACGCGATCGGGCCCTCAATTCAACCTTAACGACATGAGAAGAGCCTCCGGCGTGGGGATGGGCACCCGGGGGGCATACGCGGCCTTGTGCTCGGGAGAGCCTGCCAGCTAGCCAAACGGCCCGTCCCAAGACATCACCTGGGGGCTTCCGGTCACGGAGTTACTGAAATCTCAGCCGTTCGATTGAGGCGGACGCGTTGCCGGAATGTCGGCCTCGGGAGATTTACGGGTGAGGCTGGGCACCAGCTGGCGAGCCATTCATCTTCATTAAATGTTGCACGGGCTATTTCGAGAACTGCGAAATTCAAATAACGTAGCGCTATTGCCGGACTGTAAAATTCATATCGTATGCCATTTGTGAGGGGCCAATGGATTCATTCAGCGTGCGGCGCCGACATATTTCCGAGGAACGCCAAAAACTTCATGACATCATGCTGGAGGTCCAGGGGCTACGCGGGCTTGTTGCGCGAGCAGAGGCCGAAGCACTAGGAAGACGCCATCCCAAGAGAGTCGCTCCCAAGAAAAGCAACCTTAGGCTAGTCGTCGATGCGAGCGCCGAAAGAGGCGCCGTTCCCGCGTAATCTTGGCTTGGAACAGACGCAGTCGTTGGACGCGCTCGCTCGTGTGATCGTGACGCACGGTCAGGCCGGCTCCGCGCATGCAGACTCTTTGAAAGAGAAATTGGCCCTGAATAGGCTTATCAAGTCAGAAGACAAAAAAACCGCGCGCTACGTTTGCGCGAATTCGAAAGGGCCTGATTCAACACATAATTGAAGAACCGACCGGACTAGTCCGGATCAAGCCTCAACCTCGAAACACACCCGAGTGTCCCATGTAGCGTAGTATCGTGTAGCAGCAAACCCTTATAGGGTTTTGCTACGCGCTACACTGCAAACTCAAAGGCTTAAAAAGCGACCGGTCGCATCAAACCTGGAAAATGCGCGTCGAGGAGCGTCGCAGTCCTCTGAACGATCAACGGCGTTAGTCCCCGCAGTACGCGCGCGAGAGAGGCATCAACGCATAATTGCACACGCGGCGGCAAACGTCGAGGGGGCGGCAACCAGTCCTGAACAAATTTAGAAAGTGAGCTTACCCAGAACAAGTCAGCGTGCGCAGGTTACTGATTGACAATGATCGTGACGTTCGGGGGTGCCCTCGGTGAGTGGTCGGGATTGATTTCGGCGAGATCAGTCGGCTGCGTGCGACGATGTGATCCGCCGTTTGCGCCATAACGTCGCAGTGCTTGATGCGGCCAATGGTTTATTGTGCGGGACGCAAATTTATCTTTCGCGAATATTACGATTTGAACTCATGCGAGCAGCCGTATTAGCGGCCTATATTATTCCTGCCCTGTTGGTATTTGCTTTGTCTTTTGCGGATTTGGCGAGTCTCCTGGCGCTTTTGGAGATCGATCTCGCAAGATCGCAAGGCGAGGCAATCCATGCCACCCTGTATGGCCAGTCGCTCGCCTCAGTTGGGTTACCCGCACTGCAGTTGAAGCTTTTCACTCAGTCAGATCCCCGCCCAAAAGTGCGAGTTTTGCACTACATGGGCACGAATTTCGGCATGACTGGCGTCGAGACCTTCATCTTGCAGCTCACCGCTGCTCAAAAGCGACGCGGCCTTACTCCATCTATTTTGATGGATCTGCACAACCGGCAGGATGTCCGGGAAATTGCAGGCGGGTACGGCATAGCTGTGCATGACCTTCCCGATCGAAATTCCGCCGCACGGCTCTTGCCCTGGAAACTCGGAACTGCCGTGCTGCGCGCTCAACGTATCGGGGCAATCTATCGATTGCTCAAGAGCAACGACGTCTTGCACATCCAGGCGGTTGGTCTCTCCTGCCTTGACGGCTTTATCGCGGCGGCAATGGCAGGTGCCGACGTCGTCGTCACGCATCACGGCACCTTGAGCTGGTTCGCGCCGCAACGTGATTTGCTCGCCGAAATAACCTTCTGGATTGAGAAGCGCACCGCGTCAACAATCGTCATGCCCTACAAAGCGGCCCTTGCTGAACTGATTTCGGAAGGTGTGCCTGCGGATCGGTCCAGAGTCATTCCATTTTGCGTCGACGAGGAGCTATTCGCAGAGGGGAGGCACGCAGCGAGCCAGAGCGGATTCACACTCGTCCTGGTCGCACGCATGGTCTTGGGCAAGGGACATCTCGAACTATTGTGGGCGCTCTCCAAGCTCTCCCCGCGGTATCCCCAACTCCGTGCCATGTTCATCGGTGATGGGCCAACGCGCGGACAGATAGAAGGGGAAATCGACCGGCTGGGTTTGCGGCAGATCGTCGAATGCAGGGGGAAGGTTGATCACCGCGAGGTGCCCGCGCTGATGCGTAGTGCTCAGGTGATCGTGCTACCAACCTACGAGCCCGGCGAAATGTATCCTGTAAGTCTCCTCGAAGGTATGGCGCTCGGCCTCCCGGCGATCGGCACAAGGTGGGCAGGTATTCCGGATATCATCGATGACGGCGTGACGGGTGTCATCGTCGAACCAAAAGATGAGGCCAGTCTCGTACGAGCGATAGAACGGTTCGTTGCCGACCCCAGCTTTCTTGCGCAATCCCGTGATGGCGCTTTGGCTCGAATACGGTCTCGTTTCACCGCGACGATCGTTGCCGACAGCTATGCTGATCTGTATCGCGAAGCGATGTCGAGTCGCACACCTTATCTCACTTCGCATCACATAAGGATTCGGCCCCCGCGATGTCTGGCGTGACAAGGGACCGGCATTGCATCGGCTCCGCGTCAGGCTGCAGGGAGCGAACTGCCCCGTGGAATGGTCGGGTTGACCCCTTTGCATGGTAATCACTCCGGCCTCAGCATGCTCTTGTCGCCGCTGGGCCGCAGCTTCGTGGGCAAAGCCGATGCTCACTGAACAGCTTAGAGTGGTCCCGTCATTGGGGCGTGCTGCTGGCTTGCGATGGGCTGAGCCAGGTGCAGCTCTGAACCCTTCCATGCTGCTTGACTGATCGGCGATGTATTCGCTTCAGCGAATGGCGAAGACGGAAAAGCCGACGCGATATGCTGTGTGAACAGCGCCAGGCGGTGATCCAGCGAGGGCCCCATCACGTTCGCCGTATCGCCCGCGGATGCATCCAACGCTTTGGCGGTGTGACCGACCCTATCGGCGGACGCAACTGTTGTGCGGGCGGCGTCGCTGAAGGCAGTAAAATGCCCCTGCCAGTCATGTGGTGTGTGGCTTCCGCCACTCCCGGCAAACGGAGTTGGCGAATTTGTTGCCGTGACTGTCGTGTTGACCTGCAGCACGCCTGCGGGATTTGAGATCGCGGCCGCAAGATTGGCGATGTTGCCCGCGCCGTCTTTCACCGTTGC
The DNA here is from genome assembly GCF_008123425.1 of Bradyrhizobium rifense. GTDB lineage: Bacteria > Pseudomonadota > Alphaproteobacteria > Rhizobiales > Xanthobacteraceae > Bradyrhizobium > Bradyrhizobium rifense. Next base: position 99,110 of record NZ_VSSS01000041.1, read on the forward strand.
CGTGCCTGAATTGACCGTCGTCACGGCAAGATCTTTTGTGTTTTGGCCGGCGGCGACCGTGTACTTGAAGGTCAACGCGTCGCTGCCCGAGCCCGACGCGTAAGTGGCTGTGCCGCCATCGTTGAGCTTGAGCGTGGGCGTGCCGCCTGTGACGGTGACCGCTTCGCTCAACTTGAGCGTCAGGTTGACAACCCTGCCAACCCCGACGACTCCCGAGCCCGCCGTTATTCCGGAACCGGACGCCGAAACAGACGTCACTATCGGACTCGTCGTATCGATCCGCAGCGTGCCGGCAGGGTTCGAGGCTGCACCCGTAAGATTGGCCGTTCCGCCGCCGGCGCTACCCTTCACGGTTGCCGTGCCCAAATTGACACCCGTCACCGTCAGGTCAGAGGTGTTTTGACCGGCTGCGGTTTTGTAGGTGAACGACAACACATTCGTGCCGGAGCCGCCGCTGTAGGTTGCCGTACCGCCATCGTTGAGCTTCAGCGTGGGAATGCCGCCCGTGACCGTCACAGCCTCGCTCAATTTGAGGGCCAGAGTGACTGTCTTCCCGGCGGCAAGATTGCCAGTCCCGGACAAAATTCCGGCACCGGATGTCGAGACTGACGCTACCGTTGGCGCGCTAGAGGGCGCCTTGATCGTGGCATTGAAGGCAGACGAACTCACGCTGTTGTTGCCGGCCGCGTCCGAGGCCGTCGCTGTAAGCTGATGCGTCCCGGTCGACAAAGCCGCCGCGGTGAAAATCCACGCCCCACTTCCGTTTGCAGTTGCCGATCCCAGCAGGGTCTTTCCATCGTAGACGTTCACCTTGCTGTTTGCCTCGGCAGAGCCTGTGAGTGTCAACACCGAGCTCTGGCCAGCCTTAGGAGAGGAGGAAACGATTGCCGGAGCCGCCGGGGCGACGGTATCGACAGTGACGACAAGCGATTTCGACAAAGCGCTGGTGCCGCTCGAGGAGGTCGCAGACGCGGAGAAGCTGTGCTTGCCGTTTGCGAGCGTGCCGGTCGTGAAGGTCCAGTTTCCGCTGCTGTTTGCCGTTGCAGACCCGAGCAAGGTTGCTCCGTCATAGATTTTGACGGTGTTGCCCGCAGTGGCAGCGCCACTGAGCACCAAGGTATTGTCGTTCGTGATTCCATCACCGACAACATTGCTATCGTTGGAGAACGAACTGATCGTAGGAGATGTTGGAGGCGTAGGCGTCTGACCGGTGCCCGCTCCGCCGAACGGCGGGGTCGGGAAGGTGGGATCGGTCGAGGTGACGATATTGCTGTAATCGGCCGCCATCGTGTAGTTGGCATCCGTCGGATCTCCCCGATAGATGCCGAGCTTCAGGTTGTAGTTTGCCCCGGGGTCTCCCAGCACCCCGTGGTAGTTGACGATCTGGACACCGTCTCGCCACATCTCGAGATAGCCGGTTGAATCCGAGGCAAAGCGCGCCTGGATTTGAATGCTGTAGGCGTGGCCACGCTGAATTGGATTTGAGTCGATATATACTTGCTTTTCGGTCGCCTCGTTGAGATTGACCACGACCGCCATTTGCTCGCCCTTGAGCTGAATGGAGAATGTGGCTCCATTTGCGCCATACATCTGCGTGAGCGAAAGCCAGGAGAGGCCGGAATTCACGTTCGAGGTGCCGGGCTCGATTGTCATCTGGTAGGTGGCATTGAAAACGTCGCCGTTGGCCACCGAATTGGCAGCCAAGATCTCCGAACGAGAGCTGTTACCTCCGTCCGCCCAGTAATCGCCAGCGCGCAACTCCATTCGAACTGTGTGAGAGTCCGGTGTCGTCAGGCTCCACGGTTGCCCGGCATTTTCACTGTACCAGCCCTGACCGTCGATGGTGGATGGATTGCTCCAATTGTCCGTCCCGGACACGAATTTCGTCACGCTTGGCACGACCTTGATTGACATGACAGGTGATGCCGCGCTGGTGCCCGATGCATCGGTCGCCGTAGCCGTCAGACTGTGGGTGCTGTCCGCGAGCTTTGGCGTCGTGAATGCCCATGAGCCTGAGCTGCTCGTGGCAACCGTCCCCAACCGTGTCGCGCCATCATAAATCGTTACGGTCGTATTTGCCGCGGCTTGCCCCCACAACGTAACGACGTTGGAATCGGTGACCCCATCGCCGCGCGTACCGCTGTCTGCTGAGAATTGTTCAATGGTCGGAGCTTGGGTTGCCATAGACGGCTCTCTTTCTGAGATTTGATTATGCGGAGAAAGCGCCGTTTCGCGAAGGTAGCTAAACCTCATCCAACATTCGTGCTCACGGCAAGCGTGGCGATGTTCCAGCGATAATCGGCTTGCGGGACCACTATTTGATTCAATAGAGGTGGTGCTGTGATTAATTTGCGCCTGAGATGTGCAGTTGGAACCATGGCCGACGTGATCGTTCCAGGCACGCCTTACAGCTGTCCGTTGTGGATACTAACTACTGGTTGGGTCGCTGTTGGCTGCGCAATGGCCTTGGAGAATGGCCTTGGAGAAAAGGCGCTGCTCAACTTAGTCCACGGTTCCGGCCGGATGCACTGTGGGGGCCCGAGGAGCCAGGGTTGTTTTAGATCTGCAACCGATTGGATCGGGGCCGAGGCTCGAGCCCAGCTCGCCCAGTTAAGCTTTTCGATAGCTTAGGCCTCATCCCCCATGGTCGATGGGAGACCCTCCACGAACTTTCCACGGGAGGGCCAAATCGCATGTCAAGCGAGATGGGGCCAGCAGGACCTGATTAAATATCGCAAGCCTGATATTTTTGTCAGCATTGAATGTTCTTGGTCCGTTCTTGTTATGGCGTGCGGGACGCTAGGCTGGAATGTCTCCGACCGCGGTGGCCCAGTTTGAAATTAAGAATGGCCCGATTTAAAGCCTGGTAGGCATTGCGTTTGCTTTTGCGACGTTCGATCATGGTTCCAAGGCTTGTTAAAAGGGTTCTGATTGGGAGTTTTAAGAGGTCCTATGGAGATGTTTAAGGCTGAGAAAATCGGAGAGACCGAAAGCGATTCAAGCCGAGAATGCCGCACTTGCGGTGCCGCGCTGAGGTTAATTAGAACAGTGCACTTCCCGGACAGACAAGCAGTCATTCGAGCGTTCGAATGTGATTGCGGTGAGCGCATTTGGGACGAGTAAGGCCGCCTCAGTTGGAGGCCTTTTTTCGCGACGGCGGCAGCTCTACGGGCGCCCCGTCTTGAGGGCGTTTTTCTTTCTTTTCCTTCGCCTTGAAGCTGCGGCCGGGATACGTTGCCCCCAATGATCGGATATGGGGTGCCGAGCTGACAAACTGTCGCGCCACTTCAACGGGGTCAGCGGCACCAAGGATTGGTTGGCGAGCCATCCCCCGAACGCTAGTTCGGCAAGCCCCACCGGAGGGCATCCCGTCAAGGTGGAATTGAATGCCGCTCGCCTTCTCGATGTAGTGCAGCACCTTACTTCATGTCTCTTCTCGAAAAGATGGCTCCGAGCACGGTTGCTCGGGGTCGATGCGCTAGGGGCCTGTTTCGAAAAGCGGAGTGGCCGGATTCGGCCAGTACCGTGACGCACTGGTACCCTGAGAAAAACATGCCTTCTCTCGAATTTATCCGCTCGGAAATAGCGGTGCCGCCAGAAACGAACGTTGAACTAGGAGCACCCAGCGACTCGCCGGAGCTTTGAGATTACGTGGAGGGGCTTTTCCTGCAATTCTCTCCGAACTCCGCTGAGAGTCCTGAAAGTCCCGCGGAAGGCACTGAGCTTCTTTTCGTGGTGCTTGGTGTTGGCCCGCCATCGTGACTGTGTCCACCGGGGCCCCTCAAGAGGCCCTGGCCCTAGGATCGCTCAGGTGCTCGCTAGAGCCCTTTGGTCCGTGCGTGCTCGGTTTCCTATCCGCTTTCTGCGGGCGCGCCTGGGCTTCCTGAGAGTCGCCTGAGGCGGCGCGAAGTGAGCAACGACGTCCAAACGGCTTGCCGTGGGGGTAGGCCAGTCTGCGATTCCAAACCGATACGTCCGGCTTCTAATCTCGACCATCTTTATTTATTCACGATTTAGGAAAGCGAAGCGGCAGGCCACCTTTCCTTTGAGGCGTCCAATATTACACTTAATCTTAAATATGCAATCCGGGCTTTGACGAGTGCGATACCAGTTGTCATAAGACGTGCGCACATTTAAAAACAAATGCTTAACGATTAGACAGGCAAAGGCAAAAAGCATGCTTATGCGATCAACTGTTATGCGATCAAATCTTGCATTAGATGGCGAAAATTTTGCTGTTGCCTATCAACGGGCTCGACCCTTCCCTCATATCGCTCTCAAGGATTTTTGGGATGTGGAACAAATTGCCGAGGTCTCGAGGCAAGTTAAAGAGTTTTCGTTTTTTGATGGAGAGAAGGATTTCTACGGGACGCAGAAGAAGCGTTATTGCGGAACTTACGAGAGGATGCCGCCAGCGGTACGAGAACTGATTGATACTTGTCACCATCGCAGCTTTATCAAATTCCTGGAGGACATGACCGGCGAGAGTGATCTGGTCGGCGACCCGCAATTGGTTGGAGGAGGGATTCACAGCTCGACGACAGGCGGCTTTCTCAAGGTGCATGCAGATTTCAATTGGAACGAACAACTCGGTTTATACCGCCGTCTTAATCTGCTCATTTATTTGAACTCCGGTTGGGAGGAGTCCTGGGGCGGATCTCTAGAATTATGGTCAAGAGACATGAGCCGAAAGGAGGTCTCGATCGCTCCGTTTTTTAACACGGTTGCGGTTTTTTCGACTGACGAAAGTAGTTACCATGGCCATCCGGACCCACTGAATTGCCCAGAGGGGGTGACGAGGGATTCAATCGCCCTGTATTATTACAGCCCCGCGAAGCCGATCGATGCGCGAAGAACCAAACGCGGTATAAGCGAATATCGTTCCAGAGGTGTTTCAGACTTCCTGTCGTCTGTAAAATATAAGCTGATCGATAAATTCAGAGCCAAAATAGGATACGTAGCTCCGCGGAATGGCTGACTGATAGTATCGGTTTGCCGTGTCTCGGCGAGATCAAGCGACGGCGGTCTAACTCACCCGAGGCTGCGATCAGCTTGCTCATGCCGGATAGACCGGGTGACTTTGCATGCTTTCAATGTTCTTCCCTTCGTCAGCACCGACCCGAAAAACGCTAGTGTGGCGCTGGTGGCTTGGGAACGGGAGAGCCCAAGACGCCGAACGGATCACTGCGGCCAGCGCGAGCCGTTTCAAGGTGTGCGAGTTGGATTGACGAGGTGTGCTGAGGATGCTCGCGATGTCGTGCAAAGGCGAAACGTCATCCCTCGTTTTGAAAGACTCCGAACGGGCAAACCATAATCTAGCGCCATCCTCCTTGTTGCTGTTTGGGTGATCCAGCGCCCAACTGAGAAAGTGCTCGGCGTTGGCGACAAAGAAATGATTGCTGGATTGATGGGTGCATTAGTCCTGGCGGCAGCCATCGCGGTGACAGCGCAAGAGTTCGCACGCGGCGGTGGCAAAGAACGGACTGGTGGGCATATCTTGCTCAGGCTAAGTTATGTCGTTGCGACGAGCGCGAGACAGACGGGATTTATCGTTTTTGCCGTCGGCCTTAAACCACTTAAGAGGCAATCCTAAATGATACGCCCGCGTGCGGAGCTGCGCGGCTGTCCTCATCAACGAATTGGCGATGTCATTGACTGATGCACCCGATTCAACAAGCGATCGAAACTGTTCGTCATCAGATCTTGACCAAGGAGTGTTTTTTATTTCTTTCGTCATTGAGCGATTGCGCAAGCGTGGAAACGCCTCGATTGTTCGAGCAAGAGGGATATTGTCCCAGTTAGCAAAAGGCCAGCGGCAAAAGAGTAGAGATCTTAGCGCTCGCTCTCTCTAAGATCTTCCTCTTGCTGGTTGGCCGCTTTATCGACGAAGTGATATCGACGGATGTTCATGTCCGTTGGGACCTGCTGTCGGACGTTTTCGCAGAGACGCTCCGTGCTGGTATCGCCCGACTCTCAAAATTTACGTCGGGGACACAAATCCGGAGAAAGGAGCAGATTACCTCCATGGCGGCGCTTATCATGCGCACCGAGGGCAGGCGTGGCGATTCCGATAGGCTATGGGCGCGGTTCGTCGGGAAAGTCGAAACTCAACAATATGAAAGTGACGGCTCCAACGATCAGGAGCACCACACAGAGAGCTGCAATACCGTAGGACCACACGAAAAAACTCCCTTGCAGATAATAAAAGCAGACCAGCGAGAGGGGTATGATCGCTCGCCGGCTTCGCCTTGCGTAGGCCCTGGATTGGGGGTGAGGCAATCGCCCAACCATGGCAATCTACATCGACAACTGGAAGTCGCAACCGGAGCCGGGAATTAAGCTTGATGGCGAAGGTTAAACGCCGTCGAGTCCTTTGGAGAATTTCAAGTGTTTTGCTTTCAATCTGTCGCTACGAAATGAGCTCGATTTAAGCGGTCCAGAGCGCCGCGATATCGGATCTGTTCGATAACTGAAAAGGCGAACGGTCGAACTTGGTGGTCTCACACCAAAATCTCACCAACTCGTCGAGTTCATTTCTGGATTCTACGGAACTAAAAGTATGATCGGTATCTTTGAAAAACTCCAAATGTAATGAAGCTTCGAAAGAAACCCTGGAAAAGGCGCTAGTAAATTGCTCGCGGTAGGTCTGGCGAGGCGCATGATGCCGCCCCGTACAAATTACCAGCAACTTTACTCCTACCTGCGTGGTAACCTCATAGGCTTTCTCAAGTGAGGCCCGGACATCCAGTCCCTGATATACGAGGTGCCCCGGTCCACCTTCCTTGTGCAGAGCCTGCGACAGATGTTCGAGGAGGCGCCGTAGTAGCTTGCTCCTGTGCAGACGAAAATTCCTCCAGCTTTTGACATCACGCAAACGTCGAGAAAGATAATCCAAAAAATAGCGGGCCGTTGGCGGGACGTAGGGATCGATCAATACCAGCCCGACAATGCGCGCATCGGAGAATCCGTATAGGATTGCGTGGTCGGCGCCTGAGCACAGGCCGACTAAAACAACTTGGGAAATCCCTCGCGTCGTCTGGAGCCAATCAATAGCTGCTTCAATATCCTCCAAATTAGATTGAAGGAGCGGTCGGGCCGATGAGTGAGGCGAACTGTCGCCAAGGCCCGAAAAGTCAAACCGTAGAACCGTACGGCCCGCCCGGGCGAGCTTTCGGGACATCGACACGTACATTCGGTGATGCCCAACGCGATGGATCGTGCCTGTGTTAAGTATGACAACGCCCAGTTTCTCGTCGCTCGTAGTTTCAGCAGGTTCTGCAACGATCCCGATCACGCCTTTTTCGGGGCCGAACTGCGCAACGCGTTCGACGAACTTTACTGTCATTTCAGCCACTTGAGGATCCGATCAATTACTTCAACAGGAAGGCCCTCCTCCTGTTCGGCTGAATCTTTCCACGGTGAGGGCGCTTTCAGGGTCGCGACCTCGCTGCTGTCTTTCGAGAGGCTGCCGATCTCGCAATCCCGATGCGGACCGTCGGTGAAGATCGTCAACACTCTCGAAGGCAGCATCACCCTGCGCGAACACAAATCTATTGAGCTTAAGCCATCAACGAAAGACGACGATACGAGGAGCCCCCCCAACTCTGAATCAGCCGCAACAGCCGATGAACCAGACACGGCAGGATCGGAGGACTTTTCGTCGTGGCGGTTTTGCCGATCCAAGAGCGAGTCAACGTAATCGGAGCCGCACAAAATCGGATCCCACAGGATAATATTGTCGGCTTTGATCGAAAGTTGTTGCGCCGATTGGGCCACGAGGGTCGCGCCAAGCCGCATGCCGACAACCGCGATGCGCGGCCTCCCGCTCATGTCCTTCAGTTCGCTCAACGCGGTCGATATGTCGGCTCTCCAGCCATCCAATTGCGCGTCGACTGTTTCGCCGCCTGAATCGCCAGCGCCGTAGTAGTCAAACCTCAGCGTGTCGAGGCCGATAGCGCAGAGCCTCTTCGAGAGCGCGCGAATCGATCGGTGGGCGTTGCTATATTCCCTGCCCCACGAACTACAGAGCAATGCCGCACCTGTAGCCGGGTAATGTGTTGCCGTCTCATAAACCCCGAAAAGACGTCGTTGGTTTGATCCGAAGAAGAACGGCAACATGGTCAAGATTTCTGCTCAGCTTGCATGCCCGCCGGCTTCGGCGATCTGTCGCAGGGTCTTGAAATATAAGGTCCGGGGATCCAGCGCTCGTCCTGTGCGCTGCTTAAAGATGCCGGCCATTCTCACGGCAAGAAGCGAGTGGCCGCCCAACTCGAAGAAATTGTCGTCAGCACTGATCCCTCTCACTCGAAGTAGGTCTCCCCAAATTTCGGAGATCATTCTCTCCATTGTTGAGGTGGGCGCAACGTGTTCCGAATCCAGTGGTGCCCGAGCGCTGAACGGATTGGGCAGGGCTGCGCGATCAATTTTTGCGTTGGGCGTCATGGGGACACTATCAATCGCTATAACAAGAGCGGGAACCATGTAGTCGGGAAGGTGATTTCGCAGGTAATTCCGCAGTTCGCTAGCCGTCGCTTCCTCATGTTTATAAACGACGTAGGCTATCAGGCGATTGTCCGCCGCACTCAGCTCGCGCGCGACGACAATCGCTTCCGCTACTGCCGGGTGCTGCCTCAGCACGAATTCGATCTCGCCGACTTCGATTCGAAAACCTCGCACCTTGATCTGATTGTCAATTCGGCCAAGATGATAGAGTTCACCGTCTGAGCTCCATTTCCCAAGGTCGCCCGTTCGGTAGACTCTCTCTCTCTGCCGTTCAACGAAGCGATCGCGCAGAAATCGTTCCGCCGTGAGCTCTGGCTGCCCATGATACCCCATTGCCACGCCTGTGCCAGCAATCAGAATTTCGCCGGGAACGCCGATCGGCGCTAGGTGACCGTCTTGGTCCACGATGTAAACACGGGTGTTTTCGATCGGGCGGCCTATCGAAATTGGCGACTGGCCAGGCTCAAGCCGTGCTGCAGTTGACCAGATAGTTGTCTCGGTCGGCCCATATAAGTTCCAGAGTTCACCGACACGGGCGAGCAAAGCGTTGGCTAAATCGCGGGATAGCGCTTCGCCGCCGCACAGCGCCCGGAGGCGGCCGTCACCCTCCCAGCCGCTATCAATGAGCATGCGCCAAGTCGTGGGCGTCGCTTGCATTATTGTTGCCCTGCTCTCCGCGATCAGGCGCGAGAGCGCAACCGCATCGGAAGCCGTCGTCCTGGGCGCGAGTTCTATGCACGCACCTACGCTCAAAGGCAGATAGAGCTCCAATCCGGCAATGTCGAACGAGATCGTCGTCACGGCAACCATCACATCACTATCCCTCAGGCCAGGCCGCCGCGCCATTGAGAGCAGGAAATTCGATAGCGATTCGTGCCCGACCACGACGCCTTTCGGTCGTCCTGTCGATCCCGACGTGTAGATGATGTAGGCAACGCCTTGAGACGAGGTGCCATGCGCGTCATCGTCGCCTGTCACTTCGCTCTCTGTCATCAGAGATCCGCTATCGAGGTGAAGTAAGCCATCGGGCGGAACGATTTGATCTTTGGAGACCGAATCCGTAATCAACGCGCAGGCGCCGCTGTCTGCCAGCATGTACGCAAGCCGGCTTGTGGGAAAAGACGGGTCAAGAGGAACGTAATACGCTCCTGCCTTTTGTATGCCGAGCAACACCGCCACAAGATCGATTGATCGCGCCATACAGATTGCGATCCCGTCGTCTGGTCGGATACCGGATCTAGAGAGAGTCTTTGCAACGGCGTTAGCACGTGCGTTCAGCGCGGAGTAGCTGATCTCTTGCCCATTGAAGATTATGGCCGGTGCGTCGGGAGCTCGTACAGCCCGCTCTTCAAACATGGCAATGAAGCGAGGCCGATTTTGGTCGAGTGTGGTTGTGGCGTTCCAGCGACGCAGGATCTGCTCTTCTGCCGCGGGCAACATCGGTACCGAAGTGATATGCCGCGTAGGGGTGGCCACAATGCTCTTGAGAATTTCGATGTATTGAGCCGCAAAACGTTCGATCGTTCGATGTTCAAACAGATCCGTATTGTACTCGAAAGTGAGCCGCTTCGATATTTGGGGGTCTACTGATAGGCTCAGTTCGAATTGTGCGCCTCCCCTGTCTATGGCAACAGGCTCCCACTCCAGTTCGTCAAATGTAACGCCGTGGAACGGTGCATTCAGCATATTGAACATAACTTGCACGAGAGGTGCTCTACTGTTGTCTCGTGCTTGCGCAACGTCCTGGACCAACTTGTCGAAGGAAATATCCTGATGCGCATATCCATCCAGTGCGGTAGCGCGGATCCGCTTTAGCAGGGTCAGGAAGTTCGGCTGCCCAGACAAATCAACGCGTAGGGCGAGCGTGTTTACAAAGGTGCCTACAAGGGCTTCTAGATCGCTATTGGTGCGATTTGCAATTGGTACGCCGATCGCAAAGTCTTCTTGTCCGCTCAATCGGTGCAGTTGAAGCGCGAACGCCGCTAACATGGTCATGAAGAGGGTGCTGCCCTCGCGTTTGCTCAAATTATCCAGCTTCACAAGCAACGACGGGTCGATCGGCGCCAGATAGGCGGCACCGTTTAATCTGCGTACTTGCGGACGGACGAAGTCGACCGGCAGCTCAAGCGAGGGAAGTCCCCTTAGTGTCTCCTGCCAATACGATAGTTGCTCTTCGAAGATGCTTTGATGTTGGCGCTGCCAGATTGCATAGTCTTGGTAACGAAGCGTGATTGGTTCCAGAATGACTTGTTTTCCTGCACGCAGCGAGTTGTACGCTGTGGCCAACTCACGAGCGACGATTCCGACCGACCATTGGTCGCCCGAAATGTGATGGACGGTCAGCTGAAGCAGATGCTCTTTGTCCGCGATTCGGAAGAGCAACGCACGAAAAACGGGGCCGCAAGTCAAATCAATCGGCGCTCGTGCATCGGCACGTGCGATCCGCAGACCTTCCTCCAACGCTGTATCGCCAAATGCTCGCAAGTCGGCCGCGACGAGCTTTTGGGGGCTCCAAGGTTCGATCCGCTGCCCGATCTCGCCGTCCAATTCGTAGAAAGTGCTGCGCAAATTCTCGTGCCGGCGACGCACTTCGTCCAAGGCTTTCGAAAAGGCTTCGGCATCAAGAGTGCCGAATAAGCGCACGGCGCCACTTAAATTGTAGGCGGAATTCTGCGGATCGAGGGATTGTATCAACCACATTCGCTGCTGCGAAAAAGAAAGCGTCGGTTGAGATCTGTCGATCTGAGAGGCGATCCGTCCGACCACTTGTCTGACCGAGGTTACTTCTGCGGTGCCGTCTTCGGCGGCTTGACCCGCGGAATCGGGTGGAGGAATAATTGCCTGTTTTCCGTTGGCCTCGTCGATTCGTCGGGCGAGGCCCTCCAGCGTTGGGGTCTCGAAGATCGTGCGAAGAGCAAGTTCGACGTTGAGAATACGGGAAACACGCGAGGCAAGCTGGGTCGCGAGCAGCGAGTGGCCGCCCAAATCAAAGAAGTTGTCGAACCTTCCGAAATGCTCGATCCTCAGGACGTCCCGCCAAATAGCGTATAGCGCGATTTCTGTGCTTCCTAGCGGCGCGAAATCGAGAGCAGTTTCCGTTCTTGGCCAGCCTCGGGCTGCAAGTGAGGCTCGATCGACCTTTCCGCTAGCGGCTAAGGGCAGGGCAGCAATGGGAAGGTACGACGCCGGTTGCCAAAGACCGGGCAAGCTCCGGGACGCTGCTGTGCGCATTTTTTCGATCAGGGCGGCAGTCTGTCCGCTGAACGAGTGGGATGCCGCGCTCTCTGTGAAGTAGGCGAGGAGTTTCGGCTCAGACGCAGCGTTCTCGCAGACAACAACTGCGGCCTCCTTGACGCCTTCGATCCGTGTCAGAAATAGCTCGATATCATTTAAGTCGACCGAAAGGCCATGAAACCGCATTCGAAGGTCGTGGCGGCGCCCGAGAAACTCCACGGCACTGTCGGAACGCCACCGTCCAAGGTCCCCGGTCTTGTATAGACGCGCGTTCGGATGAGCAGGGTCAACTGGCGATCGGACGAGCTTTTCCGTGGCGAAGTTCGGGTGGCTGCCCGGGACCCCAATGCCCCCAATGTAGATCTCGCCCAAGACGCCGGCTGGCACCGGCTGCATCAATGGATCGAGAATGTGCACTTGAGTATTGGCGATCGGGCGTCCAATCGCTGTTCCTTGAGAGGGGCCTTCAGTCAAGCATTCCCAGTGAGCGGCCTCGAACTCACCATTGGTCGGAACGTATAAATAATAGAGGCGTGCCTCCGGCAGATGATCGCGACACCGCCGTGCCAATTGGGACGGTAACTGCTCGCCGCTGCAGAAAATCCGACGCAACGAACGACACCTTACAATGCCCTCGGAATTAAGAAACGACGGAAGTGCGGATGGAAAGAAATGAGCTGTGGTGATACCAAACGCATCGATCAGCTGTGTCAGGTACTCCGGCTCAAGATATCCTGACGGTTTAGCCATGATCAGCTTGGCTCCGACCCCGAGTGGCCAGAATAATTCCCAGACCGATGCGGAAAGCTCAAATGGCGTCTTTTGTAGCACGCAATCGTCAATCGTAAGGTGATACTGGTCCTGCATCCACTGCAACCGATTTGCGAGCCCCCGGTGCTCGTTCAGCGTTTCCGTCGGTCTGCCTGTGAGGCCCAAGCTGAAGATTACACAAGCGAGGTTATTCGGAGTTAATCCAACCGCCTGTGCATCGAGGTCAGTCCCCGCAAAAGACGAAATGACTTCATCGTCACGATCCATGCAGATCGTTTTGCATTGCACGTTCGGGAGTCGCGCTCGTACGCTATTCGCGGTCAGGATGATCGATGGACGGATTGTTCCGAGCAGCAATGCGATTCGGTCGGGCCCAAGAGCGGGATCAATCGGGACATAGGCTCCTCCAGATTTCAGGACGGCGAGGAGTGCCACTAGCATCTCGATGGATTGATCGAGACAGATCGGAACAAGCATGTCCGGTCCGACACCTTCCGCCTGAAGGCAGCGGGCAAGCTTGTTGGCGCTGAGATTCAATTCAGAGTAAGTCAGGTTCGTCCTTTCGAACGAGACTGCAACCCTATCAGGGGTAGCTCTTGCCTGCTTTTCGAAGTATTGATGAACGAGAGTGTCGTCTTGGTAGTCGTAGCGGGCGTTGTTGATGCCGACCAACATCTTCTCCTGTTCCGACGAGGAGAGAAGGGCGGCACGGTTGCTAATGGTATCGGGCCTCGCTGTGCATTGACTTATTAGGGAAAACAGATTGCCGAGATGCTCATCAAGTTGTTTCTGGTCGTATCTGGCAGAGTTGGCGACAACGTCGATCCGATATCCGGTCTTAGCCGAGCCTCCGTAATAGACAAATTGGATGTCCTCGACCCGCCAGTTGCCCAACGGGAGGCGCCGAATAACCTGGTCCGAGAAGCGGATGTCTTCATCCAGGGGCATATAGTTCGCAAAGGCGGAGAATAGGTCGGCGGTTTGTGGCGATAGCCCCAAGTCGCGGCGCAGGTCTTCGATCCGATACAATTGATGACGGAAGGCCTCGCGCATCGCGCGGGCTGTTCGGCGTAGCAGGGCGTCAAAATCTTCGTTAGGATTCAGGCGAAGCCGAAGAGGGATCACGTTGGCTGCCATGCCGACGGCGCGTTTTGAGTGACGGCCGATTCGCGCCGAGACTTGCATTCCCAACACAATGTCGCAAGATCCAGTCATGCGGTAGAAATAGAGAGCGATGCCGGCCATCATCACGGCCGCCGCACTCGATCCGTAGGCTCGGCCGAACGACTCGATGTCAACTTCACCAGGAAGCCAACCGGTGATCTGTCGGACGCCTGCGTCTGGTGCAGTGGCAGCCGTGCAAGTAGAAAGAGTTGTGGCCTCCGGACATCCCTCGAGAAGGTTCAGCCAATAGTCTCGATCCCGCAAATAATATTGAGATCGACGATAAGCAGCTTCGGCTTCGACGAGGTCGTTTTGCGACGCAAAGCGTTCGAGTTCGCAGTGCTGCCCGTTGATCAGACGACCGTAGATATCGGCAACACGACGAAGCAGAAGCGTCCATCCAAAGCCGTCGTTCACGAGGTGATGGTTGACCGCATAAAAAAAACAGCAGTCGGCGTTGACGCGAAGCAAGGCAAAACGAAACAGCGGGCCGTGAGCCAGATCAAAAGCGCGGGACAGATCCGCGCGCATCCAGGCTTCGGCTGCTGAGCGCGAATCAAAGACGACGAATGGCATTACCCAATCGTCGTCTTTACCGAGGTATTGTTGGGGCCCGTCGGCGGTTCGAACGACGCGGAGGTGCAGGGCGCCTGCCTCCTTGACCGCCTGCCGCAAAGCCAATTCGAAGCACTCTTTGTCAATGGCTCCGCTGATTTCGACGCACTCTCCTATATTGAAAGCCGGATCGTGCTCGTTCAGCATCTGGGCTAGCCAAATGCTGACCTGACCTTGCGTAAGGGGAAAAAGCTGCGGGTTTTCGGAATTTGAGTTCTCTAGGTCCAAGGGAAAATCTGCTCCTCGGCGTATCAAATTTAACTGTCTTGAAAGTCAGAATTAGCGGCTAAGGTGTTGCAGTACCACAGTTTGCATACTACTGGAATATTCTCGGTCGACGCAGATATCCAGATCATAGGATTAACAGGCGCATGACAGGGAACCGGAGGGGATTTGTCTAGCGCGCTGAGACTTGACCTCGTGTGTCGATTTGTCGCCAGCCCTCTCGCGGAGCATGATTGCCCGCCACGGCCGCGGCACCCTGGGCTCGGCCATGCAAACGCCAGAACTCCCCTGGCCGGTTCCATGGAGAAGGTCAGATGGGCGTGAGAAGGGCGCTTTTCTGGGCGACGATCGGGCGAAACCTCGTCATGTTAATCAATCTCGCGGTGGCAATCATCGTCGGAAGGCTGATAGGGCCCTCTGCCTTCGGCGTTTCAGTTCTCGGCGGCTCGGCTCTTATCGTTGCTGAAGCCCTGCGTGAGATCGGCGGAGGCGCCTATCTAATTCAGGAAAAAGAACTGACGGCGCGGCAAATCCGCACGAGCATCACGGCGAGTGTTCTCATATCAATCGCGATATCGGTTCTCTTGTACTCTTCCGCTGGTCCGATCGCGGACTTCTACAACTTGCCAGAGGTCGGCCACTATATCCGGATTGCTGCGCTCGGATACCTTCTCGGGCCGTTTATTTTTCCAGTCTTTGCACTCATGAGCCGCGAAATGGCTTTTGGATCCTTTGCGTTCGTCAATGCGTCGATGGCCGTCGTGGGTGGACTCACAAGTTTTTGGCTAGCAAAATTGGGTTTTGGATACATTTCGCTTGCCTGGGCAACGGTTGCGGCCTCGGTTGCGGGGAGCGTGCTCTGCTTTCTGCTTCGCTCCGATCGCTCAATCTATTTACCATCACTAAGTGAGTGGCGCAGCGTAATAGGTTTTGGAGCCTTTGATGGCGCGACAGCGCTCGTTGCCGCAATAGGCGAATATGCCCCATATATTGTCATCGGTAGGGTACTCGATGCGGCCAATGTCGGGATTGCGCAGCGTGCGGTTCTGCTTGCAGCTTTTCCCGAAAGAGTAATACTCGCCGGCGTGGGCGCAACCGCCCTTCCGGTCTTTTCGCGAAGCGTGCGTGAAAAGTCAGATACCGGTGCGGTCTATCTCAATGTGCTTGAGTTGATATCTGCGGTCCATTGGCCCTGCCTCCTATTGCTGGGTACGGTCTCGACGCCTTTGGTCGGCATTGTGCTGGGGCCTCAATGGATTGAGGTCGCGCCGCTTGTGAGGATCCTCTGTCTTGCGGCCGCTTTCTCCTTTCCCTTGGCCCTCCAATATCCTGTTCTCGTTGCGGTTGGCGCCGTGAGATCGCTGCCGCCGCTCGTTGCTGGGCAGGTCATATTGAACACCGCGGTTACTGCATTTGCCGCAAGCCATGGCCTATTCTCGATTGCGTGGTGCTTGGTTGGCATCATACCTTTAAACGCGCTGATCGCGGTTGCAGTAGTTCGCCGGTATCTCGATTTTTGCTGGAGCGATTTCTTCGGCGCGCTTCGGAAGAGCGTTGTGCTCACGATCTTTAGTGGCTCCTTTCCAATTTGGGTAGTTCTCACCCGTGGGCATCTGGGTGACGTCTCGATTGAAACAGGATTGCTCGGCGTACTGCTATCGATAGTCGGGTGGGGCATCGGCCTGCTCGTGACGCGCCATCCGCTTCGTCTCGAGTTGGTTCGAGCGGCGAAGATAATAAAAGAGAATGTTGATGCATGGGTGCATTAACCCTTGCCAGGACTGATGCGCACGAACGTGCCACATGATCTTGGACCAATCGCGCTAGAGGGCACCATTTGCTGCATCGCAAAAAGAGTTGCTTGTGTCTCTCTCTCTCTCGCAACTTTGGAGTGCGCTTGCAATCCGACGGAAAATGTGGGGAAAGCTTAACTGCAAGCCGACGCCGGTGCTCCGCAAAATACTGCTGCGCAAACTGGTTCACCGGCGGGACCGGTATGCTTATATATACCCAGTTTAGCTCGGAGCCCTGGTCTCGCGGATGACCATGCGATGCGACGACGAATGAGGCGGCGATACCTGTCTTGAGGACGCTGGCCCATCGTCCGACAACATTGTAACTCGGAACTTTCGCTCAGCCGGCGGACGGGCAATCATTGCACCCGCATAGACTGCAAGGGAAAGAATTGCAACTGTGATTGCAACCGCGCCTCCAAGCAAAATCCATAAAATCGACATCCGGCTCCCCCAGAATTCATGCCGCCCAGTACAAGGCAGCGCATCTAGCGTGCCAAGCGAATCGTTTAGCTAATCACCCCAACGTAAGGGTGGAACCAAAATCGGGCGGCTTCTAGGCGCGTAGGTATACAAGTTAACACACTCATGTTTGTTCCAGCCAATTGCGGGAACTACGCAGGGCAATTCAGGTTTCTTGCTATGTCTACCAGTGATCCTCGTGAACTTGCGCAGTTGCTCGACGGGGCAAGACGCAGTCTGGGAAATGGAATCAACCACGACTTTCTGAGGAGGGCTCAGATTGATAAGGGTTGGATTTCTCAAAGAGCAGTTATTGAGGAGTATTATCGTCTCATCGCACGCTCCGATGAGGATCAGCTGTCGCAGCAGCGCCCACGGCATGGCTCACGCGTAAAAAAGTGGCTTACCAACTTTGTTGGACGTCGGAACCGCGGGTAAGAGCGGGATGCAATTGCAGGTTTCCAGCAACTACAACCAAAGATTGGTTAATGTGCTGTGCTGCCGCGAGGGGAATACCCGCTAAGACTCGCTTTTTCTGCCGACGCCGGTTTTTACCGGTCGCAGTTTGTCCGCTTTCGTGCGTGTGTGCGGCAGCAATCGACACAAGATATGGATGGCCTCAGGCTGAATTCTCCATGAGATCTGGCGGCTTGCAGATAATTATATTATTGAATAACCTATTAATTATTCTTTTATCAGGCGGCTTTGCAAAAAATGTATATTTTGGGGGCTCTGCTCCTGATAGCCGGTTGTCTTCTGTGCATCACGATCGCCTGGGCAGCGGCCGGATTTTTTGCGATGGGGAGCGGTCTTATTTGTCTGTTGGTTGCGGAGGAGGGGTGGAGAGCGTCTCGCCTGCCGGAAAGTGCAATGGCTCGGCTGATTGATCTCAACTCGTCGCGCGCGACTCCCCAAACTCTCTCAAGCCCATTTCTCTTAAGTCGCGAAGGAGATGAGTATGAACAACGCTGGAAGTGGCTCTTGGAATCCGATGCGGATCTTGCGAGCGTGGCCAAAATTCTCGAGAGATTTGGACCGTGTTATGTGGGCCAGCTCGCTCGAGTGTACACCGTGTTCGAAAGGAAAGACTTCCTCCCCGTCATACTCAAGATGATCGTCAGTGCAGCAAGTCACAATGGGGGTGCAAGCGAGGCTGCCGAGTCTCCGACGCAAGAGGGGAGCCGTGACGGTCTCGGCTCGGAGGCTAGGACGCCGAATGTTGATCCGCCCCCACCCGCGTATGGATCCCGCGCGCAAGAATGTGGAGAGGACGATACGACGACGTTGTCCGGACTCGCACAACCGCACCAGAACGATGGGCCTGAGGTTGGCCTCGATGACTTGGACAGCCTGAAGCAATTGTTCAACAAGCTAGCTTCATTTGAGGACAGCGAAAAATCCCTCATCGGACAGCGACGACCGGCGGGTGCCAAGAGTAGCATCCTCAGAGATTGAAGCGGCGACCGCTTGTTCTTGGTTTCTCGTCGTACAGCTGTGCGGCATTCCGTCAAGAGATTCCCGGCAGCCGAACGTTCCTTCGCTAACCGCCGCTCGACGAATTCGCCAGTAGCCGAGTAGATTGTTGTAATGCGTGTGTACTGTGCCCTGCTTCCAGTACTTCAGAAACGCGCAAGCAGCCAAGTCATCGATGACGTTCTAGTGAAAAGCTATGGGAGGCCTTTGAGAGCGCCTCGTCTCCAAAGTTCAGATTTGGCAACAAGCTGACTGCGGATCGATTCTGTCGACTGAACGATGTCGTGGAAAGCAATTTCCGTTGGCAACCAACGGAGCTTTGATTGGTCTTTGCCTGTCGACAAATTGAGCGTGGAGAAACCGTGCCCGATCGCCCATTTGATGATCTCCACTACGAGAGTCGTCATCACACCGTACTTTTTCCAGCTAGGCTCAAAACCAGAAAAGTACAGATAGATGTCTTGGCCCAGGCCAAAGGCAACCCGTGATGCCACAATCTCTTCGTCGACCTCGAGCTCGAAAATACGGACCAGCCCGCGCGATCCCATTGCGCCGATAATATCATCGAGGAAACGACGGCTTTGAGCCGTATGGAAGTTATCACGGTGCTGCTTCATGTCTGCAGCCGATGACCGAGCCTGATGCAGACGAAAGAAACGGTGCAAAACCTCATCTTTGAGGTCGGGTGATTCGGTCACGCGGAGGGCGAGCTTATGCCTGTCGCGGTCTAGGAACTCGTACCCTTTCCTGATGCTCTTGCGGGTGTTGTTGGAAAGGGTTGAGTGAAAGTCCTCCCAACAGCCTGGTAGGTTCACGATGTAGTCAGGAAGAATGCGTTCGGTTCTCAGTTTGCCCTGAGGCAGTTGGACGACGGCGTCGGAACGAATGCCGCTCCATTTGAAGACATCCCAGTTCTTTTCTTTCTCGCCAAAGTGCTTTGCGAGAGCGGACAACGCGTCACGCTGATGTTCGGCTTTGCATACAAGGCCTCGAACCTCAGTAAGGCTCGGATCCGCTCCGAAAAACTGTACTTTGGACACGCGAAGCGGGCCGATATTTGGTTCGTAAGTGCGCATCAGCGGAGCAATCGCGAGAAGTTGCCCGTCGGGCCTTCGAACTTCATGGACGAAGAATTCGTCGCGCCGCAACAGCCCAGACCGAGAGAAATGTTTCCACCAAAGCTCGTTCCAGATGGGCGACGTAAATGGCATGCGAGGGGTCAAGCTGCTATCAAGATTCTCCCATTCACAACGCAGCTTCTGGAAGGCGTCGGTGTGGGACAGCCTACTGACAATCGGAGACATTAACTCTGCCATAATCGGCTTATACAAAAATGAATATCGCGCGAGCAAATAACTTCAAAGCGTAAAATTCGAAGCTGCCCCAAGTCGACTTGTACCTTGCGTTTGTTAGATGTTGTGCGACGTGAAGATCGTCGAGATCCAATTGGGTGAGCTCAGGCGCGTGCATAAGCGACGGGTTTCCAATGCGATATTTAAGTCCAACGCGATCGAGAAAGCACACGTCAAATTGTCGCATTGCTCGAGCATAAAGGTCTATGTCCTCGCGGAGGCGAAGCTGTGCGTCGAAACCGCCGAGCTGCTCAAGGCATCGTCGGCGCAACATCACTGCACTGCAAACTAACAGAGCCCAATGGAACATGAGGCATGCAACAAAAACGCGTCTTGAGCGAAAGCGCTCACAGAACATCGCGAGCCGTGCGGCTCTGTTAAAGTAGCGCTTTTCATGCTGCAGTTGGGAAGGCGAGCAATCGCCGAAGGGATCGATGCGACTGAATACTACGCCTACATTCGGGTTTTTTGCAAAAGCCTCCTTGACGGTAGCGTAATGCCCGGGTGGGATGATGTCATCATCATCAAGGAAATGTACGAAATCTCCGCGTCCGATTGGCCAACCCAGGTTTCTGACGGCGCTTGGAAAGCCCCCCGACGGTTTCGGGTTAGCTAGGTAGGTGACGCGTGCGTCGCCGACGCTTGCGACGACGGCTTCGGCAGACCGCTCTGGGCTGTCATCGACGACAATAATCTCGATCTCCGCCTCACGTTGACCAAGTACGCTCGAGATCGCCTCGCGGAGTTGGTCTGGCCGTCGAAACGTCGGAACTACGACCGTAAAATCAATTGCCTTCACGGGACATCACCAAAATTCTCTTGGATAATCGGCGGGACTCGGAAATGTGAATTATTAACATCTTACCCAGTCAACTGTACGGTTAAACGCGCCGTTGGTTTACGGCGCCGGTACAGGTCTGAATGACAGGTGGATCGGTAAGGGGTGCGTCTCTTGGAGTTGCTTGATTGGTTGAGCAGATGCGTCCGCAGCCGTAGAGCGCTTTCATTGGAGCGGGGCTATGGTAAGCTTCGAGATAAGTTCAGGGCATAGTTTTTATGCCACGGGAGACAGTTATGCGGTTCATTTTTGGGTTACTGCTGCTATGGGCATCTTCAGCTCAAGCTCAGAACTGCCAAACCGTGGCTGGACAGGTTCCTTGCGGATCGAGCGGACTATCGAGCGCACGCAACGGAGGTATTACCTATTGGAATGACGGAGATACTTCGCGGCGGTTCGGGAGCACAACCTATAATAGCGATGGGACAAGCTTTCAGACCTATGGGAACAGCTCGTATTTTAGTAACGGCGCTACGGCGCAGACATACGGGAACACGACCATGTTCAGTAATGGTCGCTCCTGCCAGCGATATGGGAACCAGTTGTTCTGCAACTGATCCGATCAAGTCTAGCCCGCGGCGTTCATCCCCACCCAAGCGAGATGCAAGTCTTGGCCAATGACCGACGACTTTTCCCGCCCAGGATTTCCTTATACGTATCGCTGGAAGAATGAGGGGCGGCAGGGACAGCGGTGTCGCGTGATCGCGCTCGGGACCATGTACTCCTGCCTGCTCGAGTTCTCAGACGGCTTCAAAATGGTGAGCACTACCAACGCTCTGAGAGAGGATCCCCCTGTCACGAGGCATGAAGGGCCTCCCTCGCCTCGCCAGTCAGAGTCGAGGCGTGACTCGCAAACAGCAGACCGAAGAGAGGTTCACGCTGCGGCGGTTCTACGTGCCGGCATGGGTCGAGACCGTTTGGTTCGTGCAATTAAATCTATTGCGGCAATAATTGAATATTTACCATATTTCGATAATCCAGTGGTCACTTACGAAGCAATAGTAAGGGGCCGCAATGGTCAGGCACTTCCTACTCATTCTGGCTATTGCCTCCTTTCTTTCCGGATGTTGCAGAGACACCAGAAGCTTCGTGCAGCGCTCTGCGTACGCCGCCTCTCATCCGGACGGGCTTCCTATTGTTGCAGTCCCGCGCCCGCATTTTGTTAAACTTTCCAAATCTCGCAAATCTGGCTTCGAAGTGCCGGCAGCGAATGGGCCGAAAACACCAGACAACGTACCGTCTGAAGACGAGCTGGCCAAGATGACTCCTTATTCGAAGGAATGGGTAGCTGCTCTGGAGGCAATCAATCGTGCAGCCGAGGAAAAGCTGAATCAGAAACTGGTCATTTGCCGTGGTTGTCTGCCGCCCCCGCTCGACGATCAACCCGGATCCATCGACGCGCCCGGGCAGATGAAGCGCTCCAGACGAGGAGGCGAGCCTTTCGCATTCGGCGCCGGCGTCATTCCGTGAATTTCAGAACTGCTACGCGCGCCTCAAAAGATCTACGTCTCCGTTCGATAACTTCCGGTTACGAATAGATGTGTTTGCGGAACGCTCGACTGCAGCGCGATCCAAAGCCAATCCAGCAGCGCCAACAGCAGCAGAATGGATACAGGCACGTACAGTGCGGCGCCGTTGAGCTGAATGACGCCATGCCGAGAAAGCAGGACGACTGCTACAGCAGCCAAATACATGAACAGATTAGCTACCAAAAAACGAAGTTGCCGTTCGCAATGGTTTTACCAGCGCTAGAAGTACAAAGAACGAAGCATAGTAGCAGCCGGGTGTAGCCATGATCATAATTGCTGTCACACCAGACGCAAACGCCGTGACGACATCGCGCGTCGTCCATATGACGCGCAGACACATGGCTGTCAAAGCTGCGCTTGCCAGGATGATGTACCAAATGTGCTCGCGCTTAGTCATGATAATGTCAGCCGAAATTCGCGTATAAACATATAAGCTCGACGGATCGACAAGTTCGCCGCGCATATTGCTGAGACTCGAACTGAATGGGACCATAAGTCCAACAGCGTTGGGCCCCATTACACCGCCGAGCAGCGACAGGCGCTGTGCCGATTCTAGCCACCCTGCCGCGCCGCGTCCGGCCATGCAGCCTAAGGCGACCAGCAGGAAGCCGACGCCGATAAATCCGAGCGCGAATTGAATTGCGCGTGCCTTTTCTTGCTACGCTGGCAATAGCGAGCAACAAGAAGTCGACGGACGCATAGAGAGCGACACTAAGTTGCCGAAACGGAAGCCATGCCGTGAATATTCGTTCGATCGCGATCCTAGAGGGGGGCGGATTATAACCGTGATCCAGAAAGATGTCCTGGTGGATACGATAGTGTGTCGCGTCCTCGCGGAATGCGGCCCACCGACTATCGGAAAAACGCATGCGAATTTGGTGTTGTAGCTCCGCCAATCGCGCGAGTGGCACCACATCGTTCGTCTTAAGGTCGCGGATCCGAGGTGGCGGGACGAATGTCGGATCTTTCTCTTCAAATGCCTCGATTGTTGCAACGTAAATACCATCGTAGCCAAGTTCGGGGAAATATTTCGAGCCTAATACATAATGATATTGGTCCCAGATGTGGAATGGCGTGCCGTCCGTATGGAAACCCCCGAAGTTTACGTAGCCGAACGCGCCAGCTGCGACCAGACACCACAACAATCGCTCGCGGAGCGGCTCGCGCCGAGCCCAAGACGCTCGACGAAGCGCCCATAGAACGAACAGCGACAACAGAATCGCGATGACTTTGACAAGCGCTTCCTTTGGTTCGCTCATGCTGACGAGTGTAATCGCCAGAGTTGGGACAACGTGGGGAAGCCCGTTGCCCGATCATCTCCGACCCAGCACTGCCCCCAAAGACACGCTCGCCCGAAAGCTGGCTGATGCATGACGAACAATTCTTATCACAAGACTACTGGTTTCGAACTTCCAGAGGTTCGGTCTACGAGATATGAAAGCGCCAAGCCCTGATCTTAGTAAGCATTACGCTGCTTGAGTACTTCTGAGAACGTCTTGACTAGAATCTTGGCGTCGAGCCTGAGACTCCAGTTATTGATATACCAGAGGTCCAGCCGAACCCGTTCGGCGATGTCATCTACGGTCGGAGTTGCCCCTCTGGCCCCGTTGCATTGGGCCCAACCAGTTATGCCCGGTTTGACGTGCTGACGAACGGAATAGTCGCTTAACATTTGTTCAAATTGGTCGTCGTGGGCGAGTGCGTGAGGGCGAGGTCCAACCAGTGACATCTCTCCCCGCAAGACATTGAACAATTGCGGCAACTCGTCCACGCTCATGGCTCGCAGAATGCGTCCAAGCTCAGTTACGCGGGGGTCATTCCGGGTCGCCTGTGCGATTGCTGAGCCGTTCTCCTGAACCGTCATGGTTCGGAATTTGAATATTGTGAAGCGCCTCTTGTTGAAGCCTTTCCGATCCTGATGGAAAATGATCGGACCGGGGCTGTCCAATTTGATAGCGATCGCTGTGATGACCATGATCGGCGACAGGAAAAGTAGCGCCAGGGCGGCTAGGATAATATCGGCTGTGCGCTTGATCAGGCACTGGGCATCGCTCAACGGCGCACTTTGAATATGAACGGCGAGTTTACGAAGGCACTCGGACGAAGCACCCTGCGTCAGCGAGCGAACGTTGACGTCAGGTAGTAGCCACGCGGCCATTGGAAGAGCCTTCAGGCGACTGCGAATGAGTTCGAAACGTGTTGCTTCCGTCCACGACAACGCAACCAGAATTTCCAGGCAATCGTGGCGTCTGGCAAAGTCGCTGGCCAAATTCAGGGTGCTTACATCCGCATGCATGGCATCCGGCCTGTTGGCGTCGCTCAGCAGAAAGATCTTGACGTCTCCCGTGCCAAACTGCTTCAGCAATCGTTGTCGTCTTAAGGCTGCAACTTCGCTCGATGAGCCGATCAGCACGATGGGACGCCATCCTACGATCTTACGCGATGCGGCCGCAGCTAGAGCCGCTTTCACGATGCTGCGTGCCCCGAATAGAAGCAATGGCGCGAGAATGCTGAAGGCGACGAACGCGCCTCGTGAGTAGCTCGGGCCAATCTTAAGCAGGAATGCAAGCAGCGCTAACAGTAGCGCCGTCACGGACCAGCAAGACATGATCGCGCCGGTCTCGAGATGCGCTTGCATCGCGTTTGGGAAGCTGTAGTGATCTCTTCCACTCATTCGGAAAACGTACAGCAGTCCTGCAAGGGTTCCGATGGCGAAATAGGGAAGCAGGTTCAGCTGGTCGTGGCTGATCAAGATTTGATAAGCGCTCCCTGCGATCGCACTCGACAGGAGAATGACAGTCAAGTCGATCGTAGAGAGCAGATAGGGAATGGCGCTCCCCGAAATGCGAAGAGTTCCTCCAGCGGGCTGCGGCCGAAACCGATCAATCTGCCCGCGAATATCAGAGCCGTCCGTCAAACCAGCACCGAACTAATTGAAATCGCTGAGTAGTTTTGAAATTCTCGACGTATTTACTTAAAATTAACCGTGGCACTATAACCAAAAACCGAGCCGCGTAAACATTTAAATTATTTAAAGCCGTGAAGGAGAGATCGTCGCGGCGATTGATCGGCGCTCGGGCCGAGTCACAGCGTTGGATGGATCGGCTGCCGTGCCATCGCGATCGATCGTCCATCGCAGGCTTGGAGCGGCAAGCTCATAAACGCGCCCTTTGACCGCCCAATCATCGGAAGCCATGCACCTGATTGACGCGCGACCTCTCTCAAGCGAGCGAACCGGTTCCTGATCCATGGAAGGACGCCGCGAGGCGCTGACTCAGTGGGTACGGTCTACAGGCCTCCGCTTCCCAGAGCTTCCAGCCGGGCAGGGTTTCATTTTCAAGCCGGAGGAAGCTCGATCTTGAGGCCGCTATACAATCGACAAGCACTCGATGATTGCAGGTTTGGGGCCCGTTATGGCAAATGGTTCGGCATGTACCGGGCATTATCGTGATGACGAGCAGATGCGTTTAGGATGTTGTTCGTCAATTGGGGTGTCACGTTGAGTTCAGATTGAATCTCTTGCTAGAATAATATTTTGGCCCGGTACCTTGGGGCGCATAGATCACAAATGATTAAGATCAGCATCATCATCAAGACGCTCAACGAGTCCGCTAACGTCGCAAGAGCCATTGAGAGCGGGCTTGCCGCGGTCGCAGACTACGACGGCGAGGTCATTGTAGCCGACAGCGCATCGGTGGACGAGACCGTCACGATCGCAAAGCATTTCCCAACGACCGTGGCGGTGCTGGAAGACGTCTCCGAGAGGAGTTGCGGCGTCGGGCCTCAGCTGGGTTATCAATATTGCAGGGGAGATTATGTTTACATCCTCGATGGTGACATGGAGCTCGATGCCGACTTCATCCGCAAAGCTATCACTATCCTGGATGATCAGATTGAGGTTGCAGGGGTTGGCGGGTACATCCACGAGATGCGAACTGATAATCTTGAGCTCAAGGGTCGGATCAAGCGGTTTCAGCGGGCGGCCAAGAAGGGCTCGACTGACGTTCACTGCCTCAATGGGGGCGGTCTCTACCGGCGCCTTGCGATTTCGCAAGCTGGATACCTTTCCGACCGAAACCTTCATGCATTCGAGGAATACGATCTTGGGGCTCGGCTTCGGACGAAAGGCTGGCGGCTGGTTAGGCTTGAGGATAAGGCCGTGGACCACTACAGCTATGCGATGGGGACTTGGCCGCTGCTTTGGCACCGGATCCTCAGCGGCCGTTTCCTAAGCGCTGGCGAACTCTTTCGTGCGGCGATGGCCGGCCGATATGTTGAACGCGCGCTGCGCGAGGTGAGAATTGTTCCTCTCTCGATCGGCGTTTGGGCCTATTGGATCTGCTCGGTGGTGGTGGCCCAATTTGCCCCGCCGACACTGACGATGTTGATCGCCGCCGGGGCGCCGGTCGCGATGATGGCGATCAGGACAAAGTCATTGAATTTGGGGTTCTTTAGTGTCCTGACCTGGCATCTTTCCGCAGGTGGATTCGCTCTCGGAATCCTTAAGAAGCGGCACCCTCCGGAGGCTTCAATCCGGAGTAAGATCGTCCATTCAACTGCCAGCAATGTCGCTTGTCCTGAGGCGAACCGGGAAAGCCTGAATGCTGGTTGAATGCACTGCTTGAGAGGGGGCCGAATGAGGCGGTTCTCTCCTGATATCGCTGCACTGCCGGAAGCATCGCCTGTGCTTCCGGCCCGCGAGATCGAGATTTCCCTCGGCAATATGCAAAACTCAAGAGAGAAGGTGATTCGGCCCGTCGGGTTGAGGGGCCTGAAATGTCGAGGAGTGGCGCTACGGACCATTTACCCAAACCGGCTAAAATCTGGTGCTCAAACTCCCGACAATGGGGTTTAAGCCGCCGGAATGTAACTCGCTGGTCACTCCCGTCTTTTTATTGTGCTTTTCAGGAAACACTTGGTTGAAAATATTAAATTGCCGGCCGCTGGCTCATCTTACTCCTTAGCCCAAGCGTGTTAGAGCGTAGTGTGGCAGGGGTAGGGGCATGCATTTCCGGCTGGTATTTCTGACGGCGCTAATTTCCTCGCTGGTAGGCGGGTGTGGTATTATGCCAGTTGCTGGCCCGCAGAGCTGGGACATCACTTCTGGCCAGAGCGAATTTCCGTATGCTCTCGTCCGGCTGCGGCCGGAGACGATGAAGGTCCTTGCGGCTCACGCCCCAAGGATCGCGGGTCGGATCGCCGATAGGCGAGGGCCCCAGCGGGTTGTCGTGGAGATAGGGGATATTCTTGGCGTAACCGTATATGAAACGGGTGCAGGCCTGTTTGTGCAGAATGATCTGGGAGTGCGCCCCGGCAATTTCTTCACCGTTCCGCCCCAGGCGGTGGGACCGGACGGCAACATAACAGTGCCGTCGGCAGGGCCAATACAAGCCAAGGGGCACACCACGGCGGAGATCGAAAGCGAGATCGTTGCCGCCCTCAAGAAGCGCTCGCTTGAGCCCAATGCTGTCGTAACCTTGCTTGAGCAGCGTTCGTCCGCCTTTACCGTGTTGGGGGACGTGCGCGCCGCTGGTCGATACCCAGCAAACGCCGGCGGAGAGCATTTGCTGGAGGCTATCGGACGGGCTGGGGGGCTTCTGGGTGCTGGCAACGAATCTTGGGTCGTTCTTGAGCGAAGCGGCAAGAAGGCAGTTGCCCCGTTTGGTGCCCTCATCGATGAGCCTGCGAACAACATTTATGTTCGTCCGCGAGATATGATCTACGTGTATCGAGAGCCGCAGACGTTCCTGGCTTTCGGAGCTTCGGGCCGCCAAGGTCAATTTCCGTTCGAAGCGTGGCGCGTTTCGATGTCTGAGGCGATCGCGAAGGCCACGGGCCTCAGCGACCAGTTGGCTGACCCGGCGTCCGTGTTCCTCTACCGCGGTGAAACGCGGGAGGTCGCAGAGCAACTCGGGGTCGACATCTCGCGCTTTGAAGGACCTGTCATCCCGATCATCTATCAAGCAGATCTGCGCGACGCGGGAGGCTATTTCCTTACGTCGAGCTTCGAAATGCGCAACAAGGACGTGATTTACATTTCGAATGCAGCATCTGTGGAATCGACCAAATTTTTGACCTTCGTCCGCACAATTGTGGCGACAGCGCAGGATCCAGTTTCGCTTGCAAACTCGGCAAAAGCGCTTAGCTCAGGGACAGCCACCACTATCGTGACACAGCCCATATCCACTGGACACTGAGCATGGCGCGCGCAGGATAGTGCGGTTTCTGATCGTTCGACCGTTCGGAAAATAGGCGCAACAATGATGCTGCAACGTTAGCATGCAGTCCGCTACGCGAGTGGTGTCGCTGCATCCATTGGGCTGTCCTCATTCGACGGACAGTGGTGTCGCTACTCTGGAAAGAAGCTCGGTCGGGCCGATTTCCATATTGGCGAATTGAATTGCGAGCGGCGTAGCGATCGGCCCGTAGCCTCGGTAAATTCCAAATTTCCAGTAAGCTTGATTGCCAGGCGCCCCTATCATTCCTGAAAAATCGACGGCCTTCCTGCCATCGAGCCAGAATTCGAATCTCCCGTTGGGGACGCCCTCGCGCAGATGAAAGACAACGTGATGCCACTCATTGCGACTCAGCATCTCACTGTAGATGGTACTTGTTTGTAATCCTGAGTGAGGTCCCGAAGACTCGCAGTAGATAGTCAAGCGACCTAATTTGAAGTGCATGTGAAAAGGCCTGATTTTGGATCCGTGCATCTGACTGATGGCCGTCCAATCGGATTGATATTCCGGGCCGGGTTCAACGAGAAAGGAATATGCGCCCCAAACATCAGAGCCATATTCAAACCGACGCTTGTAGCCATCGAACTCGGAACGCTCCTTGTTTTCACCCGACGCACGGTCTTCGCTCCATATATCTCCCGCGCGTACCTCGAAGCGCGTTATGTCAATTGCACCAACAGATTTTTGGCGGATGCCCCACTTGGAACCGGCGGACTCGACGGCGTATGGGGTGCCTCGAATGGTGATCGGCTTTTCAGAATTTGCAAGGGGCGTCCAGTCGGCCGAATTTGAAACCTGTGCCTCGGATGAGCAATTTGCGGAGAGCAGAATGGCCAAAGATATGGTTGCAGCAGCGGCGACGCTTTTTCCGGTTCGCATGGTGAGCCTTTCCTTCAAAGAGGCGGGGCCTCATTGCCGTAACGGGTTGCCAATTCCGGATGATGAAGTTCGAAGAGCTGTACGGGCCCCGAGATCATGGGGGCTGCCACCGCTGCCGAATAACCGAGTCCAGATAAATCTGCCATCTGGAACGTTGACGCGTCGGGCCTGTGATCGGGTGGCCATTGAACACTCCATATTTTGCGGTCGTCCATCGGAACCTCGAAGTCATCAAGCTTCGCGAGGAGGCCTATTCCAACTGCTTTCAATAGCGCCTCTTTCCGCGTCCAGCATCGAAGAAAAGAGATAATTCTGCTTTTCTGATCGAGAGACATGAAGACTTCAATCTCGCGTTTGCTCAGTAAGCTGTCAGCCAATCCGGCCACGTCAGGGTTGCCGAAGCGGGCGATGTCTTCAGCATCGATCCCGACTGTCTGGCCGGTGGTGATCGCTAGCAGCGCCACGGAGTGGCTATGGGTCAGGTTAAACTGCAGGCCGTGCGATGAGATCGCGCTGTCCAGTTCTGGCTTGCCGTGCGCCCCCGGCATGACGGGCACCTTAGCCGGATCCTGCTTGAGATATCCGCCTAACACCTGTCGGAGCAGAAACCTGCTTTGACAAAAGCGCTCTCGGTCTGGTGCGAATCGAAATAATTCAGCCCGTGCCCGTTCGTCATTGGTCATAAATTGCCAGCCCAATTCGGCTAGTTTGGGGGAGGAAAATCGCAGCCGCCACACGTGAATTTCACCGCATGCCGGTCGAGCCGGTAAGCCAAGCTGCCACTGCTCCAAAGGAGATTGCAGAGTATTGGTACCAGCTTCTAGAAAGCTTTCACTGTTCTCCGGCGGGTGCAACGGCAATGTTGCTCCTCTATTCAATTCCGTCCGCGTCGTCTGCGTAATAGCGACTTTCGTCGTCGAAACACAAAGTATTCTGACAAATTCGTGGTTTTGACGTTCGATTCGGCATCAGAGACTACCCGTATTGAGGGGCGGCAGAATTGCCGTCAATCCATTGGCCCACATCGATAAAGTCCGCTGATTCATGTGATCTGAGAAAGTCGAGCGTCTCGTTGATGGCGCGCCAGATTGGCTCATCGTGCGCCAAATGATGTGTGAGCAATCCAATTGGGGTATCGACTGGCACAACGCCCAGCCTTCTGCCTCGCAACTGCTGGACAAGGAGATTAGAGACGATCTTTGTATTTTGAGCTGTTCTGGCTCTCCAATCTATGACGTCGAGGTGAACGTCAATCCGGATGCCGTCCTTGAATCGAGGCATTGTGATTATTCCACCCCACTTCATCCAAGAATTCAGCTGCAGGAGTTTCCGCTCGATATGATTCGGCATAAGGGAAACGCCCGCGAATCCTACTTGGGGCAACGCCTTGATCAGGGCGGGCGTAATGCGATTGAAGGGCGGCACAAATATCGGCTGTGACGAGCCGAAGCACTCTTTGAACGATTGTAGTGCGAACTCTGCGTCCACAATCATGTTGCTGATCGGTCGGTCTGGCCCGAACTCTGCAGGATTCTTTCCCAGGTTGTAGTTGATGTGCTTCCAACCGTGGCACATCGGATAAAAGTGTTGAATGTTTTCGGCAAGGAACTCCTGCAGGCCCGGAGTAATCTTTCCGGGGATGATCGCGAGCCCGATCTTGGTATCGAAGCGAACGGCAACGTTGCGAAGTCGCTCTAAGTCCGATGATACCTCAAAAGCATCGTCGTCGCGAATCCAGAACCGAGCTTTCAGCTTTGAATTTGCCCAGATATCCAATTCTTGGCGTGCGTCGTCCCACAAACTCATCGCTTCAGGCTCGCGCCGTCACTAAGCGGTTCCGCGAACAATCCAGAAGCGAATTAAGGCTTCGCGCGGAGCTCATACGCATCGATGTCATTCTGCATAGACACATGCCTCCCTGGATGGTGGTCATATGATCTTGTTTGGATTCTAAAGTCACCTTATGCGCCTTCCGCGCGAGCGTACGCCGCGGTCTCTTCACCAATCCGTCGTCCGGTCGCCCGGTAGGAGATGCGCGTCGCTGTGCGAGCGGCTCGCGCGCCGAAATACAGCGCTTCGTCGAAAACCCTCGCACCAAGCGACGGAGCAATGTTGATGCCCATCTCCGCCAGACGCCCCCGCACCTTGTGAATCAGGCTGTCACGGCGGGTGCTGTCGGTGTAGTAAGTGAAACTGACCGTAATGGAGGGTTCGTCCCCGACCTCAACCAGGTGTGGACTGGTGGACGGCATGTAGGCTCCCTGTCCAGGGCCTAGCTTGAAACAATGCGCCATCTCTCGGAACTCTTCTCGCCATCTAATCAGTTCGCGATCGTGCCGGGAATGAAAGTTGTCGCGGGCGCGTTCACTGACCACCCGCAGATCGTCGGGCTCCCAGACATAGACCGTCTTCTGCCCTTTGATCTGCAGTATGAAGTTATGCTCCTTGTCGATATGGAACGGCGTGACCGTTCTTGGCGAACTGACAAAGATCCAACCACCACGATAGCTCATACCCGGGTCTTTGAGTTCGACATTTGGGCGCACACTATCCAGAACCTCGTCGACCAACTCGCGATAGATCGGGTCGGTCTGGACGTTAAGCAGCGACATCCAGGCCTTGGCCGCCTGGATATGTTCAATGGTTCGCACCGGGTCGTCGTTTATTGGATGCAGCTCCGGGGCATTAGCAAATGATGTGGCGGCCTCGGCTGAATTGGTATGGGCGCGGATTCGTCCTTTGCTATCGAGACGTTTAGCCAATTCAACCAACTGCTCGATTCGGAATCTTGGGTCATCCGCAACGCGATGCGTGACCGGCGTCACCGCCCACGGATTGAAATCCTTCCAATCCAGATCGACGAGAGGGGTGTAATTCGAGAGCATGAACCACTCCGCAACTTAAATGTGTACATCTTATAAATATGACAAGCTCAATAGCGCAAAACCCATCAGCGGGCACCACAAAATAAATCTTCTTGGTTTTGATCTTAATGCCCATCCCTTTCGCGGGCCAGAGCAATATAGCGCACGGTAGCGGCGAAATTAACCGCTATCCGAATTGGACATCTACCCTCCGCCGGATTTATCTTGCCTCGCTCAAGGCTTACTGAGCAAGGTTATTCATTGCATAGGGTATTTCAAATGGTTTCTGCGCGACCACTGAAAGTTTTGATCGCGACGCCGTTTGGCGCGCGTCAAAGAGGGGGTATCGACCGATTAACGGATTTAATTGTCGCGAGAATTGAGCAGGCCCATTCGGCGCGCGTCCAGGCTTCTAGGCTGGTTACGCGCGGACCGGGTCCGCGAGCTTTCGCCCCGTTCGTTTTCAGCTGGGCTTTAGTTCGGTTTTGGCTCGCCAGAAAGCGCGGCAACGTCGACCTTCTGCATATCAACGTTGCTGCCGATGGCAGTGCTATCCGAAAGGCGCTGTTAGCGCGCTTTGCACGTCGCTTGGGTGTCCCGTACGTTGTTCACCTCCACGGATCGCGGTTCCAGGAATTTTGGCCCGCAGCAAGCCCTCGTGTTCGCGCGTGGATTGACCCGCTGTTCTCGGAAAGCGAGGCAGTGATCGTGCTCGGGAACGTATGGTCGAAATTGGTTCAAACGCATGTACCTCAAGCCGAGGATAGGATCGTCATCCTTCCAAATGCGACAGCGCCGGCTGATTTGAAACGCCAGCCCGCCTTGGAAGGTCCTGTGAGGATTTCATTTCTCGGCGAACTAGGGAGGCGGAAAGGCACGCCGCAGCTTGTGGAAGCGCTTGGGCAGCTTGATCGCGGTCTGAATTGGGTGGCTACGATAGCTGGAAATGGCCAGATTCAGGAAACCCGGGCCCGCGCGGAAGAGCTCGGGATCGGACATCGCGTGAAGGTGCCTGGCTGGCTGGACGCCCGGGCGACGAATGAGGTCTTGCAAGGCTCCGACATATTCGTTCTCCCATCCTTCGCCGAAAACCTCCCGATGTCGATTCTTGAGGCTTTTGCTTATGGCGTCGCGGTTATCGCCACGCCGGTCGGCGCCATCGCCGACGTCATCAGCGATGGCACGAATGGCCTGCTGGTTCCAACTGGAAACGTAGACGCTCTGGCATCGGCCCTCCGCAGGCTGATTGTGGATGGGCAGTTCCGCGACTCGCTCGGGGCTGCAGCCAAAAATGAGCACGCGTCGAAGTATGAAATCGGTGCCTATGTCACACGGATGATAGAGATCTGGCGGGGGGCGGCCGTTCGTTAGTTTGGGTAAGGTTTCCTAGCAGCATTGGCGCGGAAACGGGCGTTCGCCAACAATTGCGTCTCCTAAATAGCAAAAATGGTTCACTAATTAAATATGTTGCATTAATTGTATAGCCTGAAGTACTTTAAAAGCGATAATTGCATAATCATCTTATTTATTTCCAGTGATTGAAACATGAGAGTCAGCGTTTTTGGGTTGGGGTACGTCGGAGCTGTTACGTCAGGATGCTTCAGCTCGCTTGGTCATTCTGTCGTTGGTGTAGATCCCGCGGCGGCCAAGGTAGCCTTGATAAATCAGGGTAGCGCGCCGGTGATCGAGAAGGGACTCGGCGATATGATCGCTGAGGCTGTCGCCAAAGGCCGGCTCAGAGCAACTGGCGATGCGCGGAATGCGGTTCTCGCGACCGATTTGTCCCTCATATGTGTCGGAACGCCGAGCAAGCGCAATGGCGATCTGGATACTTCCGCACTCAAGCAGGTTTGTGCGGAGATCGGTGCTGCGCTCGTCGAGAAACAGTCTCGTCACTCGGTCATCGTTCGGTCTACCGTACTGCCTGGAACCATCCGCGATGTCGTTATCCCGGAACTCGAGAAGTCGAGCGGGAAAAAAGCCGGTGTCGACTTTGGCATCGGTTCGAATCCGGAATTTCTCCGCGAGGGAACCGCGATCGATGACTTCTTTGCGCCGCCCAAGACGGTGATCGGCGCCGAAGATGACCAAACCGCGGGCGAGCTTGAGGCGCTGTACAGCATAATAAAGGCACCTCTAATTCGGACCTCGATCCAAGTCGCGGAGATGATCAAATATTCAGACAATGTTTGGCATGCGGTGAAGGTCGCATTTGCGAATGAGATTGGCGTTATTTGCAAGAACCTTTCGATCGATAGTCACGAAGTCATGGACGTCTTCTGCAGGGACACCAAGCTTAACTTGTCCAGCTATTATCTTAAGCCCGGTTTCTCGTTTGGCGGTTCGTGCCTGCCCAAGGATGTTCGCGCACTGGTCCACAAGGCCCGCTCGCTGGATCTGGATCTCCCGCTATTAGGGTCCGTTCTGCCATCGAACGAGCGGCAGACGACCCGCGGCTTTGAGATGATTACGCAGCTGGGGAAGCGGCCCGTGAGCATCCTCGGGATGAGCTTTAAGGCCGGAACGGACGATCTTCGCGAAAGCCCAATACTCGAAATTGTTGAACGCCTAATCGGAAAGGGTTTCGACGTTCGGATTTTCGATCGCAATATTAGCTTGTCCAAGCTTGTCGGTGCGAACAAGGATTATTTGCTTCGCATGATTCCACATGTGTCGTCACTGCTCGTCGAGTCCATGGATGACGCGCTCTCACACGGCGAAATCATCGTCGTGGGCAATGGAGATGCTGAATTTCGGACAATCGCTGATCGCGTACGACCGGACCAGTTTGTGGTCGATCTGGTCCGGATCAAGGATCATTCTCGATTGAAGGAAAATTACAATGGTATTAGCTGGTAATCCATTGAAGCCGAAGCGAATCCTGATAATCGTCGAGAATCTCCCGGTACCGTTCGATCGACGAGTCTGGAACGAAGCTACGACTCTGGTTCAGGCCGGTTACGAAGTGAGCGTGATCTGCCCGGTGGGACATGGCGCTTCTGCTCGTCGTGAAGTCATCGACGGTATTCACATTTACCGACATCCAATAGTCGAAGCACGAAGCGTCTATTTTTATTTCGTGGAATATGGAGTTGCGCTGTTCTGGGAGTTTCTGCTGGCGTGGCGCGTGCTTTTTGAACGAGGATTTGATGCAATTCATGCGTGCAATCCGCCAGATCTAATCTTCTTGATAGGTGGATTTTTCAAACTGTTTTTCGGCAAGAAGTTTGTCTTTGATCATCACGATATCAATCCGGAACTGTTTGAGGCAAAGTTCGGGAAGCGCAATCTGCTCTATCGTGTCGTGGTCGCCCTTGAGCGTTTGACGTTCGCTGTCTCCGACATTTCGATAGCGACTAATCACTCCTACCGTGAGATCGCTATCAAGCGGGGCAGGATGGAGCCCTCGCGTGTTTTCGTAGTGCGGTCTGGTCCTAATCTGGAGCGACTCAGGATCGTTCCCCCGGATCCATCCGTGAAGAAGGGGCGAGACTATTGCGTCGGTTATGTAGGCGTCCTCGGCGCGCAGGAGGGGATCAACTACCTTCTCGAAGCCGTCCGGCATATCGTTAGTGATCTCGATCGCCACGACATCCAGTTTTGCATCGCCGGCGGTGGTCCTGAGCTTGAGCGACTCAAGGCGCTTGCGGTTGAGTTGGGCGTTGCCGACTACGTCACGTTCGCTGGCAGGGTTTCGGACGACGAGTTGCTTAGGATCCTCAACACGGCCGATGTCTGCGTGAATTCGGACGAATGCAATCCGATGAACGACAAGTCGACCATGAATAAGATCATGGAGTACATGGCGCTCGCAAAACCGATCGTTCAATTCGACCTTACCGAAGGCCGGTTTACGGCGCTCGATGCCTCCCTCTACGCAAAAGCCAATGACTCGGTCGATTTTGCTGCCAAGATTGTTGAGTTATTGGGCGACGCCAAGCGTCGGGTGCAACTCGGAGAGTTCGGTAGGGCTAGGGTCGTTGATCGGCTCGCCTGGCCGCATGAGGCCCCGAAGCTCATCAACGCGTATGAAGTACTATTTGAAGGTGGTATCGCAGCGCGTGCCGGATCGAGGGAGCAGGTAACGAGAAGCGGTAGCGCCGACTTCGTAGCTGGCAATTTGGTGAGGCGACTCCTGAGCCCTCTTGCTTCAAGGAAGTGAGGCGGGCGATGGGCTCGTTTTGGACCAAGGTCAAGGCCGACGCTCACCGAGTTCGCGGCAAGTCGCCATCGATCGGCTCCATCTTAGCGCTCGCCTTCTTCAATCGCACCTTTCGGCCTGTCTTCACGCTGAGGCTCTGCCAATGGGGGGCTGAGCATTCTTCCTTTCTGAGGCTGTTGGCAAGAGGCGCCCATCGCCATGCCTCGGCGAAGGCTGGGATCGATATGCCCTCGGTCGTTCAAGCCGGGCCTGGTCTTGTCATCGTGCACGGTTGGGGGCTCGTAGTGAACCGAGAGGCTATCATT
Organism: Bradyrhizobium rifense; assembly: GCF_008123425.1. Lineage (GTDB taxonomy): Bacteria > Pseudomonadota > Alphaproteobacteria > Rhizobiales > Xanthobacteraceae > Bradyrhizobium > Bradyrhizobium rifense. The sequence continues at coordinate 135,514 of NZ_VSSS01000041.1, forward strand.
GGCACCAATGTAACCTTGTTCAATGGCGTCGTGATCGGTCGCAAGGATAAGATCACGCGAAGTGGCCGGCAGACCGAATATCCCGTCATTGGTGATGATGTTTGGATCGGACCGCACGCGATCATCCTTGGCGGCGTCAGGATCGGCTGTGGCGCCATCGTCGGGGCAGGCAGCGTCGTCACTAAGGATGTTCCGGCAAACAGCGCCGTGGCTGGAAATCCCGCCAAGGTTCTCAAGACCGACGTGCTTGCGGACGTCATGAATAAAGCGCCACTGAGCCCTGAGTTTTCAGTAAGCGGATGCGTCCTGGATGAAAAGACTGTGTACGCTCGACGGGTTTGATCTTTTGGAGCGCGATTTTCACAAAGTCTTTGGGCTCTGCGCCTGCCGACATCACGCGCTATTGGATGGCAATCAATCTCGTTTGATTAACCACTTAAGCCACGAAACCGATAAACATCTGCAAACAGGCTGACAAAAAAGTTCGGACGATTATACTTCATTTAAATTATTGCAATCTCCGGTGTGCCGTTCTGCCCCATGTTCGTTTTCGAGGGGCGAGCAGAAGCGACAATATAGATGGCGCAAGCAGAAGTTAATTCGCTGGCCAAAGAGACGGGGTCGCAAGACTTGCCGGGATTCTCGTGCGAAACCCTCAGCCAGTCCTTCCAGCGGCAGGCAGCGAGAGCGCCGGAGTGTGTCGCTCTCCAATTTGGGCGCGAACGCTTGACGTACCGGGAGCTCGACGAGCGATCGAACCAGCTTGCCCGGCATCTGCGCGGATTTGGCTTACAGGCAGACAACTTGGTCGCTATCTGCTTCGAAAATTCCTTCGAGCTGATTATATCGATGCTTGCCGTCCTCAAAGCGGGTGCAGGGTATCTCCCGATTGATCCTTCATACCCGGTTGAGCGGATCTCGATGATCCTGGACGATGCAAACCCGTCTGTCATCTTGACCTGCGAGGCGCTCGCCGAGAGGGTGAGACAAAGATCGGGCGGATCAGTCGTTTGCGTCGACAAAGACAGCCAATCCATTTCGGTATTGAGCTCGATCGGATTAAATGAAATTGCCGGGTTCGATAGTCTTGCCTATGTGATCTACACTTCGGGATCGACCGGTAGGCCTAAGGGCGTGATGGTGACCCATCGGAACGCGGCTCGGCTTTTCACCGCAACGGCGGATTGGTTCAATTTCGGTCCAAGCGATGTTTGGACCTCATTTCATTCCTCGGCATTCGATTTCTCGGTTTGGGAGATCTGGGGATGCCTTTTGAACGGCGGTCGCCTCGTCTGCGTACCTCACTGGGTCACTCGTTCGCCGAGCGATTTCTATCAGTTGCTGGTTGAAGATCAGGTTACAGTGCTCAACCAGACGCCGGCGGCGTTCTATCAGCTGGTCCAGCTCGAGGAGGCGGGTGCCGTTGAGGCACTGAAGCTTCGCTACGTGATCTTCGGCGGTGAGGCGCTCAACTTCGCAAATCTACGCCCGTGGTTCGATCGTCATGGCGACCAGATGCCTCGACTTATCAACATGTATGGAATCACCGAGACGACGGTTCACGTTACCTATAGGCCCGTGTCCGCAAGGGATTCACGCGAAGAGGTGAGAAGCCTTATCGGAATTCCTATCCCCGACTTAAGCATCTACTTGCTCGACGGGGAGTTGAAGCCCGTCGCCGCCGGTGACGTCGGTGAGATCTATGTGGGCGGCGCCGGAGTTGCTCGGGGGTATTTGAACCGGCCCGAGTTGACGGCGCAACGCTTTACGCGAGATCCGTTTGCGGATGAGCCGTCGGCGGTGATGTACAGATCCGGAGATTTGGCGCGAATAGTCGAGGGAGGAGATCTCGAATATCTCGGACGCGGCGACTTGCAGGTAAAGGTCCGCGGCTACCGCATAGAGCTCGGAGAAATTGAGGCAACGCTTGCCGATCATCCCTCCGTCTCACAGGCCGTCGTCTTGGCGCGCAGAGATGGACCGGGAGAGCCAAGGTTGGTCGCCTATATCGTCGGCAAGCCGTCGGCTTCTCCGACAGCTCACGATTTACGCGATTTTCTCGCGAAGCGGCTGCCCGAGCATATGGTCCCATATGCCTATGAGCCGCTTGAGGCGTTTCCGCTGACAGTCAACGGCAAAGTTGACCGTGCGGCTCTCCCTGCCCCCCGGGAGCAAGTCCGGGCCACGACCGAGCGCGCCTCGGCACCAATGGAGAGGGAGATCGAGGAAATCTGGCGCGAAGTTCTAGGTACGGGAAGCTTTGGCTTCGACGATAATTTTTTCGATGTCGGCGGCGATTCACTGCTGCTCGCCAACGTTTATGGTCTGATCCGGAGAGGGCTGAAACTCAGTTTCCCCATCACCGATCTCTTCCAGTTCACGACGATACGGGGCATCGCGCGCCATTTGAGCATGCGTGCCGCGACCACAACATCACGAGCAGACGCGCGCGAGAGAGCGCAGCGGCAGCGCGCAGCATTTGGCCGGAGGAGAGAGTTCCACGGGAGAGATCAATCGTGAGCGACCGGGATGCCGAGCGGGAGGACCCAGAAGGCATAGCGATCATCGGCATGGCCGGGCGTTTTCCCGGCGCACGCAACATCGCCGAATTCTGGCGAAATCAGGTTGACGGGGTCGAATCGATCTCTCGCTTCGGTGCGGAGTCTCCCCCGATTCTCGGGCAAGAAGTCCCTGTCGCAGGTACTAGTCATGTGAATGCGCGGTCGATTGTCGAAGACATTGAGCTCTTCGATGCAGACTTCTTTGGTATCTATCCGCGCGAAGCGGAGTTGATGGATCCACAGCATCGGCTATTTCTTGAGTGCTGCTGGGAAGCAATCGAAAGCTCCGGCTATGTGCCGGAGTCGTATCCTGGTCTCATCGGGGTATATGCCGGGTCTAGCCTATCCTCATATTTTCTCTCGCGCCTTTGTACGAGACCAGGCTTCATCGAGAAGTTCACCTCGGGCTACCAGGTATCCAACTACATCGAGATGATGGGAAACAGCCTGGACTTCTTGTCTACGCGCGTTTCTTACAAGTTGAATCTGCGCGGGCCGAGCTTCACGCTTCTGTCGGCTTGTTCGACGTCATTGTTGTCGGTCACGCAGGCGTGTCAGGCGTTGTTAACGTATCAGACCGACATGGCCCTGGCTGGTGGCGTTTCGATTACCCTTCCACAGGAGCGCGGGTATCCTTACCAGGACGGGGGAATGGTTTCGCCCGATGGGCATTGCCGGGCCTTCGACGCGGCCGCCCAGGGAACCGTCTTTGGCAGCGGACTTGGCGTCGTATTGCTGAAGCGGCTAGACGATGCACTCCGCGACGGTGATCAGATTCATTCCGTCATACGTGGCTTCGCCGTCAACAATGATGGATCGGCAAAGGTCGGCTACACTGCGCCAAGCGTCAAAGGTCAGGCAAGCGTCATTACGATGGCCCACGAGGCCGCCGGGATTGATCCTGATTCGATCGGCTACATCGAGGCTCACGGAACCGGAACGCCCATGGGGGATCCGATAGAGCTCGCTGCACTAACGCAGGCCTTTCGCACCTCGACCGGACGCAAGCAGTTCTGCACGATCGGAACCGCCAAGACAAACGTCGGACACTTGGATATTGCGGCCGGCGTTACTGGACTCATCAATGCGTCCAATATCGTGGAACACGGCGTGTTCCCGCCGACGTTGCACTACAAAAACCCAAATCCGAAATTCGATTTGGAGAGCAGTCCATTCCGAGTTGTGACGACCTGTTCGGACTGGAAGAACGATGACGGTCCTCGCCGTGCAGGAGTGAGCGCCTTCGGTGTGGGCGGAACTAACGCCCATCTCGTGCTTGAGCAAGCACCGGAGCGCTCATCGATACCGTCGAGCAGGTCCAAGCATCTACTGGTTATGTCCGCACGTTCGGAAGCCGCTCTCGAGCGAATCACCGACAATTTGGCGGAACACCTTCGCTCTCGTCCCGGCCTCGACATCGCTGACGTCGCGTGGACGCTGCAGGAGGGGAGGCGTGAATTTCAATGTCGGCGGACCCTCGTGGTCGGCGATCTCGACGAAGCGGCTCGCCTGCTATCGAAGCGCGAGCAAGTACAGACGCGCTTACAGCCGAACGAAACTCCGGAGATCTGTTTCATGTTTCCGGGGCAGGGTTCACAGCATGTCGATATGGCGCGCGAAATCTACGACGTCGAGCCAGTCTTTCGGACGGCGGTTGACCGTTGTGCCGAGATCCTGCAACCGCACCTCGGCGTGGATATTCGAACGCTCCTGTATCCGTCGGCAGGAGCAACCGAAGAAGCGAAACGCGCTGTGACGGACACGATCGTCGCACAACCAGCTATCTTTACGATCGAATATTCCTTGGCTCAGCTCTGGATGAGTTGGGGGATTAGACCGACAGCAATGGTCGGCCACAGCATTGGAGAGTTTGTTGCGGCATGCATTGCCGGTGTTCTCTCCTTGGAGGATGCGCTGAGGTTGGTTGCACTTCGAGGACGATTGATGCAGCAATTGCCCGCGAGTGGCATGCTCTCGGTCCGGCTCCCGGAAGCCAATCTCCGCGACCTTCTGAGTGAGCCACTGTCTCTAGCTGCAATCAATTCCCCTTCTCTCTGTGTCGTGGCCGGGCCTCTTGACGAACTTGCCGATTTCGAACGCCAGTTAAACGATAGCAAGGTCCTCTGCCGGCGGGTGGTAACGTCACATGCATTCCATTCGGCGATGATGGAGCCCATCATTGGGCCGTTGGCCGAGGCGTTCGCGGGTACCAAGCTCAGTTCGCCCAATATTCCCTATGTTTCCGGCGTCACCGGCGGCTGGATAACTGGCGAAGAGGCAACAGATCCGCTCTATTGGGCGCGACACGCACGCGAGCCGGTACGATTCTCTTCCGCGGTCCAGGTAATACGAGCAAATCCCCAAGCCGTTCTTTTGGAAATCGGACCCGGCAACGTTCTTGGCACTCTCGCGCGACAGCATAAGGGTCCTTCTGATGACCAGATTGTCGTGTCGTCGCTCTCGGATGGCTTTTCGAGCTATCGCGATGCTGAAGCACTGCTCAACGCTCTGGGAGCGTTGTGGCTCGGCGGAATCCGGCCGAATTGGAGGAGCTTGCAAAATGGCGAGCACCGCTTGCGGGTAGCATTGCCGACCTATCCATTTGAACGTAAGCGCCACTGGCTCGCAGACGTCGCGGGGGCAAATGACGAGCCGGTTGCGATCGAGCCCACTGCTGCGGCGCTGCCGCCGCAATCTATGGCGAATTCACAGTCTAGGCAGAAAGCGAAAGCGGCGAACATGGCGCGGGACACTGATTCTGAGCAGACCTCGGTCTCGCGATCGACCCGGACGGACAAGATTCGGGCCGTGCTTGGCGACCTGTTGCAGGAGTTGTCCGGCGTAGACGTAGCCTCGATCGAAGGGACGACGAGCTTTCTTGAATTGGGCTTTGACTCTCTATTTCTCACTCAGTTCGCGCAAGCCTTACAGGAGAAATTTGGGATCAAGGTCACCTTCCGCCAGTTGCTCAACGACATATCGAGCTTGGCGACATTGGCGGGATATTTCGAGAGCAAGCTGCCGTCCGAGATGTTCGCTGAACCTTCAGGCGAGCCTGCACGCCGCTCCGAATCCGCTTCCCCGGCTGTCGGAGGGCTGCCGCCCCCCGCCGCGCGAGCCGTCTCTGTGGAATTGGACGGGAAGGGTTCGGTTGCCGAAAGCGCGCTGGCGCAGCTCATGCGCGAGCAACTGCAGGCAATGAACCAGTTGTTCGCGAAGCAGCTTGAGACGATACAGACTGGTGTCGTTGAGTCGTCGGTCTCCCCAGCAGCGCGCGCCTCGGTAGCTCCGCCCGCGCCAACTCGAGCCGCGGAGCCGGCAGCCACCTCTCGCCAACCCGCTAAGTTGGACGCCGCCAGGTCCCACGGTCCATACAAGCCACAGCAAGTCGGAGCATCGCACGACCTCACCGATCAGCAACAGAGCCACTTGAAGAGCCTCATCGACCGAGTAACGCAGCGAACCGCAAAGTCCAAAGACTTCACCCAGAAGTACCGCAAGGTGCTTGCCGATCCCCGGGTCGTTGCGGGCTTTCGTGACCAATGGAAGGAGATCGTCTATCCGATCGTGACGGATCGGTCCAAGGGATCGCGCATCTGGGATATCGACGGTAACGAGTACATCGATCTAGTAAATGGCTTCGGCCCAATCATGTTCGGCCACCGCCCCGATTTCGTCGAGAAAGCAATCGAAGCGCAACTTCACGTTGGATTTGAGACCGGCCCGCAAAGCGCGCGCGCCGGCGAAGTGGCCGAGATGTTTTGCGACATGACTGGCAACGAACGCATGGCGTTCTGCAACACGGGCTCGGAGGCGGTCCTTGCGTCCTTGCGGGTGGCCCGAACAGTTACCGGTCGAAGTAAGATCGTCATGTTTAATGGCGACTATCATGGCCTCTTCGACGAAGTCCTCGTAAAAGGTATCAAGGACAGGACCGGAGGACCGATTGCTGTTCCAATTGCCCCAGGTATCCCGCGCGATAGTACTTCAAACATGGTGGTGCTGGACTACGGTACCCAAGAGTCTCTTGATTGGATCCGGAAGAACGCCGACAATCTTGCTGCCGTTCTTATCGAACCCGTGCAGAGTCGACACCCTGCATTGCAGCCGCTCGATTTCCTGAAGGAGGTCCGGCAAATTACGGCAGCTTCTGGTACGGCGATGATCTTCGACGAGGTCGTCACGGGATTCCGCGTGCACCCTGGTGGCTGCCAAGCGCTCTTCGGCATCCGCGCAGACCTCGCCGCTTATGGAAAAGTCGTAGCAGGTGGCATGCCTGTCGGTGTTCTCGCCGGTACTCACCGGTTCATGGACGCTCTTGACGGCGGTTCATGGCAGTTTGGAGATGATTCCTATCCTGAGGCTGGCGTGACGTTCTTTGCCGGCACCTTCGTGCGTCATCCTCTCGTCCTCGCGGCGATGCATGCAGTGTTGGCGCATTTCAAGGATCATGGCGCTGCTCTTCAGGAGCGTCTGAACCAACGGACCACAGACCTGGTCCATCGGCTCAACGAGGTGCTGAAGTTGGAGGGTATACCCACACACATAGAGTCTTTCGGTAGTCTATTTTACTTCAGTTTCGCGACTTCAGAGCGGCTTTCAAGCCTCTACTTCTTCTATCTTCGCGACAAAGGTATCCATATTCGCGAAGGCTTTCCCTGCTTTCTAACGACGTCGCACAGTGACGCCGATTTGGAGAGTATCGTTCGCGCATTCAAAGAGAGCGCTGTCGAGATGCGACAGGCCGGCTTTGTGTCCGGTCCGACGGATTTGTCATCGTCCGGCGCAGTTTCGGAGAATTCGCGAAATCTAGGGGCGCAGAAGCCGGAATCGATACAGCTTACGGAAGCTCAGCGCGAGATCTTTCTTGCGACCGTATTGGGAGGCGACGCGTCCTGCGCCTTCAACGAGTCGTTCGGCGTAACGTTGAGAGGAGAATTACGGATAGAATCGCTTCGCGAGTCGGTGAACGATCTGCTCGCGCGACACGAGGCGCTTCGAGCAACCATCGATGCAGACGGTCACTTCATGCATGTGAAGCCGGAGCTTCGGCTCGACGTCTCGATACGCGACCTGACGAGTGTTGAGCCATCTGCGCGCGAGGCGGAGTGCGAGCGCATCCTGGCCGCGGATGCGCGGCTTCCGTTTGATCTGGTTAACGGCCCGCTCATCCGCGCAGAAGTCCTTCGGCTGGGGGAGACCTATCATAAATTGATGGTCACATCCCATCATATCGTTTGCGACGGATGGTCGACCAACGTGCTGGTCGACGAACTAGCGACGTTGTATTCCGCGAAGGTTGAGAGAAGTAAGCCGGAACTCTCGGCGCCGGCCCGCTTCAGCGAGTATGCGCGAACTCAATTCGAACTGCAGAGCTCCAGCGAGCATGCGAATGTCGAGGCGTATTGGCTCGATCAGTTCCGGAAGTTGCCTGAACCTTTGGCGTTGCCAACGGATCGGCCAAGAACTTCAGTAAAGACGCATGCAGGCGCAACCGCAAGGTCTCACATTGATGCTGAAACCTATCGTAGGATAAAACAGCTAGGAGCCAAGAATGGGTGCACTCTATTCGCGACGCTGCTCGCTGGCTTTTCCGTGCTTCTTCATCGACTGAGCAGCCAGAGTGACGTCGTCGTTGGCATTCCGGCCGCGGGACAAGCCCTGTTCGATGGCGGCAGTCTCGTCGGCCATTGCGTCAACTTTCTGCCTCTGCGGACTCAAATCGATCCAAGCGCGTCGTTTGCCCAAGCATTGAACAGCACCAAGCGGGCACTGCTTGATGCGTATGATCATCAAGCCTACACGTACGGGACGCTGGTACGAGAGTTAGGCATCACCCGCGATCCCGCCCGGACGCCTCTAATGGATGCCCAATTCAATCTCGAGCGCCTTGGAGCAGGCGCTCGCTTTGTAGGGCTTGAGGCGGAGGTAGAGCCGAATCCCAAGGCTTCGGTCATCCTCGATATCTTCTTCAACGTGATTGAGTCTGATCGAGGTCTGATGATCGACTGCGACTACAACTCGGACCTCTTCGACGAGGGCACGATATCGCAGTGGATGAAGTATTACGAGACGCTCTTGGTCGACGCGGTCGTCAATTCGGAACAGAGCGTTGATGATCTGGCATTGATGACCGAGAAGCAGATGTCGTCGATCCTGGCAGGACTCAATCCGAATCCCATCGAGGCGCCTTCGACGCAATCGATCGTCAGGATGTTCGAGGAGCGCGCAGCTCGGTCGCCGGACAAGGTTGCGATACAGATCGGCGAACGCTGTCTCACGTATCGCGAACTCAACGTACGGGCAAATCGGTTGGCGCGCTACCTGCAGCGCTCATGCGTGCAACCTTCATCAATGGTAGCGACGAGTTTCGAGCGGTCCATCGACATGGTCGTTGCGATGTTGGCAAGCCTGAAGGCGGGGGCGGCCTATGTGCCGCTCGACTCTTCTTATCCACTCGAGCGTCTGAGCATGCTGGTTGAGGACGCCAGGCCAACTGTGCTGCTGACACAAGAAGCGCTCGTAGACAGGCTTCCAGAGGGCGCCGCAAGGGTCATTTGTGTTGACAGGGATCAGGCCGCTATCAGCCAGGAAGACTCGGAGAATTTGTCGGCGCTCGGCGGTCCCGAAGCTCCTGCCTACGTGATCTATACGTCCGGCTCCACTGGGAAGCCGAAGGGCGTTCTCGTCAGCCATTGTAATGTGACGCGCTTGGTCGAGTCGACGCATGACTGGTTCAAGTTCGACGAGACCGACGTGTGGACACTATTCCATTCCTCGTCGTTCGATTTTTCGGTCTGGGAGATTTGGGGTTGTCTGCTCACTGGCGGACGTCTCGTCATCGTGCCATATCTTGTGACCCGGTCTCCTCCGGATTTCTACAGGCTATTGGCAGATGAACGCGTTACGGTTCTCAATCAAACGCCGGCAGCATTCTATCAATTGATCCAAGTCGAGGAGGCGGGTCTTATCAAGCCATTGTCTCTTAGATACGTGATCTTTGGAGGCGAAGCGCTGAATTTTGCGAGCTTGAGGCCTTGGGTTAAGCGTCACGGAGATAGCAGCCCGCGACTCATCAACATGTACGGCATCACGGAGACGACCGTACACGTCACTTACCGGCCGCTGGTTGCGGACGAGATTGCGTCGGAGGCCCGGAGCTTGATTGGTACGCCGATTCCGGACCTGCGCCTCTACGTGCTCGATTCGAAGCGGCGTCAGGTGCCTCCAGGCGTGATTGGTGAGATCTACGTGGGTGGGGCCGGCGTCGCACGGGGCTACCTCAACCGCCCGGAGCTCAGCGCGGAGCGTTTTGTTCCTGATCCCTTTTCCGCAGTCCCCAGCGCCCGAATGTACAAATCGGGTGATCTAGCGAGAGTTCTTTCGACGGGGGATATCGAATATCTCGGCAGGGCTGATGCTCAGCTGAAGATCCGTGGCTTTCGTATCGAACCGGGAGAAATAGAGGCGGCGCTCGCCGAGCACCCTGCGGTCCAGCAGGTTGCGACAGTTGTACGCGACGACGGCGGCGGAAGCGCTAGGCTCGTCGCCTACTACGTAGCCTCGGAGGGAGATCCGATCACGTCTGCCGACCTGCGGCGATATCTAGAGAGTAAGCTACCGGCGCACATGATTCCGCATGTATGCGTCGCCATCGATGCCATGCCTCTGACAATAAATGGCAAGGTGGATCAGAAGAAGCTGCCCACACCGGACTTTGGCTTCGCACTTCAATCCCGCGACTACTCGGCGCCAGCGACCCCGCAGGAACAGAGCCTGGCGAAGATCGTCTGCGAAATACTGAAACTCGACAAAATCGGCGTCACTGACAACTTGTTCGAACTCGGGGCAGACTCGCTTCATGTCTTCCAGATTACCTCACGAGCAGTCAAGGCGGGTCTGTCGATTACCCCAAAGCAGGTTCTTCAACGGCGTACCATAGGTGGCGTGTTGGCAGAGCTGAGCCAGGATCAGCCAGTGGCGCATTCACAAATGATCACACCGTTGGAACGGAACATGTACCGTGTAAAGCGCGATGTGGCCCGCAGCAGAGAGGCCTACGACTGAGAATGGCCTCTTTGAGTCCCATGCAAGGGGGTCTTGGTGCTCCGGGTATGTCGGCCAAACCCGAGGACGATGTCCTTGCGTTTCCGCTTTCCCCGGCGCAGAGGCGCATCTGGATTGATAACGAGCAGCGGCCGGACAATTCTGCATATAACGCCTCGTTCCGTTGGATTCTCGAAGGCTCCCTCGATCTCTCCGCGTTGCAACGGTGTTTCAATGAGATCGTCGCCCGGCACGAAGTGCTTCGCGCCACATTTGGCTTTGTAGATGGAGATGTTCACCAGCTAGTTGCACCGTCGCTTAGTTTGCTGATCCCGGTTACCGACCTTCGGCATCTGTCCGAGTCGCGACGAACGACTGAAATTGAGCGAATGTGTGCGGCCGAGGCTACACGTTTGTTCAATCTTGAAAGGGGCCCCCTGATCCGTGTCGGCTTGCTTCGTGCCGATCAGTCTCAATACGTTCTGATGCTGACCCTCCATCACATTATCTGTGACGGCTGGTCAATCGGGGTCATGATGCGGGAACTGCGAGAGCTCTACACGGCTATGGCCGAAAAGAGAGCCGTCGAACTCCCTCCACTTCCGATCCAATTTCCGGATTATGTCGTCTGGAGCGCCGAACGAGCTGAAAAAGAGCGCGAGAGGGAACTGCGCTACTGGACGCGCAAGTTTGAGGCCTATCGACCATTCAAGTTAGCGCCTGATACGCAAGGGCTTGGTGAGCGTACCAAGAAAGGCGCAATAATCTCGCGTCTGTTGCCGAAAAGTACGACAGATGCGTTGAAGGCGTTCAGCGAACGGTACGGCGGCACGATGTTCAGTACCACGTTCGCAGCGTGTGTTGCGATGCTGCATCGGTGCACCGGGGTGACTGACATTGCGATGTGGACGCCCCTCGCGGGCCGAAGTCAACCTGAACTCGAGAATCTCGTTGGGCTATTCGTTAATCAGACTGCAATTCGGGTGGATTTGTCGGACGATCCTAGCCTAACCCGGCTGGCTGCGCGCGTACGGGATGAGGTTTGGGAAGCGCTTGCTCACCAGGTCGTTCCATTTGAGAGTGTAGTTGAAGCACTGCCTGAAAATGACAAGCCGCGAGAAGAGCAGTTCTGTTCCGTCAATTTCGTCTGCCAGCGCGCATTCGGAGGAGCAGTGAACTCCGAGTTCGATTTTCCCGACGTTCGAGTCTCGCCGGTTCCGTCGAAGTCGTCAGGAGCCCTCTACGATCTTAATTTTTTCCTGGTCGAGCGAGCAGAGGGCTGGCGTTTGTCCCTTGAGTACAGCTCCGATCTCTATAGCGCCGAGACGGCCGATCGACTGATTGATGGCTTTGATAGCGTTCTCCGGATGATTGTCTCGAGCCCAGATATTAAGCTTTCGGAGCACGGCACTGATCTCAAGGAAACGTCGTCGTGGCTGCCCGAGAGCGAGGATGCATCGACCGAAGTCGCGACGTCACCGGAGGATAGTTGCGAGTTTTCCGCCAGCGTGAGTCAACTTCGATTCTGGAAACTCTCGCGGCTAAGATCTGATAGTGCTGCGTTCAATATGCCATCAACGGTCCGCGTTGAGGGCCCTCTATCGGTTGAGCTCCTCCAAGAAAGCTTGGTCGATCTTGTCGAGAGGCACGAAAGTCTTCGTACGACGTTCAGAGAACGAGATGGTGAGCTAACGCAAATCATATCGAGCGAAGCGAACTGCGAGTTGTATATCACCGATCTGCGGGAAGTGTCGCGGCAGTCGGGTTTCGATTTGGATAGTCTGCTCAGTGAGGAGGCGCAGGAGGTATTTGACCTCGAACGTGGACCTCTCGCAAGGGTTCGATTGTTTTGTTTGGAGGCCGAGTGCCACATCCTGATCATCACTGTACACCACATTATCTCCGACGGTTGGTCTCAAAGCATCCTGCAGCGGGAGCTTTGGGCCATATATGAAGCACTCGTGGGGAAGCGGTCTCATGACCTTGCACCACTTCCCATCCAGTATGCCGATTTTGCAGTTTGGCAGAATCAATGGCTCGAATCGGAGGAAGCCAGCCGGCATTTGGCCTATTGGATGAAGTCGCTCGTGGCACCGCTTCCCGTGCTGGATTTTCCGACCGACCACGCTCCTGGTCAGCGCCAGCAAGTTCGGGGTGCAATCGAGAGACTGCGTTTGGCGGACGGTCTGGTTGAACGACTAAAGGAGCGAAGCCGGTCGGCGAACATCACGATGTATATGCTGACTTTGGGAGCATTCGCCGTTTTGTTAGAGCGCTACACCGGTCAGCAAGATTTAACGATCGGATCTCCGAGCGCAAACCGCAGTTCGCAGACGGAGTCTGTAATCGGTCCGTTTTCTGGGCCACTTGCAATCCGGCTCGATCTGACGGGCGATCCGAGTTTGGTCGATGTTCTCACGCGCGCCAGCGACGTCGCGATGGATGCATTTGACCACGCCGTGCTGCCATTTGAAAGTATCATGGCCCGGCTTAAAATGAGATCCGTGCGGGGCAGAAATCCGCTGTTTCAATTCTATTTTCTTTATCAATCTGCATTTCTACAAGGGCGTGAGGCAGGAGGGCTCACGATCATCCCGTCTCCCTCCATCAGCGTAGGAAACCCGTTTGAGCTTCAACTCGCGATTATCGAACGTGATGGCGAAGTTTGGCTAAATGCTGAGTATGATCAAGGCCTGTTTGAGTCCGCGTCGATACGTGGCGTGCTTTCCTACTACCAATCGATCCTCGAAAAGATCGCCGAAGCGCCGAATGAACGAATATCGGGTCTGACGCCGCCTTACGTCCCGCAGAGGCTCAACCAGATCGCGCCTGCTCCGAGTCGGGCGTCGGAGTTTCTTGCTCCGCGAAATCTTGCGGAAGCGAAGCTCGTGGCGGTGTGGCAAAGGCTTTTCGACCTGCCGAGGGTTGGCGTCCGCGACGATTTCTTTGAGCTGGGTGGCCATTCGCTGTTGGCGGCATCGCTTGTCGCCGAGATCGAGAGGGAATTTGGCGTAAAGACCGATCTCTCAAAGCTAGTCGTTGATCGGACGATCGAGCAGATCGCCGCTGTCATAGCAGGTGGCACTGATGGTACGCATTCGTCGTTGGTTCCTCTTCGTACATCTGGGACCAAGATATCGCTCTTTTGCGTACATGGTGGTGGAGGGCATGTGCTCGCTTATGAAGAGCTGGCCAAAGCGCTACCTCACGATCAGCCAGTGTATGGACTTGCATCGCCGGAGCTTGATGGTGCTGAAAAAGCGATGACAGTTCCCGAACTCGCCAGACTGTACAACAGCGAAATACGTCGCATGCAAGCTGCGGGGCCATATCGAATATGTGGGTACTCGTTTGGGGGAATTGTCGCATTCGAAATGGCTGCGCAACTGATCGCGGAAGGAGAGGAAGTGCCGGTCCTCGTTATGTTGGACACGGGAAATCCCGGATATTATCGCAATCTGCCTTTCAAGGAGTGGTTTCGCTTCGCGATCGTTCGGGCCTGCGATCGAATGAAACGCTACTATCGCCGAGTCGCAGATCGCAAGGCGGACGTCGCCATCTCGAGCGCATTCTTCTTCTTGCGGAAGAACGTGCGTCTGCAATTGTGGACCATCGTACAGCGGGCCGCGCGTCTGGCACATCGGCCGATGCCGATGCAATTGCGAGATAACTTGACGATGTTCAAGGCTGTATCGAGATCCTACCGGCCAAAACCGATTTCGGCGCAGATTATCCTCTTTAGGGTTGAGGGGCGTGACCCCGAGTATGACCTCAATAAATCTCTCGGGTGGGAACGGGTCGCCTCGAAAGGTGTCAGCGTCAATTATGTACCTGGTGATCACCTGTCGTTTCTGCACCAGCCAAATGTCTCTAAATTGGCAGAGCAGCTGAAAAGGTATCTTACTTAGCTATAATAGTCCGGCTGGCCGGCGGTCTGGGGGCTGACCGCGGGGCGAAGAACGTGGTTGCCGGGAGGACAGGCGGATGCGAATTTTCGAGCTTACGGCTACCGTTGCACTGATTGCTTATCTTCTCTGTCAACTCTCGCCACATCGCGACGGCTATCCATGGCTCTCTGGCCTGCTGTTCCTCTGCATTCCGATCGTTGTGCTGCATGGACTGCTTGAGGGCGCGCGATGGCAGATGCTTCCCATCTATGTTGTGTTGATCCTAGGCCTGTCTTGGGAAGCTGCGCTACAGTGGACGATGGACACACAAGCGCAGTACGTTGTCAGTTGGAGCGCGCTATGCTGCGTCGGAATCGGAGTTCTCCTCAGTACCATATTTCCTGTGTTCGAGCTTCCTTCGCCGACCGGTCCCAATCCCGTCGGGACCAGTATCCGGCACTTCGTTGATGGAAACCGAGGGAATTCTGCTGATCCTCGTGGTCCACGAGAGTTGATGGTGCAGATCTGGTATCCGGCGGATCGCTCCTTCAAGGGGAAGCTGGCCAAGTACCAGCAGAGAGAAAGCACGGCGGCTTGGGACGCACGTTTCTCGCTGGTGACAACGCATTCCATCATTGACGCGACGATGGCGAGGTCAGAGACGCGGTACCCTGTCTTGCTATACGTGCCTTCCTGGAACGGCATGCGAACTGAGAACACTCATCTGGCCGAGCAATTGGCCAGTCAGGGCTACGTTGTTGTCGGAATCGACCATCCCTATGGTTCATATGCAACTGTTCTTCCAGATGGTCAGGTGATCAAGAGCAAGTTGCTGGATGAAGACTTCTACGCGACAGAAGCCTCGTTCAATCGATTTCTGAAGACCGCCGAGACGGAGATACGAACCAGGGCCGAAGATGCACGATTTGTCGTGGATGCGTTGGAGGAGCTTGACGCGGCGGGACCAACCGAGCCGTTTGCGCATCGCCTCGACCTGAATAGCGTCGGGATATTTGGTTTCTCGCTCGGAGGAGGTGTTGCCGCGCAGACCTGCTGGCTCGACCGAAGGTTCAAAGCATGTCTGAACATGGATGGCTTTATGGCTTGCGAATCCTTGGAGCATGGGGCGATCGCTCCGCTGTTCTTTATGAGCGAGATCGATCCAGTCCCGGCTGACGGGCTCGAGCAGCTTAGTCTATCGAAGCGTCGCGAGAAGGCGTTGGATTGGGAGCAATTCGCCCAGGCTCGGAAGCTGTTTTCGACATTTGGAGGATATTGGCTGACAATCAAGCCATCAAAACACTTCAATTTCTCAGACTACGTATTTTCGTCTCCAATACATTTCTTCAGCCGCTCTGGAGCGATTGATCCCACCAGGGCAGCCCGAACCATAGACCGGTATTCATTTGCGTTCTTTGAATTGTATCTGAGAGGGGGTAACCAGCCATTGCTCGATAAAATGATCCGCGATTCCGCCGAAATCCGCTTTGAAAAGGTAGCCCTAGTTCCAGAGAGGCAGTGATAGTTCTCTTGTGTGGGTCTGCGAGGGTTGCTGAGTCGGCGAGCTCAAAACGTTCTCGAAAACGGCAGTCTTGTGAGTTAACCAAGATTGAGTTTAGGTCACCCGATGATGCCAGGTGGTCGGTATCCTGCATAACCGAAGACGGGCGGATATTTCACGAGTCCGGATAGCATTGCTCCGCGTCGAAGCTCGTCCCGATGTCCTGACGCGATCTCGTATTGCGCACCAAACATGGTGGTAAAAGTGCCGGAGTCAATGCGACGTAGACTTTGATAACTTCTTCCCACACAACCATATTTGCGCAATGCTGAAAAATATTGATGCCTAAGTTACCAGCAACGTTACAGCACACTGTTTCCACGCGTCCGGTCTTGTTTGCCCGTGCGGCTGTCGGTCGCCTGCTCGCCTTGGTCAGATCTTCCTACCTGAGGCACCGGGGAGCTTACGCATCATTTGATGAAGCGATCGCGGCTGTCCGGCCCGGAGCGCTTGTAGGATATGACAATGACGAAGTGGTCATGCATTCCTTCGAATACATGTCGGAGCTCAAGCTCGAGGATTACCCCGTCCTGTTCTGGCTAAATCGCCTCTTACCCAGGGTGGATACTGTTCTAGACGCGGGCGGTCATCTTGGCACCAAATACCGAGCTTTCAGCCGGTATTTGGAGTTGGAAGGGACGATCGATTGGATCATCTATGATTTGCCAGCCATCGTCCGCGTCGGACGTCAGTTTGTGGATGAGGGCAAGTTGCGTGGGCCTACATTTATTGGCGATTTGTCTGACGCTCCCGATGCAGATGTTTTGCTCGCTTCCGGGCTGTTGCAGTACCTTGATGTTCCGTTCGATACTTTCCTAAAGAGGCTACCGGCGCTGCCGCGACATCTGCTTTTGAACAAGGTCCAGACGCGTGAAGGTCCTACCGTCGTAACGCTTGAAAACTTCGAGTGTGCCGAAATTCCCTATCAGATTCGGGATAGAACGGAGTTTCTAACGACCCTTGGGACGCTCGGTTACGACGTGATAGACGAGTGGTTGATTCCGGGCCTCTCCCGGACTATTCAAACTCACCCGCATTTGGGGCGTTCAACTAGTCGCGGTTATTATGCAAGGTTACGCGTGACCTAAGCAGTTTTCTTCGCGACAGAGCATTCGGAAGAGACATGAATTTGCAGGGTAATCTGGTGTGGATGCTGCATTGCTGAATGAATAGCGACAGATTAACGTTGGAACAGGCGCGGGCTTGGGATGATCGAGAGTCTGATGTGGGCGGTCAGTCTTCATATCGAATCCCGGTAATTCTGGGCGCCGTCACCAGCCGAGCGCGCTAAGGGTGTGGTCTTCGCTATATTGTTGATACTAGAAAATATTGAAAAATGTCTCGCGTTGCAAAGTATCTTCGACCGAAACTCCCAATGGTCCGGCTTGTCGCCGGCTCGATCGGTAGTTTGGCCATTGGTGTGCTTGCACAAGCTGCGGCTTTCGTAATTCTTGCCCGCTCCTTGGGCGCCGCTCAGTTCGGCGAATTGACGACGATCAGCGCCGTGACGGCGCTGGCGAATGCGTGGTGCGGGCTTGGTCCAGGCGAAGCGTTGCGTCGAATCGCCAGCCGCGACTCAGGGAGATATGCTGAGGCACTCGGCCATACCCTCCTGATGATCCTCCTCACAGGTGCCGCGCTGACCGTGTTGGTCGTCGGAGGCATGTTCTTTGCCGCAACTGCGGACGCAGGTAATCTGTCGATATGGTTGCAGATTCTACTGCTCCTCGTGCCCACCAACGTGGTATTTCCGTCGTTCTTCAACTTGGTTGAGAACATCTTTTTGGCCCGCGGAGATTTCAGGACGGCCAATCTGGTAAACAGCGGGACCGGGGTAGCACGCGCTCTCGCTGCACTCGCTGCTTGTGGCTACTTCGGTGTAACTTCGCTGCAGGTCTGGGCGTTATGGTGGGCGTCTATCCACGTCGCCCTCGGCCTTACCTGCGTCGCTTTAATCTGGCGTTTTGGACGGCCGCACTGGGGTGTACTTCGTCGGGAGGTCTGGCTTGGGGGCAGTCTAGCTCTTTCCAGCTTCCTTATCATGCTCCGGCATAGCGTGGACGTTCTTGTGTTGAGTGCTATCGCTTCGCCCGATTTTGTCGGCGTATATGGTGCAGGCCGCCGATTGATAGGCGCAGCACTGGTTGTGCCAGGTGCGTTTGATCGCGTCATCTACGGCAAACTAGCAGTTGCTGGCCGGGATGGACCGCTCGCGAGCCTTGCCCTTGCAGCAAAATATCTTCCCTATTCGGTCGGGATTAGTGCCGCGACCAGTATCTGCCTTTTCCTGATTGCGCCTTATATGTCGTTCGTGTTTGGCCAAGCGTTCGTAGCAGCCTCTGACGTCGTTAGAGTTCTCGCGTGGACGGTGATTCCGACCGCCATTCAGTTTCTCGCCTTCGACGCCTTGAATGCTGCAGAGCACCACAGGATATCGACCGTCGTAAGCGGTGTGACAAACACAGTTGGTGCGGCGATGGTGGTCTTGCTTGGCGTGATCTATGGCACGTCCGGCATCTACGCCGCTCTGTACTTCTCGGATTTCTCGCGTGGTGGAGGGCTTTGGGGCGCTCTCAATCTGGCGGCGCGCCGTCAGCGGCACCCGGAAGCCAGCCCGGTCGTAGCTGGCAAATCGTGATGAGCTGAAGGGCGGGGGATAGACCGTATCTTGCACCATTGACGCTTCGATGCACGCAAATGCGCATTCCACCGCTCAATTTAGGCGACCTGCTTGGCGTGTCCGAGCCGTCGGACCAATCTTTGTGTGGCGGCAAAGCTTGATCTTGCGGTTGGAACCATAAGTACGAGTTCGCAGCGCAACTGGCGCGTCAGCTTGAGGCATTTTCCGGATCTGGACGCCGATGGAAGTGAATCGACGAAGACATGACGCGGATCGTCGCGCGGATTCTAGCGATCGGCGACTCGGTCTATTTGATGGCGCGTCGGCACGGATTGCCACCACAGGGATTGGTTGGCCGGCGACGCCAGTTGCGAGAAGCAGCCAGAGGTTAGCCCGAAGCGGACGAAATGCAGTTTATACCCACGGTTATAGATTACGCGGTAGCGGTGCCCGCTCGTGATCCGGACCTGGGTCGGCGCGCGGAGGGTCTCGTTGTAAGGCCAAGGTGGGCGCCTGGATCGTCAACATCGAAGTTGACGGCAGCACGATCTGGGCTGGTCGTGGCGCAGACACGAAGATGATTGAGACGATCATCCAGACAATGGAAGCCAGCCGATGATCGGCCCGTCACGGGCGGTCCAGGTGATAGTGGCGACCAATTCGGTAGACTTCCGCAAGGAGATGGAAGGGCCGGCGATCCTGGTGCCTGAGAACATGCTGGCAGGTACGGGCAGGTCGAAGCACGGAACCGTTGGATCGAACGTCCTCCCGCCGTCTCACCACCCCGGTCCTCGGGACCGAAAACCTGAGAGGAACCGCTGTCTACGTCGCGTGCGCGTCAGCTTTCGGTGCTTGGGTGAATCCTTTGGGAAGCGTGCTATCCCACCAAGCTATTTCGTCGACGGTTCGGAACCCCATAGGTGGCATAGCCATCTCGCCCGTCTAGACGAACACCGAGATTATTCGGCCAAAGGCCGCAAACTCCGATGGCTAATGCGTATACCCGTATTGCGCATAGTGCTTGTTGACGTAGTAGCTCTTGTTCTCACCGTCGTACTTGTGAAGCCTATCCATGTCGACTTTGTTCAAGATGACCCCGAGGGTATTCTCCAAAATGCCGGGTGCTCGGCCGAGCGCATGCTCGACGACATCGATCTTGGTGCCGCCCCATTCAACAACGTACAGATAAGCGTCGATGAGGTGAGTTGTCGCCTTAGCATCAATTACGGGTGCCAGAGGTGGCAGGTCGACAATGATGTAAGCGTACTCATCGCGCAGTTTGTCGATGAACGACTTCGTAAGTTGCGCGCCCATGATCTCGTTACTTTGCACGAAGAGACCATTGGTAATCGTGGGTAGGAACGAAAGGTATTTTGTCTGGTCGGACCACATAGCATCCGCGAGCGACGTTCTTCCCGAGATAACGTCAAGGAAGCCAATGTTTGCTTGGGACGCCAGTGTCCGAGTCAGGGCTGGATTTCGAAGGTCGAAATCCAGCAGAATCACCTTTGCTCCGGCGGTCGCTATCGTAAGCGCAAGGGAGGCTGCAACCGTGGATTTACCCTCTCTGGGAAGCGACGAGGTCAAGCCAATGACTTTCGCTCCTTTGCCTGGGCAATTGAGATCGATCGCCAGCTTTATGGAGCGCATTGCCTCTGCGTAGCTCGAAAGTGGAGCATTAATGCCGGCCCATGCAGGCCCCTTCGACCGCACGAGCCGTCGTCCTCCTTCCGGTACGAGCGGGGGGGCTGGATTGGTCTCGGCCTCCTGTTTCCAGAGCGGCACCAGTGTAATGCAATCTTTATGTAACTGCCGCTCGACTTGGCCAACGCTGCGGAACACGTTGTCGGTGAACTCGCGAACAAAGGCCAGCGCAAAACCAAAGGAGACCCCTATGCCGAAAATCGCAGCGGCAATCTTGAATGGAGTCTTGTACTCGCGATCGAGAGCGGGAGCCGCGCGCGTGATAACCCTCGCCTCAGTAACTGGAAATGACTTTTGCTCGACTGATTCGAGATATCGCTTGTTCAGATTGTCGTAGAGCTCCTTCGTGCTCGCTGCCGTACTCTCGAGTTCGCGCAGCCTGACCTGATTGCGGCTCGATGATTCCGACTGGGAGACTGCTTGGGCCACTTCTGTCTCAAGGCCCTTTTCCTTACGGAGCGCGAGATCATAGTCGCTCTTGAAGGCCTCGCCGACCCTGCGAAGCTCGTCAACCATGGCAGAGCGCACCTGTCTGGCCTGATTGTGCAAATTGATCACTGCGAGATGGTCGCTTCCAAACTTGGCCGACCACTCCTTTTCTCTGGTTGTGAGGTCGATAAGCTGGGCTCGCAATTTCGCTATCGTGTCGTTGATCGGAACATCGGTGACCAGAGTATTGGCATTGTCGGCGGACAGTGCGGATTGGACGACGGCGTTCACGCGATCAAGCCGTGCCCTCGCTTCGGACGTCTGGCCTCGGGCCGTCAGTAACTGGCTATTGAGCTCGGTGAGCTGTTGCTCGCTCATCAGCCGTCCACCGGTGTCAACAATGTTGTTCTTGGCCTTGAACTCTACGACCGAACGTTGAGCGACCATGGTCTGCTCACGCGTATCCTTGACGCGCCCCTCCAGCCAAGCGCTTGCTTGCCGTGTCGCCTGGTACTTTGAATCGAGTTGATCGGCGATGTACGCGTCTGCAAACGCATTGGCAAACTGCGCCGCTTGTTCACCATCGCGACTGTCGTAACTGATCTCGATGATCCATGCGATTCCGAGACGTTTGACCGTGACATGTTTCTGGAGGACCGCGACGAGTTGCCGAGTGTATTCAAACTCTGTCAGCTGCTTCGATGACCCGAACAGGCCGCCCTGCGAAGCCGGAATGTTGTCCGCCAGATGCAGCTTCTTGATGACCTCTAGTGCCAGTTTCTCCGATTTTATGATCTCGAGCTGGCTTTCGACTGCCGATGAGGTGTCGATGATCAACTCGCCAGCAGGCTGAAACAGCTGGAACTTGGTCGTATCGATGCCTACCGTGGCAGTGGCCTTATAGGACGGGGGTGCGAATAGAAGATAGAGCCCGGTCGCACCCGCGGCGAATAGTCCTGCGAGTCCGAGCACCCAAGCCTGACGGCGCAGAAATCCAAGTACCGTCTGGATATATTGAGCTGCCGAGCCTGACCCCGGAGGTAAATTTGCCAATTCCGGCTCAAACGAAGAAAGTTGACGATCTTTGCTTACGTGAAGCATCAAATAATCCAAATTAACTGCTACATGGCCGATATGGATTTAAATCTAGCACGCTTGTGGGACTTCTTCCATCAGGAACCCGGCTCCTTCGTCGATATGGATGTGATCTGTCCGTTAAAGTTAAAGCATTGAAATAGTGCCGGAAATTCTATTAATTCTTGAATTTGATGGCGGCGCGGCGTAAAGCTGCAGGGATTTTGTGCGGTGCCGACGGGCCGGCTCCACGGCGATGTGTTGGGACGAAGCCCTTTCGGGAAAAATCGGAATGCCTGGATTGCTAACTCGCCGAATGGACATTGTCGCTGGCCCGACGTCGTCACCCTCAAACCTTGGTCAGCCATTCGGTGCTAGGCGGCCCGTGGCGCAGGCGTCAGGACCAGTGCAATTCCTGCTAGGCGTCTTTCTGGTCTTCTATTTTCCGGCGTTTACCGTTCAATTGGCCATGGATATGACCACGGGCCGCTGGATTGGCTCTCCCGTACTTCAAATCATAACGATTGGCTCGGAGTTGTTTGTCTTCGCGACTATTCTCGTTTCACGGCCCACAAGAACGCTTCTCTCTCGATCTTGGATGATCTGGGTGCCGATTATAGTTTCGTTCGCCTCCGCAGCCTGGTCTTACAATCGGTTTGCCACAGTTCAGTCCGCCAATACCTATATGACAACGGCTTTGCTCGGGCTGGCCATCGCGGCGCTGCTGCCTGGCTTCCAATCGATTAGATTCGTCGTGAGGACGATGGCGATTGGATGTCTCTTGAGCATCCTGTGGGTGCTCTTGTTCCCGGAGACGGCCATTCATCAATTGACCGACCCGTATCAAACCGTCCACGCAGGCCTCTGGCGGGGAGTATTCAGCCACAAGCAGGGCCTGGGTTATTTTTCCGGGCTGACTCTCGGACTTCTGTTATTCTATCGTAGTTCAATATTTCCGGCGCCGGTGTGTGCATTCTTTGTGGTCTGTAGTGCGATTTCTCTGGTTGGCTCCCAATCCGCGACCGGGATGGTCGCCGCGTTGATCACGCCTGCGTTCCTGTACATGGCGAATTTTGTAGCCCGCCTGCCGTTTCCCCTTCGGACGCCGATGTTCGTAAAGTTTGCGATTGCCACTGGCCTGATCGCGCTCGCTTTCCGTTTTGGTATTCTAAACTATGTGATTGTCGCAATCCTTGGAAAGTCAACAGATCTTAGTGGCCGGGCGGATTTTTGGCCGATCATTCTGCAGGCCTTCTACGCCTCGGGTTACAGTATGCTTGGGGGAGGTTTCGGCGCGAACGTCTCGGCGAATATGTCGGAATGGAGCGTGGATAACGGTTATCTCGACAAGTTCATTGAGTTTGGCTACGTTTTCTCTCCGATAATTTTTGGAGTATTCGTTGCGATTTTGTGGGGAGCAATCCGTCTGGTGATTATGAACCCAGCGGATCAGGTTCGCACTAACATCTTCCCTTTCGGGATTTGGGCAGTCACGCTGGTGTTGAACGTGACCGAAAGTAATTTCATGGCGAAATGCCTAACCACCATTCTTACGTCGATCATTGTCGCGCTCATGATCCAGCAATCGCAATTGATTCCTCACGTCAGATCTGCTCGAAAAGGTCGGCCGACTGCGTCGCTGCGCCGAATTTAAGTTACGAAGTTCTTTAGGTTCGTTCTCCGTATGGAATAAGTCCTATGCCCCCAAATTCTTCCAGTTTCGATCGGAGCGTTGTTGCACCCGGTACGTTCAGTGATTGGCGGGCAAAATATACATCTTCGCAAGTTGCCGTGATCGCATTTCTGGCGATCACCTTCCTTTGTGGAATTGTTGCGTGCGTCTACGCGCGAGGACATTTCGGATACACCCTTGACGATCCATACATACATTTGGCGTTGGCGGAGCGTTTGGCGGCGGGTCATTACGGGATCAATCTCGGCGAGCCCGCGTCGCCATCATCAAGCATTCTTTGGCCATTTCTTCTGATTGTCGGAGCGGGTACGCCCTGGCACCAGTACTTGCCGTTCGCCATCAACGTTGTTTGCGGCGTGATAACGGCTGCATTGATCGGTATCGTGGTCGATGAGAGTTGGTTGAAGACTGCCTCTTGGTCTGTATCGAAACGCTGCGCAGTCGCGCTTCTCTTTGTCGTGATCGGCAACTTGAGTGGCCTTGCGTTTACGGGGCTCGAACACAGTGCGCAGGTCCTCATAGCTTCGATTTGCGCATTTGGAATAATCGAGGCATTGTTCGAGCGGCGAATTCCGCTTTGGTGTCTGTTCTTCGTGGCGCTGGGGCCGTCGATCCGTTATGAGATGTTTGCGCTTGTCGCGGCTATGGTCATCACGTTGGCTGGAATGCGCCAATGGCGAGCCGCTTTCTTCCTAGGAGTGGGAAGTCTAGTCGTCCCGGCCGTCTTCAGCTTGTTCCTTCTTTCTGCAGGTTTGCCCGCGCTTCCGAGTTCGGTCATCTCCAAAGCTAGCGGCTGGGGTGGCTGGACCGGATTGTTCGCCGGCGCAAGTCAGGGCGATTTAATTCGCATTCCTTTTGCTTGTTTGATTGCGGGCATCCTATTTGAAATCGTAAGCGTCCCAGCCACAAAACGGTGGCCGCTGATTGGTGCGCTCCTTGGGCTGGGCTTGCAATTGTTTGCCGGGAGATTTGGAGGGTTCTTTCGATACGAGCCGTACGCGATGGTTTTTGGTGCGCTCATCTTCTTCAGGGCAATTCCCCTGTCCTCCAGCGGGAAACTCGGAGAACGCACCGTGCTACCGGTCATAGCGACGGCAATTCTGCTCTTTTGTGCGTTGCCCTATGCGATCGGCATTTCTCGAATACCGCGGGGCGTTCAGAATATTTATGAACAGCAGTATCAGATGCACCGATTCGTCGATGCATTTTGGGACAAGAATTTTGCAGTAAACGATCTCGGGTGGGTGAGCTATCAAGTCGATCCTCGCAGGTACGTGCTCGACCTCAATGGATTAGCATCGCCCGAAGCCTTGCTGCGGGCTCACAAGGACAGCGCCTGGCTCGATGAGATTGTGACGAGGAAGAACACCCCTCTGGTAATGATCTACCCCGACTGGTTCGAAGGAATTCCAGATACCTGGGTGAAGGTGGCGAGCTTGGATCTCTCCGGCCCGCGAGTAAGTCCGGCGCGCAGTGAAGTGGTGTTTTTCGCCACCGGGAAGGATGCCGCTGACGACATAAGAGCGAAGTTGAGAAAGTTTGCTCCGACTTTGCCGGCGGATGTGGAGATGCACATCCAATAGAAGAAAGGTGCCCTTTTTTGGGTGCACGAATAACGCCAGGCAATTGTTGAATTCAAATCATTTTCGGACGGAACTGTATGCTCCAACTCACCCGGCAATTGCGTTTGCGGTCGTTCCATGTCTCCAACCCGTCGACGTTGCGAGTTGGCATGCTGTTGGTGCTATTGTTCGTCAGCATTCACACCTCCCTGTTCTTATTTGACTTGGCCAACCCCACAGCCTTTCTTCGCGGCGATCGGGCGATTGATCGGCTTCAGCACATCGATCAACTGATGCAGGCCGACTCGCGAGCAGCGGTGGCAAACGTTGCCTTGAATTCCGGCGTCCCCGGTGATTTTCTTCAGCACGCTGTGTTGTATTCGGTTGGCGGTCGCAAGCTCGTTATCGTTAGCCAGATCGCTTTGGGGGTCCTTACTCTCATTTCGGTATACTTCTTCGTTGCGCGGATCTCCGATGATCTGAAGGTCGCTGCTGTGGCAGGGGCACTCGTGATCATGATGCCGGGGGGCCTGCTAAACCCTCATTTGCTGGCGACCGAGGCTTGGTTCACCTTTCTTCTAGTGTTCGGCACAATCTGCGTTTGTCTGGCCGTTGGCCGGTCGCGACAGGCTTTGTTGCCGGCCAACTTCCATTTGGTCTATGCTGGCTTCGCTTGTTTGGGGCTTGCCTCTTCTATCCGGCCGCAGGGGTTGCTTGTCCCGTTGGCCATAGCTGTCTTCCTCGCAGTCATGTTTCCCAAGGTGCGCGGGTCCTCGTTGCTGGCGGCACTGCTGGCGTATGCGGTTTTCCCAATTTCATGGATGATGCTGAGGCTCCTTTTTACGGGAGACTTTGGTCTCGGTCCTTCAAATGCGGATTTTCAAACAAATCTGGCGTTCCGCGCAGATCGCATCCTGTCATTGCCAATGGACAGCACGGGACGCCTTGGGCTGCTGCCATTTGTCAAATTGTCCGTCGCTCATCCGTTGGCGTTTCTCAACACACTTTACACCGATGCGTTCAATTTGGTTCTGAACCCTGGCGCGAACCACATGTTCGGTTATTATCTGGGCTTGGGCGAAACGCCGGATGGCTTCTCGTGGCTTAAGACGAGAGATCAACTCGGTATTGCAGGTGTTGTTGCTGAGCTGTTCAAGCGAAATGGTCTGCTCGTAGCGCTGTTCGCGATTTGGACGATTATTCACGCGGTTGTACTTTTCGGAGTTGGCAGAGCAGGCCTGACCATTCTTCGTGCGCATCGTGGAGCGCCGCCATGGATCTGGATTGTCATGATAGTGATCGCGACCACCTTGATGTCCGGATTTGCGGCCGGTCTCTTGAGATGGAATCTTCGGTCCGGAGTGGAGCCGCTTCTCGCGGTCTTGGCAGCTTACGGCCTATTGGGAGTAAGGCCGCAAGCGTAGTTCGCTGAGAGTGAGGGGACCCCGATCGCGTTAGCCGGCCTTTCGAAACACGAAGGCCCGGTCCAGCGCGTATTTTGCGGCATAGCCGATCGCCAAGCCTAAAACAGCGCCGCTATATTTTGCGCGCTCGGATTGCCAAATATGCAGAAAGGATAGCTCGGTTGCCCAAAACATGACCGTCGTCGCCACCCCAGATGCGCCGTAAAGCACTATCTTCTTCAGCTCCGTCGCAGATGCGGCGTACTGGTCTTCAAATATCCAGCGCTTGTCCAGGACATATTTGATCGCGAATCCTGCGGCAGTTCCTGAGAGCATCGACAATATGAGCGCCGATTCAGATGTCGACACCTGAATGACCAACCTTTGCACGGCTAGATTGGCGAGGGTCGATAAAGCTGCGAACAGCAGATAGCGGACGGCGACGGTCATCGTTGATGATGGTGTCACATGGCGCAGAGGATAAGGACGCAAACAACCAAGCCCGCCACGAGACTATTCTTGTCCCGCAGTGCGAATGCGATGGGGTCGTCGTCCATGTGCCGTCGATGCGCCATCATGAGGGCCCGGCTGATCCAATATAGAAGCACCGGGCAAATTAGCCAAAGCAGTTCGGGACGCCGATATAGGGAATGGACGGCATCGGACGAAATGTAAAGCGCGAAGACCGTAATCGCGTTGAAACCGGCGGCCGCAGCGAGTCCCGCGACCACATCGAGGTCAGCGAGCTTGTAGTTGCGGTTCTCGGGCTCGGGAAGGCCCGAATCCGTCCGCACTGCGAGTTCGACGTAGCGCTTGATCAGCGCCAAAGCCGTGAAGAAGAACATTGAGAACGCAAGCAGCCATTCCGAAAACATGACCTCGACCGCGACTGCACCGGCGACGAGACGGACGACATAGAGCATCGCCAATGCGATCACGTCCACAAGCATCTTTCGCTTGAGCACAAATGAGTATGCCGTCGTCAATGCGAAGTACCCCAGAAGGACGGCGACGAATTTCAGCGAGACCAGTGATCCGACCAACACGGATGAAGCAAACAGGATCGGGGCAGCAATGATGCCTTCCGATGTCGGAATCGCGCCACTTGCGAGTGGGCGATTTCGCTTGGTCGGATGTCTTCGGTCCGCCTGCAGATCAGCAAGATCATTTAGGAGATAGACGCTTGAGGCGCACAGAGAGAAGGCGACGAAGGCGAGCACCGCCTCTGCGATCACTCCCAGAGAAAATTTGTGGGCTAGTAGGAGAGGAACGAAAACCAGGACGTTCTTTGCGTATTGATGAACGCGTAGCAACTTTGCCCAGGTTCGCCAGTTCGGCCGGTCGGCCGGCAAATGCTCGGTCTCTATCCCAAGCTGATCAAGGGCGCGTCTTACGGCCGCGGGAGTTCGAATAGAGATAGCTTGGGCGGCTTTGGCCCAGACAGGAAGATCGGCTTTGTCGTTTCCGATATAGTCGTAGCCTCCCTCCCCAAATTCGCTGACGAGGAGTTCGGCCTTCGCTTCTGCAGTCAGATTGACTGTTTCATTCGACGCGTACCACCCCGAGAAAATTCCAAGATGGTCTGCAACCGCCTTAACCAGGCGCTCGTTGCTTCCTGATGCGAGATAGACCGGGCGTCCTGCATCTCTAGCGCTCTCGATTCTTGCCAGTACCGCCGGTTCGTAAGGAAGTGCCGCCGGATCGAAGGAGGCCGACTGAGCCAACTCATGCTTCAGTGCGGCTTTGCCCCGACGGAGAGCGACGCTGAGACTGAGAAGCGACCAGGGATCTCTCCCAAACTCGGAAAAGCTGGTTTCAATAAGAAGATCGGTCCTCACTAAGGTGCCGTCGAGGTCGACCACCAAGGGCTTACCTGGGCCGGAAGAAGCGGGGGCCTCGATCGGGTGCGGCGCTGTAGTTAACATCGCATGTCAACCTTCAAAAAAACTAGCGGATAAAAATTGTTTGAAATAGCGACAGCCAACTTTAAACCGAACCTGATCGATAGACGAGTCCGTCTCTGAATTTTCGTAAACGCGGAAAAATGAGGCTGCTTTCCGAACCTGAACAAATCGGTGGAGCGACAGCCTCTAGAAACCGAGACCAATTAATCGCCGGAGGGTCGCAGTAATTCGGTCCTGCCGCTTACGGCGACAACGTTGTTTCCGGGCCGATCCGCAAATCGATTTCCAAGCGCGGTCCGCATTATCCCGGTGGTCTAATTCCAACTCTAAATGGTTATATGGTACCTCAAGAGAATAATCGGTACTATGATGCGGTTTTCCTGAGAGAATAAGCCCAAAGGTTTCACATTTTGAACAATTTAGGTTCCACACAGCGCCGTAAAGCGTGATTAACCACGTTTTGTGGACTTGGAGGCATAGTGGGCGTGCGGGCGCGCGCCGATCTGCCGCCTTGGGGCAGTGGACTTAAAAGGGGACGACGTTGCGGGATCCGATCTTAACCGGGGTAGTTATAAATACTCATTGCTCGGCTGCCAGCAATGGCTTGAGTCGGGTTCGATCAATTAAATGCGTGCAATATAAAAAAATTAAACCGCGCGAAGGTTTCGTAAAACTCGAGGGTTCCAAAAAACCTGAACGTTATAAATGTTCCCTACTTTGAACCAGTATTTTGATCTCGTCATCTTAGTGCTGGCCATTCAAGGGGACTAATCTAAATGGTTGCGCAGACCAATCCGCCCGTCATCTTGACGGCTTCTCCGGACGACATCGCCTTCGACCGAGATCCTGGCTCGAGCTACTCCGACGAGCTCACTCTGGTCGGCACGGCTACGCCAAATAGTACGATTACTGTCTACGACGGCAGTATCGTGCTGGGCACAACAACGACCAATAGTGCTGGCGTCTGGTCATACGCGACGTCTTCATTGACGGACGGAACTCATAGCTTCACGGCAACAGCGACGATCGCCGGCGTTACGAGTGCTGCGTCCTCGGCAATGGTGCAAAACGTCGTGGGAGAAATCACTAACTTTTCTCCTTTGACCGACCAGTGGTCAGCGCCCATCTCAGTGGGTGGAATGCCGTACTATGTCGAAAATGCGAACATCAACGGGAATGCGCCCTGGGCGATCACGCAGGTCGACAGCCACACGCTTCAATTTCAAGTGCGTCCTGACGATGTCTGGGCTGACAACGACAGCCATCGCAGTGAAATCAGCGGTGGCACGATCTTCTCCGCGAAGTCTACGATCAATCTATCGTATCAGCTCACAGTTCAGCCTGGCTTTAATGACACAAGCAATGGCCTAGCTTGGCAGATTCTGGGGCAATTCCACGCGGACGACAACGACCCGACATACCAAACGATTAGCGGGGGAAGTCCGCCGCTAGCGTTCCACCTGACCGGTGCGAACGGATATGGCGAAGGCGACTATCTCGCGATCCAGGCGTTTTACGCCCTTCCTGGCCAAACAGCGTGGACCGCCGCGACAACGCCGGGCGATACCCTGAATGGATACTTGTGGGTTTCTCAGGCGCCGATCGTGCGCGGTCAACCCATAGACATCCAGCTCGAAGTCAATTTCCAGAACAATTCGAGCGGATTCCTCGAGGTCTGGATTAACGGTCAGCAAGTCGTCGACTATCACGGCGCGCTCGGGTATGGCGGTGGCGTCTATTGGAAAGAAGGTATCTACGAGGGCTGGTCCAGCAATCAGGCCATCACCGTAGACTATGCGAACACGGTCATCACGTCAGGGCCCGGCGCACCGCTCATCCTCGGAAACGTGGTGAACGGCAATCAGGTCATGCTGAAAGGCACGGCGCAAGCGAACAGCACCATCTCGATTTATGATGGCGCGACCAAGCTTGGTACGGTGACCACGTCTTCCAGCGGATCATGGTTTTATGAGACCAGCGCGCTCTCAGTCGGCGGCCATAACCTTACTGCGACTGCAACGGACAGTGCCGGTAACGTTGGAGCGGCATCGACCGCGGCAAGCGCAACGATCAGCGCGTTTACGGGCCCAATGATCACCAGCGTTGTCACGTCTGCTCCAACTGGAGAGACAGTGACGGGAACCACCATCACGTTCACTCTGAAGATGAGCTCGGCGGTGTCGGTGACAGGAGCACCCACGCTGTCGCTCAATGATGGGGGCACGGCAGTCTATAAGAGCGGATCCGGCACCAATTCTCTGACGTTCACCTATACCGTTGGAGCGAACGACAGTAGCACCAAGGGGCTTGGGATTACTGGCGCGAACCTCCCTAGTGGTGCATCGATCACAGATAGCGGCGGAAACGCTGCGATCCTGACAGGCGCCTCTGTCCAGTTTCCCGGGGTTATAATCGACACGCAGCCGGTCAAGACGCCGGTATTCGGCGACCCCGTGGATAACGGCAACGGGACCTTCACATTCACCGGCACTGCGGATGCAAATACGACCGTCTACTTTTCGACGCCTTACGGCACAACTCTGGGAAATACGTCGGTTGACGGCACCGGGCACTGGACTTTCACCACTCCCACGTTCGCAGGCAATACCTGGAATAGCATCCAAGCCTACGATGTTAACTCGCTCGGCGATATCAGCTCGATTGGCAGTGAAAATGGAATTGGGTTCGGCAACAACTCAAGCCTACCTCCTTCTCCGACCATTACGGGCAACGCGTTGGTTGGAAACGTCGCTACGCTCTACGGGGCGGTAACGGGCGGCTACTCGATTACCACGGTCGCCATCTTCGATGGGACCACGCAAATCGGCACGGCCACGGTAAATAGTGACAATACCTGGTCATTTTCGACAGCTGCCCTGACGAACGGTATTCATAGTTTCTCTGCTCAGGCAAAGAGTTCGACGGGAACCAGCTCAGGATCAGTGCCCGATTCGATTACTGTCGGAACGATCGCATCCGCCGTCGATACAATTGCCCCGACCGTATCGTCGGTGGCAGCCTCGGGCACCGGGATTGCCGCGGGGACCGGGACGCTCAATGCCGGCAACGTGGTCACGCTGACGGTGAACCTGAGCGAGGCGGTGACGGTGGCCGGTGGCACGCCGACGCTGACGCTGAACGACGGCGGCGTGGCGACCTATGCCGGTGGCTCGGGCACCAACGCGTTGACCTTCAGCTATACGGTTGGCGCCGGCCAGAACACCTCCGACCTGGCGGTGACGGCAGTCAACCTGAACGCGGCGACGGTGAAGGACAGTGCGGGCAACGCGGCCAACATGGCCGGCGCGGTGACGAACCCGTCCGGCATGCTGCAAATCGACACGACGGCCCCGACCGTATCGTCGGTGGCAGCCTCCGGCACCGGGATTGCCGCGGGGACCGGAACGCTCAATGCCGGCAACGTGGTCACGCTGACGGTGAGCCTGAGTGAGGCGGTGACGGTGGCCGGTGGCACGCCGACGCTGACGCTGAACGACGGCGGCGTGGCGACCTATGCCGGTGGCTCGGGCACCAACGCGTTGACCTTCAGCTATACGGTTGGCGCCGGCCAGAACACCGCCGACCTGGCGGTGACGGCAGTCAACCTGAACTCCGCGACGGTGAAAGACACCGCGGGCAATACGGCCAACCTGGCAGGTGCCGTGACCAATCCATCCGGCACGCTGCAGATCGACACGACGGCGCCCGTGATCAGCACGATTTCAGAAACGCCCGCAACAGGTGCACTCAACGCGGGCAAGATTGTCGCTTACACCATCACGATGAGCGAAGCGGTGACGGTCAATACGACCGGCGGCACTCCGACACTGTCGTTGAACGATGGCGGCATTGCCACCTATGTTGGTGGCTCGGGCACCAGCGCGCTGACGTTCAGCTATACTGTATTGGCAGGTCAGAATACCCCCGACCTTATGGTGTCGGCCTTCAACTTGAACGGCGCCGGCGTCGCTGACGGCACTGGCAATTCGGCTAATTTATCGCTGACGGGCATCGCTCAAGGCAGTCCCTCGATCGACACCACGACACCGACGGTGTCGTCGGCGGCGGCCTCGGGCACCGGCATCACGTCGGGCAGCGGCATTCTCAATGCCGGCGATGTGGTGACGCTGACGCTGAATCTGAGCGAGGCGGTGACGGTGGCTGGTGGTACGCCGACGCTAACGCTGAACGACGGTGGCGTGGCGACCTATGCCGGCGGCTCGGGCACCAGCGCGTTGACCTTCAGCTATACGGTTGGCGCCGGCCAGAACACCGCCGACCTGGCGGTGACGGCAGTCAACCTGAACTCCGCGACGGTGAAAGACACCGCGGGCAATACGGCCAATCTGGCTGGTGCCGTGACCAATCCAACGGGCACGTTGCAGATCGACACGACGGCTCCGACTGTCGCGTCGTTGGTTGCCTCTGGGGGCGGTATCACTGCGGGGAATCCTGTCGCTGGCAGCGTTGTGACGATGACCATGAAGTTTACGGAAGCGGTGACAGTCGCCGGCGGCACGCCGACACTGGCGCTGACCAATGGCGGAGCGGCGACGTATACCGGTGGCTCGGGTACGGATACTCTAACCTTCAGCTACACTGTGGGCGCTGGACAAGATACGTCCAGCCTCGTAGTGGCGAGTGTCAACTTGAACTCGGCGACGGTGAAAGACAGCGCCGGCAACAACGCCAGTCTAGCTATGACTCCGGTCGCGGGCGGAGGGCCCGCGGCGGGCGGGGGGAGTTCACAGCCAATCGACAATACTGCGCCAACGGTTGCGTCGATGGTGGCTTCGGGCAGCGGAATCACGTCTGGCAGTGGCAAGTTGAATACGGGCAAGGTGGTCACGCTGACGGTGAACCTGAGCGAGGCGGTGACGGTGGCCGGCGGTACGCCGACGCTGACGCTGAACGACGGAGGCGTGGCGACCTATGCCGGTGGCTCGGGCACCAACGCGTTGACCTTCAGCTATACCGTTGGCGCCGGCCAGAACACCTCCGACCTGGCGGTGACGGCGGTCAACCTGAACGCGGCGACGGTGAAGGACGGTGCAGGCAATGCGGCCAACCTGGCCGGTGCCGTGACCAATCCGTCTGGCACGTTGCAAATCGATACAACTACACCGACCGTATCTTCGGTTGTTGCCTCCGGAAGTGGCATTGCGGCGGGTAGCGGCGTAGTTGCGTTTGGTGGTGCTGTCGCCTTGACAGTCAACTTCAGTGAGGCGGTGGCGGTGGCCGGTGGCACGCCGACGCTGACGCTGAACGACGGCGGCGTGGCGACCTATGCCGGCGGCTCGGGAACCAACGTGCTGACTTTCAGCTACACGGTTGGGGCTGGCCAAAACACCTCCGACCTTGCGGTAAAGGCGGTCAATCTGAATTCGGCAACCGTGACGGACAGCTCCGGCAACGTTGCGAACCTGACTGGTGCCGTGACCAATCCATCCGGCGCGCTGCAAATTGATACGAAGATCAAGCTGACGACCGCTGGCGACAACTATCTGTTGCTCGACTCGACTCGGACAGGGCCGTCTCTGAAATATGAGGGAGTCAGCCTCTCCATCGCAAACGATTTCACCTGGTATAAGCCGATCGCCGCAGTGCGGACGGCAACCGGTTATGACGTAGCTCTCAAGGCCAACGGCAGCTCTCAGTACATGATTGCCAGCGTGGACGCGAACGGCAACTGGATCGCAAACCTTACATCGATCGTGTCGGGTACAAGTTCAACGCTTCAGTCTTATGAATCGATCTTTCATGCCGACCTGAATGGTGACGGTGTGATCGTTCTATCAGGTAGTGGCACCAAGATTAGTTCGGGCTCTCTCGTCGTCGGTAGTGGGGCGACTGTGGAGATACCAGGCGCCTATTCCGGGACGGTCAGTTTTGCGGGGTCCACAGGCACACTGATAATCGACAACTCCACCAAATTCACCGGTTCATTCAGCGGCCGGCTGGCGCGAGGCGATATCATTGATCTTACCGACGTCGCCGGCGGCGCCAACGCGTCTCTATCCTACTCGGGGAATGCGTCGCGCGGCACGCTCACAGTCAGCGATGGAATACATTCTGCAAAGCTCGCTGTCGTCGGCAACTATTCGCTCGGCAACTTCGTTGCGTCGAGTGACGGCAATGGTGGGACGTCCATCGTTGATCCTCCCTTGTCCGGCAGTACCTCGGTTGGCGCTCCTTCGGAGGGAACGGCGGCGTGGTTGGCCGCTGTGGACCAGCGGTTGGCCTTGTGGTCACAACACGTGGCGTCCGCCTTCCCGACGTCATCGGTGATCGACAGTGGCGGCTTCCATACGAATGGAAACGATCTTGGAGGCCAAAATTCCCAGCTGATGATGCCCGTTCAACGTCCACAGTCCAATCACACTTGGGGATAGAGCTTCGGCTGGTGGCCGGCACAGCTTGCGGAGGCGTCTACGATCAAAGTCGCTTGGTTCTCAATTGTGCTGTTGATGTTTGTCGTTCCGGCGGACGCTTCTCAAGAACGTCTGGCGCTTGTCGTTGGCAATGCGTCCTACAGGGCTCAAAGCCTTAAGGCTGCGGCAAGCGACGCCGATCTCGTCGCGTCCTCGTTGCGGAAGGCCGGGTTTGACGTAACCGCGGCTCGAGACCTAGATCACGAAAGTCTCGCAAGAACCATTTTTGGTTTTGCCGAGACGGTCTCGAAAGTCGGCCCCGACACGCTTGTCGCTGTCTATTTTTGCGGCTATGCGCTGCAGTTGGAGGGAGAAACTTTTCTGCTGCCGGTCGACACCGATGCTGAAGTTGATGAAATTGCAGATCGACTCCGGCTCGGCGTGCGCGTTTCTGACCTTGTCCGCACGCTTTCGGCCCTCCATCCTAAGGCAGCACTAGTCATCCTGGATGCAGCGCGCAAGGGGCCCTTCTTGCTCTCGGGGCGGCCACCCGCCGACGGGCTCGGATGGATCGAGACTCGGCCCAACGTCCTGGTCGCGTTGAGCGCGTCGCCGGGCATTTCGCTCGACGCCGGCGATGGCAGCGGCTCATACGCCAGCGCCATTGCCGCTATGTTGAGTGATGAGAATTCCACGATCGCCGAAGCTTTCGTGCGTGTCCGGATGCGGGTCAACGAAATGACGCGTGGGGAGCAGGTGCCGTGGCATAGTTCGGGGATTGGATCGCAACTCACGTTAGATGCGCGCGTCGCGGGTACCCCTGAGCGATCAGTGTCCCAGGATTCGGGCTGGTTGCGTTCGCAACCGATGTCGGGACTTTCTACGCAAAACGCTTACTTCGCGGCACTCTTGCGAGATACGTTTGATTCGTATTCGGATTATCTAGCAGATCATTCGAACGACCCGATGGCTCCGCGCATTCGAGCGCTTATGGCAGTTCGGCGGGAAATGCTCATCTGGCAGCGGACCTGTCGCGCTGGCGGGTCGGAAGCTTTGTGGTCCTACTTGGAACTTTATCCAGAAGGGCCGCACGCCTATGATGCGCGCCACATGCTGCAGAGCCTAAACGTCGCCTTCGCTCCGCCTCCTGAGTTCAAGAGGCATGAGTACGATATTCCTTCTCCCTTGCCAGGCGAGACAGTTCACCCGGACGATCGATCGCTAAGGGTCGCCCCGCCGCCACCGACACCATCCGGACTCTTGGGGCCAATGCCTGGATCGTTCCTTACATCTTCAGTTTCCGGGGAGAGCGTTCGCCAAGCCTCGAATTCCGAGATACAGCCCGATCCCGTTCAAAGCGATCACGCCACAACGCCCGAGCTGACAATGGCCAATGGTGGCGCTTCACTCCGGTCGATCGAAAGGCAAGTTGCATTACCGGATTTGGAAGGAGGCGCTGCAAAACTGCTCGGTGCCCGACCGCATAAATTCAAGGTGCCCTATTGGGTCAATTCGGATACGACTTCGCCACCAACCCGGGTTGAATTGAGCGACGATAAAGCATCTCGATTTCCCGAATGGACTAAACTGGGTCTTTTGCCGAAAGCTGGGAATATGTCGTCGAGTGGGCTGGCCTTTACGGGAGCCTTAAGCTCCCCTGCAACGCTCGATGTGAATGCCGCGGCTGAACCGGGCACCAACATATCTCTGAGCGCGCTTCGCCCTTCTTTTTCTGAAGCTCCAGCCGACGTGTTGGTGCCAGCACCAGGTCGAATTCCGACACCTGTGGCCCGGTCGACGGCGCTCGCGCGGCTCCATGGAATGCCCAAGCGCACCTTCCTGCCGCGCCAAGGGCAGCCGAGCTCGATGAGCCCTCGCCAGATTGCTCCCTGAAATAGATGAGTGCGCGTCAGCGTTCGCGCATGCTCTCCTGTTTGTATTTTGCGAGCGGTGAGAGCAGGTAACTGATCAGCCGTCTTGACCCTGTCTTAATTTCGGCCGTAACGGCCATTCCTGGCGCAAGGCTCACAACCCGGTCATCGATACGAAGGTTCGGATTCAAGACGGAAATACGTGCGACATAGGTCATCTCCTGACCTTTCGGCTCACTCGTCGTGCTCGTAGATCCGACTGCCTGCCTATCAATCGACTTTTCGCCAGGAACGTCGCGCGTGACGGCGTCCGATGAAATGCTCAGCACTTTTCCTTGCAGGAGGCCGTATCTGGTATAGTCGAAGGTGTCGACTTTAATTGCGACTTGATCCCCGGCATGAACAAAGCCGATGTCTCGATTGTTCACTGCGGCCTCTACCTCTAATTTGCTATCGAGAGGGACAATGACCATGAGAGCCTGCGCGGGAGTGACCACTCCGCCAATCGTATGAACGGCCAACTGTTGCACCGTGCCGGAGACTGGTGCCGTCAACGATTGGAACTTGGCCCGCTGTTCGGCCTTGGAAAGATCGGCAGCGAATCCCGCGGCCTTTCTCTCAGCTTCGGCGAGATCGCCCAGCAGAGTCCGGCGGTATTCGGCCCTTGTCTGGGACCGGGTTTCCAATATGGTCGCGATTGCCGCCTGCATTTCCGTAGCGTGGGTCTTCTGAACCAATCGCTCTTGCTGACTCTCGGTTAGTTGCTGCAAGACCTCGAAATACTGAAGTCTGGATCCAAATTCATTGAGCGTCTTGCGAATGTTCACGCGTTCTTCGATAGTCGGAATCACCGCATCGAGCTTGTTGATCGTTGCAGTAATGGTCGCCAATGCAGCTTCCTTTTGCGCTTTCTGTCCGTCCAGTGAAGCTATCTTGGCCCGATGCTCGGAGACTTGCGCGATCAGAAACTGACGCTGCATAGCAACGAGATCGGCACTTGCTGACTCCGGAGGCTGAAAGGCGCCGAGAGGGTCATCGGTATCAGCCAACGCAGCTTTGAGGCGGGCAGTGTCGAGTTGCGCTGATTTCAGGTCACCCTGAAGGTGAGTGATTTCGCCGTCAGCAATCGTCGGATCCAACTCGATCACTATCTGCCCCGAACTGACGAACTCCCCTTCCGAGACGCGGATGGTACGCACGACGCCTGTTTCGAAGGGCTGAATAACCTTGCTGCGGCCGGTTGGAATGACCTTCCCGGTAGCAGTCGCAACGATATCCACACGGCTGAAGCTTGCCCAGGAAAGGCCAAAGACCAACATCGCAAGAAGCGTCGCGCCTATGGCGCGTCCAAGCGGCGAGGGCGGTGTCTCAACGATCTCAAGCGCGGCCGGCAGAAATTCAAGCTCTTCGGCGGAGCGAGACTTGGGAAGGGTGGGAAACGGTATTATCCTTGAGGTCGATTTCATTTCGGTATTTAATCCATTGAAATCACAGTATAATTTTCAAGGCGACTGGCTCCGCAACTTCCCCCAGTTTCTCCAGTCGAACAATCGCGCCGATTCTCTGACTTAAGCCTTATTATCTGAGCCGATTGAGGTTTTTTTGAATACTAGGTGCCAAATCACCGCCCGAATATCGCTATAAGTTTACCAATAACAAATATGATCTATCGAGGCAGGCGCCGAATCCTGGCGCTGCCTCCCGCAGGGCAGATGATGACCGTAGATTCGGAAATAACCGGGCCAAACGATCCGGGGCTCATAGCGCTTGCTATGCTGTTGCGCTTCCATGGTGTTAGCGCTGACCCGGCGCAAATTCGCCATCATTGCGGCATGGCGGATATAGGTACCGCCGAGATGGTGCGGTGTGCCCGAGCTTTAGGTCTCAAGGCGCGAGAGATTAAAAGCGACTGGAATCGACTCGTCAAAACGCCCCTGCCGGCAATTGCTGCACTCAAGGACGGCGGATTTCTTCTTCTCGGCAAAGTGGGGGACGACAAGATCGTCGCCCAATCGACCAGGACACCCCGACCGGAATTGATCACAAGGGCGGATCTGGAGGAAATCTGGAACGGCCGGCTTGTTCTGATGACCAAGCGTGCCAGTTTAGCTGAACTAACGCGCCATTTCGATTTGTCCTGGTTTCTCGGTGCTATTCACAAATACCGAGTGCAATTGACTGAGGTGCTAGTCGGGTCTTTCTTTCTGCAACTCCTTGGTCTTGCGTCACCTCTGTTCTTTCAGGCCGTCATTGACAAGGTGCTGGTGCAGCGAAGTCTCAGCACCCTGGACGTGCTTGCGATCGGCCTCGTTGGAATAGGGCTGTTCGAAACCATTCTCGGCATCTTGCGGACTTACCTCTTCTCCCATGCGACGAACCGCATCGACGTGGAGCTCGGAGCGAGACTGTTTCAGCATCTGCTAGCGCTACCAACGGCGTATTTTCAAGCGAGGCGTGTGGGCGATTCGGTTGCTCGAGTGCGAGAACTTGAAAACATTCGAAATTTCCTCACCAGTTCTGCACTGACGCTGGTGATCGATCTCTTCTTCACCTTTGTGTTTCTCGGCGTGATGTTTTGCTACTCCGCGTTATTGACCGGGATCGTCCTTCTCGGATTTCCGCTCTACATACTCATTTCCGGCGGGGCGACGCCGCGATTTCGTCGGCTGCTCGACGAGAAGTTTAAGCGCGGTGCAGAGAACCAAGCGTTTCTAGTGGAATGCGTCAATGGTGTCGACACGTTAAAGGCAATGGCCATCGAGCCTCAGATGCAGAGGCGGTGGGAGGAGCAGTTGGCAGGCTACGTGGCCGCGAGCTTCAGGGTTCTGCGGTTGGGCAACTATGCCAGCAACGGCGTTCAATTCGTCAACAAGCTTGTAACGGCCGGAATTCTGTATTTTGGAGCTCGCCTTGTGATCTCGGGTGATCTTACGGTGGGCGAACTTGTTGCATTCAACATTCTTGCTGGCAGAGTGAGTCAGCCGGTGCTGCGTATTGTACAGATATGGCAAGACTTTCATCAGGCGCAGATATCGGTCGACCGGCTCGGTGATATTCTCAACACTCCTCCTGAGCCGAGGTTCAATCCTGCCCGCGCAGCGTTGCCCTCCATTAGAGGCGACGTCGTTTTCGATCGTGTGCTTTTTCGATACCGCCCGGATGGACCCGAAGTGCTGCACGGGGTCAGCTTCAGCGTTTCCGCGGGACAAGTCATCGGCATCGTAGGTCCTTCCGGATCAGGGAAGAGCACGGTAGCCAAACTGATCCAAAGGCTCTTCATCCCGGAGAGTGGCCGGATCCTTGTTGATGGCGTTGACATCTCGATGGTCGATACGTCGTGGCTACGTCGACAGGTTGGCTCTGTGTTGCAAGAGAGCGTTCTCTTCAATCAGTCCATACGCGAGAACATCGCCTTATCGGATCCCAGTATGCCGATTGAGCGGGTCATTGAGGCCGCGAAACTTGCAGGCGCTCATGAGTTCATCCTCGAACTTCAAGAAGGCTATGACACGGTTGTCGGCGAGCGTGGCACGAGCCTGTCAGGCGGGCAACGTCAGAGAATTGCGATCGCCCGTGCGCTCGTGACGAATCCGCGCGTTCTTATCTTCGACGAAGCGACAAGCGCACTTGACTACGAAAGCGAGCGCATCATCCAAGACAATATGCGTCGCATTGCACAAGGACGGACCGTTTTTATTATCGCCCATCGTCTTTCAACTGTGCGGCGTGCCAATAGAATATTCACCATCGATCGCGGTCGATTGGTAGAGGATGGAACCCACGACGAACTGATCAAGAGTGGTGGCCGCTATGCTACCCTCCATCGGATGCAAGCAGACATCCATGAGGTCTTTTAGCGTACCCACGAATAGCGTACCCGAGAACGGCGGCTCTATCGGACAAGCCTTGCGGTATTGCCCGAAATGCGGCATGAAACCCTCTTCGATGCATATGCCGTCGATGATTCCATCACAGAGACGACCTAAATGACCCCCAAGTTGAATTTCGATAGTATGTCGGTCGATGAGTTGTGGCAGTTGCATGAACAGCTTGGTCGGATCTTATCGACACGTTTGACGACGGAAAAGCGTGAGCTCGAAAAACGCCTTGCACAACTTAATCGCGAAGATCAGGCCCGTTACACGGAGATGCAGTCTTCTTCCGAGGTGGTTCGTAGTCGGCGCAAATATCCCGAAGTTTTGCCGAAATATCGAAATCCAAATACCCCCACCGAAACTTGGTCCGGGCGAGGAAAGCAACCACGCTGGCTGGTTGCGGCTTTAAAATCCGGTCGCCGGATCGAGGAATTCGCGATCGGCAAACTTGGTGCCGGCAAGGCAAAATCCGGCGAGCGCCGCCAAAAGGGACATGCCTCTCGGGTCTAGCGTCTGGATGCGACCCTGAGTTGTGGCCAAGTATTGTCGTGCAGAAAGTCGTTGGTACATTTGTCGCTCACCGACGACTGGCCGACGTCTGCTTATTCATGGAAGCGCGGGCCTGGTTCCGTGCCAAGCGAAATCGTTTGCAGGAGACGGCTGAACAGTTTCGTGGATCGGTCTGGCAAAGTCGTCGGAACGATATTTGTTGCAACGCCTACTGCAACAAGATCGTGGACGATGACGGAGCGGTTAGCACAGCAGGAATAGTCTGAAGTCGCCGACCACATTCCGCAATTCTTATCGTCTGTCTTAATCTTACCAACTCAAGATAGCTGTCGGCTAGTTCTTGATCAGTCATTTTGCCAAAGTCCCGTTGAGGGTCTCGCCCAGACCTGCTCATGAATGCTCCTATCGAAAATACTTTCGTGCCAGCAACCACTTACGTCTTCTCAGAATGGTTCGCGTTCAATAGCCTCCACTGCCCAGCTACCGGTAGGAATTTCAAGGGCGCAGGCACATGGTTAAAATGCGCACTATATGAGGCTATTTGAGGTAGTCAACCGACTCGCCGTCCAAGATCAATTTGGTTTCTGCACCCGGGAAGCCTTACCATCTGAATCGAACTTCTCGCCGGAAGGTGCGCCTTGCGGGATGTCTCTGAGGGCCTCGCCGGGGCTCTACGCCTTGCCTCAGCTCATAGTTCAGTGCTGAACAGCTCCAAATTAAATAGGCAATTTCTCAGAGTCTTCCAATCCGATAATTGCTCAGATGGGACGCCCATGATCTCATGATCGCCAACCTCAGACGGGATGTGAAAGCGGTCGACATAGGAGCTGCCGAGTTCGTTGTGGAGAAATTCTTCAACTTGGGTTGTCCAAGACTGCGCGTAGGCACGAGATGTCGCACCGTCTTTGGCTGGATCGCGAAGTCGTGCGAGGATCAGGCGTCCCTCATTCATAAGGTGGCCGAGTGTTTCACGTGTTCGCGCAGTATAAGAAGCAATCGCTCGCACTTGTTTCCGGCGTGCGCGGCCGACTGCTGGGGCCGCGCCGAAGCTCAAGAGGCTTCGCGTGGCCTCCAACGGAAAGTGAACCACGGTCAATACGAGGGACGCCGCCAGCAATTCGACGGCGGCCAATAGAACGTCCATGGGATGTCCCAGGTAAGCAAATCGCTGACAGTTTACCACAAACAAAGTAACAGGACTGGAGGTGTGGGGCGTGGGGAAACAGAGTATCTGCCTTCCCTTGTCCGGAAAATAGAAGCGTCAGGGTTGAATGTTGCCTTGGCCGGCGATAAAATTAAATGTTAATCGATTTTTTGTAATTAAATCGCAGCCCTTGGGGGTGATTGCTCTACGGACGTAGTTTTATGGAACATTTAATTGCGAACAGCGCCATTGTGAGGGCTCTTCGCGATCGCTTTTTTGCGCTCGGCCGTTCGAAAGATGCCAACAGAAGGTTGGAAATGCCCGAGATAAACCCAGTCGAATGGAATGTCGAAGAGTTCAGGCGTCTGCTTGACGAACCCTTCAAGATGATTGGGGGGGCATCGCCTGACGATATGCTCGACCAGGTTCCAAATGATCGCCAGCGAATCCTTATCGCGACAGATGAGTTGACGACAAAAGAATGTCTGCGTCCGGCAGAACTCGGCGAAGAGCCACCAGGTGCGACGGAGAACGATCCAAACTGTGGTCCGTCGATCAGTGAAACCCAGTTGGCGACTGAAATGGGCCAGGCGTCGGTAACAAAATCGATCTCACACCAGTTGGATTCCGACGCGCCGGTCAACAATGCGAAGGCTGTTCTTGTTCTCAGCATCGAAATGGCTTCGCGGTCGGAAGCTGACGCTGTAATGGAACAAACGGACCCGACTCCGGGCGAAACTGCAAGCACCCCGGTTGTTGAGGTTGAGGTCGCGTTGGAAGAAC
The DNA here is from genome assembly GCF_008123425.1 of Bradyrhizobium rifense. Lineage (GTDB taxonomy): Bacteria > Pseudomonadota > Alphaproteobacteria > Rhizobiales > Xanthobacteraceae > Bradyrhizobium > Bradyrhizobium rifense. Next base: position 178,512 of record NZ_VSSS01000041.1, read on the forward strand.
GCCAGCAGCAAGTGGAGCTATCGGACAGCAGCTTGGGGGCCGATGTTCAGTTCGACGCGACCCTGCAGTGCGCGGACGAACCAAGATCGCTCGTTGGCGAGGTCAGCGGTGCTCCAGTTTCCGACGAGCGGCCGGTCACGGAGCCGGATTCACAGCTATCCCAGCCAGCGGACGACACTTCGTTTCTTGCGATGGGCTCTGACGGATCTTTGACGTCTCTTGAACAAGAACCGTCATTGGAGAACGAATCATCCAACCAATCCAGCGACGGAACTCAACTTCGCTTACCTGCTGACCCTGGATCTGAGAAAGAGCCCGCCTTCTTGAAGGCCGATCAGGTACCTGCAGCAGCGGTTTCCGATATGAACGTCGGAGGAACGGCTTGGATGGCTCGGAGCGGAGCCACCACCGAGGGGCTTACCCTTTCAGCATCCAACCCGGCTGACTTGAGCGTCGCCGATCCCGCGCCGGGTGAGGCTAGCCTAGCGAGACCAGGTGACGCCAATGCCGAGTGCACCGTGCCGACAGTACCCCCTGCAGGTGCCGCCATTGACGACTCTCCAGTATCTGAACCAGACGATGCTGGCGCCGAGGTCTCTCGTCTGATTGCAGGGCACCCAAATCCAAATCAATTCTCGACGTCCGTATTGGACGGGCCTTTGGCTCAGGAGACAGCTATTGGCGAAGGACCAGCGACGTTTTCGGGATCGCAAGCCTATTGCGCCGCTGAAAAGGAATGCCCTCCAGCAGCTTACGCCGAAATTGAAGAGCGGTTGCCCGATGTACGTAGAGGCGAACGGCTGCAGCCAGCTTCATGCTTTACGTCCCTAGAACGGCGGGCGCCGGCTCCGATCGTGGAGAGGGCGATCGAGGCTGATGGCTCCGAGCCGCAACCTAACCGATCGGGACAAGCACCGGCTCGATTTTCTGCGGGAAACCTACGTAGCTTGGGTGACGAGAGGGGAGCTCCTATCCCAGCGACTGGCCGCAAGCTTGCTCTGCTGAAGGCTGTCGTTGAGCCAGATCTCCGAACGGCGCCCGTCGATAGAGAGCGTGCGATCGCCTTGCGATGGGCATTGAGGGATATTAGGGGCAATCGACTCGGAATATTACCCGTCGACCCGGTTACGCTTCAGACGCTTGTTGACTTGAGTTTAATCGAGATATCGGACGGGAAACCGACACTAACAAGCAGCGGTTTCAACGTGATCGCTTCGACCTGAGGGGTCCCGTCGCCGATTCCGCGGCGCCAGTGAGCGCTCCGTCGGAGATGCGATCCGCTTAGGGGTTGCTTCGCTTGGTCGCGGAACCTACGTTGCCGCTTGGCTTCCAACTTATCCGGCTCTAAGTCCGCAATTCTACGGGCCGTTTTAATCAATCTCTCGTACGTCAAGCTTAATTCGCGAGTTCATTTGCTTAAGCGGCGTGCCCCAGTATCTTGCCCGAGTGCGGCCCAGCTATGACATGACCACCGTATTGCAAAATCCCGCTTGGCCTAATTTTCCGGTAGCTCGAGTCTAGGAATTCCTTCGATGGACACCTCTCTGAAGAAATCGAACGCATCAGAGGTCGCTTCGAGCCGAGAGCAGCTGGAGCTTCGTTACCGTGAAGTACGTTCTCTTCGGCAAAAGGTCTCTCAGCTCGAGATGTCATTGTACGCTGTGGCAGCGCGAATTGCGTTCCAGGGGCCCGTCAAGGTAACGACGCGTATAGTCAAAAGCAACGCCAAGATGCGGACGCTTCACTAGCGTCACGGTACGCGATTAAGACGACCGCCGCATCCTTTTCTGCGCTGATTGATAAAGTGGTGCTCGCAAGCGCCCGCTCATTGTGATTGGAGAACTGCTCGCTGATACCTTGGTCTCGGCGATGCTGTGAGGTGCATCGGGGCACGGACTGTTGACGATTCGACCTGATCCAACCCGAGAAAAGATCCCGCTGGGATATCGCCTGAAACTGCGCACAACCAGCAAATCCTATCACTCTGCAGCGGCCTGCGAAGCGGCGCTGGAAGCGTCGTTGGATCCACCTTTGATCTTCGTCTTCAGCTGCGACGCCGGCTTCTCGACGAAATTCCAGGAAAACATAGCAAATGCCAAAGTCAGCGGTAGCCCCAACATCAAAACGACCGATCCGTGTCTGTATTCCGTCGGAAGCAAACAGACCAATGTCTGCTGTATCGGGAATCCAAACAGATAGATTCCATAGGAATAGTCTCCGCCACGCAGAAGAGCTGGGAGGCGGACTTTGCGGGTGCCTGCAAAGATGACAAGATAGGTGAGCGCCAGTAAGCCGACGACTATGAGAGACGAGTACATAGCGGCGACGGAGGCAACGAGGAAAGCTATAACGGCGTTGCCGCCGGACATGATGAGACGATTGTTCCAATGGAAAGCGCAGCATCCGAAGACGAATGATCCGATCAGCATCTTCCAATCTGGAACGCCGACGAAATTGTACAGTTGCCCGCCGCGGAGCATGTACAGGGCGGTCAAAAGAATCGTCGCTAGCGCAGCCAGCGTGCAAAGCTTTCTGCTAAAAATCGCCTTCGTCGCGATCATAGACGCGATGAAGAGGTAGCAAAAAAACTCGGGCCTTAGCGTCCATAGATTGAGATTTACGGCGCCGGGCACTGGGTTTTGAAGAAATAATCCAGGTAGGAAGAATTGAACGCTTCCGATGATGTTGAGGAAATACCTTATAAATAGCGGGTCGGAGAAATATTCAGACGAAGTCTTTACCGTCAGCCAAGGGCCGAGGATGAGCGCGCTGAGTGCGATTTCGACGATCAGTGCAGGCAAGATCCTTAGCGCGCGGAACAAGAGAAAGATCGAAACACCTCGCGTGCGGACGGCGCTGCCGGTGACAAGATAGCCGCTAACTATGAAAAACATCGGCAGCACGGGCTTCACAAACACCCCGTGAATTGGGTCAGAGGCGAACGCTTCGGCAGCGTCAGGGCCATCGCAAATAAACATGGCGTGGAAGGTGAAAACCCACACCGAAAGCAGCAATCGGAGCGCATCAAAGCCAGGGCCTGCACCCCCGTTGATCCTTAAAATATCAGCCGCCGTTAAGGGACGCGCCTGGCCTTCCGATCGATCCTGGAACATCTCGGTCAAAACTGATGAAATAAAATGTGGCCATTCAGCCAATTGAAATAATACATCCGTCTGATGTTAGAAGCGAGCAGCTATTATTCTTGGTTCCCGCTTGCGAAATTCGTCTTGCCCTGATGCTTGACCAGGTTTGTCGGCTTTGCCTAGTCTATGTTCGGCTTGTTGGGAGCAGCGACATGCTTCCCTGAACCTAACGTCTTGGTCAAGCGACTAATTCGTACGGGCGAACAGACGGCGTAAATGGACAGCGTAACGAGTCATATGTCCCAAGTTGCACAGGTATACAAGCGCAGCAGACGCACGTTCGCAGTGAAAATTGCTTGGATGGTGCTGTGCTCAATCTCGATGGCGGGATGGACGATGGCACTCCTTTGGGGCGCGGTGCGTCTGGCGCAATGGCTAGTGGTCTAGCCTAACGCATAGATCTCTGTTCGTCGGGGCACCTGTCCGCGATCACCGAGTTGATCGCATCACGACCCTTTTTGCCAGGCGGTAGGGCGCACGCAATCTGTCAAGCCCAGAGAAAACGGCATCTCTATAATTCTTCGGGCGCGACGTGCCGACGAATTCGATCGCGCGGGCTTTGACAGTGTCTCCCGTGACTGATCGCCCGGGAGGAGAAGGGCGCAGCCCAATCCTCCTCATGAGCGCGTTGACCTGATAGACGTGAGCCCTTCTGTCCAGCTCACGCATGCAAAAGTTTATGCTGACGCTGATGGAAACGTTCGCTCCATTCTTCACCCAGTGTGGCGCCAACGAAGGGTGGTGTACGGCCACCCCCGGAGTAAGGCGAAACTGTCTTCCACGACCTCGCAAATGTTCCCGGTAGAGGGCACCATTCAGATCGCCAAGATAGAACCTCTCAATCTCGCGATCTGGAAGAAGCTCTCGATCGTTTGGGTCATAGAGCCAGACGTCCTTCTCTCCCGCGATTTGACAAAGGAAGTTCGCTTCGTGGTCAATGTGGTAGGGAGTCACAATATTGGGCGAAGCAAGAAAGACCGTCATTTGGGCCCAAGTGATGCGCGGGACGACCCGCTGACCAAGCAAGTCTTCCACGTCTCGCAATGCCTGCTGCAATACCTCTTCGTAGTTCGCATTGAGCGCATTGATGTTGCTGATCTTGACGTAGCTGCCAGAATGGGACAGGTCACGAATGGCTCCGGAAATGCTGCTCTTTTCCGCGATTTCCGAGAATCTCGCGTCAGTCCTGGTCTGGCCCATCGAGACCGAGACCAGGTTCAACTTGCCGAGCTTCGCCCAGGAGTCGGCTGCATCTTCCAATACTTCGAGCGAGAACAGTGAATTCTCGGCGAGATCATGTTCGAGCGAGAATGCCCTTCTACCGAAATTGCACTGAAATTCCGCGGAGTCTGCGCGCAACGCTGCATGCCCGTTGATGTCAACCTGGCGGGAATTTAAAACCCCCATGGCAATACCTCGACTGAGTTAATAAACGTCAATCCGGCAGGTGTGGCGGCCGTTAAAGGCCGATAAAATATTGGTCATTTAATTGTTGATTAACTGAATTATAGCAGATAGCTTAATTGCTGGAATAGTTAATTTGTTTCTAGGTGTTTCTGATCGATGCGTGCGACTCATGCATCACTAGCCGTTGTCCAGGTTGTAAACTGTGAAACTTGACCTGACGCCTCGGTGATCTGCAATTCACGTTGGTGAGATCCGGAAATGCGGTTCAAGCAGTCGAAACTTGATGCCTGGTGACCTCGATCGTCGATATCTGGAATTGAAGCGCCTGCGAAAAGTAGTTGCCGATCTAGAGCTCCGACTTTCCTCGCGGCGTGCCTTGGAGTCACGAGAAAAGGACGAAGCTGGGCAAAAAGAAATAGTTGGATCGACGAAGAAGCAAGAGGAGTAGAGTCGACGGTCGAAGAGCGGCACAGTTGGAGCCGCTCTTCCAATCGTGGCGAGCTAACCGGATTATCCTCTCTGCCTTGATCACCCGTCAACGGATCCTGCGGAGACTGACGAACTCGCAGAAGTTTCTAGGGTTCTAATAATTGGTACCGCCTTCAATAGCTCGCCGGGGGTGCTCCAGGTCGAGGCTGGCGAAACCCAGCGCAGCCACGCTGCAGTAGAAGACCGGCGCGATCGGCAAATTGCGAGGAATCTGTTCGGTCGCCATGCCGCGACCGGGAAGTAGACCTCGGATGGCTTTGAGATAGAAGTTACATCTCGCTTGACTTGTCAGTCGTGAGGTTGCCCGGAATAGCGGGTCTAGCAAGCCGAGCATTGAGGAAATGGCATGCCGCCTGACGGGGTAAGTCGTCATTGCCCTGGCCGTTGCTGTTGACGGAGGGAACGTCACGCCTTGCCGTGAAGACTGAAGATGGGGTGAATACTCGGTGAGACCCACTAGGGGCCGATCTCGTCGAACCCTGAGCGTGGGGTCTTGTGAGGGCGATCAATTCATGTGATCAGCGAGGTTTATTATCGCATTCCGCGCATAAACTATCCGCGCGCGCGTCAGGCGTAGTATTCTCCAAGGCATTGAATCTTATTATCGTGGTGATTGCCGTGTGGTGATCGATATCGTCGTGTACCACGCTGTGTGTGCAATGGGACCGGGCGGCGGGAGTGGATCGACAGGATGCAATCGCCAGGATGGCTTTGAGATCGATCCTCCGTCGCGCACATATTGCCCGCACGAGTGGATCGGTTCTGGCGGCTAAGTCGGTATCAATCTAGCCAAGCACCAATCGCAACACCTGGGTCAATGATTCCGTTATTGCTCGAGAGCGCGCCGGGCGGCCGTGTTCTTTAGGGTGGTTACGTAGGAACGGTTTTGTGCACGAGATGGGCATTGCCGGGGGCCGCCAGCCTGCGTTTCAGGGAGAGGTGAGAGGTATGTCATGCTCGCCAGGCAAGATCGCAGTTTTCATCGACGGGCCTGATCTGTGCGCCGCTGCGAAGAGTCTGAAGTTAGATATTGATTACATGCGCTTGTTAAGGGAATTTCAAAGCCGTGGGACCCTTCTGCGCGCATTTTACTATACCGCCGTGGCTGAGGATCAAGAATACTCGTCGATGCGTCCTTTGATCGATTGGCTAGCATATAACGGGTATAAAGTAGTGACCAAACCAACGAAGGAGTACATTGACGCTACGGGCCGCCGCAAGGTCAAAGGCAATATGGACGTTGAGCTTGCGGTAGATGTTATGGAAATCGCCGAATTCGTCGATCAGTTGGTGCTGTTCTCCGGCGATGGCGGCTTCCGTCCCCTTGTCGAAGCCGTGCAGCGCCGCGGCGTGAGGGTGACGGTCATTTCAACCGCAGTAAGCGTACCCCCAATGATTGCCGACGAGTTGCGCCGCCAGGCCAACGTCTTTACCGATCTCGTCGAACTGCGATCTAAGCTCGGCCGCGATCCATCTGAGCGCGTGGTTAGGAGGGCAGAGGTGTGGCGGCGGCCCGCCCGCTCGAGGGAATGACCTCTGATTTACTGGATCGGTCAACAAGCGCGGCGACAGACATTCGTGGACTTAGCTGAAAGCAGTTGTCGGTGGCTTGGCCAAAGGGGGCGACCGCGGGCGCGTAAGCGGGTGATGTGCAAAGAGATCTTGTGCGCGCGAAGATTTGGTGCCGGTTGAAGAGACTTGAACTCCCGACCTCCGCCGTACGATGGCGGCGCTCTAACCCTGAGCTAAACCGGCAATTGGTGGAACGAAATTAGCGCGATCTAACGAGCCGCGCACATAGCTAAATGGAAAGATGTTTAATAATCGCAGAGACTGGCTCTCTTAAGGTCCTTCTGCGGGATCGATCGCGGATCGTGACCCTCCTGGCTACTGATGGTACAGCGCGGCCCGATGTGAGTGGGCCTGAGCGGTCGGGTAGGAATGGTTGACGCTGCATGCCGTCCATCGCAAACGAACTATCAGAGAGAGATGCGACAATGGGGAAATGCATCGCCCTAGGAGAGCTGCGAAGCGCTTCGGCCGAGGGTTTGGTAAAGCCGAATGCAACTACCTCCGACTAGCGCGCCTGCGATTTTTTCAACGGCATCGAACAGATGCCCGTGCCGATCGGGGGTTAGGTGCTGCAACAATTCCAGGGAAATGGCTGCTATGGGAACCAGCACTATAACATGGATGAAGCGTTGAGGGTAAGCAGCCACAAAAAATGCGCATAGTGCACAATAAGCCGCGAAACGTTCGATGACGACATGACCCGTCTGTGGGCGAAGCCCGATGGGAGATAATGTCGCAAGGACAATTGACGCGAATATGCCCCAAGCGGCAACACGGATCAGGTTTCGTAGCATTGTCTACACACGGAGAGAAACTGCCTGACTAAGCTCCTGGTTGGAGCCAGATCCATCGAACTAAACAAAAATGCGAGCTGTGCGAACTTCGACTGAGCGGGCAAGGGTCCGCAAAGTTTTGTCTCGAAATAATAACTTGCTAGTATATCACTGCGATCAAATTAAACATCGGCGCCGAGGAATGCAATAGAACGGCTGGATCCTCACAAAAGCGTCGATCTCCGGGGGCCGCCCGGCGACTGCGCTGAACTGTTATTTCGCAGGAATGACGGTCCTCTGGAGCAGCGCGATTTGTCGGGTGATCTTCTTTGCGAGCTCGGAGCGTTCTTGCTTTAAGGTCAATTCTTGGTCGGAGATATTGTGGCCATCCCGCTCGAGAACCCCGATTAAGATTGCCTGATCTTTAATATGTTGTCGATGCTTCGTTATTTCTCGGTCCAGGATGGCCAATTCACGATCAACTTCGCCTTCCATCGCAAAATCCTTTGTCCTAAAGGCAAATAGTTATCCGAGCGGGCGTTACTCAATCCTTACAGGGTGGCACCCATGGATTGCCATTCAGGGAAGCTCGTTCTCTAGGCTCTGCGAGCCGTGCGCTGGGCGTCTAAGCTCTGATGGCCGATTGGAGACCGGTTGCCGCGATTTTGGGGTAACGAGGGTAATATCCTAACCTGGGTCATTCGATTAAGGATCTTGGAATTTTGGCTAGGCGCATTCGGGCGCACCATGTGTTCCACATCGGGAATATTTGCTGATCCTGGCCAGCGTCAATTGTCTTGATTCGAGTTATCCCGAGTTCCAAAAAGGAAGCCCGAAGTGGCGAGTTCGGCTTTGTTGGGCTCTCGATCTAGCGTGCCGTCGCCTTGCGACCGGCCTTGCGCATTCGCGAAGCAAAAGCGCCGCCCGCTTAAATGTGGCGCGGGCGACGGCTTTCCAGCCCCGGCGGGTGTGGCGCAAAACTCCGGTGAGGTTGATCGGGCACGAGTTGTGCCAAGATTTTATGTCGTGTCGTAACAGAAGCGCCGCCCTTAGTTCACTTCGCGCCGCTGGGGAGAAGGGCATAGGCCGCTTTGGGCGGTTGATTTCAAGAATCACCGAAGCAACGCTTCGGCCATGCACGCAGCAATCGGGCGAGGGGGCAGATCCAGCCCGCGCCGGCCTGTGGTAGCAGCGCTTTACCGTAAACCTATCCCCCTAAGAACGGGAAGATGGACCAACAGCTCAAAATTTCAGCTTCTTGAAGATTGCTTCTGGCAGTGTCTTGATGACAAGCATCACGAGGCGCCATTTCTCGCTGACATAAATGACGTCGCGCTGCTTCTGCACGGCGTCGAGGATCGCGTTGCCCGCGATCTGCGGCTCGACGGTGAGCGGGCCGATCAGTTTTATGCCCTCAGTCATCTTGGTGCGGACGAAGCCGGGTTTCACGGTGATGACATGAACGCCGCCGCGGCTGGCGCGGGCGCGAAGGCCTGACAGGAACGCCGAGAATCCCGCCTTGGCCGACCCGTAAACATAGTTCGAGGCCCGCCCGCGATCGCCTGCAACCGACGAGACGCCGACGATCGTGCCGTTGCCGCGCGCCAGAAATTTCTCCGTGAACAGGCCGAGGATCAACGCGGGCCCCTCGTAGTTCGAGCGCATGATAGTTGCCGCGTGATCTAAGTCGTTTTGCGCATTCTCCTGCACGCCGAGCAATCCGACGATAGAGATGACGACATCCGGCAACGACGGCAGCGAGCCGACGAAGCTTTGGAATGACGCAGTGTCGAGCGCGTTAAATGCCCAAATCTTCGCCTCGATGTTATAGCGGGCTTGGAGATCGGCCGCATCGGGCTCGAGCACCGCAACGTCACGGCCTGCAAGGCCGACGTCATATCCCGCCTTGGCGAAGGCGCGTGCGGTGGCGCGGCCGATATCGGACGAGCCTCCCAGCACCAGAACGGTCTTGCGCGAAGTCACGGCTGAACCTCATCGAACAGACGCTGTGAAAGTCTTGAACGGATCTTCCCCTCGGGATCGAGGGTTTGACGAATCGCGTTGAAGCGCGGCAGGTCGGGATAGCCGGCCTCGAACGTCGCGCGCGACTGGCGCGCGTCTTTGGCGAGGTAAAGCCGCCCGCCGGCGGCAACGACCAGCCGATCAATCTCATCGAGAAAGGACAGGATGTCGCCGCGCAGAGGAAAATCCAGCGCGAGCGTATAGCCGGGCAGCGGAAACGACAGAAGCCCCTCACCCTGGCCGAGCTTCTTCAGCACCGCAAGGAACGAGGCATCGCCGCGTCGTGTGATGCGTTCGAGGATATCGCCGAGCACTTCGCGTGCACCGTGCCCGGGGATCACGCATTGATGCTGGAGGAAGCCGCGCCGTCCGTAGATGCGATTCCATCCGCCAATGGTGTCAAGCGGAAAAAAATAAGGATACAGCGAGACCACATGGTCGCCGCCGGCGCGCCGAGCACCTTTGCGGTAATAGAGCTCGTTGAAGGCGCGAATGCTGTAGCGGTTCAACGTCATCGATGGGAAGTCGATAGGCACCGAGAACCCGGGAGCCTGGCCGGTCGGAAATTCATCGGTGTCGTCCGGCAGGTCGCCTCTGTTGGCGTGCTCGCCGAGGTAGATCAGCGAGCGGCCGAGTTCGCTGCCGCGCGCCGCGCAGTCGATCCACGCGACCGAATATGTAGCGGAATCGCCGGCATCGAGCGCGCGCATCGCGGCCGTCAGATCGGATGCGGAGATGATACGTTCGCGGATCCAGCCGGTCTCGACCGGTCGCAGCCGCATGCTCGCTTCAAGGATGACCCCGGTCAGCCCCATGCCGCCGACGGTCGCGGAGAAGACGTCTGAATGATCCTCGCGCGAGACTTCAATGGTTTCGCCCTGCCCGGTACGAAGAAGGATACGCTCTACATAGCGGCCGAAGCCGCCCTCGCAATGGTGGTTCTTGCCGTGCACGTCGGCCGCAATGGCGCCGCCGACGGAGACGAAGCGGGTGCCTGGGACGACGAAGGGCAGGAAGCCGCGCGGACCGAAGGTCTCAATAAGATCCGACAGCAACACCCCGGCCTCGAGGCGAATACGTCCGGTCGCCGGATCGAACGACCTGATCCGGTCGAAACTTGTCATCGCGATGGTCGCCCTGGCGCCGATCGCGGCATCGCCATAAGCGCGACCGTTGCCCCGGGCGATGGCGCCGGCGGTCGCAGCAATGGCTTCTCCGACCGCCGCGAGCGAGCAGGGCCGCGAAATTTCGGTATCGATGACCGGGAAACGGCCCCAGCCGGTGACGAGAGTCATCTTTCAACTCCTGTGCAGGGCGAAAGCAGTCGTCTTGGAAGCTGGGAAGGCCGCAGAACGTTCCGTTAATCCGAAGGTCTAATAAAAACATCGGCCTGCTTATTTATTGCACTCCCTGACCGCGCGGTAGGCTTTAGCGGTTTGCTTTCGAACCGACTTAAGTCAGCTAAGTCTCACTGCATGGTTCGGCGGCATTATTAATCAAATCGAGGCAAATTCCGCAATTGGGGCACGGTCATGGGATGCGTAGGTAGCCTTGTGCTTGGGGGAGTGTTCGCCGTACTTCCAATCCGGCGAGCCCTCCCTCACTCACTAGGGCCGAAGCCCAAGTGTACGTTAAGTTAATAGGTTAGTTTCGTTCAGTTGCAAATATAATCACATTGCATTTTGCGTCGAGTTGATCCGGAAATCTCAAACGCCGGGGCTGGCAGCCGCAGCGAGCGAACGTAATCGGGAGCCACGGCGCGGCCGTGGCTCCCGTCATCGATCGTCTTGGAATGGAGGGAATCACGCGGCCGACGCCAACGTTTTTGACTTCCAGGCCATCCGACGCCATCGCATCCTGCCCGGCGCTCCGGGCTCCGGAAGGAACCGTGTTCGATGCCGCGGTAATCGATCTCGCGAACTAAGCTTGATCTCGCGGCGCGTAGTTAATTCCAGAACCTGATCCCTTGAGCTGTCTTTGGCACTCCGTTTGCTCAGTCAGGGCCTAAGGTTGCCCCCAAATGGGCGGCTGTTTCAGGTTGAGGCAAACGATGCAAGAAGTGTCCCGTTCCGGTATCACGGCGGAGCTGCAGCTCAGCGCGCTCATCTCCGATCTATGGTGGCGCGTTGATCTTATGAATTCCGATATCCTCGAAGAGGAAGCCAAAGCAGGCGTGTTTGACGTGCGGCAACCAACCTATCCGCTTCTCGCGCTAAATCTTCGCGAGCGACGCGACAACCTCTTATCGACGATCTATGCTCTTGAGGAGCGTGCGAAGGCTGCGCAAGTGGCGGCGTAAACATTTACCGAGAGCGAAGTTTTCTAGCGTTGGAGATCACCGATGTCGAACGCGCCTAGACTATACTTTTCGCCCGCCAGTCAGCCGGCGACAGGTGCGGGAGCTGTCGCGACGTCTTCCATTGTTCGATCGTGAGAGCTTGAACAAGTTGATCCTTACCGGGTTTCAATCCGCGCTGTTCCAGCGCGCGAAGGAGTTCGACAAGAACTAGAGGATGACGTTGATTAAACCCGGTGGAATTCGAACAGCACAGTCTTTGCTTGTTGCGGATTCGGCCGACGAATTTTTGAAAGCGGGCTTGTGTACGATGTTGCGCCAAGGCCCCGCTGGCTCACAAGTTTGGTGGCGCTTTCTTTTCGGTGCGGTCCCTGAAGGTCTGCACTCCTTTGCCTTGCAGGAATGCGAGCCCATAGACTTGCTCGTCAGCCCACCATGGGCACCAATAGGGCTTGCCCGACTTGCCCCGGTTATAGCCCGATCGCCAGCTCAGCGTCTGCCGCCAACCCCATTTCTGATTCATTGGCTCACGGCCTGTGTGGACAATCGAGAATCAAATGCGAATGCCTCAGTTGGAGGCCTCTTTGATTTTAGATACTGAGAATGAACGTGTAAGCGAGAATAGTCGAAGAGGCCCAATACAAACGTGGCGTTCTGAAGACGAGGGCTGCGGTCAAGTTGTACCTTCATCTTTGCAAATCATCTGAATCCTACGCTATCGGTTAGCGTCGGCAAGCAACCCCAAAAGGAGCAAAGCGCTGACGTCGCTCAACTTCTCATAACTCATGCTGGTAAACCGTTTCGAGAAACGACAAATGCGACGCGAGCGAGCGCCAAAGGGGAAAATAAGCGGTGCCGATTGAGAGGAATTGAACCTCCGACCTCCGTCATACGGGGACGGCGCTCTACCACTGAGCTAAACCGGCTTTGAATATTTTCAGCGCAACGCTCGCGCGGGCACGTTTCGAGCGCAAGCAGTTTCAAGACGACGCTGCATGATAGCGATCGTCGCGAGGCGTTCTTCGATCGCCTCAATTGACAGAAAATGGCAAGCACTGCGTGTTTGGGCTGAGTTGCTCATAGCTTTCCTCGCAAGAGATTAATAAATTGGGGCGCATAATCGCTGATGGTGCGAAGGCCGCAGCAAGGGCTGCTGGTGCCCGAATTGCCAAAAAACCCGGGTGAAAACGATCCAAGTGAAATACGTGCCAGCCCCGGTGAGCAGCAATTTACAGCGGCTCTGCCGAAGCACAATGTCATCAAAGTCAGACTTTGGAATCGTATTTAATGCGGTGCCCGTGAGGGAAGGCCCGCCTGGGCTGGCTTGCTGGCAGGCCTTCAACCTCGGAGCCAGGGCCGCGTATGTCTCCCCGCCGGCACGGCTGCCTTGAGCGGGTTCATTTCGGGTGAGTTCTAAGCGATAGTATCAGATTCATGCCGCTAGCAAAAAATTGCGCACTTGAATTGCGGGTACGCAGAACAGATGCATTCGTTGTAACTTGCGAGCAAGGGCCATGACGCGGCGATATGTCTGCCGGCTGGCGGTGATTGCGGCGGCGATCATCCTGGGTGACGAGGGAGGCATAGCGATGAGCGAGCAAAGACGTGACGCGGCCGGCATGTCGTCAGGGCCACGCGGGGATCACGTCCGCGCCTTCTACTCGGGCCACAGTCTCAGCGAGGGAGTTCCGGAGGTTGTCGCGCAGATTGCGGGCTCACTGGGCCATCGACTGGATTTCGAGACGCAGGTCCTGGGTTATTCGCTGCTGCGCCAGCGCACCAAAGGGGAGGTGCCGTCGGCTTCCGACTGGCCAGGCTATCGTTCCGGTCAGAACCGCGAAGGCGCCGGCCTAGATGTCGCCGAAGAGTTGCGCCAACCCCGGCGGCTGGCACCCGGCGACACCTATGATGTCCTCGTCGTCACCGAGCGTCATGACTTGCCCGCCATCGCGCGTAGGGAGCGCACCGCTTTCTATCTGACCGACATCGCGAAACACCTTCTGGCAGGCAATCCCGACGCGGAGGTATTCCTCTATCATTCCTGGCTTCCCGTGAATCCCGACGCGCCGTGGCCCTGGATCGACTACGAGCGGGCGGTCTCGCCGATGTGGGAATGCATCGCCAGCCGCGCGAACCTCGACCTGCCAGCGCGCGGCGATGCGCCGCGTGTTCGCGTGCTGCCCGGTGGCAGTGCGCTCGCCGAGCTGGCTGCCGCGCTGTGGGACGGCAGCGTGCCGGGCGTTGCGAGCGATTCGCCAGCTGCGCGCGTGCGCCTGCTGTTTTCCGACAATGTGCATATGAGCGATTTCGGCCGCTACTTCATCGCGCTGGTGAACTACGCGGTCCTGTTCGGCAGCTCTCCGGAGGGCGCGGCAATCCCGGCAGGATTATCGCCGGCGACGGGCCGGCACCTGCAAGCGCTGGCATGGCAATTTGCCATCTCCTACGGCCAGCGGGCGGATGCCGTCGCGGGCCGAGATATGGCGGCTTGCCGGCTTCTGATGCAGAAGGACGTCTGTCCCGCCTATGCAGCCTTTCGGCATGGCAACGGTGCGCCGGCTCTCGCCACGCTCAAGCGCTTGGTCAAAACCTATTCCTGCCGGCGCGACTACGCCAATGCGGGTGATCGCGAAAATCCGTTTGCTTCGCCCGAGAAACAATGAAGGTTTTGGGCGCGGGCCGTCGGCGGGTTAGACGCGCGTGCGCTCGTTCCGTGCAGACTGGCAAGGTGTCCGCGAGTCTGCCTTGTCGAGAGCCGCATTCAATGGACCCATCAATACCTTCGCATTGGCTCCAAGCAACAGCGTGTCATGATTGCCGGGAATCATGACCGTGTTCAATCCGCCCATGATCACGCTGTCCCACCCATAGTAGGGCCCTCCGCCGCCATAGATGTAAGGGACACTCTCGGCCCGGAAGAGAATCGCTTTTCCCTGCCACGGCTGAGGTCGGTAGCACGCGGCGGCCTGGCCGAAATTATCAGTGAGCTGGCGATCCCGCAGCGCGTGCGGCACGGGCTTGTTTCCGCGGACGTACATCTTGATTTGCAACCGTTCGCGCGCCACATGGACGCGCTCGCGTCTTTTGCGGACGATCTCTTTGATGTAGCCGAGGCCCTCGTTGCGCAAACGGAGGAGCATCCGGTCCAGTGAAACTGTGCGCATCGGCATCTGAGGATGGAACGTGTCGAAGAACACGAGGAGCGGGACCTCTTCACCCAGGGCCGTCAGTTGTTGCGCCATCTCGAAAGCGACGACACCGCCACCCGAGTAGCCGGCCAGCAAATAGGGACCGTGTGGACGCAACGCGCGGATCTCCGCAATATAGGCCCGGGCCATGTCTTCGATCGACGTATGCGGGCTGCTCCTGCCATCGACACCACGGGCCTGCAGCGCGAAGAACGGCTGGTCATGGTGCAGTCCCCAGGAGAGGTCGCGGAAGTTAAGGACGTTACCCCCGGCGCCATGAACGCAAAACAATGGCGGCCGATCGCCGCCGCGCGCGATCTCGACTAATGATCGGGGCACCACCGGGAGCCTCGCGGAATGCATATCCGCTGCGAGCGGGAATTCGGCGGCTTCATGATCGATGGCCGCCGACGCGCCATGCGACGAAGGCAGGTCCTGGACCCTCACTTGCGGGAGTGCCCCGACACCATCCGCCGAAGGATCGATCGCGGCCAAGCCCTTGGCCTCTCGCAACAGCGCGGCGGTGGCAGCAATGGTCGGCGCCTGGAACAGCACGGAGAGAGGCAGTTCGACTCCATGCTCCTTGCGGATCCGGTTGAAGAGCCGCATCGCGATCAGCGACTGCCCGCCCAGTTCGAAAAAGTCATCGTCAATCGAGACCTGTTGAACGCCGAGCATGTCCTGCCAGATAGCCGCAAGATCGCGCTCGATTGCATCGCGGGGGGCTCTGAGGCCGGCATCGCCACCGGGACGCACGAGGCCTGGTGTACCAATGGACCAATTCACCTCCTCCGCCGGTGTTCCGCGGCCGCCATGGTCCAGCCGGTCGAGCCAGAGGTCGAGGTCGAGGGTGGAGGCCGCGATTTGCGGCGAAACGTCGCAGCCGAGAATGCGATCCAGCGCTTCAAGACCTTCCGCAGTGGTCATGCCCTCGCGCAGGAAGCTTTCCTCGGCCGTCTCGGGACCATCCGGCCGCGCAGGCCTGGGCGAAGCCGGCGTGGCAGCAAACGCCTTGACCCGGCGCATGATGAACCGTTCGATCGAGACCAGTTCGTTGCCGTCTTCGTCGAGCAGGGTGACATCGAAGATTGCGCTTTTGCTGTCCGCGGCCTGCAGACGCACGTGACTGGAGAACGTTGCCGGCACCGGTCGCCTGACCAGCACGTGGCCATAAGAGAATGGAACGTAGAAATCATCATGGCTTGCAAATCTCGGGATCAGCTTTTGGGCGGCACCGGTCGCCATGTCGAGCAGCGCCGGGTGCAGCGCATAGGTTGCGAGATCGGAGGCGAAGGCAGCCGGCAATGCGAGATCGATCAGCGCTTCGCCCTCGCCGAGATTGATCGCGCGGAGGTTGGCCCAGCGCGGGCCGAAATCCATGAAGTTCTGGACCAGCCGGCCGTTTATCACCTCGCCACGCTCGCGGCAGCGTTCGCGAATGGCTGACACGGATTGCCTCGGAACTGCTGGCGAGTCGACATAGGCGGCACGCGCCGTGACGTATGGCTGCTCGTCGGACTCGCCATAAATCACGAGTCTATGGTCGCCTTCGCGATTCAACCTGATATTGATCGTGCGCGCCTCGCCAGACCCGACCGTGAAAGGCTGGAGGAAGATGAGGTCGCGAATGTCGATGGGCCGATCTTCGGGCCGGTAGGCAAGCGCCGCGCAAGCAAGCTCCAGGAAGCCCGTGCCCGGAATGACCGCTTGGCCGTCCCTAACGATATGCTCGCCCAACGGCCAATGTGTTCTGGGATGCAGCACGGAACGAAACACTGTCTGCTCGACATCGTCGCGCACGCAGTCGCCAAGGAGGGCGCCCGCGCTTGCGAGATCGCCAGCGGTCGTGCCGTGACGCTCGCGGACCAGGGTTGCGAGCATGCCCACCTCTTTCCAGGCATTCCAATTGATGCTGACGGTGCGCGTCCGGCTGCCCCGAGCCGTGCGGCCCTTGGCCACCGCGTCAAGAACAGCGTTGGCCGCAGTATAGTCGACCTGTCCGGCCAGTCCGAGAATTGAGCTGACCGACGAGAAATTGACCAGGACATCCAGGTCGCCATCGCTGAACAGCGATTGCAGGACCAGGGCACCCTTGGCCTTGACCGAAAGCACGGCCGATCGAGTCTCGGGCGCGCGAAGCGCGATCAACTGATCTTTGAGCACGCCGGCGCAATGGAAGACACCGTTGATGCGGCCGAAGCGTCGCGTTGCCTCGGTCACCACATCGGCCATGGCGTCTCGGTCGGTAACGTCGGCGGCGGCCAGCATCACTTCGGCGCCAAGCGCCTGCAATGCCCGCACTTTCTCGATTCTCCGCGACGTGCTGTCGTCTACGCCGTGGTCCTGGAGCCAGCGATCCCACGCGGATTCCTTGGGCATCGCCGACCTGCCGACGCACACAAGGCGGGCCTTGGCGTGCAGCGCCAAATGCTGCATCAGTTCGAGACCTATGCCGCCCAGTCCGCCGGTGACGAGGTACACCCCGCCGGGCCGCAGCCAGGTGCGCACGTCCGGCGCGGGATCCAGCACCAGCGGATCGAAACGCTGCACCCATCGCCCACCGTCGCGCAGCACCACAAGTGGATCGCGCTTGCTGCCGCAGAGCTCGCCGAGCAGGCGATCCGCCAGGAGCGCTTCCGCGCCGGATCTGGCCGGCGGCATGACCACGTCGAGGACCGAACATGATGCGCCTGGCATCTCGCGCGGCAACACGCGGCAGACGCCCATCAAGGTAGACTTTTCGGGATGTAGCTCGCTTTCGCCGGGAAGCGCCTCGATCGCGGTGCCAATCGCGGTCAGCCGGACCTGATCGATCTCGAATGTCAAGGCCTGCGCCAGAAATAGCAGGCTGTAGAAACTTCGAACCGCACCGTTGTCCCAAGCAGCAAGGTCGGCGTCACCGGTCGAGCCGAAGAACCGCCTCGGCCTCGGAGCGAGCGCCCAGAGGTGGACAATATGCGCCGGCAGCGCATCCTGCCTTCGCAGCCCCTCCATCAATCTGGAGTAATCGGCGGCGCGGGCCGGATCGATCGTGAAGCTCAGCGCGCTGCGCTCTGCAAACTGAGGCGCAGCTGTGACCGTGGCAACCCGTCCGCCGGACGCGCGCAGGCGCTTGACGATTGCGGTGGCCAAAGGTGAACTGTCGGTGAAAACCAGCCACGGCTTGCGAAGCTCCTCTTCAGGAAGCTGCCCGGAGGGCGCCGAACGCACGAACGCGGGGACCGAGAACCATCGGCTCAAATCAGGTCGCCGTGTCAGCGAGGTGGTGTGCGTGGCCTGTACGCCTTTGTCGATCCAATACCGTTGCCTTTCGAAGGGATAGGTCGGCAGCGGCACGCGGCGTTGTGAATCCTGCGCGAAGAAACTGAAAGGATCGATCTCGATGCCGGTAACCCAGAGTCGGCCCACCGCCTCTTTCAGGAAGGCGACGTCCGACGCCGCTTCGTTGGGATGACGAAGCGAGGTGGTCACGACCGCGGCTTTGCCGGGCTGCTGCCTGCAGAGGCTGGCGAGCGTGCGACCAGGTCCGACCTCCAACAGCGCTCGGCTGCCACTCCCCAGCACCGTCCGAGCGCCCTGGTCGAACCGCACAGTGTTTCGGAGATGACGGACCCAGTAGGCCGGGTCCATCGCTTCGGCGTCGGTGATCCAGGTTCCGGTCAGGTTGGACACGAACGGGATCGCCGGCTTCTGGAACCGGATAGGTCGGCAGAAGCACTCGAACTCCGACAGGATCGGCTCAAGCATCGATGAGTGTGCGGCGACGTCGATGTGAATGCGAGTGTGGTCGATCTGCTTCGCAGCAAACTCGGCCTCAAGCCGCGCGATCGCGTCCACCGGGCCTGATACGACGCAAAGCGAAGGTCCGTTCACGGCAGCAAGCGAGAGCTCGTTGCCAAGCCGCGGCAGCATCTGCTCCTCGGACAACGCGACCGACAGCATGGCGCCGCGGGGCAGCGTCTCGAACAACTTGCCGCGCAGCGCAACTAGCGACATTGCATCCGGCATCGTGAGCACGCCCGAGACGCAGGCGGCGGCGTACTCGCCGGCGCTGTGTCCGATCAGCGCGGCGGGGACCAGGCCCCACGATCGCAGCAGCATCGCCAGGGCGTACTCGACGGCGAACAGTGCAGGAAGAGCCAAAGAGGGGGCCTCCAACTGCTTGTCCGCCTCGGCCACCGCGTCGGGCGATGGGAACATCAATCTGCGTAGATCGACCGTGAGGCAGGGTTGAACGACGGCAAGGCAGGCATCCAATGCGTCGCGGAAAACGGGTTCTTTCTCATAGAGTTCGGCGCCCATGCCGGCGTATTGCGCTCCGCCGCCCGGGAAGAGGAACACCGTCGAAGGTTGCTCGCGCGCGACCTTGCCCGTGAAGATGCGCTGCGGATCGCAGGCCTCCAATTGGGCCATCGCCGAGGCCGTATCGCGCGCCACCAAAGAGCGGCGGACCTCGAAGGCCTCGCGCCCGGCCATCAGCGTGAATGCGACCTCATCGAGCGGCAGTTTCGGATTCGTCCGCAGATGGTTGGCCAGATTCCGTGTCGCAGCGTCGAGCGCCGCGCTGGTTCGCGACGACAGCAGAAGCAATTGCGGTCCCGCGTCCCGACGCGCCCGCGAGGGCCGTGGCGGGGCCTCTTCTAGGATGAGGTGGGCGTTGGTGCCGCCGGCGCCGAGGCTCGTGACACCTGCAATCCGCCTCCTGCCAGAGGTCGCCGGCCACGGCCGCAGGCTGGCGTTGACGAAGAATGGCGAGTCGGAAAAGCTGGCCTGCGGATTTGGCGTCTGATAGTGCAGCGTGGCCGGCAGCTCGCGGTGCTCAAGCGCGCAAATGGTCTTGATCAGGCTGCACATGCCCGCGGCCTCGCCGGCATGGCCAATGTTGGATTTGACCGAACCGATCGCGCATGACCGGCGTGGGACGTTGGGCCCAAAAGCCTCGACTAGCGCCGTGATCTCGATGGGGTCGCCGATCAGCGTGCCGGTGCCGTGCGCCTCTACATAGGATACCTCTTCGGGCGCGACACCGGCGAGGTCCAGCGCCTCGGAAATGACCCGGGCCTGCCCGCTGATGCTGGGGGCGAGGTATCCCACCTTGTCAGAGCCATCATTGTTGATCGCCGAGCCGCGTATCACTGCACGGATGCAGTCGCCGTCGCGCAGGGCGTCCGAGAGCCGTTTGAGAACGACACAACCGACGGCGGATGCCATCACCGTGCCGCCGGCCTGGGCATCGAATGGACGACAGTGTCCGTCGGGAGACAGGATCTCTCCCGGCCTATACAGGTAGCCTCGCTGCTCGGGGTAAATGGTGGAGGCGCCAGCCAGCGCCACGTCGCATTCGCCATTGAGCAGACTCTGGCAGGCGAGATGAACCGCGACGAGCGATGACGAGCAGGCCGTCTGCACATTCATGCTCGGGCCGACGAGGTCGAGTTCGTAGGATACGCGCGTTGCGAGGAAGTTCGGATCGTTGCCGGTGTGACGCAGCAGCCACGCGCCGATCGAGCGCAGGACCTCTTCATTGGTCGCGAGGTTGTAGGTGAAATATTCGCTCGCGCCTGACGCGGCAAAGACGGCGACCGGGCCGCCGATCTTTCCGCCGACATAGCCCGCATCCTCGAAAGCCTCCGATGAGCATTCGAGAAACAGGCGGTGCTGCGGGTCGAACACGGCGGCGTCGCGGGGGGAGATGCCGAAAAATCCTGCATCAAATTGATCGATGCCATCCAGATAGCCGCACGCCTTGACATAGGACGGGTCGCGCAGCAACTCGGGGCGCTCGCCGACGGCAAGCAGCTCCTGCTCGGTGAAGACACAAACGGTTTCACGACCCTCGCGGATGTTCTCCCAGAACTTTGCCACGCTGGGGGCGCCAGGGAAACGTCCTGCCATGCCAACGACTGCGATGGAAGACGCTTCGCTGCCGCTTGTACCTCCAATTGACATCACTTTTTCCTGTACCGGGCTCGCTCCGAGGGGCGTAAATCAGCTGCAAAGCACCGAATAATTCAAGTTGAAATATGAAGGCGGTTTAACTGGGCGAGGTGCCGCCGAGCCGAGCCAGTCGACGAGATCTAGCTTGATCGGCGTGCCGTTAACGAGCCGGCTTGCAATCGTTATGCATTTGTCGCTCTCCGTCCATGGGACGCGATCAGATAGCTCGAACTTTTTCGAAACATCGCCAGTAAGGTAAATCTACCGATGACACTTTGGGTCCCGGCATTAACACCGACTGTAAATCAAGCTCTTATTTTTTTTTAAATTGCTCTGACCTTGTCGGCTATAACAGTTATATTGCATCTGATTTAAAATATGATTTTTGGCGGTTAATATAACGCCGCTGAGGCTGCGCCCGCCCTTTCGCGGTCCAGGCGGCCGCCCGCGATGACCTTTTGGGAGTACCATGGTTCAGGACAGTTATCCTCTCTCGCCGCTCCAGCAGGGCATGCTGTTCCATCACCTTGAGGCGCGTACCCGGGGCGTGGATGTTGAACAGCTCGAGATACGGCTCAAGGAGCCGATCGACACCAATTCCCTCGCCGATGCATGGGCCATGGTCGCCAAACAACACTCGATCCTGCGCACCCGGTTCCGCTGGGAAGGCCTGCAAGTTCCTCTGCAGGAGGTCCTGGGCGAGGTCGTGGTGCCGTTCGAGACGCGCGACCTGTCGGGAATGACGGCCGAGCAGCAGGAAGAGGCGTTGAGCATTTTCTTGGCCGAGGATCGATCGCGAGCCTTCGCCCTCGACGTTGCGCCGCTCTGGCGCGTGACGGTACTGCATCTCGCCACCGATCGCCACCGACTCGTCTTCACATATTCGCACGCCATTCTGGACTCCTGCTACGCTTTCGTGGTGAAGGAGGTGCTCGACGTCTATGCAGCTATAGCGCGCGGCGCGCAGCCGTCGTTCGAGGAACGTCCGGCCTTTCGCGTGCATATCGCCTGGCTTCAACGGCACCTAGCAACGAACGCAGTGGCCGCCGAGGCGTACTGGCGCAACTTTCTGACCGGCTTCCGCACTCCGACCAATCTCGAAACGCTGCGGATTGCCGCTTCGGAAGTGCGCCCCGCCGCAGGTCACGCCACCCTCGAATTCGCGCTATCGCCGGCCGACACGGGGAAGCTGCATGATCTCTCCGCGCAGGCCTCATTGCGGACGTCCATCCTTGTCGAGGTCGCTTGGTCACTCGTGCTTTCGGCGTTTTCGGCCCAGGAGGATGTCGTTTATGGACTGACCAGGGCCGGCCGCCGGTCGTCGATCGAAGGAGCAGACCGAGTTATCGGGCTGTTCATCAATACCGTGCCGATCCGGGTCAAGCTGCCCTCTGAATTGCCGGTGCTGGAATTATGCCGCCAACTGCGCGAGCAGCACGTCGAGCTGCGCCGGTTCGAACACACGCCGCTCGTCGATATCCTTCGCCTCAGCGAGGTGCCTCGCGGACAATCGCTTTTTGACTCCATCATCGTCTTCAATTCGCAAACCGACGATGCGCGCCTGAAGTCGTTCGGTCAGGAATGGCAGCGTCGCGACTTCATGCTGCACGACCAGACCAATTTTCCGTTCAACGTGATGGCCTATGACGGCCGTCGGTTAACGTTCAAATTGTCATACGACACGAACTGTTTTGCGCCGGCCGCCGCCGAGCGCATCGCCGATCTGTTGCGGGCGATCCTTGTCGCGATCGCCGACCAGCCGGAGGCCAAGCTCGGCGATCTGCCACGGCTGCCATCGCAGGACGCCGGTTCGATACTCCGGGCCTGGAACGACACCGAGAGACCACTGCCGGGTCCGCACTGTGTGCATGAGGCCTTTGAAGCGCAGGTCGATCGCACACCTGACAAAGTGGCGTTGGTCGACGGCGCCCGCTCGCTCACCTATCGCGAACTCGATCGGCGCGCCAACCATGTCGCCCGCGCGCTGATCGCTGAAGGTGCGAAGCCGGACCAGATGGTCGGCATCTACGTCGAGCGATCGGCCGAAATGATGATCGGTCTGCTTGGCGTCCTCAAGGCCGGTGCAGCCTATGTGCCGATGGATCCTTCGTATCCCGGTGAGCGGATCGCGCTCATGCTCGAAGACTCCCGCGCCGGCGTGGTAGTCACCACGACGAACCTGGCCGGCGCGCTGCCGCCTCACACCCGCGCTCTGTGCGTTGAGTCGGGCGGAGAGGCCGGCCAAGCGGATCGATCGTACGTGGCGGTGTCAGGCGAAAACCTTGCCTATGTCATCTTCACGTCCGGCTCCACCGGACGTCCCAAAGGGGTGATGCTCGAGCACCGCAACGTCACCAACTTCTTCGAAGGCATGGACCAGGCATTGGGGACGGAGCCGGGCGTGTGGCTCGCGACCACCAGCATCTCGTTCGACATTTCGGTATTGGAGCTGTTCTGGACGCTGGCGCGCGGCTTTACGGTGGTCATCCAGCATGAGCCCGAGCGGCTGGCGCGCGGGGCGGCAAGTACGGCATCGAGCGCCAGACCGATCGATTTCAGCCTGTTCTACTTCGCCGCCGATGCGGCCGAGGGTGACGGCGGCAAGTACCGCCTGTTGCTCGAAGGTGCCAAATATGCCGATGAGCACAACTTCTCCGCGGTGTGGACGCCGGAACGCCACTTCCATCCCTTCGGCGGCCTGTATCCAAATGCGGCGCTGACCGGCGCAGCAGTCGCAGCCGTCACCCGGCGCATCGGCATCCGGGCCGGGAGCGTGGTGCTGCCGCTGCACAACCCGATCCGCGTCGCGGAGGAATGGTCGGTCGTCGACAACCTGTCCAACGGCCGCGTCGGACTGAGCTTCGCATCCGGATGGCACGCCCGCGACTTCGTGCTGCAGCCGGAGAACTACAAGAAGCGCCGCGAACTGATGGCCAGCGGCATCGAGACCGTGAAGGCGCTCTGGCGCGGCGAGGCGGTCAAGGCGGTTGGCGGCGACGGCCAGCCGGTCGAAGTGAAGACTTTTCCGCCTCCGGTGCAGCGCGAGCCCAAATTGTGGGTGACCGCAAGCTCGCATCCGGACACTTTCGCGCTGGCCGGACGGCTAGGCGCCAACGTGCTGACAAACTTGCTGGTGATGAAGTCCGAGGAGCTCGTCGCGAATATCGCGGTCTATCGCAAGGCTTGGACCGACGCCGGCCATGACGGGGCAGGGGTGGTCACCCTCATGCTGCACACCTTCGTGGGCCCCGACGCGGCGGAGGTCCGTACCAAGGTGCGAGGTCCTTTCCTGGAATACCTCAAGACCTCGACCGACCTCATCTCCAAGATGCGATGGGAGCTGACTGCATTCGCCAAGGGCGATGATCGGCAAGCATCGGCCGCGCCGCAGATAAGCCTCGCGGATCTAGACGCCGAGGAACTCCACGTCATCATGGAGCACGCCTTCGAGCGATACTTCAAGACCGCGGGCCTGTTTGGATCACCGAGCTCGTGCCTGGCGACGATCGATAAGCTG
Source organism: Bradyrhizobium rifense (assembly GCF_008123425.1). GTDB lineage: Bacteria > Pseudomonadota > Alphaproteobacteria > Rhizobiales > Xanthobacteraceae > Bradyrhizobium > Bradyrhizobium rifense. The sequence goes on from NZ_VSSS01000041.1 coordinate 202,856, forward strand.
AAGCAGTTCGGCGTCGACGAGATCGCCTGCCTGATCGATTTCGGCGTTTCGGCCGACGATGTGCTGGCCAGTCTTCCCTATCTGGATGAGTTGCGCCGCCTCGCCAATCCGTCCGTTACAAGGATCTCAACCGAGCCCGATCAGGATATTGCTTCGCAGATTCGTCGCCATGGCATTTCTCACCTTCAGGCCACGCCGTCGCTGGCGAGCATGCTGGTGTCCGACGACGCCTCGCTCGACGCTTTGAGCTCGCTGCGCATGCTGCTCCTGGGCGGGGAGTCGCTGCCTCAGACATTGGTCGAACGATTGCGGCAACGCTATCAGGGCGAAATCCGCAACATGTACGGCCCCACGGAGACATGTATATGGTCAACGACGAGCCCAGTGGGGGGCGCAGATGACGCCATCACGATCGGAAGTCCGATTGCAAATACCAGGGTTTATGTCGTCGATCGAGCGCTGCGATCGCTACCGGTCGGCGTCCCCGGTGAGATACTCATCGGCGGCGCCGGCTTGGCCAGGGGCTATCTGGAACAACCGCAGCTGACCAACGAGCGTTTTGTCCCTGATCCCTTCAGCGATTCCGGAGCTCGTCTCTACCGGACCGGCGATCTCGGGCAGTGGCTGCCCGACGGCACGCTTGCGCACCTCGGACGTCTCGACCACCAGGTCAAGATCCGCGGTCACCGGATTGAGCCGGGCGAGATCGAGGCTGCATTGAACCGCCATCCCTCGGTGCAACAGAGTGCGGTCGTGGCCAGACCGGACGCGACGGGTGTGCAGCAGCTCGTCGCTTACATCGTCGCGCCTACCCGGGGCAGCGCTCCGACAATTGGTCATTGGGGGACGATCTGGGACGAGACCTATCAGCATAGCGGCGACTCCGAGACCGCCGGGTGGAGGAGCAGCTATACCGGCCATTTGATTCCCGAAGCGCAGATGCGCGAATGGATCGCGTGTACGACCGAGCGGATTCAGCAGCTGCGGCCCCGCCGGGTACTGGAGGTCGGCTGTGGAACGGGCATGATCCTCTTCCGCGTCGCGCCGAACTGCGAACTCTATCACGGCATTGACCTGTCTGCCGCAGCCCTGGCACGAGTGAAGGCCGAGGCCGAGCGGCGAGATCTAGCCGGCGTGGTTCTGGAGCAACGGTCCGCCGATACGCTGGCTGCCGTCGAGGGCGGCCCCTTCGACACGATCGTCATCAACTCGGTCGCCCAATATTTCCCGAGCGTGGCGTATCTCATGGACGTGCTGGCGGCCGCCCTCAAAAAGTTGACACCAGGCGGCGCGATCTTTGTCGGCGACGTGCGCCACCGCGCGCTGCTGGAGGCGATGCTCTGCGAGATCGAACTACAGAAGGTCACGTCCGACGCCCCGGCAGGGGAGCTCCAGGCCCGGCTGCGCAAACGGCTCGAGGAGGAACCGGAACTGGTGTTGGACCCCCACCTGTTCTTGTCCCTTCGACAGCGGCTTCCTGACATCGAGAACGTGCAGGTCGAACTCAAGCTCGGCCGCGAGCCGAGCGAGATGACTCGCTTCCGCTATGACGTGGTGATCAGCAAGCGCGGCGGGATACCGCGACGGCCGGTAGTCGCGGACACCGAGAAGGCGCCCGAGCCGTGCACGCTGGACGGCTTGAGGAAATTGGTGCGGTCCGGGTCGACCTCGCTGCGCATCACCGGCATTCCTAACGCGCGGGTCGCCGCGCCGCTGGCCGCGTTGCGCGCGCTGCAGATACGCTCTCCCGCCGATCGCGTGGGTGACATCGCTGCGGGCCCATCATCCGGAATCGATCCCGAGGACGTGCGCGTGCTCGATGCGAATTATGAGGTGGCTATCGAGTGGTCTGCCGCAGGACCGGGATATTTCGATGCCCTCTTCAGACCCCCACAAGGGACGAAGGTAGCCGGGACTGCAGCGGACATTGCGGTGACGGACAATGCCCCCGCCGTGTCTGACGTGTCCGCTTACGCAAATCGTCCCGCGCTCCGGATTGTCTCAGGGGCCAATTTCCTGCCCGCGCTGCGAGAGCATTTGCGAAGCACGCTGCCGGAGTACATGATTCCCACGGCATTCGTGCCGCTGGAGGCGCTGCCGCTGACCCCCAATGGCAAGCTGGACCGCCAAGCATTGCCTGCGCCCGATGCTGCGCGTCATGAGACCGCCACGCCGTTCATTCCGCCTGCGACAGACGTGGAGCGCAAGCTTGCAGCCATCTTCCAGGAGCTGCTGGGCGTGAACGAGATCGGGATCGACGACAACTTCTTCGATATGGGCGCGAATTCCCTGATGATGGTTCGGGTGGTTGAGAAGATCCGCGCGGAGTTGGGACTGAAGATGTCCGTCGTTCGTGTGTTCCAATATCCAACGCTAGGCAGCCTGGCCGCCGCGATCGCCGGTTCCGAGACCGATCCCGGTCACGTTGTAGTGCCACCGGAGCAGAACCGTGGCCAGCTTCGCAGGGACATGATGCAGCGCAGACGCGAGACACGGGGCAGCTCTAGGACCATTCAGAGACATCATTGATGCGCCGGCGCAACGGGCTAGGGGGCGCCGAGTTTGCGGTTGCACCGACTGTGACGTTTCAGCGAGTGACGGCAGCACCGCCGCGCTAGCCGCGCAGAATGCCAACGTACTCAGTTGTGGCTTTTCCAGCGAAGCTCTGTCCGCCTGCATCCCCGACCTTGGCAACGGAATCTGGCAGGTCAAGGTCGCGCGCCAATGTGAAAAATCTACTTTGAGTAGCCTAAGCGATCATACAAACCGGGGCCCTGGGAGGGCCTTATACGTCGCTACGATCGTATTCCGGCGTTGGCCGGCCTTGGGCGGTCAGCCTAATGCTTTGGCTGGACGATCGCGGCCTTCGAGCGGCAGTGACTGGGAATGCAGGTGACGCTGCCTGAAGCAGTCGCTTCTGCGACCGACTGCGCCTTGGGCTGGAAACCGGTAGCAATCAAGTACAGGACCCCAACTAGGCCGGCAGTCGCGGCGGTAGGGATCGCCACGCGTACAGCACCCTGAAGCAGCAGTAGTCTAAGCGTCCGCAACATTGTCGTCCCGTCGATGCGAATCCCAGCCCGTCCTTAGTCGGCATTCCTTAACCGATTGCGGCAGGAAGGGTGGCGGACTGCCGATCGCCCGCCCGCTATTGGGGTCTGAGCTAGTAAACGAACTCTAGGCCGGCCAAATCACCTTGGCGCCACACCAGACAGCACTTGAAGGGCATTCGAAAGTCATCGAAAGACAACAGGAATTCCGTCGAAAGAAGGGGCGTATCCCTCAACTGTATGCCGGCGCCCAGGACGGAGAGGTTTAGCATCCTGCACGGAGTAACGATTACGTCGCCGGGCAGCGAGAGCAGCACCGTTTGATCCACCGTCTTCCGCGTGGTCCGTCGCCTCTCGATCCCTTTCCATTCGGCAGACACTATGGTCGAGCCCTACAATCAGCTGCGCTAGTGATTTCGACTTCGATCAGCTTCCGTCGGCTCAGCGTCCTGAAGCTGACCAGCGGCCTCGCGTTCTGCCTCGGCAACTTGCTCGCGAGCGAGATCACGTCCGCCATTGGTCGCCAAAGCCTAGCATGTGCGGATGAAAAAGGCTCAGAGTTCATCTTGGGTCCGCGCGACACTATGAGACTTGCGCTCCTTCGCCTCCATACCGGCGCGCGCGACGCCTGTGATGACGAGCGCCAACAGGCAAATGTAGGTCAGGGCAGTCAGGATGACGGAGAATAACTTTTGCATTCAATGGCCGCGTTTGTCGGAAGCAGAGCCGACGCGCCGAGTATGATGGCGCGCGGGCTTCGCCTTGGTAAAAGCGGACGAGGGCAATGTCCGATGAATGTCAAGCTATCGTGTTCGATGCCCGCGGCAATTGAACTCGCGAATTAAGCTTGATCTCGCAACGCGAAGTTAATTCCGGAACCTGACTCCTGGGGCTGTCCGTTTGCTCAGTCAAGGCCAAAGGCCCGTCTCAGTGAAGGGGCTGTTTCAGGTTTAGGCAAACGAGGTAAGAAGTCTCCCGTTCCGGCATCATCGGAGAACTATAGCTCAGCGCGCTCGTCGCCGATCTATGGTGGCGCGTCGATCTTATGAATTCCGATAAACTCGAAGAGGAAGCCAAGGCAGGCGTGTTTGACGTGCGGCAGCCTACCTATCGGCTTCTCGCGCTAAATCTTCGCGCGCGGCGCTACGACGGAGGCCTCGGCTTCAGTCTCGTGCCCTGGCAGCCCATCCTGGATCGGCGGATTGGCCCGCACATCACCGGCGTCAAGCGGGGTGATGGCAGCGGCATCGAGTGGAGCTTTGGCCGCAAACGAGAACTCGGGTTGTGAGCGCGGTCGGCGAGGGGCGTTGCCTGCCTGACGCGAGTGGGTGTGACCGCCGCCGCCATCCCGTCAAGGCTGGCGCTACCGCGCCCCCGCTTCGCGGCTCGCGGCCTTGACCGGACGTCGCCGGCCCGGCAAGGGCCGACCAAGCAGGTAAGGCTCAATGGGAGCAGGGCGCTCCCTTTTTGACACGTGGCGAGGCGGTTGCTTCCGCGCCCAAGGGGCAACGCCTACGTTGAAAGGCTGCCCGATCGAAGCCCGCCGGGTCGGTGCAGAAGCGCGGCAGGTTGGCGGCAAGCTCCGGTGAGCACGGCGGAGGAACGCGAAGTGGCCAGCCGGCACGATATGAACCTCGGGCTGGCCCGGTAAAGCGTCCGGGACACTCGCAACGCCTTCCGAATCAACGCCCCGATCTTGGGCTCCCGATTCAGATCGCCAGACCTGTGTTTGGGAACCACCTGAAGGACGGGCCTGTTGCTCAAAACAAGGCGGCGCAGGCTTTGCCTAGAGGCGGGGCGGATGGTGGGGCGGTTCGATGGAAGTCGTCAAAATCCCGGGAAAAAAGTAAGGCGCGACTGGCATCACCACAGTCGCGCCCTACGTCGCCGGCTTATGGGGCAGGGGGGAATAGCCGGCTGTTGAGACGACTCCCAGGCGCGAGAGTCGTTCCAGGCGGTTGCAAAATTTTTTGTGCGGCCTGGAGTGAATTTGGCACACGGTTAAGTGATCTTAACGTCTGGGAAACTCCGGTCCTCTGCTTGCGTTGTTCCCCCGATCGCCATGGGGCGAGGGACCGACAGCCATGCCACAGATTCAAAAGGTATTTTTTGGTGCCGTCGCACTCGCCGCGACGCTTGGCGCCGTTCAGGTTGGCGCCGTGCAACTGGCCTCCGGCCACGATCTGGCCGACCGCTGGGAGGCGATGGCCGACCAGCCGGGCCAAACCTCGGGTCGTAATGTCGCAACTCATAACGTCAATCGCATCAGCAAGTCCGACCGGCTCGCTGAGCCGAAGCCGGCGGCGGCTCCCACCCGCACCGTCTCGATGCGGCTGAACGATCTGGCCGACACGTCCGTGCTGCTCCGGGTCCCCGCGGTCATCGAGACCGGCAACGCCAAGCCGGCTCCCACGCTGTTGAAGTCGGGCCGCAAGCCGACAATCGCCTGCGAGCCGATGGTCAGCGCCCTGACCGAGGTGGCCAAGCTGCTGCAGCCCGGCCGCTGCGTGACCTGATCTGCCTCGTCTCTCATGCAAAACCGCCCTCCTGCCGGGAGGGCGGTTTTGCGTGTGCACTTGATCCCTTATCCCATCGCGTTATATCCCGGGTTTCTCCACTTCTGATTGACCGGGTAAACGCATGACGACGTCCGATACAGCCACGCATACGCAGCCTTTCCAGGCCGAGGTTTCCGAGCTGCTGCACCTGATGGTGCACTCCGTCTATTCGGAGACCGACATCTTCCTGCGCGAGCTGGTCTCCAACGCCTCGGATGCCTGCGACAAGTTGCGCTACGAGGCGATCGCCAATCCGGCCCTGCTGGGCGAGGGCGACGCGCTCAAGATCCGGATCATCCCGAACAAGACGGCAGGGACGCTGACGATCGCCGACAACGGCATCGGCATGGAACGGCAGGAGCTGATCGACCATCTCGGCACCATCGCCCGCTCCGGCACCAAGGCCTTCGTGTCGAAGCTGAAGGAGGCCAAGGACGGCCTCGGCCTGATCGGCCAGTTCGGCGTCGGCTTCTATTCCGCCTTCATGGTGGCCGACAAGATCGTCGTCGTCAGCCGCCGCGCCGGCGAGAGCGACGTCTGGAGCTGGACGTCATCAGGTGGCTCCGGCTTCGAGATCGCGCGCGCCAGCGACGAGGAGGCGGCGCATGTGGCGCGCGGTACCGAGATCGTCCTGCACATGAAGGACGATGCGAAGAAATATCTCGAAGCTTTCGAGATCGAGCGGATCGTCGGTGCCTATTCCGACAACATTCTCTTCCCGATCGAGCTGGTGCCGGAAGAAGGTGAACCGCGCCAGATCAATTCGGCGAGTGCGCTGTGGCAACGCTCGAAGTCCGAGCTCACGCCGGAGGACTATAAGAAAGCCTATCAGCAGATCGCGTCCGCCTTCGACGATCCCGCGATGACGCTGCATTATCGCGCCGAGGGCCGCTACTCCTACGCCGTGCTGCTGTTCGCGCCGTCGACAAAGCCGTTCGACCTGTTCGAGCCGAACCGCAAGGGCCGCGTCAAGCTTTATGTCCGCCGTGTCTTCATCACCGACGATGCGGACCTGTTGCCCGGCTATCTCCGCTTCATCCGCGGCGTCGTCGACAGCGAGGACCTCCCGCTCAACATCTCGCGCGAGATGCTCCAGAACAACCCGCAGCTGGCGCAGATCCGCAAGGCCGTGGCGACCCGCGTCGTCAACGAGCTCGAAGGCCTCGCCGAGAAGGATGCGGAAAACTTCGCAAAGATCTGGGAAGCATTCGGTGCGGTGCTGAAAGAGGGCATCTACGAGGATTTCGAGCGCCGCGAAAAGCTGCTCGCGCTGTCGCGCTTCACCACTACGACTGGCGAGAAACGCGCGCTCAAGGACATCGTCGCCGATTTCAAGCCGAACCAGACCGAGATCTATTATCTCGTCGGCGACAGCATCGAGCGGCTGAAGTCCAGTCCGCGGCTGGAAGCTGCAACCGCACGCGGCATCGAGGTGCTGCTGCTGTCCGATCCGGTCGATGCGTTCTGGACCTCGATGCCGACGGAGTTCGAAGGCAAACCGCTGAAGTCGCTGAGCCAGGGCGATCTCAATCTCGACCTGATCCCGCGCGTCGACGACAAGGACGATACGAAGAAGGACGAGCCCGAGGCGGACGAGGCCGCCACCATCGCGGTGATCAAGGCGGCGCTCGGCGAGCGCGTCAGCGACGTCAAGACCTCGACCCGCCTCACCAGCTCGGCCTCCTGCCTCGTCGCCGACAGCCAGGGTCCGAGCCGCGAGCTCGAGCGCATCCTGGCGCAGCAGAACCGCGGCATGCGCACCAAGCCGATCCTCGAGATCAACCTGCGCCATCCCATGGTCACGGCGATCACCAAAGCGCAAGCCGGTTCGAAGACGGTCGATGACCTCAGCCTGCTTCTGCTCGAACAGGCGCAGATTCTGGATGGCGAGCTTCCGGAAGATCCGGCCGCGTTTGCGGCGAGGCTGAACCGGCTGGTGTTGCAGGGGCTGGGCGGGTAGCGCCACGGCGCGCTCACCTTGCCGTCATTGTCCCCAGGAACAGTCGCCTCCGGCGTGGCGTTATGTCATAGGAGGCCGTCGGCATCAGATCCGCCGACGCCGCCAATTCGAGGAAATGTCCGATGCGCCTGCCTCTCCTGACCCTCACCGCCATTGTCACGCTGTTCGTGGCGGCAGATGCCAGCGCCCAGACCTATGATCCGCGTTACCCGGTGTGCATGCACAAATTCACGGGCGGCGGCGGTGGCTTGGGTGGTGGCGGCGGCGGCTATTTCGACTGCAGCTTCACTTCGCTGGAGCAGTGCCGCGCCACGGCATCGGGCCTCGCGGCCAGCTGCGACGTCAATCCCTATTACGCTTTCGATCAGCCGCCGCCCCGGCCGCGCAAGCGTCACAAGCAGGTGTACTGACGGACTGTGATGCGGTTTTCAGCGGACATTCCGACGCGCCGATGGTTCTGCTCATCGCCGCACAGGTGAGCCGGTTAGGATCACGCTAAGTCACCGCTCGCCGTGCCGGCGGCACCGATCGCTCGGGCGGCGAGATAACCCTGCATGTGTTGCAATGAGAGCTCTGGCCCGATGTGGGAGAGCTCGGTTGCGACAGCTTCGGCGGCATGCGCGGCGGGAAGCGCCACACGCGTGAACATCTCGCGCTCATAGACGCGCACCGCCTCGCACCAGTCGTCATTCTCGGTGAGATGCCGACCGAGTTCCGCGCCGTCGAACATCGCCATATTGACGCCGTCGCCGCCGAAGGGCGACATCACATGCGCGGCGTCACCGAGCAGCGTTACTCCGGGACGATTGATCCAATGATGGCCGACCGGCAATGCGTGGATCGAGCGCGCCACCAGCCTGTCGTTGCTGGCACGAATGAGATCGAGCAGTTTCGGCGACCAACCCGCAAATTCCTCGAGCAGCCGCGCACGGGTCGCCGCCGGTGATGCGAGATCGAATGTCCTTGCTGCCCAATCAGACGGGACGCGGAAGATGGCATAGCCGCGGAGATGAGCGTTGCCGTTGCGGATCACGATCATGCCGCGTCCGTCGCCCTCTGCGCCGAGCTTGCCCTTGCCGACCAGTGCGGAGAGTGCCGGGTGGCGCGCATCCGCATCGTCTATGCCGAACTCGATGAAGGTGATGCCGGTGTATTGCGGCTCGTAAGCCGAAACCAGCGGCCGCACACGCGACCAGGTGCCGTCCGCCCCGACCACGAGGTCGAACCGGCCTTCTATCGTGTTCTCGAAGCGCAGTGCGAATGTGCCGTCGTCGGCCGGGAGTACCTCGCGCAGCGAGTGATCCCAGCGGACCGCGCCATCGGGCAATGACGCGAGTAAAATCTCTCTGAGCGCGGTGCGGTCCACCTCGGGCCGGTCGGCGTCGACGGGATCATCGTCGGCAAACAGCATCGTGCCGTGCTTGTCGTAAAGGCGGCTGCCCTGGTCATCATAGCGGGCAATGCGATGAAATTCCGCTTCCAGCCCGGCGCGTTTCAGGGCGAGCTGGCCGTCCTCGACGTGGAGATCGAGTGTGCCGCCCTGGGGTCGCTCGAGCGCATGCGTCTCCTTCTCGAACACGGTGGCAGCGATGCCGGCGCAATGCAGGATCCGGGCGAGCATCAAGCCGCCAGGGCCGGCGCCGATGATGGCAATACGGGGGCGGGCGACCATAGACAGACTCCTGAAAACTGATATATAGGTCCCTATATATTATACATAGGTACCTATGCAATGGCTGATGTGAAGCGGGACAGTGCAATTGCGGAGGTGGATAAGCAGGATGTTCCTGTTGCTGACGAATGGGAGTTGTTCAGCACGCCGGCACCACTCATCAACATGGCCTCACGCGGGTTGATGCGCCTCGCCGAGCGGCGCCTGAAACCGTTCGGCGCCAGCGCTGGACAGCTTCCGGTGTTCTATTTGCTGCGCGATGGCGGCGCGATGACGCAACGCGATCTGGCTCGGCTGGCGCGCATTGAGCAGCCCTCGATGGCGCAGACTCTTGCGCGGATGGAGCGCGATGGTCTGATCCGCCGCGCGTCTGATCCGAGGGATGGCCGCAGCAGCCTGATTTCGTTGACCAAGAAAGCGTTGGCGAAGGCGCCGGCGTTACGCGGGGCACTCCACGCGGGCCGCGCCGAGCTGGTCGAGGGCTTTAGCGAGGCCGAAATTGCGATGCTGTGCGACCTGTTGCGACGGCTCAACCGCAACCTGGACCGCGGAGTTGCCAAGGAGATCGCCGAATAAGGGCCGGACGCTATTCCTTCCTGATCCCCGACAGCTCCACCACCCTGCGCCAGCGTTCGGTCTCGGCCGTCAGCATTCCGCCGAACTCGCCGGCATTGCCGTGCAGGGGGATCGCGCCGAGCTCGGCGATGCGCGCCTTGATCTCGGCGTCGGACAGCGCCGTGTCGACCTCGCGATTGAGCAGGTCGACAATCTCGCGCGGCGTGTCGTAGGGAGCGCCGACGCCGTAGAATGAAGATGTCTCGTAGCCGGGAAGCGTGTCGGCGATCGGTGGTGCGTCAGGCAAAATCTCCGAGCGCTCGCGCGTGGTGATTCCGAGCGCGCGCAGCTTGCCGGCGCGCACCAGCTCGAAGGACGAGGTGACGTTGTCGAACATGCCCTGGATCTGGCCGCTCATCACGTCGGTCAGGCCCGGTGCGGAGCCGCGATACGGCACATGGGTGAACTGGACGCCGGCCTTCGACTTGAACAGCTCGCCGGAGAGATGCAGCGACGTGCCGATGCCGGAGGATGCGATCGACATTTTGCCGGGATTGGCCTTGGCGTAGGCGATGAAGTCGGCGACGCTCCTCACCGGCAGATCGTTGTTGACGACCAGTACGAGCGGAATCCGTGCGACGCCGGCGACCGGCGCGATCCCCTTGGCGAAGTCATAGGGCAGCGCCGGATCGAACGAGGCGTTGATCGCATTGGCAGTCGAGGTCAGCAGCAGCGTGTAGCCATCCGGTGCGGAGGTGATCACCGCTTGCGTGCCGATATTGCTGCCGGCGCCGGGCTTGTTCTCGACCACGAACGTCTGCCCGAGCCGGTCGGACAGCCGCTGGCAGATCAGACGTGACAGCACGTCGGTGGCGCCGCCCGGTGCATAGGGCACCACCCATTTCACGCTGCGCGACGGATAGGACGGGTTGCCGATCGCGAAGGCGCGCGGAGCGATCAGCGTGGCCGCGGCACAGGCGGCGGTCTGAAGGAAATGTCGCCTGGTGATCATCGTGGCCTCCAGTTCATCTCTCGCGGGCGAGAGGACGCGCGCGGCGCGCTCGAATGACTGGATTGGCTATCGCAAGAATCGCGCCAGGCCGCACCACGTTCCCGTCGGCTTGGTAAAGGATGATCGCAGTTAATCGAGAGCTAACCGAGTTTTACCTTGTCTCTTAACACCTGGGCAGGGCGCGCGAGCTAAGCTGCCGGGAACAAGCAGATACCGCCCGAAAGAATGAACGGCATGACCACCGGCGTCATCGAGCAAACGAAAGCCGCGCGCGCGCCCTCGCCTTCAAAGATCTGGCTGAAGGCGATCGAGCTGACTGCGCGGATCGAGACACTGCCGGGCCGCCTGTTCGCCGACGTCGTCGATGATTGGGCGCGTCGCCAGCCCGACCGCGTCGCGCTGGTCACGGACGACGCAAGCCTCGACTATGACGGTCTGTCGAAGCGCATGAATCGCTATGCGCGCTGGGCACTCTCGGTTGGCGTCGCCAAAGGAGATACTGTCGGTCTGATCATGCCGAACGGCATCGATTATGTCGCGGCCTGGGTCGGCATCAGCCGTGTTGGCGGCGTGGTGGCGCTGATCAATACCAAACTCGTCGGGCAATCTCTCGCGCATTGCGTCGATGTCGCAAAGCCCTCGCATATCATCGTCGCGCATGACCTCTCGGAGACGCTGCAGAGCGCGATGCCGCATCTGAAGACCGACGCCAAGATATGGACCCATGGCGATGCCCGCAGCGAGCGTGCGATCGATGTTGCGCTCGCCGCGCTCGACGACGGGGCGCTGTTGTCGGACGAGCACGGCGAGGTCACCATCGATGACCGCGCGCTGCTGATCTACACCTCCGGCACCACCGGCCTGCCGAAGGCTGCCAGCATCAGCCATCGCCGCATCCTCAATTGGGGTTTCTGGTTCGCCGGCCTCACCGGCGCGACGCCGCAGGATCGGCTCTATGATTGCCTCCCGCTGTTCCACTCGGTCGGCGGCATCGTCGCGCCGTGCAGCATGCTCGCCGCCGGTGGCTCGGTGGTGATCGCGGAGAAGTTTTCTGCTTCGAATTTTTGGCCCGACATTGTGCGGCACGACTGCACGCTGTTTCAGTATATCGGTGAGCTCTGCCGCTATCTGCTCAAGGCGCCGCCGTCGGAATATGAGAACCGTCACCGTCTGCGGCTCGCTTGCGGCAACGGCCTGCGCGGCGACATCTGGGAGGATTTCCAGGCCCGCTTCGCCATTCCCCGCATTCTCGAATTCTATGCCGCGACCGAAGGCAATTTCTCGCTGTTCAACGTCGAGGGCCAGCCCGGCGCCATCGGCCGCATTCCGCCGCTGCTTGCGCATCGCTTTCCTGCAGGCCTCGTCAAGCTCGATCCCGACACCGGCGCGCTGCTGCGCAATGACGAGGGCTTTTGCATCGCCTGCGCGCGCGGCGAGGCGGGCGAGGCCATCGGCCGTATCGGCAAGGCAGACGAGGGCGGTGGCCGCTTCGAGGGCTATACTGACGCGGGCGAGACCGAGAAGAAAATCCTTCGCGATGTCTTCGCCAAGGGCGATGCCTGGTTCCGCACCGGCGATCTGATGCGGCTCGATGACAAGGGCTTCTTCCATTTCGTCGATCGCATCGGCGACACTTTTCGTTGGAAGGGCGAGAACGTCGCGACCTCCGAGGTCAACGACGCGGTGCGCGATTTTACGGGCGTGGTTGATGCCACCACCTACGGCGTCAGTATCCCCGGCGCCGACGGCCGCGCCGGCATGAGCGCGATCGTCGTGAACGAGGGCTTTGATATCGCCGCACTGTCTGCGCATTTCGCGCAGCGCCTGCCGGTCTATGCCCGTCCGGTCTTCATCCGCATCTCGCGCGAGCTCGATGCGACCGAGACATTCAAGCAGAAGAAGGGGGAATTGGCGCGCGAGGGGTTTGACCCGGGCGCGATCGCCGAGCCGCTGTTCATGCTCGACCCGAGATCGGGCGCCTATTTCGCGCTCGGTTTCGACACGTATGCGCATATCGCGGACGGTACGATCCGGCTGTAACAGCAACAAAATCCGGAAATAGGTCCAATTTTATCTGAATTGTCCAAGAGGCCATTTACTTCTGTCCGGTAAACACACTGGCAAGGGGAGGCGGTCGTCAAGAGCCGCCGCAAGACATACGATCGATTAACTAAGGAAGAAGGCGAGCCAGCCATGTCGGTACGATCCAAGGTCATTGAAGCGATCCAGCAGATCGCCAAAGAGCAGCACGTCACGCTTCCTGCACTCTCGGACGATCTGTCCCTGCACGAGACGGGCTTTGACTCGCTCGCTTTCGCGATCCTGGTCGCGCGTCTCGAGGACGAGACCGGCGTCGACCCCTTCACCATTTCCGAGGACGCTGCGTTCCCCGCCACCGTGGGCGATTTCGTGCGGGCCTACGAAAATGTCCCCGCGTGAGATCTTCGCGCTCCGCGACCATCTCGGCGCGGAGCTGACCGGCCGCACCCTGTCGGATGCGCACCATGTGGTGTCGCTGACCGATATCCTGCCGCGGACCGTGCTCGGCGGCCGCCTGCGCGAGCTGTCCGGCCGCGCGGTCCTGCTGAAACTGTCGGACCAGCTCCGGTCGGGCCTCGCCATGATCGAGCTCGACGGTATCGCCCGTCGCATGTTGCTGTGCCCGCCGGACCTTAATCCTGCGTATCTGGACGAGCTGATCGCCGATGCCGGGATCGACGCCGTCGTCACCGACGAGCCCGGTCGCTGGGCCGCGACTGGTGTGTCGCTGGTCGTCACCGCACAAATGCCGCTTCAAGCCACGACGCCTGTGCAGACCGAGCGCGCGACCGAATGGCTGATGCTCACCTCGGGCACATCAGGCGTGCCGAAAATCGTCGGCCATACGCTGGAAGCACTCACCGGCGCCATCGTTGCCGAAGGCCCGGCCAAGAGTCCCGCGCCGGTCTGGGCCACGTTCTACGACATCCGCCGCTATGGCGGCCTGCAGATATTCCTCCGCGCCATTCTCTCCGGCGGCTCGATGGTGCTGTCGGACCCGCACGAGGCGCTCGCCGATCACGTCGCGCGGCTGAACGCGCGCGGCGTCTCGCACATCTCTGGCACGCCGTCGCACTGGCGCAAGCTCCTGATGAGCGGCTCCGCCGCGCAGTTCGCGCCGGGCTATGTCCGCCTCTCCGGCGAGATCGCCGACCAGGCCGTGCTCGACGGCCTCAAGGCGGCATTCCCCAATTCCTCCGTCGGCCATGCCTATGCCTCGACCGAGGCCGGCGTCGGCTTCGCCGTCAATGACGGGCTTGAAGGGTTTCCGGCGAACTATCTCGGCAACCGTAACGGCGTCGAGATGAAGGTCGTCGACGGCTCGCTGCGCATCCGTTCGACGCGCACGGCACACGCCTATATCGGCCGCAACGCGGCTGCGCTCACCGACGGCGACGGTTTCGTCGACAGTGGCGATATCGTCGAACTGCGCGGCGACCGCTATTATTTCGTCGGCCGCCGCGGCGGCATCATCAATATCGGCGGGCTGAAAGTTCACCCGGAAGAAATCGAGGCGGCGATCAACCGTCATCCCGACGTGCGGATGTCGCGCGCGAAATCGCGGCGCAGCCCGATCACGGGCGGCATCGTCGTCGCCGACGTGATCCTTGCCGACGGCACCGACCAGGCACGCGCGAAGGAAATCCGCGACCAGATCCTGGATCAGTGCCGCGCGCAGCTGGCGTCCCACAAGGTGCCGGCGGTGATCCGCTTCGTCGAGGCGCTCGACGTCACCCCGGCCGGCAAACTGGCGCGCACCGATGCATAATGTTCTCATCACCGGCGGCAGCCGCGGCATTGGCCTTGCGATTGGCAAGCGTCTGGTCAGCGCCGGCTACAACGTGATCGCAGCCGCGCGGCGCGAGAGCGACGAGCTCAAGGCCGCGATCGCTGCCTCCGAGGGCCGACTGCATTTCCGTGCCTGCGACCTTGCCGTGATCGACGCGATCCCCGCTTTCGCAAAGCTCGTGCGCGATGAATTCGGCCCGACCTATGGCCTCGTCAACAATGCCGGTCTCGGCACCGAGGGCCTGCTCGCGACCATGCACAATTCGGAGATCGAGGCGTTGGTGCAGCTCAACGTGCTGTCGCCGATCGTCCTCACCAAATATGTCGCGCGCCAGATGATGGCCGATGGCGCCGGCCGCATCATCAACATCTCCTCGATCATCGCGACGACAGGCTACAACGGTTTGTCCGTTTACGGCGCGACCAAGGCAGCCGCCACCGGCTTCACCCGATCGCTCGCACGCGAGGTCGGCAAGCTCGGCATCACTGTGAACGCGATCGCGCCCGGCTTCATCGACACCGAGCTGACGCATAATCTCTCCGACGAGAGCCGCAAGCGGATCGCTGGCCGTAGCGCGCTGCGCCGGCTGCCGGAGACCGACGACGTCGCGCGCATGGTGGAATATCTGCTCGGCGAGGGCGGCCGCAATGTGACCGGCACCGTGTTCACGATCGACGCCGGGAATACGGCCTAAGACGGAACTCTGCCGTCACAATCGGGTTGATCCGGCGCAATGACACCAAGCCGGATTTGGTCGTAAGATGCCTCGTACTCGATTGGGTTACGTCAATCGAACTGCCCTAAACGACAGGGAGCAGTCCATGGCTTCACAAAATTTGGCCTCTCGAAATATGGCCTCGCAAAGTATGGCCACGCCAAACATCACCGTTGCGAGTCCGGGCCAAGCGCCCGTGGAGCCTTCGCCCGCGAAACTGGGCGATGCCCGCTGTCCGCCGATGTCGCATCAAAACTCCGGCAGCCACGGCCACGAAATGTATCCGCAGCAATTCGTGCGGCTGATCGGCTGTCATGATGCCTCTCTCGAGGCTCTGCGAAAGCGCGAGAGCGAAAAGGTGCACTAGCCTATCGCCTATTTCCAACGAGCGCGAAACCGTCCCGTCGGCCATTGCATTTGATTGTGCTCGCCGGCGCGAGCAGGCATCTTGTTGTCGAGCCCGTTTCGGCCAATGATGCCCAGCCTTTTCGGGGGAGCCGGCCGGCGAACCCAAATCTGTCCCGCCACGTATCTCGTCTCACCTGAAACCAGACCGGCTTCTGCAATGAGCGCCGCTTCCTTCTACGGCAGCATCCCTGTCTTCCGTGGCTTCACCAGCCTGATGGAGCCAAAACTCTATTCGCCGCTGCCGGAGGACTGGAGCATCGGTGTCGCCGACATCGTCGATTCCACCAAGGCGATTGCGGCGCAGCGCTACAAGGCGGTCAACATGGCCGGGGCCGCCGTGATCGCGGCGGTGACGAATGCGCTGGAGGGACGCGAATTTCCCTTCGTGTTCGGCGGCGACGGCGCCAGTTTTGCGGTTGCGCCGGCCGATCTCGATGCGGCGCACGAAGCCTTGGCCGCGACCGCGACCTGGGTGCGGGAAGACCTCGATCTCAAAATGCGGGTCGCGCTCGTGCCGGTGAGCGCCATAAGGGCGAAAGGTCTCGACGTGCGCGTCGCGCGCTTCGGTCCGTCGGCCAATCTGTCCTATGCGATGTTCTCCGGCGGTGGGCTCGCCTTCGCCGACGCTGCGATGAAGCGCGGCGAGTTCGCCGTCGCTGAGGCGCCCTCGGGCACGCAGCCCGATCTCTCCGGCCTGTCCTGTCGCTTCGAGGTGATGCCGGCCTCACGCGGGCTGATCCTGTCAGTGCTGGTGATGCCGGTTGGCGGTGTCGACCCGCAGGCCTTCCGCAAGGTGATCGAGGACATCATCCATCTCGTCGAGCGCAGTCCCGATGCGGGGCGTCCCGTGCCATCGCAGGGGCCGCCGCTGAAATGGCCGCCGCAGGGCCTGGACTACGAGGCGCGGGCGATCCGTGGCGGGTCGTTGCTCAAGCGCCGCGCCGGCCTGCTCGCCTATACGTTTTTCGCCTATGTCCTGATGCGCTTCGACATCAAGGTCGGCGGCTTCCTGCCGAAGGTCTACAAGCGCCAGGTGGTCGAGAATTCCGACTTCCGCAAATATGACGACGGCCTGCGCATGATCCTCGACTGCACGCCGGAGCTCGAGCGTGCCCTGAGCGATCGTCTTGCGGCCGCCGCGCGCGACGGCGTCGTGCGCTACGGCCTTTATCCGCAGGATGCCGCGATGATGACCTGCTTCACGCCCTCGGCGCTGCGCAGCGACCATGTACACTTCATCGACGGCGCGCGTGGCGGCTACGCCTCGGCGGCGACGGCGCTCAAGGCGATGGTTGCGGCCGCAACCTAGCGTCCCGCCCGCGTCCAGGTCTCGCCGCCGCAGAGCGCGCCGACGCAGCCTTCGACGCGCAGCGTCTCTGCTGATGTCACCGAGACGCTGCTCGCATAGGTGCTACCGTCATCGGCATTGTAGATCTGGCCCGACCATTTGTTCGGCCCTGATGGTTGCATGCCGGAGAACAGCGGCAGGCCGATCATCGGGCGCCTGGCGAGCGCCGGATTGGGATTCTTGCTGTCGGTGGCGGGCTGGCCGGTCGCGGTGTCGGTGGGCTCGCGCAGCCAGACGATGACGCCGCAGATGCCGCCGCCGCATTTGCTGATCTTCACGCGGGCATCGCCCGCCTGGGTGAGCCAGGTCCCGCTCGCGTCAGCACTTTGCGCATGCGCGGCCGTCGCGCCGGATAGCGCAGCCAGGAGGACGGAGAGGATGGCGAATCTGCGGGACATGGACGGGCCTCGGAATGGAGGCGTCTCCATAGCAGCAAATCAGAATCGTGCAACGCCTGATGGAATCACATTGCTGCGCTCATTTGCCCCAGTGAATCTCTCACCACGGCAGGCCGCAGAGGTCGATGATGCCGAGCGTCGGCGCACGGACGATGTCGAACAGATAGGGCGCCAGATCCGTGAAGCGCGCGCGGCCCTCAGGTTGTTCGCAATAGATGTCGCCGGTGAAGGCGCGCCATTTGCGAGCCTCGTAGAACGCGACATTGTGCGGCTCGCAGAACAGGATCGCGAAGCGAACCGCCTCGTTGGCGCGCATGGTATGCACCGCCGCGTCGATCGCCATGGTCGCATAGCCGCGGCCCCGGCGATCCTCGCGCGTACAGACCCCGCCGATGCCGCCGACATGCGCTTTCTGTCCATTCCAGGTGATGGTGCGGAAATAGATGCCGACATGGCAGACGAGGCCGTCCTCAGGCGTCTCGATCAGCACGCGCAGATCGGCATGGGCCCATTTGACGTGGCTCCAGGATGGCTTCTCGGCGGCGCCGCGTCCCCAGACCGCGCTGAGCAGCGGTTGTGCGATCGGCCACGCGGCGTCGCCGTTCAAAATGTCGATTTCGATGCTCATGGCTTTCGCAGCTCTGCTCCGTGACGCATTCGTTCTGCCATAAGCGCTTCAAAGGCAATGATATTTTTCGGTGATCTGAAAGCTGTGCAATCGGGCCATGCCGTCGCAATCGCGCCTTTTCGCAATTTGGCGGTATTTAACGGCGCAGGAACCTTCTATAAGGGGTGACCGTTAAAACGTTCCCCACCCAGTTGCGGACAAGAACCCATGACATTCACGCTGCCCCCCCTCCCTTACGCCTATGACGCCCTCGGCCAGTTCATGTCGAAGGAGACGCTGGAATTCCACCACGACAAGCATCATCAGGCCTACGTCACCAACGGCAACAACGCGCTCAAGGGGACCGAATGGGAAGGCAAATCCCTTGAAGAGATCGTCAAGGGCTCGTTCGGCAAGAACCCCGCGGTGTTCAACAATGCCGGCCAGCACTACAACCATATCCACTTCTGGAGCTGGATGAAGCCCAATGGCGGCGGCACCAAGCTGCCGGGCAAGCTCGAGAAGAAGATCAACGAGGACCTCGGCGGCTTCGAGAAGTTCAAGACGGACTTCCAGGCAGCCGGCGTCGGCCAGTTCGGCTCCGGCTGGGCCTGGCTCCAGGTCAAGGACGGCAAGCTTGAAATCGCCAAGACCCCGAACGGCGAGAATCCGCTGGTGCACGGCGCGACCCCGATCCTCGGCGTCGACGTCTGGGAGCACTCCTACTACATCGACTATCGCAACCGCCGTCCCGACTATCTCAAGGCGTTCGTCGAGAACCTCGTGAACTGGGAATACGTCGAGTCCCTGTTCGACAAGGTCTGAGTTAGCCTCATCGTAACAGCGAAAGGCGGTCGCATGTGCGGCCGCCTTTTTGCTGTGCGGAATTGATTGAATCAGTCCTGCGTGGCGCGCGCACGGGTCTGTCATCGTTCCGTTTGCATCACCTCCACGGCACCCTTAATCAGGACGGGCATCACCCTCGAGCCGACCGAGCCCGTTGTCAGAACCGTCCCCGAATAGTCCTGCGCCTGCCGAGGACGCGGAGTTCGAGCCGCGGCCGGGGCGTGTCCGCAAGCCGATCGGCTGGTCGACCATCATCATCGCAGCGCTGGTGGCGGTGAGCGCAGCGCTGGTCTGGCGGCGTGACGGGACCGACGGCGTCCTCGACATTCTCACCCACGACCTCTCGCTGTTCGGCGGCATCCTGCCGCGCGTGCTGGCGGGCTGCCTGCTTGGCGCCTTCATCTCGGAAATCCTGCCGCACGAAAAAGTCTCGCGCTCGCTCGGGCCGAAATCCGGCCTGAAGGGGCTTCTGATCGGCACCGCCTTCGGTGCGATCCTGCCCGGCGGCCCGTTCACCGCCTATCCCGTGGCGAGCGCGCTGCTCGCAGTCGGCGCCGATTTCGGTGCCACCATCGCCATGGTCGTGAGCTGGACCCTGATCGGCTACGGGCGCGCGGTTGCCTGGGAAATCCCGATCATGGGCACCGATTTCACGCTGTGGCGGATCGTGATCTCGCTGCCGCTCCCGGTGCTCGCCGGCGCGCTCGGCCGCTTCGTCTATGTCCGGCTCTATCCGAAGCGCGACAGCGACGAGGACGCGGCATGAGCGCGGCGCTTCTCATCGACATCCTGCTGTGGGGCTCGGTGTTCGGCGTCGGCCTGATCGCGTTCCGCCGCGGCCCTCCGGTGTTCAAGGCCTCGCTGCGCGAAGGCTCGATGGATTTCATCAATATCGTGCCGCGGATTGCACTGGGCGTGATCGGCTCGGGCTACATCGCGGCCATCATCCCGCAGGAGGTGATCTCCGGCTGGCTCGGACCGGACAGCGGCTGGCTCGGGGTTGCGACTGCCGTGGTCGCCGGCGCGGCCACGCCCGGCGGCCCGGTGATCGGCTTTTCCATCGGCACGGTGGCGCTGAAGTCGGGCGGCGGGGTGCCCCAGGTGGTCGCCTATGTCGTGGCCTGGGCCTTGTTCGCCTTCCAGCGCGTGATTCTGTGGGAAATCCCGTTCATGCCGGCCCGTTTCGTCTGGTTCCGCTGCGCCGTCTCGGTGCCGTTCCCATTCGTGGCGGCCGCCATCGCGATGGTGATCGGCAAGCCCTGAGCCGGCCGTGGACAGGGGTAATGTTATAATATAACGTCCTGGACATGGTTCCCGCCGCATCCCATGCCCATCATCACGACCCTGCCCATGGTCATTCTTCTGGCCATTCTCACGACCACGGGCATTCGCATGGGCACGACCACAGCCACGCCCACGTCCACGACGCGGCCTCTCCGCACCCGGCCCAGGACGCGCCCTGGTCGATCTTGCGCATGACCATGGCCGGCCGCCTCGCGGCGGCAGTCGCCGTCTGCACCGTGCTCTGGGGCGTCGTCTGGCTCGCGATGAGGTAACCATGGCAGCCGTACACTTTCACAACGTCACGCTCGGCTATGACCGCCATCCGGCCGTGCACCATCTCAACGGCGAGGTCGCGCCCGGCGCGCTGGTCGCCGTGATCGGCCCGAACGGCGCCGGCAAGTCGACCCTTCTGCGTGGCATCGTCGGCATTCTCCGGCCGCTCGACGGCAGCATCCATCTCGGCGGGCTCGATAGCCGCGACATCGCCTATCTGCCGCAGAGCGCGGACATCGACCGCAGCTTCCCGATCTCGGTGTTCGATTTCGTCGGAACCGGGTTGTGGCGCGCGACGGGCCTGTTCGGCGGGATCGGCAAGGCTGCGCGCGAAAAAATCCTGCGCACGATCGCTTCCGTCGGTCTCAACGGTTTCGAGAACCGTACCATCGGCACGCTCTCGGGTGGCCAGAGGCAGCGCGTGCTGTTCGCGCGCGTGCTGCTCCAGGATGCACGCTTGATCGTGCTCGACGAACCCTTCAACGCCATCGACAGCAAGACTACGGCCGACCTGCTCGCGCTGGTGAAGCACTGGCATAGCGAAGGCCGCACCGTGCTCGCCGCGCTGCACGACATGGAGATGGTGCGCACGCATTTCGCCGAGACGCTGGTGCTGGCGCGCGGCCCCGTGGCCTGGGGACCGACGGCGGAGGTGCTCACGCCGGAAAACCTACTGGTCGCGATGCGGATGTGCGAAGCCTTTGACGACAGTGCGGCGGCCTGCGCGGCCGATGATGCTCGCTCGCGGGCGGCGTGATCCCAGATGGTCTATGACGCGCTGATCGGTCCGTTCACCGAATTCGAGTTCATGCGGCGCGCGCTCGCCGCGGTGATCGCACTGTCGCTTGCCGGCGCGCCGATCGGCGTGTTCCTGATGCTGCGGCGGATGAGCCTCGTCGGCGATGCCATGGCGCACGCGATCCTGCCCGGTGCCGCCGTCGGTTTCCTGCTCTCCGGCCTCAATCTGTTCGCGATGACCGCCGGCGGGCTGATTGCGGGCTTTGCCGTGGCGATCCTTGCCGGCGTGGTCGCGCGCTCGACCGGATTGAAGGAGGATGCCTCGCTTGCAACCTTCTATCTGGCCTCGCTGGCGCTGGGCGTCACCATCGTCTCGATCAAGGGCACCAATATCGATCTGCTGCACGTGCTGTTCGGCAACATCCTCGCGATGGACGACCAGACGCTGCTGGTGGTCGCCTTCAACGCCACGGTGACGCTGCTGGTACTCGCCGTGATCTACCGCCCCCTGGTAATCGAGAGCGTCGATCCCTTGTTTTTGCGAACGGTGAGCCGCGCCGGAGGGCCTGCGCATCTCGCCTTCCTGGCGCTCGTCGTCATCAACCTCGTCAACGGGTTTCAGGCGCTCGGCACGTTGCTCGCGGTGGGATTGATGATCCTTCCGGCGGGCATCGCGCGGTTCTGGTCGCGCGATCTCACGGTGATGATCTGCATCGCGGTCGTCGCTGCCGCCGTCTCCGGCTATGCCGGCCTCGTGCTGTCGTTCCAGACCCGCGTGCCCTCGGGCCCTGCGATCATTCTGGTGGCGACGGTGTTCTACATCGTCTCCGTCCTGTTCGGTCGCGTCGGCGGCATCGTCCGGCAGTTGTTTCCCGGCCGGCATCTGGAAGCATGACGATGCGGCGCCTCCTGCTTTGCGTGCTCCTGCTGATCGCCTCGCCGTTGCACGCTGCGGAGCCGCTCAACGTCGTCGCGAGCTTCTCGATCCTCGGCGATTTCGTCCGCACCATCGGCGGCGACCGGGTCAACGTCACGACGCTGGTCGGCCCCGACAGCGACGTCCATGTCTACACGCCGGCGCCAAGCGATGCGAAGCGGATCGCGGACGCAAAACTCGTCATCGTCAACGGTCTCGGACTCGAGGGCTGGCTGCCGCGGCTGGTGCAATCCTCCGGCAGCAAGGCGACGATCGTGATCGCCAGCGCCGGGATTGCCCCGCTTAAGCTCGGCTCGGCGGCAGACCCCCATGCCTGGCAGTCCGTCCTCAATGCCAAGGTCTATGTGACTGACATCGCCAACGCATTGGCTGCGGCCGATCCTGATGGTGCGGAGGCCTTCCGCACCCAGGCAAAAGCCTATCTGGAAAAGCTCGAAGCGCTCGACCGCGAGGTTCGCGACGCCGTGGCCAAAATCCCGGCGGAGCGGCGCAAGGTCATCTCCACCCACGATGCCTTCGGCTATTTCGCCGCTGAATACGGCGTGCAGCTCATTGCCCCCCTGGGGGTCTCCACGGAAACCGAGCCCAGCGCGCGGGACATCGCCGCCATCATCGGCCAGATCAAGGCTCAAAAAATCCCGGCCGTTTTCCTGGAAAATATCAGCGATGACCGCCTGATCCGGCGGATCGCAGCCGAGACCGGGGCAAAGGTCGGCGGGACCCTGATTTCGGACGGTTTGACCGGCGAAAAGGGGCCTGCACCCACTTACATTGACATGGTCAGGCACAATATAAAGGCCCTGACCAGCGCGCTTGACCACTAGGGCAGGGGGCCACCCCGCCGTGCGTCGCGCGGAAAGCCCGAAGTCGGAGTTGTTATGTCTGAAGCGACCGCCTCCAAAATTCCCGTGACCGTCCTGACCGGCTATCTCGGTGCCGGCAAGACCACGCTGTTGAACCGCATCCTGTCGGAAAACCACGGCAAGAAATACGCCGTCATCGTCAACGAATTCGGCGAGATCGGCATCGACAACGACCTCATCATCGGCGCCGATGAGGAAGTGTTCGAGATGAACAACGGCTGCATCTGCTGCACCGTGCGCGGCGACCTCGTCCGCATCATGGACGGCTTGATGAAGCGCAAGGGCAAGTTCGACGCCATCATCGTCGAGACCACCGGCCTTGCCGATCCGGCGCCGGTCGCCCAGACCTTCTTCGTCGACGAGGACGTGCAGAAGAACGCGCGGCTCGACGCGGTGGTGACCGTTGCCGATGCCAAATGGCTGTCTGACCGTCTGAAGGACGCACCCGAAGCCAAGAACCAGATCGCCTTCGCCGATGTGATCGTGCTGAACAAGACCGATCTCGTCACCAAGCCGGAGCTTGCCGAGGTCGAGGCCCGCATCCGCGCTATCAACCCCTATGCGAAACTCCACCGCACCGAGCGCTGCTCGGTCGCCCTGGCTGACGTGCTCGATCGCGGTGCATTCGACCTCGACCGCATCCTCGATATCGAGCCGGACTTTTTGGAGGTCGACGATCATGACCACGACCATGATCATCACGGCCACGACCATCATCACCATCATGGTCACGGCCACGGCCTGAAGCACTATCACGACGAGGACATGCAATCGCTGTCG
The DNA here is from genome assembly GCF_008123425.1 of Bradyrhizobium rifense. Lineage (GTDB taxonomy): Bacteria > Pseudomonadota > Alphaproteobacteria > Rhizobiales > Xanthobacteraceae > Bradyrhizobium > Bradyrhizobium rifense. Next base: position 226,689 of record NZ_VSSS01000041.1, read on the forward strand.
CTCAAGACCGACAAGCCGCTCGATCCGAACGTGTTCATGCCCTGGCTGCAGAATTTGGTGCAGGTCGAGGGCGGCAAGATCCTGCGCTCCAAGGGTATCCTCGCCTTCCACGACGACGATGACCGCTACGTGTTCCAGGGCGTCCACATGATGCTGGAGGGCAACCACCAGCGGAAATGGAAGGACGGCGAGCCGCGCCAAAGCCGCCTCGTCTTCATCGGCCGCGAACTGCCCGAAGAGCTCATTCGAACGGGCTTCGAGAGCTGCATCGTCTCGTGATGAAAGAGTTTACGCCGGCTCCGGATTCAGCCTCGATCGTCTCCGTCACCGACCGCGTCAAGCCGGTTGCGCTCGGCATGGGCGTGACCTCGGTGCATTTCCTTGGCCCCCGCGCGGCCTTCGTTGGCAGTGAGGAGAACGTCGCGTTCGTCGACGCCAAGGGCGAGATCAGCACCGTCGCCGTTCACAGCGGCGGCATTCTCTCGGCCGCCTCAGACGGCAAGCGCCTTGTGATGGGCGGCGACGACGGCAAGGTCGTCGCGCTCGACGCCAGGGGCGAGGTGACGCTGCTCGCCACCGATCCGAAGCGGCGCTGGATCGACGCGGTGGCGCTGCATCCGGATGGTGCCTACGCCTGGTCGGCCGGCAAGACCGCGACCGTCAAGAGCGGCAAGGCCGAGGAAAAATCGCTCGAAGTGCCCTCGACCGTCGGCGGCCTCGCATTCGCGCCGAAGGGGCTGCGGCTCGCGATCGCCCATTATAACGGCGCGACGCTGTGGTTTCCCAACATGGAGGGATCAGCCGAATTCCTGCCCTGGGCCGGCTCGCATCTCGGCGTCACCTTCAGCCCGGACAACAAATTCCTGGTCACCACCATGCACGAGGCGGCGCTGCACGGCTGGCGGCTCGCCGATAACCGGCATATGCGCATGACCGGCTATCCCGGCCGCGTCCGCTCGATGTCCTGGAGCGCGGGTGGCAAGGGGTTGGCGACTTCGGGTGCCGACACCGTCATCATCTGGCCGTTCGCCAGCAAGGACGGTCCGATGGGCAAGGAGCCTGCGATGCTCGCGCCGCTGCAGGCGCGCGTCGCCGTGGTCGCCTGCCACCCGAAGAACGACATCTTCGCCGCCGGCTACAGCGACGGCACCGTGCTGATGGTGCGGTTGGAGGATGGCGCGGAGATCCTGGTCCGCCGCAACGGCACCCCGCCGGTCGCCGGGCTCGCCTGGAACGCCAAGGGCACGCTGCTGGCCTTCGCCGACGAAAATGGGGACGGCGGCCTGCTGGAGCTTTGATCTGTCATCATTCCGGCCGTATAGGGAATCATGCGGTTCCTGACGACCTTCCAGCTCGCTGATTTTGCCGACACGCTGGTCAGCCTGTTCACGGCCTTCGTGCTGGGCACGCTGATCGGCGCCGAGCGGCAATACCGGCAGCGCACCGCGGGCCTGCGCACCAACGTGCTGGTCGCGGTCGCGGCCGCCGCCTTCGTCGATCTTGCCATGCATCTGATGGGTGCCGACGGCGCGGTTCGGGTGATCGCCAATGTCGTCACTGGCATCGGCTTCCTCGGCGCCGGCGTCATCATGAGGCAGGGCATGGACGTGCGCGGGCTCAACACCGCGGCGACGCTGTGGGCCTCTGCCGCGGTCGGCTCCTGCGCCGGGGCCGACATGGTCGCACAGGCAGCGGCGCTGACCGTGTTCGTCATCGCCGGCAACACCATGCTGCGCCCCCTGGTCAACGCCATCAACCGCATCCCGCTGAATGAGAAGACCTCTGAGGCGACCTACTATTTCAAGCTCGCGGTCGCGACCGACGCGTTGCCCGACATGCGCGACCGCCTCGTCGACAAGCTCGAGGCGGCGAAATATCAGGTGGCCGACATCAAAATCGTCGAGATCGGCGACGATATTCTGGAGATCGTCGCAAAGCTGGTTGCGTCCGCGGTCGATCCGAACGAGCTCAACGCGGCGGCGACCGATCTCCAGCACCTGCCCGGCGTGCGCCACGCCACCTGGGAAGTCAGCACCACAGACTGAGTGTGGCGTTTTGGCACGCTGACACCCGGTTCCCGGCTTGCCGGGCATGGAACCGCGGTCGGAGAACTTCGTTGATCCCGCGGACAAAGGCGGTGATCGACATGCCCGGCCAGAATGAAAACCGTAGACTGAAGCTCGACCTCACAATTGCCTGCTCGCTGTTCGCAGCAGGCGTCGTGGTGTCAGTGATGTCCCTCGCCCAAATCCGCGCCGAGAGCCGGCTGGAGCTGGCGCAGGCAACGCAGCCGCTGCAGGGCACGCCGTCCAACGACCAGAGCAAGACGCCGGCCGAAGCCAAGCCCGGCGGCGACCGGCCGACCACGCCGGCCCCCGAGCCGGCGCGCCCCGATCCGCAGACCCAGGGCGCGGCGACCAAGCCGGCCCTGCCGCCGGCCCCGGCCGAGAAGGTCGCGCCGCCGATCAAGGAGAAGTAGCCCCCAGGGCAACCTATTGTGACGCGCATTTTACGATCGATGCCGATTCTACGATCTCGCCTCGGCGCACGACCCGCTCCATAATCTGTCGCACCAACGACAGATGGGGTCCTCCATGAAGATCGAAGACGTCCGCCGCACCGCTTATTCGATGCCGCTCACCAACCCGTCATTCCCGCCGGGGCCATATCGCTTCTTCGACCGCGAATACTTCATCATCACTTACAGGACCGATCCCGAAGCCCTTGCGGCCGTGGTGCCCGAGCCGCTTGAGGTGACGGAGCCGGTGGTGAAATACGAGTTCATCCGCATGCCCGACTCGACCGGCTTCGGTAACTACACCGAAACCGGGCAGGTGATCCCGGTCCGCTTCAAGGGCGAGGAGGGCGCCTACACTCACGCGATGTATCTGGACGACGAGGCTCCGATTGCCGGCGGCCGCGAGCTCTGGGGATTTCCGAAGAAGCTCGCAAGACCGAAGATCGAGGTCGAAACCGACGTGCTCGTCGGCTCGCTGCACTACGGCTCGGTGCTCTGCGCTTCGGCAACGATGGGTTACAAGCACCGCAAGGTCGACCACGACACGGTGCTTAAGTCGATGGCGGCGCCAAACTTCATCCTGAAGATCATCCCGCATGTCGACGGCAGCGCGCGGATCTGCGAGCTGGTGCGTTTTCATCTCGATGACGTCGTGCTGAAGGAAGCATGGACCGGCCCTGCCGCACTCGGCCTGTTTCCCCACGCACTCTGTGACGTCGCTCGCTTGCCGGTGCGCGAGGTGATCTCGGCGCTGCATTTCAAGGCGGACCTGACGCTAGGGCTCGGCAGCGTGGCGTTCGATTACATGGCCAAGTAAACACTGGCCAAGTAACCTGGCGAAGTAACGAAGGACCAAAGCGGGCCGCGAAACGAAAATGCCCGGCGCGAGGCCGGGCATCACGATCGATCAGGCGTCGCGCCCTCACCGCACCAGAATATTCCGGAACTGCCAGGGATCGCTGGTGTCGATGTCTTCCGGAAACAGTCCTGGACGATCCGTCAACGGCGTCCAGTCGGTGTAGAAACCCTTCACCGGGCCGAGATACGGCAGCTGGATTTCCAGCAGACGATCGAAATCCATCTCGTCGGCTTCGACGATGCCTTCCTTCGGGTTTTCCAGCGCCCACACCATGCCGCCGAGCACGGCGGAGGTCACCTGCAGGCCGGTTGCGTTCTGATAGGGCGCGAGCTTGCGGGTCTCCTCGATCGAGAGCTGCGAGCCGTACCAATAGGCATTGTTGTCGTGGCCGAACAGCAACACGCCGAGCTCGTCGATGCCGTCGACGATTTCGTTCTCGTCGAGGATGTGATGCTTTTCCTGCATCTTGGCGGCGCGGCCGAACATTTCATGCAGCGACAGCACGGCATCGTCGGCCGGGTGATAGGCATAGTGGCAGGTCGGCCGATAGACCGCCTTGCCCGATGCGTCACGCACCGTGAAGTAATCGGAGATCGAGATCGACTCGTTGTGGGTGACGAGGAAGCCGTATTGCGCGCCGCGGGTCGGGCACCAGGTGCGCACGCGCGTATTGGCGCCGGGCTGCATCAGATAGATGGCAGCGCCGCAGCCGGCTTCGTGGGTGTGCGCATTCTCGGGCATCCATTTTTCATGGGTGCCCCAGCCGAGCTCGGACGGCTGCACGCCTTCCGACAGGAAGCCTTCCACCGACCAGGTGTTGACGAAGACATCCGGCTCTTTCGGCTTCTTGGCGCGCTGGGTGTCGCGTTCGGCGATATGGATGCCCTTGATGCCGGCCTGCCGCATCAAGTCAGCCCATTCGGCCTTGGTCTTCGGCTTGGGGGCATTGAGCTTCAGGTCGGCCGCGACATTGAGCAGCGCCTGCTTGACGAAAAACGAGACCATGCCGGGATTGGCGCCACAGCAGGAGACGGCCGTCGTAGAGCCCGCCGGGCGCGCCTTCTTGGCGGCCAGCGTCACTTCGCGCAGCGCGTAGTTCGAGCGCGCTTCCGGGCCCTTCGAGGCATCGAAATAGAAGCCGAGCCAGGGCTCGTTGACGGTGTCGATATAGAGCGCGCCAAGCTCGTTGCAGAGCTCCATGATGTCGGTCGAACCGGTGTCGACCGAGAGGTTGACGCAAAAGCCCTGGCCGCCGCCTTCGGTGAGAAGCGGGGTCAGCAATTCGCGGTAATTGTCTTTGGTCACGGCCTTCTGGATGAAGCGCACATTCTGCTTCTCGCAATGGGCCTTGCGGCCCTCGTCCTTGGGATCGATCACGGTGACGCGCGACTTGTCGTAATCGAGATGCCGCTCGATCATCGGCAGCGTGCCTTTGCCGATGGAGCCGAAGCCGACCATGACGATGGGACCAGTGATCTTCGCGTAGATCTGCGAGGGGTGGCTCATGGGATGGGTTCTCCGGAACGTGCTGGCGGACAAGGGGTGAGGGGTGGCTCAGGCGCTTCGGCGCTTGGCGGTGACTTCGATTTCGACCTTCATCTCGGGCTTGGCGAGGGCGCTGACGACCAGCAAGGTCGCAGCCGGCCTGATGTCACCGAGAACCTCGCCGCAGACGGCGAAGTGGGCGTCAATGTAGTTTGCGTCAGTGACGTAGTAGGTCGCACGGACGATATCGGCCATCTCGAATCCGCCCTCCTTCAGGGCGGTTGCGATGGTCTTGAAGCAGTTGCGTGACTGGCTCGTGACATCGGCCGGCATCGTCATCGTCGTGTAGTCATAGCCGGTGGTTCCCGCGACGAAGGCGAAATCGCCGTCGATCACGGCGCGGCTGTAGCCGACGCTCTTCTCGAGGGGGGAGCCGGTGGAAATCAGGCGACGGGACATGGGTTCGGCCTCGACTGAAAGCGGGAATTTCGTGGGTTAAAGGGCGTTTCTGGGGCTCACGCAACCCCAAACGAATAGAGCTTATCGGAGGCGCAGTCGGACGAAGCCGCTGAGCGCGGCTTCGGTGGTCGCCATCATGGCTATCCCTTAGGCCGCGTGCGCTTGGAGGGCGCGAACTACCCTCCGTTTGGGCAGGGCGGCGCCGGTCGGGACGATCATTCCCTCGGCGCCATCCAGCGCACCGGCCTGGAATTCGATCGCCAGGAGGCGGTCTCGCTCGAACAGGCCGGGCAGCACCAGCGCGCCGGTCTTCTCGGGCGAGAAGCCGAAACGGGCGTAGTAGGGCGCATCGCCGAGCAGGATCACGGCGGCATGCCCGCGCGCCCGGGCGGCGGCCAGCGCTTGTTGCATCAGCGCGGCGCCGATCCCGAGCTCGCGGCAGGCAGGGTCCACCGCCAAGGGTCCGAGGACCAGAGCGGGCCTGCCTCCGGCGCTGACGTGCCACAGCCGCACGGTTCCCACGAGTGTCCCCTCGCGCACTGCCGACAGGGCAAGGCCTGCGGCAGGTGCACGTCCGTCGCGCAGGCGCTCGCAGGTGCGGCCATGGCGGTCTTCGCCAAAGCTGGCATCCAGCAGTGCTTCACGCATCGTGACGTCGACAGCACGTTCCGCACGGATCGCGAACGGAGCGGCTTTCGAAGTGAGGGCGACTTGTGGCTTCCGAAAAGCAGTCATGGCGCGTCAGTCCCCGCTTGAGCTGACGTGCGCGCGGCACGCCAGTCCAAGGCGTCGTCAGAATGGCAATGTCAGGAAGGGAGCCGGCGGACCGGCTCCCGGGTTCGTCTGGCCTCTGAAAAAGAGGCTGCTTAGATGTGGTATGTCCTCAGCGGCGGGATGCCGTTGAACGCCACCGCTGAGTAGGTCGACGTATAGGCCCCGGTGCCTTCGATCAGCAGCTTGTCGCCGATCTCGAGCGTCACCGGAAGCGGATACGGGTTCTTCTCGTACAGCACGTCGGCGCTGTCGCAGGTCGGGCCCGCGAGCACGCACGGGGTCATGTCCGCACCGTCATGCGGGGTGCGGATGGCGTAGCGGATCGACTCGTCCATGGTCTCGGCGAGACCGCCGAACTTGCCGATGTCCAGATAGACCCAGCGCACCTCGTCCTCGTCGCTCTTCTTCGAGATGAGCACGACCTCGGATTCGATGATGCCGGCGTTACCCACCATGCCGCGGCCCGGCTCGATGATGGTCTCCGGAATCTGGTTGCCGAAGTGCTTGCGCAGCGCCCGGAAGATCGAGCGGCCGTAGGTCACGACCGGCGGCACGTCCTTCAGGTACTTGGTCGGGAAGCCGCCGCCCATGTTGACCATGGTCAGGTTGATGCCGCGCTCGGCGCAGTCGCGGAACACCTGCGAGGCCATCGCCAGCGCACGGTCCCACGCCTTCACCTTGCGCTGCTGCGAGCCGACATGGAAGGAGATGCCGCACGGCTCCAGGCCCAGGCGCTTGGCGACGTCGAGCACCTCGACGGCCATTTCCGGGTCGCAGCCGAACTTGCGCGACAGCGGCCACTCGGCGCCGGCGCAGTCATAGAGGATGCGGCAGAACACCTTCGCGCCGGGAGCGGCACGGGCGACCTTCTCGACTTCGGCGGCGCAATCGACCGCAAACAGGCGAATGCCGAGCGCGAAGGCGCGCGCGATGTCGCGCTCCTTCTTGATCGTGTTGCCGAAGGAGATGCGGTCGGGCGTCGCACCCGCAGCCAGCGCCATCTCGATCTCGGCGACGGTCGCGGTGTCGAAGCAGGAGCCCATGGAGGCCAGCAGCGCCAGCACTTCCGGCGCCGGGTTCGCCTTGACGGCATAGAACACGCGGCTGTCGGGCAGCGCCTTGGCAAAGGTCTGGTAATTGTCGCGCACGACTTCGAGGTCGACCACGAGGCAAGGCTCGGTGTCCCGGCCCTCGCTGCGGCGGTTGCGCAGGAATTCCTGAATACGTTCGGTCATAGCACTCTCCCAAACGGCCCAGCGACGGGGATCCGTTCAAAAAATGACGTCGGATAAGAGCGCTCCGGCCAGATCACGCGATGGAGGCGTGACGAGCCAAAGACTCACATCAGACTGTGCTGCCGTGGATTGGTTGGGAATTTTCCCGCCCGCACACCTGGCAATGAAGGACAAGCCTTTTCAGTAGCCCGCGCCGGCGTTGGACTGCCGGTAGAGACCAAAAAAGCCCGATCCGTCGTTGCTTTAAGTCGCGTCCCCCGTTGAGAGCGGAGTGCGCCGGTTCGCCTCCGGCTGCCAGTCACGGTTGCAAAAAGTGAAGTCACCTTCGACAAGGCATCTCTTTGAGAGAGATGCTGGACGCTCCGGGTTTGCTTTCGTCTTCCACCTTATGAAGGCTTCCGACTTCCGCACTTCCGAAGAGCCCCTCGGCTTCTTCACCCCTTGGCGGCTGTCCGGCCTCTTGTCCGGATACCTACCGACTGACACACGACCACAGGCACGTGCGAAATTGGGCAAGAGCGCACATAAGGGTTTTGACTCAGCTTCGCAAGATTTTTTTTAGGCTGAGGACAGAATTGCCTAACATCTGCTTGCGCAGTGTTGCGCGCGCGACGCGGAAGATGAACGCGCGTTAAGTTTTCTGTGCCGCGCGCGTGACTCTCGCGCGCGTGAGGCGTCAGCGGCGCTTGAAGAACGGCTCGACGCGCTGAGCGGCGCGGATGAAGGCTGTCATCACGAGCACGCCGAGTGCGAACAGCACGGCCTGCAGGATGTGCGCGCCCTGGTCGCCGAGCCCGAACAGGATCGCGAGCGCCCAGCCGCCGGCAAATGCCGCGCCGAACACCTCGGCGCCGATCAGGATGGCGGCGCTGATGACGGTGATGACGCTCGGCCAGACGATCTGACGGGACGACGAGGAAGGCGCGTTCATGGGCATTGGGGTCCGTGGCTTCGAGGGCCGCAATCTCCCCGAAAAGGCGGGCGGGAGCAAGGCCAAATGGCTCAAAAAAGCCCCATCGCGTGCTATAGCTGGCCCCAACAATCGAGCCAGAAAAACGAGACCAGCGATGTCAGACCCCCGCCAAACTACGGACTCCGAGACCAATCCGCTGCTGAAGGCCTGGGTGACGCCGTTTGCGACCCCGCCCTTCGACGAGATCACGCCGGAGCACTTCCTGCCCGCCTTCGAGCAGGCCTTTGCCGATCACTCCGCCGAGATCGCGGCGATCACCAATGATCCGGCCGCGGCCGACTTCGCCAACACCGTCACGGCGCTGGAGCGCTCCGGCAAGCTGCTCAACAAGGTCGCCTCCGTCTTCTACGACCTGGTCTCGGCGCATTCCAACCCGGCCATCCTGGAGATCGACAAGGAGGTCTCCTTGCGGATGGCGCGGCACTGGAATCCGATCATGATGAACGCCGTGCTGTTTGGTCGCATCGCCCAGCTGCACGAGAACCGCGCCAATCTCGGCCTCGACCGGGAGCAGCTCCGCCTGCTGGAGCGCACCTACACCCGCTTCCACCGCGCCGGCGCCGGCCTCTCCGACGAGGCCAAGACGCGCATGGCCGAGATCAACGAGAAACTGGCCCAGCTCGCGACCGGCTTCAGCCATCATCTGCTCGGTGACGAGCAGGATTGGTTCATGGAGTTAGGGGAGGCCGACCGCCAGGGCCTGCCGGAGAGCTTTGTGGCCGCCGCCAAGGCTGCGGCAGAAGATCGCGGCATGGACGGCAAGGCGATCGTGACGCTGTCGCGCTCCTCGACCGAGCCGTTCCTGAAGAGCTCGGCCCGGCGTGATCTGCGCGAGAAGGTCTACAAGGCTTTTACGGCGCGCGGCGACAACGGCAATGGTAACGACAACAACACGACCATCGGCGAGATCCTGAAGCTGCGCGAGGAGAGCGCCAAGCTTCTGGGCTACCCGACCTTCGCCGCCTACCGGCTCGAGGACTCCATGGCCAAGACGCCGGATGCGGTGCGCGGCCTGCTGGAGCGGGTGTGGAAGCCGGCCCGGACCCGGGCGCTCGCCGACCGCGACGAGATGCAGGCGCTGATCACGGAAGAGGGCGGCAATTTCAAGCTCGCGCCCTGGGATTGGCGCTTCTACGCCGAGAGGCTCCGCCTCCAGCGCGCCAATTTCGACGATGCCGCGATCAAGCCGTATCTGACGCTCGACCACATGATCGCCGCCGCCTTCGACTGCGCCACCCGCCTGTTCGGCGTCACCTTCGCGGAGCGCAAGGACGTGCCGGTCTGGCATCCCGACGTCCGGGTCTGGGAGGTGAAGGGCCTCGACGGCAAGCACAAGGCGCTGTTCTACGGCGACTACTATGCCCGCCCCTCCAAGCGTTCCGGCGCCTGGATGACCTCGCTGCGCGACCAGCAGAAGCTCGACGGCGAGATCGCGCCGCTCGTCATCAATGTCTGCAATTTTGCCAAGGGCACTGGCGGCGAGCCTTCGTTGCTGTCGCCCGACGATGCCCGCACTTTGTTCCACGAGTTCGGCCACGGCCTGCACGGCATGCTCTCCAACGTGACCTATCCGTCGCTGTCGGGCACCTCGGTGTTCACCGACTTCGTCGAGCTGCCCTCCCAGCTCTACGAGCACTGGCAGGAGCGGCCCGAGGTGCTGCAGCAATTCGCCCGCCACTACCAGACCGGCGAACCGCTGCCGGATGACCTGCTCAAGCGCTTCCTCGCCGCGCGAAAATTCAACCAGGGCTTTGCCACCGTCGAGTTCGTCTCCTCGGCGCTGGTCGATCTCGAGTTCCACTCCCAGCCGGCTGCCGCCGCGCAGGATGTCCGCGCCTTCGAGAAGAAGGAGCTGGAGAAGATCGGCATGCCCGAGGAAATTTCGATGCGGCACCGGCCGACCCAATTCGGCCACATCTTCTCCGGCGACCATTATGCCGCGGGCTACTACAGCTACATGTGGTCGGAGGTGATGGACGCCGACGCCTTCGGCGCGTTCGAGGAAGCCGGCAACATCTTCGATCCGGCGGTGGCCAAGCGCCTGCACGACGACATCTATTCGAGCGGTGGATCGGTCGATCCGGAGGCCGCTTACGAGGCCTTCCGCGGCCGCCCGCCCGAGCCCGACGCGCTGCTCCGCCGCCGCGGCCTGCTCGACGACGCCAAGGCGGCATGACCGGCATGCGCGCCCTGCTGGGATGGCTGCTCGCCGTCGGCCTGCTGCTTGCAGCGGGTGCGGCGAGCGCGCATCCGCATGTCTGGATCACGGCGACGAGCGAGCTGCTCTATGCCGAGGATGGCTCGATCACCGGCGTCCGCCACGCCTGGACCTTTGATGACATGTTCTCGGCCTATGCGGTGCAGGGACTCGAGAGCAAGACCAAGGGCACCTATACGCGCGAGGAGCTGGGGCCGCTGGCGCAGACCAATGTCGAGTCGCTGAAGGAATATGCCTACTTCACCTTTGCGCGAGCCGACGGCAAGAAGGAGCGCTTCAGCGAGCCGGTCGATTATTATCTCGACTACAAGGACACGGTGCTGACCTTGCACTTTACCTTGCCGCTGAAGACTCCGCTCAAGCCGAAGCAACTGATGCTCGAAGTGTTCGACCGCTCCTTCTTCATCGACTTCCAGATGGCCAAGGACAATCCGGTCAAGCTGATCGGCGCGCCCGCGGGCTGCCAGATTAAGCTCGATCGTCCCAGCGACGGCACCGCGACGGCGCAGAAGCTCAACGAGCAGACGTTCATGGACGGCCCGAACGCCAATTTCGGTATGATGTTCGCCAACAAGATCACGGTGGATTGCCCTTGAAGCCGCATCTCTCGCCTCTCGGGCGCGTGCTCTTCGCCTGCGCCGCCGTTCTCCTCGTCGTCGGCGTGGCCGATGCCGCGCTTCACGATGTCTTGGCGCAAAATCCATTCGGCGCGCCGAAGCCGGCGCAGGCGGCCGAGCCGGAGGCCAGCGGCCTGATCGGCTGGCTGCTGGCCAAGCAGTCGGAATTCTATCGCCAGATGTCGTCGACCATCCGCGCCGCGAAGACCGACGGCTCCGCGGTGTGGACGCTGCTCTTCATCTCGTTTGCCTACGGGATCTTCCATGCCGCCGGCCCTGGTCATGGCAAGGCGGTGATCGCCTCCTATCTCGTCGCCAACCGCGAGACCGCGCGGCGCGGCATCGCACTGTCGTTTGCCTCGGCGCTGATGCAGTCGGTGGTGGCGATCCTGATCGTCGGCATCTCGGCCTGGATCCTGAACGCCACCGCCAAGACCATGTGCAAGGCGGAGGGCGCGATCGAGATCGCAAGCTATGGCCTGATCGCGCTGTTCGGCCTGCGGCTGGTGTGGGTCAAGGGCCGCACATTCATCCGCGCGCTCCAGGCGACGCAGCCGGTGCCGGCGATCGCCGGCGTGCCGCATGACCATCGTGATCACGATCATCACCATCATCATGATGCGCACGATCATCATGATCACCATCACCACGACCACGGTCACGCGCACGCCCATCACGCGCACGACCATGTTCATGACGAGCATTGCGGCCACTCCCACGGCCCCACGCCGAGCGAGCTCGCCGGCCCCGGCGGCTGGCGGCGCGGGTTCGCCGCGATCCTTACCGTCGGCATCCGCCCCTGCTCGGGCGCGATCCTGGTGCTGGTGTTCGCGCTCGCCCAGGGCCTGTTCTGGGCCGGCATCGCCGCGACCTTTTTGATGGGGCTGGGTACTGCGATCACGGTCGCTGCCATCGCGGTTATCGCCGTTTCAGCCAAGGACATCGCCGGCCGCCTGAGCGGAGCCCGGGACGGCGGCGGCGCGCTGTTCATGCGCGGCATCGAGTTCGGTGCGGCCGCCCTCGTGCTGCTGTTCGGCGCGGGCCTGCTGCTCGGTTACATCGCGGCTGAACGGACGACCTGCTTCTAAGGATGTAGCCCGGATGAAGCGAAGCGCAATCCGGGGCGTTTCCGCGATAGAGCTGTCCCGGATTGCGCTTCGCTTCATCCGGGCTACGGTCTCACACGCTCACACCGGCAGCAATCGCTTCAACAGTGGCATGAAGAAAATCCCGAGATTGATCGCAAAGCCGATGCTCCAGAGGATGGAGCGCAGTGCCGGGCGGTTGCCGAGATAGGTCAGCACATAGGCGATCCGCACGATCAGGAACAGCACCGCGAGCTCGTCGATCAGGCGCTGCGGCGAGTCCCGGAATTCGGCGAGCAGCACGGCGAAGGCGAAGAACGGAAAGGTCTCGATGCCGTTCTGATGTGCGCCGAGCGCGCGCTGCGCGATCGCGTCCTCATAGAACGCGGGGTCGCGCGGCCGGGCGTTGTCGAAGCCGCGAAACCGGATCCATTTGATCGAGGTGATCGTCAAGAGATAGAGCAGCAGCGCTCCGAGAACGCACCATTCCGCGAGTGTCATCTTCCCTCCCCCGCTTGAGGGCGACCCTAGCGAAACCGGGCTCACCTTGACAAGTTCGGAGCAACGCGCGACCCAACGGACCATGACGACCATTGCCCCCATCGTTTCAGCGAAACCGGCCGCGCCATCGGCCCAGCCGCGCGTCGGCGTGCTGCTGGTCAATCTCGGCACGCCCGACACTGCCGACGCCCCGGGCGTGCGGGTCTATCTCAAGGAGTTTCTTTCGGACGCCCGCGTCATCGAGGACCAGGGCCTGATCTGGCAGCTGGTGCTCAACGGCATCATCCTGCGCAGCCGTCCCCGCACCAAGGCGCTCGACTACCAGAAGATCTGGAACACTGAAAAGAACGAGTCGCCGCTGAAGACCATCACGCGCTCGCAGAGCGACAAGCTCGCCGCCGCGCTGTCGGACCGTGCGCACGTGGTGGTCGACTGGGCCATGCGCTACGGCAATCCCTCGATCAAGTCCGGCATCGATGCGCTGATTGCGAAGGGCTGCGATCGCATCCTCGCTGTGCCGCTTTATCCGCAATATTCCGCCTCGACCTCGGCGACCGTCTGCGACGAGGTGTTCCGCGTGCTCGCGCGCCTGCGCAATCAGCCGACGCTGCGGGTGACGCCGCCCTACTACGAGGACGAGGCCTATATCGAGGCGCTCGCCGTCTCGATCGAGGCGCATCTGGCGACACTGCCGTTCAAGCCCGAGCTGATTGTCGCCTCCTTCCACGGCATGCCGAAATCCTATGTCGACAAGGGCGATCCCTATCAGAGCCACTGCATCGCCACGACAGAGGCGCTGCGCCGCCGGCTCGGCATGGACGACACAAAACTGCTGCTGACCTTCCAGTCGCGCTTCGGCAATGACGAGTGGCTGCAGCCCTACACCGACAAGACGATGGAGCGTCTTGCGAAAGAAGGCGTGCGCCGCATCGCGGTGGTGACGCCGGGTTTCTCGGCCGACTGTCTGGAGACGCTGGAAGAGATCGCCCAGGAGAATGCCGAGATATTCAAGCACAATGGCGGCGAGCAGTTCTCCGCGATCCCCTGCCTCAACGACAGCGCCCCCGGCATGGATGTGATCCGCACCCTGGTGCTGCGCGAGCTTCAGGGCTGGATCTGATGGGCGCTCCATGAACCGCCGCGAGCTCCTGGCGCTTCTTGGGACGGTCACGGCGCTGCCGGCCTCGGTGCTGGCGCAACAGCCGAACGCGCTGCGCCGGCTCGGCGTGCTCGCGGTCACCGCCGGCGATGATGTGATCGGACAGACCCGCCTGGCCGAGGCGCTCGCCGCCCATGGCTGGAAGGAGCAGGACAATCTCAGGGTCGACTGGCGCAGTGGCGCCGGCGATCGTGCGACCATCGCCCGGCTTGCTGACGAGCTGATCGCGCTCAGGCCAGACATTCTGCTCGCGATCGGCACGCCCTCGGTGGAGGAGCTGCGCCAGCGCACCACGACAATTCCGATCGTGTTCGCCGTCGTCACTGATCCCGTCAGCCAGGGCTTTGTCCAAAACCTCGCCCATCCCGGCGGCAACATCACCGGCTTCACCGATTATGACGGCCCGCTCGCCGGCAAATGGCTGGAGATGCTGACGCAGATCACCCCGAAGGTGTCGCGCGTCCTCGTCGTCTACAATCCGGCAACCGCGCCGTTCGCGCCCCTGATGCTGCGAACGATCGAGGATGCCGCGCGGACGCTTCACGTGACGGCGGAGCCCGCGCCGGTGCATGACATCGCCGCAATCGCGGCGCTGGCCGCGCGCAAGGACGCCGGCTTCCTGGTCCTGCCCGATTTCTTCACCATCGCCAATCGCGCGCCTCTCCTGGCGGCGATTGCGGACGCGCGCCTGCCGGCGGTGTTCTGGAGCCGCAGCTTCGTCGACGAGGGCGGGCTGATGTCCTACAGCACCGACAGCGCCGAGCAGCTGCGGCGTGCCGCCAGCTATATCGATCGCATCCTCAGGGGCGCACAGGCGGCTGACCTGCCGGTCCAGAACCCCACCAAGTTCGAGCTCGTCATCAATCTGAAGACGGCCAGGGTGATGGGCGTCACGATCCCGGCGAGCCTGCTCGCAACTGCACACGACGTGATCGAATAGGTTCGCAAATCTTAACGTTTGGCAGTAGGTCTGCGCCTGCGCGCTTTCAAGGCCGGCCCACAAATACATAATCGTGGCCTTTCCCTCTCGTCGCGTCTTGTGCAGAATCGCGTGGATGCCGACGTAACCCGCGACCGCTGAACCGGTAGGGTCTCGATCCCGACCAATGGCAGCGCGGGAAAGGGCTTTTCCCGCCTTGGAGGAAATATGAGCGGTTTCGATATTTTCGCGATTGTTCTGGTGTTGCTCGTCATCGTCACGCTGATTGCTGGCGTGAAGACGGTGCCGCAGGGCTATGACTGGACCATCGAGCGGTTCGGCAAATACACCCAGACGCTGAGCCCCGGGCTCAATCTGATCGTGCCCTATTTCGATCGCGTCGGGCGCAAGATCAACATGATGGAGCAGGTGATCAACATTCCCGAGCAGGAGGTGATCACCAAGGACAACGCCACCGTGACGGTCGACGGCGTCGCCTTCTTCCAGGTGTTCGACGCAGCCAAAGCGAGCTACGAGGTCTCCAACCTCGAGCAGGCGATCATCGTGCTGACCATGACCAACATCAGATCGGTGATGGGCTCGATGGACCTCGATCAGGTGCTCTCGCATCGTGACGAGATCAACGAACGGCTCTTGCGCGTGGTCGATGCCGCGGTCTCGCCGTGGGGGTTGAAGGTCAACCGCATCGAGATCAAGGATATCGTGCCGCCCGCCGACCTCGTTGAAGCGATGGGCCGGCAGATGAAGGCCGAGCGTGTCAAGCGCGCCGACATCCTTCAGGCCGAAGGTGCGCGCCAGTCCGAGATCCTGCGCGCTGAGGGTGCAAAGCAGGGGCAGATCCTGCAAGCGGAAGGCCGCCGCGAGGCCGCTTTCCGCGACGCCGAAGCGCGCGAGCGATCGGCGGAAGCCGAGGCCAAGGCCACGCAAATGGTCAGCGAAGCTATCGCCAAGGGTGACGTGGCGGCGTTGAACTACTTTATCGCCGACAAATACATCAAGGCGTTCGGCCAACTGGCCGAGTCGCCGAACCAGAAGGTCATTATGCTGCCGGTCGAAGCGATGGGCATGCTGGGCTCGCTCGCCGGCATCGGCGAGATCGCCAAGGCGACGTTCGGCGAAAGTGCCGTATCTGCCGCTGCCGCCGCCCGTCGTGGCGGCTCGGTGCCATCCTCCGCTTCTACGCCGCCGGCGGTGCCGCCGCGGCAGGGATAGGATCAGTGCATGGTCTTCCGATAAGGCCATGCGCCAATATCAAGCGCATGCCCCGGACCCGGAGGGCCACGTTAGTGCAAAGTGGAGACCGGTTTTCCGACAAGGGCATGCGCCAATATAAAGAGGTCGTGTCATGACCGACATGTTCGTATCGCTCGGCACCTGGAACTGGCTGATCTTCGGCTTCGTCCTGATGGCGCTGGAGGTGATCGCGCCAGGTGTGTTCCTGTTCTGGCTTGGGTTGGCCGCATTGCTGGTCGGCCTGATCTCGTTCGCTGTCGTCATATCGTGGCAGATCCAGCTCGTGATGTTCGCGGTGTTCGCAGCCGCCGCCGTCCCGGTGTGGCGCCGGCTCGCCCGGCCGAAGCCGAATGCAAGCGCGAGCCCCTTCCTCAACAAGCGCAGCGAGGCGCTCTTGGGCCGCGAGTTCACGCTGGAGAAGCCGATCGTCGACGGTAACGGCACCATGCGCATCGGCGACACAGTGTGGCGCGTGGCGGGCCCGGATACACCGGCGGGAACGCGTGTGAAGGTGGTGCAGGTGGATGGTGCGAACCTGACGGTGGCTGCTGCGTAGTCGCCGTCATTGCGAGCGCAGCGAAGCAATCCAGAATCTTTCCGCGGGAGCAGTCTGGATTGCTTCGCTGCGCTCGCAATGACGAGTTTGTTGGAGCGGCGTGGCCAGCTCAGGCAGCACTCTTGCTGCGCCACCTCGCCGCAAACCGGTGCAGCGGCATGAACGTCTCGCACAGCTCCCGCCCCAGCGGCGTCAGCCCATAGCCGCCACCTTCGCCCAGCTCTACGAATCCCGCCTCGCGCAACTCCGTCAGTCGGGCCTGCAGCACCGTCGGCGAAGCCTCGTCGCAGGCCGTGCGCAGTGCGCGGGAGGTGAGGGTTGCGTCGCGCAACTCCCACAGGATGCGAAGGGTCCAACGCTGGCCGAGCAGGTCGAGCAGCGCCATGATCGGCCGTCCGCTGCGCGAGCCGCGCACGCTGCGTTTTTTGGAGTCGGCCTGCTTTGCCATCGAAGCCCTCTTGCGTATCGCTACAGAAAGTGTAGCTTATTGCTACGATAAATGTAGCAATGGAGGCGCCCCATGTCCCGACCGATGCCGCGCATCGCACCACTGCAGCCGCCTTATCCCCCGGAGATTCAGGCGCAGTTCGACCGCATCATGCGCGGCGCGCCGCCGCTGGTGCTGTTCCGGGTGATTGCGGGCCACACCCGCGCCTGGGACAAATTTCGCGCCGGCGGTCTGCTCGATCCCGGGCCGCTGTCGTTGCGCCAGCGCGAGATCGTCATCGACCGCACCTGCGCGCTGAACAAATGTGAATATGAATGGGGCGTGCATGTCGCGGTCTTTGCCGGCCCGGCGAAGCTCACCGAGGATGAGGTCCGCGCGACTGTCGCGGGCGATGCGAATTCACCGTGTTGGTCTCCGGCCGAGCAGGTGCTGATCGCCGCGGTGGACGCGCTGCATCACCGCGCGACCTTCACCGACGCCGAGTTTGCCGCGCTATCGGCGCATTACGACGAGGCGCAGATCCTGGAGATCATGCTGCTGTGCGGATTCTATCGCACGGTGTCGTAACTGGCGAATGGGCTGCGATTGCCGCTGGAGGAGAAGGCGGCGCGGTTTCCGCGATAGGCGTAGCTCTAACCGCCGTCATTGCGAGGAGCCCTTGCGACGAAGCAATGACGGGGAGGGACCTACGCCACGCCCGCCCGCAGCAGATCGTGCAGATGCACGATGCCGACCACCTTGTCCGCCTCGGTCACGACCAGCGTCGTGATTTTTCGCGCATTGAGCACCTCGATCATCTCGCTGGCGAGCATCGAGGGCGGCACGGTCTTCGGCTGCCTGGTCATGATGTCGTCGACCGACGCCGTCAGAAGATCCGGCCGCATGTGGCGGCGCAAATCGCCGTCGGTGATGATGCCGACGGCTTCGTTGGCGGCGTTGACGATGCAGACGCAGCCGAGCCCCTTGGCCGACATCTCCATCACCGCGTCCGACATCTTGGTGCCTTCGGGCTTCACCGGGATTTCCGCGCCGGTGCGCATGTAGTCGCGGACGAATTTAAGCATCGCCCCCAGCTTGCCGCCGGGATGGAAATGAGCGAACTCGAGCGCAGTGAAGCCGCGGCCTTCGAGCAGCGCGATCGCAATCGCATCGCCGATCGCGGCCTGCATCAGGGTCGAAGTGGTCGGCGCCAGATTGTGCGGGCAAGCCTCGCGCGCCTTCGGCAGCTCGATGACGATGTCGGCGGCCTGGCCCAGCGAGGACGTCGCGTTCGACGTCACCGCGATCATGGGAATCGCAAAGCGCGCCGAGTAATTGACCAGGGTTTTCATCTCCGGCTGCTCGCCGGACCAGGACAGCGCCATGATGACGTCGTCGGTGGTGATCATGCCGAGGTCGCCATGGGCGGCTTCGGCGGTGTGAACGAAGAAGGCCGGCGTGCCGGTCGAGGCCAGGGTCGCTGCGATCTTGCGCGCCATATGGCCGGATTTGCCGAGGCCAGTGACGATGACGCGGCCCTTGGCGTTGCGGATAAGGTCGACCGCCTTGGCAAAGGCCTCGCCGAGCGGGCCGCGCAGCGCGGCCGCGAGCGCGTTGATGCCGCCGCTCTCGGTCTCCAGCGTGCGGAGCGCGGATTCGACACTTGTCGGGGTGGGGCCGGATGATTGGGTCATCAGCGGTTTCGAACTCGGCATGCATCTATCCAGGAAGGTAAGGCGATTGCCGCCTGCTTAGCACGCCCCGGCCCTCGAGGCGACGCGAGCGCCAAAGCCCTCAACGGGTCATTAACCATAATTGTTTTAACTCCATTAACGATGGTTCCCGCGTGTTCGCGGGTGGCCATCGACTAAGTATCTGATTTCGTTGGAGTTATTACATCGTGGGGTCGCCTCCAGGTAGGGGCCGGAGCAGTCGCGCGTACGCCTTTCGCGCCGCTTTGCCATGCCTGCTGCTGACCGCACTGGAAACTGGCCCGGCGGCCGCCCAAAGCCTGACGCCCGACCTGTTCAATCCCAACCGCGGCGGCTTTGCCGCGCCCGACACGCTGCCGACGCGCCGTACGGCCGGAGTCCCGCAGGCGCCGTCGGACGCGATCCCGGCGCCACCGGATCCCAACGACGATCCGCGCAAGAGCCGCGAGACGCCCGCGCCGTCACGTATCGGCCAGGTGCCGACCTATGGCCTGCCCGCGGCGAACGGCGCGAGCAGCTCGGGCTACGACTCGCTCAATCGCAAGCGCCAGCAGCCAAAACTCTATCCGGGCCAGCCGAAGCCGAAGAAGTCCGCTGGGCCTGGCTCGCCGGTGCCGCCCGCAACACCCGCAGCGGGCCTCGGCCCGCCACGCATCGCGCCACCGCCGTCGGAGACCGCGAACAAGGCACCAGTGCCGCCGGCGATGGCAGGCACCGTGCCCGGCCAACCTTTGCGCCGCCGTCTCAAGGTCGACGATGATGCGTTCGGCGCGGTCGGCGATTATGCCGGCAGCTTCCTGATCAAGGGCGGGCTCGAGCTCTCCACCGGCTACGACACCAATCCGGCGCGCCTGCAAAAGCCGGTCGGTTCGCCGGTCTATGTCGTTGCGCCTGATCTTCTCGTCATGTCCGACTGGGAGCGCCACGCGCTTGTCGCTGACTTGCGCGGCTCGTTCTCCGGCTACACCAACAACATGCCGGCGACGATCGACGGCTTTGCGTCGCCGTCGCCGGTCGAGATCAATCGCCCCGATTTCACCGGTCATGTCGACGGCCGCTTCGACGTCGACCGCGACCTCAAGCTGACCTCGCAATTCCGGTTGCGGCTCGCGACCGATAATCCCGGCAGCCCGAACGTACAGGCCGGCCTGCAGAAATATCCGGTCTACGCCACCTATGGCGGCACCTTCGGTTTCGACCAGACTTTTAACCGCTTCCAGGTCGCGGCCGGCGCCACCATCGATCGCACGGCTTACACCGACTCCAAGCTCACCGACGGCTCGACCTTCAGCAACGACGACCGCGACTTCAACCAGTATGGCGGCGTCGGGCGTTTCTCCTACGAGCTGAAGCCGGGCCTGAAGCCGTTCGTCGAGATCGAGGGCGACAATCGCGTCCACGACCAGGCCGCCGATCGCAACGGCTACTTCCGCGATTCAACCGGCGGCTACGCCAAGGTCGGTTCGTCCTTCGAATTCTCGCGCATCCTCACCGGCGAGATTTCGGTCGGCTATTCCGCGCGCAACTATGTCGATCCGCGGCTGAGCCAGCTCTCGGGCTTCCTCACCTCGGGCTCGCTGATCTGGAACGCAAGCGGGCTGACGACGGTGAAATTCAACACCGACACGCAGATCGCGGAAACCACGATCCCCGGCTCCTCCGGCGTGCTGGTGCACACCTATGCCGCCGAGGTCGATCACGATTTCCGCCGCTGGCTCACCGCGGTCGGCAAGTTCACCTACGGCACCTACGACTACCAGGGCCAGAATCGCAACGACAAGGCCTACTCGATCGAAGGCAATCTGATCTACAAGCTCAACCGCAATGTCTGGATCAAGGGCACGCTGCGCCACGACATCCTGGATTCGAACCAGCCGGGCTCAAGCTCGCAGGGGACGGTGGTGATGCTGGGGGTGAGGTTGCAGAATTAGCTCTGCTGTCATGCCCCGCGAAGGCGGGGCATCCAGTACGTTTGACATCTCTGGAATGCTGGATCGTGCGCAATTGCGCACAAGGCAGGCGATGACAGTCTTATTCGTGGCGGTCAGCGCACGCCAAATTCAGCGCGGCAGATCCGTCTTCCCCATCAGGAACGTGTCGATCGACCTTGCACACAGCCGGCCTTCGCGGATCGCCCACACCACCAGCGACTGGCCGCGGCGCATATCGCCGGCGGAGAACACGTTCGGGCGCGAGGTCTGGTAGTCCAGCGTGTTGGCCTTGACGTTGCCGCGCGGGTCGAGGTCGACCGCGAGCTGCTTGAGCAGGCCCTCGTGCACGGGATGGACGAAACCCATCGCGAGCAGGATGAGCTCGGCGTCGAGCTCGAATTCGGTGCCTTCGATCGGCTTGAACTTGTCATCGACGCGCACGCAGTGCAGCTTCTTGACCTTGCCGTTTTCGCCGGAAAACTTTTGGGTCAGCACCGCGTATTCGCGGACCGCGCCTTCGGCCTGGCTCGACGACGTGCGCATCTTCAGCGGCCAGTTCGGCCAGGTCAGGCCCTTGTTCTCGCGCTCGGGCGGGGCGGGCATGATCTCGAGCTGGGTCACCGACAGCGCGCCCTGGCGCAGCGAGGTGCCGATGCAGTCGGAGCCGGTGTCGCCGCCGCCGATGACGACGACGTGCTTGCCGCCGGCCAAAATCTCGGTGACGCCGTTCAAGGGCTCACTGGAGACGCGGCGGTTCTGCTGCGGCAGGAAATCCATCGCATAGTGGATGCCGTCGAACTCGCGGCCGGGAATCGGCAGGTCGCGCGGAG
Organism: Bradyrhizobium rifense; assembly: GCF_008123425.1. Classification (GTDB taxonomy): domain Bacteria; phylum Pseudomonadota; class Alphaproteobacteria; order Rhizobiales; family Xanthobacteraceae; genus Bradyrhizobium; species Bradyrhizobium rifense. The sequence goes on from NZ_VSSS01000041.1 coordinate 248,201, forward strand.
CTTCCGCGCCGCCGGTCAGCGCGATCGCATCGTACTGGTTGAGCATCTCGCGCGGATCGACATTGCCGTCGGCGCCGACATGGCTGTTGTAGTGGAAGGTGACGCCTTCGCCTTCCATCTGTGTGACGCGGCGGTCGATGATGCCCTTCTCCATCTTGAAGTCGGGAATGCCATAGCGTAGCAGGCCGCCGGCCTTGGCGAACTTCTCGAACAGGTGCACGTCGTGACCGGCGCGCGCGAGCTGCTGCGCGCAGGCCATGCCGGCCGGACCGGAGCCGATCACGGCGACCTTCTTGCCGGTCTTGACGGCGGCCACTTCAGGCTTCAGCCAGCCATTGTCCCAGGCGCGGTCGACGATCGCGCATTCGATGGTCTTGATGGTGACCGGGTTGTCGTCGATGTTGAGCGTGCAGGAGGCTTCACATGGCGCAGGGCAGATGCGGCCTGTGAACTCCGGGAAGTTGTTGGTCGAGTGCAGATTGCGCGAGGCTTCTTCCCAATTGCCCTGATAGACGAGGTCGTTGAAATCGGGGATCTGGTTGTTGACCGGGCAGCCCGGCGTACCCGGTGTGACCGAACCGGTGCCGTGGCAATAGGGAATGCCGCAGTTCATGCAGCGCGCGGCCTGGTCGCGCGTCTCCTTCTCGGTCAAGGGAACGACGAACTCGTTGAAATGCTTCACGCGCTCGGCGACCGGGGTGTACTTGCGGTCGTGCCGTTCGATTTCGAGAAAACCCGTGATCTTGCCCATTAAACCCGAAGTCCCTGCCGCTTAAATCCGTTTGTTCTTTCACCCCTCATCCTGAGGAGCGGCGCACTTGGCGCCGCGTCTCGAAGGATGAAGGCCCCGGTGGTGACCTCATGGCTCGAGACGCAGCTCACGCGCTCCTCACCATGAGGGCTTATCGCCTTACGCCCCGATCGCGATTTTCGGCTCGGCGTCCGCGTTGGCGGCCATTTCGCGCAGTGCGCGCCGGTACTCGACCGGCATCACCTTGCGGAATTTGGGCAGCCATTCCTTCCAATTGGCAAGGATGTCGGCGGCGCGCTTGGAGCCGGTCGCCTTGGCATGGCGCGAGATCAGGACGTGCAGCCGCTCGACGTCGGAATCGAGCAGGTTCTTGAACACGTCGACCCGGCCGTGCGCCTCAAGGTCACCGGAGTGATGATAGGTGCCGGCGTTGACCAGCTCTTCCGACAGTACCGGCTCGAGCTCGACCATCGCCATGTTGCACAGCTTGTCGAAGCCGCCGGTCTCGTCGAGCACATAGGCGATGCCGCCGGACATGCCGGCCGCGAAGTTGCGCCCGGTCTTGCCGAGCACGACCACGATGCCGCCGGTCATGTATTCGCAGCAATGATCGCCCGCGCCTTCGACGACGGCGACCGCGCCCGAGTTGCGCACGGCAAAGCGTTCGCCGGCGACGCCGCGGAAGTAGCACTCGCCGTCGGTCGCGCCGTACATCACGGTGTTGCCGACGATGATGCTTTCTTCCGGCACGATGGCGCTGTTGGCCGGCGGCTTGACGATGATCTTGCCGCCCGAGAGGCCCTTGCCGACATAGTCGTTGGCTTCGCCCTCGAGCTCGAAAGTGACGCCATGCGCGAGCCAGGCGCCGAAAGCCTGGCCGGCGGTGCCCTTGAGGCTGACCTGGATGGTGTCGTTCGGCAGGCCGGCATTGCCATAGATCTTGGCGATCGCGCCCGACAGCATCGCACCCGCGGAGCGGTTGGTGCTGTTGATCGCAGCCTCGATCTTCACCGGCGCGCCGCGGTCGAGCGAAGGCTGCGCCTTCTCGATCAGCGTGCGGTCGAGCACCGCCTCCAGATGATGGTTCTGGCGCTCGGAGTGATAGATCTTCTGGCCTTTCTCTTCCTTCTGCTTGACGAACAGCTTGGAGAAGTCGAGGCCCTTGGCCTTCCAGTGCGCGACCAGCTTGGTCTGGTCGAGCAGTTGGACCTGGCCAATCATCTCGTTGAAGGTGCGGAAGCCAAGCGAGGCCATGATCTCGCGGACTTCCTCGGCGACGAAGAAGAAATAGTTGATCACGTGCTCGGGCTGGCCGGTGAAGCGCTTGCGCAGGACGGGGTCCTGGGTGGCGACGCCG
>NZ_VSSS01000042.1:0-63333 GCF_008123425.1 Bradyrhizobium rifense
GACGTTGGACTTGGTGGAGTAACCGACCGTGGTCTGGAGCGCCTGGTTGGCGATCGACTTCGCGCTGTCGATCAGCTTCTGCAGCGAGGTGATGCCGGTGTTGGCGGCCTGCAGCACCTGCACGCCGTTGGCGATGCCATCGAGCAGGTTGTTGATGTCGCTGGCACGGTTGTCGAGCGACTGGGCCGTGAAGAAGTTGGTGGGATTGTCCAGGGCCGAATTGACGCTCTTGCCGGTGGCCAGACGGTTCTGGGTGGTGGCGAGAAGATCGGCGGTGGACTGGAGGGAGAGCAGGTTCTGACGAACCGATGCGGAGAGAACGATACCGGACATTGGGTGTTACCTTTCTGGTAAACGACGCTACTGTTACGCGTCTACTGGGATCTTGATTGACCCAGCGACCGCCGGACCGTGGCTCCGAGAATCTAACGAAGCATGAAATGAAACCGGCGCTTTCGCTGAGTCGCAGCGTGATTCGGGCAAGCTCGCCGTGCATGCCGCTGCGCCGCCGCCCCGCTTCGTTGTTGAAATAATTAGGCTTTTCCGCGCAGATGCCGGAGATTTACAACTCGTTAACTAGTCTTGATGGACTATTGCGCCCTGACCCGCCGCAACACGCGCTCGGTTACGAAAGCGTTGATGGAGAACAGGCAATGGCCCTCAAGGTCGAGCTCAGGCCGCACGAACGCATCATTGTCGGTAACTGCGTGATAACCAACACCGATCAGCGCGCCCGCCTTCTGATCGACGGCGAGAACGTGCCGATCCTGCGTGAGCGCGACATTCTCACGCCCGAGACCGCCGATACGCCCGCCAAGCTCGTCTATCTGGCGGTCCAGCTCATGTACATCTCGCCAGACCCGCAGACCCAGCACGGCACCTATTTCAACCTGGTGCGCGACATCGTCACCGCCGTGCCGAGTTCCTGGCCGATCATCGAGGCCATCAACAACAACATCCTGAACGGCGACCTTTACCGGGCGCTGAAGGATGCCCGCAAGCTGATCGCCTATGAAGAGAAGCTGCGTGACCAGTACAACGCTGCGCACCCCGAGGTTGACGTCAGCTCGGCCGCCTGATCCAAGATCTTAAGACCTCAGCCAGAGACCCCACGCAAACGACAACGGCCCCGGATCGTCTCCGGGGCCGCTGTCGTTTCTGCGGGTCGCTTTTACTGCGCCGCGAGCGGCGGCGCGTCGACCTCAATCAATCCGCCGGTCCGCTGCGTACCGAACTTGATCACGGCCGACACCAATGCGTCGATATCCGTCTCCGCGGTGCGATGATTGACGATCGCTGCGCGGATCGCGAACTTGCCGTCCAGCGTCGTGCTTGACGGTGCGGCAATGCCGGACTCCTGGACATCGGCGACGATCTCCCGATTGATCGCATCGTCGGCGCGATAGCGGAAGCAGACAATGTTGAGATTGACCGGCGCGAGCAGCTCGAGCCGTGGCTCGGCGAGTACGCGCGTCTCGAGATATCTTGCGAGTGCGCAGCTGTGCGCGATCACCGCACCCAGCCGGTCGGTGCCGAACGTCTTCAGCGTGAACCACGTCTTCAGCGCGCGGAAACCGCGCGACAGATCCGGACCGAGATCGCACGGCCAGACAGCACCGGCCGCAAGCCCCCTCGCCTCTCGGCTCAGATAGGCCGCCGGCTGCGCAAAGGCCTGCCGATGCCGTTCGCCGTCGCGCACCAGCAGGAAGCCGGCGTCATAGGGCACCTGTCCCCATTTGTGGAAGTCGAGCGCGATCGAATCCGCGAGCTCGATGCCCTCGAGCAGCGGTGCGAGCTCGGGCGAGAGGATCGCGAGCGCACCGAAGGCGCCATCGACGTGAAACCAGATGCCCTCTTCGCGGCACAAATCGGCGATCGCCCTGAGATCGTCGATCGCGCCGATGTCGACGGTGCCGGCCGATGCCGTGACCAGGAACGGCTTGAAGCCGACCTCACGATCGACCGCGATCTGCGTGCGCAGCGCGGCGACGTCGATGCGATGATCGGCATCGACATCGATCTTGCGCAGCGCTTCGGTGCCGAAGCCGGCGATGTCCATCGCGCGGGAGATGCAGCCGTGCGCTGCCTTCGAGGCATAGGCCGTGAGCAGCGCGCCGTCATTACCGATGCCGTGTTGCCGCGCCAGCGTGCCGAGCGCGTTCGTGCGCGCCACCAGCACCGCCATCAGATTGGCCATCGACGTACCGGTGACGAAAATGCCGCTTGCGCCTTGCGGAAAGCCGAACAGGCCGCGCATCCACTGGACGATCTGGCGCTCGACCTCGATCGGCATGTGATCACGGCCGCCGAGATTCGCATTGAGACCGGCCGCGAGCATCTCCGCGACCATGCCGACGGCGGTGCCGCCGCCATGCACCCAGCCCATGAAGCCGGGATGAACATTGCCGGTCGCGTAGGGCGCGACGTGCTCGGAGAATTCGCGATAGACGTCCGCAAGAGACGTCGCTTCGCGCGGCACGTCGGTCCGGACTGCCGCGCGAACCTCGTCGGGGATCGGCTGCCAGACCGGACGCGCGCGGACATTCGCAATGCCGTCGATCGCCTCGTCCAGCATGCGATGGGCGAGCGCACGAAACTCGCTCCAGTCCTGCGGATCGAGCGATCCGTTCGTGACAGATGCCTGCGTGTTGCGGATGATCTCGTTCATGCTGCGCTCCCCACGGCCGTTTTTGCATGCCGTAACAGCATCGCGGTGAACGCGGCAAATATCTTGCGCATCTGCGGCGGCTTGTACGGAAACACCACCGGCGAATCCATGTTGTGCACGACGGCGGTGTTGTCGGCCTCGAACACCAGAAGCTCGCCGTTCTGGTTCTCGGCGCAATCGACGATGAAATAATCGAGGCCGACGCGCCGGCTCATTTCGTCGAGCGCATTCTTGTGACGTGCTGCGAAAGCGCGATCGAAGTCTTGCATGAAGATGGCCTCTTCAGCGCGCTTCTCCTCGCTGAACGCCATGTAGGCGTTGAGATACCAGATGTCCCAGCGATCGGCGATCGCCATATGGCAGGCATAAGGCTTGCCATCGACCATGGTGAGCCGAATTTTACGATAGAGTCCGTCGGGGTTCGCATAATTGACGAAACGCGCGACGAAGAAGTCCTGCTCCTGCCGCTCGGCAAGATAGGCCGCGAGCGCCGCCGCATCGTCGATCTTCGCAAGCCCAACGCCGGCATGCGTACCGCGCGGCCGTACGATCATCGGAAAGTGCAATTCGCCCGAGATCTCCGCGCAAGCGATCCGCTCCTCCGAGAGAGCCGTCAATTGCGCACGGGTCGCGTTGGCGGTCACGGGAATATCGAGACCGGGAATATCAGCCAGCAGCCGATAGAGCTTGTCGCGATCGAGATTGCCGATCAGCTCGGGGCGATTGAGCAACGGCCGCGGCCAGCGCGGCGCGGCTTTCTCGATCATCGCCAAGGCTTCGCGGCATTCCTCGGAGTCGGATGCGACCACGATGGCAACGTCGTGATCAGGCAGCGTTTCCGGTAGGCCCTTGTCCTTGGTCACGTAGAGCGTCAGAAGCTCGATATCGGAGCCTTCGAGCAAAAATTCGATCGGCGTGTTGCCGCCCATGTCGATGTCGGCCGCAAGCGCAAGCACGCGCAAGCCCGGCTTCGGCACTGCGGCGGGCGTGCGAAACAATTGGTGGAAGGAGAGCACCTCGGACTGGATCACGAGGCCTGCTTCCTTCTCGCCCATCAGCTGGGCGATCAGGGACAGGTCCAGCCCCTCACCGGCCTGCGCCGTCCCCTCCGCGATCCGCGCCAGCAGCCGCTCACGCAACGGATGCAGATCGATGCCCTCGAAGGCCTGGCGGGTCAAATGCGCAAAGCCGATACGATCGGCAAAGTTCGGCGCGGCAAGCGGATGCAACATCTCACACCTATAGGGGCTACGCCGGCACAGCGGCGGTATGGTCAAGCAGCAGCTCTGTCTTCACCAGGACGTGGGCGATGCGATCGAGGATGTGCTGCACATTGCGTTGCGCTTGCACGCTGTCGGGCGACCATGCGTCGGTGACGAGTCGCGCGCCGACGCACAACCGCAGCGCAGCCTGCGGCACGCCGTCCGGTTGCTCCAGCCGCACAGGCTGGCCGACGAGACAGCGTTGTGCGGCAATTTGCCGGTCCGCCGCGCGGCCGACGACGTCGTCGTTCATGTCGCGCGCCAGCGCGCGATGGACCGCACTGGTATCGGCGATGGACACCGGCTTCCCGTTCCGAAGCAGCGTGAATGGAAAGATCGTCTGCTGCGCGAATTCCTCGTTATCCGCATCCGCCTTGTCGAAGGCTGCCGGTACGGCGCGCAGCGACGGCGAAAGCGCGATCATGCTGTCGATGCCGGCCGCGAGCTCGGCCAGCGCCTTGGCGCGGAATGCCCCGGGCACGGCGTAGTAATTGCCGATCTCGGCAAGTGCTGCTTCCCAGCGCAACCATTGGCCGAAATTCGGACGGCGTTCGAAGCGCGAGCGCAGCGCCGTCCACGTCATCGGCCAGTCGCAGCGGCCGACATAGTCGAACAAGCCTGGCGCGATCCCTTCAATCCGGTTGAGCGCGCGCGACAGGCCCTTCGGCACCAGCAGCGCACCGCTGAAGGCAGGCCCGCCAAAGAACTTCGAACCAGTGATCAGCACCATGTAGCCGCGATCGAGATAGGAGCGCAGCCGGCGGCGGCCGAGCCGCGCCTGACAGGCATCGACGACGACCTGAACCTTGCGCGGCCAGCGCCGCGCGATCTCATCGAGACAGGCGGCACTCGGCGCACGCCAGCCGAGCTTTGACGAATCCATAATGTGCAACAAAACGCGCCGGCCTTGCGCGAGGCTGTCCTCGATTGCACGCATGATCTCGGCATCCGCGTCGGTGCGCATCGCAAGGCCCGACGTGGGGTCGAGCAGCGGTATGACGATGCTGTCGGCGGCGAGGCCCGCGATCGCTGCGTCCTTGCGCACCGCAACGCCGCTCGCCGTCATCGTGCTGAAATGGTGCCCGCGCGCGGTGTGCGCCGTTCCGCTGCCGGTCTGATCAGCCCCGACCACGATCGACACCGGCGGCGCGCCGAGCACCGCGTGCGCCAGGAACAAAGCTTGAAGCTGGGAATCGGTGCCCGACGGCGAAAACACGACGTCGACGCGCGGCGGGAGCTGGAAGTGCCCGCGCAGTTCGTCGCGCATATCCTCGCAGCGCCGGTCGAAGGCGATCTCGACCTCGTCGAACAGCGATTTGTGGACCAGTTCCTCGCGTGCCAGCGCGGCGCGGTCATAACCTGCCTGCGAGATTGACGATGCCGTCGATGAGGCGAAATTCCAAATCTCGGGTTCGGGCGACGGAGCGCAGCCATAGGCATTGACGCGCTCCTTTGGATCGAGCGCCAGCCGCTGGTCTCCGCCGGATATGAGCAGCGTGTCCAGCGGCGTAAAGAGATCGCGCAGGCGATAGCGCGAGCCGCCTTCGGGCGCTCGCTCGATGTCTGACAGGCGGGATGCGCCGATGCTCATCCCGACAGGCTCACGCCGCGTCGGCCGCGGCCGCGGGGGCCGGCGCGAATTGCGAGGCGATGTCGCCGTGGAACACGGACGGACCGACGTGGTCGAGCGAGCTCTGGATATCGGCCCAGATCTCGCCGCCGATATCGGTCCAGCGTTTGCAGAAGGCGAAGTCTTCCGAGAGATAGGTGCCGGTCGCCGGATCGATCATGCATTCGAACAGCGCAAACCGGTTCTGGCTCGCGACCAGCGAGTCATGCGAATGCTCGCGGAAGAATTGCAGATGGGCGTAGTCCGGATGGCGGCACATCGCCTCCAGCGCCTGGCGCCGAATCATCAGGAATCCCGTGCCCGCGTAGCGCACGCGGATAAAACCGTTGACCACCACGATGCGGTCGGGATCCTCGATCTCGAGCACGTAGTCGAGCGAGGCCGCCGTCACGTCGGTCCGTCCCGCCTTGATCGCGCGCGTCGCCTTGTCCCAATTGACCCGCTTGATCGGATAGCACCCGGCAACGACATCCGCACCGGATTCGATCAACCGGAACACCTGCTCCGGCTTGAAGCCGATATCGGCGTCGATGAACAGGAAATGCGTCGCGTCCGGATCGTCCAGAAACATCGCGACCAGATTGGCCCGTGCACGTGTGATCAGCGCGTCGCCATCGCGCAAGTGCACCTTGAGCCCGAGATTGGACATGCCGTGCACGGCGCGCTGGAGCGCGAAGATCGAGCTGGCGTAAATGCTCGACACCTGCCCGCCGAAGCACGGCGTGGCCACCACCAGTTGCATCTTGTCCGACATCGACGGCTCTGCCCCCCGCTCAAACCCTCTCCAAGAGGTAAACAGGCATGGTTAACGGCGCCTTAATGCGCCCCTTACAGGTACTTGACCAGCGAGAGCTGCGCGAGGTTCGCGGTAGTCTGGTAGGACGCCTGCAGCGCGTTCTGAAGTGACAGAATTTCGCTCGCGACCTGGTCGGGAGACGCCGACTCCGCCTGGTCGACGATGCCCTGGAGCTGCGCCTTGGCCTGGGTCTGGCGCGTGGACGCATCCTTCATCGTGTTCTGGGCCATCGCGATGTCGGTCTGGATGTCCTCGATCTTCTGCTGTCCGGCCTGAGGGGTCAGCGCCTGCGTCGTGCGCAGGCTCAGCGCTGCGACCTGCGCGCCCGAATATTGCCCGGTCGGCGAGGTCGAGAACGTGCCGTACACGGCAACGGCCTGCAACTGCTTGCGGATCGCGGCCTCGTCGGCCTGGGCGCCATATTGCACCGTGACGGAATCGTCGACCCGCGCCACCGCGGTCGAGCGCGCCGAGCCCGGCCCGTCATTGCCGGTGTACCATTTCACTGTCGTGGCCGAGCCGTTCACCAGCGTCGTCGCCGAGCCGAGGGGCGAAGAGCCGACGCGCAGCGGAGCCTTTGCCGCCGTGACCGGGGAGGTCGTGAAGCCGAGCGCCGCGAACGCCGTGCTGTTCGAGCTCGTGATGTTGAGGCTCCCGGGATCGTCCGTGTTGATCGTGATCACGCCGCCATGGATGGTCGACGGCTTCGTGGTGCCGGTGATCTGATCGATCTTGCTAAGCAGAGTTGAGACGTTGTCGGTAACGTTGATCTGATTTGGGCCGACGGCGCCCGAGGCGACAAAAGTCAGCGTCTGACCGTTCACTGTGATCGTATCGGGGCTAACGGCAGGCGGACCCGCCGACCCCGCCTGGAACGCCGTTGAGAGGACTCCTGGGCCGCCCGTGGTCGCAGTGCCGCTCAGCACAGTTGAACCGGTGATCGGAGGCGTCGACGCCACGCTGCCGCGCGTCACGCTGCTGAGACCGAGCGCTGTGGCCGCCGCGCCGCCGGTGACCGCCACGTCTGTGCCGGTGCCGGTCGCGATCTGGATATTGCCGCTGGCGCTCAGAGTCACGTTGGCGGAGGGGACGCCGGCAGCCGTCGCGATCGCATTCAAGATATCAGACACCTTCGCGGCGCTGCCCGAAGCCAGTCCGATCGTGGTATTGCCGCTGGCCGTCGTGACCGTGGTGACGTTAGGGTCGAAGGTGATCGTGTGAGCGCCGCTCGCGCCGGTGATGGTCAGAGTGGTACCGGTCGGAGCGTTGGCGAGCGCGTTGAGAGTGGTTCCGTTGAGATGGGGTGTCGCCGAAGAATCGAGCGATGTGGCCGTCGACGCAGCCGCCAATGTGCTGTCCTGCAACGCGACCGAGCCCGTCCCGGTCGTCGAGGTATAGGAGCTCAGATTGCCGGGGGCCGCCACATTCGCGGTGGCTGATCCCACCGTGTTGAAGAAATTGTCGCCGGCCGCCACGGCGGATGCCGCCACCAGAGAGGTGTTGGCGAGCTTCGTGATTGCGGTGTTCAGCGCAGTGTTGAGGTTCGCCGAGGTGGTAGCCGGGTTCGGGGGAACCACCGGAATGACATTGGGGTTGCCGGGATCGATCGCAAAGCTGCCGACCGGCGTCGGCGTGGCGCTGGACGCCGTCAGGTCGATCTGCTCGGTCGAACCATCCGGCAGCGTGAACTGCACGCTGAGCTTGTCGCCGTTCTTCGGGTTGACGCCGTTGAGATTGACCGAGAACGACACTGGCGAGCCGCTCGGGCCGGTCACGGTTGCGCCGGTCAGCGTCGAGGAGACTGCCGCAATTTTCAACCCGAACGGCGAGGTCGGGGAGTCTTCCGCCACGCTGATCACGCCCGCTGTCTGGGACTGCACCAGCCGCCCCATGCCGTTGGCGCCGAGGTCGGCGGCCTGACGTTCCGCCATGACCGTCTTCAGGCCCGCCTGCGTCGTCGTGCCGTTGATGATGTCGCCGGCGTTGGCGACCGATTGCGTGTTGTAGGCGGTTCCGGAGAACATATAGCGGTTGCCGGACTGCGTGTTGAGAACGCCGACCATCGAGCCGAACTGCGCGGCGGCGGTGTTCTGCGCCACCGTCTGGCCGTTGACATTGAGGTCCTGCGACGAGGTGGCCGAACCCGTCTGCACCGTGTTGCGGATCGTCGTGAGCGACTGCAGTGCGGTGTTTTCGAGGTTGATGTTGACGTTGACGTTGGTGATCGTGTCGGTATAGGCGGCGATGTTCGAAAGCTGCGCGCGCGAGGCGATCGCAAAACCTTCGTTGGTCCCCATGCCGGAATAGTTCTGCGACAGCTTGCCGGTCGAAAGCTGCGTCGACAGGTCGGTGAGCTGCTGGTTGATGTTACGGACCTGCGCGCCGAGAACCGAAGAACCGTAATTGATGCTGCTGATCGACATGTTTCAGAGCCCTACTGATTACCCTTGAGCCTGGAGCAACGTATTCATCATGCTCTGCACCACCGACATCACGTGGGCGTTGGCGGCATAGGCATTCTGAAGCTGGATCAGGTTCGACATCTCCGAGTCCAGATTGACGCTGGAGGTCGAGTTGAACTTGGCTTGCAGCGTCGAGACCACGACGCTCTGGCCCTGCTGTAGCGCGGTCGCCTGGGTCGAGGCGTTGGCCTGAACGCTCAGGAACTGCTGCAGATAATTCGAGACGCTGCCGGTGAACGGCTGGCTGGCCGAACCGAGACCGGTCTGCGGCGAATAGGAAAACACCGTGTTGGTGAGCTGCGAATAGAGATAGTCCGAGCGCGTGGTGTCGCCGGTGGGTGTCACCGGCGAGGTGCTGTAGACCGACAACTTGGTCGGATCGGTGCTGAGCTGCGTGTTCACGGCGATACGGCCGGCAAGGCCGGTCATTTGCGAGCCCGATGCCGTGATCGCGCCGGTGTAGAGCGCCTGGCCGCCGTCGGTGAACAGCGGCAGCTGCGGGCTGCCCGAGGTCAGCGACGAGATCGTCTTGGTGCTTGACGCCGAATTGACCTTGGCGAGGCCGGAATTGTCGTCCGTGACCCGCAGCGTCGTCGCGGTCGCAGGCGACGGGGCCGCGGAGAAGGTCAGGTGCGAGCCCGATAGCGCGGTGTTGAGCGCCGCGGCGATCGCGCCCATGCCACCGGAGAAATTGAGCCCGATCTGCATCGGATTGGCGTTGGTGGCGTTCTGAAGCGGCAGCGCCGCCGGATCAGTCACGTTCACCAGCGTGATCTGGCGCTGGGTGTTGGTCGAGTCGGTATAGGTGAGGTTGACGGTGTTGCCCGGCTGCGCGCCGGCGAGATCGATGTCGAAGCCGGCGGGAGGACCGGAGACGGAGGTGCCCGCCGTGGTCTTGTCGGACAGCGCGCTCGACATCGTCGCGGCGAGCTGATCGACTTGTTGCTGCGCCTGCACCAGCGTCTGGTCGCGCAGCTTCAGGTCGGCCGCGATCTGGCCGGAAGAGACGACATTATTGCCGGCGACGTCGATCGAGGAGCCGTTCGGCAGCTTGATGGCGAGCGCACCGACTCCGGACTTGGCGGGATCAATATTGTAGAGCGAGGTCGCCCCCAGCGCACCGGCCGACGCAAAGGTGAATTGCGAGGCGAGCCCGGCGCCAACGAGCTGAATGCCGGTGGTGGTGTAGATATTGGCCTGGTTCGATCCGTCGGTGGTGACGCGGACATCGACATATTTCGACAGCGAGTTGATGGCCTGATCGCGCTGGTCCATCAACGTCGCCGCCGACGGATCGGTCGAGGCCAGGCCCTGCAGCTTGGAGTTGATGTCGGCAATCTGGTTCAGCGCCGCGTTGGCGGCTTGCGATGAGGTGCCAAGATCCTGCTCGACATTGGAGCGCAGCGACTGGATGCCCTTCGTGGTGACGTTGAGCTGCGTCGCCAGCGCCTGTGCCGCACCGACCGCGACCGTCTGCGCCGACGACGAGCCCGCGCTGGTCGAAAGCGCCTGGAGCGAGGTGGTGAAATTGTTCAGCGCGGTTTCGAGCGTGCCGCTGTTGCCGGGCGTACCATAGACATTCTGAAGCTGCTTCAGAATGTTGGCGGTCTGGTCGGCGTAGCCGCTGCCGCCGGTCTCGGTGCGCAGCTGGTTCAGCACATAGCTGTCGATGTCCCGGCTGACGCCGGTCGTCTTCGCCGTCGAGCCGAAATCGCCGGTGGTGACTTCGATCTGGTTCGGCGTCTGGGCGACGTAACCCGGCGTCTGCGAATTTGCGACGTTCGACGAGACGATCGAGAGCGCAGCCTGGTTGGCACGCAGACCGCTCATCGCACTGGCAAGGGCTGAACTCAAACCCATCTTGACTAGCCGCCTTTGGTTACGTTACGCGCCAATCAGCGCAACACGTTCAGGAGGTCCTGGACCATCGAGTTCGCCGTCGTGATCACCTTGGTGTTGGCCGAATAGGCCTGCTGGGTCACGATCAGCTTGGTGAACTCGTCGGCGATGTCGGTGTTCGAGCCTTCCAGCGACGAGCCGCTGATGGAGCCCGAAGCGCCGTCGATCGCCGGACCCGACTGGTCGGTCGCGGAATAAGCACCGCCGTCGAGCGCCTTCAGGTAGTTCGTGCCGTTGAAGTGCGACAGCGTCACCTGGGCGAGGTCGAGATTCTGGCCGTTGGAGAAGGTGCCGACCACGAGGCCGCTGTTGTTGACGGCGACCGAGCGGAGCTGGCCCGCCGCGTAGCCGTTCTGCGTGATGGTGTTGATGGTCACTGCGCCGCTGGTGGAGGCATATTGCGTCAGACCGCCCGACGAGATGTTGAAGGCGACGGAGCCCAGCGCCTGACCGCTGACGGTGACGTTCGGGATCGTGATCCCCGAGCCGCTCGGCGAGGTCAGCGAGCCGTCTGCAGCGAAGGTGAACGTCTGTCCGGTATTGACCCAGCCGACTGCCGTGCCGGTCGCGCTCGGATCGGTCTGGTAGAACATGTTCCAGCTATCGGAATGACCGGTGCCCAGCGAGGCACTGTCGGTCTTGGCCCAACGGAGCTGCAGGTTAACCGGCGTGCCTGCGGCGTTGTAGGCGGTGACCGCACCGCCGCTGATCGTTTCCTTGGTGAAGGTGGCGATGTCGTTGCCGATCACGGTGCCGGTGCCAGCGGTGCCGCCACCGCCACGGGGCTTGTTGATGGCTGCCGTGAATCCGAGCGCGGCGAAGGCACTGGTGTTGCTGCTGGACACCTGCAGGGAGGGGTTGGAAATGCCGGTATTCAGCGTGACCACGCCGTTGCTGACCGATGAGCCCGAGGCGCCGCTGAGAAAGTCGATCTTCTGCAGCAAGGTCGAGACGGTGTCGCTGGTGCTGATCTGGTTCGGGTTGGCAATGGGGGGGGCCGTGGAGACGAAAGTCAGTATCTGACTGCCCACCGTGATGGTATCGGCCGGGGGGCCCGCCGTGAAGCCCGATGAAAGAACCTGCGCACCGCCGGGCGTCGCGGCGCCACTGAGCAGCGTGTTGCCGGTGATCGGAGGCGTGGACAGCACGTTGCCGCCGCGCGTCACGTTGCTGAGGCCAAGCGTGGTCGCCGCGGTACCGCTGATCGCAAGATCGACGTTGACGCCGCCGGAAATCAGGAGGTTGCCGCTCGTGTTGATAGTCGCGGTGACGCTGTTGCCGGCCCCACCGGCCGTTGCAATCGCATTCAGGATATCGTTCACCGTATTCGTGGTGCCGTTTTTGACACCGATCGTGGTGCTAGTGGCAGTCGAGGTGATGCCCGTGATGGTGTTGTCGAAGGTGATCGTATAGACGCCACTGCCGTTGTTGATCGACAACGTCTGGCCAGCCAGCGAGGCGGCGAGATGCGGGACTGCAGTGGGGTCGAGGGGCGTACCGCTGGTCGCCGCCGCCGAAGCGCTGTTCAGCAGCGCCACCGAACCAGTCACAGTCGTCGCCGTGTAGGCCGAACGCAGATTGCCGGTAGCGGAGCCGCCGGCGACCGTTGCGTTCGCATAAGGCGGGGGCGGGGTACCCACCGGCAACGGATTGGAGGCAAAGTCCGACGGGTTCAGGCCGCCGGCCGCCAGCAGCGTGCCGCTCGCCGCGGTCGAACTCGACGCCGTGCTCGGCACGCTGGGAAGGTTGGCGGCGTACTGGATCGAGGTGGTCGCCTGCGCCGGGATGAAGTTGTTCTGGAATTTCAGGACGGTGGCGACGTTGCCGGTCGGGTTGCCGGTCTTGGGGTCGACCGTGGTGCCCATCAGATAATAGCCGGCGCCGTTGACCAGATTGCCGTTGGCATTGAGCTGGAAGTCGCCGCGACGGGTGTAGTAGGTGACGCCGCTGAACACGGGCACGTTGTCGACGACGCCGGTCGCCTTCTGGATCGAGAAGAAGCCGTCGCCAGTGATCGCCATGTTGGTGGCGACGCTCGAGGACGAGATCGTGCCCTGGGTGGTGATGGTGGCCTTGGCGCTGGCCGTGACGCCACCCGCGACCTGCTTGCTCGGCACCGAGGCGTCGGGAATGAGGTCGACAAAGCTGGTGCCGATGCCTTTGTAACCGGTGGTGGATGAGTTCGCGATGTTGCCCGAGATGTTCTGCAGCGCGTAGGACTGCGCCTGCAGGCCACCCACCGAGGTGTTCATTGCATCGAAGATACCCATAACTTTGTCTCCAGATCCGATCTCGGCGGCCGGTAGACCAATGGCCGCATTCGGAGGAGACGTCGCAAGGCCTATGCCAATGCGGGTATTCTTAGGAAATCAATGACTTAAATAGAAAGGCCCAGGTCGGATGACCGGGGCACAATTGCCGGGCCGGCAACAATTGCCGGGGAAACGCGTCAAATAAAGCTCTACGTCGCCGAGGCCGACGCCGGGTGAAAGACCAGCCCGAAACCGTCGATGCAATAGCGCAATCCGGTCGGCTTTGGACCGTCGTCGAAGACGTGGCCGAGATGGCCGCCGCAGCGCCGGCAGTGCACTTCGGTGCGCACCATGCCGAAGGTGCGGTCTTCGGTCTTGCCGACATTGCCCTCGATCGGCTGGTAGAAGCTCGGCCAACCCGTGCCGCTCTCGAACTTGGTTTCCGAGGCGAACACCGGCAGGTCGCAACCGGCGCAGGCGAAGACGCCTTTGCGATGCTCCTTCAGCAGCGGGCTGGTGCCCGGCCGTTCGGTTCCCTCCTTGCGCAGGATCTCATATTGCTGCGGCGTGAGCTGGGCGCGCCATTCTGCGTCGGTCTTCTCGATCTCGAACTTCTCGGCGGCTATCTCTCCAGCCTGGGCCGGGGTTGCTCTCAGCCAGCGGAAGGCCGAAAGGCCAAACAGGCCGGCGACGGTCGTCAACAGGATGCGGCGGTCAAACATGTCTTTCTCCGTGCGCAGGAAGTCCACGCCCTGAGATACGGGTTCTAACGGCGGACGTTACACTTCCAGGCGGGATTTTTCTCAACTTATTGCGAGATGCCCTGCACTTATTGGGAGACGCCCTGCTCCTGGGGTGCCTGTTCCGTCTGCGCCGTCGCAGCCGGCTGCGGCGCCGGAGCCAGCCGCGGCCGAACCCCGGGCGGCGGACGGCGCGGACCGGTGCCGGCGGCCCGGTTGGCCTCGGCCAGCCGCGCCTCGCGTTCCTTGTCCTTGACCCGTGCCCGCTCGCGGTAACGGGCAAGCGACCCCGCGGCGGCGGAACTCGCCCTGCCCCAGATGCCAACCAATTGGCCGGCGACCCGCCCGGTGGTGCCGCCCGCCCAGACCAGCTCGAACGGCGAGAACAGCTTCCAGCGCTCGTCACCCCACAAAATGCTGCGCGCGATCAGCTGCCCGGCCATGGCGGAGGTGTTCATGCCCTGGCGGCCGAACCCGCTCGCCACCCACAGACCTTTGCGCAGCTGGCCGATCTGCGGCATGCCGTGCACGGTCTGACCGGTGACGCCGCCGAACGTCTCGGTGATCTCGACGTCGCCGAGTTGGGGGAAGATCGTGCGGATCCGCCGCTTCACGGGACCGGCAAAGCGCTGCGGCCGCGCCGCCCAGGTCGTCTCCGGGCTTTCCCATATCAGGCGATCGCCATCGACGATGCGGAAATGATCGACGCCGTCGGAATCCATCACCGATCCCTTGAAGCCGATGATCTCGTGCACCCGCTCGCCGAGCGGCGCGGTCACGCCGGCATAGCGCCAGACCGGCAGCAGCGTCTCCGACAGCCGCCGCAACGGCGCGCCGAGATGGATGTTGCCGGCGAGCACGATGTGGGTGGCGCGCAGCCGCGCCGACGGCGTGACGATGCGCTTGCGGATGCCGGAATGGTCGATGCTGACGACCGGCGTATCCTCGAAGATGCGGGCACCGGCCCGCCGCGCCAGCGCGGCCAGGCCGTGCACATATTTGCGGCCGTCGACCTGGAATGCCCGGGGGTAATAGACGCCGTGGAAGTAGCGATCGGTCTTGAGCGCCTCGCGGACGCGATCGACCTGCCAGCCTTCGACCTCGGTATCGAAATCCTCGTTCAGCATCTGGAGACGGCTGATCAGCCTGTCGCCGGCATCGACATTGGAGACTTCCAGCACCCCGTCGGTGAGGCCGATGCCCGGCATGTTCTCTTCGGTCGCATTGGCGCGGACGAACTCGGCCCCCTCCTTCGAGAGCGTCCACAATTCGCTGGCGTCCTCAAAGCCGATGCGCTCGATCAGCTCGGTGAGCGGCAGCGCAAAGCCCGGCGTCACGGCGCCGAGCTGGTTGCCTGAGGCGTTCCAGCCGATATGGCGGCCCTCGAGCACCGCGACGCTGGCCCCGAGCCGGGCCGCCTCCAGCGCAATGGAGAGGCCGGCAAGCCCCGCCCCGATCACGCAGATGTCGGCGTCGAGATCGAACGACAGCCGCGCACGTTCACGAAAGCCGGCTTCTTCCTGGGACACGCTTGTGAAAGTCTCGCTCATGTCGTTTTGTCAACGGTGCAATCTTCTTAAAGGACCAATCGGGCGCTTGTCACCTTGTCCTCAACCGGCGCCTGTAGATTATTCTGGACGTGGAACGATTCGAGAATGCCATGCGCCGTTTGATGCTGCTGCGTCACGCCAAGACCGAGACCGACGCGCCGAACGGCCGTGACCAGGACCGCCGGCTCGACGACCGCGGCCAGAAGGATGCCGCCGAGATGGGCGACTGGATCGCCGCCCATCGCCCCGTCCCCGAGATGGTGCTGGTGTCGCACGCCGTCCGCGCCCGGCAGACCTGGGAGATCGCCTGGCAGGCGATGAAGGACCGCGTCGCAGCGCCGCAGGTCGAGATCCTGCCGGAACTCTACGGCGCCGATCCCGCGCAGATCCTCGAAACCATTCGCACTGCAACCGTCCCGGCCAATCCCAAGCAATTGCTGCTGGTCGGGCACAATCCGGGCATGCACGAGGCCGGCCTGATGCTGATGGGCGGCGGCGATCCGGCCGGCGCCAAGGCGCTTGCCAACAATCTACCCACGGCGGGGCTTGCGGTCCTCGACTTTGACGTCAAGGATTGGGGTGACGTGGCCTACCGCCGCGGCAAACTGGTGCTGTTCGTCAGCCCCAAATTGCTTCGACTGGGGTGAGACGCGCGGGCGCCGTCTCGACCGGTTGATGCAGCTTGGTCACTAGGGAGGCGCAGATGTACAAGTCCATTCTCGTGCCCATCGACCTCGCCGACACCGATCTGGCAAAGCCAGCGATCGCGACCGCGACAACGCTGTCGCAGAACTGGAGCGGATCGGTCCGGCTGCTCAACGTACTGCCGATGACGCCGGTGATGCTCGCCGAATACGTCCCGGCCGACTTCGACGAACAGCAGCGCCAGACCTCGGAAGAGGCGCTCGCCATCGTCGCGCGCGAATCCGGGATCGAGGCCTCCCACATTTCGAGCGTGGTGCGCCAGGGCGGCATCTATCACGAGATCCTGGAGGAAGCCGCGCACATGAAGGCCGATCTGATCGTCATGACCTCGCACAGGCCTGCGATGCGCACCTATTTCCTCGGCTCGAACGCCGGGCATGTAGTGCGCTATGCGAAGTGCTCGGTGCTGGTGGTGAGGCACTGAGCATGATCCGGAAAAGTGCGCAGCGGTTTTCCGAAAAGATCATGCTCGAACAACAACCAAAAGCGCGATGCTCATCGCGCTTTTGAGCTCGGAGCAATGTCGTGAAGCAATGGTGGCGGAGATGGACCTACGAGGTCCCGCTCGCAATCGGCGATGCGCTGTGGGAGGCGCTGGTCGTGCAGCTGGCCGCCCTGCTGGACAGGCTGACGGTGCGGAAGGTCATCGCCTTCATCCCCGTCGTCATCCTCATAGGCGCCTATTATCACAGCATCCCGATTCCGCCGGAGCTGATGCTGATCGGCGATTTCCTCGCCTATATCGACATCTTCTCGGTGCTGTTCCTGGTCGGCGTGCTCAGTCGTTTCACGACGATCCTGTTCGTCGTGAAACAGGCGGCGGCGCGCATCGCATCGCTCGCAGGCCACGTCGTCGCGCAGTTGCAGCGCCTCGATGCCCGGCATCGGCGTAAGCGTAGCGCTCCGACGAGGCCTCGCCGCAAGCCCGGCCAGCCCGAGGACGATCGAGCTTATGGCGACGTGTGGGGCCAGGTCGCCTTCGCCTGATCTATCGACACGCCCGTAGCCCGGATGGAGCGCAGCGCAATCCGGGGCCGCTGTGTTCGCTTGGATGGATTCCCGGATTGCGCTTCGCTCCATCCGGGCTACGAGACCTTGCGTTGCTCGACGGGCAAAACACGCCAGGTGTGGGGCAATCCGCGCCGTCAAAAATATTCCACTTTACCGAAATTCGGAAACGGCGTATGTGTCGTCCCACTCCGGCCCGAGGAAGAGGGGCGTATCGCGATCGTCACGAACGCGGACCGGGCGGCGGTGGACGCGGGTCACGTCGGCGCGAGGAGTTTTGCAGGGCGGGCAGCCGTGAGCAAAAACGTCGCGCATACGACCGGTGTGACTGCGTACGGCGAAATCGTGTGGTCCTGGCGCCCGGGGTCTGTGCGTCAAGGCTCGTGGTGATGCGTGTGGCTCAACCGGGCCCTCACATCAGTCATCTGCGAGACGACGGGGGCAATAGTGCATCGCTCCCCGGGGAGAGCGCGACATAAGCCGTAAACCCACTGCGCAGGGAAGGCCGGATGTCTCGGCTTCACCTGTATGCCGCTGTGCAGCTTCTCGTAGCGCAACCATCGCACAGTGGACCGCGGGTGCCAGCCGGCACCCGGTCTTCCCTGCGCCCTCTTTCAATTGAGGGCAAGGCGACCAAGCAAAGCTCGGGCGAGATAAGCCGCGAGAGGGCGAAGGTGTGTCTGTGATTGAGATGTGGACCGAAGGAGCGACGCTACCACCCACACACTCCGTCATTACGAGCGCAGCGAAGCAATCCAGACTACCGCCGTAGAAAGACTCTGGATTGCTTCGCTGCGCCCGCAATGACGCTGAGGAAACATTTGCGCATATCGGGAGCCCGGCCTTGCGGAACGTCCCGACAGAGAAAGCTCACAGATACCGTGTCAGCTCGGTCTTGAACTGCCCGTACACCGCATCCTCGATCTGGCTGCGGTTGATCCCGATGTCGCGCAGGGCGCGGTCGTCGAGCTCGTTCAGCGTCTTGACAGCGGAGCGGCGCTCCAGGCGGTCGAACAGCACATAGGCGGCGGTGACGAGCTTGCCAAAAAATCCGCTCGACGAGGATGGGCGTAAACTCCGCCCGGCAGTTTGCGAGATCGTGGTCATGTTTCTTCTCCGGCCGATTGTCCCGCGCGACGAAGCAGGTGCCGTTGGCGCAAACGCTGGAAGCCTCTGCACCTCATTTGCCGTCGGATTGCTCTCGCTTTCCTCGGCTCAATCGCGGGCCTTGATGGAACTTAAATGCTCCAGTACATTGCTCGGAGCAAGGAAAACATTGCTCTCGGTGCAATAATGTCCAAGTTCGAGTACGTGAAGCTTGCGGATGCCATTGCCGCAGATATCTCTAACGGCACGTTAAGGGCCGGCGACCGGCTGCCGCCGCAGCGCAATTTTGCCTATGACCGTGGCATTGCGGTTTCGACCGCGAGTCGGGTTTATACGGAGCTGTTGCGCCGCGGGCTCGTGGTCGGCGAGGTCGGGCGCGGCACCTTCATCTCCGGCGACATCAGACGCGAGGTCGAGACCCTCACCGAACCGCGCGATGCGCGCATCGATTTCGAGGTCAACTATCCGTTATTGCCGCAGCAATGGGCAATGATCGCCAAGAGCCTCGCCGGGCTCGAGCGCGTCGATGCGCTGGAAGCCGTACTCCGCTCGTCGACCAGCACCGGCACCAAGAGCGCACGCAATGCGGCCGCCGCCTATCTCGCGCGGAAGGATTTTGCGCCTCAGGCCGAGCAGATCCTCTTCACCGCCAACGGCAAGCAATCGCTCGCGGCCGCGCTCGCCGCGCTCGTCCCGACCGGCGGCCGCTGCGGCGTCGAGGCGCTCACCTACCCCTACGTCAAGAGCATCGCCGCGCGGCTCGGCATCACACTGGTGCCGATCCCGATGGACGAATATGGCGCACGGCCCGACGCGATCCAGAAGGCGCATCGAGAAGCGCATCTATCGGCGCTGTATCTCCAGCCGATCATCCAGAATCCGCTCGGTGTCACCATGAACGCGACGCGGCGCGCCGACATTATGCGTGTTGCCGAGAAGCTCGACCTCACCATCATCGAGGATGCCGTGTACGGCTTCCTCGCCGACGACACGCCGCTGGCGGCGCTCGGGCCGGACCGCTGCATCGTGCTCGACAGCCTCTCAAAGAAAGTCGCGCCGGGTCTTGCGCTCGGCATCCTCGTCGCGCCCCCTCATCTGCGCGAGAGCGTGATGAGCGCGGTCCGCACCGGCGGCTGGATCGCCTCAGGCCATGCGCTCGCGTCCGGTCAGCGATTGATGGCCGACGGCACCGTCGCCGAGCTGACTCGGCTCAAGCGCATCGACGCCGCGCGCCGCCAGCAGACCGCGGCACGACTGCTCGCCGGCTACCAGCTCTCGGCGGATCCGCGTTCCTATCATCTCTGGCTGACATTGCCGCCGCACTGGCGCTCGCAGACATTCGTTGCCGCAGCGGCCCGGCGCGGCATCGCGCTGACGCCGTCTTCGACATTCGCAGTCGCGCATGGCCATGCCCCGAACGCAGTACGACTGGCACTCGCCCCGCCCTCGTTCGAGCAACTTGATTCCGGCCTGCGCACGATCGTCTCGCTGCTCGGCACCAAGGAGGAAGATTTCGACTCGACGGAGTAACCCCCTCAGGGCTCCGGCCATTCAGCGATGAAGCCTTTCGCCTTGTACGGCGCGATCTTGTCCCATTCGTGCAGGACACGACGGCGAAATTCGGCGTCGGTATGCCAGAGCGTGCGTGGCGTCGCAAAACTGTCGACGGTGAGCAGCAGCTTCGTCACCTCGGGCCAGTGCCGGTGCAATGTCATCGGATAGCGCCGCGCAGTCCAGGTGTTGCCGAGGCAGATCACGCTCCGAATGTTGTGCAGTCCCAGCGCCGCATCGATGATCGGCAGCGAGAAGATCACGTTCTCGCCGGTGTTCATGGCGCGATGCTCCTCGAGGATCCGATCCGCCGGAATGCCTGCGTCGACCATCGCCGCCTTGATGATCATGCACTCGGATTGCTCCGAGCCGGGCGTTACGCCGCCGCTGACAATCGACCAGCGGAAAAAGCCCTCACGCCACAGCCGCGCGGCCGTCTCGGCGCGCAGCGCGACGTCCTCGCGGGTGCCGAACAGAAACAGCAAATCGGCCGGCTGGAGCGGCGTATCGATCAGATGGGTGCGATTGATCTCGGCGATCTCGTCCGCCGTCGGCAGGCGCGTGCTGCGATTCCCGGCTGTCATCGCGGCACGATGCGGGAGCGGCGCGCGGCTGCGAAGTCAATTTTGATTGCGGCCGATTGCAAGCGCTAGGGCAACAAGCCGGCCGGCAACTTGTCGAAACTGTAGCTGCGCGGCTGGTTGCGCCGGACGAAGCCGCCGACCTGCCAGGCAAACAGCGCGGCGAAGCCGAGGATGAACAGGACGCCGGCGAATTCGCCGATCATCAGCGCGCGGATCAACAACCCGGCCATCGCCACGGCCAGCACCGCGAGGAACGCCAGCACCGCCGCATAGGTCTTGCGACCGAGGCCGGCGGTCAGCTCGGCCTGGCTGCCGGCCCTCGCCATCCGCGCGTGCAGCTCGACGAGGAAATTGCGAAAGCCGCTGTCCTGCGGCGCCATCAACGCCGCGGTCTGCCAGCTCGTCGACAGGATCGCGATGCGACCGCCACTGGTTCGGCTGACATCGGCGCGAAAGCGGTGCTGCTGCATCGAGACCGGGCGGAACGACAGCCGGATTGCACTGATCTCATCATAGCGCCAGACGCCCGAGCGGCCGGCGATGCGCCAGGACAATCCCTCGTCGGTCAGCTCGAAGCGATGCGCCGATCCGATCAGCGAGGCCTTGTAGGCATAGCTCGTGACCGGGGCGCCTGGCCCGTCCGAAACCTGCATCTGTCAATCCCGTCCGCGATCCGCTTGCGCGATCGCCCTGCCCCATCCTACAAGCGGGGCATGGCTGAGACGACCTATTTTCCGCGCCGTCTGATTCTCGGGGCCGCCATGATCTCGGGCGTGCTGCTCGCGCTCGCGGTGCATATGCTTGGCGCGCGCTACGGGCTCGACCTCGGCGGCCTCTGGCGCTCGGACACGCATGAGTTCATGCCCACAGGTGCTGCGATCGCCTGGTGGCTGATTGCCACGGTTGGCTTTTCGGGCGGTTATTTCACGGCAGGCTTGATGCAGAGCGCCGTCGACGGCCAGATCCCGCACCGTATGCGGCAATTCCTGATCGCAGTCGGCGTGCTCTTGCTTGCAGGCGCAGGCCAGGCGGCTTCGGCGCCAAGCGCAGTCCCGACCATCTCCGGCGTGCTGGCAGCCCTTGCCGCTCTCTGCCTGGGCGCCGTGATGGCGTTTTGCGGCGCGCATTTCTCGCTGCGCCGCGGCTAACCTGATTTAAGCCGAAGCGCGCAGCCGCGGCCGCTCCAGCATCAAAGCCACATCGGATGCGGGCCTGGGCATGCTGAACAGATAGCCCTGTGCCTGGGTGCAGCCTTCACGCCTGAGCAGCTCGAGCTGCGCGTCGTTCTCGACACCCTCCGCCGTGGTGACGATGCCGAGGCTGCGGCCGAGGCCAGTCACGGCGCGGATGATCGCCACCGAATCCTCGCGCGTGGCGAGCTCGGACACGAACGAACGGTCGATCTTGATCTTGTCGAAGGGGAAGCTGCGCAAGTAGCTCAGCGAGGAATAGCCGGTGCCGAAATCGTCGAGCGAGATCCGCACGCCCATGGCGCGCAGATCGTGCAGCGTGGTCAGCGTCGCCTCGCTGTTCTGAAGCAGCACGGATTCCGTGATCTCGAGCTCGAGCCGGCGCGCCGCGAGCCCTGATTTCTCCAGCGCCTCGGTCACGGATGCGATCAGGTTCGGATTCTTGAACTGCACCGGCGACAAATTAACGGCGACGCCGATGTCATCGGGCCAGGTCGCAGCATCCGCGCAGGCACTCTGCAGCACGAGCTCACCGAGCTGAATAATGAGGCCGGTCTCCTCGGCGAGCGGAATGAAGTTGAGAGGCGAGATCAGGCCGCGCTGCGGATGGTTCCAGCGCAGCAGCGCCTCGAAGGCGACCACGCGATCGCTCGCGACGTCGCGGATAGGCTGGTAATACGGCTGGAATTCGTCGCGCTGGAGAGCCGCCCGCATATCCATTTCCAGCAAGCGCCGCGCCTGCGCGCGCGCGTCCATGCCGGTCTCGAAGAAGCGATAGGTGCCGCGGCCGTCGGCCTTGGCGCGGTACAGCGCGAGGTCGGCATTTTTCAGCAGCTCGTCGGGATTGCTGCCGTCCTGCGGCGACAGCGAGATGCCGATCGAGACGCCGATCACGATCTGATGGTCGTCGATCTCATAAGGCGCGGAGATCCCCTCGACGAGACGGCCGGCGAGCGCTCGTGCGGCAGCCTCCTCGGAGCGGCCGATCTGGACCACGGCGAACTCGTCGCCGCCGAGGCGGGCCACGGTGTCTTGCTCGCCGACGGTGGCCTTGAGCCTGCGGCCGACTTCCTTCAGCAGCGCATCGCCAATGGGATGGCCGAGCGAGTCGTTGATATCCTTGAAATGGTCGAGGTCGAGGCAGAGCACCGCGAGCTGGTCGTTCGCGCCCGCCCGGCGCAGCCCCTGTTCGAGCTGCTCGTGAAACAGCACGCGGTTCGGCAGATTGGTCAGCGCATCATGGCGCGCCATGTGCGAGATCTTGGCCTGCGCCTCCAGCCATTCGGTGATGTCCTCGAAGGTGGCGACCCAGCCGCCGCCCTGCATCGGCTGATTGACGACGCGGATCGAGCGATCAAACCGGGTCACGACCTGGCTGGTCGTGCGGCCCTCGCGCGCGTCGGCGACGAGGCGCGCGAAGAATTCGCCTGCATCGCCCTGCCACCGGCCCTTGGCCTGCTCTTCCCGCAGCACGTCGACGAGCAGTCGGCCTGTGAGCGGAATGTCGGTGCGGCCGAGCATCGCGGCGTAGCGCTCGTTGAAGAGCTGGATCTTGCCGTCCGCATCGAACATGCACAGCCCTTGCGACATGTTCTGGAGCGCGGTGTCGAGCACGACCTGCTGGCGGCCCAATGCTCCCTTGGCGCGGCGGTCGAGCAGCGCCGAGACCAGCGCGATCGCGATGATCGCGACCGCGGCACTGGCGGTGAGGAAGGACATCGAGGCCGGCGGGATCGACAGCCCGCTGATCGCGAGCGTCGGGTCGGGCGTCAGCAGCACCGCGCCCATCGCGGTGAAATGATGCGCGACGATGGCGAGCGTCAGCAGGCCGGTCGCAGCCAGCGCATGGGAGCGGTCGTCGCGTCGCGCCGCGACGAACAGCGCGAGCGCCGCAAAGACAATGCCGAACAGGACAGAGGCGATGACCGTGCCTTCGACCCAGCTCACGCGCGCGGGAATCTCCAGTGCCGCCATGCCGGTGTAATGCATCGCCGCGACGCCGCCGCCGACGATGGCACCGCCAAGGACAACCCACAGCGTCCGCAAGGACGATACCGCGATGCTCAATCCGACGAAAGTGATGGAGATCGCGAAGATCAACGACAGGATCGTCACCGGAATGTTGTAGGCACCACCGTTGCCCGGCCCGTAAGCCAGCATCGCGATGAAGTGCGTCGCCCAGATGCCGCAGCCGCTGACGACGGCATCCAGCGAGATCCAGACCAGCCGCCCCGGTCCTTGCGTCGCACGCGCCCGGTGAAACAGGCTGATTGCCGCCGCGCTGGCGAGCAGGCACACCGCCCCGCCGAGTGCGACCAGACGCCAATCATGCTGGTCCGTGAGACAAAACAGAACTTGATACATTGCCGGCCCCTATTCCATCCCGCACTAGAGCCGGCAGAGGTGGACAGTCGGTAACCGGCTATTCGCCCGTTTCGGGAATGGTGAACAGAGAATGTGTGCGGTTGCTCACATTGTTCGCCCGCCTGCCTTTGCCCCGAGGCCGATCACACCGGCGGCCAGCAGCAGCACGGCTGCCGATATGATGAGCGACTGGTGAAGGCCCGTCATGAACGCGCTGTCAGACGCCACTAGCGAGCCGAACAGAGCAACGCCGAGCACGCTGCCGGTTTGCCGCGTCGCGTTAAGCACACCCGCAGCGATGCCGGAGCGCGCCTTCTCGACGCTCCCGAGCAAGGTCGAGGTCAGCGGCGGGACCAGCAAGCCGAGCCCACCGCTGATCGCGATCATCTGCGCGAAGATTGCCCAATAGCTCGTTCCCGCCTCGATCCAGACCAGGCCAAGACAGCCAAGCGCCGAGATGCAGGCGCCGACGACGATGGTCGGGCACGGGCCGATACGCTCGGCGAGGCGCGGCGCCAGCAGATTGACCGGCAGCACCGCACCCATCATCGGTACGAAGGCAAGCCCGGTCCACCACGCCGAAAGGCCGTTGATCCGCTGGAAGTAGAGGCTGAGCACGAAGATCAGGCCGTAGATCGCGATGTTGACGAGGAGGCCGACGATCGTGGTCAGGGTAAACAGCCGGTGACTGAACAAAGACAGCGGAAGCATCGGCTGCTCCGTGCGGCTGTCGCGCCAGACGAACAGCGCAGCCAGGACCGCGGCTGCCGCGAAGGCCGAAAGCACGAGCGGATGTTGCCAGCCAAGCCCGCCGCCCTCGATGATCGCGCCCGCGAGCGCACCCAGCGCGCCGATCGCGGCGAGCTGGCCGGGCAGGTCGATCTCGCGCGAGGACGTCCGCGTGGTCTCGGTCGCATAGCGCCAGCTCAGCCACAGGCCTATGAGCCCGATCGGCAGATTGACAAGGAAGATCGCGCGCCAGCCGACCAGCGTGATCAGCGCACCGCCGACGAAGGGTCCGGCGGTCAGCGCCAGGCTTGCACCGGCGGCCCAGATCGCAACGGCGCGGCCGCGCTGCCGCTCGTCGGTGTAGGCATGGCTCAGGAGCGCCAGCGAATTCGGCACCAGGATCGCCGCCGCCAAGCCCTGCACCAGCCGCGCGCCGATCAGGACGACGGCGTTGGGCGACAGCGCACAGGCGAGCGAGGCCGCCGTGAAGATGGCAAATCCCGCCATGAAGACGCGCTTGGCGCCGATGCGGTCGCCGAGCGCGCCCGCCGTCAGGATGAAAGCGGCAAAAGCGATGGTGTAGGCGCTTACCACCCATTGCAACTCGGCGACGCCGCCGCCGAGCGTCTTCCCCATAGCGTCGAGCGCGGTGTTGACGACGGTGACATCGAGCTGCACCACGCCATAGCCGAGGCTCATCGCAGCGAGCGTGAGGGACGTCGCAAGGCGCGATGCGGGCGCGGCGCCACTCGCATCGTCGATGGCTTCAAATTTGGCGGTATTGGCTCGCATGTTGCCACCTCAATTGCAGCCCACGCGACATATAGGCTCCCCGCCTGCGACTATGCTTCGGCAAAGACCGAAGGATGAATGTCGTCGCTGGATAGCGAAACGCCGCGCGTCAACCGCGCGGCGTTTCAGTCTTGGCCTGCGCTAGCTCGCGGCGCGCAGGTTGATCTTGCTCTCGGCAAGCGAGGTCAGCTTTTTGTCGGTCGCCTTCTCTTCCTCGAGAGTCTTGGCAAGCACGGCTGCGCAATCGGTGCGGCCGAGCTGCTTGGCCCAGGCGATCAGGCTGCCATAGCGGACGATCTCGTAATGTTCCGCCGCCTGCGCTGCATTGATCAGCGCGGCATCGAGCACCGCCTTGTCGGCGACTTCGCCAGCGGTCTCGTCCGCTTCCTCGATGATGCCGTCGATCGCCGGGCAGTCGACCGCCTTCACCTCCGTACCGTGCATCCTGAACACTTCCTCCAGGCGCTTGACGTGCTGCTTGGTTTCTTCGAGGTGCGTCAAAAAGCCCTGCTTCAGCTGCGGATCGGTCGCCTTATCCGCCATTTTCGGCAGTGCCTTGGTGAGCTGCTGCTCGGCGTAATAGATGTCCTGTAGCTGATGCACGAACAGATCGTTCATCGTCTTGATGTCTTTTGTAAACAGTCCCATCGTTCCGATCCTCTTGGTTTTCGGGAACACGGCGGCGCCGGCTCGCACGAAAGCCGCATTTTTCGCCGTGTTCGATTGCTGATGGAGCGCTAACCTACGCGTGATACCGTCGTTCCAAAAAAAGCCTGCATCGTTTGCGCAGGAACAACGCTTGCGGGCGCAGGATTTGAAACCATCTGAATACACAGGCGCGCGATGCAAGCCGGTCCCTCGACTCATATGCTTAACGCGCGCGCCATGTGAACCACTTATGACAAAACAGCCGGTCCGGCGCAGAACCTGTCGTTGTCAAGGGCTGCACAAGCCGCTGTTTTTGCCTTAAATGAGCTACATCATGCCTAGCGATCGACGCCCATTTCGGGCAGTGATCGTAACCGACCGGCCAATGTCTGGCCCGGTCGGTCTTGCCCCCGGCCGGGAGGATGAATGCACGGACTGCTGCCCGCGCTGAAACGCGGCTTTAAGAGATGGATCGGCTGGCGACGGCTCGGTATTGCCGCGAGCGTGATGATCATCGCCTTCGCGGTCACCTCGCTGCTGCGGACCCTCAAGGGCATCGATACCGGCGTCATCCTGACCGCATTGACCGATATTCCCCGGGGACATATCGGCCTGGCCGCGATCTGCGTGTTCCTCGCGTTCTGTACGCTGACCTTCTACGACTTTTTTGCACTGCGAACGATCGGCAAGAAGCACGTGCCCTATCGCATCGCAGCGCTGTCGAGCTTCACGTCCTATTCGATCGGCCACAACATCGGCGCCACCGTGTTCACGGGCGGCGCGATCCGTTTCCGGATTTACTCGGACTACGGGCTGAATGCGATCGACGTCGCCAAGATCTGTTTCCTCTCCGGCCTGACCTTCTGGCTCGGTAACATCTTCGTGCTCTCGATCGGCATGACCATCCACCCGGATGCGGCCTCCTACATGGATCAGCTGCCGTCGTCGATCAACCGGCTGATCGCGCTCGGCGGCCTCGCCTCGATCGGCGCCTATCTGGTCTGGCTCTGCATGGGCGACAAACGTCGCGAGCTCGGCCAGAAGGGCTGGAAGGTCGTGCTGCCGTCGGCGCCGCTGACCCTGGTGCAGATCCTGATCGGGGTGGTTGATCTCGGTTTCTGCGCTCTTGCGATGTACCTGCTGATGCCGGCCAATCCGCCGATCGACTTCCTGTCGCTTGCGGTGGTGTTCATCCTGGCGACGCTGCTGGGCTTCGCCAGCCATGCGCCGGGCTCGATCGGCGTGTTCGACGCCGCCATGCTGGTGGCACTGCCCGAATTCGGCCGCGAGCAGCTGCTGGCGACCCTGCTCGTCTTCCGCATTCTCTATTTCGTGATCCCGTTCGGCCTCGCCATCTCCATCATGGGCACCCGCGAGCTCTGGATGAACGTCGTCCAGCCCTGGCAGGAGCGGCGGCGGCTGGCGGAAGCCTGCGCGCAGGCCAACCTGCCCAAGCAGGTGACGCCGATGGAGCGCGAGCGGCTGGTGCGCCAGGCCAGCAAACGATAAGGCCAGCAGCGGTCACGCCGGTAGCCCGTAGAGGCGGCAGACAAAGGTTGCAGGGCGGAGAGCTATGCTCTCTTATTTCCGCCTCAACTTTGCCGTTGAAGACGCGGGCCATGATCCCTGTTTCCCTTCGCCGTTGTCTCTCGGGCGCCCTGCTGCTGGCCGGGCTCCTTACCGTTTTGCCGCTTCAGCGCGCCGTCGCGCAGGATGCCGGCGCGATGCAGATCACTTGGGAGGTTCGCAACCGCTTCCGCCTGTTCCGCGAGGAACGCGACTTCCTGCTGCATGTCGAGAATGCGCGTAACCGCAGCATCCTCGCCGCCGAGCAGTCACTGGAGCTGCAGAGCGAGGGCCGCGGCTGGGCCCGCAACATGGTCAACCGCCTTTGCATCGACCTTCAGGGCCGGGTCAACCAGCCCTGCACCCGCGACAACGTCAAAGAGAACTATATCACCCCGATCGACCACCCCATCACCGTGCGCCTGACCGGCGCGGTGCCGGTCGGCGCCACCTGCGCGTGGTCGTTCGACGACGGCGACGGACCGCAGACCTCGACCTTCGACTGCGCCGAACCGGTCAATTTAAGGGTTCGCTACGGCAAGCAGACGGTCGCGAGTGTCGACGTCTCCTCCGGCTCCGATCCGAGCCAACGCATCCAGACCGAAATCCAGGTCCGCGATATCTTCATCGCCGGCCTTGGCGACAGCATCGCCTCCGGCGAAGGCAATCCGGACCGGCCGCTGGCGCTGTCGGACGAGGGCTTTTGCTTCCGCTCCTATCTCGGCACCGCCGGCGGACAGTATTACCGGCCGAGCCGCGCCGGCTTCAAGGGCGGTCGCGCCTGTGAGGCGCCGGATACGCTCGCCAACTGGCAGCGCTACAGCGCGCTCTGGCTCAACTCGCCCTGCCACCGCTCGCTCTACAGCTACCAGACGCGCACCGCGCTCGCGCTCGCGGTGCGCTACAGCCATATCGCCGTCACCTATCTGCCGCTCGCCTGCACCGGCGCCAGCATCAGCGACGGGCTGCTCGGCTCGCAGCGCGCCCGCGAATGCCCGCCCGGCAAGAGCGGCGTCTGCAACACCAGCGTGAATGCGCAGGTCGCGGAGCTGCGCGAGGCAGTCACCGCGGCCAAGAAACGCCAGCCGGATCGCAATCTCGATCTGGTCCTGCTCTCGATCGGCGCCAACGACGTCTACTTCTCCGGCCTCGTCGCCGATGTCATCGTCGACACCGCAACTGAACGTGCGCTGTTCCGCCGCTCCGGCGTGATGGCGAGCGTCGACGAGTCCCGCGATGCGCTCCAGCGCGAGCTGCCGAAGAATTTCGTCAAGCTGCGCGAGGAGCTGAAGCCGCTGCTCGGCGGCGACCTCTCGCGCGTGGTCTACGTCTCCTACGCCAATCCGGCGCTCGCCGACGGCGGCGTACCCTGCCGCGGTGGCCGCGGCGGCTTCGACATTCATCCCGCCTTCAATGCCGATCCGCAACGCCTGGCCCGCGTCTCGACCTTCGTCGACACCGAGTTCCTGCCGCAGCTGAAGGGCCTCGCCACCTGCACGCAGGGCGCGCTGTGCCGCGATCCCGAGGCTGACCGCATGACCTTCGTCGACACGCATCAGGCTGCATTCGCCGATCACGGTTTTTGCGCCCATTCCGGCAATGATCCTGAATTCGATCGCACCTGCTTTGCCGAGAACGGCCAGAGCTTCAATCCGGATATCGTCAGCGCGGCGAGCCAGCCGATGCTGTGCGGCCGCAGCGCCTCGGAATATCGTGCCTACCTGCCGCGCGCGCGCTGGATCCGCGATGCCAATGACAGCTATTTTGCGGCGATGACCTATCCGCAAGGATTGCCGGCGGCTAGCCAGCCGAACGACATCCACGACGCGACCTGGGGCGTGCTCTCGGCCGTCTATGGCGGCGCCGTGCATCCGAGCGCCGAAGGCCACGCGGCGATGGCGGATGCCACGCTGCCGGCCGCGAGCGCGGTGCTCGGCCTGGATGCCGTGCCGCCAGGCGTCACGCGCGGACTGCTGGCGCCGCTCCTGCCGGGCGCAAAGCAATAGAGCGGATTGCAGACGGCGCGGGAACCGGAATGGCGCATCGTTGCCGCTCGCCGGAAATTGATCGCGCTGCCGTCAATTGAGTCCATTCCATTCAGGGCAGGTTCAGCAGGCCGGCGCATGATGACGGACGCGTCATGGGATGTGGGAATCCTCATGCAGTCCGAACCCGTCGGGACCGATCGTGGATAGCAGAAGCGGATATCGTCGCCTGCACTGGTCGAGCGTTGCGGCGTTCGTCGCGCTCGCTGCGGGCCTACACCCGAACACCACCCGCGCCGACAATCTCAATCCGCATGATCTCGCTCTGCTCGATCGGCTGACCTTTGGCGTGAGTACCGCGAGTGCCGCGCACATGCACGGCCTTGGTGCCGAACGCTGGCTGCAGGAGCAGTTGCATCCGGCCGGCAATCCGGTTTTGCCCGACGCGGCAAAGGCGCAGATCGACGTGATGCCCGACGTCCACAGCTTCCCGTTCGACATTGCGGTCGCCTTCGAACAGCAATCCAAGAGCGCCAATCAGGTCACCGATCCCGAACAGAAGAAAGCCGCGCAGCAGGTCTTTCAGCAGGCGATGAACGATCGCGCCAAGCAGGCCGCGGCCCGTACCATCCTGCGCGCGCTCTATGCGCCCGACCAGCTGCGCGAGCGCATGGTCTGGTTCTGGTTCAATCATTTCAACGTTCACCAGTACAAATCGAATCTGCGCGTGCTGGTCGGCGACTACGTCGATCACGCCATTCGTCCCAACTCGCTCGGCAGGTTTCGCGACCTGCTCGCGGCGACCGTTCGTCATCCCGCGATGCTGCGCTATCTCGACAACGCCGACAATGCGGCCGGCCATCTGAACGAGAACTACGCCCGCGAGATCATGGAGTTGCACACCATGGGCGTCGGCTCCGGCTACACGCAGGCCGACGTCGAGTCGCTGGCGAAGATCCTCACCGGGGTCGGCATCGACACCAAACCGGAAGACCCGAAGCTCAAGCCGGAATTGCAGTCCCAGCTCGTGCGCGAGGGCGCCTTCGAGTTCAATCCGTCCCGTCACGACTACAGCGACAAGACCTTTCTCGGCCACACTATCAAGGGCCGCGGGCTCGCCGAGGTCGACGAGGCCATCGACATTCTGGTCCACCATCCGGCGACCGCGAGCCATCTGTCGCGCAAGATCGCGACCTATTTCGTTTCGGACAATCCGCCGGACGCGCTGGTCGCGCGGATGGCGCAGACTTTCAAATCCACCGACGGCGACATCGCCTCGGTCATGGCCACGATGATCCATTCACCGGAATTCGAAGCGGCGCTAAAACCCGGCACGCGCTTCAAGGATCCCGTGCAATACGTGCTGTCGGCGGTCCGCCTCGCCTATGACGACCGGGTGATCCTGAACACGGCGCCGATCCAGGGCTGGATCAACCGCCTCGGCGAGGGCCTGTTCAACCACGACACGCCGGACGGCTATGCGCTGACCTCGGCGTCGTGGAACGGCCCCGGACAGATGATGGTTCGCTTCGAGATCGCGCGCCAGATCGGATCGGGCTCGTCCGGCCTGTTCAAACCCGACGGGCCGAACCCGGTCGAGCAGCCTGCGTTCCCGCTGCTCCAGAACGCGCTCTACTTCAATGGCCTTCGCAAGACGCTCGGCCCGGCGACGCTGGCATCGCTCGACCGGGCTATTTCACCGCAGGACTGGAACACGCTGTTCCTGTCGTCACCGGAATTCATGCACTGAGCTACGGAGATCGCCATGAACCGTCGCGAGCTGATCAAGACTTTTGCGGCACTCGCTCCGCTCACGGTGGCAGGCCGCGTCTGGGCCGCGCCGGCAACCGATGCCCGCATGCTGGTGGTGTTCTTGCGCGGCGCCTATGACGCGGCGAATGTCGTCGTGCCGGTCTCGAGCGAATTCTATCGTGCATCACGACCGACGCTCGCCATCGCCAAGCCCGACATCGGCAATCCCAACGCCGCACTGGCGCTCGACGCCGATTGGGGACTGCATCCCGCTTTGCGCGACAGCATCTATCCGCTCTGGGCCAAACGCGAGATCGCCTTCATTCCGTTCGCCGGCACCAGCGACGACCTGACCCGCAGCCATTTCGAGACCCAGGACACGATCGAGCTCGGCCAGTCGGCTTCCGGCTCGCGCGACTATCGTTCGGGCTTCATGAGCCGGCTCGCCACCGAGCTGACGCGCGTCAAGCCGATCGCGTTCACCGACCAGCTGCCGCTGATCTTCCGCGGCAAATCGCAGGTGCCGAACACCAGCATTAACAACGTCGCCAAACCCGGCGTCGACGACCGTCAGGCTGATCTGATCAAGCAGATGTACGCCCAATCCAACCTGGCATCCTCGGTGTCGGAAGGTTTTCGCGTGCGCGATGACGTCTACCGCTCGGTCTCCGAGGAGATGAATGCCGCCAACCGCGGCGCGGTCTCGCCGCGCGGCTTCGAATTGTCGGCGCGGCGCATCGGCCGGTTGATGCGCGAGCAGTTCAACCTCGGCTTCGTCGACGTCGGCGGCTGGGACACCCATGTCAACCAGGGTGCCGCCAACGGCTATCTCGCCGACCGGCTCGGCGAGCTCGGGCGCGCGCTCGTCGGCTTCTCCGAGGAAGTCGGGCCGGCCGCGTGGCGCGATACGGTGGTGGTCGTGATCTCGGAATTCGGCCGCACCTTCCGCGAGAACGGCGACCGCGGCACCGATCACGGTCACGGCAGCGTCTATTGGGTGCTCGGCGGCGGCATCAATGGCGGCCGCATTCTCGGCGAGCAGGTCAAGGTCGAGCAGCCGCATCTGTTCCAGAACCGCGACTATCCCGTGCTGACCGATTATCGCGCGCTGTTTGCCGATCTGTTCGGCCACGTCTTCGGCCTCAACAACGACAGCATCCAGCGCATCTTTACGGGCGTGCACCCGACGAACTTGGCATTAGTTTGAGTTGACGATCGCGCGCACAGAAAAATTTTCGCGCGCCGCATAATCGCGACGTCATCCAATGGTCATCGCCGCTACCTAGTTTTCCCAGCGCTACAATTCGACGCAGGTGTTGACGCACGTGGCGGGGGCGCAGGCTCTCCGCTGCGCGGTGTCGTGCGCCTGCACGTCAATCACAACAGACATCACTGGGAGCTCAACAATGACGATCGAAAAGCGGCCGCGCGCGGCTGTCGCCATCGCTTTTGCCTCGACCCTGACTCTTTCGCTACTGGTTCCATCATTCGCGCGCGCGGACGACAAGGACAAGGACGACGTCAAGCATGTCCTGCTGATCAGTGTCGACGGCATGCATGAGGTCGACTTGCAGCGCTACGTCAGTTCCCATCCCTCATCGAGCTTCGCCAGACTTCTCGCGCATGGCGTGCGCTTCACCGACGCGCACACTTCGCGGCCCTCTGACTCCTTTCCTGGCCTCCTGGCGTTCATGACCGGCGGTTCGCCGAAAACCCATGGCGTATTCTATGATGATAGCTACGACCGCACGCTGTTCGCGCCCGGCAGCAACTGCCAGGGCACTCCCGGAACCGAGACGCTATTTGCCGAGAACCTCGACTACGACCTGACCAAGCTCGATGGTGGTGGCCCGGCCGGTTCCAACCACATCAACCCTGCGAACCTGCCGATGCGTCTGAAGAACGGCAAATGCGAGCTGGTCTATCCGCATCAATTCCTGAAGCTCAACACCATCATGGAAGTCATCCATGAGGCCGGCAAGCGCACAGCTTGGTCCGACAAGCACCCCGCCTACGAGATCATCAGCGGTCCGTCCGGGAAAGGCCTCGACGAACTCTATGCGCCCGAGATCAACTCGACTTCGGTCCCTGGACAACCCGGAGCAGATTGGACCACAGACCCGAGCTTCACACGCACCTATGACCAACTCAAGGTCACGGCCGTGCTCAACTGGATCAAGGGCTTTGATCACACCGGCAAGACCAAGGTCGGCGTTCCCGCGATCTTCGGCATGAACTTCCAGGCCGTCAGCGTCGGCCAGAAGGTGACCGCCGACGGATATCTGGACGCCGCGGCGACGCCGAGCCCGCAACTCCAAGCCTCGCTCGACTTCGTCGACGCCTCGCTCGGCCAGATGCTGGATGCGCTGGCGGACCAGCACCTCGCCCGTGACACGTTGGTCATCGTCGGCGCCAAGCATGGCCAGTCGCCGATCGACATCAACAAGCTTCACATGCTGACCGGCAGCACCAACCCGAAACTGGGCGGCGGCGTGCGCGCCGACGTGACCGATCCGGCCGACCTGCTGACCAATGGCGGCGTCGCGCTGGCACAGGAGACCGCCGACGACGTTGCCCTGATCTGGCTCAAGAACCAGAGCGACGCCGACAAGGCCGTTGCGATCCTCGAGGCCGACCGCAAGGGCAGCAACAGGGCTCACATCGAGAAGATCTACGCCGGCGAGGAGCTGGTCGATCGGTTCGGCGATCCAGCGGCCGGCCGCACGCCCGACATCGTCATCCAGCCGATCGCCGGCACGATCTATAGCAAGAGCAAGGCCAAGATCGCCGAACATGGCGGCTTCGCCGAGGACGATACGCACGTCCTGCTCGTCGTCTCCAATCCGAAACTCGCCCCCACGATGATCCGCGAGCGGGTCGCGAACCGGCAGGTCGCGCCAACCATCCTGAAGGCGCTCGGCCTAGAGCCGGACGAGCTCGAGGCGGTGCGCGGCGAGGATCGTACCCGCCTGTTGCCGGGCGTACGGTTGAAGGACTGATCCTTCGCAACAGCGCTAGAGGACGACAGTCCTCTCACCACACTCACATCGCCGCCCGCCTCGTGCGCAATTGCGTACCGGAGCGGGCGGTGCTTTTTCTGGTGGCATTCACAGCCTGCCGCCGGCTTCTGCCGTTCCATCAATTCAAAAACGGTATCAATCGATACCCCCTTCAACTTGGACACTTTCCTGCGTGCGCCTCTAGGAGTCGTCGTGAGGAAACATTTCGAGTTCTAAGGAGGCGCCTGATGAGCGCAGTCGTGTCCGCAACGGACGTGAGGAGATCTCGCGTCAGGCTGTTCATCGTGACCATGCTGTTCCTGGTCACGACGGTGAACTACGCCGACCGCGCCACGCTCTCGATCGCGGGTCCCGCGCTCTCCAAGGAGCTTCATCTCG
Source organism: Bradyrhizobium rifense (assembly GCF_008123425.1). Taxonomy (GTDB): domain Bacteria; phylum Pseudomonadota; class Alphaproteobacteria; order Rhizobiales; family Xanthobacteraceae; genus Bradyrhizobium; species Bradyrhizobium rifense. Next base: position 34,639 of record NZ_VSSS01000042.1, read on the forward strand.
ATCCCGTCGCCATGGGCTGGATCTTCTCGGCCTTCGGCTGGTCCTATGTCGCCGCGCAGGTGCCGGGCGGCTGGCTGCTCGACCGCTACGGCTCGCGCCTCGTCTATGCCTTCAGCATCATCATCTGGTCGCTGTTCACGATGCTGCAGGGCTGGGTCGGCTTTTTCAGCGCCGGCACTGCCATCATCGTGCTGTTCGCGCTTCGCCTCCTGGTCGGCGTCGCGGAAGCGCCGTCCTTCCCCGCCAACGCCCGCATCGTCGCGGCCTGGTTTCCAGGCAATGAGCGCGGCACCGCGTCGGCCTTCTTCAATTCCGGACAGTATTTCGCCACCGTGATCTTCGCGCCGCTGATGGGCTGGATCGCCCATGATTACGGCTGGCGCTACGTGTTCTTCGTGATGGGCGGGCTCGGCGTCATCATGGGCCTCGCCTGGATCAAGACCGTCTACGGACCGAAGGAGCACCCTTCGATCAACGAGGCCGAGTTCGACTACATCAAGGAAGGCGGCGCGCTGGTCGATCTCGACGCGCCCAGAGACGAGCGTGCGCCGGACTCCGGCCCGAGATGGGACCATATCCGCCAATTGCTCTCCAACCGCATGATGCTCGGCGTCTATCTCGGCCAGTACTGCATCAACACGCTGACCTATTTCTTCTTGACCTGGTTCCCGGTGTACCTCGTCAAGGAGCGCGGCCTCTCGATCCTGCAAGCCGGCTTCGTCGCGACGCTGCCCGCGCTGTGCGGCTTCATCGGCGGCGTGCTCGGCGGCGTGATCTCCGACGCCATCCTGCGCAAGACCGGCTCGCTGACCATGGCGCGCAAGATCCCGATCGTTGGCGGCATGCTGCTGTCGATGTCGATCATCGCCTGCAATTATGTCGACGGCCAGGCGCTGGTGGTCGGCTTCATGGCGCTCGCCTTCTTCGGCAAGGGCATCGGCGCGCTCGGCTGGGCGGTCGTCTCCGACACCTCTCCCAAGGAGGCCGGCGGCGTCTCCGGCGGCCTGTTCAACTCCTTCGGCAACCTCTCCTCGATCACCACGCCCATCGTGATCGGCTACATCGTGGCCGCGACCGGCTCCTTCAACGGTGCCCTGGTGTTTGTCGGCATCAACGCGCTGGTGGCCGCGGTCGCCTACCTCGTCGTGGTCGGCAAGATCGAGCGGGTGGTGCTCAAACGTTCCTCCTGAGCGCTCCGAGTGATCGGAGCGGGACAGGCAACTCAACGGCGGCCCTCAAAAGCCGCCGTCTTTGTTTTGGGGATGATCGATGCTAGAAGTGCCGGGGAAACGCCTTATTCATCTAAGGCATGTATCGATGTTCGACCTCAACCAGCTCCGCTGTTTCGTCACGGTGGCCGAAGAACTGCACTTCGGCCGTGCCGCGGCGCGGCTGAACATGACCCAGCCGCCGCTGTCCCGGCAGATCCAGGTGCTGGAGCACATCATCGACGCGCCGTTGCTGGAGCGCACCAGCCGCTCGGTGCGCCTGACGCCTGCCGGGCGCAGCTTCCTCCCCGAGGCGCGCCGCATCCTGAAGCTCGCGGAGAGCGCCTCGCAGGTCGCCCGCCGCATCGCACTCGGCAAGACCGGCTCGCTGAAGATCGGCTTTACGGCCGCGGCGGCCTACGGCTTCCTGCCCGAGCTGGTCGCGGCCTGCCGCGCCAAGCTGCCGGAGGTCGATTTCTCGCTGAAGGAGATGGTCTCCGGCGACCAGTTCGAGGCGCTGACCTCGGGCCAGATCGATGCCGGCCTGCTGCGGCCGCCGATCGCGCGGCCTGAGCTGACCAGCCGCCGCGTCGTCGCCGAGCCCCTGCTCGCCGCGATCCCGAAGAAGCATCCGCTGGCCAATGCCGAGAACATCACCATCAAGGACTTCGACGACCAGCCCTTCGTGATGTATTCGCCCTATGAGAGCCGCTACTTCCACGATCTCCTGGTGGCGCTGTTCACCCGCGCCGACATCCTGCCGCGCTATGTCCAGCATCTGAGCCAGATCCATTCGATCCTCGCGATGGTGCGCGCCGGCCTTGGCCTCGCGATCGTGCCGGCCGCGGCCGCCGGCCTGAAAATCTCCGACGTTCGGCTGCGTCCCCTCAAGCTGCGCAACCGCGTTCCGGTCGAGCTCTTCATGGTCTGGCGCCGCGACGATGAGAATCCGCTGCTGTCCGCGCTGGTCAAAATCGCCAGCGAATTGTCCTCGGCGGAGGTCATGGAAGATTGATGCTCAATCCGCATCGGTCGATATAGGCTTTGGCTTGGACGCGCATCGAACCGTCTCCTAAACAGCAGCGCATGGACGCGCGTCGCGTTGCGTCCCAGACAACACGAGAGAAGGGAGCAGCGCCCATGAGCAAGATGACCCCGCAGGAAATGGCCCAGAAGATCGGATCCGGCCTCCTGTCCTTCCCCGTCACGCCGTTCAAGGCGGACTATTCCTTCGACGAGGCGACCTACCGCGCCAACATGGATTGGCTGTGCGGCTATGATGTCGCAGGTCTGTTCGCCGCCGGCGGCACCGGCGAGTTCTTCTCGCTGACCCCGACCGAAGTCCCGCAAGTGGTCAAGGTCGCCGTTGAGGAGACCAAGGGCCGCGTGCCCGTGCTCGCCGGCACCGGCTATGGCACCGCCATCGCCCGCGAGATCGCGATCGGCGCCGAGAAGGCCGGCGCTGACGGCCTGCTGCTGCTGCCGCCCTACCTCACCCATTCCGAGCAGGAAGGCCTTGCCGCCCACGTCGAGGCCGTCTGCGCCGCCGTGAAGATCGGCGTCATCGTCTATAACCGCGACAACGCCATCCTCCAGCCCGACACGGTCGCCCGCCTCGCCGAGCGCTGCCCGAACCTCGTCGGCTACAAGGACGGCATCGGCGATATCGAGCTGATGACCCGCGTCTACACCAAGCTCGGCGACCGCCTGACCTATGTCGGCGGCCTGCCGACCGCCGAGACGTTCGCGCTGCCCTATCTCGACATGGGCGTGACGACCTACTCGTCGGCTGTGTTCAACTTCGTGCCGGAATTCGCCACCAACTTCTACGCCGCGGTGCGCAAGCGCGACCATGCGACGATCCACGCCGGCCTGAAAAATTTCATCCTGCCGCTGATCGCGATCCGCAACCGCAAGAAGGGCTATGCGGTCTCGATCATCAAGGCCGGCATGAAGGTGATCGGCCGCGATTCCGGCCCGGTCCGCCCGCCGCTGACTGATCTCACCGAGCAGGAGATTGCGGAACTGACCGCGCTGGTGAAGAATCTGCCCGCCGCAGGATCGACACAACAGGCGGCAGAATAATAAAGCAAGACAACAGGGAGGAGCGTGCGATGGCCCAGACCGATTTCTCTGGCGCACCGGTCGTCACAACGATGCAGGTGATCCCGGTCGCGGGCCGCGACAGCATGCTCCTCAATCTGAGCGGCGCGCATGCGCCGTTCTTCACCCGCAACATCGTCATCCTCACCGACAATGCCGGTCACACCGGCGTCGGCGAGGTGCCGGGCGGGCAAAAGATCTGGCAGACGCTCCAGGATGCCCGCGATCTCGTGATCGGCAAGACCGTCGGCGCGATGAACAACATCCTCGCCGACGTTCGCACGGCCTTCGCCGACCGCGATGCCGGTGGCCGCGGCAAGCAGACATTTGACCTTCGCGTGATGATTCACGCTGTCACCGCAATCGAATCCGCCCTGCTCGACCTGCTCGGCCAGCATCTTAACCTGCCCGTCGCCGCGCTGCTCGGCGAAGGCCAGCAGCGCAAGAGCGTCGAGACGCTCGGCTACCTCTTCTTCATCGGCGACCGGCGTCAGTCCAAGCTTGACTACGTCAAGGGCGAGACCGGCAAGCCCGACTGGTTCAACCTGCGCCATCAGGAGGCGATGACGCCTGAGACGGTGGTGCGGCTCGCGGAAGCCACGCAGGACCATTACGGATTCGTCGACTTCAAGCTCAAGGGCGGCGTGCTCCGCGGCGAGCAGGAGATCGAGGCCGTCACGGCGATCGCAAGACGCTTCCCCAACGCGCGCGTCACGCTCGACCCGAACGGCGCCTGGTCGCTCGACGAGGCCATCAGCCTCTGCAAGAACATGCACGGCATCCTCGCCTATGCCGAAGACCCTTGCGGCGCCGAAGCCGGTTTCTCCGGCCGCGAGATCATGGCCGAGTTCCGCCGCGCCACGGGCTTGCCGACCGCAACCAACATGATCGCGACCGACTGGCGCCAGCTTAGCCACGCGCTGCGCCTGGGTGCGGTGGACATTCCGCTGGCCGATCCCCATTTCTGGACCATGCAAGGCTCGGTGCGCGTCGCCCAGACTTGTCGTGACAACGGCCTGACCTGGGGCTCGCACTCCAACAATCATTTTGACATTTCGCTCGCCATGTTCACCCATGTCGGCGCCGCCGCCCCGGGCAAGGTCACGGCGATCGACACGCACTGGATCTGGCAGGATGGCCAGGCGCTCACCAGGGAGCCGCTCCAGATCAAGGGCGGCAAGATCGCGGTCCCGGATCGTCCGGGCCTCGGCATCGAGATCGACCGTGCGGCCATCGAGGCCGCGCATGAACTCTACAAGCAGCATGGACTCGGCGCCCGCGATGACGCTATTGCCATGCAGGACCTGATCCCCGGCTGGACCTTTGACGACAAGCGTCCCTGCCTCGTGCGTTAGAAAGCTTTCCCTGGAGGAACGAGATGACTGCGATCCTGAAGAACTTCATCGGCGGTGAATGGGTCGACGGCTCCGGCGTCACCAAGAACATCAACCCCTCCAACACCAACGATCTGGTCGGCCAATACGCCAAGGCCGACAAGGCGCAGACCGAGAAGGCGATCGCGGCCGCGAAAGCCGCCTTCCCCGCCTGGGCGCAGTCGACCCCGCAGGTGCGCTACGACGCGCTCAACAAGATTTCTCTTGAAATTATCGCCCGCAAGGAAGAGCTCGGCCGCCTGCTTGCCCGCGAGGAAGGCAAGACGCTGCCCGAGGGCATCGGCGAGGTCGCCCGCGCCGGCCAGATCTTTGCGTTCTTCGCCGGCGAAGCGCTGCGCCTGATCGGCGAGAAAGGCGCGTCCGTCCGCCCCGGCCTCGACGTCGAGCTCACCCGCGAGCCGGTCGGTGTCATCGGCATGATCACGCCGTGGAACTTCCCGATCGCGATCCCGGCCTGGAAGATCGCGCCGGCGCTCTGCTACGGCAACACCGTCGTGTTCAAGCCGGCTGAACTGGTGCCGGGCTCCGGGCATGCGCTCTCCGAGATCATTGCTCGCTCCGGCATTCCGGCTGGCGTGTTCAACCTCGTGGTCGGCTCCGGCTCCGTCGTCGGCCAGACGCTGCTTGAGCACCCGGATGTCGCTGCGATCTCCTTCACCGGCTCGGTGCAGACCGGCCGCAAGATCGCGCAGGCCTGCGTGCTCTCGAATCCGATGAAAAAGTTCCAGCTCGAGATGGGCGGCAAGAATCCGCTGGTCGTGCTCGACGACGCCGACCTCAAGACCGCCGTCGAAGTCGCCGTCAACGGCGCCTATTTCTCGACCGGCCAGCGCTGCACGGCGTCTTCCCGCCTGATCGTCACCGAAGGCATCCATGACCGCTTCGTCGCGGCGGTGGCCGAGCGCCTGAACGGCCTGTCGGTCGACGACGCACTCAAGGCCGGCGTCCATATCGGCCCGGTGGTCGATCAGAGCCAGCTCGACCAGGATCTTCGCTATATCAAGATCGGCCAGGACGAGGGCGCCAAGCTCGCCTTTGGCGGCGAGCTGCTCAAGCGCGAGACGCCCGGCCACTACCTCCAGCCGGCGCTGTTCACTGAGGCCAACAACAACATGCGCATCGCGCGTGAGGAAATCTTTGGTCCCGTTGCCGCCGTGATCCGCGCCAAGAACTACGAGGAAGCGCTGGCGATCTCCAACGACACCGAGTTCGGTCTCGCTTCGGGCATCTGCACCACCAGCCTGAAATACGCCTCGCACTACAAGCGCAACAGCGAGTCCGGCATGGTGATGGTCAATCTGCCGACCGCGGGTGTGGACTACCACGTGCCGTTCGGCGGCCGGAAGGGCTCGAGCTATGGCGCCCGCGAGCAGGGCTCCTATGCGCGCGAGTTCTACACAACGGTGAAGACCGCCTATACCTATCCGGGCTAACCACGGGGAAGAGATCGTAGGGTGGGCAAAGCGAAGCGTGCCCACCGCTTACGTTCGGTGTGAAGCATGGTGGGCACGGCGCGTTGCGCCTTTGCCCACCCTACGACTTCAGCTTCTGAGGCAAAAGCGCATGGACCAGGACGTCGCAGCGAAAGAGCAGCCCCGCTACATCAAGCTCAACGCGCGCGACAACGTCGCGATCGTGGTCAATGATTTCGGGCTTCCCGCCGGCTCCCGCTTTGCCTGCGGGCTGACGCTGCGGGCCTTCGTGCCACAGGGGCACAAGACGGCGCTGGTCGACATCGCGCAAGATCAGCCGATCATCCGCTATGGCGAGGTGATCGGTTACGCGCTCGCGCCGATCCTGGCCGGCGAATGGGTGGATGAGGCGCGCATCCGCATGCCGGAGGCCCCTGACCTCGACAAGCTGGAAATCTCCACCGCCGTGCCTGCGCCGCTGCCGCCCCTCGAAGGTTTCACCTTCGAAGGCTTTCGCAATACCGACGGCTCGGTCGGCACGAAAAACATCCTCGGCATCTCCTCCTCCGTGCAATGCGTCAAGGGCACGATGGAATATGCGGTGAAGCGCATCCGCGCCGAACTGCTGCCAAAATATCCGAACGTCGACGACGTCGTGCCGCTGACGCATGCCTATGGCTGCGGCGTCGCGATCAATGCGCCCGACGCCGTGATACCGATCCGCACGCTGCAAAATCTCGCGCTCAACCCGAACTTCGGCGGCGAGATCCTGGTCATCAGTCTCGGCTGCGAGAAGCTCGCGCCGGAGCGGCTGGTGCCCGAGGGCGTCAGTGATGCCATCGTGCGCATGCAGGACGAAGCCTTCGACGGCTTTGGCGCGATCGTCGACGCGATCATGACCCAGGCGGAGGCCCGCCTGAAGATCCTGAACAAGCGCACCCGCGAGACCTGCCCGGCTGCCGATCTCGTGATCGGCCTGCAATGCGGCGGCAGCGACGCCTTCTCCGGCGTCACTGCGAACCCCGCCCTCGGCTTCGCCGCCGACCTTCTGGTGCGCGCCGGCGCCACCGTGATGTTCTCGGAAGTGACCGAGGTGCGCGACGCCATCCAGCTCCTCACCCGTCGCGCTATCAACGAGGACGTGGGCCGCGCGCTGGTGCGCGAGATGGCCTGGTACGATTCTTATCTGGCCCGCGGCGGTGCCGATCGCAGCGCCAACACCACGCCCGGCAACAAGAAGGGCGGCCTCGCCAACATCGTCGAAAAATCTCTCGGCTCGATCGTCAAGTCCGGATCGAGCGCCATCACCGGCGTGCTCTCGCCCGGCCAGAAGGCGATGCAGAAGGGCATGCTGTTCGCGGCGACGCCAGCGTCCGACTTCATCTGCGGCACGCTCCAGCTTGCCTCCGGCATGACCTTGCAGGTGTTCACCACCGGCCGCGGCACGCCTTACGGCCTCGCGGCTGCCCCCGTCATCAAGGTCGCGACCCGCACCGAGCTTGCGCGGCGCTGGAAGGATCTGATCGATTTCGACGCGGGCGGCATCGCCACCGGCGAGAAGACGATCGAGGAGACCGGCTGGGATCTGTTCCGCCTGATCCTCGACGTCGCCTCCGGTCGAACCAAGCCGTGGTCGGATCGCTGGGGCATTCACAACGACCTCACGCTGTTCAATCCGGCGCCCGTGACCTGAGCACCGGCAACTCGTCCAAGAGGACCTCGATGTCCCGCATCACGACGCTGCGCACGATCCGCATCGACGAGCGACCGAACCTGATCTGGGTCGAGATCGAAACCGACGAGGGCCTGACAGGTCTCGGCGAAAGCTTTCGCGGCGCGCAGGCGGTCGAGGCTGCCGTGCATGAACTCGCCGCGCCGCTGGTGCTCGGCCAGGACTCCCGCCGCATCGAGGCGATCTCCCGCCAGTTGCTGACGCCCTATCTCGGCTTCCACAGCGTCAGCGCCGAGGTGCGCGCGGCCAGCGCGATCGACATCGCGCTGTGGGACCTCAAGGGCCAGCGTCACGGCATTCCCGTGCACGAGGCGCTCGGCGGCGCGAGCCGGCTCGAGATCCGCGCCTACAACACCTGCGCCGGCTATGCCTACAACACGAAGAGCTCCAGGCGCCGCGAGATCGGCGCTGACGATGCCGCGCTCGGCCCCTATGACGACCAGATCGCCTTCATGCGCGATGCCGGGGCGCTTGCCGAAAGCCTTCTGAGCGAAGGCTACAGCGCCATGAAGATCTGGCCGTTCGATCCTTTTGCCGCGAATGGCGGCCACGCGATCTCGCTCACCGACCTCAAGACCGGACTGGAGCCGTTCCGCAAAATCCGCGACGCCGTCGGCGATCGCATCGAGATCATGTGCGAACTGCACAGCCTGTGGGGCACGCACACCGCCGAGCGCATCTGCCGCGCACTGGAAGATTATGGCGTGTTCTGGGTCGAGGATCCCCTCAACAAGATGGACGACGTGCAGGGCCTCGCCGATCTCAGGCGGCGCGTGAAGACGCCGATCTGCGGCAGCGAGACGCTGGCGGGCGCCGCGAGCTTCCGCAATCTGCTCGCGGCCGATGCCGTCGACGTCGTGATGCTCGACATCGCCTGGTGCGGCGGCCTGAGCGAGGCGCGCAAGATCGCAGCACTTGGCGAGGCCTACAACAAGCCGCTTGCTCCGCATGACTGCACCGGACCCGTCGCGCTGATGGCGGGCCTGCATCTGGCGCTACATGCGCCGACCGCGATCTTCCAGGAGGTCGTTCGCGCGACGCTGTCGACCTGGTACCGCGACCTCGTCACCGCACTGCCCGTCGTGAACAACGGCATCGTGTCGGCACCGACTGCACCCGGTCTCGGGCTCGCGCTCAATCCGGAACTGCGCCGCCGCACCGATGCAGTGGTGCGAGAGACCAAACTCGGCGCGTAAAGCACCATCGGCTCGCCTTTCGCGAAACCGTCCGGAAATATTGACGCGGAAAACTTCTTCCTCGTTTCGTCCTGTCGTCTCACGCAACCAAATTTGCCTGCGCACGGGAGACGAATGTTCGCACACAAGCGAGCCTGTTGCGGCACTGTCGCGACCTAACCTCCGATTGATATCTTCAACGGAGATTTTGAAATGCGTATTCTCTCGATGATTGCAGTTGCCGGCGCAATGATTGCAAGCACAGCCAGCGCATTTGCCGGCGAGCTCCCCTCTTACGAAGCGAAGTCGTTTCCGATCTCGGCGATGCAAGTGCAGGTGCTCGGCGGCGCCGGCGTTCAGGAGCAGTCGACTGCGCCCGCGATGATCGTCGCCGGTATGCCGGCCTCGCCTGCGCAGATCTCGGTGCTGTCACCTCGCGTGAAGCGGTTTGCCAGCGCGAGCTCCGACAGCGAAGCGCGCTAACCATCCCACGTCACTTGCAGCGCCCGCATCCAGTGCGGGCGCTGTCCGCATTGTCAGGTCATGCTGCCCGGCATGAAGCACCGCACGCGCGGGTGGCCGTCAATATAGTGCTTCCACACCATGGTGCGGCCGATCTTGTTCGGCTCGTTGATCACGGCGCCGTCGGGCACGACGACCCATTCGTCGTCGAGATGCACGCGATAATGTCCCTTGTCGGACTCCCAGTCGACATCGGCAACGACATAGCCGTCGGCATCCGAGCAGCACTGTCCGTACTCGCTGCGCAGACTCTCGAACCAGGGTTTGAGCGGCGAATTGGCATAGCGTCCGTCGTCGCGCGCCATCGCCGATGTCGCCAGCAGCAGCGTCAGCCCCGCCAGCGTCGCGACACACAGTCTTTCAAATCTCATAGCGTCATCTCACCGATCGAAGTCAGCGCCGCGAGGAGCAGGCGACGTCGCTCACGCCCTCGAACAGGCGCGGCAGCGGCGACTCACTCCTCCGGCAGATTTGCCGATAGCTATGCAAATCCAGCGCCAGCCCGCATTCCGGGGAACTACTGGCGCGGCAGCCTTGCTCGATCTGCCAGCACGTCCTGCATGTGTGACGTGCCGACGGTCCGCCGCACCTCACTTCGGAGGCTTTCCTTGTCGTGTCAGGACGTGTACGAAGCTGGCGCGGATGCGACCGCTATCCGCTTAACCGACTGTTTCGAATGGAAGAATTGGGTATCGGCGTGACTGGCTTTGGACCGTCAGCGCAATGAGTGACTCGAGGGACTTGCTTCCCGGTCAACAGGACCCGACCGATTTGCCCGCAAACCAGGTGCAGTTTGCGCTGGTGATTTCGCGCATGCTCGAGACGGTGAAAGACGACGCCGAAGCCCGGCGGCAGATGGTCTACGATCTCGCCCGCTACAAGCTCCAGGAGCAGTTCACCTACGCCGACACTAAAAACATCGACAAGATGAAGCAGGCCCTCGAGATCGCGATCGACGAGGTCGAGAAGTTTTCGCGCGAACAGGCACCGCTGGAGCGCTTGCCGTCGCAACAACTCACATCATCCAAGGTGACCGACGCAGGCACTCTTCTGGTGTCCGGCGATGCGACCGTCTTGCCTTCGGCGATCGGGACGTCCCGCAGCAAGCGGCCTGCGGTCTCAGGCTCGCTTCTACCAGTAATCAAGCGTACCGCGGGCATCCTTGTTGTCGTTGGCGTAGTCATCGTGATCGTCTCGCACCGAGACAGGATCGCCGCGCTGCGCCGGCTGATCTCGTCACAGGCGCCGGAGATCGCGCAGGTCGCACCCAGGCCGGAGACGACGATCACGGTCGCCAAGCCGGAGATGGTCCCCTCCGCCCCGCCTGCACCAGCGCGCGTGCTTCCGAGTGATTACGGCATCTATGCCTTGATCGACGACAAGTCGCTGGCCGAGTTGAACGCGACCGGCGTGATGGCGCCGGACATGCGCATTGCGATTTCACCGGAGTTCAAGAAGCCCGATCGGCCGCATCTGCCGAACGGCCACGTCAAGTTCATCGTGTTCCGCCGGGACATTGCAAATGTGATCCCCGAGCGCGTCGAGGTCCGTGTTGTCGCGAAGGTCAAAGAATTTTCGACCGATGCTGCAGGCAAGACGACGAGTGGCGGAGACGACGTCGGCGTGATCCGCAACGTCTCCTATCCGTTCCGGATCTCGCCGATTCCGGGAAAAGCCGAAATGTACGAGCTCCACGCCAGCGACGCAGAGCTCGAGCTTTCGCCGGGACATTACGTCCTGAGCCTGGGACCGCAGGCCTATTATTTTCAGGTCGACGGCGAGATCACCGATCCCCGGCAATGCCTCGAGCGGGTCGTTGCCGGTAACGGTACGTTCTATGCGCCTTGCAAGAAGGCACGGACGTATTGACGCCCATAGCCCGGGCGGCGTGAAAGCAGCCTACTTCTTCGCTGCCGGTGCCATCATCATCGCACCACCCTTTTTGGTCGCGGGCACGGGCGCCGGCTTGGTCGCGGCGGCCTGTGCGGGGAGATATTTGGCGACGATGGCGGGATCGACTTCGGCGATACTTGCATCCGGCAAACGCTGCCAGGTCTCGTCCTTGCCGAACAGGGAAATGCCGAGGAAGCCGCGCATGGTCAGGACCTGACCGTCCGGGCTCACCGTCATCTTGGCCTTCCAGATGTTGCCGTCGCGCGGATTGACGACGTTGCCGCCCTCATACTTCAACCCGTCACGCTTCATGTCGCGGATGAAGGAGAGTCCGAGCACCGGCTGGTTCTTGCGATCGTCAGTGCACTTCGTGCAGGCCTCGTTCGGGTCGTCGCCGGGGCGCGGAAAAGTCTTGGCGATGACGCCTTCGAAGATGCCGTTGTGGTCGATGAAGAGGAACCAGCCCACCGTCTTGCCGTCCTCGACCTTCTGCCAGAGACCTGCGGCGGTTGGCTGAGCCGGCGCCGCAGCCGGGACTTGCGCCCCAGCCGGGCTCACCGCGCCGAGCGTCAACGCGAGCGCGAGAAACGGGAGCAGCCGAAAGCCGGTAAAGAGATTCCGCATTATGATCACCTTGCTGAGCCGCCACTGCAATGGCCGCAGACTACGGCGATTTCGCGAACGATTCCAGCACCAGAAACATGGGGCATCGCCCGTCCGCTCCCGTCGCGATCAGTTGACACCCAGCTTCTTCTGCAGGCTGGAGGACGAGGTCGTGTACTGGAACACGAGCCGCTTCTCCGGATAGACGTAACGGTGGGCTTTTTGCGACATCAGTGCGCCCTCGTGGAAGCCGCACAGGATCAGCTTGATCTTGCCGGGATAGGTGTTGATGTCGCCGATGGCGAAGATGCCGGGCACGTTGGTCTCGAACGCGGAGGTCTCGACCGGCACCAGATTGTTCTCCAGCGCAATGCCCCAGTTCGCGACCGGACCGAGCTTCATGGTCAGTCCGAAGAACGGCAGCAGCGTGTCGCAGGCAATATCGCTGATATTGTTGTCGTTGCCCTTGACGGTGGCGCCGGTCAGTTGGCCATCGGCGCCTGCGAGCGCGGTGACCTGGCCGAGCCGCAGATCCATCTTGCCGTCGGCCACCAGCGCGCGCATCTGCTCGACGCTGTGGGGCGCAGCACGAAAATCGTCGCGCCGGTGCAGCAGCGTGATGCGCTTGGCGATCGGATGCAGGTTGAGCGTCCAGTCGAGCGCGGAATCGCCGCCGCCCACGACCAGCACGTTCTTGTCGCGGAAATTTTCCATCTTGCGCACGGCGTAGTGCACCGAGGTGCCTTCGTAGGCTTCGATCCCCGGCACCGGCGGGCGCTTCGGCTGGAACGAGCCGCCGCCGGCCGCGATCACCACCACCTTGCATTCGAACACCTTGCCGGCATCGGTGGTGCAGCGAAACGCGGGATCGCCGATCTTCTCCACGGTCTCGATCATCTCGCCGAGATGGAAGGTCGGGTGGAACGGCTTGATCTGCTCCATCAGCGCCTCGGTGAGGCCCTGCCCCGACACGTGCGGAATGCCGGGAATGTCGTAGATCGGTTTTTCCGGATAGAGCTCGGCGCACTGACCGCCGACCTTGTCGAGGATGTCGACGAAATGCGCCTTCATATCGAGAAGGCCAAGCTCGAAGGCGGCGAACAGGCCGCAAGGGCCGGCGCCAATAATCAGCACATCGGTTTTGATCACGTCGCTCATGTCGTCTCTTTATCGGTCGTTATCGGTTGGACGGCGCCCGGCGGGCAGAGGTGACCCTGCCTGTCTAGCCAACGGGGATGGATCAGGGAAGGCATAAAAGCGGGAGCGCCCCGCAAGCACACCCACTTGCCGGCTCAAAATAACTGGGCTGTAACGAGGTTGGATATGACGGAGATCAATCGGTGAACGCACCAAGCCGCCTCGATACGACGCCGCGCCTGGAGGACTTCCCTTTTCGCCTCAGCGACAACGTCCGCTTCGGCGATCTCGATCCGAACCAGCACGTCAACAACGCGGTCTACGCCACCTATTTCGAGACCGGCCGTGTCACGCTGATGAAGAGCCCGGAATACGGGCTGACACCGCCGGGGCTCGCCTGGATCATGGTGCGGCTCGACATCCATTTCCGCGCCGAGCTGCACTGGCCGAACACGATCGAGCTCGGCCTCGGCGTGGTGAAGCTCGGACGGACGTCGGTGACCTTCGAGCAGGTGGTGTTTTCGAACGGGACGTGCATCGCGTCAGCGACGTCCGTCGGCGTCCTGCTCGACGAGGCGACGCGCCGGCCGGCACCGCTGACCGCAGAGGTGATCGAGAAATTCAAACCCTGGCACAAGCGCGGCATCGAGGTCGCGCCGCCGAGCGCTTAAACGAGACGTGCTTAGGCCTGACGTTCCGGCGTCGACACCACGAGCCCGTCGAGCTCGTCGGCGACCTTGATCTGGCAGGACAGGCGCGAGTTCGGGCGCACGTCGAAGCCGAAGTCGAGCATGTCCTCTTCCATCGGCGTCGGGCTGCCGACCTTCTCGCGCCAGGCTTCATCGACATAGACATGGCAGGTTGCGCAGGCGCAGGCGCCGCCGCATTCGGCTTCGATGCCGGGAATGCTGTTGCGAATGGCGGCTTCCATCACGGTCGCGCCGTTCTCGACATCCACCGTGCGGGTTTCGCCCTTGTGGTCGACAAAGTGAATTTTGGCCATGGGTGCTCGTGCTGCCGCGATCTGGGGAAAAAGGAGGGTCCGGGCTGTCCTATAACGGGTCGGTCAGGGCAGCGCCATAGCGTTTTCAAGCGAAGTGGATACCGGTTCGCGGGAAGAAAACGCGTCAAAACAAACAAAAGACTAGTGCGCAGTCCACCCGCATGTGGGGACGCCGGCCTAGTGCTTCAGGATCGCCGCAATGGCCGTGCGAACCTCGGCGACGGCCTCTTTCAGCGCGGCGAAGGCGTGGGGCTGGTTGTGGCCGATCCGGATCGCGGTTTCCAGGCTGGCGGCGGCATCCGCGACCGCAAAGGCACCGATCCCGCGCGCCGAGCCTTTAAGCTTATGCGCGAGCGCACCGGTTTCGGCCGGCAGCGCCGTCATCGCCGCGATCAGCCGAACCGCCTGCTCGGCGAACATCGCAAGCACTTCCTGCTCCAGCTCGGCATCGCCGAGCGTCATCCGCGAGAGGTGGTCGAGGTCGAGGGGGCTGTCGATGGGCGCAAGCGGGGGCGAGGGCATCCAGTCCATCCGTTGCAGTTCAGGCATCATGGCGCAGGCCCCGGCATCGCGCGACGGTCCGCCGGTCCGGCGGTTCGCCCCACCGAAGCATGGAAATGGTTAACGAAGTGTTTGGGCCGTTTTACGCAAATCCGCCCGTTTATTGACGAAAAGTTGCCGCAATCGGCCGAGTTCGGTGGAGAAATTCATGTAGGGCTAAGGCGTTACGGCTCGTTCCTGTTAACGATGATTAAGATTGTCTTAATCGCAGCCATTTCATTCGCGACGCTCTGCCAATAGGATGTTGCGGAAATTGGCGGACAAGCCGTCCGGGTGGGGACGGCTCGGAGATCCGCGCAAGCGGCATGATCCGGACTGTGGGCTTGCGTAGCGCGCAGGGCTCGCGGGGGGACGCGTACAAGTAACGAGGGCTCGACTGAACATGGCCAACACTCCCAAAAAGGTCAAAGATCCCACAGAAGATGCGCTTTCTGCGATCCAGGAAGCCCTCAACATCAGCGACACGGCTGCCGATACCAGCCGCAACGCATCGATGCGCAACGAAACCGCGCCTTCGGTGGCGCCGCCGGCACCTCCCATGTTCGACGAGCCGACGTTCGAGCCTCGCGCTGCCGCCAACGAGCGCGCCGTGTTCGATCCGATCGAGGAACCGCGCACCTCGCGCCGCGCCGCCAATGACGACCGCGAGACCATCGGCCTGCTGCTCCAGTCGCTGCAGACGGGCCGCCCTGCCCGCAACATCTACACCGGCGCGACCATCTTCACGGTGGTCTGGCTTGCGGCCTGCGCCGCGCTGACGGTCGGCTTCCTGCCCTCGATCCGGGCCGCCATGGGCGAGAGCGGTGGCGTGCTGGCGATCGCCGGCCTCGCCACGATGTTCTTCGCACCGATCATGCTGTTCTACTTCCTCGCCAGCCTGGTCTGGCGCGGCCAGCAGATGAGCCAGGTCGCGCAGGCGATGGCGCAGGTCGCGATCCGCTTCTCCGAGCCGGAAGGCTCGGCCTCCGATTCCATGGTCACCGTCGGCCAGGCCATCCGCCGCGAGGTCGCGGCGATGGGCGACGGCATCGAACGCGCCATCGCGCGCGCCGGCGAGCTCGAGACGCTGGTCGCCAACGAGGTCGCCGCACTTGAGCGCGCCTATTCCGACAACGAAGTGCGCATCCGCGCCCTGCTTCAGGACATCGCGCATCAGCGCGACAACCTGGTCGGCCAGGCCGAGCAGGTCCGCAGCGCCATTTCCGGCGTGCAGATCGACCTCCGCCACGACATCGCGCTGATCTCGGATGCGATCGCCTCGCGCGTCGACGAGGTCGCGAAATCCATCACCGGCGCGCTGGAAGAGCGCGGCGCCCACATCACCGGCGCGCTGAGCCACGCCGGCGACAACATGATCCTGGCGCTCGGCGAGCGCGGCGGCGACCTGCTCGACCGCCTCGAGGAGGCCAGCGCCGAGACCACGCGCGCGGTGCTCGACGCCAGCGAGCGGCTGACCACCAGCCTCAACTTCAAGACCGGCCACGTTCACGACGAGTTCGTCGACCTCGCCGACCGCGTCCACGAGATGCTGAACGAGCGCATCGACCGCATCACCGGCGAGTTCGAGCAGCGTTCCGCCGCGATCGTCGATGGCATCTCCGAGCGCACCGAGCAGGTGCATGACAGCCTGAAGAATTCGTCGGACTCGCTGCTGCTCGAGCTCGAGCTGCGCTCCAACGACCTCTCCGCCAAGATCGACGACGCCGGCAACCGCCTCGCCGGCCAGATCATGACCTCCGGCGACAAGGCGAGCGAAGCGCTCGACGCCACGGTCAACACCCTCGTCGCCAAGGTCGTCAGCCAGACCGAGACCGCGCACGACTCGCTGTCGCTGCAGATGAGCGCGTTCGACGAGCTGGTGAAGAACCAGGGTTCCGAGCTGGTCGAGAAGTTCGCGCGCGATTCCGGCACGCTGGGTGCCCTGATCACCCGCCACATCTCCGAGTTCGACCGCACCGTGAAGACGTTCGGCGGCGAGATCGTCGAGCGCATGGGCCAGCGCACCCACGACATCCATGAGTCGCTGAAGACCTATGTCGACAATTTCGACACCCGCTTCACCTCCAACGGCGGTGCCATCACGGCCGTGCTCGACCAGCGCCTGGTGCAGTTCGAGACCACGATCGGCGAACGCGTCACCAACCTCGACGCCTCGCTGAACGGCAAGATCACGAGCCTCGACGGCACTATCGAAGGCCACATCAGGACGTTCGACGAGCAGCTCGTCGGCCGCGTTGCCGCGCTCGAAGAGTCATTCGACACCCGCGCCAAGTCGGTGACGGAAACCATCGACGGGCGTCTCAACACGCTCGCGACGTCGCTGACCGATGGTGCAGCCCAGGCGATCCAGTCCGTCGACACGCGCTTGACGCACCTCACGACGACGCTGACCGACGGCGCCTCGCAGACGATCCAGGCGATCGATACGCGGCTGACGCACCTCACGACGACGTTCAACAGCGGCGCATCGCAGGCGCTGGAGTCCGTCGATAGCCGCCTCACCTATCTGACGACCGCTTTGACCAACGGCGCCTCGCAGGCCGTGCAGTCGATCGACACCCGCCTCACCTTGCTGACCTCCACGCTCACGGACGGCACCGCGCAGGCGATCGAGGCGGTCGACCGCCGCATCACCGGCGTCGCCGACCTCATCGACGGCCGCAGCATGCACCTGACCGACACGGTCACGGCACGCTTCCAGGACATCCACCAGGCGATCGAGACCAAGGTCGGTTCGGTTGCCAACGACATCGACGTGCGGGTGGCGCAGTTCGAAGACCTGCTCGGCTCGCGTGTCGAGGCCGTTGCCGGCCGCATCGAGAGCAGCGGCCGCCAGGCCAGCGAGGACATGATGTCCCGCGCCGAGATGATCTCGACCGCGATCCGCTCGCATGTCGACGACGCCGAGCGTTCGCTCACCAACCTCGTCGTCAACACCAGCGAGACGATCCAGACTGGTGCGCGCACTGCGCAGCAGTCGCTGATGACGGTCTCCTCCGACGTCAATGCCCAGCTCAAGATGACCTCCGCCGAGGTCGAGCGCGCGCTGACCGCGGTCGGCACCGGTGCTGCCAACTCGATCCTGACCAGCGCCCGCGAGGCGCAGTCGTCCCTGGTCGCGGCCTCGGGCGATGCCTCCAACCAGATCAAGGGGCTCGCCGCCGACGTCGAACGCACGCTGTCCGCGGCCGGTTCGGCCACCGCGGCCTCGATCCTGGCCGGCGCCCGCGAGGTGCAGACCACGCTCGTCACCGCCTCGTCGGATGCGGCCAACCACGTCAAGACGCTCACCGCCGACGTGCAGCGCTCGCTGTCGCTCGCCGGCACCAGCACGGCGGAATCAATCACCGCCGGCGCCCGCGATGCGCAGGGCACGCTGATCGCGGCCTCGACCGAGACCGCCAACCAGATCAAGGCGCTGTCCTCCGATGTCCAGCGCTCGCTCTCGATGGCCGGCACCTCGACCGCCGAGACCATTATGACCGGCGCGCGCGAGGCCCAGAACACGCTCGTCGCCGGATCTGCGGATGCAGCAAACCAAGTTAAAGCTCTTACGGCCGACGTGCAGCGGTCGCTCTCCATGGCTGGCACTTCGACGGCAGAGAGCATTCTGACCGGCGCGCGCGAAGCCCAGAGCACGCTGGTCAATGCGTCCTCGGATGCGGCGAGCCAGGTCAAGTCGCTCGCGGCCGAAGTGCATCGCTCGCTGTCGCAGGTCGGCCAGACCACCGCCGAGACGATCACGGCGAGCGCCCGTGATGCCCAGAGCACCCTTCTTGCTGTCTCCGCAGAACAAACCGGCCAGGTCCGTTCGCTCGCAGCCGAGATGCAGCGCGCGCTGGCGACCGCCGGCGGCGCCACCATCGAGGCGCTCACCAGCGGCGTGCGCGAGGCCCAGGGCACGCTGATCACCGCGTCGACCGACGCGGCGAGCCAGATCAAGTCGCTAACGACGGACATCGAGCGCACGCTGACCGCGGTCGGCGCCGACACCGCCTCGACGATCCTCAGCAGCGCACGCGAGGCCCAGACCTCGCTGACCTCGACCTCGGCGGATGCCGCGAGCCAGATCCGCACGATCTCGACCGAGATCGAGCGCGCGCTGAGCACGGCCACTGCAAATGCCACCAACGACATCCAGACCAGCGCGCTCAACGCCCAGAATGCGCTGATCAACGCCTCCAACGAGGCGAGCTCGCGGGTCAAGTCGAGCTCGGCCGACGTCGAGCGCTCGGTGCTCTCCGCCTCGAGCAGCTTCGGCCAGGCCATGACCGGCAAGACCGACGAGATCGTCACCTATGTGCAGCAGCAGGCCGACCGCCTCTCGAACATGATCGACGCCAAGCGCGGCTCGCTCGTGGACGCGATCGGCTCGAAGACCAGCCAGCTCACGCTCGACATCGACCGCGTCACCTCCGACGCGCTGAAGTCGATCGAGACGCGCGGCACGGCGTTCTCGCAGACCATGATGGGCAACGGCAACGAAGTCGCCCGCACCATCAATGCGGCGAGCGAAGTCGCGACCAGCGCGGTCGGCCGGTCGCTCAAGGACCTCGAGACGGCCTCGCGTGCGGCGATCGATCAGTCGCGCCAGGTCTCGATTGCGGCCGTCACCGAGATGCAGGAGACCAGCAAGATCCTGCGCACCGACACGGTCGCCCTGTTCGAGCGTCTGCGCGAGGGCAACATCCTCCTCCAGGAGGTGCTGACCGGTGCGCACGACAACCTCAACTCGCTCGAGCGGGCGCTGGTGACGCGCGTCGCCGACTTCGTTTCGGCAATGAACGACGTCACCTCGCGCAACGGCGCTGCGACGCAGAACCTGGAAGACCAGCTCAACGTCTTCAACACGAAGACCACGCGGGCACTGCAGGATCTCGGCGAGCTGTCGACCCAGTTCGACGCACACGGCAAGGCGCTCGTCGATGCCGCACAGGTCGTCGAGCAGAGCAACAAGAACACCACCGCCTCGCTCGCCGAGCGCAAGCAGGCGCTGGAATCGCTCGTCACCACCATCGACCTGCGTACCACCGATCTCGACCAGCGCCTGTCGCGCTTCACTGGGCTGCTCGATGAGTCGCTCGCTGCGGCCGAAGAGCGTGCCCGCGACATCGCCCGCGTGGTCGCGGAGACCGCCGGTGCAGGTTCGGCCGCAATCACCCGCCAGTTCGAGGCGGTGCGGTCGGCCTCCGAAGAGGAGCACCGCCAGACCATCGATGCCATGCACGACATCTACCGCCAGACCACCGACGAGGCGGATGCGATGTTCAAGCAGTCGGCCGAGAAGTTCGGCAACCTCGTCTCCAGCATGAAGCAGATGGCATTCGAGATGCACAACGAGCTCGAAGCCACCCGCAACGAGCTGCGCCGCGGCGTGCTCGAGATGCCGCAGGAGGCCGCCGAGAGCACTGCGCAGATGCGTAAGGTGATCGTCGACCAGATCGAGGCGCTCGCCGAGCTCAACCGCATCGTGGCCCAGCACGGCCGCGGCCTCGACGTCACCACGACGGGCCGCGCTTCTGTCGCCGTCCAGCGCCAGGAAGAGCCTATCATGGCAAGCGCGGGCGGTCGTGGCACCGAGACCCGCATGCGCGACACGGGTAGCGCGTCCACGCTGCCGCCGCCGGACCTCGGCATGCCCGCCGCCTCGCGTCGCACCGAGGCACCTCCGGTCGCGCCTGGCGGTAACGACCAGGGCCGCGACGGCTGGCTGTCGGATCTGTTGAACCGCACGGACGCCAACCAGGCTGCTCCGACCGGTCGTGAGGCCCCGCGTGGCCGCCAGGCTGCACCCGCTGCGCAGCCGCAGGCCCCGCAGAGCAGCGGCAATCCGCTGGAATCGCTATCGCTCGACATCGGCCGACTGATGGACCGCAACCTCGCCACCGAGATGTGGGACCGCTACCAGCGCGGCGAGAACAAGGCCTTCACCAAACGCCTGTACACGCCCGCCGGCCAGAAGGCTTTTGACGAGGTCGCCCGCAAGTACCGCGCCGACCGCAACTTCAAGGGCACGGTCGACCGCTATATCGGCGAGTTCGAACGCCTGCTCGACGAAGTCGCCCGCGACGGCCGCGGCCCGCAGGAGCTGCGCAGCCACCTCACCTCGGAGACGGGTTTGGTGTACACGCTGCTCGCACATGCGGCGGGCCGGCTGGGGTGAGACGCGGATAACGTACGACCGGAATGAGAACGGAGGCCTTGCGGCCTCCGTTTTTGCGTTGGGGTAGTTCACTGCGCATTGGGAAACGACGACGCTCCCACAAACTCCGTCATTGCGAGGAGCTCTTGCGACGAAGCAATCCAGGCTGTCACCGCGGAGACAGACTGGATTGCTTCGCTTCGCTCGCAATTGTGCAAGTTCATTAATTCGCTGATCGAATTCATCCTGTTCAGGGAGGATTCCGATGCGCGACAACACCTTCGACCGGACGATCGAACGGAACTACGTTACGAAGTGGCGGTTCCTGATCGCGGAGTACGAGGAGGTAAAGGCCGGCCGCTCACCGGCCTTCCGCCGGGTGGGGGATTTCTACAGGCACCACGGCACCTGCTCGCAGACCTTCCGGAAGTACTACAATCGCTACTTGCGGAGTGGAGCGGAGGCAGACCTGCTACCCCAGCGCCGGGGACCGAAATGGCGGGAGCGCCGCGAGCCGGAAGGCATCGAGGCGGAGATCGTCGCCTGTCGTAAGCGGGGCATGAACCGGTACGAAGTCCACGCTGCCTTGCGCGAACGACGAGATACGGTACCGTCGCTCTCGTCCATCTACCGAACCTTCAAACGCTATCAGCTGAACCGCCGCAGCCCGGCCATGCGCGAGGAGAAACGTCGCATTATCAAGGACAAGATCGGCGAACTCGGGCATGTCGACCTGCACCAATTGTCCCGCGACATGTTCCTGGTGCCACCACTAAGCACGGCCTTCATCGTCAGCCTGGTCGATAGCTGCTCGCGCCTGGCCTGGGCCGAGGTGCTGACCTCAAAAAAGGCGCTGCCGGTCATGTTCAAGACCTTGAAGATGATCAACACCCTCAACGTTACCTACGGGGTTCAGTTCGCCGAGATCCTGTCGGACAACGGGGCGGAGTTCGCCTCCCGAAACACCCCCGAAGAGCATCCCTTCGAGGCCATGCTGCTCGAGCTGGGCATCAAGCATCGCTATACAAAGCCCTACCGACCGCAAACAAATGGCAAGGACGAACGCTTCTGGCGAACTCTGGACGACGACGTCATCGAGGGCGCAACCTTCGACAACCTCGACCACTTCGCCAACGAACTCTTCGAGTACATCGTCTACTACAACAACTTCAGGCCTCATCAGGCCCTCGGCGGCAAGTCTCCAAAGGAATTTGCCGCCGCCAAAACCGAAACCATTCGATCAGCGAATTAGTGAACTTGCACAGCAATGACGAAGGAGAGAGGCGTGGACTGAGCTGCTACTGCCGCTTGCGCTCGTTGGCGGGCGCCGGCTTCGGCGCCTCGGCCGGCGGGGGCGCGGCCGCTGGCGCGTTGTTACTCGCGCCGAACAATACGCGCGTCGGGTTGCGATCAAAATTGTTCACCGCGCGGCTGATGTCGCCGAGCGTACGGCGGCCGTCGGTTATCAGTGCACCCGAGCGCTTGTCGAAATCCTCGGCGAGTTCGCGGATCGATTTGACGGTCAGGAACAGCTCGCCGCCGTCCTTGCCGCCGGCGAGCGTGTTGAGACCGAGCATGAGGTTGTCGGCCTTCAGCATCACGCCGTCGACCTTGGCCATCACGCCGTCGATCTTCTCGGAGTTGCGCGCGAGCGAATTGGTGAAGGTCTCGAGGTTCTTCAGCGAGTTCTTCACCGACTCCTGGTTGTCGGCGACGATCTTGTTGATGTTCTGCAGCGTGCCGCGGATCGCCTCGGTGACGTCCTGGAGCTTGTTCGGATCGGCCGTCAGCGTCGGGATGCCGTCCTCGTCGAGCGGCGGCGGCGGAGCCGCCTCCTCGCCGCCCTTGAGCGAGATCGCGGCGACGCCGGTCAGGCCCTGGAATTCGAGGCCGACGAGGGTATCCTTGCGGAGCGGCGTGTTGTTCTCGATCATGGCGAGTGCGACAACCCGCCGCGGGTTGTCGAGCTTCACCGAGACGACTTCGCCCACCCGGATACCGTTGAAATTGACGCTGCCGCCGTTGCGCAGGCCCGCGGCCGGGCCCTCGAACACGACGCGGAAGGGGCTGCGCTGCTTGGTGGTGTGCAGCGACTGGAACCACAGCACGAAGCCGATCGCAGCCGCGAGCACCGCCAGCGTGAAGGATCCGATCAGTACGTAGTTCGCCCGCGTTTCCATCAGCTGCTCCGGCTACTCAAGTCACGACCGCGCGGGCGCGCTTGCCATGGAAATACTGCCTCAGCCAGGGATGCTGCGAGGCCTGCATGTCGGCGATCGACCCTGCCGCAATGATCTTACCGTTCCCTAAAACGGCGATGCGGTCGCAGGCTGTGTAAAGGCTGTCGAGGTCGTGGGTTACCATGAAAACGGTCAGCCCCAAAGTCCGCTGCAGCGTCCTGACCAGATCGTCGAAGTCGCCGGCGCCGATCGGATCGAGGCCGGAGGTCGGTTCGTCCAGGAAGACGAGGTCAGGATCGAGCGACAGCGCGCGGGCCAGCGCGACGCGCTTGATCATGCCGCCCGAGAGTTCCGAGGGGAA
The DNA here is from genome assembly GCF_008123425.1 of Bradyrhizobium rifense. Classification (GTDB taxonomy): domain Bacteria; phylum Pseudomonadota; class Alphaproteobacteria; order Rhizobiales; family Xanthobacteraceae; genus Bradyrhizobium; species Bradyrhizobium rifense. The sequence continues at coordinate 58,065 of NZ_VSSS01000042.1, forward strand.
ACGCTCGGCCACTTCCGGCTTGAGGCCGACCATGGCGAGCTTGGCCATGGTGATCTCGTCCATCAGCCGCTGCGAGACGCGCAGATATTCGCGCATTGGAAACTGGATGTTCTGCCGCACCGTGAGCGAGGAGAACAGCGCGCCTTGCTGGAACAGCACGCCCCAGCGCCGCTCGACGTTACGGCGCTGCGAGGTGTTGGAGGAATCCAGATCGACGCCGAACACCTCGATGGAGCCCGCGACCTTCGGCACCAGGCCGATGATGGTGCGGGTCAATACCGATTTGCCCGCACCGGAGGGACCGACAAATCCCAAAATCTCGCCGCGCTTGACGTCGAGGTTGAGGCCGTCGAGCACCCGCGTCGCGCCGAACTGCACGGTAATGTCGCGGACGCGGATGATGGGATCTTGAATCGCGTTCTGGATTTCTTGCGCCATCGTCACATTCCGATCGAGGCGAAGAAGATGGCGAACACGCCGTCCATCACGATGACGAAGAAGATGCCCTTCACCACAGACGCAGTGGTGTGCTGTCCGAGCGATTCCGCGCTGCCCTGCACGGCGAGACCCTCGACGCAGGCAACGATGCCGATCACTGCGGCCATGACGGGCGCTTTCACCATGCCGACGATGAAATGATCGATCGAGATGGAGTCGCGCAGACGCAGCAGAAACGCTTCGGGGTCGACACCGCCATAGAGCCAGGCGACGAGACCGCCGCCATAGAGCGCGGCCATGGCGCCGAGAAAGGCGAGGATCGGCAGCGCCAGCACCAGCGCCAGCATACGCGGCAGCACCAGCACCTCGATCGGATCGAAGCCCATGGTGCGCAGCGCGTCGATCTCCTCGCGCATCTTCATCGAGCCGAGCTCGGCGGTGTAGGCGCTGCCCGAGCGGCCCGCGACCATGATGGCGACGAGCAAGACGCCGATCTCGCGCAACACCAGCACGCCGAGCATGTCGACGACGAAGATGTCGGCGCCGAAGCGGCGGAAATGGAAAATGCCCTGCTGGGCGATGATGCAGCCGATCAGGAAGGTGATCAGCACGATGATCGGCACCGCGCGCCAGCAGACCTGCTCGAGGTGATGCACGGTCGAGGTCAGGCGGAGCGAGCGCGGATGGATGAGCACGCGCCCGCACGCCGCGAGCACCGCGCCGAGCATGTCGACGAGGCCCGCGACGGTGCCGGCGATACCGGCGACGGCGCGCCCGATCTGCTCCAGCATGCCGGTGATGGTGATCGTGGTGGTGTCGACCACCGGGGTCGCGCGGACCCGGCGTACCTCGTCCACGAGGCTCGAATAATTGGCCGACAGTCCTGCGATCTGCGCCTCGACCGCGCCCTGGGTCAGGCTGCGGCGTAGCCGCTCGATCAGCCAGGCGCCAAAGGTGTCGAGCTTGGCGACCTCGGAGACGTCGATGAAGATGCTTTGGGGGCTGCCGGCGAGCTTCTCGGCGTCGGCTACCATCCGCTCCAGCACCGGCGCGAAGCTCGCGGTCCAGGTTCCGGTGGCGCAGAGGGCCAGCGCGTTGCCTTTGGCAATCCGTTCCAGCTTCGGATCGCCGCTCAAGGTGTCCGCTCCCGTATCAGGGCGGAGGAAATCAGATAGTTGCGCACGCCCTTACCCAGGAAAGGTATCCCCAACTGGTTAATGTTAGTTGCTAGAGGTAACTAGCAGGTTCAGATTTCGCCAGAGTTCAAAATGACTTCCAGCAAAGTTCCTGCCCTTGCCGCGCGAATCGAGCGGTTTCCCATCGCCGGCAGTTTCACGATCAGCCGCGGCGCCAAGACCGAAGCCGTGACCGTTGTGGCCGAACTGAGCCAAAACGGCCTGACCGGCCGCGGCGAATGCGTTCCTTATCTCCGCTATGGCGAGACGCCCGAGGCAACGCTGGCCACGATCGAGGCCATGCAGGCGGCCGTAGCGGGCGGCCTGACGCGGCAGGCCCTCCAGGCCGCCATGCCGCCAGGAGCAGCCCGCAATGCGCTGGATTGCGCCCTGATCGACCTCGAGGCCAAGGCGGCGGGCCTGCGGGCCTGGAACCTGCTGGACCGCCCGATCCCGGGCGAGCGCACCACGGCCTACACGATCTCGCTCGGCACCCCGGACGCCATGGCGGTGGCAACTGCGAAAGCGGCGCACCGGCCGCTGCTCAAGATCAAGCTCGGCGGCGACGGCGATCCCGAGCGGATCGCGGCCGTGCGCAAGGCAGCACCCGAGTCCGAGTTGATCGTGGACGCCAACGAGGCCTGGACCGAGGCCAATCTGGAAGCCAACCTCGCCGCCTGCGACGCTGTCGGCGTCACCCTGGTCGAGCAGCCGCTGCCGGCCGGCAAGGACGACGCGCTGGCGCGGATCAAGCGGCCGCTCGCAGTCTGCGCCGACGAGAGCGTGCATGACCGTGGCTCGCTGGCACCCTTGCGCGCACGCTACGACGCCGTGAACATCAAGCTCGACAAGACCGGCGGCCTCACCGAGGCGCTGGCCATGGCCGATGCCGCGCAGGCGCTCGGCTTCGAGATCATGATCGGCTGCATGGTCGCGACCTCGCTGTCGATGGCGCCGGCCATGCTGGTGACCCCGCAGGCGCGCTTCGTCGATCTCGACGGCCCTTTGTTGCTGGCGCGCGATCGCGATCATGGACTGCGTTATGACGAGAGCCTGGTCTATCCGCCGGACGCTTCGCTCTGGGGCTGAGCCATGAGCCGATGCCGCGCCGACCAGATCACAATCGCGCCGGCCGCCGCCATCGCCGCCATGACGTAATAGAGACCGTCGCCGATGCGGGCGTAGATCGCGCCTGAGGCGATCGAGCTTGTCGCGCCCAACAAGCCGCTGCAGGCAGCATAGTAACCCTGCCCTCGCGCAATCTGATGCGACGGCACGCGCTGCACCAGCAAATTCATGGTGCCGACGATGGTAATGCCGAAGGTGAGGCCGTGGCCGAGCTGCGCGATCGCGAGCAGCGCCAGCGGCGGATCCTGCGCCGTGACGATCCAGCGCAGCACCGCGCTGATGCCGCCGATCGCCATCAGCGATGACGGATGCAGCGAGAAGCGCGGCGACAGCGCGAAGACGACGATCTCGGCGATCACACCCAGCGTCCAGAGTCCCGCGATCGTGAATCCACCGAGCCCATGGGCCTGCCAGCTGATCGCCGAAAACGAGTAATAGGCGGCGTGACTGCCCTGGATCAGCGCGGCCGAAATGACGACCAGCCAGAAACCAACATCGCGCAGCAGGGCATTGCTGCCGTGCTGTTCCGCGGTCCTTCGCCTGACATCGTCGAGCGGCTGGAGCAACAGGCCTGCGATGGCCGCAACGAGAGCCCATGCGACGATGACCCAGATCAGCTCGCGCGTGTCGATGCTGTCCACGAGATAGCCGCAGGCGAGTGCGCCGGCAGCGAAGGCCGCCGAGCCCCACAGCCGAACCGGCCCATAGTCGAAGCCGTAGCGAATGACGCCGCGCAACGCGTAGGCATCCGTCAGCGGGACGACCGGCGTCCACATGATGCAGGTCAGCGCATAGATCAGGAACAGGGCCAGCGGCTGCTGCTGCAAGCCGACGGCCGCAAATCCGATCGCGGTGGCCACCACCGAACCCATCATGCCGGCGCGAATCGCATGGCGCTTTTCGGCAAAAGCGGTTGCATAGGGCAGTGTGGTGAAGCGCGTGATCCCCGGCAGCGCGTTGATGATCCCGATCCAGGCCGCATCGACGCCGACCGCCTTGAGCCAGACCGGGAAGAACGGCAGATGCGTGCCCGACACCGCGAACACGGCCGAGTAGAACAGCGCGAGACGCACGGCGAATCGCCGCTTGACGGATGTCGCGATGGGGATTTGTGATTCGCCTGCCATCAAACCAATTGCGATTCGGTCGATATCGTGGTGATCGTTACAGTAACGCGCGGTGATTTGCGCGACGAGATTGTCATGGCCAACGAAGCATTCGCCCTCTCGCCCATGTCTGCCCGCGCGGCCGAGCCGAACGAGCAGGATTACGACGCGATCCGCGAAGCCTTCATGGAGACCGCGCGCGGCCGCTGGTTCCTCGGCGAATACGCCAAGCGCAACCGCAATGCCGACACAAGCATGGTGCTCGACGCGGTCGCCAAAATCGAAGAAGCCCTTGCGGCACAGCGACAACCCGTCGTCGAGGACCGCTTGCCCGAAGCGCTGGTCGCGATCCGCCGCGCCGTCGAGGTTGCAGAAAGCGCCGCGGCTAAGGCGTTCGATCCGGCCGCGCTCGAGGCGAGCCTCGCACCGATCCCGCGCGGCGTGCGCATCATCAAGGAGATCTCCTGGCGCTGGCGCGAGATCGGCGCCGACGGGCGAATCTGCGACCTGATTGATTCGCAGCTATCCTCGATCGAAGCAGCCTGCGCCCAGGTGTCGACCATCGACCCGCGCGGCGACCTCAAGGCCGCCTTCGATCTGCTCAAGGACCGGGTCGAGCAGACGGACGCTGACGGCGCCGCAGCGCCGCAGGCCGCAGTGCGGCCGGCGCCTGCGCAAGCCGCACAGCCGGTGGCGGAAGCGCCAATTGCCGAAGCGCCCGCCGCGATGGCGAGCGAAGCACCCGTGGCTTTTACGGAGACGCCGCAGGACATCGCGCCCGAGATCGCCGAAAGCCACACCGCCGTCGAAGCGCGTTTTGCTGCGGTCGAGGACAGCCTCGCCGATCCTGCTTCCGTGGCCGAGATTGCGGACGAGTTCTCGCTCGATGCCGCCGCGGAGGCCGAAGACGACGCCGTGCTCGCGCGGATCGCGATGGAGATGGCCGCGCCCGATCCGGAGTTCGACGAGATCGTCGAGCCCATCGAGATGGAAGCGGCTATTCCCGAGCCGATGCCGGAGCCGATGATTGAGGAACCGGTCGCAATGGAGGCGCCGATCGCGCCGCACGTTGCGCCTCCCTTGGAGGAGCCGGTTGTCGAGGAGCCGCATGTCGAGGAGCCGATTGCCGAAACACCGATCGCGATGGAATCGCTCGCGCGCCTCACCGATGCCATTGCGGAAGCCGCCGCCGAAGTGATGGAGCAGCCGGCCCTCGCCATGGCGGCCGTGGCGAATTTCGGCGCAGCACCGACCGCGTCACTTCCAATGCCGTCCCCCCTGCCCGAGCTCTCGCTCGGCGCCACCGTCCTGGCCAGCGGCATCGTGCAAAAGCCCCGCCCCGCCGCCAACGACGCCCTCGCCCCGATCCGCCGCATGACCCAGGCCGAGAAGATCGCGTTCTTTTCGTAGGGGGCGCTCGCA
>NZ_VSSS01000042.1:63359-267097 GCF_008123425.1 Bradyrhizobium rifense
GCGCTCGCAATGACGGAATTGAGGCAGGCGCTGCGCCCTCTCTCGACCCCTCCGCACATTTTGTGACGTTCACAATTCGTCCCAATGACGTGCGACGAAAAGTGCGTGGAGAAATTTGTGCGGAGTCCAGCCTCGGCAAACGTCTACATCACGAGGGCAGCGGTCGCGCGTTCTGCGACCGCAGCGAGTTGAGGCCTGCCTCCGATGAAGTTTTCCTTTCCGATCTCGATGGCTGTTGCCGGCATCGCGTGCGTCGCCGCGAGCATGAGCGCCTTGGCCGCCGACCTGCCTGCAGATCCTCCCCTGCGCGGTGCGCCGGTTTATGGCTGGCAGGGCGCCTATGTCGGCCTCGCCGGCGGCGGCGGCTTTGGACGCAGCAAACATACCGATCATCTGACCGGGCTCGACGATACGCCGCGGTTCAACGTCAATGGCGGCATTGTCGGCGGCACGGCCGGCTACAACTGGCAGCTCGCAAGCTGGGTGTTCGGTGTCGAAAGCGATTTGTCGTGGACCGGACAGAACGGCAGCTCGCTCGACAGCGGCCCCGCCGGCAATCCGGATTTTTCAAGCTTCACGAAAGTGCAATGGCTCGGCACCGTTCGCGGGCGCATCGGATATACGCCCGGAAACGTGCTGCTCTATGCAACCGCGGGCTATGCCGGTGCAGGCATTGAGGCCGGTCTGAAGTCGACTGCAACCGGCGCCGTAGAGGACAGCACCTCGTCGTGGCGATCCGGGTGGACCGTAGGTGCAGGTGCCGAATGGGCGTTTGCGCCGGCATGGTCGGCGAAGATCGAATATCTCTATGTGAAACTGAACGACGGCGGCTTCGCCACGCCCAATCTCGGTGCGGCCTTCGATCGCAGTCACGTCGCATTCGACGACAACATCGTGCGCATCGGCGTGAACTACTATTTCAGCGGCCTGCCAATACGACACTATTGAGACGCCCGCACGACGCGCGGCCTATTGTCCGATAGCGTTAAGTTTAGACTCATTCGCACGCTGATTTCTGCTATAGGTCGCGGCCAACAGGCGACAGCACGGCAGCAACGATCGCGCCGATTGCACACAAGCCGATTGCATACACAGGGACTTAAGCGCGATGTCGAACAACACGACGCCGTCGTCGAGCACAGCCACGCGCCGTGCGATCCTATCGAGAAGCCTTGGTGCGGCCGCAGCAGGCGTTGCCGCGAGCGCGATGACAACGCGCGCCGCGATGGCCGACGGCAGGCGCGTCACAGCCAATTTTGTTGGTGGCGGCGGCCGCGCCGCCGCTGGCGGCAATTGCTTCCTCAAGGGCACGCGGATTTCAACGGCAGACGGTGAGCGCAGGATCGAGGATCTCGTCGTCGGCGATCTGCTGCCCACGATGTTCGGCGGCCTACGCGCGATCCAGTGGATCGGCCGCTTCAGCCGCACCAGGAGCGATTCCACCAGACCCTGGACCAGGAGCGCACGGCCGGTCCGCATCGCCCGCTCGGCGCTCGCGCCCAACGTGCCGCACACCGATCTCTACGTGACCCAGGGTCACGCCGTGCTCGTCGACGGCCTCCTCGTCCCCGCAGGCAACCTCGTCAACGGCACGACGATTGCGCTCGACGCGGCGGATGCGCACGAAACGCTCGAATTCTTCCACATCAAGCTCGCGACCCATGACGTGATCTTCGCAGAAGGCGCGCCTTGCGAAACGCTGCTCAAGGTCGACGAGACCATGAGCAACTTCGCGGAGTATCTCCGACAGCACGGCGAGCAGGATGCGCAGGAGGCCCACTGCGCGCCCATCGTCGGCCATGGCCGCCGCAGCGCGGTGATGACGCGCGCCCGGCGGCTGGTTTCGCCGTGGCTCGGCCCGCAGAAGATCGACGTCATCGGCGCCCGCCTGGGATCGCGCACCACAGGCATCATCTGAGCTTTGCCAGCTCGCTGCGTGATTTGGATCACGCAGCGTATGACGGTGATCGCAATCACGGACCGGAACTCGAACGCGGCCTAGCTTCCTCGCAACCAATCTCGCATCGAGATGAGCCCGAGGGAGCACACATGTTCCGCCTGAAATCCGCCCTGATGACCGCCGGCCTGCTGGGAAGCCTGTTCGGCTTCGCCTGCGGCCCCGCTTCCGCACAAGTCGCCCCTGTCGAACCGGCAGCACCCGCCGCGCTGCAAGGCCCGGAGCAGCGGGTGGCGCTGGTGATCGGCAATTCGAACTACCAGAACGCGCCGCAGCTCGCCAATCCCGACAATGACGCGCAGTCGATGGCGCAGTTCCTCAACTCGGCCGGCTTCGAGGTGATCTCGGCGACCAACCTCGGCCAGAACGACATGCTGCGCGTGGTAAAGGATTTCTCGGCAAAAGTGTCCGCGCGCGGTCCGAATACGGTGGCGATGGTCTATTACGCCGGTCACGGCGTGCAGCTCGCCGGCGAGAACTATCTCGTCCCTGTTGACGCGAAGGTCTCGAACCAGACCGAGCTCGTCAACGACTCGGTCCGTCTGGTCGACGTGATGTCGACGCTGGAGACGATCCCGAGCCGGATGCGCATCGTCATCCTCGACGCCTGCCGCAACAACCCGTTTCCCAACGTCAACGACGCCGGCCGCGGCCTTGCCATCGTCGATGCGCCGAACGGCTCCATCGTCGGCTATTCGACCGCGCCGGGCGCCGAAGCGCTCGACGGCAATGGCGGCCACAGCCCCTACACGCAGGCCTTCCTGAACGTCGCGCGCGAGCCCAACGTGCCGATCGAGCAGCTGTTCAAGCGCGTGCGGCTCCAGGTCAACCAGACCACCAGCGGCGCGCAGATTCCGTGGGAGAGCTCCTCGCTCACCTCCGACTTCACCTTCTTCGGCGACACGGCGGTCGCTGCCAACCGCGCGCCGGTGAACGCACCGGTGGTGCAGATGGCCTCGAACCTGCCGAGCCGTTCGACGCGCCAGGCCTATGACTACGTCGTGTCGGAGGGCCGGCCGGAATACTATCAGGAGTTCATCCAGATGTATCCGCACGACCCGCTGTGCGACCACATCCGCTGGCTGCTGTCGAACCTTCTGCTCACGCAAGCCTGGCACCAGGCGGTGCTGACGAACTCGCCGATCGGCTATCAGGCCTTCTATAAAAACTACAGCAACACTCCCTATGCGCAGATGGCGCTGAAGCTCGAGACGCAGCCGAAGCTGATCCCCCTGATGCAGGCGACCAAGTTTCTGGCTCCGCAGAGTATTGCCCCGACGCTCAAGATCGGCAATCTCGGCCAGCCCAAATACATGCCGCTGATCCAGCAGGGCAATGGCGGCTCGCAGATGAATACCAATCTGCCGGTGGTGCAGAAGCCGGTCGACGGCGTCAGTAAGATCGTCACCCTGCCCGCGCCGACCAACACGACGACGAACAATGGCGGCATCGGCAAGATCACGACACTGCCGGTAACCACCACCAATCAGAACACCGGCAACAACAATGCCGGCACGGCCAATGGCAACCCTGGCAAGGTCGTGAGCATGCCCGTGACGATCGGCAAGGGCGGTACGACCGTCGATGCGAAGCCGGTGAACGTTCAGACGCAGAACAATCCGATCCGTATCAATAACGGCGTGAAGCTCAACAACAACCCGGTGAACAAGGTGCAGGTCCTGAACAACCAGCAGAACAACCGGCCGCAGTTCAATGCGATGGGGAATGGCGGCGGCAACAACCTCCGTCAGTCGATGAACCAGTCAAACGGCGGCAACAACCACCGCAGCTTCATGCACTGATCGCATCAGCCACACATGACGAAGGGGCAGAGCGGCAACGCTCTGCCCCTTCGTCATGTCAGAAGCTCAAAAACTCAGGCCACTAGCTCGGCGAACAGATCCGCATCGACGTTGCCGCCGGAGAGCACGATGACCACGTTCTTCCCAGTGACGTCGAGACGCCCCGCAAGCAGAGCAGCAAGGCCCACCGCACCGCCGGGCTCGACCACGAGCTTCAGCTCGCGATAGGCAAAGGCGACGGCCGCGCCGACTTCCTTGTCCGACGCGGTCACGCCGCGCGCCAAAAGCTTGCTGTTGATCGCAAAGGTCATCTCGCCGGGGATCAGCGCCATCAGCGCATCGCAGATGGTACGGCCCGCCGGCGCGTGCGGCTCGCGATGGCCTGCGGTCAGCGACAGGCCGTGATCGTCGAATGCCTCGGGCTCGGCCACCACGATCTCGGCTTGCGGATAGCGCGCCTTCACGGCGGTCGCGACGCCTGCAATCAGGCCGCCGCCGGAGGCCGGCGCCACCACGATGTCGGGTGAGAGGCCGAGCGTCGCCATGTCCTCGGCAATCTCGCGGCCGGCGGTGCCCTGCCCTGCGATCACGAAGGGATCGTCATAGGGCCTGACCAGCGTCGCGCCGCGCTTCTCGGCGATGCCGCGCGAGATCGCCTCACGGTCGTCGCGGTCGCGATCGTAGAGCACGACCTCGGCACCATAGGATTTGGTGCGCTCACGCTTCGAGAGCGGCGCGTCCGCCGGCATCACGATCGTCGCCTGCATGTCGAGGATTTTTGCCGCCGCCGCCACGCCCTGGGCGTGGTTGCCGGAGGAGAACGCGACGACGCCGCCGGCGCGCTTGTCCTGCGGGATCGAGAACACCTTGTTGAAGGCGCCTCGGAACTTGAAGGAGCCGGTGCGCTGGAGCATCTCCGGCTTCAGGAACACTTTTGCGCCGACGCGCTCGTTGAGCACGGGAAAGGACAACAGCGGGGTGCGGACGGCGAAGGGCGCGAGCACGCGCGCTGCGGCATCGATATCGGCAGGGCCGATCGGAAGGGGCTGTTCGGTCATGTCAGATGTTATCGCGACGGATGCGGCGCGGGCAAGACACCTCCGCGCGAGGATCCCATAGCGTTTTCGAGCGAAGTGGATACCGGTTCGCGTGAAGAAAAACGCGTCAAAACAAGAATCTACACTTCTCAGGCGGCAAACCGGTCCGGGTCCGCCCCATTCCGAGCCGGCAGCACCGCGCCAACCGCAAAAATGCTGTCCACAAAAGCCCTCGCCGAGGCTTCCCAGGTGTAATTGGAGGCGAATTCGACGCAGGCCTGCCTGGAGATATCGAGCGCCGCGAAGCAGGCATGGCGCAAATCATGGTCCAGCGCACCCACCGGCGCATCGCCGATGACGTCGCGCGGCCCCTTCACCGGGAACGCCGCGACCGGCAGGCCGCTCGCCAGCGCCTCGAGCAGGACCAGGCCGAACGTGTCGGTCTTGCTCGGGAACACGAAGACGTCGGCCGCCGCATAGATATCGGCCAATTCCTCGCCGTGCTTCTCACCCAGGAAGATCGCGTCCGAATAGGCCTCTTCCAGTGCGTTGCGCGCCGGGCCGTCGCCGACGATCACCTTGGTGCCGGGCAGATCGAGGTCGAGGAACGCCTCGAGGTTCTTCTCCACCGCGACGCGGCCGACCGAAAGGAACACCGGGGCCGGCAGGCAGAGGTCGATGGCGCGAGGATGGAACAAATGGGTGTCGACGCCGCGCGGCCACAGCACGACATTGTCGAAACCGCGCTCGCCGAGCTCCCGGGCCAGCGCGGGCGTTGCCGCCATCACGGCCCGACTCGGGCCATGGAAACGCCGCAGCGCCCGCCAGATCAGGGATTCCGGAACCGGCACCCGGGCGCGGACATATTCGGGAAAGCGGGTGTGGAAGCTGGTCGTGAACGGCAGCTTGCGCTGCCGGCAATAGCGGCGGACCATCAGGCCGATCGGCCCCTCCGTCGCGATGTGGATGCTGTCGGGCCGCGCTTCCTCGATCAGCTTTGCGATCCGCGCCGGGCGCGGCATGGCGAGCCGCACGTCGCGATAGCTCGGCATCGCAAAGGTGCGGAACGATTGCGGCGTCAGGAACGTGAACTCGACACCAAGACCTTCGACGGTCAGCGTCTTGGCGGCGTCAGCGAGCTTGGTCAGCGTCCGAACCACCCCGTTGACTTGCGGGTGCCAGGCGTCGGTCGCGACCAGGATGCGCATCAAGCCGCCCTTGCCGCCACCTGCGGCACCTGTGCCGGTTTCTGCGCGTGGTCCGCCCAGGTGATGATCTCGAAACGGCCGTCATCGTGCTCGACGAGCGCAGTGCAGCTCTCGACCCAGTCGCCGCAATTCATGTAGCGGATGCCGTTCTCGTCGCGGATTACGGCGTAGTGGATGTGGCCGCAGATCACGCCGTCGGCGTCATGGCGTCGTGCTTCGGCCGAGAGCGCCTGCTCGAACGCGCCGATATAGTTGACGGCGTTCTTGACCTTCTGCTTGGCCCATTGCGACAGCGACCAGTAGGGCACCTTGAACAGGCGGCGGAAGAAGTTGACGAAGCGATTCATCTGGATCGCGAAGTCGTAGGCCTTGTCGCCAAGATGGGCGAGCCAGCGCGCGTTCTGCACCACAAGGTCGAAGATGTCGCCGTGGATGACGAGATAACGCTTGCCGTCCACGCCGGTGTGGACAGTGTTCTCGACGACGTCGATGCCGCCGAAATGCGTGCCGTAATAGTTGCGCAGGAACTCGTCGTGATTGCCGGGCACGTAAATGATCTTAGCGCCCTTGCGCGCCTTGCGCAGCAGCTTCTGCACCAAATCGTTGTGCGATTGCGGCCAGTGCCAGCTCGATTTCAGCGCCCAGCCATCGACGATGTCGCCGACGAGATAGATCGTGTCGGCATCGTGGTAGCGCAGGAAGTCCAGCAAAAGGTCGGCTTGCGAGCCGCGGGCTCCGAGATGAACGTCGGAGATAAACAAGGTGCGAAAGCGCCTTTCAGGGCTCTCGTCACTCACATCGTAACTTCCCATGCGACAGCCTGTAACAATGTCCCGTGACAGGGGGATGACCAATTGAACCTTTGAGGCACCCTCAGATACGAATCAAACCTCGCCTCGCCCTCCCCGCGAATATCAGTCGCATGCGACAATCAGGCGACATGAGGCGGCACTGGGTGCCCGCAAAAGTCCGGGCCGGAGCGCGGCACACACCAAATGACGCGAGTCGTAGGCGCGCTATTTTCCGGAAACGACGATCGTCCGAACAATGAAGGCGATGCGTTCACTCCGCGCGCTGAGCCTAATTCGGCCCGAACGTTCGAGTTCAACGAGCCCATGCAGGGCCGCCCAAAAGGTCTCGGTCGCGACCTCCACATCGACGCAAAACGGCGTCACGACCGCCGCAAGCGCTTCGAAACCGGCCCGTAGTTCCGGTCTGGTCCCGGCTTCGGCGAAGCGCAGATTCGTCGGAAGAGTGAACATGGCCTCATAGAGCGCTGGATTGCGGAGTGCAAAGGCGAGATAGGCCGTCGCGACATTCTTGATGGCGTTTCGTCCGGTCGGCCCGCTTGCCGCCTCCCGAAGAGCCACGGCGATGTCCCGGAAACCCTCGAGGGCTACTGCGGTGACGATCGCATCCCTGTTTTCGAAATGTGAGTAGAGGACCGGCTGACTGTGTTCGATCTCGTCGGCAAGCCGACGGATCGTAACGGCGTTCCATCCCTCGCGCTCCGCGATCACGCGCGCCGCCGCGACGATCCGGCGTTCACGTTCAGCACGCTGCCTGTCTTTCCGCTCGGCGATCCCCAACCTTCGATCTCCCAGGCCAAGATGGTCGACACTTATTATCGATGCTTGACGATCTAGCAATGCTAGACTACATAACCTAGCAACGCTAGATTATCGTGGATAGATAGAAATGAATCTCATGCATTGGCTTCCGCTTGGAACAGCAGTGCTCCTGGCTTTCGGGATCATCGCGATCGGCACCCAATATGTCGTGAGCCCGAGGACCGCGACGCGCAGTTTCGGCCTGCCGCTCCCTGAAGACGGCGCCAACACTGACTGGTGGCTTCGCCTCAAGGGCGTTCGCGACATCGCGTCGGGATTGACCGTGCTGGCATTCATGGCGTGGGGTGTCCCCCGCGGGGTCGGCATCATCCTGCTTGTTGAAGCCATCATCCCCATCGGCGACATGCTGGTCGTGCTTGGCCGCAAAGGCTCTGCAAGAAGCGCGTTCGGCATTCACGGCCTCACGGCGGCAATCATGGTTCTGGCAGCCATCCCCATGATGATGGATGTGCCCTGAGATGGCCCATGTTGTTTCTGTCTGTCTGCTCGTCGCCGGACCCTTTGGCGCAGGCCTCTACAACGCGATCGGCACGTCCGCGACGCAAAGCAGCTTCGTTCGATGGGGTTACCCGCGCTGGTGGGGCAGCCTTACAGGCGGACTGGAGATGGTCAGCGCCCTTCTGATTGCGCTCCCTGCCAGTCGCGTTGTTGGCCTGGCGCTAGGTGCGGCAATCATTTTGGCCGCGGTTCTGACCGTCCTGCGCCACCGCGAATTTTCGCACCTTGTACCGCTTGGAGTGTTTGCCACCTTGATGGCTCTCGCAGGAACGTTGTCTTGAGGGCCGACAGTGCCGGCCCGCGATCCGCAGCCGGCGTCAGTAAAACTTGTGGAAATGATGGATCGGCCCGTGGCCGTGTCCGACGCTGAAGCGGTCGGCAGCTTCAATCGCCGCACTGATCCAGCCCTTGGCGTTGCGCACGGCCGTCTCGAGAACCTCGCCCTTGGCGAGGCCCGCCGCAACCGCCGAGGACAGCGAGCAGCCGGTGCCATGGGTGTTGCGCGTGGCGACGCGCGACGCCGCAAGCGCGATCGTTTTGTCGGCGCTGACGAGATAGTCGATGCTCTCACGGCCCTCGCCATGCCCGCCCTTGATCAGGACCGCGCGGCAGCCGAGTTCGAGCAGACGACGCCCCTGGCTTTCGATCTCGGTCTCGCTTCGCGCGATCGGCTCGTCCAGTAACGCGGCCGCCTCCGGCAGATTGGGCGTGATCACCGACGCCAGCCGCATCAGCTTCGTACGCAACGCCTCGACTGCTTCCGCGGCGAGCAGGCGATCGCCCGAGGTTGCGACCATCACGGGGTCGAGCACGATATGACGAGGTTTCCAGCGCGCCAGCGCAGAGGCGATCGCATCGATGCTCCCGGCTTGCGCCACCATGCCGATCTTCACCGCGCCGACATCGAGATCGGAGAACACCGCATCGATCTGCGCGGTGACAAATTCCGCGGGCACCGCATGAATGCCTGTAACGCCTTTGGTGTTCTGCGCCGTCAGCGCCGTAATCGCGGACGCGCCATAGACCCCGAGCGCGGCAAAAGTCTTCAGGTCGGCCTGAATGCCGGCGCCGCCGCTCGAATCGGACCCTGCGATGGTGAGCGCCACGGGCGTCGTCATCGCGGAAGACACTTGCTTGATAAGGACACCGCCATGGCCTGTCCTAGCGCGCTCGCGGGGCCCCAGCAAGCCGGATCGGCCGCGATTCGCGGCACCGGCGAATCAGCCAGCCGTAATCCGGCGAGGCGCTGTCGACCCTCGACCATGCAAACGCTGCAAAATTTAGCCCGATATCGCCTTGGCCCTTGGCGTCGATACCGAGGAGTGAGACGTTAGCGGTGCAACCGTCCAACGACAATGTTGCGGGCTCGCCCCTGGCCCGCAAGTCTATCGGAGTGGAATCATGTGGGCCTACTTCGAACGCATCCTCGACTCCTCGATGTTTTCACCGCACGGCATCTGCCTGCTCTGGGAGCCCGAGCTGATCTGGCTGCACGTCGTCTCGGACGCCTGCATTGCACTGGCCTATTTCTCGATCCCGTTTGCGCTCGCGATCCTCGTCACCAAACGGCGCGACCTCCAGTTCGGCTGGGTCTTTTGGGCGTTCGCGATCTTCATCATGGCCTGCGGCCTGACGCACGTGCTGTCGATCTACACGCTCTGGGTTCCGATCTACGGCATCGAGGGCCTGGTCAAGGCAGCGACAGCGATCGCGTCGATCTTCACCGCAGCCGCGCTCTGGCCGCTGCTGCCAAAAATCCTGACGATCCCCTCCCCGTTCGAGCTGCAGAAGGTTCGGGCCGCACTCGAAGAGGAGGAGATCAAGAGCCGGGACGCGACGCTGTTGCTCAAACAAGTCGGTGACGCCCAGCGCGCGATGCGCGAGAGCATGACGCGCCTCACCGCCGTGGTCGAGACCGCGGTGGACGGCGTCATCCTGTTCGATGCGCAAGCCCGCATTCTGCTGTTCAACCCCGCCTGCGAACGGTTGTTCGGCTATCGCGCCGACGAGGTCATGAATCTCGACATTGGAATGCTGATGTCCGACGAGAAGAGACCCTCATCCACCAGTCATGCGCGGCGTCTCGCAACCGGGGAAGCCGCCGGTCTGCGCAAGGACGGATCGACCTTCCCGATGGACCTTTCGGTGGGCCAGGCGTGGCAGGACGGCGAGCTGATCTACGTCGGCATCGTTCACGACCTGACCAGACGCAAGCTGACCGAGCAGCAGCTCCAGCAGGCGCAGAAGATGGAGACGGTCGGCCAGCTCTCCGGCGGCATCGCCCATGACTTCAACAATCTGCTGACCGTCATCATCGGCAATGCCGAGCTTCTGAGCGAGCAGCTCAAGACCCGGCCCGACCTGCGGCAATTTGCCGACGACATCTGCGAGTCCGGCGAACGCGGCGCTGAGCTGACGCAGCGGCTGCTCGCGTTCAGCCGTCGCCAGCTGCTCCAGCCGCGGGCGATCGATTGCCGCGACCTGCTGCAGTCCATGCTCAAGCTGCTCAAGCGGACCTTGCGTGAAAACATCGAGATCAAGGCGACATTCGGTCCTGGCACCATCCAGGCCTTTGCCGACCGTGCCCAGCTCGAATCCGCCGTGCTGAACCTTGCGCTCAACGCGCAGGACGCGATGCCGTCCGGCGGACATCTGACGCTGAGCACGGAGCTCGCCGCAATCGACGAGGACTATCGTGCCATGCACCCGGAAGTGGCATCTGGCAGCTACGCGCTGATCTCCGTCACCGATGACGGTGAAGGCATGACACCCGAGGTGATCGAGCGCGCGTTCGAGCCGTTCTTCACCACCAAGGAGGTCGGCAAGGGCTCGGGGCTCGGGCTGAGCATGGTCTATGGCTTCGCAAAGCAGTCTGACGGCCATGTCGCGATCTATAGCGAGCAGGGTCTGGGGACGACGGTCCGGATTTACCTGCCGCGCGCCGGCGGCGGACAATCGCCGACCGACGTGCTGGACAGCGAGGACACCGCGCCGCGCGGGCACGAGACCATCCTGATCGCGGAGGACGATCCGTTCGTGCGCTCCTCGGTCATCCAAAGGGTCGAGGCGCTCGGCTATCGCGTCGTCGCCGCCGTCAACGGCAACGAGGCCCTGCAGCGGCTGCGCGCCGACCCCGGCATTGACATGCTGTTCACCGATATCGTCATGCCCGGCGGGATGAGCGGCTGGGAGCTCGCCGACCAGGCCCGGCGGATTCGGCCGGGCCTGCCGGTGCTGTTCACCTCGGGCTATGCGCTGGAGACCCTGGTCGAGCAGGGCCGTGCGCAGGCGGAAGCGGTGGTCCTGACCAAGCCCTATCGCAGGACCGAGCTCGCCCAGCGGCTCAGGGACGCCTTCGCCGCGGCGACGGTGAATTCGTAGGGCAAAACCGGTATTTGCGCGCGGGTGTCTTATCCCCGCGGGCAGCAAGTCCGCTTGCTAAATCCGGCCGGTTTTGGCCTATTAGCCGGAAGAATACGCTTTCGGAGTGACTGCAATGGTTCCCTTCTTCGTCCAGATCAAATGCAAGCTTGGCCAATCCTATGTGGTCGCCAATGCGCTTGCCGAAGCCGAGATCGCCTCCGAGATCTACTCCACGGCTGGCCATTACGATTTGCTGGTGAAGTTCTATGTCGACAACGACACCGACATCGGCCACTTCATCAACGAGAAAGTGCAGGTGCTGCCCGGCATCCAGGACACGCTCACCATCATCACTTTCAAGGCGTTTGGCGCCAGCTAGCCGGCGCAATTGGCGCAGGCCGCGATGTTGCGCCGCCGGGCGCCTGTGCTAGCGTCCGGGCCTTCGAATTGCGATCTTTGGAATTGAAGTGAGTACTGCAAGTCATGGTACTATAAGTCATGGCCCTCACCACGACGGTGCCGCTGCTGATCAGCCAGCAATTCGATAGTGAAGTCGTGTTGGCCAACTATCAGAATGGCGTCTACTATAACCTCGACGGCAGCGCTGCGCAGATCTGGCTCGGCCTCAAGCTCAACCGAACGGTTGAGGAGATCGGACGCGCGTTGGCTGCCGCGACGGACGGCGATGTGACGTCGATCACGCAACAGGTGCAAGCCTTCGTCGACAGCATGCTGGCGGAAGGCCTGATCGCGAACGGTGCCGCCGATGCGCGCAGTGAGGCCCCCATCGAGACCTGGACACCGATGCTGTCGGGCGCATTCGTCGCCCCGGAATTCCAGCGCTTCGACAATCTGCGGGAGCTGTTGTTGATGGATCCCGTGCACGATGCCGGCGAAGAAGGCTGGCCGCTGCGCGAGAACCAAGAAAAACTACAAGAGAACTAGATGAAAGCTAGCGATCTCATCCGGCGGGAGATCGCGGGGGTCTTCGCCAGGACAGCATCAGAGCCGATCGAAGCGCAGGCGCGCTGCGGGCCGTTCGCCTTGCGCCTCAGCTTCGCGTCGCAGGATCTGGCCCGCATGTTCCTGCCGGCCTATGTCCAGCGCGCGGGAGACAGCGTCGATCTCGACCTCCGCTTCATCACCGCTGCCGACCATGATCTCTCGGCGCTGGTGCCGGAGGCCTCTGAAAAACCGCGGCTCCTGATCGAGGACGGCATCTATTCGGTATGGCAGCCGGCCATCATTCCCGTGCTGTACGCGATCGATCTGGTGGCGCGGCGCGGCATCGCATGGCTACCGAAGGGCGAGGCGCCGCCCTGGATCCGCAGCCGTCCCGCGATCTCGCTGATCCACGCTTTGATGCACGAGACGCCCTGGTGCGCCGTCCATGCCGCGGCCATCGGAAGCACGGCAGGTTTCACGCTGCTCGCCGGTGAAGGTCACAGCGGCAAGACCACTGCGGCGCTCGCCTGCGTCAAGGCCGGCTGGCGCTACGCGGGCGACGACTTCGTCGCGGTCAACAGCGCCACCGGCGCGATCGAGCCGCTGTTCTGCTCGGCGCGGCTGCGCCCTGCCCTGGTCGACGCGTTTGGCGACCTCATCGGCGACACCACGCCGGTGTCGGATTTCAACGGCGAACTGCGCCACGAGCTCAGCCTTGCCAATCTCGGCGAGCGCATCGGCGGCGGCAAGTTGCGGGCGCTCTTCATTCCGCGCCGGCGCGGTGCGACGTCACCTGAATTCACGCCTGCGAAGCAATCGGATGCATTTCGCGCGCTGCTGCCGACCACGGCCTACGAGCTGCCGGGATGGCCGAACAGGATTGCCGAAAAGGTGGCGCGGATCGCAGGTCTCGCGCCCGTGTTCTTTGCCGATACCGGCACCAGGCCTGCCGAGATTCCCGCCGCGTTCGCCGATCAACTGCAACGGCTCTGAGGCCGCACCGACATGCGTGTCTCCGTCATCATCGCCGCCTACAATGCCGAGGCCTACATTGCCGAGGCGGTCGCGAGCGTGCTCGGCCAGACCGTGCCGCCCGATGAAGTGATCGTCATCGACGACGGCTCGACCGACGGCACACGCCATGTGCTCGGCCAGTTCGGCGACCGCATCACCGTGCTCACGCAAGACAACAGCGGCCAGGCCGTCGCCGTCAACAAGGCGCTCGCGACCGCGCAAGGCGATCTGATCGGCTTCTGCGATGCGGACGACCTCTGGACGCGGCGCAAGCTCGAGCTGCAGCTGGCGCTGCTGGAGCGTCAGGGCGACGTCGAGGCCGTGTTCGGCAAGGTCGAGCAATTCGTCAGCCCCGACGTACCGGACGAACAGCGCGAGCGCCTCAGGCCCGCGGTCACGGTTATGCCGGGCGAGCTGAAGCAATGCATGCTGATCCGGCGCGCTGCGCTCGACCGCGCCGGGCCGTTCGACGAGAGCCTGCCCGCGACCTTCTTCATCGCATGGCTCGGCCGCGCCAAGCAGCACGGCCTGACAAGCGCGCATGTCGACGACGTCGTCGTGCGCCGCCGGCTGCATCTCGGCAATGGCGGACGCATCAACACGGACGCTCAGAACCGCGAGACGCTGCTGGCGCTGCGCAAGGCTATCAAGGCCCGGCGCCCGCCGGAGTGAACACCGTCACGCCGTTGATCGCGACCTGCTTCACGAACAGCCCGAGCAGGCGGGGATCGATCGAATGGCCGATGTCCGCCGGGCGCTGGCCATCGAGCATCCGCAGCGCAACGACGATCTTGCGTTGGCCGCGGCCTACGACGCTTGCCTGCAGCGCGATCTTGTACGGCATCGCATCAGCGCGCCCCGCCGCCATCTGCTGGACCGATCCGATGCCGGCATAGGCGACGAAGCGAAAATTGTCCGTGCCAGGCGGCAGGAACGGCACCACCACGAGCTCCACGGCGACGGGATCGCGCGTCTGCTCGCCGACGGGCACTTCAAGGACCGCGAAGTGACGGTCGGTCCACCGCCCCTCGTCCTCCGGAATGGAAAATCCCTGCCCGAACCAGACGCCGCTCCCGCGCGACGGATACGCCGCGCGCGCAATCTGCTGCCAGATCCGCTTCAGGATCGCGTCTCTGAAGTGTGGGAAATGCACGATGCCTGCATCGAGCGCCGCGATCGCCGCGCCGGGCAGTTTTGGCCAATCCCACACCCGGAACGGCGCCTTGAAGCGCGCGCGAAGTGACGTGAAGAAGGCGACGCCGAATTGCTGCCATGGCGTGCGCTGCGCGCGCGGCACCGCGCGGATTGCGATCTCGATCGACTTCCCCGGCGGGCCGTAGTCCCACAATTGCTCCACCAGACCATCGGGAATGAGGGCCGGCATCTCGCGCGCGACCACGTCGAGCAATTGCGCCGCAAACAGGCTGCCATTGTAGCGCGTCACGATGGCGCGGAAGCGGTCCCAATCGACCTTCGCGCCGGCTTTGCTTTCAAGCACATGGACGAATTCGAGCGCGCGCGACACCATCTCGTTCTGATCGGCGGGCTCCGGCCGCATCGCCGCGATCGCCAGATGCTCGGCAACACCGGGGATCAGCACCTCATGGGTCAGCAGCGTCCCGGTCTCGGCGGTCGCGAACAGCTCTTCAGTAAAGCCTTCGTCGTCGAGCCAGAACAGGGCCCGCCAGTGCAGGTCGATGGCCCGGGCGAAGCCGGCCCGCGACATCGCCACCGCATGGATGTCGCGATCGAAATCGGATTCCTGGAACAGCTCGACCCGCATGCCGTGGCTGCGGAAACCGGCCTGCCGCAGCAGCTCGATCGCGCGCGGCGCATCAGTGCGGCGGACCAGGAGATCGTAATCTCCCGTCATGCGCTTCGCCATGTAGCTCCCGTCGCGCGCGAACAGCGCGCCGCCCTTGATCAGCAGCGCGGCGATGCCGGCGGCCTTGAGCGCTGCGGACGCCGCGACGACATCGCGCACCCGCGTCGCATTCGACAGCCAGACATGCTTGACGACGCCGCGCATCTTTTTGGTGTCGGCATCGACAATGCCGGCCATGTCGGCGGTCGCCACAAGCAGCGGCATGGTGCGGTAGACGACCTCGTCGGCCGCATCGAGCGGCTCGGAGGCGCGCCAGGCCCGAAAGGCGTCGATGGCGATTTGGCCCTGTCCGAGAGCGGCGCGAAACAACGTGAGATGACGGGGGCCGAGCGCAGCCGGGAGCTTTGGCACGATCTCAACCGAACGGCTGAGCCGCGGGGCGCGCTTCGTGCGATACGGTAAAATCACACGTCGAAGCGATCAGCCACAGCTGCACGAAAAACTCACGCCCCATTGCGACGCAATTCCAATTCCCGGATTGGCGACGATGCGGGCGCAATCACGGCGTGTCAATTGGAAAGGGCCTGCTTCAGCCGCCACCCTCCTTGCGTTTGGGCGGCGTCGGGCCGTCGACCGGCGGCAGCGACTTCAGATAGGCGGCCATCGCGGCGCGATCCTCCGGCGTCAACTGCGCGAGGTTCCTGATCACCGGCCGCATCGAGCCCGATGCGCTGTCGCCTTCGGGCATGTCGCCGGTCTCCAGGAAGTCGGCAATATCCTTCTCGCTCCAGCCGCCAATACCCTTCTGCGTGATGTTCGGTACCCAGCCCTCACCTTCGGGATTGGGACCACCGGCGAAGCGTTCGCCCCGGTTGATCCCACCGAGGGCGTTGCGCGGGCTGTGGCATTCGGCGCAATGACCAAAACCGTTCACGAGATAGGCGCCGCGATTCCATTGCGCGGACCGCGCTGCATCCGGCATGACCGGCCTGACGTCCATGAACAGCAATTTCCAGATGCCGACATTGCGGCGGATGTTGAAGGGAAACGGCAGATCGTGGTCGCGCACCCGGCCGGTCACCGGCGGCAGCGTCTTCAGGTAAGCAAAGAGATCGCGGACGTCGTCGACCTTCGAGATGTGGTAGGAGGTGTAGGGAAACGCCGGAAAATAGTGCGTGCCCTCAGGCGAGATGCCGCGCATCACCGCGTTGACGAAATCGGCCTCGCTCCAGCGGCCGATGCCGTAGGTCGGGTCGGGGGAAATGTTCGGGGCATAGAACGTTCCGAACGGCGAGCCGAGCGCCAGGCCGCCGCCAAGTCTGAGACGATCAGGCTGATTGGGCACGGCATGGCAGGACGAGCAGCCGCCGACATTGAACAGCTCCTGCCCATTGGCGAGATCAGGCCCGCGCGTCGGCGCCGGCAAGGCCAAAGCGGTCGGCGCAGTCAGCCACCAGTAGGCGGCAAAGGCTGCGACAGCGGCGATCAGGATGACAGAGATTATTCGTCGCAGCATTTAGGATCCTATCGGGCTCTGGCGAATTTACGGGATGATCCCGCGGTCGCTCCAGCCACGAATAATTTAGATGGTTTGATCGGAATCCGGGAATAAAGTCCGAACCGCACTGTTTGCAAGTTGACAGCAATCAGGCGTCAACAGGGAGAGACCCATGAACAAAGCGCTTTTTGCCACGCTGGCGCTCGGAGCCGCCGTCGCATTCGCAGGCTCGGCCAGTGCGGAGAAACTGAAGGCGACGCTGGACGGCAAGTCCGAAGTGCCGGCGACCACCAGCAGCGGCACCGGCACGGCCGATCTCGACTATGACGCCGCCACCAAGAAGCTGTCCTGGAAGGTGAGCTATTCCGGCCTCTCCGGCCCTGCCACCGCCGCCCACTTCCACGGCCCCGCCGAGGTCGGCAAGAACGCCGGCGTCGCGGTCCCGATCGCGGGCATCGCCACCAGCCCGGCCGAAGGCTCGGCGACGCTGACCGACGCGCAGGCCTCAGATCTCCTCGCCGGCAAGCTCTACGTCAACATTCACACCGCGGCCAACCCGGGCGGCGAAATCCGCGGCCAGGTGACGAAGTAAGTTTTGTAATAACTTCATCGGCGAAGGCCGGGCGCACCAAGCGTCCGGCCTTTCCGATTCCAGCTGGGACGAGTCAGGCGGGACGCTTGCGTACGGCGACCTGATGGCTCCTGAGGATCACCTCGGCATCGTCGTGCCAGGCGAGAAAAATGTCGACGGCGGGCGCAACGCGCTCCGAATCCGGATTTTCCGGCTTCCAGGTGTAATCGTCCATCAGCATCACACCGCCCGGGCGCAGCAGGCGCCAGGCGCCGAGGCAATCGATCATCACGTCGTCGCGCTGATGGCTGCCGTCGACATAGATGAAATCGAACACCGCATTCTCTTCGCGCAAGCTGCCGAGAGCCTTGATCGAGGTGCCGACGATCTTGCGCAGCCGCGGACCATAGGCGGCGAGGTTGCGATCGAAACGCCCGGCATCTTCGTCATTGAAGAGATCGACGCAGGTGAGATGGGCGCTGGCGAAGAATTCGAGCCAGAACAGCGCAGAGCGCCCTTCTTTCGAGCCGATCTCGAGCACGCGACTCGTCGTATCGCGGATGTCCTTGAACAGCGCGCTCCAGGCGACCGTGCGCGCGGCGACGTAATCGCGCCGAAATTCCTTGCCCGCAAAGATGTGCGCGTAAGGGTCCTGGGCCCGCGCCAGCTCGACAACCCGCGCGCGAAGTCGTGCCTCCCGGGCAGGATCGCTCATGAGAGGCCGAACCTTGGCTGAACGATGGCACCGGCCATTGTGCCACCGATCTGAAGCATTATGATCGCCTCCAGAGCCAAGGGGCGCAACATGACCACTCCCAACGCGAATTATCCGGCCTTCTCTGACACGCTATCGCACCAAGGCGCCTGCCGGAAGCCTGCTCGCGCGCTATTACACGTCCTGACCGGCGCCGTCGTTGCCGGAGCGCTTGTTGCGTTCTCCGGTCCGGTCGTCGCGCAAACCGACATGGAAAGGCAGGCTCAATGCGAGTTGTCGGCGATCCGCGATACGAGATCGCCCCTCGCCGTCCAGTACATCCGTTCGGCCTGCAACTGGCTGGTGGTCAATGGCGACTCCCTGCTGAATGCGTCCAGCAAGGGCTATTACATCTGCCTCGTGCGGCAGCTCTCTGGCGCCCAGTCCAACGAGGCAGCCGCGGCCATCATGTCGGCATGCCGCACGTCCAATCCGCTTTGAGTCCCGTTCAAGCGGCGTTCAGCGCGTGCTCAAGATCCGCGATCAGGTCCGACGGGTGCTCGATGCCGATCGACAGCCGGATCGTGGAGTCCAGCACGCCGATCTTGCGGCGGATGTCGGCGGGCACGCCGGAATGGGTCATCGTTGCCGGCAGGCTCGCCAGCGATTCCGTTCCGCCCAGGCTGACCGCGAGCTTGAAGATCTGCAAGCCGTTGAGGAATTTCTCGGCCGCCGCCTGACCACCGACGATGTCGAACGAGAACGTCGATCCCGCACCTAAGCATTGCCGCGCGAACACGCGCCCCGCAGGCGAGGTCTCCTCGTGATGGCCGAGATAGTGCACCTTCGCCACCTTGGCGTGGTCGCGCAAGAAATCCGCGACGAGGCGCGCGTTGCTGTTGGCCTTGTCCATGCGCAGGCTCAAGGTTTCCAGCGAGCGGTTGATCATCCAGCAGGAATGCGGATCAAGCTGGGTGCCGATGGCGCCGCGCAACGCCTTGATGCCCTTCATGATCGCCTTGGCGCCGAGGGCCGCGCCCGCGATCAAATCGGAATGACCGCCGACATATTTGGTCAGCGAGTACAGCGAAATATCAGCGCCATGCTCGATCGGCCGCTGAAACACCGGCCCGAGCAGCGTGTTGTCGCAGGCGATGATCGGCGTGTGGCCCTGGGCCTTGCCGATGGCGTCGGCGACGCGGCGCATCAGCGCGACATCAACGAGGCCGTTGGTCGGGTTGGCCGGGGTCTCGATCAGGATCATCGAAACCCGGCCCTTGCGCATCGCCTCCTCGGCGGCCTGGTTGACCGCCGCCTCGTCGACGCCGTCGGCAAAGCCGACCGCGCCGATCGAGAGCCGCGCCAGCGTGTTGGTCAGCAGCGTTTCCGTGCCGCCATAGAGCGGCTGGGAGTGCAGGATGACGTCGCCGGGACGGATGAAGGCCAAAATCGTCGTCGAGATCGCCGCCATGCCCGATGAGAACAGCGCACAGCTCTCGGTGCGCTCATAGACCGCGAGCCTGTCCTCAACGATCTCGCTGTTGGGATGGTTGAAGCGCGAATAGACGAGGCCTGCGCCCATGCCCTCCGGCGGCTCGCGCCGGCCGGCGACGAAATCAAAGAAGTCCTGCCCGTCCTCGGCCGTCCTGAACACGAAGGTCGAGGTCAAAAACACCGGCGGCTTGATAGCGCCTTCCGACAGTTGCGGATCATAGCCATAGGTCAGCATCAGCGTTTCCGGATGCAGCATATGGTTGCCGATATGGGTCTTCGACGGAAACGGTTTGACCATGGCCTGCCTCGCTGTTGACTGAGATCGTCGCCGCGCGTCGGAACTCCGGACGTCGTGACGCATCAACGCCGCGACGGCGCGAGCAAACATAACCACTCTGACGGCGATCCGTCAGGCCATATGAACAGAATTTGCTTGTGAGCTGCCGTAGCCCGGATGGAGCGAAGCGCAATCCGGGGCAGGCCTATCCGCTTCGACAGTTCACCGGATTTCGCTGCGCTCCATCCGGGCTACGAACTGGAACCGCTACTTCAGCTTCAGCCGATACGTCTCGTGGCAGTCGGTACAGCGGTCGTTCATCGCAGTGTAGGCGGCCTTCAGGCTCGCCACATCGGTGACCTTGCCCTTGACCTCGGCGATCGCCTTCTGCACCGGCGGAATCTTGGAGTCGAAATCGGCCTTGTTCTGCCAGACCTTTGGCGAGGAACCATAAGTCGCGTTCACAACGTCCTGCTTGGGATTGACCTCGAAGGTCTTCGCGATCTTGGCGACGTCAGCCTCGAGACTGGCGATCGCCTCGTCGACGGCTTTCTGATTGTAGGGAATTTCGCCCTTCGTCATCTTGAGGATGACGCCGTACATGCTCTTGGCCTGCGAGCGCATCAGATTGTCCTGCTGGACGGCAATATCCTGCTGCGCCATCACGGCGCCCGCACCCAGCACCAGGGTGCCCGCGACAATCAAAATTCGTTTCATCGGCGTGTTTCTCCGGCTCGCAAGTCGGTTTGGGGGAAGGTCATTCATGGTTAGAACCCGGCGGCGGGCGATTATTCCCGCCGCCGAGAAGCCGCGCTCAAAGCATGATCCGGAAAAGTGCGCAGCGGTTTTCCGAAAAGGTCATGCTTAAACAACAACCTAAAGCGCGATGAGATCATCGCGCTTTAGAGGCTGTGGCGGCGATGATGCTCGTTGATCGCGATCCAAACACGTTCTGGTGTCGCCGGCATGTCAATGTGGTCGATCTTGTATTCGCGCCAGAGCCCGTCGACGATGGCGTTGACGACGGCCGGACAGGAGCCGATCGCGCCGGCCTCGCCCGCGCCCTTCACGCCCATCGGATTGGTCGTGCAGGGAATATTGTTGGTCTCGAACACGAAGGACGGGCCGTCGGCCGCGCGCGGCAGCGCATAGTCCATGAAGGTCGCGGTGATGAGCTGGCCATCGCCCGCGCCATAGACCACCTGCTCCATCAACGCCTGGCCGATGCCCTGCATGGCGCCGCCATGCACCTGGCCCGCCAAAAGCAGCGGATTGAGCGTCTTGCCGAAATCGTCGACGATGACGTAGTTGACGATCTTGATGATGCCGGTCGCCGGATCGATCTCGACTTCCGCGACATGCGTGCCGTTGGGATAGGTGCCGTCGGCGCTGGCAAAGGTCGCGCTCGCGTTCAGCTTGGACGGATCGGCCCCCGGCCGCTTGGCGAGATCGGCGAACGAGATCGACCGGTCGGTGCCGGCGATGCGCACGATGCCATCGGTAATCTCGAGGTCGCCGGCGCTGGCTTCCAGCGCCTGCGCCGCGATCTCCTTGAGCTTTTGGCCGAGCTCGCGCGTGGCGCGCTCGACGCTGACGCCGCCGGAGGGGATCGAGGCCGAGCCGCCGGTGCCGAGGCCGGTGGCGATCATCGCGGTGTCGCCCTGGTGGACGTGCACGCGCTCCGGCGCGACGCCGAACTGCTCGGCGACGATCTGCGCATAGGCGGTCTGGTGGCCCTGCCCGCTCGATTGCGTGCCGATCAGGACGGTGATGTCACCATTGGGGTCCATCCGCACATTGGCGGTCTCCTCGCCCATGGTGCCGCAGACCTCGACATAGCTCGCAAGCCCGATGCCGCGGATCAGGCCGTCCTTCTTGGCCGCCTTGGCGCGCTTGGAAAACTCTTTCCAGTCGCCGATCTCCATCGCGCGCTTCAGATGCGCGGCGAAGTCGCCGGAATCATAGACCTTGCCGGTCGCGGTCTTGTAGGGCAGCGCCTTCGGCTGGATGAAATTCTTGCGGCGAATGCCATCAGGCGTCATGTCGAGTTTTCGCGCGCAGGCATCGACCAGCCGCTCGATGACATAGGCCGCCTCGGGCCGGCCCGCGCCGCGATAGGCATCGACCGGCACGCTGTTGGTGAAGACGGTCCGCACCCGGCAGTGGAAAGCCTGGATGTCGTAGAGGCCGGGCAGCATGCCGGCGCCGCCATGCGGGATGTAGGGGCCGAAGGTCGACAGATACGCGCCCATGTCGCCCATCAGGTCGCAATCCATCGCGAGGAATTTGCCGTCTTCAGTCATCGCCATCTTCGCGGTGGTGACGTTGTCGCGGCCCTGCGCGTCGCCCATGAAATGCTCAGTGCGGTCCGCGGCCCATTTCACCGTTTTCTTCAGTTGCTTTGCCGCGACCGCCACCAGGGCGTATTCGCGATATGGAAACAGTTTTGTGCCGAAGCCGCCGCCGACGTCGGGGCAGATCACCCGCATCTTGTCGGTCGGGATATTCAGCACGTTCTGGCACAGGATGTCGCGCAGCCGGTGGCTGCCCTGGCTGCCGATTGTGAGCGTGAGATGATCGTTCTTGGCGTCGTATTCGCAGACCGCCGCGCGCGTCTCCATGAAGCTAGCGACCACGCGCGGATTGACGATGGAGATCTCAGCCACCGTATGCGCCTTGGCAAACGCAGCTTCGGTCGCGGCCTTGTCACCGATCGAAACGTCGAACAGCACATTGCCGGGCTTGTCCGGCCAGACCTGCGGCGCGCCCTTTTTGACGGCGTTGACGAGGCCGGTCACCGACGGCAGCGGGCTCCATTTGACCTCGATGGCCTCGATCGCGTCGCGGGCCTGGTCGATGGTCTCGGCAACGACGAAGGCGATGCAATCACCGACATGGCGCACCTCGTCCTTGGCGAGGATCGGGTAAGGCGGGCCGGTGAACGGATCGGTCTCGAAATTGAACAGGCAGGGCAGATTGCCGAGATCGCCAACCTCTGCGGCGGTCAGGATCAGCGCCACCCCGGGAAGGGTGCGGGCGCGGCTGGCGTCGATGGTGAACTTGGCATGCGCATGCGGCGAGCGCAGCATCAGGCAGCGAAGCGCGGCCTGCGGCGCGTAATCGTCGGTATAGCGGCCCTTGCCGCGGATGAGCGCGTCATCCTCCTTGCGCAGCACGCTTTGGCCAACGCCGAACTTGATGGGAGCCGCCATTTTCTTGTCCCGTCCTATGGTTGTTTTGCCGGCATACTGCCGTGGAAAAAGTGGCAAGGCAAACGGCTTTGTCGGTACCGGACCTCAATCCCGGGCGTGGCGACTTCTGCCAAACGGCCGCAGCTCGTAGGGCAGGAACAAATCCTCGCTGGAAAAGCTTGTATTTGCGGAGACGGAATCCGGAGCGGGACGGTCGCCAGCGTGGTCATACCATGTAACGCCCGTGTGGCCGCGTTTACGTCCCCAATGAACGAGCGGACCCATGCCCAACCCGACCGAAGAACAGATCCGAATCCGTGCACATCAATTGTGGGACCTCGCCGGACAGCCTGAGGGGCGCGAGGACGAATTCTGGCACGAAGCCGAACGCGAATTGAAGGACGGCGCCACAAACAATCCCGACGAGAAGTCCGAGACGTTCCTGGAGTAGCAGGCACGGGTGCAAGACACGCCTGAGAACAAGCAGCCATTCTCGCCGCCGCCTGCTCTCAGAGCGCATGTCCACGTCTCGCAGTTGATCATTTACATCCCACCACGGTTCAACAGATACCGCGTGCTGTCTCTCAGCGTATCGATCGATCGCTGAGGCGTGAGATGGTCGATCTCGCCGCGCGTCAGGCCGATGTCCCTCAGCTCCCTATCACTCAATTCCTGCAACGAGAGCGGTCGGTTCTGGCGCCGCTGCTGAAACGCACGCCAACATTGCTTGACCAAGCCGAGGATACTTCGCGTCGGTCCGGCGGCGTTCTCGTCCGACAAGGCGTTGTCCAGCGCTGCAGCGGACGCCTTGAGGCGTGCTGCCAAAGCCTGGTCGACGGCGTTCTTGGCCGACACGATGGAGAGCTTGGGGACGCGCCTTGCGGCATCGCCCTCAATCCCGGGTGAGATGTTCGTCAGTTGAGGTGGCATCGCATGCTCCTGCTGTTGTGCCGGCAGGGAGCGTGGCCAAACAAAAGGCCCCGTCCGATGCCGGCGGGGCCTGGTGGAAAAGATGTCGTCGACGAATTCCTAGCGCGCGACTCCTTCCACGGCCCAGCCGAAGCGGGTCATGTTCGAGAAGTTAACGTTGCGCGACCATTTAATCATGGCGAGGCCAATAGCACGGTAATCGCGCAAAATCAAGAGATGTGCGGAGTTTGGCTGCACCCAGGAGGCGAGCCTCCGTCTCAGCCGTCGCAGGCTGCTCCGAAATGCGCGGTCGCAAGGGTAAGTGACATTCGTTCAAGTTGTACGTTTAATTTAACCCGCGCGATACACCCTATGGTTTAGTGAGGTCCCAGTGAGAATGGGCACCTCGTATGATCAGGGATGTTTTGAGCTCTGCGGCTGCAAGGCCGGGCGTCAGCAGCCTCCAACGATCCGAGGTCGCGGAACGGACCCCGCGAGAGCATCATCTCGCCAACGTGGATCGCGAATCGCGGGCGCACACGTCCGGGGCCGCGCCTGGCCGATGACCATGCCCCTACTTACAAGGGTGGACGCCTCGCCCGCCTCGCCATTTGACCCTCGGCTGGAATCCCTGCGCGGCCTCGCCTGCCTGACGGTATGCGTATTCCACGCGACGCACGTATTTGCGAGCAATCCCCAATCGGTTTTCTTTGACACGCTGCTGCTGGCCGCCAATCCGGCCGCGGCCGTGATGTTCTTCTTCGTGCTCAGCGGCTATGTGCTCGGGGCCTCGCTGGAGCGCGACCTTGCAATCGCGCCTTACCTGGCGCGGCGGCTGTTCCGGCTGATTCCAGCGTTTGCAGCAGCGGTCGTGTTCGCTTTCGCCTGCGAGCGCCTTTTGCGCCTAGATCCCGCCCCGGCCGGGCTCACAACCGGCTTCCAGCACCTGTTCTGGCCGCAACCGACCTGGCACGATCTGTGGGACAATCTGCTGCTTGGCTCCAATCGGGTGAACGGTCCGACCTGGACGCTGTTTCCCGAATTGTTGGGATCCATGATGTTGCCGTTCGTGGTCGCTGCGCATGGCAGGATTGAACCACGATGGCGCTGGGCATTGTTCGCCGCGGTCACGATCCTGCTCACGAGCAGCCCTTACCGAACGCTGCTGTGGTTCTATTTCGGCTGTTTTCTCGTCAAGGAGTTTGCCGCGCTGCTCGCTGGTCGAAGGCAGCTTGCCACGGTCGCGTTCATCTCGGGCCTGGTCGGACTGGAGATAGCCGGCTCCTACGATGAGTTCTATACGGTGGGCATTGTGCTGGTTTCGGCCACCGCAGCCGCGCTGATGATGGGTGCGGTGGTGTCGTCGCGCGACATGCTGCGGTGGACAACGACCGCGCCGCTCCGCTTCCTTGGACGAATCTCGTTCAGCCTCTACCTCGTGCACTGGCCGATCTTTTATGTCTGTGCCCTGGTCGCGGTTAACTGTGGCTCGATCGTACCGACACAGATTTGGGGCAATCTGTTCGTGATGGTGACCTCACTTGTCGCGGCGATCGGCATCGCAGCACTGGCGTATCGGTTCATCGAAGCCCCTTCGATTCGCGCAGGCGCGCTCGCGGCACGCCTCCTTGCGGAGACGTGGAGAAGCCGGGCAGTTGTTAACAGCGCCGGCTGATATCTGCTCTAACCACGCACCAGCGGGACCAGCCAGTTGCGGCCGAACAATACCAGGATCGCGAGCGCATAGACGATGGCGCCGCCGACGGCCAGCAGCACCAGAGTCATTTCGTCCCGGAAGTGCATCGCGCCTAACCCTGAGGCGCTGAAGCGTGCGATCAGCCAGAAAGCGGCCGCCAGGATAATTCCGGTCAGCAGGAATTTGCCGAGCGACAGCAGCCAGGCACGATCAAGCACGAGAAAGCCTCGTCGCACGGCGAAGAACAGCACCAGCAGCAGATTGGTCCAGACGCCGACGGCTGTTGCGAGCGCCAGGCCGATCTGGGCGAACGATCCCATCAGGGCGAGTTTCAGCGCGACGTTGACCGCGATGCCCGACAGCGAGGCGCGAACCGGCGTCGCGGTGTCCTTGCGCGCATAGAAGGTCGCGACCGCGCTGCGGATCAGCACGAAGGGGATCAGCCCGATGGCATAGGCCGCGAGCGTGCTGCCTGCGGCAACCGCATCGGCCTTGGAGAACGCTCCGCGGGCGAACAACGCCCGCATGATCTCGTCGGGCACGGTGAGGAAGGCCGCGACGAACGGCACCGAGAACAGCAGCGTGAAATCGAAGGCGCGGCGTTGCGCCTTCATCGCGCCGTCATGGTCGTTGGCCGTGATCCGCCGCGACATCTCCGGCAGCAGCACCGTGCCGATCGCGATGCCGATGACACCGATCGGCAGCTGGTTGAGTCGGTCGGCATAATAGAGCGCCGAGAGCGCGCCCGCGGGCAGGAAGGTCGCGATGATGGTGTCGGCGAACAGCGCGACCTGCGTGCCCATCGAGCCCAGCGTCGCTGGTCCCAGTGCCCTGAAGAAGCCGCGGACGTCCTCGTCGAGCTTGAGCGGCGCGAAGCGCGGCAGGCCGCCATGACGGGCGAGGTCGCCTGCCAGCAGAAAATATTGCAGGAAGCCCGAGATCAGCACACCCCAGGCGGCGGCATGGCCGGCTGTCGGAAACCAGGCGGCGAGCGCCAGCGTCATCATCATCGCGACGTTGAGGAAGATCGAGGCGGCGGCGGCGCTGGCAAAGCGCTGCATCACATTGAGCATACCGCCATAAAGCGTCACCAGCGTGATCAGCAGCAGATAGGGAAAGGTGATCCGGGTCAGCTCGATCGCGAGCTTGCGCTGCTCGGCATCCTCGCTGAAACCGGGCGCAAGGATGCTCATGGCCTGCGGCATGAACAGCCAGGCGACGATCAGCAGCACCACCTGCGAGGCCAGCAGCAGCGTGAAGATGCGGTCCGCAAACAGCCGCGCCGCCCCCTCCCCGCGCTCGCCATGGACGTGGGCATAGGCCGGCACCCAGGCGGCGTTGAAGGCGCCCTCGGCAAAGATCGCGCGGAAATGATTGGGCAGCCTAAGCGCCACGAAAAAGGCGTCGGCCACGGGGCCGGCGCCGAGGATCGCCGCGAGCATGATGTCGCGGGCAAATCCCGTCAGCCGCGAGAGCAGCGTATAACCACCGACCGTGAAAATGCGTCCGAGCATGCGTCCCTTCTAGAGGAAGAGACTGCTCGCTGCAAAATCAGGGCAGGTCAGGCCGACAGCGCGCCGCGCACGGCCGCGATGATTCGCTCCTGATCGGCTTCGGTCAGGTAGGCGTGCATCGGCAGGCTGATGACGTCCTGCGAAAGGCTCTCGCAAGCAGGCAGGCCGCCGTCGGCGACCGGATACTGCTTGTAGGCGGTCTGCTGATGCATCGACTTGCCATAATAGATCGCGGTCGGCACGCCCTGCGCCTTCAGCGCGGCGGCAAAGCCATCGCGGTCGGTCCCCTCAGGGAGGCGGATGGTGTACTGCGCCCAGACCGAGGTATTGCCCGGCGCCAGACGCGGCACGGTCACGACGTTGGACAGGCCCCGCGCGTAGCGCTCGGCGACCTTGTTGCGGGCGGCGATCTCGTCGTCAAAGATCTTCAGCTTCTCGATCAGGATCGCGGCCTGCATGGTGTCGATCCGGCCGGTCAGGCCGAGGCGGACGTTGTCGTATTTGTCGACGCCCTGCCCGTGCACCCGGATGCTGCGCAGCGTGGCCGCGAGCTCGTCGTCATCGGTGAGGATCGCGCCGCCGTCGCCGAAACAACCGAGCGGCTTTGCCGGGAAGAAGCTGGTCGTGGTGGCCAGCCCGAAGGTGCCGAGCTTGCGACCCTTGTAGCTGGCGCCAAAACCTTGCGCGGCATCATCGATCACGAACAGGCCTTCGGCCTTTGCGATCTCGGCGATGGCATCGTGGTCGGCAGGCTGCCCGAACAGATCGACCGGAATGACCGCGACAGGCTTCAGGCCAGCCTTGCGCGCGGCCGCGATGGCGCGCCTGAGCGACTCCGGGCTCATGTTGAAGGTCGCTTCGTCCACATCGACGTAGACCGGCGTCGCGCCCATCCGCGCCGCGGGCGACGCGGTCGCGATGAAGGTGAACGACGGACACAGCACGGCATCGCCGGGACCGACATTCTTCGCCATCAGCACCATCAGAAGCGCATCGGTGCCGCTGGCGCAGCCGATGACGTGCTTGGCGCCGCAATAGGCCGCGAGCTGCTTCTCGAGCTCCGCGACTTCGGGTCCGTTGACGAACTGGCAATGGTCCATCACGCGCTTGACCGCGGCATCGAGCGAGGCGCCGAGCCGGACGCGCTGCGAGGCGACGTCGATGAAGGGAATGGGTTCGGAACGCAGATGCTGGTTCATGGTCCGGTTCTTGGCGCCTTCTTGCGTGGTCGACATGGAAAGGGTTTTAGCCGGCGACGCGGCGCGGGCCCTTGCGGGCGGGCGAGCTGGCTGCGGGCCGCGACGGCGTCTCGAGGCACTGCGTCGCGATCTCGAGGCTGGCGACGCCCTCGTCGCCGGTGACCGCTGGCGTCTCGCCGTTGCGCACGGCCTTGAGGAAGGCGATCAGCTCGGCGCGGAGCGGTTCGTCATGGCCGACCGGCAGATGCCGCATCGAGTAGCTGCCATCAGGCTTGAAGCCGAAGCATTCGGTGACCTGGCGCGTCAGCAGGTCGCCCATCACGTATTTGCCGCGGGTCGCGACCGTGACGCTGCGCGCCTTGAACGGCGTCAGCCAGTTGGTGTTGATGTGCGCAAGCACGCCGTTGGCGGTGCGGAACTGGAGCAGCGCAATGTCCTCGCGCTCGGCGACCGCGCTCGACAGCTGCGGCTGCACTTCGACGATGTCGGATTCGGTGAACCAGCGGATCAGATCGATGTCGTGCACGGCGAGATCGATGACGACGCCGACATTGGACATGCGCGGCGGGAACGGGCCGACGCGCGTGATCGCGATCGAGAGGATGTCCTCGCCCGCGATGGCCTGCTTGACGGCGGCGACCGCCGGATTGAAGCGCTCGACATGGCCGACCATCAGCGTGACGCCGGCTTTTTGCGCGGCGGCGACGATCTCGCGGCCTTCCGCGACCGTGGATGCGATCGGCTTCTCGACCATCACATGGATGTTCTTGGCGATGCAGGCGAGCGAGACCTCGTGATGCAGATGGGTCGGCGCCGCGATGGTGACGGCATCGACGCCCTCAGTGAGGAGCTCGTCGAGCGTCTCGAAGCTCGCGCAATTGGCGAGTTCCATCGCGCGCGTACGATGCGCCGGCGAGGGATCGACCACGCCGACCAGGCTGATGCCGGGCAGACCGCTCAGCACGCGCGCATGGTTGCTGCCCATCACGCCCGCGCCGATGACGCCGACGCGCAGGCCGGCCTGTGCCGGTTGTGACCCTTTGGAACTCATCTGATCGAACCCCGATTCAACGCAAATCCCCGGGCCGCTTCTAGCACGGGTGCCACATTTGTGGCGAATGCCGGCCAAACTGCCCGGACACGATTTGATTCAAAAAGTTACACGTTCTCCGGGCCTTAAGCCGCCTAAAGCGGACTTTTCAGGCCCGGATCCCGTGATTCGGAGTTTGCTGGTTACGACCTTTGATAGTCGTCTTCAATCCGGATGATGTCGTCTTCCCCGAGATAGGAGCCGGTCTGGACCTCGATCAGTTCCAGCATGATCTTGCCGGGATTCTCCATCCGGTGGACCGCGCCCATCGGGATGTAGATCGACTCGTTCTCGTGCACCGTCTTCACGGTCTCGTTCACGGTGACGCGGGCGGCACCACGGACCACGATCCAGTGCTCGGCACGGTGGTGATGCTTCTGCAGCGACAGCCGCCCGCCCGGCTTGACCACGATTCGCTTGACCTGATGGCGCTCGCCATTGTCGACCGACTGGTAGCTGCCCCAGGGGCGATGCACCTTGAGATGCTCCTCGGTCACCTTCGGCGCGACTGTCTTGAGTTTTGTGACCAGCCGCTTGAGTCCGTTGGCATCCTTCTGGCGCGAGACGAGGACTGCATCCGCAGTCGCAACAACGATAAGGTCGTCGACGCCTTCGAGCGCGACCAGCGCGGAATCGCTGGTGACGTTGCAATTGCGGGAGTCCTCAAACACCGCGGTGCCGTGCGCGGCATTGCCTTGCGCGTCCTTGTCCGACAATTCCCACACCGCGTGCCAGGAGCCGACGTCGGACCACCCGCAAGACACCGGCACCACGGCTGCGCGCGAAGTCTTCTCCATCACCGCATAGTCGATCGAGATCGCCTTCGCGGCGCCGAACGCCTGCGGCTCCAGCGTCACGAAGCCGAGATCGCGGCCGGCGTTCGTGACCGCACTGGACACCGCCTCCACGCTTGCCGCATCAACCTTGCGATATTCGTCGAGCAGCAGGGCCGCGGGGAACATGAAGTTGCCGCTGTTCCAGAGATAGCCCGAATTGACGTAGTCGGCGGCCTTCACGGCATCCGGCTTCTCGACGAAGCGCGCGACCGCGTGCACCTCGCCGGAGATCACCTCACCCGGGCTGATATAGCCGTATTCGGTCGCCGGCCGCTCCGGCTTGACGCCGAAGGTGACGATGCGCCCGGTGCACGCGGCAACCAGGCCCTCGCGGCACGCCGCGACGAAGGCGGCATTGTCCTGCACCACATGGTCGGCAGCGAGCGCGAGCACGATCGCTTCACTGGTGCGGTTCTGCGCGAACGCAGCACCTGCGGCGATCGCGGGACCGGAGTCGCGCCGCATCGGCTCGAGGATCACGTCGGCCTCGATGCCGATCTCGGCGAGCTGCTCCAGCACGATGAAGCGATAGGACGCGTTGGTGATGACGATGGGGCGATCGAACAGCGAGGCATCCGAGACGCGCGAGAGCGTGTCCTGGAAGGTCGAGCGCGCGCCGAACAGCGGCAGGAACTGCTTTGGGCGCACCTCGCGCGAAGCCGGCCACAGCCGCGTGCCGGCGCCGCCGCACATGATCAGGGGGATAATGCGTTTGTCCATCGTCATTTCAAACCTTGTAGTGGTCGCGATACCAGGTGACAAAATTGTGGACCCCGTGCTCGATCGGCGTTGACGGTGCAAAGCCGGTGTCGCGCATCAAATCCTCGACATCCGCGAACGTTTCCACCACGTCTCCCGGCTGCATCGGCAGCAATTCTTTGACCGCCGTCCGACCCAGCTCCCGCTCGAGAAGTCCGACGACATGCATCAGCTCTTCGGGGCGGTGATTTCCGACATTGTAGACCCGAGACGGCGCATTTGCGGCAGCCGGATTGTCCGCAGGCACAAGATCAATCAGCTTGGATACTACACGGGTCACGTCGTCAATATAGGTGAAGTCGCGGCGCATTTTGCCATGGTTAAAGAGCCGGATCGGCTGGTCCGCCATGATGGCGTTTACAAACAGAAACATGGCCATATCAGGCCGTCCCCACGGGCCGTAGATGGTAAAAAAGCGCAAGCCCGTGACCGGCAGCCGGTAGAGATGACTGTAGGACTGCGCCATCACCTCGTTGGCCTTCTTGGTCGCAGCGTAGAAGCTCACGGGATGATCGGTCCGGTCCTGCACGGAAAACGGCAGTTTAGTGTTGGCGCCATAAACGGACGATGACGAGGCGTAGACGAGATGACGACAACCGCAATTCCGGCAGCCCTCGATCAGGTTGAGAAAGCCCTGCAGATTGGAATCGACGTAACTCTGCGGATGCTCGATCGAGTGGCGCACGCCGGCCTGGGCGGCGAGATGCACGACCTCCGGAAAGCGATGCCGCGCAAACAGCGCCATCATCGTCTCGCGATCGGCGAGATCGGCCTGGACAAAGGAGAAACGGCGCTCGTTGCCGAGTTGCGCAAGACGCGCCTGTTTCAACGCCGGATCGTAATAGCTGTTGAGATTGTCGAGCCCGACCACGGACCGCCCCTCGGCCAGCAGCTGCCGGGCGACGTGAAAGCCGATGAAACCGGCGGCACCCGTGACCAAAATCGCCCGATCCGTCATCCTGTTCCCAAGCGATCCCCAAAGCCAGCCCGCGACGCCTCTTAGCCGGTATCGAGGGGGCGCAATAGCCCGCACGGTTCATAACCGCTTCCTATAACGGCTATTGCAAGATCGGCGCCAAAACCATACCAAAGCGGCCGAATTCGGCGCGTCGCGTCGGGTTGCCCCGAAACCCTGTTGAAGCGGGTGAAATGCGCCGAATCCTTCTGTCGACAGCCAAGATCGTGATTTCGGCGGCGCTGCTCTATCTGGCGCTGCGCAAGGTCAACCTGTCCGAACTGTTCTCGCGCTTCACCGTGTCCAGCCTATTCTGGATTGGCATGGCAATCGCGGTCACGTTCCTTCAGATCTTCGTCGGCGTATTGCGCTGGCGCGAGGTCAGTGCCGCATGCGGCGCGCCGCTCGGGATCGGCCGGGCCATGCGCTACAACGTGATCGGCTCCTTCTTCAACCAGACCTTGCCGTCCGCGATCGGCGGCGATGCGGTCCGGCTCTGGCTGGTGGCGCGCGCCGGTGCCGGATGGCGTGCGGCGACCTATTCGATCTTCGTCGATCGCGCGATCGGCCTCGTTGCGCTCGCGATCCTCATCGTCGCGAGCCTGCCCTGGAGCTACACGCTCATCACCGATCCGCACGGCCGTTCGGCGCTGCTGCTCGTCGACTTCGCAGCACTGGCCGGCGGCATCGGCTTCCTGATCTTCGGCGCGCTGAAATGGTCGTGGCTGAAGACCTGGTGGGCCACCCACCATATCCACGCTTGCGCCGTGATCGCCAACCGCGTGATCTTCAACCGCACGCGCGGACCTGTCATCGCGATCCTATCGCTGCTGGTTCACGTGCTTGCCGTCGTCATCGCCTGGTGTGTGGTGCAGTCGATCGCAGCACCGGTCAGCTTCGCGCAGGTCTTCCTGCTGGTGCCGCCGGTGATGCTGATCACACTGATGCCGATCTCGATCGCCGGCTGGGGCGTGCGCGAGGCAAGCATGGGGCTCGCCTTCGGCTTCGCCGGGCTGGCGGCCAATGAAGGCGTCAACGTCTCGCTGCTGTTCGGCGCAGTCTCCTTCATGGTTGGCGCATTCGGCGGCCTGGTCTGGATCCTCAGCGCGGAAAAAGCCGCGCAGGGCTCGGCGTCGATTGGGGAGCGTGAATAAGGGTTCACAAGGTCGGCACGGACGCACCGCGACCGCAGCAGTTATCTATCAACCTTCGGGGTTGTTTCCTATAATCTCCGGCGCGTAGCATCACGGATCCGGAATGAAGATCAGCGTCATCACTGCCAGCTACAACTCCCAGGCGACGATCGGCGCCACCATCGAATCCTTCCTCGCCCAGACACATCCCGACAAGGAGATGCTGGTGGTCGACGGCGCCTCGAAGGATACGACGCTGAAGATCGTTGAGTCGTTCGGCTCCAGCGATATCCGCGTGATCTCCGAGCCCGACAAGGGTGTCTACGACGCCATGAACAAGGGGCTACATCTGTTCAAGGGCGACGCGATCGGATTCCTCAATTCCGACGACACGTTCCACAACGACAGCGCGCTGGCCGCCATCGCGGCGGCGCTGGAACAGGCCGACGTCGTCTATGGCGACCTCGACATGGTCACCGATCACCAATCCAAGACCCTCGTGCGGGCCTGGCGTGGCGGACACTACGGTCGCTACTCGTTTCAGCTCGGCTGGGTCCCGCCGCATCCGACGTTCTACATGCGGCGCCAGGTCGCCGAGACGGTCGGCGACTACGATCTGAGCTACATCACGACCGCCGACTACGATTACATGCTGCGTGCGCTGGCGCTGAACGACTACAGGGTCGCCTACCTTCAGCGCGTCATCGCCGATTTCCAGATGGGCGGCATCAGCACCCGCGGCTGGCGCGTAACCTTGCGTGCCAATCTGGAGTGCCTGCGGTCGCGCCGGCAGCATCTGAACGCGCCGGTCGTCGATGCCGCGTTCTTCCTGCGCTTTGCCCGGCGAATCTTTCAACTCCGCTCGCCGGCGTCCCTCAAGATGCAGCGCTCGCGTTGACGCTGAACTCCGGAACGGCATCCTTCAGGATGGTCCTGATAGTGGCGCGATCGTCATGCGCGATGGCGAGCTCGAGCGCGGAGATCCA
Organism: Bradyrhizobium rifense; assembly: GCF_008123425.1. Lineage (GTDB taxonomy): Bacteria > Pseudomonadota > Alphaproteobacteria > Rhizobiales > Xanthobacteraceae > Bradyrhizobium > Bradyrhizobium rifense. The sequence goes on from NZ_VSSS01000042.1 coordinate 97,442, forward strand.
TTTGCGCAGCGTCTGCATCGGCGGCTCGTTCGGCCTCGCCGCCATGACGCCTGCGACCCCGATATCGACGGTCGGCTCCTCGGAGGCGAACAGGATCTCGTTCAGCCGCTCGCCCGGCCTCATGCCGCTGAACACGATCTCGATGTCGTGGCCGGGCTGCAAGCCCGAGAGCCGGATCATCCGTTCCGCCAGATCGACGATCTTCACCGGCTGGCCCATGTTCAACACGTAGACCGAAACGTCGAAACGCCTGGCGCCGAGCGCATGGGTGGCCGCCGTGATGACGAGATCGCAGGCTTCGCGGATGGTCATGAAATAGCGGACCATGTCGGGGTGCGTCACGGTAACAGGACCGCCGGCCTCGATCTGCGCCTTGAACTTGGGCACGACCGATCCGTTCGACGCCAGCACGTTGCCGAACCGGACCGAGATGAAGCGCATCGCCGGCTTGCTGCCGCCGCCCTGCGCCACGAGGTCGTGGTCGAGCGCCTGGCAATACATCTCGGCGAATCGCTTGGTCAGACCGAGCATCGAGACCGGCTCGATCGCCTTGTCGGTCGAGATCATCACCATGGCCTCGGCGCCTGCCGCGAGCGCGGCATCGGCCACGTTGATCGAACCGAAGATATTGGTCTTGACGCCCTCGCTCCAGTCCCGTTCCAGGATCGGAACATGCTTGAGCGCCGCGGCATGGAACACGATGTCAGGCTTGAACTCCGCCATCAGACGCGTGATGCGCTCTCGGTCGCGGATATCGGCGATCCGGCCCTCGATCTCGGCGCCGGAACCGCGCGCGGCGAGCGTCTCGGTGACCGCATAAAGGGCCGGCTCCGAGTTCTCGACGATCAGCAGACGCGCCGCGCCGAACGCACCCACGCGCTCGCAGATCTCCGAGCCGATCGAGCCGCCACCGCCGGTGACGATGACGCTCTTGCCTTTGATCAGGGCCTCGAGACGCGCATAGTCGATCGTCTCGCTCGGCCGCAGCAGCAGGTCCTCGACCGCAACCGAGGTGAGCCGCGGCATATCCCCCTGCTCGAGCGACGGCAGGCGGCTGACGATCAGGCCAAGCCGCCGCGACCGCATCAGCACGGATTCGGGATGCGCATCCGGCTCGAAGGCGGACGGCGTCATCACCACCCGGGCGATCGGTTTGTCGCGCTTGGCGAAACTGGCGATGACGTCCTCGATGTCGTCGGTCGCGCCCACGACCGGCACGTTGCGGATGAGCTGGCCCAGATCGGATCGGGACGGCGACAGCACCCCGACCGGCCGCAGATGCTTGATGGCGCCGCTCTCGATGCCACGCAGCACGACCTCGGCATCGGCGGTGCGCCCAATCAGGAGCGTCGGCGCGGCATTTTCGGTCCTGACGTGATGCATCACGCGGGTGTAGCGGAAATAGCGATAGGCCAGCCGCAATGCGCTCAGCGCGGAGATTTCCAGGAACCAATAGAGGACGATGGTGATCTTGCCGAGAAAGAAGGTGCCGTGCACGTTCGGTGCGACGAAGATGTAGTCGAGCGCGAGAAGCGCGACGGTGAGCACCGTGGCGACGCGGATGATGTTCAGCGCATCGGGCAGCGAGATGAATCGCCACTTCGTGGTCGTCAGGTTGAAGACGTAGAAGACGACCACGCTGAAGGCGAGGAAATAGGGCAGGATCTGCAGCAGCAGCGGCAAGCGGGCTGTGAAGCCCGCGCCACCCTCGAAGCGCAGATAGAACGCAACGAACAGGGCCGCGGCCGTGGCCACCACGTCGTGAAGCGCGATCAGGAAATTGCGCAAGGTAAGATGCGATAGACGGGTCATCTGCCGGCTGACTATATCCAGTTCTTCCACACAACCTGACCGCGCTGATAGCCCATCTGCCCGGGACTTGCCAGCGCCCCGAAGCTCAGCTGCGAGCCTCTCCCGGGCTCCGGCCGTTCCGGCGCGAATTGAGCACCATGCCGCCGGCCACGCCGACACCAAGCACATACATCCACCCTTCGTGGAAGTCGAAAAGATGGGAATTGAACAGCGAGGTGAACACGTTTTGCACAACGACCAAAAGCCCGATCCAGTTGGCGAGATCGTCGCCGCGGAACAGGAGAAGATGCACCGCCCACATCGCATACAGGATGATAATGCCGACAACGCCCCATTGCACGGCCACGTTCAGCGTCTGGTTATGGGGATTGCCGATCACCTCGCGTGAGGCCTGGTAAGGGCCGCCGGTCGCAGCCTGCTCGAACAAGCCGCGCGTCGAGCCGGTTCCATGACCGACGACCGGCGCCTCGGCAAAGAAACCCAGCGATTTGCGCCAGAACTCGAGCCGAAGTCCGATCGATGTCGGAATGCCCCTGTCCCTGTACAGCTCGTACTGCACGGAGAATGTCTCAATCGTCGTGTGCAGCTTCGACGAAGTCTGCCATGCCAGCGCCGCGAGGGCCGCGAGAGCCACGAAGATGATGAGGACGCTGCGCCATTTCAAATGCAGCAGCCCGAACACCGCCAGCATGATCGGCACGGTCACGAGTGCGGTGCGCGAGATCACCACAAAGGCCATGTTGACGAAGAAGCTGAGCGCGATCGCCGCCAGCAGGGCGGCCAGCCAGCCCCTGTTCCGCTGCAGCAGCTTCACGATCGGAAACGCGAGCGCGACCGCGCACAGCGTGAATTCCTGGCTCTGGTCGATGTAGTTCTTCACGAAGATGCCGCGCGAATTGGGTTCCTCGGGCGGCTTCAGCGAGAACGTGGGATGGAGAAACACGAGCCATGACATCACCGACAGCAGCGCGCAGGACACCAGAAACGCGATGAACACAAGGTGTCCGCGCGACGAGCGTTCGAAATGATAGATCAGGACCGGGAGCACCAGCAGCTTCGTCGTCGGGTTCACGGCGTAGAACCGCGCGCCCCAGGACGCCTCCGACCACAGCGTGCCGACGAGCGCGAGCACGAACAGCGCGATCGGCAGCGCACAGACCGGTCGCTTCAGCGACTGCAGGAAGTCCCTGACGTCGAGAAACGGCACCATGCAAGCCAGCATCGCGACATTGAAGATCGCCGCCAGCGACGTCGACCACGGCAGCGAGGCCGCGGTCAGGATGGCAAACAGATCGACCGTCTCGGACCATGCCGCCGGACTGCGCAGGCGCCGGAGCGTCGTCCCCCACATCGATTCCCGCGCGAGCTCCATCACTTCGTCTCTCCGCGCGCGCGATGAACCAGCGCGGTCGTGCTGAAACCCTTGAGAATGTCGATCAACACGACCGTTCCGCCGGCGGCCTCGACGACCTCGTGGCCGACCACCTGCTCGCGGGTGTAGTCGCCGCCCTTGACCAGCACGCTCGGCGTGATGCGCGTGATCAGGTCGATCGGCGTGTCCTGCTCGAAGATGACGACGAGATCGACGGCTTCGAGCGCGGCCAGCACTTCGGCACGTGCCCGCTCGTCCTGGACCGGGCGATCCGCGCCCTTCAGCCGCCGCACCGAGGCGTCGCTGTTGAGGCCGACGATCAGGCGGTCGCAGGCGGCGCGCGCCGCGGTCAGCACCTTGACGTGGCCGGGATGCAGGATGTCGAAGCAGCCATTGGTGAAGCCAACGCGCAAGCCCTCCCCGCGCCATTCGGCGAGCTGGGCGTCCAGCCCCTCCGGTGCGCTCACGACCTTCTCCTCGGCCGCGAGAGTGGCATGCGGCAGAATCCTTCGCCGCAGCTCGGCCGCGCTCACGCTCGCGGTGCCCTGCTTGCCGACCGCGACCGCGGCGGCCGCACTCGCCATGCGCAGCGCCGTGTCCCAGTCCGCCCCGGCCGCGATCGAGACCGCGAGCGCCGCGGCCACGGTGTCGCCGGCGCCGGAGACGTCGCGCACCTTCACCGGGAACGCCGGAACATGGACGGCCTCGCCCTTGCGCGGAACCAGCGTCATGCCGTGCTCGCCCTGGGTGACCAGGATCGCCTCGCAATCGGCCAGCCGCATCACGTCCTCGCTGGCATCGACGATGCTCTGCGGCGTGTCGGCGCGGCTGCGGGTGGCTTCCGCGAATTCCTTGCGATTGGGCGTGAGCAGCGTGGCGCCGCGATAGATCGCCCAGTTCAGGCTCTTGGGATCGACGATCACGGGCTTGCCGAGCTTTCGCGCGGCATCGATGGTATGGCGGATCACGCGCGCGGTCAGCACGCCCTTGGCGTAGTCGGACAGCAGCACGATATCGGCGCGCGCGATCTGCGGCACGATCGCCTCGATCAACTTCGTCTCGATTTCATCGGAGGCAGGCTGCGCCTGCTCCCAATCCGCGCGCAGCATATGCGTGGAGAAATGCTCGGAAACAAAGCGGACTTTTCGCGTGGTCGGCCGCGACGGGTCGCACACCAGCGCGCTCTCGATGCCGGCATGGTCCGCCAGCGTGGCCTTGAGCCGCGCCCCCGCATCGTCCTCCCCGACGAGACCGACGAAGACGCAGCGTGCACCGAGCGAAGCGATATTGCGCGCGACGTTGCCGGCGCCGCCGATATGGATCTCGCTGCGCTGGGCCACGATGACGGGGGTCGGCGCTTCCGGCGAAATCCGCGACACCTCGCCATAGACGAACTCGTCCAGCATGATGTCGCCGATGCAGAGCACGGTGCGGCCGGAGATGGCTTGAGCGAGGGCATCGAAATCGAGAAGGGGCGTCGGCATGGTCAATAGGCCTTAACGGAAGCGATCGGGCCGGTCGAGATAATCGGCGACATAGGCCTTCACCGCGTCCTCGAGCGTCGTGAAACCGCCGTTATAGCCGGCGCGGTGGAGACGATCGACCTTGCTCTCGGTGAAATATTGATAGCTGCCGCGGATCTGCTCGGGCATGTCGACATAGTCGATGTTGGGCCTGGTGCCGAGCGCGGCATAGGCAGCCAGCATCAGGTCCCGGAAGCTGCGCGCCTTGCCGGTGCCGACATTGAACAGCCCCGACACCGCAGGCGTCGCCAGCAGCCACAGGATCACGCGCACGACGTCGTCGACATAGATGAAATCACGGCGCTGGTCGCCGTCGGCGATGCCGTCGCGATGCGACTTGAACAGCTGCACGACGCGGCCGGCTTTGACGTCGTCGAAGCGGCGCGCCAGCACGCTCATCATCGTGCCTTTGTGGTATTCGTTCGGGCCAAACACGTTGAAGAATTTCAGGCCCGCCCATTGCGGCGGCAGCGGATCGCCGTTCGCTGCGCGACCGGCGACCGCGAGATCGAACAGCTGCTTGCTCCAACCGTAGAGATTCATCGGCCGCAGCTTCTTCAGCGCCGGCAGCGAGGCATCGTCGTCAAAGCCTTCCGCGCCGTCGCCATAGGTCGCCGCCGACGAGGCGTAGATCAACGGAACCGCGTTGGCCGTGCACCAGTCGAGCAGGCGCATCGAGAAGCGGAAATTGGTCTCGATCACGAGATCGCCGTCGGTCGCGGTGGTCTCGGAAATCGCCCCGAGATGGATCACGGCATCTAACTTGCGGCCCTTCAGCCAGTCAGGCAGCTCGGCCGGGGGAACGATATCCACAAGCTGCCGCTTGGCGAGATTGCGCCATTTGCCGTCGCGACCGAGGAGATCGCAGACCACGACGTCGCTGCGGCCAGCGCCGTTCAGCGCCGCGACGACATTCGATCCGATAAAACCGGCCCCGCCGGTCACCAGCAACATTCCAACCACCCTGCCCGATTTTTGCGGCCCCGATACCTGCCCTAGCGCATCATCTGCCAAAGTGTAAGCATTTTGGGATCCCGCTTCTGCGGCTTTACCTGCCGGCCGGGAGCGGCTAACCGAACCGCCACATCAAAGCGCCCGCGGCACAATTAACGAATGAATATAGATTCACAATTTGGCGGAAGTGAGGATCGGAGCGACACAAGCCCGATCCTGATCGTCCCCTATATGTGGATCGGCGATTTCGTCCGGAATCACACCGTTGTCCGGGTGCTCAACGAGCGATGGCCGAATCGGCCGGTCGATCTCCTAACCACGTCCCTGTGCGCCCCGCTGGTCGCTTACATGCCCGGCGTACGCACTGGGCTCGTCTGGGATCTGCCCCGCAGCCGCCTCGCCGTCGGCCGCCAGTTCGGCCTGGCGCGGCTCCTGCGCGAGCGGAACTACGGCACCGCCCTGGTGCTGCCGCGGACCTGGAAGGCGGCCATTGCGCCGGCGCTAGCCGGCATCCCTGAAAGGGTCGGCTTTGTCGGCGAATTCCGGTTTGGCCTGCTCAACCGCTGGCGCTGGGGCGAGAAGAAGCTGCCCCGTTTCATCGACAAGAACGCCGCGCTGGCCCGGCCCGACGGCGCCCCCCTGCCGGCGGAATGGCCGGTGCCGCAATTGCGGGTGCCGGCCGACGAGATCGCCCGCTGGCGGCAGGCCAATGGCCTCAGCGCCGGAGCCGCCGTCGCGCTCGCCCCCGGCTCGGTCGGGGCGTCAAAACGCTGGACCTATTATCCGGAGGCCGCCCGCCTGCTGGTCGAGCGCGGGCTCGAGGTCTGGGTGGTCGGCGGCCCCGCGGAAAAGGGCCTCGCCCAGGAAATCGTCGCAGCCGGTGGCCCGGGGGTGCGGGACCTCACCGGCAACGATCTGCGCAACGGCGTCCTCGCCATGGCCGCGGCCGGCGTCGCGATCTCGAACGATTCGGGCCTGATGCATATCGCGGCCGCGCTCGACACGCCCACCATGGGCATCTTCGGCCCGACCAGCCCCTATCTGTGGGCGCCCCTCAACGGCCTCGCCGCGACCGTGGTCCAAAACAAGAGTGTGCTCGCCTGCCAGCCTTGCCAGAGCACGATCTGCCGGATGAACGACCACCGCTGCATGCGTGACATCGCGGCGCAGGATTTGGTCGAGATCGCAAGAGACGTGCTTGCGAGGACGCAGGGACTTGCAAATGTCTGACGGCCGCGCGGCGAAGCCCGCCGCATTCCTCGATCGCGACGGCGTCATCAACCATGAGGATGGCTATATCGGCACGCGAGACCGCATCCGCTGGATGCCCAACGTCGCGAGCGCCATCCGCCGTCTCAATGAGGCCGGCTATTTTGTGTTCGTCTTCACCAACCAGTCCGGCGTCGCGCGCGGCCTCTTCACCGAAGCTGACGTGAACCGGCTACACGACTGGATGCGCGACGAGCTCGCCCGCGACGGCGCTGGGATCGATGACATCCGCTTCTGTCCGTATCATCCGCAAGGAACGGTCGCCGGCTACATCGGGGAGCATGACTGGCGCAAGCCCGCGCCCGGCATGTTGCGCGATCTCGTCCAGCACTGGCCCGTGCAGCTCGACGGCAGTTTTGTGATCGGAGATCAGGCCCGGGACATCGAGGCAGGGCAAGCGCTCGGTCTGCCGGGCTTTCTGTTTCCGGGCGGCGACCTCGACGCGTTCGTGGCGGGGGTGCTGGCGAAGACTGGGCGGGTATAGAGGGCTGCGGGACGTCTTTATCGATACCTCGCGATGTTGGCACTCTAGAGGTGTTTTGCCCGACGCGTCAAATAAAATTCGTAAAATCCGCATCTGCCACGCGGCCGCCCGGCAAGCCGTTGATTTTGCTGCCACGGGCTACTGTGCATGGGGTTGTTTTCGCGTCTTTTGTCCGCGGTTGCTCAGAGCAACGGACGATAGACCTCGCCGATCCGCGCCGCCTCGGCATCGAGGCTGAACTTGTCGAGCACGCGTTCGCGACCGCGCTCGCCCATCGCGGTTGCCACAGCCACATCGCGCATCAGCGGCTCGAGCGCTGCCGCCAGCGCTTGCGCATCACCTGTCGGGATCAGCATGCCGCTCACACCATCCTCGACGACGAGCTCGGCCGCACCGGCGCGCGCAGCGACAAGCGCGCTGCCGGCTGCCATCGCCTCGATCAGCGTCAGGCCAAAACCTTCGTTGCGCGAGGTGAAGGCGTAGATCGTCAGCCGCTGATACCAGCGCTGCACCTCTTCGATCGGCAATTCGCCGGTGATGACGATGCGCGCTTGCAGGCCGGCTGCTTCGATGCGCTTCTTCAGATCGTTCGCAAACGGCGTCTGCTCGGCCGTGACCTGTCCGACGATGACCGCCGTGAAATCCGGATAGCGCGGCAGCAATCGGCACATCGCATCGACGAATACATCCGTGCCCTTCTGCGCGCGCACGCGGCCGAAGCAGCCGATGGCGTAACGGCCCGGCACGCCGCTTTCCGCGAAGGCGGCAGCGCGATCGATGGGCGGCGCGTAGACATCGGTGTCGACGCCGTGCGGAATCACCGTCGAGTGCACTTTGAGGAACGAGGCCGAGATGTCCGATGTCGCGATGATCGCGTCCATCTGCCGGATCAGCCAGCGCGTGATCCAGCTGTGATGCCGCTGCGCCGCCGAGGTGAACACCAGCCTGAGCGGCCAGCCCAGTGCGCGCAGCACGACGCCTGCGATCATCTCGTTATTGCGGCGCGCATGCCAGATCAAAGGCGACTTGCGGCGCCATAGTTTCAGGACATCGGCGACGCTCAGCCGCGAAATCCCCTCCGGCGCGTCCGAGCCGAACCATGCCGCGCGATAGAGTTTTGCCAGCCGCGGCGCGACCATCCGGTTGGTCGCGGTGACCCCGGAATAGCGCCTGTGCAGATTTGGCACGATCACCTGCGGATCGCCCGGGGAATTCGCCACGTCATGCTCCGTTTCGCAAAGTCCTATACGCAACATTAAGCATAGTGACCAGTTCAGGGCTGCCGAAACTCCCTCTTCACCGCGCAAACGTTAACGTGGCGCGTTGATCGAAGACGGGTGAGATCATGACTGTGCTAGTCACCGGCGGCGCCGGCTATATCGGAAGTCACACGGTCCTGGCGCTGGCGGAAGCCGGCGAGGACGTCGTCGTGATCGACGATCTCTCCACCGGTTTCTCAGCCTACTTGCCGGAAGGCGTGCCGCTGTTCATCGGCGACGCCGGCGACGAGAATCTGCTCGAGGGCGTGATCGCCCAGCACAACATCGAGAGCATCATCCATTTCGCAGGCTCCGTGGTCGTACCGGAGTCGATGCGCGATCCGCTCGGCTACTACCGCAACAATTTCATGACCGCGCGCAATTTGCTCAACGTCGCGGTGAAGCGCGGCATCAGCCGCTTCATCTTCTCCTCGACCGCCGCCGTCTACGGCAATCCGGACCAGGTGCCGGTGCCCGAGCACGCGCCGACGAGGCCGCTGTCGCCCTACGGCTCGTCGAAGCTGATGACCGAGATCATGCTGCACGACGTCGCCGCCGCCTACGGCATGCAGTACGTGACCTTGCGCTATTTCAACGTCGCCGGCGCCGACCCGCAAGCCCGCATCGGGCTTGCCACTGTTGGTGCCACGCATCTGCTCAAGATCGCGGTGGAAGCCGCGACCGGCCAGCGCGCCAAGATCGACGTGTTCGGCACCGACTATCCGACCCAGGACGGCAGCTGCATTCGCGACTTCATCCACGTGACGGATCTTTCGCAGGCGCATCGCTCGGCGCTGGCTTACCTGCGCAACGGCGGCGCCTCGACCACGCTGAACTGCGGCTACGGCCGCGGCTATTCGGTGCTCGAAACCATCGACGCCGTGCGCCGGGTGTCGGGCCGCAGCTTTGCCGTGCAATACGCCCCGCGCCGGCCCGGCGACATCATGACCATGGTCGCCGACACCAGCCGCATCCGCGGCCTGCTCGACTGGAAGCCGCAATACGACGACCTCGAGACCATCGCGGCGCACGCGCTGGCCTGGGAGGACAAGCTGTTCCGCGAACGCCACGGCGAGCTCCGCCACGCCGTCTCGGCCTAGATTCCCTCCAGGCGCAAGCCCTTAATTGGGCTTGAAAAGCCCCGCTTTAGCGGGCACAGAGGCCATTCGATCCCTGACGCGCGGGCAGGCTTTTCGCCTTGGCCGTCAATGGACTACGGATGGCCCAGTTTCCAAAGAAAATCACCGACGATCCCTATGAGGCGATGGTCCTCATCCGCCGCCTGGTCGCGGAACAGGGGATCATCTACTGGCGGCGCTACCTCGTCGCCTTTGCGCTGATGGCGGTGGCCGCCGGCGCCACCGCAGGCGCGACCTACGTGCTCGGCCAGGTCATCAACCAGGCCTATGTCGACAAGAACATCCCGGGCATCGCGATGTTCTCGGGCATCACGGTGATCCTGCTCTTCATCAAGGGCGTGGCGACCTACGGCCACATGGTGATCCTGACCAAGATCAGCAACGCCATCCTCGCCACCAACCAGCGCCAGCTGTTCGCCAAGCTGATGCGTGAGAGCGTCGGCTTCTTCTCGGAGCGGCATTCGTCCGAATTTCTGGCGCGGCTGACGGCCGGCGCCAAGTCGATCACCGACGTGCTCAACATGCTGGTCAACGCCATCGGGCGCGACTTGCTGATGCTGCTCGCCATGATCGGCGTGATGGTGTGGCAGGATCCGCTGATGTCGCTGATCGGCCTCATCGCGGTGCCACCGGCGATGCTGGTGCTGCGCAAGCTGGTCAAGCGCATCAAGGGCCTCGCCTACAACCAGTTCACCGGCACCGCCGACATCCTGGAGACGATGCAGGAATCGCTGCAGGGCATCCGCACGGTGAAGGCGTTCACGCTCGAAGACACCATGCAGAGCCGCATCGACGAGAACATCGCGATCGTCGAGCGCAACGCCAACAAGATGGCCCGCGTCGCCAACCGCTCCAACCCGCTGATGGAAATGCTCGGCGGCTTCGCGGTCGCCGGCTGCCTGCTCTATGGCGGCTACAGCGTGGTCGCGCTCAACGCCACGCCCGGCGCGTTCTTCTCGTTCATGACCGCGTTCCTGATGGCGACCGAGCCAGCCAAGCGGCTGGCGCGGCTCAACATCGACCTCAACAGCCAGCTCGTCGGCGCGCGCATGCTGCTCGAAGTCGTCGACAGCCCGGCCAGCGAACATTCCGACGACGACAAGCCGGCGCTCAAACTCTCCGATGCACGGATCGAGCTGCGCGACGTCAGCTTCTCCTACCGCGCCAACGAGACCGTGCTCAACCGCATGAGTTTTGTCGCCGAACCCGGCAAGGTCACCGCGCTGGTCGGCCCCTCCGGCGGCGGCAAGTCGACCGTGCTGGCGCTGCTGTTGCGCTTCTACGAGGTGACGCAAGGCCACATCGTGATCGACGGCCAGTCGATCGGCGCGGTGTCGCGCAAATCGCTCCGCGCCCAGACCGCCTATGTCGGCCAGGACGTCTATCTGTTCCGCGACACCATCCGCAACAACATCGCCTTCGGCAAACCGGGCGCGAGCGAGAACGAGATCATCGACGCCGCGAAAGCGGCCTGCGCGCATGATTTCATCATGAGCTTCCCACTCGGCTACGACACGCCGGTCGGCGAGCACGGCACGCAAGTGTCGGGCGGCCAGCGCCAGCGCATCGCGGTGGCGCGGGCGCTGCTCAAGGACGCGCCGATCATCCTGCTGGACGAAGCCACCGCCGCGCTCGATTCCGAGTCCGAGCGGCAGGTGCAGGAGGCGATCGAGCATCTCTGCCAGAACCGCACCACCATCGTGATCGCGCACCGCCTGCACACCATCATGCATGCAGATAGCATCCTGGTGGTCGAGGGCGGCGAAATCGTCGAGCAGGGCCGGCATGACGAGCTGCTTCGCCGCTCGGGCCGCTACGCCTCGTTCTTCCGACTGCAGCACTACGACGCCGGCGCTCTGGCGCCGATCAGCGCCACCGCATAGAGTTCGTTCCACCCCAAGAGCAGCGAGATCGCTTCATGAACGCCGCCTCCTACGTCATCCCGCTTCCCCCCCAGGCTTCGCTTCCCGTCGTCGGCGAGGCCGGCCGTTATCCGGTGCGCCGCATCTGGTGCGTCGGCCGCAACTATCTCGAGCACATCCGCGAGATGGGCAATGACGAGCGCGCGCCGCCGTTCTTCTTCGCCAAGCATGCCGACATGCTGGTGCCCGATGGCGCCACCATTCCCTATCCGCCGCTGACCAAGGATCTGCATCATGAGGTCGAGCTGATCGTCGCGCTGAAGAGCGGCGGCCTCAACATCCCCGCCGAGAAGGCGCTCGACCACGTCTACGGCTACGCCGTTGGCATCGACCTCACCCGCCGCGACCTCCAGATCGCCTCGCGCAAGAAGGAGCGTCCGTGGGAGATCGGCAAGTCGTTCGACGGCTCCGCGCCGGCTTCCGCCGTGCAGCCGGCCTCGAAGATCGGCCACCCCTCCAAGGGCAAGATCTGGCTGACGGTCAACGGCAAGGAAGCGCAGACGGGCGACCTCGAGCAGATGATCTGGAACGTGCCGGAGACGATCTGGCAGCTGTCCCAGCAGGTGAAGCTCGCCGCCGGCGACATCATCATGACGGGCACGCCGGCCGGCGTGTCGCAGCTCCAGCCCGGCGACAAGCTCGAATGCGGCGTCGACGGCGTCGGCACGCTGAAGGTGTCGATCGGCCAGCCGGAATAGGCCGCACAACGCCTCGCAATCAAAAGGCCCCGGACATCGTCCGGGGCCTTTTGATTTCCGATCACTCTACCAGGCCTTCACCGGCCGATTGGCGTGGCTCGCCTGGGGCACACCGCGATTGAGCGACATGTGCGAATGCACGCACAGCCAGCCATCGCCATCCCTCGAAAAGATCATCGTTGCCCGGCCCGGCCGCGGAAATGCGCTGCCATCGGGATGATAGCCCGTGCTGGTCCAGGGCGCGATCACCGTCGCCATGGTGCCGTCGGGGGATGCCAGGACCGAGGTCTGCTCGAGCGCGAACCGAAAATCGGTCGTCTTCGGCCAGACGTTGTTCCATTGGGACGAGACCCACTGATCGAGGCCCGGGATGACATCGTTATGCGTCCCGAAGGCCAGCACATCGGGATGGAAGAGTGGGCGCGCCGAGGCGTAGTCGACCTCGCGGACGTAGCCTGAGAAGGTATCCAGCCACTCGCGGAAGAATTGCACGGTCTCGGTGTTCGCAAGTGGCAACGGGGCCATTGCCTGCTCCATGTTTGGCCGCTAAATCGCGGCAGCCTTGTTGCCATGGACGGAACTGTGCAGCAAGATTCGCGGGGTGAGGACCGGAGGGTCCGCCGCGGAGCCTGCAGCGGAAAACGAGAGGACGTCTCGGATGTCGAACACGATCACGGAGCTCGAGGGGCTGCTGATGCAGCGCTCGCTCACCGACCCACAGCTTGTCGCGGCAGCGGAGAAAGCTTCGGACTTCCGCATCCTGCCGGATGCGACCGTCATCAAGATCGGCGGCCAGAGCATGATCGATCGCGGACGCGCCGCGGTCTATCCGATCGTCGAGGAGATCGTCGCGGCCCGTAAAAACCACAAGCTCCTGATCGGAACCGGCGCCGGCACCCGCGCGCGGCATCTCTATTCGATCGCCGCAGGCCTTCGCCTGCCGGCCGGCGTGCTGTCGCAGCTCGGCGCTTCCGTGGCCGACCAGAACGCCGCGATGCTTGGACAGCTTCTGGCCAAGCACGGGATCTCCGCCGTCAGCAGCGCCGGGCTCTCATCCGTGCCGCTGTTTCTCGCCGAAGTGAACGCCGTCATCTTCGCGGGCATGCCGCCCTATAGCCTGTGGATGCGGCCCGCGGCGGAAGGCGTGATCCCGCCCTACCGCACCGATGCCGGATGCTTCCTCGTCGCCGAGCAGTTCGGCTGCAAGGCGATGATCTATGTGAAGGACGAGAACGGCCTTTACACCGCGAACCCGAAAACGTCGAAGAACGCGACCTTCATTCCGAAAATCTCGGTGGCGGAGATGAAGGCCAAGGGTCTGCAGGACTCGATCCTGGAATTCCCGGTGCTCGATCTCCTCGCCGCGGCGCGCCACGTCCGCCAGGTGCAGGTTGTGAACGGCCTCGTCCCCGGCAATCTCACCCGCGCGCTCGCGGGCGAGCATGTCGGCACCATCATCACCGCGAACTGAGGGGCAGGACCGTCATGGCTGACACCAACCAGATCAAGCACGTCGCCTCGCCGCTCGCACGCCAGACCCTTCTGGACAGCGACCTCACTCGCCCCGTCGCCGGCAACCGCCCGATCAAGCTGCTGCCCTGGCTGCAGGTCATCAAGATCGGCGGCCGCATCATGGACCGGGGCCATGAGGCGATCCTGCCGCTCGTCGGCGAGCTGCGCGCGCTCCTGCCCGAGCATCGCCTGCTCATCCTGACCGGCGCCGGCATCCGCGCCCGCCATCTCTACAGCGTCGGTCTCGACCTCGGCCTGCCGGCCGGCTCGCTCGCGCCGCTCGCTGCCAGCGAGGCCGGCCAGAACGGCCACATCCTGGCGAGCCTGCTCGCGCCCGAGGGCGTCTCGTATGTCGAGCACGGCACCATCGCGAGCCAGCTCGCAATCCACCTCCAGGCGGCGCGCGCGGTCGTCGGCAGCGCCTTCCCGCCCTACCACCATCACGAGTTCCCGACTGCGCGCATCCCGCTGCATCGCGCCGACACCGGCGCCTTCCTGCTCGCCGACGCGCTCGGGGCCGCAGGCCTCACGATCGTGGAGGACGTCGACGGCGTCTACACCACCGATCCCAATGGCGCCGATGGCAAGAAGGCCGAGCTCTTGAAGGAGACCAGCTTCGCCGAGCTTGCGAAGCTGAAGGGCACGCTGCCGTTCGATCCTGCGCTGCTCGAGGTGATGGCCAACGCACGCCACATCGCGCGCGTGCAAGTGGTCAACGGCCTCGTGCCGGGCCGGATCAGCGCGGCACTGCGCGGGCAGCATGTGGGGTCGATCATCAACACCGGTGCCAAGCCGGTGTGAGACAAAACAAAACCCCGGAGCATGCTCCGGGGTTTTTCGTAGGGCGGATTACGCTGCGCTAATCCGCCCTACGCATTCGCCTTACTTCAACGCCGAAAACACGATGAGGCCCAGGACCAGCGCCGTGAGCGAATATTTCAGCGTGTAGTAGACGTTGCGGTTCCACGCCTTGACCTTGCGGCTGCCGAGATGGATCTCGTAGAGCTTGCCGAACACCTTGTTGAGCACGCCGACGCTCTCGCCGTCGACGTTCTGAGTTGCCGACGCCTTGACGATGTGATGGCTGACCCAGCGGTTGATCGCGGTCATGAAGCCGTACTTCATCGGACGCTCGACGTCGCAGAACAGGATGATGCGGTTGACGTCGGTCGCATTCTCCGCGCTGTGAATGAAAGTTTCGTCGAACATGAAGGCCTCGCCGTCACGCCAGACGCATTCGACCCCGTCGACCAGGATGCGGCACTTGTTCGAGTTCGGCGTGACCAGGCCGAGGTGATAGCGCAGCGATCCGGCAAAGGGATCGCGGTGAGCGCCGAGCTTGCCGCCCGGCGGCAGCATCGCGAACATCGCGCCATGCACGCTCGGGATCGACTTGAGCAGCTCCACCGTCTTCGGGCACAGCGTGTTCGCCGAGGGCAGGAAGTCGTCGTACCATTTCAGGTAAAAGCGTTTCCAGCCGCTCTTGAAGAACGAATAGAAACCCCAATCGTTGTTCTTCGCTGCCGCGCGGATAAAACCTTCATCGAACAGGCGGACGGCCTCGTCGCGGATGGTCTCCCAGTTCTCGCTGAGCGGCTTCAGCTCCGGAAACTGCTCGACGGAGATGACGGGCTTGTTCGGCACCGCCGAGCCCGCATACATCAGCACATTGTAGGGTGCGAGATAGGTCGAGTGATCGCCGAGCTGGCGCGCGAAGCGCAGCCGCTGCTTGCCGCGGAAGTGAACGTAAATCGTCGAAGCCGCAAGCACATACAAAATGACGAGTTGCGGTGCAAAAAGCTGCTTTAGCATTTCCCCAAATCCCGAGTGACCCAGCCGGGGACGTGATCTAACGCGACCCAGCCCGAGCGGCAAGATATTCACCGCTGGGTTGCGGTCACTCTGGGGAGAACACCCGACGACAGATCGGGCCGAAACGGAGCAAAACGAGCCGGATCAGGCCCGCGACAGCGCCTGAAGACCCTTGAAGGTCAGGCGCTTAGGGTCGGTGACGCCGGCGAGATAGAGCCGGCGAATAAAAGCGATGACGGCGTCGCGGTCGCAATCGGTCAGCGCGACGACAGCGTCGACCGCGATCTTCTGGGCTTCCATTGGGCAAACCTCGGCCTTGCGAGTAACCCCGGCCGAGACAGGCTAGGACTCATCCGTTAATCCGGCGTTAACCGTCCAGAACCATCGCTGATTCATCCCGCGGGCCGTATACGCAAAACAACGCATTGGCAGCCGCGACGCGGCACCTCAGCGAGCGCCAATGCTCTTCTTGAGCTGTGCAAAGTGCTTCTTCAGTCGGGGCACGGCAAAATCGGTGAAGGCACGCACCTTCGGCACCGAGAGCCGGCCCTGCGGAGAGATCAGGTTGGCCGGCATCTCCGGATCCTCGTCGCTGGCAAGCAAGACCTCGAGTTCGCCGCGCGCGACCTGCTCGGCAACTTGATAGGAATACATCCGCGCGATGCCGCGCCCGGCCACCGCGGAGGCGACCGCCGCATAGGTGCTGTTGACCATCAGGCGCGGCGTGAACTGGACCGTGCGCGGCACCGTTGAGTTCTTCGACGGCGCAAACGTCCATGAATTCGGCAGATGCGCCATCGCCACGATCTGGTGTTTGGCGAGGTCGCCGGGCTCCGCGATGCGCGGATGCTGCTTCAGATAGCGTGGCGCCGCGACCACGACCCGTCGGACCTCGCCGAGACGCATCGCCACCATCGCCGAATCCGCAAGCGGGCCGATGCGCAGCGCGATATCGAACCCCTCCTCGATCAGATTGACCGCACGGTCGAACAGCAGCAGCTTGGCCGAAACGGTCGGATAGACGTCCAGAAACGCATCCAGGATCGGACGCAGCACCATCTCGCCTGACACCACGGGAGCCGTGATCGTCAGCAAGCCACGTGGCGCCGCGCGCGGGCCGGCTGCAATGGCGTCGGCCTCTTCGAGCTCGGTCAGCACGCGCCGGCAGATCGCGACATAGCGCTCGCCCTCCTCGCTCAGCTTGATCGACCGCGTGGTCCGGTGCAGCAGCTCGGCGCCGACCTGCCCCTCCAGGAAGGCGATGGCGCGGCTCACCGCCGCCGGCGAGCGACCGAGCTTGCGGCCTGCGGCCGCCAGGCTGCCCTCGTCCACCGCAAGGACGAACACCTTCATCGCGTCCAGACGATCCATGCGTTCCCGCCACCCCCAAGATTCCTCTGGCAAATTAAGCCGTTGCCCCAACCGCGACAACTGCGGCAAGGCGCCGGTCCGGCATTCATACGCGCCGCGAAAGAGTGTCTGCCGGACAGCGCGTATTCGCAGCCGGGACGCCGCGGCGTACCTCAAAGCCCAGGCCAGCCAGTGCTGGCACGGATCAACACCAGGAGCCCGTCATGGGTATCGAGCAAAAGGTTGCCATCATCACCGGTGCATCGCAGGGCATCGGCGCCGCCCTGGTCCAGGGCTTTCGCGATCGCAATTATCGCGTGGTCGCCACCGCGCGTTCCGTCAAGCCGTCGGGCGACGATGATGTCCTCACCGTTCCCGGCGACATCGCCGACCGGAAGACCGCAGAGCGCGTGGTTGCGCAGGCCGTCGCCCGCTTTGGCCGTGTCGACACGCTGGTCAACAATGCCGGCATCTTCCTGGCAAAGCCGTTCACGCAGTACACGGCCGAGGACTATGCGGCGGTGATGGGCACGAACGTGGCCGGCTTCTTCAACATCACGCAGCTCGCCATCGCCGAGATGGAGAAGCAGGGGTCTGGCCACGTCGTCCAGATCACAACCACCCTGGTCGATCAGGCCAACTCCAACGTGCCCTCGGTGCTGGCCTCGTTGAGCAAGGGCGGACTGAACGCCGCGACCAAATCACTCGCGATCGAATACGCCAGGCGCGGCATTCGCGTGAATGCGGTTGCGCCCGGCATCATCAAGTCGCCGATGCACCCGGTCGCGACGCACGCCCAGCTCGGCGCGATGCACCCGGTCGGTCACATGGGCGAGATGTCCGACATCGTCGATGCCGTGCTCTATCTGGAGCAGGCGAGTTTCGTCACCGGCGAGATCCTGCACGTCGATGGCGGCCAGAGCGCAGGCCATTGAGCCCGTGCAGGAGGATGGCATGACTGAACTCAGCGCAGATACCAAGCACCACGCCCGGCCGCATCCGCGGCCGGGGTCGACGTCCCAGCAGACTTGGCGATTTGCGATCGCGGGCTTGTCCGCGTCGCTCGTCGGCCTTGGTCTCGCGCGCTTTTCCTACACACCGCTGATCCCTGCCCTGATCGCTGCAAAATGGTTCGGCGCATCCGACGTTGTCTATCTCGGTGCCGCGAACCTTGCCGGCTATCTCGCCGGCGCGCTCGCGGCGCGAGCCGTCGCCGCACGTATCGGCGCGGTGAACGCGCTGCGTGCGATGATGCTGCTCGCGACGCTCTCGTTCTTTGCGAGCTCAACGCCTGTGTCGTTCATGTGGTTCTTCGCCTGGCGTTTCCTCTCCGGCCTGACCGGCGGCATCATCATGGTGCTGGCGGCCTCCGTCATTCTGCCGCACACCTCGCCCGCCCGGCGCGGCATTGTCGGCGGCGTGATCTTTGCGGGCGTCGGTCTCGGCGTCGCCGCATCGGGCACGCTGGTGCCGCTGTTGCTGCAACAGGGCTTGCAGCAGAGCTGGTATGGCCTCGGCGTGCTCTCGGCCGTGCTGACGTTCGCGAGCTGGTGGAACTGGCCTGCGGAGGCCAAGGCCGATGCTGCGCCTGTGCATCAGGCGAAGCAGCGTCACACGCCGACGGCCGCCCGTGCGTTGCTGATCCAGTACGGCCTCAACGCGGTCGCGCTGGTGCCCCACATGGTCTTCCTCGTCGATTTCGTGGCACGCGGCCTCGGCCAGGGCATTGCGGCGGGATCGCGCTATTGGGTGCTGTACGGCCTCGGCGCGATCGTCGGCCCGCTGGTCACCGGCCATCTCGGTGATCGATCCGGATTCGGCCCGGCCTTGCGCGCGGCCTTCTTGATCGAGGCGGCCGCCGTGCTGCTCCCGACCGTCAGCACCGCGCCGGCGTCACTGATCGTGTCGAGCATCGTGGTCGGCGGCTTCACGCCGGGCATCGTGCCGCTGGTGCTCGGACGTATCCATGAGCTTGTCCCGCATTCGAGCGAGCAGCAGCGCGCGACATGGAGCCACGCCACCACGAGCTTTGCGCTGTTCCAGGCCGCGGCCGCTTACGGCTTCTCCTGGATCTACGCAAACACCGGCGGCGACTATCTCGTCCTGTTCGCTCTCGGCGGCGGCGCCGTGGTGCTCGCACTCGCGATCGACCTCGGCCTCGCGCTCACCACGCGCAAGGCATAGAAGCGGCGGCGTGATCAGGAATATCGCATCACGCCGTCGTCGATCCGGCCGAAGCGCAACGAGACGATGTCGAGGGCATAGTTCTGGTACAGCCGCCACGGCTGCTTCGAGCCCTGCTTCGGCATTTTTGCGACCGAGCGCTGCACATAGCCAGAGGTGAAATCGAGCGACGGCTGCGCGGTGATCTCGGGGTCGTCATTGTGCGGCATCGCCTGCCGGAAATTGTGCCGGTCCATGTAGTTGATCAGACGGCAGACATATTCGCAGGTGAGATCGCATTTCAGCGTCCAGGACGCGTTGGTGTACCCGAAGGCCGAAGCCATGTTCGGAACGTCGGCATACATCATGCCCTTGTAAGTCAGCGTGTTGGCAAAATCGACGGCGTTGCCGTCGACGCTGACTTCGAGGCCGCCGACGACCTGGAGCACCAGGCCCGTCGCCGTCACGATGATGTCGGCCGCGAGCTCGCTGCCATCCTTCAGGCGGATGCCATCGCGGGTAAAGCTGTCGATCTCGTTGGTGACCACGGCGGCGCGCTTTTCGCGGATCGCCTTGAACAGATCGCCGTCGGGCACGAGGCAGAGCCGCTGGTCCCAAGGGTTGTAGCGCGGCGTGAAATGCGTGGCGATGTCGTAGTCCGGCCCGAGCGCCATCCGCACGCCCCCGAGGATCAGGTTCTTCACCTTGTCCGGCCTCCGCCGGCTGAGCTGGAAGAAGAACATTCCCCACATGACGTTGCGCCAGCGGATGACGTGATAGGCCAGCCGCGTCGGCAAATTGCGGCGGAGCTTGTTGGCGACCGGATCCTGTGCCGGACGCGACACCACATAGGTCGGCGACCGCTGCAGCATGGTGACCTGCGCCGCTTTCTTGGCGAGTTCCGGCACCAGCGTCACCGCGGTCGCGCCCGAGCCGATCACGACGACGCGCTTGCCCGCGTAGTCGATGTCCTCGGTCCATTTCTGCGGATGCACGATGCGGCCGGCGAAATCAGCCGCGCCATTGAACTCCGGCGTATAGCCCGCCTCGTATTTGTAATAGCCCGAGCACATGAACAGGAAGTTGCAGGTGAAGCGCACGAGCTCGGTCGCGCCCTCGCCCGTGATACGCTCGACCTCGACAGTCCAGCGCGCGTCCGGCGTCGACCACGCCGCGCGCTTGACGCGATGACGGAAGCAGATGTGCTTCTCGATGCCGTTCTCGGCCGCGGTCTCGCGCACATAGTTGAGGATCTGCGGTCCGTCCGCGATCGCCTTCGGATCGGTCCACGGCTTGAAGGAATAGCCGAGTGTGAACATGTCGCTGTCGGAGCGAATGCCGGGATAGCGAAACAGGTCCCAGGTCCCGCCGATGCAATCGCGCCCCTCCAGGATGACGTAGCTCTTGCCCGCGCACTTGCTCTGCAAGTGATAGCCCGCGCCGATTCCGGACAGCCCGGCACCGACGATCAGCACGTCGAAATGTTCTTGTTGCATGGTTTCCTCCGCCGGGAGGGATTGTCCGACCGTTGCAGGGGCCAGTCAACCGACCATGACGGAGGAGGACGCTCGACGCTGCTCCGCCGCGACGGCGCAGAGCAGCACAAATGGCAAAATCAAGAACAACGGCCCAAGGGCCAGCCCGGTGAAGCTGGCCAGCGAGGCGGCCACCAAGGGTAGCAGCAGCACCATCGCCGCCCCGGCATCGAACCATTGAGCGCCGATTTGCGAATCCTGCTGAGCGTTCTTGAGCCACACGACCACGAATGCTCCGAACACGAGGTCGTAGTCCTGCAGATAGGGCGTGGCGAGGCAGGTCCCGACGAGGACCAGGGCGTTGCGAATGTGCGCAGGATCGTCGCGCAGCCAACTCCAACCAACGACAAGAGCCGCCACGACCGCGCAGACCGCCTGCAGCGCGTAGGACAATTCGACCCCGCCTCCCAGACGCCGAACCAGCACGAACACCGAAACCATGCGGTGCCAGACCCCGGCGCCATCCTCGAGGACCACTGTGCGCAGCACCGACAGATTGTGCTGGTACTCCACCCAGACGGCGGGACCGAAGATCACAATGCTGGCCGCGATCAGCAGGAGCGCGGTGGCGCCGGCCGCACCGATCACCCGCCAGCGCCGGCCCGCGATCATTGCAACAGGCAGCATCAATGCGAGGTGTGGTTTATAGATCAGCAGGCCAAACAGAATTCCCGCCACTGCCGGCCGGCGGTCGACCAGCAGGAGCCCGCCACCCAGGAGGGCTGCCGTCAATGTGCCGTTTTGTCCGGTCAGCGCGTTGACGAACACGGCCGGCGCCGCCAGCGAGAGCACCAATGCCTTGTCGCCCGCAGCGAGCTTCAGCGCGCGATAAAAGCCGTACCAGGTCGACGCGAGCCATACGAAGAACGCAGGCACGTAGGGAAGGAGCGCGAACGGCGCGGTGAGCAGCAGGAGAACCGGTGGGTAGGAATAGTTATGGAAATCGATCTGAAACCCGGTCAACGAGGTCTCGAAATCATGGAAGGCGACGAAGTCGTAGACCTCGGCTGCACGGCCATGCAGTGCCAGATAGGCGCCCGTCCAATAGTTGATGAAGTCCGCGCAGATCGGATCGCCAATGCCATCCGCCGGACCCACGCGGGTGCGGGCAACCAGTTCGACCACGAAAGCGATCGCCGCAACGACAATCCAGCAATACGCGACAAGGCGGAGCCGTTCCGGATCGAGCAGCTTCGTGACAGGCGCCCGCAGCTGCGGAGCAGGAGGCTTTGCCGGCTGAGCTGCTGACGTCATGAGTTGGTATGCCGCATGTTCGGACCGAACATGCAACAAGCCTCATTATGGCCTGGTTAACAAGCCGCGACAATCACCCCCCGTACGCGCAACCATGACCGCCATGAAAAAGGCCCCAGATCGCTCCGGGGCCTTTTTTAACTCAGTAGCGGTAGTGATCGCTCTTGTACGGACCTTCCTGTTTCACGCCGATATAGTCGGCCTGGTCCTTGCGCAACTCGGTGAGCTTGACGCCGATCTTGGCGAGATGCAGGCGCGCGACCTTCTCGTCAAGCGTCTTCGGCAGCACGTAGACTTCCTTCTTGTACTTGCCGTCCTTGTTGTTGGCGAACAGCTCGATCTGCGCCAGCGTCTGGTTGGTGAAGGACGCCGACATCACAAAGGACGGATGGCCCATCGCGTTGCCGAGGTTCACGAGGCGGCCTTCCGACAGCATGATGATGCGGTGCTTGTCGGGGAATTCGATCTCGTCGACCTGCGGCTTGATGTTGGTCCACTTCAGATTGCGCAGTGACGCGATCTGGATCTCATTGTCGAAGTGACCGATGTTGCAGACGATGGCACGATCCTTCATCGCGCGCATGTGCTCGATGGTGATGATGTCCTTGTTGCCGGTCGCAGTGACGAAGATGTCGGCGCGGGGCGCGGCGTCTTCCATCGTGGTGACTTCGTAACCTTCCATCGACGCCTGCAGCGCGCAGATCGGATCGACTTCCGACACCATCACGCGGCAGCCGGCCTGACGCAGCGATGCCGCCGAACCCTTGCCGACGTCACCGAAGCCCGCGACCATCGCGACCTTGCCCGACATCATCACGTCGGTGCCGCGGCGGATGCCGTCGACCAGCGATTCACGGCAGCCATAGAGGTTGTCGAACTTCGACTTGGTGACGCTGTCGTTGACGTTGATGGCGGGCCACAGCAGCGTGCCGGCCTTCTGCATGTCATAGAGACGATGCACGCCCGTGGTGGTCTCCTCGGAGACGCCCTTGATGCTCTTGGCGATCTCGGCGAAGTAGCCCTTCGGCTTTTCCTTGAGCTGCTTCTTCAAGAGCGCGAAGAAGACTTCCTCTTCTTCCGAAGCCGGCTTGTCCAGGAACGCAGTGTCGCCGTTCTCGGCGCGCAGACCGAGATGGACGTACATGGTGGCGTCGCCGCCGTCGTCGAGGATCATGTTCGGGTGACCGCCACCGTGCCAGTCGAACAGTTTTGCGGTGTAGTCCCAGTATTCGGTCAGCGTCTCACCCTTGACTGCGAACACCGGAATGCCGGCGGCGGCGATCGCAGCCGCAGCGTGGTCCTGCGTCGAATAGATGTTGCAGGAGACCCAGCGAACGTCGGCACCGAGCGCTGCGAGCGTCTCGATCAGCACGCCGGTCTGGATCGTCATATGCAGGGAGCCGGCGATGCGCGCGCCCTTCAGCGGCTGCTTCGGGCCGTACTCTTCGCGGGTGGCCATCAGGCCGGGCATCTCGGTCTCGGCCAGCGAGAGTTCCTTGCGGCCGAAATCGGCGAGCGAGATGTCCTTGACGATGTAATCGGTGAAGCCGGGCTTCGCGTTCATTGCGAGTGTCCTATGGTTGAACGGGCATTCCGGGACGCCTCCAAGAGGTGCCCCGGAATCGCGACGTGAGGATTAAGGATTCCGGATTCGTGCGAACCCGGAATGACGCACAAAAATCAGACCGCGCGCTTGAGCGCCTCGACGAGATCGGTCTTCTCCCAGGAGAAGCCGCCCTCGTTGTCCGGCGTGCGGCCGAAATGGCCGTAGGCCGAGGTGCGCGCGTAGATCGGGCGGTTGAGATCGAGATGGCTGCGGATGCCGCGCGGGGTGAGGTCCATCGCCTTGGCGGCGGCCTTCTCGAGCTCATCCTCGGACACCTTACCAGTGCCGTGGGTGTCGATGTAGATCGACAGCGGACGCGCCACGCCGATGGCGTAGGCGAGCTGCAGCGTGCAGCGGTCGGCAAGACCGGCGGCGACGATGTTCTTGGCGACGTAGCGCGCAGCGTAAGCTGCGGAGCGGTCGACCTTGGTCGGATCCTTGCCGGAGAACGCGCCGCCGCCATGCGGGGCCGCACCGCCGTAGGTGTCGACGATGATCTTGCGGCCGGTCAGGCCGGAGTCACCATCGGGACCGCCGATGTAGAACTTGCCGGTGGGATTGATGTGCCAGATGGTCTTCGCCGTGATCCAGTCCTTCGGCAGCGCCTCGCGCACATAGGGCTCGACGATGTCGCGGATCTGCTTCGACGAGATGTCCTCGACCAGATGCTGGTGCGACACCACGATCTCGCGCACGCCGACCGGCTTGCCGTTCTCGTACTGCACGGTGACCTGGCTCTTGGAGTCCGGACCGAGCACCTTCTCCTTGCCGGAGTGACGGGCTTCGGAGATGAGGCGCAGGATCTTGTGGGCGTAGAAGATCGGCGCCGGCATCAGGTCGGGCGTCTCGTTGGTGGCGTAACCGAACATGATGCCCTGGTCGCCAGCGCCCTCTTCCTTGACTTCGCCCGGCTGCAGCGCGTCGACGCCCTGTGCGATGTCGGCCGACTGCGGATGCAGCAGGATCTCGATGTCGGCCTTCTGCCAGTGGAAGCCGTCCTGCTCGTAACCGATGTCCTTGATCGCGTCGCGCACGACGCTTTCGATCTGCTCGTTGGTGACGGACGCCGGACCGCGGGTCTCACCGGCGATCACCACCTTGTTGGTGGTGGCCAGCGTCTCGCAGGCCGCGCGGATCTGCCAGGGGTCGATGCCGGCCTTCGGCCCTTCCCGGTAGAACAGATCGACGATTTCGTCGGAAATCCGGTCACAGACCTTGTCCGGATGGCCTTCGGACACGGACTCGCTGGTGAAAAGATAGGACGCGCGCATCAGTAACCCCTTGTTCCGCCGCTTCAGGCGGAGTTTGCGATGTTTACCCTTGGATTATGTCAATCACGCCGGCGCGAGATGACGTAGGATTCGTCGAGAAACCAGAGCCCGTTGTACTTTCGCAGTACATCCCTGGCGGCATCCAGAGTGCGGCCGTTTTGAGTCATATCTGTCAACCGGTCGTCCTCAATCTGAGCGACATACACCGCCGCATTCCACGCTGCAAAGGCTGTCGAGGTTCCGATGGTACCCGTCACCTCGTTGGGCAGCGCTTCCATATCATACCTGAAGATCGAACGGTTATCCGCGTAAGCATTAAAATTTAAGTCGCGGCCCAACGAGCCAAGCTCGTACTTAACGGCGCGCAATAGCTCATGACGGCTCACCGAGAAAGGATTTTCTCCGGGCCAGATCGCCTGGATCATTTCCATGCCGGGATCGTGACCATGGGAGTGAATACCGATCAGGCGACCGCCCGGCCGCAAGGCCTTAGCCAGCGGTGCAATGATCCGCTTGGCCCGGAAATTGACCGAGGACAGCGCCCGGTATGGCTGGGATGCAATGACGAGGTCGAAATTGGCCTCGGTCTGGCCCGGCCGCGGAATGGTCGAATCCAGCAGGAACCGGTGGTCCTCGCGGTAGAGCACCAGCACGACCGGCCGCTCATACAACGGCATCGCCGTCCGCGGGCTGATCGCGGCACGCCAGTTCTGCTCCAGAAACGGCCGCAGTTCGGCGATCTGCTGCTCGAATTCGCCCGATGAGGCGCCTCGCAGCGGGACCTCGTGCCAGACGGTGGCAGCGGCAGCCGCAGGCGACGCCGGCGTCAGCCAGGGCGCCTCCGAGTAAAACATGTTGGTGAAGACGAAAACCGACGCCGGATGCTCGAAAATGCGGTCCGGAACCTTCTCAAGCGTCAGGCGCAGATCCTCGAGGCTGAGCTCCTTGCCGGCCACATAGAACGGCATGTGCGGGTAGCGCTGGTGCGTGGCACGCAGTACCCGCGCCAGCACTGTACCGTCGCCGACACCGGCGTCGAAGATGCGCAGGGCCGGCGGCCGTGGATGGATGCTGGCGAGTTCCAGCGCGACGCGCTCCGCAACCACCCGCTTCTCGCTGCAGGTGTGGACGAACAGCAGATACTTCTGCCGGTTCTCGAAGAACCGGAAATTGCCGCGCGGATCGCGCTTTTCCGGAGGCACCTGGAGCCCCCGCGGCGGCGGCAGGCCGCCTGTCGTGGACGCGGCGATATAGGCCTGGATCCGCTCCAGCGTGTCGATGGTGATGCGCTTGCCCTCGCGCAGCCGGTGCACGAGCTTCCCATCGTTCACAGCACGCCGGCCAAACGTCGATTCCGCCATGTCCGCCTTGCGGCAGAACTCGGTGATTTGGCTCAGGATTTCGTCGTTTTTCATGGAGTGGGACGGCGGTGGGCAGAAAAGTTGGGACCTGTGTCCTAGCAGCTTCTGCCCACTCAGGGAATAGCCTCTGGAATTGCTCCAGGTCCAGACTCCCCTCCGAATAAACCCCATCGTGCATTTGGCCGCACCTACACTTTTCGGTATAGGTGGCGAACGGGGAAGTTCGGGGCTGGATATGTTCAGGGCGATTTGGCTCGCCGCTTGTCTTCTGGCGGCAGTATCGGGCGGCGCGCGTGCAGGTTACTTGGACGAGAACCCCGACGAATTATTCGCATCGGTCTATGAAAAGATCGGCGCCCTGCCCGTGGTGGCGGCGCGCGACCCATTTGTCTGGCTGCGTCTGGAAGAGCTGAAGCGCGAGCCGTGCGACCAGAAAAGCATCGGCGATCTCGCGCTGATGCTGGACAAGCTCGGCTACCGGCGACAGGCCGCTGACGGGCTCTACAAATTCGTCATGAATTGCGGCGCGCCGATCACGGCACTGCATCGCTCGATCAACATCTATCTGAAGCTCACGGATTATCCCCGAGCGGTCGAGGTTGCCGACGAGTTCATCCGGCGCGCACCGACCAATCACGACGCGCACTACTTGCGGGGCGTCGCGCTTGAAGGCGTGCAAGACTACCGCCGCGCGCTGGCCGATTATTCCGATGCCATCGAGCTCTATGGCACGGACAAGAAATCGATCTCGAGCCGTGTCTTCCTGCGCATGGCAGGCGCCTATGCCGCTCTCAAACAGTTCTGCGAGGCAACAGCGCCAATCAGTTTATGGGTCGCGCTCGATCCGGCCGCCCGCGATACCAGCCAGACGCGGAAAATCATCGCGGACTACGAGAGCCAGGGCAACTGCGTCGCCTCGACCGGATCCCGCAAGGAAAGCTTCCCTCTGCGCGGGGGAAAGGACGTCGTCACGGTGAAGGCTGCGATCAACGGCGTCTCCGGACTGTTCGTCCTCGATACCGGCGCGAGCTACGTGTCCGTAAAGGCCGCGTTTGCCAGCCGCGCCAAAATCTCCGACGCAGGCGCCAGTGAGATTACGCTCGTAACGGCCAACGGCCAAAGCAAGGCAAAGCTCTCCAGGGCCGACAGGGTTGCGCTCGGCAAGCTGGAGGCAACCAACGTGCCCGTGGCAATTCAGACCACGGACGACAAGAGCTTCGGTGCCGGCGTCGACGGTCTCCTCGGCATGAGCTTCCTGTCACGATTCGAAGTCCAAATGGCTGGCGGCGTCATCGAGGTCCGCACCCGCCAATCGAAGAAGTAAGCCAGCATCCGCAAGCGCAGTATCTGAACCGAGGGTGCTTCAGGGGAGACAAAAGGGGCACGTCCCCTTTTCTGTCACGTCGCCGGCATCCGAGGCCCCATGCGCCGCCTGTTCGTTGCGCTCACCCTTCTCTTGGCAACCGTGTGGTTCGCACCGGCATCCGCCCAATCGCGCAGCCAGCTCGGGCCGCTCTGCACCACCGAGACCACGCCGGCGGACCAGATGGTCGACGCCTGCAGCAAGATCATCGCGCTCAAGGTGTTCAAGGGCGAGCAGCTCGCGACCGTTTATTTCTGGCGCGCGGTGGGCTGGAACAAAAAGGGCGACTACGCCCGGGTCATTGCCGATACCACCGAGGCGATCCGGCTCCAGCCGAGCCAGGCGGTCTACAACATGCGGGGCTCGGCCTATTACGACAAGGGCGACTACGACATCGCGATCGCGGATTTCGACGATGCGCTGAAGCTCGGGCCGCCGAGCGGCATCATCTTCCACAACCGCGGCAATGCCTGGCGTGGCAAGGGCGACTACGCCAAGGCGATCGCCGATTACGACATGTCGATCAGGGCCGATCCGAAATCGGCGTTCTCGTTCCAGAACCGCGGCATCGCAAAGGAAGCGCTCGGCGACCTCGACGGCGCGCTCTCCGACATCAACCAGGCGATCCGGCTCGATCCGACACTGCCGCAGCCGCTGATCAACCGCACCGCGATCTGGCGCGCGAAGAACGATCTCGACCGGGCCATTGCCGACGGCTCTGAGGCCATCCGGCTCGCGAAGGACAAGCCGCCGGTCAACATCATGACGCCGCCGAACAGTGTGCTGATCTCCGCCTACACCCACCGCGCGCTGGCCTATGAGGCCAAGGGCGACTACGCGCGTGCGAAAGACGACTACAACGCCACGCTCGCGATCGTGGCCTCGGACGCCGGCAGCAAGGCCAATCAGGCCACCGCAAAAGTGCGGCTATCGCTGGTGTCGGACGCCACCGCGCCGATCCCGCGCGATGCGCCCGCCCCGTCAGGACAACAGCAGACCACGCCCACACAGCAGCAGGCTAACGCCGCGCCTGCGCCCTCGCCTGCCCCCGCAACGCCCGGCAGCCGCATGGCGCTCGTGATCGGCAACGGCGCCTATGCCCATGTGAAGGCACTGCCCAATCCGCCCAACGACGCGCGCGCCGTCGCCAAGAGCTTGCGCGACATCGGCTTCATCGTGTCGGAGGGCGTCGACCTCGACCGCGCGGCGATGCAGAAGATGACGCGCGAGTTTTTGCGTGATGCGGCACGAGCGCAGGTCGCACTCGTCTACTATGCCGGTCACGGCGTGCAGGTGGACGGCCGCAACTACCTCATTCCCGTCGATGTCGAGCTCAAGCCGGGCACTGGCATGACCGAGGCGATGATCGACATGGACACGATCATGGCCGGCCTCGACGACCAGGTTCGTACCAACATCCTGATCTTCGATGCCTGCCGCAACAATCCGATGGCGCAGCAGGTCGCGAGCGTCGGCAGCAGTCGCGGCATCGAGGGCGCGCCGGGCCTCGCAGCTCCGTCGAGCCTCGGGGCCGGCGCGACGTTAGGGGCCGGCACGCTGATCGCATTCGCGACCGCACCGGGCCAGGTGGCGCTCGACGGCGAAGGCGCCAATTCGCCCTTCTCCGCGGCGCTGTCCCGCCATCTCGGCACGCCGGGGCTGGAGGTGCAGCAGATGCTGACGCGGGTGCGGGCCGAGGTGGTTTCGGGCACGAAGAACAAGCAGGTGCCGTGGTCGAATTCGTCGCTGCTGGGCGAGGTCTATCTGGCGGAGAAGTGAGGAAGCCGGCGCACCGCACGCCGACGCGCCAAAATTGCAACAGCTCACGAGATAGTCGAACGCAACCTGCGGCTGCTCTATTCTGTCGCATATCGTTATCTTACAGTGCAAACAACGCCGATTATCGGTAGGTTGGATGCTGGGGGATAGCGTGAGGAAATTCGTTGCCGCCGTCGGCGTGATCCTGCTTGTCATTTTGGGCACGCAGTCTTGCTTTTCCCAGGGGGCTCCTTCCAGCGAAGCGGCCCGCAAGGCGGAGCTGGCTGCCGCGTGGCAAGCTGCCGGAAATGCCGGCACCGCCGGTCCCGCAGACCTTCCGTTGATCGACCAGGCGACGCTGAAACTGCCGGCCGGAGACTTCTTCCTGCCGAAGGCAGAGGGCATGCGGGTGATGCGCGCGCTCGGCAATACGGTTCACGATCCGAATTTCGTCGGTCTCGTGCTTGGCACAAGGCAGAACGACCGCTGGCTGGTCGTGATCACCTATATCAAAGAAGGCTACATCAAGGATGACGCCGCCAAGGACTGGAACGCCGACGACCTCCTGAAGAATCTCAAGGAGGGTGTCGACGAATCCAACAAGGATCGCGCCGCCCGCGGATTCCCCGAGATGGAAGTGATCGGCTGGATCGAGTCGCCGAACTATGATGCCGCATCCCATCGTCTGGTATGGTCGGTGCTCGGCAAGGACAAGGGCGCGCCAGACGATGTCCGCAAGGACGTCAATTACAACACCTATGCTTTGGGGCGCGAAGGCTATTTCAGCCTGAACCTGCTGTCGGACTCGACCAGGATCGCAACCGACAAGTCCGCCGCCCATGAGTTGTTGGCCAACCTCACCTATCAATCCGACAAGCGCTACGAGGACTTCAACGCGTCGACCGATCGGATCGCCGAATACGGGCTGCTCGCGCTGGTCGGCG
Organism: Bradyrhizobium rifense; assembly: GCF_008123425.1. GTDB lineage: Bacteria > Pseudomonadota > Alphaproteobacteria > Rhizobiales > Xanthobacteraceae > Bradyrhizobium > Bradyrhizobium rifense. The sequence continues at coordinate 127,803 of NZ_VSSS01000042.1, forward strand.
GTGTCGCGGCCAAAAAGCTCGGCCTGTTCGCCCTGGCGCTCGCCTTCGTGCTCAAATTCGCCAAAGTCATCTTCGTCGGTGCGGCCGTGTTCGGCACAGGCGTGGTGAAATTCTTCCGCCGCAAGCCGCGCGACGATTCCGCCGGCGGCGCCGCATGAAGACTCTTTTCCTGTTGCTGTTCTCCGGACTGAAATGGGGAAAGCTCGCCACCAGCGGCGGCAGCATGCTGCTATCGCTGGCGGTCTATGCGTCGATATGGGGCTGGCGTTATGCGGCGGGCTTCATTGCGCTGCTGTTCGCACACGAAATGGGCCACTACGTCGCGGCACGCCAGCGCGGCCTCGACGTAGGCGCGCCGGCCTTCATTCCGTTCGTCGGCGCATGGATTGCATTGAAGGACAAGCCGGTCGACGTGGAGACGGAAGCCTATATCGCAATTGCAGGCCCGGTTGTCGGGACGGTCGCGGCGCTCGCGGTGTACCTGTGGGCGAGATCGGAAGACAGCGGGCTCTTGCTCGCGATCTCCTACGCCGGGCTGTTCCTCAATCTGTTCAACCTGCTACCGATCTCGCCGCTCGACGGCGGCCGGGTGACGGCTGTCCTCAGCCCGCGGATCTGGTTCGCCGGCGTGCCGATCCTCGTCGCGCTGACGCTATACCGGCCAAGCCCGATGCTGCTCATCGTTGCGATCCTGGCGGCCCCGCAACTGATTAGCGCGTGGCGATACGATCCGAACGCGCCCGAGAACGTCGCCTATTACGGCGTGCCGCTCCAGACCAAGCTCGAATATGGCGGCGCGTATCTTGCGCTCGCAGCCCTGCTCGCGGTCATGACCTATGATGTCCACGAGATGATGGGGCCCATGATGCGAACGGGATAGCTGACGACACCGAGAATGTGGCGCCAGCTACTCGTCAATCCTACGGCAGACCGCGCTGGGCTACTACCCCCACACTTCCTTTGCGATCTCGACCGCAAGGCTGAGCTTGGCCCACTGCTCCTCCTCGGAGAGGATGTTGCCCTCCTCCGTCGAGGCAAAGCCGCACTGCGGCGAGAGCGCGAGCTGCTCCAGCGGGGCGAACTTGGAGGCTTCCTCGAGACGACGCTTGATGTCGTCCTTCTTCTCGAGCTCACCGAACTTCGAGGTGATGACGCCGACCACGACGACCTTGTTGCCCTTGGGCAGGAAGCGCAGCGGCTCGAACCCGCCGGCGCGGTCAGAGTCGTATTCCAGGAAGTAGCCGTCGTAATTGGTGCCGGCCAGCATGGTCTCGGCCACCGGCTCGTAGCCCCCCGAAGAAATCCAGGTCGAGCGGAAATTGCCGCGACAGACATGCGTGGTCACCACCATGTCGGCAGGTTTCCCGGCCAGTGCGTAGTTGATGATGCGCGCGTAGATCTGCTGGAGGCCTTCCGGATTGTCGCCGCGCTCGCGCGCCTTCTGCAATTCGTCCGGCGAGCAGAGATAGGCCCACACGGTATCGTCGAACTGGAGATAGCGGCAGCCGGCGTCGTAGAACGCCTTGACGGCCTTGCGGTAGGTCTTGCCGAGATCCTCGTAGAAGGCGTCGAGATCCGGATAGACGTCCTTGGAAATCGCTTTGCGGCCGCCACGGAAGTGCAGCACGGCGGGCGAGGGGATCGTCATCTTGGCGGTGACGTGGGCCTGGTCGGCGGACTTCTTCAGGAAGCGGAAGTGATCCAGCATCGGGTGGTTGTCGGGGAAGTCGAGCTTGTCGATCACCCGGACCGCGTCATGCCGCGTCTCGACGCCTGCGAACTGGATGCCCGTGTCGGGGTGAAACATTTCGCAGCCCGTGAGCTTGGCCAGGAAGTCGAAATGCCACCAGGAGCGGCGGAATTCGCCGTCGGTCGCGAGCTTCAGACCGACCGAGGCCTGCTTGTGCACGACCTTCTCGATCTCCATGTCCTCGATCTTGCGCAGATCGTCGGCCGAGATCTCGCCCTTCTCCAGTCGGCTGCGGGCTTCCTTGATCTTGGCGGGGCGCAGGAGGCTGCCGACCTCGTCGGCGCGGAAGGGGGCTTTGGTTCGCTGCATTCTTGAACTCCCGAGAATTTTCTATAGCGATTTCAAGCGAAGTGGGCACCGGTTCGCGTTAAGAAAACGCGTCAAACAACCTAGTGGGCCGCCGCCCCTGCGACGCCGAGGTGGCGCTCCAGGACCGACGGGTCGGCCTTCAGCGCGGCGCTCGGGGCGTCGTGGACGATCGTTCCGCGCTCCAATATCACAACGCGGTCGGCAAGCCCGAGAATCTTTTGGGCATTCTGCTCGACGATGATCGAGCAGATGCCGCCGGCCCGAGTGATGGTGCCGATCGCCTTCAGAAGCTCCTCGACGATGATGGGGGCCAGGCCCTCGGTCGGCTCGTCCAGCAGCAGGACCTTTGGGTTGAGGGTCAGCGCACGGCCGATCGCCAGCATCTGCTGCTCGCCGCCGGAGAGCTGGTTGCCGAAATTGCTCCGCCGCTCCTTCAGCCGCGGAAACATCTCGTAGACCTTCTCGACGGTCCAGGGACCGGGCTGCGCCACCGCGGTCATGTTCTCCTCCACCGTCAGCGAGCGGAAGATGTTGCGCTCCTGCGGCACCCAGCCAATGCCGGCGCGCGCCCGCTGGTCCGGCCGCATGGTCGTGACGTCGGTGCCGCCGAGGGTGACGTTGCCGGAGAAACGGCGGGTGACGCCGACGATGGAGTTGATCAGCGTGGTCTTGCCGGTGCCGTTACGCCCGAGCAGCGCCAGCACCTGCCCCTCGGCAAGGCGCAGCGACATGTTGGGCAGCACCACGGCTTCGCCATAGCCGGCGCGAAGTGAATCGATTGCGAGCAGGTCAGACATTGACCGCCTCCTCGCCGAGATAGACTGCCTTCACCTGCGGATCGCGCGCGACCTGGTCGGGCGGGCCTTCGGTCAGCAGCGCGCCGGAAACCAGCACCGAGATGCGGTCTGCGAAGGAGAACACGAGATCCATGTCGTGCTCGATCAGCAGCACGGTGACGTCGCGCGGCAGGCTACCTACGACCGCGAGAATGTCGTGGCGCTCGCTCTCCGGCACGCCGGCGGCGGGCTCGTCAAGCAGCAGCACGCGCGGCTTGGCGGCGATCGCGACCGCGATCTCAAGCAGGCGCTGCTTGCCGTAAGGCAGCGTCACCGTCTCTTCGTTCATGACGTCGAGCAAATGGAAGCGCGTCAGGAGATCGGCGATCTCGTCATTGACGTCGTTGCGCGTGCCCATCCGCCGCCACCAGTCGCCGCCATGGCCGAGGCGTTCGGACACGGCAAGGCCGATGGTCTCGAGCGGCGTGAGATCAGGATAGAGCTGATTGATCTGGAAGGTGCGCGACAGGCCGCGCAGCACGCGCTTGTGGACAGGCAGATCGGTGATGTCCTGGCCTTCGAGCAGGATACGGCCCGAGTTCGGCTTGAGCACGCCGGTGAGCTGGTTGATCACCGTGGTCTTTCCCGCGCCGTTCGGACCGATCAGCGCATGGCGGGCGCCCTGCTCGATCTTCAGCGACAGATCGCGGGTGACGCGCAGGCCGCCGAACTGCTTTTCAAGATTCTGGGTTTCGAGCGCGATGGTCATGCGTCGCTCTCCGGCGCGGCGACGACGGCCTTGCGTCCGGCGACCTGCTTGATGACCAGGTTCGGCACATACAGCACCCAACGAAGCAGGCGCTGACGGCCAACCAGCACGATCACGACCAGCACGAGGCCGATCCAGAACTGCCAATATTGCGGGGTGATGGTGGAGAACACTTCCTGGAGGATGCGGAAGATCACCGCGCCGATCAGCCCGCCATAGAGATAGCCGGTGCCGCCGATGACGAGCACCAGCATCAGATCGGCGGAGCGGTCGAAGGCGAACACATCGAGCGAGGCGATCGCGGTGGTCTGGGTGAACAGCGCGCCTGCGATGCCTGCATAGAACGCCGCGAGCGTATAGATCGCGATCAGGCGGCGGTTGACGGGGATACCAATGGCAGCAGCGCGGAGCGGATTGTTCTTGATCGCGCGCAGCGAGAGGCCAAACGGCGAATGCACGATGCGGCGGGCGAGAAGGAACAGCACGAACAGCACCGTCAGCGAATAGAAGAAGCCGGCCTTGCCGAACATGTCGAACGGGATTTCGCCGAGGATCGGCTGCATCTCGATACCCTGCAGGCCGTCGGTGCCACCAGTGATGTTGGAGAAGCGCTCGGCGAGCGCCTCCAGCAGCAGCGCGATGCCGAGCGTCACCATCAGCCGGGTCAGGTCGACGCCGCGGATTACCAGGAAGCTGGTGGCGAAGCCGAGCACCATCGCGGCCAAGCCCGCGGCAATCAGCGCCAGCACCGGCTCGTTGATGATGCCGTGCAGCGCCAAAAGCCCCGCGGCATAGGCGCCGACGCCGAAGAACGCGGCGTGGCCGAGCGAGACGATGCCGGCATAGCCGAGGATGAGATCGAGCGACATTGCAAACAGCGCCAGCCGCAGAATGTCGGTCATGATCAAATAGCGCGTGGGAAACAGAAAGCCGCAAGCCAGCACGACGAGCCAGAAGGCGGCCTCGCCATAGTGCCAGCGCGCCTGCCGCTGGGCATGATAACCGACGTCGGAAGAAGCGGTCATCGGCAAACTCAACGCGCGGCCGTGCGGCCGAACAGGCCGTTCGGGCGCCAGATCAGGATCACGATCATCATGGTGTAAATTACGAAGGGGCCCATCTTCGGCACGTAGTATTTGCCGGCGACATCGCCGATGCCGAGCAGGAGCGAGGCCAAAAACGGTCCGGTGATCGAGGACGAGCCACCGACGGTGACCACGATCAGGAAGTAGATCATGAATTTCAGCGGGAAATACGGATCGAGGCCGAGGATCTCGGCGCTCAGCGCACCACCGAGGCCTGCAAGTCCACATCCAAAAGCAAAGGTGAAGGCGAACACCTGCGGCACGTTGATGCCGAGGCCGCTCGCGGCACGGGGATCATCGACGGCGGCACGAAGGCGGCTGCCGAAGCGGGTCTTGGCCAGCACCATCTGGAGGCCGATGGTGAGCAGGCCGCAGATCACGATGATCATCAGCCGGTAGCGGCCGATGCCGACGCCGAACAGGTCGAACTGGCCCTGCAGCGCGGCCGGCAGATTGATGAAGACGCGCGACGAGCCCTGGATATAGTCGACAGCCGCGACCGACATGAACGTCAGTCCGATCGTGAACAGCACCTGGTCGAGATGACTGCGGGCGTAAAGATGGCGATAGAGCAGGCGCTCGAGCACGATGCCGATCGCTGCTGCGGAGACGAAGGCGAGCGGCAGCGCGGCGAAGAACGGCCACCCCATCCTGTTGACCAGCACCATGCAGACATAGCCGCCGGCCATGGCGAAGGCGCCATGGGCGAGGTTGACGAAGTTCATCAGGCCAAGCGTAACCGCGAGCCCGCAGGCCAGCACGAACAGCAGCATGCCGTAGGCGACGCCATCGAACAGGTTGGTGAGGATTGAGGTCATCGTCTCAGCTTGGAGTTAGTCGTCATGGCCGGAGCGCGCGAAAGCGCGCCCCGGGATGACGCGCTTTCGCGGATCACTTCTTGGTCTTGCCGAGATCCTTGACGGCCTCGAAGGTCGCGAATTCGACGTTGTAGAGCTCGCCGTCGACCTTCTCGACCTTGCGGATGTAGATGTTCTGCACGATGTCGCGGGTCTCCGGGTCGATCGAGATCGGGCCGCGCGGGCTCTCCCACTTCTGACCCTTCATGGCCTCGATCAACTTGGTGCCGTCGGTGTCGCCACCCGTCTTCTTCAGCGCTTCGTAGATCAGGTGGATGCCGTCATAGCCACTCACCGCCATGAAGCCCGGGCGAGTGCCGTAGGCCTTCTTGTAGGCTGCGACGAAATCCTTGTTCATCTGCGAGGGATGGGCCGCCGAATAGAGATGTGCGGTCACCGTGCCGAGCACGGCGTCGCCCATGTTGTTGAGCAGGTCGTCATCGGTGACGTCGCCCGGTCCGATCACCTTGATGCCGGCCTTGTCGAGGCCACGCTCGGCATATTGCTTCATGAAGTTGCCGCCCTGGCCCGCCGGCACGAACACGAAGATCGCGTCGGGTTTTGCGTCCTTCATGCGCTGGAGGAACGGCGCGAAGTCCGGATTGGCGAGCGGCGTCTTGACCTCTTCGACCACCTCGCCGCCGCCGGCGGTGAAATTCTGTTTGAAGAAGTTCAGCGCGTCATTGCCGGGCGCGTAGTCGGAGGTGAGCGTCGCCACCTTTTTGATGCCGTTCTTCACCGCCCAGTCGGCGATGATGGTGGAGGACTGCGCCAGCGTGAAGCTGGTACGCACGATATAGGGCGAGCGCTCGGTGATGATGGAGGTGCCGGCCGCCATCACGACTTCCGGAATTTTGGCTTGCGTGGCAAGCGGCGCGGCCGCAAGCGCCGCCGGCGTCACGCCGAAGCCGGCGATGAAATTGACCTTGTCGTTGACGATCAGCTCCTGCGCGGCGGTCTTGGTCTTGTCCGGAATCGCGGCGTCGTCCTTGAGGATGATCTCGATCTTCTTGCCGGCGACGGTGTCGCCCTTCTGCTGCATGTAGAGCTTGATCGCGTTCTCGATCTGCTTGCCGGTCGAGGCCTGGCCGCCTGTCATCGGCAGGATCAGGCCGACCTTGACGGTGTCTTCCGCCTTGGCGGGTGCGACGGCCGCAAGGCCCGCGATGGCAGCAACGGCAGCGATCGTTGAGAACTGTTTGCGTTCGAACATCAGATGTCCCTCCCCTTCATTCCTGACCTCTGTGTGGCGGACCGAGTGCCCGGTCCTTGCCTCACCTTAACTCACGCGCGAGTGATATCGCGCGCCACATGGCGTCTTTCGCGCCTCTATTGTCAATCGGACGTTTGGCGACCATTCGGCGCAAGCCGCGCGTCCCGATGACAAAGCGTGGAATGCGATGTCGCGGTTACGCCGGGGTAATCCAAGCACCTCGATCTTGGCCGCGTCCATTTGTACGATTGTACAAATAAAATGGACCTGTCAACGAAAAAGCCCTTTCGCCGGACAAGCCAGATTGTCGCGAGCCGATGGCCGCAGTCTAGAAATGCGACCGAGCGGGTGGATGGAGGATTTCGTCTTTCATTTGCAGAATTTGAACATTGGCAAACAAGGCGCGGATCCCATCCGGTATTTTTATACCCACCTCGAATAAGCCAATTTTACCTTGTTGAAGGCTATCGTTCCTGACCCGCTGGTTATCCGGCGTCCGACCACCCCGTACCGATCCCGGCGCCCGCACAATGCCCAAGCGTTCCCATTCCCTCCTGCTTCTCCTCGGGCTTGCCGCGGGCCTGTCCGGCTGCGGCACCGTCAACGAGAAGCTGTCGGCCGGCATGGGCGACTATGTCCCGCAATGGGCCGGCGGCCTGCCTGCGGACGCCCCGCCGCGACCGGGAACGCCGGAATACGAGGCATGGATCAAGGAGCGCCAACGCCTGCGCCAGATCCCGGCCGCCGAACGCGAGAAGGCGGGGCAGGCCGAGCAACCGACCGGAGCGACCAATCCCAAGGACGGTCCTCAGACGGTGTTCTGAACAAGCGTCAACACGCCCGGCTGAACGACGAAGTTTGGCCCTCTTGAACGCTGAAGACGTTCCCGAATTGCGAGGCGGCCAACCTTCGCGACCGTTCGCGCAATCCCTGGGCTTCTACACATTCATCGCGCGCTTTGAACCTCGGCATACTGAAAGATCGCGCAACATCCGGAGACGCCTGCGAAGGAAAAGCGATCGTCGTCAACTATCCGATCGAGTACAGCTTGGTAGACGCCATACACGTGTCGCCGATCCGCGTTTCCAGGATCAAGGAAATCATGAAACATCACGAATCCGCCGTCGACTAGGAGCTTCTTGGCAAGTTCCGCGGCATCAATCGTCGCCTGATATCCGTGCCAATGATCGATGAAGATGAAGCCGTATCTTTTCCCTTGCGAAGCAAGTTCGTTCATGCGCCGCGTCGCATCCGAGACAGTGAATGTCACGCTCTCGCTGCCCGGGCGTCCCGCTAGATTCCGCTTGGCTTCAACACTGTTTTCGCTATCCAGCTCGATTGTCTCGATGACGCCGTGGCCCCGATCGTGAACTGCTTGCGCCAGGATCGAGGTTGACAGTCCTTTGTTGGTGCCAGCCTCCAGAATATCTCCGGGAGCTCGGAACGCCAGCTCATAAAGCTTCAGCGCATCGCCGCGTCGCAAATAGCCAGTGATGCCAAGTTCGATCAGGAAGTCGACGCCCTGATGACCGAGCGGCGCAGCAGCAAGATGCCGGTGGGACGCGTTGATGATGTCGCCGCTGTAGTCGGCAAAACTGAGATCGTCCAACGGACGCCACTGGCCTGCATAGGTTGCCCCTGACGAAACGAGACGCTCCTTGTATCTGTGGCTCTTCGCGATCCACGCGTCATAGTTCGGAGGGAACAGCTTCATCCTGACGACATCCAGCATATTCGACAAAGCCACTGCCACACCCCTACCTAGCTTGTTGCGATCTCATCTCACTACGGTCGGATGATAGAGTAACGCCCTGAATTCTACAACGTTGCCGCACCCTTTACGAATTGAAGCTCGAGCAGTTGCACGGTGGAAAAGTGCGCGGCCGGCGTCAACGACGTCAAACGCGTCACTAGACTATGGTCCTTGGGCGTGCGAAATCTGGATCGTTCAACAAGTGCTTACGAAATGAGTTCGGCGAACGAAAAAAGATGCCTAGTCATTGGCGCCACGGGGCTGGTCGGCGGCCACATTCTCCGGCTGCTGTTGCAGAGCGGACAACGACCGCTCGCCCTCTCCAGATCACGAAAGAGCGCTACGAACGTCGACTGGTTTTGCGGTGACCTGGCAAAGCCTGAAGCCTTGAACTTCCCGGCATTCACGACCCTCTACTGTACCGCCGATGCGATTCTGTTGGCGGACGCGCTTCCCCATATCTTCAATCCTTCGCTGAAGCGGATCGTCGTATTCAGTTCCACCAGCGTCATGACCAAGCGAGACAGCGAGGTCGCTGAAGAGCGAGAGTTGTTGGGAAGGCTGGCCGAGGCTGAAGACAAGATCGTGCTGGCTTGCAAGCGCAACAATGTCGAATGGACGGTCCTGCGTCCGACATTGATCTACGACCCCGGTCGCGACACGAACATTACGCCGCTCTCGCGCCTCATCCGACGATTTGGCTTCATGCCGTTGGTCGGCGGCGGCTCGGGCCTCCGACAGCCGGTGCATGCCGAAGACCTGGCCAGCGGAGCCATTGCAGCGGCATCAACCGCTTCCGCTGCGAACAAGTTCTATTCTCTCCCCGGCGGCGAGACGCTGACCTATCGTGAAATGATCGGCCGGATTTTTGAAGGAATGGGAGTACCCCAACGGACGATTTCGATTCCCGCTTCGCTCTGGAAGGCCGCCTTCGTTTTCGCGAAACCACTCTTTCCAGGTGCGAACGTCGCGATGGGTACGCGCATGACGAAAGACATGATTTTCGATTCGAAACCTGCGTCACAGGACTTCGGTTGGACGCCCCGGACCTTTCACCCCCTGTTTGATCGATCGCCCGTCAAGAAACCGTCGTAATGGTCACTTGACCGCAGGGGCTGGCTGTCCGGTGTGGCTAGCCCGAGCGCTTGTCCCGAACGACCCGATCGACTCCCACGCCATGTCCTCGAAGGGTCGACCAGATCAGCTTCAGATCTCCGGCAAAGCTTTGGCTGCGGATATATTCGGCGTCGACTTCCGCCAGACGCTTGGGGTCCGTCATGTCGATATCCCGGCTTTGCGCAAGGCCCGTAATTCCGGGCAGGACCGTCAGGACTCCCAATCGCTTGCGGGATTCAACCAGTGCCGCCTGGGACGGCAAGCACGGCCGAGGTCCGACAAGGCTCATATCGCCAGCCAGCACGTTGTAGAGCTGCGGGATTTCGTCGACCTTGAAACGCCGAAGATACTCACCGAGCGCGGTAACCGACGACGCCTCAACCTGGTGGGTCGGAACATTGGCAGTTCCGGCACGCATCGTCCGGAACTTGTAACAGATAAATGGATGCCCGCCCTTTCCGACGCGAACCTGCGCGAAAATCGCTGGACCGGGGCTCTGAAGCCGAATAGCTATCGCGATGACGAGGAGGATCGGCCAGGCAACCAAAAGAAACAGCGCGCAGGCTGCGAAATCAAACGCCCGCTTCATCGATCAATCACTCCAACGATCCCGACGGCGGCTCGACTATGGCACGGAGGCCCGCCTTGGTCTCAACCCGAGGAGACCATCCAGCCTTCTGCAAGCAAGCCGAGCTTGCAACGAGCTCCCGCCCGATTCGATCCCAAAGCGACCGGCGCCCTGTCGCAATCACCATGGCTTTGAGCGCCTCAGGCGGTATCGAAATCAGTTGAGGCGAACGTCCCATTCCCTCTCTTAGCGTGGCAAAGATTTCGGCGATAGTGATCGGTTCCGGATCGGAAACGATGAAGGTCTGGTTTAGCGTGGTGGATCCACTGAGACAGAACAAGACTGCTTCTGACAGATTCCGGATTGATAGAAGAGACCGTCGATTACGGAAGGCCCCAAAGGGTAGCGGAATGGGGAACGCCGCAATGCGCACGATCAAGGCGATATTGGCCTTGGCTCCCGGGCCGTAGACGATCACGGGCCTGAGAATTGTATACGGCACGCCAGAGCGCTTAATTTCCTCTTCCGCCTCCAGCTTTGCTCGATCGTAGGCCGTGACCGGGCACGCCTTGTCATTTTCCGTAACGACGCTATCTGCCGCCGAGCCCGCCTGGGCACCAATGGACGACATGAAAATCAAGCGTTTCACTGAGTGATGCCGACAGGCCTCTGCCAAGCCCTTTGTCGCAACACGATTGGCTCGCGTATAGTTGCCGCTATCGACGCGGCTGCGGTGGGCGATGGCGGCCAAATGCACGACGATGTCGATACCCTCGAGCAGCGGGTGCCAGTCCACTTGGGTTTCGAGATCGGGCAATTTCACCCATTCCAAATTGTTCCCCGCTCTGCCCGGCTGGCGCGAAGCCGCCCTGACATGATGTCCGGCGGACGACAAGGCGGAACAAACCGCCCCACCAATGAAGCCCGAAGAGCCGGTGACCAGTATTCGAAATGGCATCCTATTGTTCCGCCCAGCTCACAACTTCCGTCGAATGTCTTAAAGCGGATACGCAACTCACGGTAAAGGTCCGATACAACCGCGCGTCCGAACCATTTTGACGAAGGAGGGCTGGATTGGTCACAGTCCACCGCCATTGGCCGGCCCGTCGGCAGTCCTGCCTCGAATCAGCAGAAGCATCATTGGGCGGCCGGGCGTTTCAAAGCCCGGAATCCCGGTTCGCGCCCAGAATTGGTGAAATATGTTCCATCGTCATGAACCTGACATCCAGTCCGGCCCTAGTCCCAAGATAGTTGCCCAATAACCGGGACGTGGGCCACCGGGAACAACGATCGCCCGACGAAAAGTTCCCGCCGCTTAGCCGGGCGATCATCCCGGGGCAACCTGTCATCCACCGGGCATGGAGATCGATTATCCTCCGCCAATCCTCGCGGCGGCAAACAGCAACTGACGGTTCTGCTCGATGCTTTGCGAATCCTTCAAGACACGTTCGGCATATCGTAGGCACGCGGCTCTCGCTGCGGACTGTTCGGCCAACGTCCAACGCGCCGCCTCATCGATGCAAGCCGCGATGGAGCTGAGGTCTGGCGCGATTGCCCATCCCGCCCCGGCTTCGCTCAGATCGTTCCACGGGGTCTGATCGCTGGTGAGCACAGGCAGCCCGACACTTAATGCCTCAAAAATGACGTGCCCGTAGTTCTCGCCTAGCGTCGGAAACAAAAACAGGTCATAGCCGGCAAAGACCGACGCGATGTCCCGGTGTGCGACTTCACCGCGATAGGCGACGCTGACATGCGGCGGCACCTCGTCGATTAGCCTCTGGCATTCCGCCCAATAGGACTCATCTTCCTTGGGTCCGTAGATATCGAAGACGACGCTTGCATTCACGAGACCAACCGCCCGCAGCGCACCGGTCAGATTCTTTTTAGGCGATAAGCGAGACAAGAAACAGAGGCGAAACGGACGACCACTCTCACGTGGACTCCATGCCGAAGCTGCATTCACAGGCGGCGCGGTCGCCAGATCAGAACCGACTGCTATCGAGGACGAGCCGATTGACATCGTTCGGGAAATATCGTCTGCCTCAATTTCCGTCGAAGCATGCCACATGACGTCCCGGGTCACTCCAAACATTGAAGCGCCCTTGATATACGCCGACTTCCTCAGGCTCTTGAGTGTCAGGGCTCCAGGCGAGAACTCTCCACGCGGCGCAAGGAGCAAGGGTATGCGCGGAATAAGACCGAACCGCCGAGCGAGCAGGACGCGCAAGCTAAAAATCGGATCGAAAAAACTGTTGAGATAAATACAGTCGGGGCGAACCTCGTCGATCAGGGCGCGGATGGCTCGGATGGAAATGGCTCCGGGTGCAAAATATCGAACCTCGGCCTTGCCGATCTTGATCCAGGCATTTCTATCAGCCTGCGGATACGGTTTGGCGTCCCCCAAGTCGCGATCGGTCGTGCCGATGAAAAATCTGATCTCGTCGCCGAGCGCTTCCGCCATGTTCGCGAGCGACCTGATCGGACCGCCTGCCTTGAAGCCCGGCAGATAGTGCCTGTTAAATGCCAACACTTTCATGATGATCTGATACCGTCGCGGCAATATCGACATCTGGCAACGCCAGGTTCGGAATATCCCTTCCAAGGGAACGCAATCGCGAATCCGGCCGAATGTGTCAATCGCACAACGTAGATCATCACCGGCCAATGACCGCAACCACGACGGCAGCGCCGGCCAAACGGCTCACCCGAGGCTGAAAGTCAGACGGCAGAATTCGATGATTTACTGGGAATTGCGCCAGATGGCCAGCCTGTAGTAATCACGGCACCGGCAACTCTCGGGTGTGGCAGGGATAACTTGGAGACCTATGTTGACGGAACTGCCACTGATAAGCTTGGTGACGCCCACCTACAACCGCTCCAAATATCTGCCGGAGACGGTGAACTCGGTACTCAATCAAAGCTATCCCAATATAGAATTCATCATCGTCGACGATGGCTCAACCGACGCGACCGGTGAGTATCTCGACACGCTTCCTCCGACGGTCAAAGTCTTGCGGCAATTGAACGCCGGACAAGTCGCAGCCTTGACGGCAGGCTGGGGCGCAGCAACCGGTACTTATCTCGGTTACCTGAGCGACGACGACATCCTGCTGCCGGACGCGGTCGCAACCCTGGTCAAGCATCTCGAAGCAGAACCTGAGGCGGTCGCAACCTTCCCAAACACCAATCTGATCGATCAGAACGGCAGGGTCGTCAGGGAGCGCGGAGGCCGGCCGTTTTCCCTGGCGGAGCTCGTGATCGAACAAGAATGCTACATTGGCCCCGGCGCCGTCTTTCGTCGGAGCGTCTATGAGGCGGTCGGCGGTTGGGACCCTCACTGCAAGCTCGGACCAGATCGCGAATTCTGGATGCGGGTGGGATGTCTCGGCCGCATCGATTTCAATCCGGAAGTGCTGGCGCTCTACAGGGTCCATTCCGGATCTCTTTCAATCAGCGGAATCGTGTCGGACAAGCTGGTCGACGAGTTCATCTATGTTGCGGACAAGTTCTTCGATGGCCCGTTCTGTCCCAGCTCGCTGCGGGCCAGCAAGAACCTCGCGGTCGCCAACGCCAACCTCGTTGCCGCTCGCGGACATCTGCGCAATGGTCATCTGATCCGGTTTGCCCGGTCAATCATGACCGCCCACAGATACGACCCTGCAAGCCTCAATCTGAAAGCGATGTCGAGACTGGTCCGAGCGGTGATCCCCCCCGAGCTGAAGCAACCGATCGCGCGCCTGGTTGGACGCTTTCGACGCGGCACTTAATCCCGTCATGATCCTCATCGTCACAGGGCTCTGCGCACATGGCTTTTAAGACTCCCGAGCGTCTCAGCGCCCTTCGGCTGACCGGAGCGCCAGCGGCCATGACGATCTATCTTGCCTTGACCGTGCTGGCCTTTCGTTTCGGCCCGTGGCCCTGGCCAGTGCAACAGCCGGGATACCTTTACCTCTATCTCACAGCGGCCATCGCCCTGTTCTTCACCGGGGCAATCGGCGGCGCCTTCGCATCCATCCCGTGGCGGTCGCCCATCGCAAGTCATCGAGAAGCTGCAACGATCAAGGTTGCGATTCTGCTCATGGTTCTCAGTGTGCTGATGTTGTCGGAGGCGCGAACCGACTCGCTCCTACCACCGGTCTCGCTTCAACTGTCGCTCGCGAACTACAACTACGATATCTTCGTTGCGAGGAATTTCACACGAGGATGGTGGACCTACTTCGAATACGCGTTCGCCCTGCTCAGCCCGTTCTTCTTTCTGGCGCTGACCGGAGCAATTCAGCATTGTCGTCAGCTGGGGTGGCCCTACCGGATTGCGTATATCTTCGCCTGTGTCACTTATCTCCTGATCTACACGCACATCGGCGTTAATCGCGGTCTCTTCCAATTGTCGGTGCTGCTGCCACTGACCTTTGGGCTATGTTACGCCTTTTCGGGACTGACCTCGCGCCGCACGATCTGGATCTTGATCTCCTCCGCGGTCGTTGGCATCGCATTGTTCCTGTGGATCTTCGTTTTCTTCATTTCATTCCGCGATCCAGCATCCAACGTAGGCCACTTCACGCCATTGAATCTTGACGCGCAGAGATCCGGAGCGATCTATGCAATGCTGCCGCCGGCGCTGTACCCGGGCTACGAGACGGTCACGCGATATCTCGGCGTCGGCTACTATGGACTTTCTCTCGCGCTGGCAGAAACCGACTATGGACTCGGGTGGGGACTCACCAATTCCCTGCTCGTCTTGAGGAAGGCCAAGGTTCTCCTCGGCGACAGCTGGTACTTCCATACGCTTCTTCCGGTCATCGAAAAGAAGTACGATTGGAGCCTCTGGTCAACTTGGCACTCCGCGTTCGCGTGGTTCATCTCGGATTTCGGCGTGTCCGGTTCGTTGATCGTCGTTCTGATGATTGGTGTCCTTTATGGCCTGGTGTGGCGCAATCTTTTGATGACGGGATCCGTCGTTGCCCTGGCCTTGTTCTATCTGCTGAACACGATGGTGTTTTATTTTCCGGCCAACAATCAACTGCTGCAGTCGGCCGACACGTTTTTCGGCTTCCTGGTTCTGTTCCTGATTTTCGTTGCCGGTTTTTTCCAACTGAATCTCATCAGAACGTCACCCTCAGCGACCACCGTTTTCGATCAGCCTTCCAAGGATCGGTTTTAGCCAGCCTCCGTGCGACGTCAGGGCAAGATGTCGACAGCATGGACAACGGATCATAGAGATGCAGCCGTGACCTTCTTACGCACACGCCCGACGGACGGACCTTCGGGTGGCGGAAATGCGGGCCGATCCGGCGGCATGGCCATGGCAGGCAAAGTCTTCCAACTCGCGACCGGCGTCGGAATTGGCCTGCTGCTTCCGCTCAGCCTGAGTTTGCACGACGTCGGCCTGTTCTTTTTCGTCCAGGCCATTGTCAACGTCAGCGTTGTCCTCGCTCAATTGGGACTGCCCGTGACGATCCCCGGAATCGTCTCACACGCGATGGCGGTTGGAGACACGGGACGAGCCCGGATTGTCGCCATCGAAACGATCAAGATGTCCGTTATCTCCGGCCTGGCTGTCGGATGCCTGGTCGGAATTTGTGCGTTCGCTTTCGGCCCGGCTGCCAACGCATTGAGCCCACAGATCTGGAGTCTCGTTCCGCTCATCATTCCCATGATTGCGGCCGGCGCTCTGCTTGGCGTGCTGGCAGAACTCCATCGCGCACTCTACGGCATGGTGGCCGCTTCGTTCCTGCCCGCCTTTCAGGGGCTGATCGTCAGCGCCTATCTCGTGTTTGCGCTCACTTTCAGAATCCCCATGTCCATCTCGCACCTTCTGACCGCCAGCGTGCTCGCGGCTATAGCCGGGATCGCGCTCGGACTGGTGCAATTGGGGCGAATGATGCGTCCGTGGCAACGGGTACCGCCGGCGCCCCGGTCAGACATCCTCGCAGAAAGCTGGCCAAATCTCGTAACGACCATAAGTTTCGTTGCTGCGTCCCAGCTCGACATTTGGGTCGTGGGACTAGGCGGCCACCCTGCAGACGTCGCCTGCTACGGATTGGCTCTGAGAATAGGGGGCCTGTTCGCGGTCCCGCTCACGATCGTATCGCTCACGATCCTGCCCCATATCGTCACCAACTGGGCACAGCATCGTCGCTTGTACTTGCAGTGGCTGCTAACCCTCTCGGCGACTGGAGCGACCTTTGCAGCACTCGTTGGATTTGTCCTGTTCGCTGGCGTCGGGCGAAG
This sequence comes from Bradyrhizobium rifense, assembly GCF_008123425.1. GTDB lineage: Bacteria > Pseudomonadota > Alphaproteobacteria > Rhizobiales > Xanthobacteraceae > Bradyrhizobium > Bradyrhizobium rifense. The sequence goes on from NZ_VSSS01000042.1 coordinate 144,230, forward strand.
TCTGATATTGGCGATCTGGGGAGAGGCGTATGCGCCGGCCTTCGGTGCCGCGCTCATCCTGGGTCTCGGCCAAGTCATGTTTTCGGCGGGCGGCGTTGCCGGTTACGCGCTTATTCTCCTGGGCAGGCAGAAAGCCGCAATGGTCATCACGTTGATCATCGCGAGCGTCACGGTGCCCCTGGCCGCCTGGGCCATGTTCACTTTCGGGATTTTGGGCGTTGCGACCGTATATGCCGCAAGTTCGACCGTGCAAGCGCTGGCCAATGTCCTTCTCGTCCGCAACTTTTTCGGACTCGCCGCGAATGCAAGGTTGATAAATCCCTTGCGCGTCGGTCGGCTGTTGTCTCACACGCCGAAAAGCTTGCGAAAGTCGTTGCCGGAATGACGACGGGATTCAGAGTGTCAACGAAGGCGGCGGCAATCCTGTCGTCCGCCTTGAGGCTCGCACCGCAAGCGACCGGCCAATTGCCCGGCCGAACTGTTTCTGGTAGTCGTGCGCCCATGCAATCGTGGACGCTCTCGAGGACGATAGTGCTAGGGCTGGGGCTGCTGGCACTGTATTTTCCGGTCGCCATCTACCTGAAATATTCGTACTCGCCGCCGCCGGAACAGCTGTTTATTCGGACCTTCATGCTCCCGCCATTCACAAAGGTTGACGGCGATGGGCATGCGTATAGGCATCAACGGCATACATCGCGTCGCTTGACGCGCTCGCTGACTCCGCCGACATCAAGGCCAGGTCTCCGATCTTGATCTACGAAAACGATAAGCCGATCGGGCCTGCGCACAGCTCGCACGAGGACATCGAAAAGATCCGCAAGGGACGATTTTCGCATTGGCGAGGAATGGGAATCATTTTCTCTGCAAGCGATATCACCGACCCGAACACAAACGGCAGGCGGTATACCATCGTTGTGCCGAAGTGAGATCGCAAGGGCCGCAGTGCCGGTAAGTATCGCTGGTCCGGCCCGCGACGTCCTCATCGAAGATGAGCTCCGACGGCCGCAGCCGCTCACGTCAACGCGCCTCCCGCTTCCCGCCACCCGAATTGCGCAATTCGGACAACCAGCTGACGAGCTTGTCGATCTGATTCTTGCGATCGAATTCGGCGGTTGCAAGATCGCGTCCGCGCTCGCCCATCGCGCGCCTCTCATCCGGCGTCAATCCCGCAAGCTGCACGACCGCATCGGCGAGTCCTTTCGCATCACTGGCAGCGCAGACGAGACCGGCTCCCGCCTGCTGGACCAGTGCCGCTCCCTCGCCGTTCATCATGGCGAGAACTGGAACACCTGCGGCGAGGTAAGTCTGCAGCTTGGCGGGGATCGTCGAGGACAACACGGAGTCCGGCTTCAACGAGACGAGCAATGCATCAGCGTGGCTGAAAAATGACGGCATTCGCTCGACTGCAAACCGTCCAAGCATCAAAACCGCATCACCAAGACCGCGACGACCGATCTCGGAAGCGACCCAATCCGACATGCGGCCGTCGCCAACGAGGACCCAGCGGAATTCCGGGCGGCCGCCCAAATGCTCGGCGGCGTCGAGAATTGCGGGAAAGTCTTGCGCGTCGCCGATGTTGCCGGCGAACATCACCGTGAATTTGCCATGCGCAGGCGGAACCTCGGGCGCCGCAGCCTGATCGCGCGCCCCATAGATCAGTTCAGCCCAGTTGGGAAAGTAGACGATGCGCTCCGGATGATCGCAATTGCCGGCGATCCGCGGAACAAAGCTGCGCGACTGCGCCAGGATCAGATCGCAACGATTGTATATGAACCGGACCAAACGACCAATCAGCGCCAGCAACCGGGGCGATGTCACTGCGCCGACGGCAGAGAGCGTTTCAGGCCACAGGTCCTGCACCCAGAAAGCCATCGGCACCCGGCGCAGCCGACGTAACAGGATCGCCGGAATGCCGACCGTGACCGGAGACGGCTCGAACACAAAGATGCAATCGAATGGCGTCGATCGGAGCTTGATCGGGCCGAGAACGGTCGCGGTCACGACGAAGCTTAGATAGTTCAGCAATAGCCCGGGTCCGGCGGATCGTGCCAGCAGAGGGACGCGCAAGATCCGCGCACCCTTGTGCCGCTCGTACCGCTCGGGCGCAGCGTAGAAATCGGCAAATCCGCTGCGATTGGGGTAGCTCGGCGTCCCGGTCAGGATCGTGACCTCGTGACCTCGCGCCACGAGATCTTCCACGAGATCGTTGATCTTGAAATTTTCCGGCCAAAAGTACTGGCTGACGACAAGCAACTTCAAGGAGCACCAATCCAGGCTATCTTACGGTGCGGACGACGGGCGGCGTCCGGCGCGATGTCTTCTAACGATTCGTTCTCCAGACAACCCTGTGGACGTAGTCGGTGTAGCTGTGAATGATGCGAACGACCTTGTCGGACACGTTCGGCGTCGCATAGTCGGATACGATCTGCAGGGCGCGATCGGCGCCGCGCTCCCGCGCATCGAGGATCGCAATTCCTTGCATGACACGATCCACGTCGAGGCCGACCATCATCGCGGTCCCCTCCTCCATGCCTTCGGGACGCTCGTGTGCCTCTCGAATGTTCAGCGCCGGGAGATCGAGAATCGACGCTTCCTCGGTGATGGTGCCGCTGTCTGAAAGTACGGCGCGGGCTCCGATCTGCAGATTGACGTAGTCGCTGAATCCAAGCGGCTTCAGCAGCTGGACTTCCGGCCGGAACGACATGCCCCTCGCGTCGATCCGCTTCTGGGTGCGCGGATGGGTTGAGACGATGACCGGCAGGTTGAACTGCGCGGCAACCGCATTGAGCATCTCCCGGAGCTTTGCGAAGTTCGTCTCGGAATCGACGTTCTCTTCCCGGTGCGCGCTAACCACGAAATACCGGCCGGTCTCCAGCCCGAGCCGCGCCTGTACACCGGAAGCATCGATCTGTGGACGGTAGTGCTCCAGCACCTCGAACATCGGGCTGCCGGTCTTGATGACGCGGTCGGGCGCCAATCCCTCGCGGAGCAGATAGTCGCGGGCGATGGTCGAATAAGTGAGGTTGATATCCGCGGTGTGATCGACGATCCGTCGATTGATCTCCTCCGGCACGCGGTCGTCGAAGCTGCGGTTGCCCGCTTCCATGTGAAAGATCGGAATCCTGCGACGCTTGGCGGCGATCACCGCAAGGCTGCTGTTCGTGTCGCCGAGGATAAGTAGCGCTTCGGGGCCCCGCTCCGCCAGGACCCGGTCCGTTGCGATGATGACGTTGCCGATCGTCTCGGCCGCCGTCGCACCTGCGGCTCCGAGAAAAACGTCCGGCTTGCGGATGCCGAGATCATCGAAGAAGATCTGATTCAGCTCGTAGTCGTAGTTCTGTCCAGTATGGACCAGCGTGTGATCGCAAAATTGATCGAGCTTGGCGATGACGCGCGACAGCCGAATGATTTCCGGTCTGGTGCCGATTACAGTAAGTACTTTCAGCTTGCCGGCAGTCATGAACCCGACATCCTACATCTCATCCGTCTCAACCCGGTGACCATCCGCCGGTTACGAGCAGCAAAGGCGCGCGTGCCCAGCCGCGTCGGATTTGCGCCGCTTCGTCATCCTTCGTTGACGGGTGTGCGGCCTGCAACGACCGTGCGGATGTAATCAAGGCTGTTGAGCAACTTGATCATGCCGGCGACATCAAGGCGCTCGGTATTGTGCGAATTGTAATCCTCGCTGCGCGAGATCTGCGTTTCGCCCTCTTCGAAAAACTTGGTGTAGTTCAGATCGCGCAAATCAGGCGGAACACGGTAGTAGAGATCGAGATCCTGCGCACTGGCGCGCTCCTCCCGGCTGAGCAGCGTTTCGTACAGCTTCTCCCCGTGACGGGTCCCGATGATCTGGATTGGGTGATTGGGCCGATCGAGAACCTTCACCATCGCCTTGGCAAGCACTTCGATCGTCGCGGCCGGAGCCTTCTGGACAAAGATGTCGCCGTTGTCGCCGTGTTCGAACGCATAGAGCACGAGATCCACTGCGTCGCCGAGCGACATCATGAAGCGCGTCATGTTCGGATCGGTGATGGTGATGGGCTTGCCGGCGAGGATCTGATCAACGAACAACGGAATGACCGAGCCGCGCGAGGCCATCACGTTGCCGTAGCGCGTGCCGCAAATCACCGTCGATCGCGCATCGAGGTTGCGCGACTTGGCGACCATGACCTTTTCCATCAGCGCCTTGGATATTCCCATCGCGTTGATCGGGTACACGGCCTTGTCGGTCGAGAGGCAGACGATACGCCTGACATTGGACGCAATCGCCGCTTCGAGCACATTCTCCGTTCCCACGACGTTGGTCTTGACTGCCTCCATGGGATGGAACTCGCAGGACGGAACCTGCTTCAGCGCGGCGGCATGGAACACGAAATCAGCGCCGCGCATCGGGCCAAGAAGACTCGAATAGTCACGGACATCGCCAAGATAGAACTTGAGCTTGTCGGAATTGTAGAATTTGCGCTGATCGTCCTGTTTCTTCTCATCACGGCTGAAAATGCGAATTTCGCGAATTGCCGACGAGAGAAAGCGACGCAACACTGCGTTACCAAAAGACCCGGTGCCACCCGTGATGAGCAAGCATTTGTCTTCGAACATCGACGTCCCTAAGCGATCTATCAAAGTTGGCGGTGCTGCGAGCAGCTCGCAGTCCGACGCACCCCGGCCTTCCGGAAACTGCTACAGAACCCCCCGCTCTTCCGCAACCGCCGATTGCCTTCATATCAGGCAGATACGGGGATTAAACACAAATTAGGGCCGTGAAACGCCTGGTTTGAGCGAATCCGAGCCGAATTTGGCCAAATCGGCACATGAGCCTTCGGCATCACTGTCGCCCGTCGACCTCTCAATTGGTCTCCAATGTAGAGAATCCCCCAAAGGCACGATGCAAGGGTCGGTTCTGCCATCCCGGGGCAAGTGCAGCCTCGAGCATCATCGGAAGCTTCATTGGCCCGATCACTCTCTCAGCCTTGACAAGACACGCCGAATATTCGGCGGGAAGTTGGATCTCGGACAGATATTGGGTCGGCCGATAGAACGCCGGCAACAGTACCGTGCTGAACGAGACCCGGTCCTGCGGAAGGTCCACCGGGATGTTCTGATCGAGAGGTTGCCATATGCCCTCGCGCCTCGCGTATTGAAGTGAAACCGTCACCCTGCCCGGCCGGCAGTTCCCTCCGCCGAAGGTCAGAAGGATACGGTCTCCGGCAGCCCGCACATCCCATTGCAGGCCTTGTTCGGCAAGTTTGGGGGTCATGCTGTCCGGGGCACTCTCGACAAGCGCGCGATGTCTGTCGGGCAACGGCAGGCCGAAGACCGCCGTTTCGCTCGTGGACGATTTTGAGACGAGGGCTATCGGCTCTCTCGGCTTCGCCAGCAAGGCTTCGAATTGATGCTGCAGGACCCGATCTTGATACATCGCCATACCAGCGTAGACCAAGATCAGTCCGACGAACGCGATCGCGGCAACGGTCAAGAAGCAAGGCAAAACACCGCGAAGCCGCGACCATTCAAAGGGAACGCTGAAAAAAGAGAGAACCGCCAGGACCCAGACGAACTCGAGCTGAAAGACATGCCGAACCGAAAACTGCACCACCGGATATGTCAAAAGCGCGCCGAACATCAGGAACAGAGCGAATGCCTCGCGCGGCCTCACGGCCGCCTCTCGCCAGAAGAACGCGACAAATCCTGTCACACATATGATCGCAACCAATGGGTTCGCGAGTCGATCGTAGAGCCGGTTCAGCAAGCGCGCGATCCGCGGGGCCGCACGCACCGGAACACCTGGATCCAGATTGATACGCCCGGGCGCGACGAGGCGCGGAAACAGAACCACCCAGGCGGCGGATTTCAGCGCTTGCGTTGTCACATCGCCGGCAAAGTATGGAAGCCAACCGAGCACGTAAGAACCGGATCGTGTCGCAGCCTGGGAAACCGTGTGGCCAAGCTTGCCCTCTCCCGCATCCCAGTTCGGATCAGCGGGACGCAAGTCCGCAGCGACGGACGACAGCACGATCTCGTCCGAATAACGCGCTCCGAGCGAATATGGCACAGGCCCCAAATCCAGATAACTCTGGAATGGATCGGACAGGCCTTGCATCAGCAACGTGCCGGATGCGCCGGCCGTTCCGACCCCCAACAGCGGCGCGGCAGAAAACAAGGCCGTCGCGACGAAAACGGCGATTGTTGCGACGCCGACTTTCCATCGCTTCGGTCCCCAACCGACCACCAACGAGATGATTCCGATGGGCAACAGGATGAAAATATCGGAGCGAAAGCCGACTCCCAGGCCGATCGTCACGCCGGAAAGAGCCGCCCACAACAAAGCCATGCGCGGCAACTCGGCGCGCATGGTTAGGATCAGAAACGCGATGGCCCAGATGAAGAATGGCGCCTTGGAGAAGTCCCGAAAGTACGGAACCATCGACAGCATGACCGGCGACAGAGCCAGAAGACCTGCCCCCGCCACAGCGGGCCATCTCGCGAAGAAAAGACGAACCAAGACGAAGCAACCGCACGCATAGGCACCGACCAGCGCCGAAACCAGCGGCCAAAGGTTCGCGTAGCGAATTGAAGTCATGCGCCACAAGGCGGAGACCGCCCAACCCAGATAAAGTTGCGCACGAAAGAACATGCCGGCCGGCTCTTCCGGCGCGATCCCGATCGTCGCGCAGTCGAACACAGAGCTGCGTCCGAACAGGAAATCGACCATCGGCGGGGGAGTGACCGGGGAGCGCACGAAGCCGTGACCGCAAGCCGAATAGACCATCTCCGGCATGAACGCCTGATAGAAGTACAGCATACTCGATTGGTGAAGCACGGTGGCGCCCAGCACCGCACCCAACAGGGCGAATCCCACCCCAAGAAACCAGTCGGGGCGGCCAGGCATCGTCACGTCTTCTCTCGACATTGTAGGGAGTCTCACAATCGGGTCGATCCGGTCCGACCTCCGGAACGGTCCGGCGGCAGCACGAGCGAAAATTCGTGACTCGAGGTCGTTTATACGTCCATTGGGGCACCGACAAGTGAGCGAGGCCAGGTCTCCGCCGCAGACCCGACGGCCCGTTCCGGCAGCATCCGCACGGACATTGGCGAATTCCCCGCCGCGCGGTCCCCGGAAACCAGCATTGCCTCCCCTTCTACAGCGACTGGCTTTCAAGTACTGTCGGCACTTCTATTCCCGACATCCCGGCTGGAGTTGTAAATGACGCTTAGGGTCACGGCGCGCGAGTTCTTGCGAGGCACACTTCATCGCCTTGGCCTGACGAAAGTCATCGACTGGCTGCGCCAGTCGAGGGGAAACAGATTCACCATCGACAAGCGCGCCTCCGTGCGGGATCGCTTCGCTTCAATCTATCAGAACGATCTTTGGAAGATGAATGAGGGCCACCCCTCTTCGGGAGAAGGGTCAAGCGAGCACTCGGCGCAGAACGTGATCGAGAGCCTCCCGAAAGTCGTATCCGAGCTCGGCATATCCTCGCTCCTGGACATCGGCTGCGGTGACTTTACCTGGATGCAGAAGATCGAGCTGTCTTGCTCATACACCGGGGCCGACATCGTTCCATCCGTGATTGCGCACAATCAGAAGGAGTTTTCCACGGCGCAGCGGAGTTTCATTTGCCTGGATGCCATTACCGAAGATATCCCGGCTGCGGATGCGGTGTTTTGCAGGGAGGTGCTTTTCCACCTGAGTTTTGCTGATAGCATGAGCCTGATCAGAAACGTCTACAAATCAGGGAGCAGATTCTTCCTTGCGACGACAGAACGAGCAACCGGGTACAACTCCGACATCGATAGCGGAGACTGGCGCATTCTGAATCTGCAGATTTCTCCGTACAACTTCGGACCTCCGATCATGGAGATCGCGGATGATTCCGTCAGCGTCGGCAGGATTATCGGGGTCTGGCGGCGGGAAGATTTTCCTATTTGGGCGAAAACCCGTCCGGAACGAGCTGCGTCCTGACCCGCGCAATGCGAGCGACAGCATGCCCGGCGCGATGGTGTCCCCGACGATACAGGGCATGGCGGCCTGCAGGCGATGCCTGTTCCGCCGGTTGCCAGACGCTCTCCTCGCCCCTGTTGAGGTCGCTCTCCCCTCAAGGATCCGGTGAATGACTTTAAAGGATAGATGGCGAGCCATTGCCGGTCTCGTCGAAACTCCGGGCGGAATCGGCCTCCTGATTTGCCTCCACATCGTTACCATCAGCTTATCCTTGAGAGCCATCACGACTTTCAGCCCTCATTATTTCAGCGCCGCCTCGTTCCATATTTTCTACGACCCGGCTCGATTGCCGGTGGCCGCGGCAGTGGTCGCGGCCTTCGCCCTTGTCGGCACGATCTTTTTGGTAGCCCGCTTTAGTTTCGGATATCTGGCCGGATTCTATCTCTATTCGATGATCGTGGGCTATCTCTGGCTCAACTGCTTCAGCGATTTCAACTACGATCACAAATTGGCTGCATGGTCTGCAGCATTTTCGGCTGCCGCGTTTCTGGTGCCTGCAACGCTGATCGTCTCACCCGTTGGCAGAGCATACGAACTTCCCGCGAGAATGTTCGAGCACTTGCTGACGCTCATTCTGTTATTGTCCCTGGCGACGATCATAATTGGCGCAATCTACAATTTCAGAATCGTAACCATAGAAAATATCTACAGCTACCGCGAGGAGCTCGCTTTTCCCGCCGGACTTAGGTACGCGATCGGGATCACCACCACCACCCTGCTGCCCTTCGCTTTTGCCTGTTTCGTTGCGCGAGGAAACATTTGGCGCGCGGCTGCGGTGCTGGTTCTGTCCGTGCTGTTTTATCCGGTCACGCTGACCAAATTCGCTATTTTTACACCGGTTTGGCTGGTCTTCGTTGCTTTCCTCGCCCGATATTTCGGATCCAGAACGGCAGTCATTTTCTCCCTGTTGCTGCCATTGCTTGCAGGACTGCTGACCTCCATTTTTGCGGTGTTGCCGACCCTCTTCTACACAATCAATTTTCGGATGATGATCATCCCGTCGAACGCTTTCGATATCTACAACGATTATTTCTCCAGGCACGAGCTGACTCATTTCTGTCAGATCGGACTCCTGAAGCCGTTGCTGTCATGCCCGTACAGCGAACCGCTGACGAACGTGATGAAGCAAGCCTATGAACTCGGATATTTGAATGCGTCGCTGTTTGCGACCGAAGGCATCGCCTCCGTCGGCCCCCTGCTCGCACCGATCGCGGCGTTCGCATGCGGGCTGGTCATCGCTTTCGGTAATCGTCTGTCAGCGGATCTGCCGCCCGAATTTGTCCTGATCTCCGGTGCGATCCTGCCGCAGGTCCTGCTCAACGTTCCCCTGTCGACCACGCTTCTGACGCATGGGGCCGCGGTGCTGTTTCTACTCTGGTACGTCACGCCGCGCGCGATATTCGTACGCGCCTAGTCCACGAACACCACCGTCTTGCGGCCGTTGAGGATGACGCGGTCGTCGAGGTGATAGCGGATCGCACGCGCCAGCACGCGGCGCTCAATGTCGCGGCCCTTGCGGACGAGATCGTCCGGCGTGTCGCGGTGGCTGATGCGCTCGACGTCCTGGTCGATGATCGGGCCTTCGTCCAGATCGCGCGTGACGTAATGGGCGGTCGCGCCGATCAGCTTCACACCGCGCTCATGAGCCTGGTGATAGGGCTTTGCGCCCTTGAAGCCCGGCAGGAACGAATGATGGATGTTGATGCAGCGGCCGGAGAGCTTGGCCGACAGGTCATCCGACAGGATTTGCATGTAGCGGGCGAGCACCACGAGATCGGTCCTGGTCCTGGCGACGAGATCGAGGATCTGCGCCTCCTGCTCGCTCCTGGTCTCCTTGGTGACCGGCAAATAGTGAAACGGGATGCTGCCGAAATCGAGCCCGGCATAGACCTCGCGCGGATGGTTGGAGACGATCGCGGCCAGGGTCATCGGCAACTCGCCGGTGCGCCAGCGATAGAGGATGTCGACCAGGCAGTGGTCGGACTTCGACACCAGCAGCATCACCTTGCGATGCGCGGCGCGGTCGCGCATCTGCCACTCCATGCCGAAACGCTCGGCGATCGCGGCAAAGCCGGTCTGGAGCGCAGGCAGCTCCACGGCAAGATCGGCCGCGGTGAAGACGACACGCATGAAGAATTTCTTGGTCTCGACGTCGTCGAACTGCTGGGCGTCGAGAATGTTCTGTCCGGAATTCGCCAGGAAGGTCGACACCGCCGAGACGATGCCGGGTCGATCCGGACAGGACAGGGTCAGAACATATTGATGATCGGGCATGACTTTGAAGAACTGGCTCTTGATGACGGTTTGTGCGAAGGCGGCGGAACGACCCGCGATTTGCATCCTGCTCTAGCACCGAGGCGACCCTTGCGCCAATCCCGGCGACGGTGTCAAAGTGAACGGACGATTGCGATTTTTGCGCACCGGAGCACGCCCATGGCCGACCGCTTGACCGGCACCCGCATCCTGATCCTGGAAACCCGCGAGGAGGCGCAGTTTTCGAAACTCCTGGTCGAGCAAGGCGCCGAGGTCGTGCAGTGCCCTATGTTCACCATCCAGGACGCCCCGGACCCTACTCCGGTCGAGGCCTGGATCCGCCGCGCCATCGACAGGCCGTTCGACGACCTCGTGCTGATGACCGGTGAAGGCCTGCGGCGGATCATGAAGCTCGCGCGCGCACGCAGCCTCGACCAGGCATTTGTCGCGGCGCTGGCCAAGTCGCGAAAATTCACGCGCGGGCCGAAACCCGGCAAGGCGCTGCGCGAGATCTCGCTCGAGGCGCAGCAGACCACGGAGAGGCCGACCACCGAGGGCGTGATCGAGATGCTGGGCAAGCTCGACCTCAGGGGACGCCGCCTCGGGCTTCAGCTTTATCCGGACAAGGATCACAGCGCACTGACCGGGGCGCTGGCCGCGCAAGGCGCCGATGTCGATACCGTGCTGCCTTATGCCTATGACTCGAAGGCTGCGGACGCCAACATCGTCGCCGCCATCGACGACATGGCGGACGGACGGATCGATTCCATCGCGCTCACCAATCTCGGTCAGGTCCGCCGCCTGATCGAGGCCGCCAAGGCCCATGGCAGCGAGGCGAAGTTGCGCGCGGGATTCGAGCGGACACTGATCGCCTCAGTCGGACCGGCCGTCTCGGGTGAGCTCGCCGCGCACGGTCTGCGCACCGACATCTCGCCTGCGGAAGACGCCTATTTCATGCGTCCGCTGATCTCGGCGATGGCTGCGGCGCTGGCGGAGAAGCTGCCGCCAAAAGAGCACAACGACCCTAACCGCGCATGACACGATACACGCTGGCGTTTCCTTCGACGCCGCGAAGCGGCGCATCAAATACTGCGATTGTATGCCCGGAAAGAAGATCGCTTACTCCCGGCGCCGAATACAGTGCCTCCGAGATACAAATCTCGCCCGCGTCCGCCAGCGACTGCACGCGCGCGGCAACATTCACGGTCTGACCGAAATAATCCAGATTGTCGTTCAGGGTTACGGCGATCGACGGGCCGCAATGGGCTCCGATCTTCAGGATGATGCTCGGCCCGCCGTGCTCGGAGTTGTGGCGTTCGATGTCCCCCAGCATGTGAAGCGCCGCCGAAACCGCATCCGCCGGACGAGAGAAGACGGCCATGACCGCGTCCCCGATCGTCTTGACGATGGCCCCGGAATGTTCCTGGACGGTCACACCGAGCAGGGCAAAATGTTCGCGGACCAGCGCATAGGCATTGAGATCGCCGAGCCGTTCGTACATCGCGGTCGAACCTTTGAGGTCCGTGAACAGCAAGGTCACCTGCCGGATACCGAGGCCTTCCCTTTCGTCCACGCGTTCTGACCGGAACAGGCGGCGAAACGTCTGTCTTGCAAGCAACATCCCACCGGACATGTAGGGCTCGAAATCAAGCGGCGGCTTGGTCGACTGAGCCAGAACTTCAGGCGGCCAATTGATCAGGAGCAAGGAGCCTCGCGTCACTCCGGAGTTCATCACCTCGACAATGACGGGACCGGGCGGTACGGCGGCCAGCGAAGACGAAAAACGCTGCCCATCGTATGCAATTCGCAAGATTGTCGGTCTGGTCGTCGGCTCGCCGGCCACCGAAGCTTCCAATGGAAGTCCTCGACCGAAAGGGAGGCGGGATCATGAAACGGAAGCCGCCGGAGTTGCGGCGACACCGTAAACGTGACCTCTATGAAATTGTCGAGATCGGTCTCGCCGGTAACGTCGCACAAGCCGTAAACATAGTGGGTCTTGAGCGTGCGCAGGGCGCCGAAGCTATCGAGCGCCATGCAGGATTGGGGACAAACAACGTCCCAGCTCATCTCGAACAGCCCGCTTCTGGTCGCGTGGAGAAACAGGTCTATGCTTTCCGGCTCGGCTATGGCGCGGTCGCGCGCGAATGCCAGAGGATTGACGCGGAAGAGCGATAAATCGTCACCGCTCGTGATGAGCGTTTCGAATTTGGAGATCACGCGGGGGCTCCAGGATCGGGCCCGCTCGATCTCGGTCATCTTGCTTTCGGGACTGAAGTGGTGTCCGAGCAGCGCGAGATCTTCGAGCCGCTCCGGCTCGTTGCCATAGAGCCGCTCCAGCGCGGCTCCGATCCGTCCATGAAGCTCGATCCGACGCTGCAGGAGCAGGTTTTGATAGATGACGTCCTGAAGCATGGTTTGCGTGAAGCGGTAGGTCCGCAGCGAAATCGAGTTCGAGCCCGCGACCTCCTCGATGATCTCGGCGTCGCACAGGAGTTCGAGCCCCGCTTCGACACTCGCCCGCTCGGTCGCCGCAGCACCGAGCACAGCCGCATCAAAGCGCGGGCCAATCACTGCGGCCTCCTGGGCCAGGTGGCGCACCCGATGCGGCAAGCGGTCGAGACGCGCCAGCAACAGAGCCTGAATGCTCGCCGGAATCTCCGCGGCGGCTTCCTCCGACTTCATTCGCCACAGCGCGCCATCGCGTTGCAGGGCGCCGGCTTCGATGAGGCCGCGGATGATCTCCTCGAGGAAAAGCGGATTCCGCCCTCGCGTTCGAGGATTCGATTGAATAGCCGTCCCGGTGGCTCGCACCAGCCATGACTGAAATAGGCCGCCAGCAGCCTTTGTCCGTCGGTGTCGCTAAGTGGAGGCAGTCGAAGGGTCGTATGACTGATCCGGCCGGAGCCGAACTGGTCCAGCTCCAGCATTGGCCGATGTGTAAACAGCAGCATCAGCCGCGTCCGCTCCAGACGATCCATCAGGAACCGCAGCGCTTCCAGCGACACCGCATCGGCCCAATGCAGGTCCTCGACGATGATCAGAAGCGGCGACAAGGCCAGGCGCCGTTCGAAGACGGTGCGGATCGCGAAAAAGATCTGCCGGCGGAGCTGTTCCGGCTCGACATGCTTGAGCACGGCGTTGGGGTCGCCAAGGCCGAGGACGTGCAAATAGAGAGGCATCAGCCGGTCGGCCTCCTCGGCCGGGAGGCCAAGCTCTGCCAGCGCTTCGGCAACCTTTGCCTCCGCCTCTGCAGCGTCGGCCTTCTGCGCGATGCCGTAGGCACTGCGCAGCACGGCGGCGAGTGTGCCGTAGGATTGTTCGCCCAGCGGTGAACAGACTGCATGCCGGATCGCCACGCCTGCGAAGGGATCCTCATCGCGAATGCGCGCGACGAATTCGTTGACCAGGCGCGTTTTCCCGATACCCGCTTCGCCGACCAGCCGCGCCAGTTGAGCCGCGCCGCCGCACGCGCGATCAAGGCTGCCGATCACGCGCGCAAGCTCGGCGTCCCGCCCGATCAGCGGCGCATCGAGGCCCAGCGCGTCGAGACCTCGTGCCGCACGGGGCGTCTCGAGCGGTCCCCTCAAGCGATGGACCAGAACGCTGCCCATCTTGCCCTTGAGCGAGACCTCGCCAAGCGAGTCATAGGAGAGCGTGCCGTGTCAGACGATGGGTCAAGGGCCCGACCAGCACCTCGCCCGGAGCTGCCATGGACTGCAGTCGCTGGGCGGTATTCACGGTATCGCCGGTCACCGAGTAGGATTTGGCAACGCCCACACCCAGCCCACCCGCAACGACGTGCCCGGTGTTGATTCCGACATGGAGCAGGAGTGGTGAACCGGCATACGCCTTCGCGCGTTCGCTGAGCCGCGCCGTCCAGCTGATCATGTCGAGGGCTGCGCAGACCGCCCGCTCCGGGTCGTCCCCGTGCGCGGTCGGTGCGCCAAACAGGGCAAGCAGCGCATCGCCGATGAATTTGTCCACGAAACCGCCAAAGCTTTGCACCGCGGTGGTCAGCTCCTCGAACAATTCATTCTGCAGCGTCTGCATAACCTCGGGATCGAGCCGCTCGTTCATCGCGGTGAAGCCGCTGAGATCGGCAAACAGCACGGTGACGGTGCGGCGGTTTGCTTCGTTGTCGATTTTATCCGCCTGCGGTCGAAATGCGTGTTGGGTCTCGGACGCCGGCACGAGCGGTGGAGAGGACGACCTGACCGGAATGGTCATCGAGCTCGTTCGCTGCAATGCCCGCTCGCCGCTCTGGGTGGCCTCACCGACAAGCGTGCCGCATTTCGGGCAGTAGACGAAATCAGGAGCGCATGGAAAACCGCAGCCAGCGCAGGGGCTCGGCTGCTTCGTGCCGCACTTCTGGCAGAAGGCAAAACCGCTCTGAACCTCAGAACCGCAACCCGAGCACGTCATGGCTCAAGACCTGGCGGAATCCGCGATCTGCTGGACCGATCCAATGGCCCCAGGATATGGCCCACAATGGGCTCGGCGCGCAGGAAGTGCAAGCGGCGGCCGGGTTACCCCTCTCGTAGGGGACCCGCAGCGGTGGCCACATGCTGGCATGCGATAGCGTCAATTGACACAACCACCACCACCGCTACCCTGCCGAACAGAAGAACAAATAATTAAGGGCCGGGAATCGCCGTGAAACCCGTCAACGCATCTTGAGCACACCCGCAAGACCATCCGCGCTCGCGCCATTCCGCATCCGCAACTATCGCTTCCAGTGGCCGTCCGACCTGCTCACCTCCTGGGCGTTCGAGATCGAGACGCTGGTGCTCGGCTGGTACATCCTGGTCGAGACGGGCTCGGTGCTGCTGCTCACCATTCTCGCATCGCTGCAATATGTCGGAACGCTGGTTGCGCCCGTGCTCGGGATGGTCGGTGATCGCATGGGTCACCGCGATCTTCTTGTCGTGCTGCGTCTCACCTATACGGTACTCGCCTCGACCATCATGGTGCTGGCGTTGACCGGTCATCTGGCGCCGCTCAAGGTGATGATCATTGTGACGATCATGGGCCTGATCCGCTCCTCGGATCTCGGCCTTCGCAGCGCGCTTCTCGCCGACATCATGCCGGCCGAGCTGCTGGTGGGGGCGATCAGCCTGTCACGCACGACCCAGGACAGCGCGCGCATCGCCGGGGCACTGACGGGAGCCGGACTATTCGCGACCTTCGGCATCGGTAAGGTCTATGCAGTAATCGCCTGCCTCTATTTTGTGGCCGCTATCCTGATGCTGTGCCTGACCCGACCGGCGAAGTCGGCCCAGCATCGCGCGGTCGAGAGCCACTCGGGCTCGCGGCTGCTGCGGGATCTCAAGGAAGGCATCGTGTATTCCTGGAACGGGCCGGCCATGCTGGCAGCGCTTTGCGTTGCGTTCCTGGCCAATCTCACCGCATTTCCCCTGACGAATGGATTGTTGCCCTACATCGCGCGCGACATCTTTCATACCGACCAGACCGGCCTCGGTTATCTCTCGGCAAGCTTCGCCCTGGGCTCGCTGATCGGCTCCGTCACGCTCAGTCTGGTCAGCGGCCTGCGCATTGCCCGGCTCCTGATCGGCGCGACGCTGGCGTGGTACGCAATGTTGCTGGTGTTCGTCGAAATCAGGACCATGCCGGTGGCCATGGCCTGCCTCCTGCTCACCGGCATCGCCCAGAGCATGTCGATGATTTCTGCTGCCGTGATCCTGATGCGGACAGCCAGCGCACACCTGCGCGGTCGCGTGATGGGCGTGCGCATGATGGTCATCTACGGCCTGCCGATCGGACTGCTCGCGGCCGGCAGCCTGATCGATGTCATCGGCTTTTCCGCGACGGGTTCGCTCTATGCCGCCGCCGGCTTCATCGCGATGCTGGCCATCGCCATCCGCTGGCGCGCCGACCTCTGGCCGGTGCACGCGCCCGCCAATGCGCGCTAATCTCCATATCCGCGCAGCCGCTCAACATTGAGAATCGTGACGCCGCCGTATTCCAGCCGCAGCAACCCCTCCTTCTCCAGCCGGTTCAGCGCGCGGTTGGCGTTCTGGCGCGACATGCCGGAGAGCGCACCGATCTCCTCCTGGGTGATCTCCAGATGCGCGGTCGATTCCGGATAGAGGATCGGATTGAACAGCGAGGCGATGCTGCGGGCGAGGCGCGACGTCGCATCGAGCGTGCGGTTGACCTCGAGCATGCCGATGAACTGGCCGAGCCGCTCATTGAGCTGACGCACCAGGAAGCGGTTGAAGCCGACGCTGTTCTCGAACAGCCACATGAAGGCGGCGCGCTCCATCAAGGCGACGCGGCTGTCGCGCAGCGCGACCACATCGTAGCGGCGCGGCTCGTTCTTGAGCACGCTGCCTTCGCCGAACCATGCGCCCGCCGTGAGCCCCGCAAGGCTGGTCTCCTTGCCGTCGCGCGAAACCCCGCCCATGCGGGCAAGGCCGCTCACCATGCCGGCCCAATAGTCGAATTTGTCGCCGCGCATGAACACGGTCTCACCGGTGCCGTAGGATCGCTCCGTGATCCCGGCGCGGGCCACCTCGATCTCCGCTGGCGTGAGCTCGCGCGACCAGGCGGCCACACGCTTCAGTTGCTCCTCTGAAATCATGATCGAGAGGCCAGCCGCACCGTTTCGTCACTCCATCCTTCTGCTGCACTGCAGCACGATCATTCCGGCCACCATGCGACGAAAGACGTACGCCGCTGCCGTCCCAAAACTTTGTCGCAGAATTGTCAGGCCGGAGACATTTCAAAATAGCGCTTTCCCCTATTGAGAGCCACCTCGGGTGATGCGGCTTTTGATCCCAAACGGGTACGAAAGTGGCGCGGCTCCGGTCGGGACCATGTGCTGCATGGCCTCACCGGCACGACCGTACTAGGATTGCCCGGGAGGAACGGACGAAGAGCGCCGCTGAACGCGCCATCACCGGGAGGGATTTGTTTGGTGGCTACCAGTCTCGAAGTGCGCGGCGTGTCCTTGCGGTTCGGCGGCGTTCGCGCGCTGACCGATGTCAGCTTCGCCATCAACGAGGGCGAGCTGTTCTCGATCATCGGCCCCAACGGGGCCGGCAAGACCTCGATCGTGAATTGTATTTCCGGGCGCTACAAGCCGACGGAAGGCCAGCTGTTCTACCAGGGTCGCGACATCACCGGCCTGACGCCGAACGCGCGTCCCACGCTCGGCATCGGCCGCACCTTCCAGAATCTGGCGCTGTTCCACCACATGAGCGTGCTCGACAACATCATGGTCGGCCGCCACCACCTGTTGAAGAATAATTTCCTCATGGGTTCGCTCTACTGGCTCACCGGCGCGCGCAAGGAAGAGCTAGAGCACCGCCGCAGGGTGGAAGAGATCATCGACTTTCTCGACCTCCAATCGGTGCGCAAGGCCACCGCCGGCACCCTCTCCTACGGCCTGCGCAAGCGCGTCGAGCTTGCACGTGCCATGGCGCTGGAGCCGCGCCTCATCCTCCTCGACGAGCCGATGGCCGGCATGAATTTCGAGGAGAAGGAGGACATGGCCCGCTACATCGTCGACCTCAACGAGGAATTCGGGATGACGGTGGTGATGATCGAGCACGACATGGGCGTGGTAATGGACATCTCCCACCGCGTCATGGTGCTGGATTTCGGCCGCAAGATCGCCGAGGGCGACCCCGCCGCCGTGCTCGCGGACCCCCACGTCAGGCGCGCCTATCTCGGCGAGGAAGACGAGACGCTGGTCGATCCGGACGATGCCCCTCCGGCGCAGGAGAGCGCGGCATGATGGACTACGCAGCCCGCGTCGCCCAGGCCGACACCTATCCGAAGATGCTCCGGCTCAATGCCAAGGAGCACGGCAACGAGATCGCCCTGCGCGAGAAGGATCTCGGCCTCTGGCGTCCGTTCACCTGGACCGATTACCAGACGCGCGTGCGCGACTTCGCGCTAGGCCTGGTCGAACTGGGCCTTGGCCGCGGCGATGTCATCGGCATTATCGGCGATAACCGTCCAGACTGGGTTGCGGCGGAAGTGGCGGCGCATGCGATCGGCGGATTGAGCCTCGGGCTCTATCGCGATGTGCTCGATGAAGAGGCCTTGTATCTCCTCAACTATGGCGAAGCGCAGCTCGTCTTCGCCGAGGACGAGGAGCAGGTCGACAAGCTGCTGGCGCTGGCCGAGCGCGTGCCGCGGCTCAAGCACATCATCTATTCCGACCCGCGCGGGATGCGGAAATATGACGACCCCCGCCTGATGTCGGCAGAAAAATTCGCCGAGCTCGGCCGTGTCCGGGCCACGCGCGAGCCGGAGCTTTACGATAGGCTGGTCGACGCCACCAAGGGCGAGGATGTTGCGATCCTCTGCACCACGTCGGGCACGACGTCGCATCCGAAGCTCGCGATGCTCGCCGCCGGCCGCGTGCTCGGCCATTGCGCGACCTATCTCGCCTTCGACCCGAAAGGCCCCGACGACGAATATGTCTCGGTGCTGCCGCTGCCCTGGATCATGGAACAGGTCTATGTGCTCGGCAAAGGCCTGCTCTGCCGGATGAAGATCAACTTCGTCGAAGAGCCGGATACGATGATGAACGATCTGCGCGAGATCGCGCCGACGTTCGTGCTGTTTGCGCCGCGGGTCTGGGAATCCATCGCGGCGGACGTCCGCGCCAAGGTGATGGATGCGACGCCGTTCAAGCAACGGCTGTTCGACGTCGGCATGAAGTCGGGTCTGGCCGCGCTCGAACAGGGCAAGCGCTCGGGCTTTGCCGACGCGATCCTGTTCCGTGCGCTGCGCGACCGGCTCGGTTTCACGCGGCTGCGCTCGGCCGCGACCGGCGGCGCGGCGCTTGGGCCCGACACCTTCAAGTTCTTCCAGGCCATGGGCGTGCCGCTGCGCACGCTCTACGGTCAGACCGAACTGCTGGGGGCTTACACGCTGCATCCCGCGGGCAAGGTCGACCCTGACACGACGGGCGTGCCGATGGCGGACAGCGTCGAGATCCGCATCGACAATGCCGACGTCCATGGCGTCGGCGAGATCGTGGTGCGACATCCCAACATGTTCCTCGGCTATTACAAGAATCCCGAGGCCAGCGTCGCCGACATCCGCGATGGCTGGATGCTCTCGGGCGATGCCGGCTATTTCAACGCGAACCGCCAGCTTGTCGTCATCGACCGCATCAAGGATCTCGCCGAGACCTCGCGCGGCGAGCGCTTCTCGCCGCAGTTCATCGAGAACAAGCTGAAGTTCTCGCCCTACATCGCCGAGGCGGTGGTGTTAGGCACCGGCCGCGACACGCTCGCGGCGATGATCTGCATCCGCTACTCCATCATCTCGAAATGGGCAGAGAAGAACCGCCTCTCCTTCACCACCTACAGCGACCTCGCCTCGCGGCCTGAGGTCTATGCGCTGCTCCGCAAGGAAGTTGAGACCGTCAATGCCACGCTGCCGCCGGCGCAGCGCATCTCGCGCTTCCTGCTGCTCTATAAGGAGCTCGATGCCGACGACGGCGAGCTCACCCGCACCCGAAAGGTGCGCCGCAGCGTCATCAACGAGAAATACGAAGGCATCATCGATGCCGTCTACCGCGGCACCGCCGACATCCCGGTCGACACCGTGATCCGCTTCCAGGACGGCACCACGCAGCGGGTGCGAACCACGCTGCGCGTGGTGGATCTCGGCGGACATGGCCCCATGGCGGAGGCTGCGGAGTGAAATCGCTTCCGATACAGAGCCGGCAATCGATCCACCCCTCCCTGCGCAGGCGGGGAGAGGCGAAGGATAGCATCACATGAACACCGCCTTCCTCATCCAGCTCCTGGTCAACGGCCTCGTGGTCGGCACGCTCTATGGCGTGGTGGCGATGTCGTTCGTGCTGATCTACAAGGCAACGCAGGTCGTCAATTTTGCGCAAGGTGAATTGCTGCTGGTCGGCGCGTGGGTGTGCTGGACCCTGCTCGCAAAGTACCAGGTGCCGTTCTGGATCGGCATGCCGATGACGCTGGTGTTCATGTTCGTGTTCGGCATCGCGATCCAGGTCCTGATCCTGCGACCGATGATCGGCGAACCCATTATATCAGTGATCATGGTGACGATCGGCCTCTCCACCGTGCTGCAGGCAACGCTGAAATGGATGTTCGGCGTCAACCCGCAGCCGTTCCCGCGCGTGTTCGAGAGCCAGTCGGTCGGCCTGTTCGGCCTCCAGATCCAGACCGTCTATGTCATGAGCCTCGTCGTCTCGGTCGCGATGATGATCGGCATGGCCTGGTTCTTCCGCGCCTCGAAGTACGGCCTCGCGATGCGCGCCACTGCGTTCAACCAGCAGGTGGCGCAGTCGCTCGGCATTTCCGTGAAAAGCGTGTTTGCGATGGCGTGGGCGATCTCGGCCACCGTCTCCGCGGTCGCGGGCGTCGTCGTCGCCGTTGTCAATGGCGTGTCCTCGGGCCTTGCCGCCTACGGCATCAAGGTGTTTCCGGCGGCGATCCTCGGCGGGCTCGATTCCGTCGGCGGCGCCGTGCTCGGCGGCATCATCATCGGCCTGCTCGAGAACATCGCGCAATATGTCGACAGCCAGTACCTGCACTGGGGCAATCTCTACGAGATCGCGCCGTTCTACGTCCTCATCATCGTGCTGATGATAAAGCCCTATGGCCTGTTCGGCACCCACGACATCGAGCGGATCTGATCCATGGCCGGCCCTGCCCTCATCCCTGCTGGTGATTTCCGCACCTCTTACGCGGCCGACACCACGATCTTCCCGACCACGACCAGCCGCAACTTTGCGATTGTCGGCGTGCTGCTGCTCTGCCTCGTACCGCAGGTCCTCGGCGGCTACTGGCTCAGTATTCTCATCCAGACCGGCATCTTCTCGATCGCGGCACTGGGGCTGAACATCCTGGTCGGCTTCACCGGCCAGATCTCGATCGGACACGCCGCCTTCTTCCTGCTCGGCGCCTTCACCTCGGCCTACATCTCCAACAACGCGCCGATCCCGGTGTTCTTCGCGATCCCCATCGCGGGTGTCGTCACCGCGCTGGTCGGGCTGATCTTCGGCATTCCCGCGGCGCGACTGAAGGGCCTCTACCTTGTCATCGCGACGTTGGCCGCGCAATATATCCTGCTCGACTTCTTCTCCCGCGCGGAGTGGTTCACCGGCGGCTCGGTGCCGGCCAGCGCCGAACCGTTTTCCATCTTCGGCTACAGCTTGCGCGGCGACCGGCAATATTTCTACGTCGTTCTGGCCTATGTGGTCGCGAGCTACGTCCTCGTCACCAACCTGATGCGCACGCGCGACGGCCGCGCGCTGGTGGCGATCCGCGACCATTATCTCTCCGCGGAGATCATGGGCATCAACCTCACCAAATATCGCACGCTATCGTTCGGGCTCGCCGCCTTCTTCGCCGGCATCGCCGGCGCACTCTATGCGCATTACCAGCTCGTGGTCTCGCAGGAAGGGTTCGGGATCGAGCGCTCGATCCTGTTCCTCGCCATGATCATCATCGGCGGCACCGGCTCGATCATGGGCACGCTGATGGGCACCGCCTTCGTGGTGCTGCTGCCGGAGACGATGGAGTTCATCAGCCTCTCCTTGAAGGGCGGCGCGATCGACAAGGCGCTCTCGCTCAACAACAACATCACCTTCCTGCGCGAGATCGCGATCGGGGTGATCATCATCGCATTCCTGATGTTCGAGCCGGACGGGCTCGCGCATCGCTGGCGGCAGATCAAGGCGTACTGGAAACTCTACCCGTTCTCGCACTGAGCGCGGCAAAGTCACTTAAACAATAACAGGAGGAAGCAACCAATGAAGACGAAATCCCTTTTGAGCACCGCATCGCTCGTGCTTGTGATCGCGGCATTCTCCGCGAGCGCGCAGGCGCAGATCGCGATCGGGCATCTCGCCGATTATTCCGGCGGCACCTCCGACGTCGGCACGCCCTACGGCCAGGCCGTCGCCGACACCTTCGCCTGGGTCAACAAGAATGGCGGCATCGGCGGCAAGCAGGTCAGCGTCGACACCAACGACTATAGCTACCAGGTGCCCAAGGCGATCGCGCTGTACAAGAAGTGGTCGGCACCGGACAGCAAGGTCGCGGCAATCATGGGCTGGGGTACGGCGGATACCGAAGCACTCACCGGCTTCCTCGCCCAGGACAAGATCCCCGACCTCTCCGGCTCCTATGCCGCGGCCCTGACCGATCCCGAAGGCACCAGCGGCAAGGCCAAGCCCGCGCCCTATAATTTCTTCTACGGCCCGAGCTATTCGGACTCGCTGCGAGCGATGCTGATCTGGGCGGCCGAGGACTGGAAGGCCAAGGGCAAGCCCGGCAAGCCGAAATTCGTGCATATGGGCGCCAATCATCCCTACCCGAACGCGCCGAAGGCCGCCGGCGAAGCCATGGCGCAGGAGCTTGGCTTCGAGGTGTTGCCGCCGCTGGTGTTCGCGCTTGCGCCGGGTGACTACAGCGCGCAGTGCCTGAGCCTGAAATCTTCGGGCGCCAACTACGCCTATCTCGGCAACACCGCCGCCTCCAACATCTCGGTGATGAAGGCCTGCAAGACCGCCGGCGCCGAGGTGCAGTTCCTCGGCAATGTCTGGGGCATGGACGAGAATGCCGCCAAGACCGCGGGCGACGCCGCCGACGGGGTCATCTTCCCGCTGCGCACCTCGGTGAGCTGGGGTGGCGATGCGCCCGGCATGAAGACGGTGATGGAGATCTCCAAGATCTCCGACCCCACCGGAAAGGTCTATCGCCCCGTGCACTACGTCGCGGGCGTCTGCTCGGCGCTGTACATGAGGGAAGCGCTCGACTGGGCCGCCAAGAACGGCGGCGCCACCGGCGACAACGTCGTGAAGGGTTTTTACCAGAAGAAGGACTGGGTGCCGGCCGGCATGGAAGGCGTCTGCGCACCCTCGACCTGGACCGACAAGGACCACCGCGGCACGCTGAAGGTCGAGCTCTATCGCACCAAGATCACAGGGGCGACCGATGGCGATCTCAATGACCTCATGGCCAAGGGCACGATCAAGCTCGAGAAGGTCAAGACCGTCGAGCTGCCGCGCAAGCCCGAACTGCTGGGCTGGTGAGCCTCGCCGTTTCCCGCCACACAACTGTCATTCCCCCGCCTTGTGCGCAACGCGCACCGGAGGGGGGGGATCCAGTACGCCGCGGCTTCTCAAGGAACGTCCGGCGTCTCTGGAATACTGGGGCGCCCGGTCCCGATGCGCAATCGCTCATAAGGCCGGGCGACGACAGCGGAGTTATAAAGAATGACCGAAATCGCCGAAGCCCCTCGTCCCTCGCCCAGCATCGTGCCCGCGCCGCCCCTCCTCGCCGTGCGCAACATCGAGGTCGTCTATGACGACGTCATCCTGGTGCTGCGCGGCCTCAGCCTCGACGTGCTCAAGGGCGCGATCGTGGCGCTGCTGGGAGCAAATGGTGCCGGCAAGTCGACGACGCTGAAGGCGATCTCGGGGTTGCTCAAGACCGAGGACGGCGAGGTCACGCGCGGCGAGATCCTGTTCGAGGGCGAGCGGATCAACGGCATCGATCCCGACAAGATCGTCCGTCGCGGCATTTTTCAGGTGATGGAGGGTCGCCGCATCGTCTCCGACATGACGTCGCTGGAAAACCTCAAGCTTGGTGCGTTCACCCGCCGGGATCGCGAGGTCGATGCCGATCTCGACATAGTCTTCAATTATTTCCCGCGCCTGAAGGAGCGCAGGGGACTGGCCGGCTATCTCTCCGGCGGCGAGCAGCAGATGCTTGCGATCGGCCGCGCGCTGATGGCACGCCCGAAGATGATTTTGATGGACGAGCCCTCGATGGGCCTGTCGCCGCTGCTGGTGAAAGAGGTGTTCTCGATCATCCAGAAGATCAACCGCGACCTCGGCGTCACCATCCTGCTGGTGGAGCAGAACGCGCGCGCCGCGCTGTCGGTGGCAAGCCACGGCTACATCATGGAACAGGGCAAGGTCGTGCTCGACGGCACCGCCGACGAACTGCGCGACAACGAGGACGTCAAGGAGTTCTACCTCGGCGGCGCCGGTGACCAGCGCAAGAGCTTCAAGAACCTTAAGAGTTTCAAGCGCCGCAAGCGCTGGCTTTAATTCTCAGCCGAGGACCTGCTCCGCTTCCGTGACTGCGCAGAGAACATGATAGAACGACGACGCAGGAATAGTGTCGATCAGCGATTTGCCGTCGCGATCGAACTGGTCGTACCAGCCGCCCCGCACGGGATGGCTGAGATAATGCCGTTCGAGCCGCACCAGCGCCGCGCGCGCCTCATCCGCCGCCCCCGCCTCGCCGGACTCGGCCTGCGCAATCCACGCCTTCGCGATCTCGGTCTGCGGCCACAGCCGGCGCGTCGCGCGGCGGATGTTGCCGATATCATCGCCCTCATCGACGAGGCAGCCGGTAGCCTCGTCGCGGTAGCGCAGCGCCGTCGCCAGCAGCTCTGCACGCCGCTGTCCGGTCGGGCAGCCCGTGATGCGTTCAAACCCCTTCAGCAGCCAGACCCATTCCGCCTGGTGGCCGGGCTCGACGCTGACCGGCTCGATCTTCGACCAGTCCTCCTCGAAATATTCGCCGAGCGCACACTTCCGCTTGTCGTAGAGATTGGCGAGGAACAGCGCGAAGAATTCACCGGCGCGATTCTGGAACGACAGATCGTGGGTCGCGTCGAAGCACGCGATCATCGCCTCGAACAGATGCATATGCGGGTTCTGCCGGCGCGGCAGCGACACCGGCAGGCTCTCGTGCACACCGCCATGCGGCGAGCGCAGATGGCCGTCGAGGAAGGCGAGCAGCGCGTCGATCTCGGCACGGACCTGCGCGTCCTTGTCGAGCGCATAGACGGTTGCCAATGCAAACAGGATGAAGGCGTGGTCGTAGGCATCCCGCCGCGCATCCAGCACCGTTCCGTCCGGCGCCAGCCGGTGCACGTAGCCGGGCCGGCCATCCGGCGCCTTTGCGTGTCCCAGCAGGTGCTCCAGCCCCTTCAGCGCGATGGCGCACCCCTCGGGATACCAGCCCATCTGCGCCGCCTTGGCGTAGCAATAGATCTGGCGGGCCTGCACCATCACCCGCCGCGGCGCGGCCGTATCCGCCGTGCCGTCGCGATGCAGCCGATCGATGAAGCCGCCCGCTTCATGGTCCCAGCCGACGGTCGACCACAGCGGGATCGCGTCCTCGATCATCCGGCGCTTCAGGCGCGCGACGACGTCGGTCGCCTCTTCCGCCGGAATGATGCTCTCGTCCACCATTGCGTTCTCTCCACGCCCCGCCAATGGCCGTCTGTTACCCAGGAGAGCGGCGGCGTGCAATGGATGCCAACCCGGAAAGACCTGCCATGACCGCCCATTACGACGCCCTCGATACGCGCGAGCCAGCGGCGCGCGAGGCCGAGCTGTTCGCCCGCCTGCCCGGCGTCCTGCGCAGCGCGATGAGCGCGCCCGCCTATGCGGAGCGGCTGAAAGGCATCGATCCCGCCTCGGTGACCTCCAGGACGGCGCTGGCGGGCCTTCCTGTGCTGCGCAAATCGGAACTGCCCGCCCTGCACAAGGCCTCCCAGCCCTTCGGTGGCTTCGTGGCGGCGGCCCCGGGGTCGTTTGCTCGCCTCTTTACCTCCCCCGGCCCCATCTTCGAGCCGGAGGGGCGGCAGGCCGATCCCTGGCGCGGCGCGCGTGCGCTGTTCGCGGCCGGGTTCCGCCCCGAAGACATCGTGCTCAACACCTTCAGCTACCACCTCACCCCCGGCGGCTTCATCTTCGACGCCTCGGCGCGCGCACTGGGCTGCGCGGTGATCCCCGCCGGCCCCGGCAACACCGAGCAGCAGTTCGAGCTGATCGAGGCCTTCCGTCCCGTCGGCTACAGTGGCACACCTGATTTCCTGAAGATCCTACTCGATGCTGCAGCAACCGCGGGCCGCGATGTCTCCTCGATCAAGCGCGCGCTGGTTTCGGGCGCGGCGTTTCCACCCTCGCTTCAGGCCGAGATCAGGGCGCGCGGCATCGACGCCTACCAGGCCTTCGGCACCGCCGATCTCGGCCTCATCGCGTTTGAGACCGAGGCGCGCGACGGCATGGTCGTGAACGAGGATCTGATCATGGAGATCGTCAGACCCGGCACCGGCGATCCCGTCTCCCCCGGCGATGTCGGCGAGATCGTGGTGACCTCGCTCGATCCGCACCATCCCTGGATCCGGCTTGCGCTCGGCGACCTCACCGCGGCGCTGCCGGGCTCGAGCAAATGCGGCCGCACCAACATGCGCATCAAGGGCTGGATGGGCCGCGCCGACCAGACCACCAAGGTCAAGGGCATGTTCGTCCGCCCCGAACAGGTCGCCGAGATTGGCAAGCGCCATCCGGCGCTCGGACGGCTGCGCCTCGTCGTCACCCGCCAGGGCGAGGCCGATGCAATGACGCTGAAGGCCGAGGCGAACACATCAGGCGATGCGTTGCGTGAGGAGATCGCGGCCAGCCTGCGGGCCGTAACCAAGCTCGGCGGCGCCGTCGAGCTGGTCAGCCCCGGCGCGCTACCGAACGACGGCAAAGTGATCGCGGACGAGCGGTAGATTCGTAGGTCGCTGAGGTTCGTTCCTCTTTCGGGATCGTTCCCGGACGACCATCAGACATTGTGTGCGCCTCGCGAATGGGCTATGCGACCCGCAAATGAGGTTCCGTCGAGACATCAAGCGTCGCAGCACTGCGAGCGGGAAGCGCTAGGCCCGTGCGCGTTCTCATACTCAACGCAGATTATCAGCGCTTTCTCGCCTGGCTGTACCGGCGCCATCCGGGCCTCGAGAATTCGAACTACGACGCGCAGATGGCCGCGCGCAGCGCCAGCCTGTTCGGCGTGGCCGACTTCTACTCGCGCAATTTCGAAGCCCTCGGGCACACGGCCGCCAACATCCACGTCAACAACGGCTGGATGCAGACGGCATGGGCGCGCGAACATGGCATCATCGTGACGCCATCGCCGCCGCCGGGCGCCGCCGTGAGCGATGCCATCCCGGGATGGCTGCAACGCGCCGTCGCGCCATTCAAGCCGGTGTTGAGGCCGCTCGCCCGCAGGATCGGCCTGAGCCCGCGCCTCGACACGCGGTCCGAACAGATCCTGCTGGCGCAGATCGAGGATTTCAAGCCGGACCTGATCCTCAACCAGGATCTGTTCCACGTCGACACGCGCCTGGTGCGCCGGATCAAGCAGATCTGCCGCCCCATGATGGTCGGCCAGGTTGGAATCGTGCCCTCGCGCGGCGAAGACTGGTCGGTCTACGACCTCCTGATCTCGCAAATCGCTGCGGTGGTGGATTTCTTTCGTCAACAAGGCGCCCGCTCGGAGGTCATCCATCTGGGATTTGAGCCCGCGATCCTCGATGTTCTTCCGCCTGCACCGGAGCGCAGCATCGACGTCTCTTTCGTGGGCGCCGTATCGGCCGATCACCAGCAGCGCGTGGCGCAGCTGGAAGCCGTCGCGCGCCGCTACGATCTGAAATTGTTCGGCAGCGGCCTGCATACGCTGCCCGCCTCGTCACCTCTTCATCGCTGTTACCAGGGCGAGGTGTGGGGCGTGGACATGTATCAGGCGCTGCGAGCCTCGCGCGTGACGCTCAACTCGCATATCGACATGGCCGGACCCGAAGCCGGCAATGCGCGCCTGTTCGAAGCAACCGGTATCGGCGCCTTCCTGCTCACGGACTTCAAGGACAATCTGCACACGCTGTTCGAGCCCGGCCGCGAGGTCGCTGTCTGGCGTTCCGCCGACGACTGTATCGCGCTGATCGATCGCTATCTCAACGATGAGCCCGCGCGCCAGGCGATCGCTGCGGCCGGACAGGCCCGCACGCTTTCGAGCCACACGTTCCGCCAACGCGTGGAGACCATCCTGCGGCTCGCCGAGCGGACCTAGCGGCGCTCCCGCAATCCTCGATCGCCTGATCTTGACGGTCCCGGCCAAAATGGCCAAAGTGCACCCGCGTGACGCTATGTCACTACAATTACAGCGTTTTTTGTCGAGGCTCAGATGGAACACGTCGAACATGTTCGATTCGGCGACCAGCTCTATGCGATCATCGTGCGCGCCTCGTTCCGCGAGCCGGGTATCCACTTCTTTTCGTCGCCCGAGCTGTCGCAGCAGCTCGCCTATATGAGCCATCCGAAGGGCAAGAGCATCGAGCCGCATCGCCACAACAAGGTGACGCGGGAGGTGCACTACACCCAGGAAGTGCTCCTGATCCAGAAGGGCAAGCTCCAGGTCGATTTCTACACGGTCGAAGAGAACTATCTGGAAAGCCGCGTGCTCGGCGCCGGCGACATCATCCTGTTGTGCAGCGGCGCGCACGGCTTCCACGTGCTCGAGCCGGTCGAGATGTTCGAGATCAAGCAGGGCCCCTACTCCGGCGAGAACGACAAGACCCGCTTTGCCGAAGTCGCGCAGTCGGAAATCCGGATCAAGGGTCCCAATCCGTGACGACGCCCGTGACCTCGCCGTTCATTCCCGTCAACACGCCGCTGCTCGACGGCAACGAGGCCGAGTATCTTGCCGAATGCATCCGCACCGGCTGGATCTCCTCGGAAGGACCGTTCATCAAGCGCTTCGAGCAGGCGATGGCGGAAGCCGCCGGGCGGCGCCACGGCATCGCCGTGACCAACGGCTCGGTCGCGCTCGACATCGCGGTCCACGCGCTCGGCCTCGAGGAAGGCTCCGAAGTCATCATCCCGACCTTCACGATCATCAGCTGCGCCGCGGCCGTCGTGCGCGCCGGCCTCGTCCCGGTCGGGGTCGACTGCGATGCCGCGACCTGGAACATGACGGTCGAGGGCGTGGAGGCCGCGATCACGCCACGCACGCGCGCGATCATGCTGGTGCACATCTACGGCCTGCCGGTCGATCTCGAACCGATCATGGCGCTTGCGCGCAAGCATGATCTGAGGGTGATCGAGGACGCCGCCGAGATGCACGGGCAGACCTATCGTGGCGCGCCCTGCGGCAGCTTCGGCGACGTCTCGACCTTCAGCTTCTATCCCAACAAGCATGTCACCACCGGCGAAGGCGGCATGATCCTCACCGACGACGACACGCTCGCCGACCGCCTGCAGGGCTATCGCAATCTCTGCTTCCAGCCGCAGCAGCGTTTCGTCCACGAGGACCTCGGCTGGAATGCGCGCTTGACCAACCTCCAGGCCGCGCTCGGCGTCGCCCAGGTCGAGCGCCTGCCGCGCACGGTCGAGCTCAAGCGCCGGATCGGCCGGCTCTATGACGACCATCTCGGCAACGTCGCTCACCTCCGCCGCCCGGTCGCCCGCACCAACTATGCCGACAACATCTACTGGGTCTACGGCGTCGTGCTGGACGACAGCGTGCCCTTCGACGCCAAGGAGGCGATGCGCCGCCTCGGCGAGAAGGGCATCGGCACGCGGCCGTTCTTCTGGTGCATGCACGAGCAGCCGGTGCTTCGCCGGATGGGCCTGATGCTCGATGAATCCCATCCGAACGCGGAATACATCGCCCGTCGCGGTTTTTACCTGCCGAGCGGGCTTGCCTTGACCGACGACGAGATCGCGCGCTCCGCACAGGCGCTCAAGGAGATTCTGGCGTGACGGTGTTCACCGACTACGCGCCCTGGTATGACCTGCTTTATCAGGACAAGGATTACGCGGCCGAGACATCGTTCGTCGAAGCACGCTTGCGCGACCACGGCGTTTCCTCGGGAAAGCTGCTCGATCTCGGTTGCGGCACCGGCCAGCATGTACTGGCCTTTGCGCGCCAGGGCTGGAACGTTGCCGGCATCGATCTCAGCCATGAGATGATCGCGAGCGCCAAGGCGCGCGCCACGCAGGCCGGGCTCTCGATTCCGTTCCGTCAAGGCGATGTCTGCGAGACCGGCCCGGAACGCGACTACGATGCGGTGGTGTCGCTGTTCCACGTCGCCAGCTATCAGACCAGCCGCGATGCACTGGCGGCAATGTTCCGCACGGCGCATGCCGCGCTGAAGCCAGGCGGCGTATTCTTCTTCGACTATTGGTATGGCGGCGCCGTGCTTGCACAAGGCGTCGAGACGCGCGTCAAGGTGATCGAGCAGAAGCCGCTGCGCCTGACCCGGATCGCGCAATCCGACCACGACGAACAGGCGGCGACCGTCACGGTGAACTACACGCTGTTCTGCGAGGATACGGACCGCGCCACGATCCGGCGCGTCGATGAAGCGCACCACATGCGTTACTGGTTTCCATTCGAGATCGACGCGGCGCTCGCGGCTGGCGGCTTTCAGCCGGCCGACCACGCCGCATGGCTGACCCAGGACGCCCCGCACTCGAAGATCTGGGCCGCCTACGCCGTCGCCAGAAAGGCCGGCAAGCCGTGAGACCACTGCGCGTCGCCGTGATGCTGGAGCAGGCCCTCGAACTCGGCGGCGGCTTTCAGCAACCGCTCAACGATTTGCTCTGGCTGCGCGAATGGGCGGCACAGTCCGGCAATGAG
This sequence comes from Bradyrhizobium rifense, assembly GCF_008123425.1. Classification (GTDB taxonomy): domain Bacteria; phylum Pseudomonadota; class Alphaproteobacteria; order Rhizobiales; family Xanthobacteraceae; genus Bradyrhizobium; species Bradyrhizobium rifense. The sequence continues at coordinate 174,941 of NZ_VSSS01000042.1, forward strand.
ATCGTGGTGTACTCGCCCTATCCGAAGACGATCGAGATCCTTAAGGAGTTCGGTGTCGAGGGGCGCTTGCGCACATTCGGCGTGTCCGATTACCTCTTCCTGTTTCTCAAATATTGCGGCCCGTTCGATCTCGTCCAGATCGCGCTGGAGCTCAAATCGCCGTTCGAGCGCGCCCTGATCCGCGACGATATCGACGTCGTGCATTTCACCTCGACCTCGAAGCGGCACCTGCTGCTCCACCAGCTGCCGTTCATCATCACGATCTTCGACGGCTGCCATCGCGATGCACCGGAGTTTCCGGAAGTGCGCACCTTCGGTGAATTCGAGCGCCGCGAGATCCTGTTCCGCCTGGCCAGCACCAAGGCGGTCGCGGTGATCGTCAATGCGTCCGAGCTGATCGACGATCTTTGCCGCCGCTACGCCATGGAGCGGGACCGCGCGATCTGCATCCCGTTCTCGCCCTCGACCTATGTCAGCAGCTCCGCGCCCGATGCCGCCGCCGATGCCGCCGTGCTGGCGAAATACCGGCTCGAGCCGGGCTATCTGTTCTATCCGGCGCAGTTCTGGCCGCACAAGAACCACATCACGCTGCTCGCCGCGCTCGCATTGTTGCGCGAACGCGGTATCACCGAGCGGCTGGTGCTGTGCGGCTCCAACCGCAGCGGTCGCGACAGGATCGACCTGGCGATCCCTAACCTGGGATTATCCGACCAGATCTCCATCATCGGCTTCGTCGAATCCGCCGAGCTCGGCGCGCTCTACCGGGGCGCATCGGCGCTGGTGATGCCGACCTATTTCGGCCCGACCAATCTGCCGCCGCTCGAAGCCTGGACCGTGGGCACGCCCGTGATCTATCCCGAAGCCTTCAAGGCGCAAGCCGGCGACGCTGCGATCCTGTTCGACTACGACGACCCGCGTTCACTCGCCGACGCCATCGTCAGTCTCCGCGCCGAGGGCGCGCGCGAACGCCTGAGCGCGGCCGGGCATCTTCGGCTCGCGCAGTTCGCCGAGGAGACCAAGGCCGGCCACCGGGAATTCGCCCGTCATTTGGAGCGGCTGAAGCACCGGCTGGCGCTGACCGAGCGTTGAGATCATCGGCTAAGCCGGAACCAGCGCCCGCAGCCGCTCGCGCAGTGCCGTGTTCAAGAGCGGGCTTGCGAGCCCGCCGACCACCGCGATCCAGATCGCGCATTCCAGCACGAAATGCACGAGCCCGCTTCCCGACAGGAGCGCGGTGATTGCAAGCCCGATCAGCCAGCCCGGCGCGACGATCCCCGCCGCCGTGAGCAGCAGAAACGCGACATGCCTGAACGGGTGGCGCAAGGTCTGCCATATGATCACTAGCGTGAGCAGCCCGAACTGGACAACAATGTCGCTCGCGACCATCGCAAGGGCCGCACCGAGCGGTCCGAGCCGCGGAATCAGGACGAGGGATAGCACCAGGAATACGACGAACTGCAGTCCCTTGGTCCGGATCAGAAGCGCGCCACGATTGCTGTGATTGGCAAAGACCAGCGCCATCAGCGAGGGCGCGCCTGCGGCGGAGCCGAGCAGCAGCGTTACGGCAAGCAACCCGTCATAGGGTATGCCGCCATGAGTCCACAGTGCGAAGAAATCGGGCCAGAACGGCAGAAAGCCCGCGACCGCCAGGCAAGCGAGCCCGGTGACGAACACCGATCCATGAGCATAGAGACGGCGGAGCCGCTCTGTGTCGCCGATTGCATGATCGTGCCCGAGCTCGGCACCGAGCGGCAACGCGGTTTGGAGACATAGCCCGCGCACCAGGCTCGCGATCACTCGCGTCAGCCCCCATTGCACCACCGCGACGCGATCGGTGACGAGCGCGGAGACGAGCAGGACCGGAATGTTGACGAGCGCAAGCTCGGTGATGTTGGCGATCGCGAAGGGCAGCGCGCGGCCGAACTGGCCGATGCTCCAGCGCCAGGACGGCGCGATGAATGGCGGCCTTGCGGCACGGCGCAGGAACGGGAAACGGCGCGGCGTATCGAAGCCGACGATGAAGATCATGAACAGCAGTTGCGTCGACACGAAGGCGATCGCCACCGCGAGCAGGCTGCCGAACATGGCGAGCGCGACAAGCTGCGCGATCTGGCCGAGCAGCAGTGCGGCGTTTTGCATCCACACGGCCCGGCCATACAGGCCGCGGACGCGGTAAAGGCCGGAGCAGAGGTTGGCGGGCAGGCTCAGCAGCATTCCCAGTGTCATCACCAGCATCGCGGCGTCGAATGTCGGCATCGCGTCAAAACCGAGCACGGCCGACGGCGGCGCGAGATACTCGGCCGCGCAAAGCAGGACACCGAGCCCTGCGACGATGGCGAGATAGATGCGCAGCATCCCGTGGTAGACGCTCGCGGTGCGTCCGTCGCAGTCGACACAGGACTTGAAGGCGAGAAACCGGTTGATGGCGCGAAACTGCAATCCGGCATCGGCCACGATGACGAGGCTTCCGGCGGCATAGATCGCAAGCCACGCCGCGAGCACGTCGCCACTCCAGACGTGCAGGAAGGCGGGGATCAGCAGCAATTGCTGGGTCAGCCCCAGCACCATCTGGACCAGGTTCGCCGACCAGCCGCAAACGAGCCGATGCCGGCGGCCGCTGCCCTCTTCGCTTTTGGGGCCGTCCGTCCCGCCTGGCGCGTTAACTTGCGTGTCGGTCAAGCCGCATCCTTCCCCGCGAAAACACACCGCGATCCGTCGCGAGTGTCCGCGATGGTGCAGCGCGGCCGTTCCACCGGACTGCACATGATGGCCAGTTGATTTTCGCAGCGGGAAACGTCAACGTGGATTCGGACCAGAGCGTTAATGTGGTTCTTAAGGTGGTTCAACGGCTTAGGCAATGGCATTAGAGTACATCCCGTTCAATCGGCCCTACGCGACCGGAAAAGAGCATGGCTACATCCAGGATGCGCTGGACAGCCGTTACGTGTCCGGCGACGGTCGCTTCACCAAGCTTTGCCATCAATGGATCGAGCGGCGCACCGGATGTGCGCGCGCGTTGTTGACGCACTCCTGCACTTCGGCCCTCGACATTGCCGCGATGCTGCTCGACCTCAAGAGCGGGGACGAGGTGATCATGCCTTCGTTCACCTTTGTCTCGACCGCGAACGCGTTCGTGCTGCGCGGCGCGGTCCCGGTCTTCGTCGACATCCGCGAAGACACCCTCAACCTCGACGAACGGCAGATTGAGGCTGCGATCACCCCGCGCACGCGCGCGATCGCGCCGGTGCATTATGCCGGCGTTGGTTGCGAGATGGACACGATCGTCGCGATCGCGCGGCGTCATAATTTGCGGATCGTCGAGGACGCAGCCCAGGGGATCATGGCGAGCTACAAGGGCTCGGCGCTCGGCGCCATCGGCGATCTCGGCAGCTTCAGCTTCCACGAAACCAAGAACATCATGTCGGGCGAAGGCGGCTGCCTGCTGGTGAACGCCCCTGAGTTTGCGCAGCGTGCCGAAATCATGCGCGAGAAGGGCACCGATCGCGGCCGCTTCTTCCGTGGCGAGGTCGATAAATACACCTGGCAGGATATCGGCTCCTCCTATCTGCCGAGCGACATCACAGCGGCTTTCCTGTGGGCCCAACTGGATCAGGCCGAGTATATCACCGGCGAGCGGCTCGCGATCTGGGACAGGTACCACGCCATGCTGGCTCCGCTAGAGCAGCGGGGCTTGCTGCGGCGCCCGATTGTACCCGCTGACTGCGGACACAATGGCCACCTCTATTACGTGCTGCTGCCGCAAGATGCCGACCGCAACGCAGTGCTCAAAAAGTTGCGGGAAGCAGAAATCCAGGCGGTCTTCCACTACGTCCCGTTGCATTCAGCGCCAGCCGGGATGCAGTACGGACGCGCGCACGGCGATCTGGCACGCACCATCGATTTGTCCGCGCGCTTGATCAGGCTGCCATTCTGGATTGGCCTGCCGGAGCAGCATCAACAGCGAGTCTGCGAAACGCTTGGGGCGATCCTCGGACGGTAGCGCTCAGAGCCCGTCCGATTCGCCATTCTTTGGCGTCGAGCGCGGTACGAAGGGCGCGAACAAAGTGTTGGCCGTCGTCGGCATCGTCAGCTTGCTGCCGCTGTCCGCAGGCAAACCGGCCGTTGCGGGCGCCCCTGCCGGTGCGGGCGATCCGTCCGGCCGCTGCAGCGCCAGCACCTCGCTGCGATCGCCCCGCTTGAATGTCACCTCGCGCGGCTGGACCGAGGCCAGCGACCAGCCGTCCAGCGATTCGCCCTGCCGCAGCCGAACGATCTTCTGATCAGTGCGGTTGACGAGGATCGCGATCGCATCACCCTCGCCCACCACGGCCCCGACCAGCATCAGCGGTGGCGGCGCCTCGACCGGCTTGGGCGGCGGCGCCGTTTTGGCCTCTTCAGCCGGCGCGGCCGCAACGGCGCGCGGCGGCGGCCGCCGCGTCGCCGAGAAAATCGGACGCTCCTGGGTCCCGGTCAACGCCGATAACGGCACCGACCAGAGCGGATTGCCGCGAGGCGCAGGCTTGCTCGGCGCGGGCCGGGCAATCGGTCTGACCGCACCGACATCGACGCTCTCGGCAGGACCGCTGGCGGCATCGTCAGACAGGATGTCCATGCGCGACGAGATCGCCGCTACGCTTACGGTGATGCCGAGGACCGCGCAAAATACAGTCAATCCGACCGATCTCAGCCACCCGGACATCGAACTCCCCTGCGATCGGCCAGCGCGCGGCAAGCCAGAGGCAGCAAACTAGTTCTGATAGGCCTCACGATCAACCCGCGTCCAACTTGTTCTACCGGATTGGAGAAACTGGGCTTTCAGCGTTGTTGCAGAGCATGAAAATGTTGCCGAACGGCCACGATCCTCGAAATTGCAAACGAAACAGCATGGAACTCAACGCAAATGGACTCCCATTCATTGCAGGACGCCGCGACGCTATGGATTATGGCATCGGCAAGCGGCTTCGCTACACGCATAAGCTGCTGATTTTCTTTGTCGATTTGAGAAGACCCAATGGCTGGACCGACAATGTCGCGGGGAAGGATGGATGGCCGGTTGCGCGCCGTCGCCCGGCACTCGCTGGCGACCTTGCTCGCGACAACGGCGCTTGGCGTCGTCGCCGCGCACGCCGCCGTGGACGCCAACTGGACCGGCACCTTCAGCAACGATTGGACGGATCCGGGCAACTGGTCGACCAACCCGAGCGTGCCGGACGGAACCGCGACGTTCGCCAACACCGCTACCACCACGATCAACAACTTCAACGGCATCGTCACGATCGGCACGCTGCAGTTCACAAGCATCGCGCCGGCATACTCGTTCACGCTGTTCAACCCGTTCATCATCAACGCGGCGGGCATCATCAACAATTCGGGCAACACGCAGACGTTCGAGGTCACCTCCGGCAACAATCTGGTCTTCCAGAACAGCAGCAGCGCGAGCGGCGGCGCCGGGCCGGTGGCCATCACGAACGATGCCGGCGGCACCGTCAACTTCCTCCAGAACAGCACCGCCTCAAACGTAACGCTCACCAACAACAGCTTCGTCACGTTCGAGGATTCCAGCTCGGCCGGCGGCGCCTTCATCACCAACAACGTCAACGGCCAGATCGATTTCTTCACCAACGCCTCGGCCGGCACCGCGACGATCAGCAATGCCGCGGGAGCGACGCTGAACTTCCACAGCAACACCACCGCCGCCGGCTCGGCCATCACCAACAGCGGCACGGTGACCTTCGATGGCTCTGCCACCGCCGGCAATGCCACGATCACCACCAACAACGCCGCAACCACGAATTTCGTGGACAATGCGACCGGTGGCAACGCCCGCTTCATCACCAATGCCGGTGGCACCGTCGATATCTCCGGCCTGACCAGCGGCGGGATGACGTCCGGCTCGATTGAAGGCGCGGGCAATTACGTGCTCGGCGCCAGCACGCTCACCACCGGCAGCCTCAACACCTCGACCCAGGTCGACGGCGTGATCTCCGGCACCGGTGGCGGACTGACCAAGGTTGGTACCGGCACGCTGACGCTGACCGGCACCAACACCTATACCGGCGCGACGACAATCTCGGCCGGAACGCTGGCGCTGACAGGCCTCGGCAGCATCGCCTCGTCCAGCGTCGTGACGGTGAACGGAACGTTTGATATTTCCGGTTTGAGCTCGCCGCCATTCGATTCATTCATCACGACGCTGGCCGGCAGTTCGAGCGGCATCGTGCAACTCGGCAGCATGCGGCTCGACATCACCAACGGTTCGACCGAGTTCGCAGGTTCGATACAGGGCGCCGGCGGGATCGAAATTCTTGCCGGAACTCAAACGCTGTCCGGCATCAACACCTATACCAATCCCACCGTGATTCAGGCCGGTGCCACGCTGGCCCTGAAGGGCAACGGCTCGATTGCGAATTCGCTATTTGTCTCGTTCGTGCCCGGCGCCGGACTTGCAACGCTGGACATTTCGCAAACAAATGTCGGCTCCTCGGTCGGCGGCCTTTCTGATTTGCTCAGTTTTGGAGTCGTGGCGCTCGGATCGAAGACGCTCACCATCACCAACGGCGGCCTCTTCGGTGGCGTGATCCAGGACGGCGGCATCGGCGGCGGCGCCGGCGGCAGTATCCTGATCGCGAATGGGGCTACGCAGCAGCTCTTCGGCGCCAACACCTATACCGGCACCACGACCATCGCGAGCGGCGGCGAGCTCGATCTCATCAATTTTGGCGGCAGCGATGGCAGCATTGCGACCTCGAGCAACGTCATCGCCAACGGCATCTTCGACATCTCGGCCATGAGCGCCGGCACCTCGATCAAGTCGCTGGCAGGCTCCGGCAATGTCAATCTCGGCGCCAACACGCTAACCATCACCAACGGCAATGGCACCTTCGCCGGTGTCATCGACGATGGCGGCGCCGGCGGCGGCCTCACCATGGCTGGCGGCACGGAAATCCTGTCCGGCGCCAACACCTATACCGGCGCGACCACTGTGAACGGCGGCAAGCTGGAGGTCGACGGCTCGATCGTCAGCGCGTCCACCGTCAATGCCGGCGGAACGCTCGCAGGTACCGGCAGCGTCGCTGGTGTCGCAGTCAATGGCGGCACGCTTGCGCCGGGAAGCACAGCCGGCCCGACCGGGACGCTGACGATCAACGGATCGCTGAGCTTCACGGCGGCCTCGACCTATATGGTGCAGGTCTCCTCCGCCACGTCCAGCCTGGCCAACGTCACGGGCGCAGCCACGCTCGGCGGCGCGACGGTGAGCGCGATCTTCGGCTCCGGCACCGTCAAGAAGCAGTACACGATCCTGACCGCGGCCAGCGGCCTCGGCGGCACGGCCTTCAATTCGGCCGTCGTCTCCAACATGCCATCGATCAACGCGACGCTGAGCTACGACAACAACAATGTGTTCCTCAATATCGGCGTCAACTTCACGCCGAGCGGCGGCGGTCTTACCGTCAACCAGCAGAACGTCGCCAATACGCTGACCAATTTCTTCAACTCGACTGGGAGCATTCCCGCCGCCTTCGCCGCGCTGACGCCTCCGGGGCTGACTACGGCCTCGGGCGAGCTCGGCACCGGCATCATCCAGTCCGCGATCAACGCCGACGGCCAGTTGCTCAACCTGATGCTCGATCCGACCGTCGTCGGACGCTCGAGCGGCTTTACGAAGGCCGGCAGTGTCGCGCAATTCGCCGAGAGCGATGATGCGGCCGCCTATGCGTCGATGCGCCCGGCGACCGCGCGCGAGCGCGAGGCCTACGCGATGGCGACCAAGGCGCCGCTGCTGTCGTCGCAGCCGATCAATCGCTGGAGCGTCTGGGCGGCCGGTTATGGCGGCTCGGCGCAGGTCGGCGGCAATGCCGCGGTCGGCTCGCAAGACCTCACCGCGCGGGTCTGGGGTGGTGCGGCCGGCGCCGACTACAGGATTTCGCTGGATACGCTCGTCGGCTTCTCGCTCGGCGGCGGCGGGCTGAACTACTCGCTTGCCAACGCCATGGGCGCGGGCTCCGCCGACCTGTTCCAGGCCGGAGTCTACGGCCGGCACAATTTCGGCGCGGCCTATATCGCCGCCGCGCTGGCCTATGGCTGGCACGACGTCACCACCAACCGCACCGTGGCGCTCGCCGGTGCCGACCAGCTCCAGGGCCGGTTCAAGGCCGACACCTTCTCGGCCCGCTTCGAGGGCGGCTATCGCTTCACGACGCCGCTGATCGGCATCACGCCCTATGCGGCCGCGCAGGTGACGAATTTCAACCTGCCGAACTATTCCGAAGTCAGCCTCAATGGCGGCGGCCTGTTCGCGCTGAACTATGCAGCGCAGTCGCTGACCGACACCCGCTCCGAGCTCGGCCTGCGCACCGACAAATCCTACGCGATGCAGAACGGCGTGCTGACCCTGCGCGGCCGCGCCGCCTGGGCGCACGACTACGATCCGAGCCGCGCCGTCACCGCGCTGTTCCAGACCCTGCCGGGCGCGAGCTTCGCCGTAAACGGCGCCAGGGCCGACGCCGATTCCGCGCTTGTCAGCGCCAGCGCCGAGATGAAATGGCTGAGCGGCTTCTCCCTCGCCGGCACCTTCGACGGCGAGTTTTCCGGCAACGTCAACAGCTACTCCGGCAAGGGCGTGTTCAAATACAGCTGGTGAGCAGGCCGCCCTACTTCCCCGCCTGCCACTGGCCGGAGACCCCCAAAATCACCCTGACGCGGCCGGTACTGGCCTCGTTCAGCGCTGTGGTTTGCGGCACTTGGACGTCGAGCTGGTCGACGAACAGGAACGGCATGCCGGCCTCCAGATCGTAGAGCACCTTCTGCAGCGCGGGCTGCTCCAGCTCACAGCTGACGACGAGGCCGACGAAGCCGTCCTTCATTTGCGCGCCCGAGACGTCAACTTGCGAGGACTGCACCGAGCCGCCGACATTGCCGACCGCGGTCGCAACCCGCTGCAGCAAATTGGCGCCTGCGACCGTCACGGTCGGGCCCTCAAGGAACGGCGTGCCCGGATGTTCGGCCGAGATCGCCGCGGCATTCTTGGCGGCGCCCTTGCGGCCGCGCAGCTGGTCGAGCAGGTCGGAGGTCTGCGCCAGTGCCTGGCGGTGGGCGATGACGTCGGCGATCGACAGGCCCGCCATCAGCAACAGCCCGGCCGTCACCGCGAGGTAGAGCGTGACCGCGATCAGCGGCGAGCCGCTCAGCCACCGCGCAACCGCGTTTCCGCTTACCATCCCGCCGCTGCTCATGATCTTGCTCATGGCGCATTCCTCGGTTCGATCTGCGCCTCGATGTGGAAGCGCTCGCCGGGATCGGTGGAGCTGCGCGTGGTCGGGGCGTAGAAGGTCGCGCGGGTGAAATGCTGGGACTGCTCGATCAGCGGGATCAGCGAGGGCGCATCGCGGGTGATGCCGGCGATCTGGACCTTGTTGCCGGCCAGATGCATCTCGGTGACATAGGTGTGGTCGGGCAGAAGACGGCTCAGCGATTCCAGCACGATCACGCTCGCCGGCGTGTCGTATTTGCGCCGCTCCAGCAGCGCCAGCGGCGAGCGCTCCCCGCCGTCAATGCCGCGGATCGCGGCGCGGCGCTGAGTGATCTGCTGCTCAAGCTCGCTCTCCTGCGCGCTCAAACTGTCGGCCAGATAGCCCGCGCCGATCGAACCGAGAACGGCGGCGATCGCGGCGATGGCCAGCACCGCCTGCAGCATCCGGCTCAACCGCACCGGGTCGATCGCGCCGCGCGACTTCTGCTCGAACACCTTGATGCGGCCGCCCTCGGCCGGCTCGGTCAGAACCGCGATCGCGGACGGATGAAATCCGGACACTGCCTCGACATAACCCATCGCCAGCCGGCGCGGTGCGGCCGCGATCATCGTGGTGATGCCCTCGCTGCCCTGCGCCACCGGCGCGCTGCAACCGAACACGGCATCGCCCGCGCTCCACGGCGTCAGCCGATCGATCTGCGCCCGCACGATGCCATCGAGGAAATCGGCCGCACGCGCCGGCAGCTCCAGCGGACGGAACAGGAAGCGCGCCGGCCGCAGCACGATTTCGACGCGGCAGCCGCGGACGATGGGTGCGAGATTGGCGCCGGTGAACCTGCCGTCGTCGAACGCGATCTCCTTCGGCGCGTTCTCCGGCTTCGCAACCTCCAGCGCGAATGCACCAGTCTCGCCTTCGACCAGCCGCACCAGGCGCGGCGAGACCATTCGCTCCAGTCCGGCCACCGCAGCACCGGCCACCGTGCCGGTCCATGCATCGAAGATCACGCGAAGGGAATTGAGCGAACTCATCTCACAGAGGCTTTCCGGCGGAGCCGTCGAAGGCGTTGTGCCACGACAATACACGATAAGGCTCGTCGCCGCTTTCGAGAAGCAGGATAACGATCTCGGCCGAGCTCTGCCGGTGCGACGGCGCCTCGGCGGCGACCGTCACGCGGTAGGCCTTCGAGCCCTCGGTCGTTGCGCTGGCGCTGCCGGCGAGCCCGACCAGGGACCGCGGGTCCACGCTGGGATCGGCACGGTCGCGCAGCAGGCGTTGCAGGGTCTCCGGCGTCATATTCGGCAGCGCCGCGACCACCTGCGGCGCAGCATCCAGCACGTTCACGGTGCGCATGTTGCTGAACACGGTGACGAAGGGCAGCACGCGCTCGATCACCGCCGGCGGGATGCCGCGCACCAGCCACAGCTCGTCGCTGTGCGGAAATGGCGCGTGGCGCGGCAGATAGGGCGCGCCGAGCGTGCGGTAGTAGGAATCTTCCGGATTGTCCTGGCCTGTCTCTGCCGACGACCGCCAGGCCAGGATCCGGTCGGCGTAGTCAGGCGCATCCGACGCGGAGACGCCGAGCCCTATCATCAGGCCGGCGAGGACGGCCTTCGGCGCCATGTTGAGATCAATGCGCGCGGCCTCCGAGCGGAACGTCACGGCCACTCTTCCCGCCCCGACCCGAGCATTGAAGGTGCCGCTGGTCGGGCGCGTCGCCTCGCTCTGTGCGGTCAACCGATAGGCCGCGAGCTCGAGCCCCGCGTTCATCAATGCATCGGCCTGCAAGCGGTCGGTGTTGACGGCGACCGTGACGGCAGTGTTGGTCACATAGGTCAGATAGATCAGCGCGAGCGTGGCAAGCGCAGCCAGCATCCAGAGCACCACGATGACGATGAAGCCGCGGTCATCGCCAAGTGGTTGGCCAAGTATTTTTCGGCCAAGTGCTCCCCGACCTTGCGCCGCGGTCCTCACAGCTGCTGCTCCTCTTTCTTCTCTGCCTGTTGCGGCTTTGTGCCCGCCACGCAGGTCGTCGGATTCTTGGCCCGTGCGCATTCGGCCGGCGCATTGATATGCGGCAACGCCGCGGCCGAAACTGCCAGCACCTGGCCGGTGGCGCCGTCGCGCACCGTGATGCGGATGCGCTCGGGCAATTGCGACTGACCATGCCAGGTCGGCTGCCACTGCCTGTCAGACCCGGCGTAGGCGAAGCTGATGCGGAACGGCGCGCGGATCAGCACCACCTGGTCGACGAAACGGATCTGCCCGTCGGTCGGCATCGGCTGGAACGGCGCGCGCTCGCGCACCAGCGCCAGCCCCTGCGCGTCGGCCTTCTCGATGAAGCGGATGAATTCGAGGCCCGGACGCGCGCTCGGGCCGAGCGCGGTGCGCAGGAAAGTCACCGACAATTCGGCGCCGTCGAACAGAGGCACCTTGGCGTCGCCGTTCACGGTCATCTGCTCGGCGACGGAGAGATCGGCAACAATGCGATCGAGCCCTGTGGCGAGGCGCTCCGCGCGCTGCACCCGCGCAATGCCGCGATTCCAGTTCGGCAGCCACTGTGCCGTGACAGTCGCGAGCGCGGCCAGGATTACGGTCATCAGCAGCGTCGCCAGCAGCACTTCGAGCAGGGTGAAACCCGCCTCGGAAGCGAGCGTGCGGTGCAGAGGTTTCGCAACACGGTTCATGACGCGTCTCTTGGCGCGGATCATTGCGTGGACCTCGGCACCAGCTTCACCGTCGTGACCTGGATCGCGCTGCCGTCGGCGCGCTGGAGGCGCAAATTGACCGCCAGTGGCACGAAGCGATCGGTAGCAGGATCGCCGCCGGCAACATTCATCGGCGCAATATCGACGCGCCAGCGGCTGCCGGCGAGCTGCCCGCTCTGCCGGCCGGGTTTCAGCAGTCCGCGCGCCGGCAAATCCGCAAGCAGGGTCTCGGCCGTGCCGGCCAGCGCCAGGCGCTGGTCGATCGAGCGCGTGCCCTTGGTCGTGACGGCGATGACCGAGCCGATGGTTCCGAGCACGATGGCGATGATCGCAAGCGCGACCAGTGCCTCGATCAGCGTGAAGCCGGCGGCGCCGTCAGAGCAGCTTCTGCGGGACAATCTCGACGCCTCCGGTCAGCCAGTTGACGCGCACTTCGTAACCCATGCCGGGCCGCGCCAGCGCGATCGTCCCGCCGCACGACATGCCCGACGGAAAGAAATCGATCGACCGCCCCGTGGCGCGATCAGCGCAGCGCGCGGCCAGCGTCGCCTGCATGACCACGTCGCGCGGCAGGCGGATGGTCTGTCCGGTGACGCCCGAGCGGATCGCGCGCGCCTCCGCGTCGACCTGGGTTGCGACCCTGACCTGGCGACGCAGCGCGCTGTTGCGATCGGACTTCAGCAGCGCCGCGGTCTCGACCGCATAGCTCTCGAGCTTTGCCCGCGTCGTCGAGTGCGGAATTGCCGGCAGAATGATCGCCGCGAGCAGGCCGATGATTGCAAGCACGCACAGGATCTCGATCAGCGCGAAGCCTCGCGCATCGAAGGCTTGCGTCCGCACGTCACGAACCAGCTCAGCGCGCGCCGCTGACAATATCGGCTGCCGTTCCACTGCCGCCTTCCTGACCGTCTGATCCGAGCGAGATGATCTCGTAGGGAGCGCTCGCGCCCGGTGAACGATAGACATAGACGTGGCCCCAGGGATCGTTCGGCACCACACCACCGCGCAAGTAAGGTCCGTTCCAACCGGCCTGATTGTTGCTGCGCGTCAACCCGGTGAGACCTTCATTCGACGTCGGATAGCGGCCGAGATCGAGATAATAGAGATCAAGCGCGCTGGAGAAACTCTCGATCTGGATTTTCGCCGCCTTGGCCTTGGACTCGCTGAGATAGTTCAACACCCGCGGCCCGACCAGCGCCATGATCATGCCGATGATGGTGATGACGACGAGCATTTCGACCAGGGTGAAGCCGGCCTCTCCGCGGGGGACGCGCCGCTGGCGTCGCCTTGACGATGGATATCTGGTCACTTCATGCCCCTCTCATTACATCCGCCTAACCGACAATCTGGCTCACCGACATCAGCGCCGTCATCACCGATGTGATCAGGCCGCCGACAACGAGCGAGATCGCGATGATCGCCGCGGGTCCGGCAATGCCGACTGCACGGTCGAGCGTGCGTTGCAGCTTGGTCTCGTAGAATTCGGCGACCCGGCCGGACAGCATGGGCAATTGCCCAGTCTCGTCACCCAATCTCAACATGCGCACCGCCATGGGCGGCAACGCCTCGGTCTCGGCGAGCGCATCGGAGAGCTTTGAGCCATGGCGGACACGGTCGGCAGCATCGCTCCAGACCGTCGATGATCCGGTTGTCGCCATCATGTCGACGAGGATGCGCAGCGTGGTCGTGAGGTTAACGCCGCTGCCGAGCAGCAGGCCGAGATTGCGGCAGAACAGCGCCGTGCGATATGCGCGCATCACGTTGCGGATCGCCGGCAACCGCGTGATCGCATTGGTCATGCCGCTGCGGACGCGCTCCTGACGCAACAGCAACCACGCGGCGGCGATCGTGGCGGCAAGCCCGGCCAGCACTGCCTCTGAATTGCCGCGCAGGAATGTGGAGATGTTCAGGAATACGCCGACGATCGGATCGACCTTGGCACCGAAATCCTGCAAGACGCTCGCAAATTGCGGCAGCACGAATGTCAGGAAGAACAGCAGCACGCATCCGGCCGCGCCGAGCACGAAAATGGGATAGCGGATCGCATCGGTCAGGCGCCGCTTCAGTGCCTCGCCGCGCGCGCGTTCGCCGGCCAGCACCTCCAGCACCTGGTCCAGCGACCCCGATGCCTCGCCGACCCGCACCAGCGCGATGTACATCGGCGGAAACAACCCCTCATGCCGCGCCAGCGCCTCGCCGAAGCTCTCGCCGGAGACGACGCGCGCGCGGATGTCGGCGACGACGGACCTCAGCCGTCCGAAATCCGGATCGGCGGCGAGCAGCTCCAACCCGTCATTGATGCGGGCGCCGGCGCGCAGCAGCAACGCGAGGTCGCGGGTGAAGATGGTGACGTCCTCGGCCGTCGGCCTGTTGAAGAGGCTGAGCGCGCCACGCGCCACGCCGCCCTCCTCCGGCGTAACGTTGTCGACCAGCACCAGGCCGAGCCGCTCGATCCGCTGCGCCACGTCGCCCGGCGCCGGCGCGGCGATAGCCCCGGAGATCAGTTCGCCGTTGGCATTGAGCGCGCGGTAGCGATAATTCGGCATGGTTCTACCGCACCGTGGTGACGCGGAAGACCTCGGGCACCGTCGTCAGCCCGGAGCGGCATTTTGCGACAGCATCCTCGAGCATCGTCGTCATCCCGCCCCGCATCGCGGCGGCGTCGATGGAGTGGGAGTCGGTCTGCGGTCCGATCAGCGTACGGACCTCGTCGGACATTTCGAGGATCTCGAACACGCCGTTGCGGCCGCGATAGCCGGTGCCGCCGCAGCGTTCGCAGCCGCCGGCCTCATGCACGACCTCGCCGCACTTGAAGCCGATCACGGCAAACCGAGGATCCTTGGCCAGATCGGCCTCGGTCAGCGCGTGCGGCACCTTGCAACGGTCGCACAGCATGCGGACCAGCCGCTGCGCCACCACCGCGCGCAGCGTCGATTTGAGCAGGAAACCCTCGATGCCGAGATCAATCAGGCGCGGCACGGCCGCAGCCGCGGTCTCGGTGTGCAGCGTCGTCAGCACGAGATGGCCGGTAAGCGCAGCGTGGATGGCAATATGCGCGGTCTCGGCGTCGCGGACCTCGCCGACCATGATCACGTCGGGGTCCTGACGCACGAAGGCGCGCATGGCGGAGGCGAAGGTCAGGCCGATCGACGGCTTGACCTGGGACTGGTTGATGCCGGGGATCTCATACTCGACGGGATCCTCGATAGTGAGGATCTTGCGCGTCGGCTCGTTGAGGATCGACAGCATGGTCGCAAGCGTGGTGGTCTTGCCGCTGCCTGTCGGCCCGGTGATCACGATCATGCCATGCGGCATCGCGAGCAGGCGCGTCATCGCGCTCTCGTCGCGGGTCCGCAGGCCGAGCTTGCTCATTTCGAGCAGACCGCGATCGCGCGGCAACAGGCGGATCACGGCGCTCTCGCCATGCTGCGTCGGCATGGTCGCGACGCGGACGTCGAGCTCGTTACGGCCGACGCGGACGCGCGCCGCACCGTCCTGCGGCAGGCGGCGCTCGGCGATGTTGAGGCTTGCGAGAATCTTGATGCGCGAGATCAGCGCCTGCTGCGGGATACCATGCGGCGAGGGCAGCGCGCGCAACAGGCCGTCGACGCGCATGCGCACCGTAAGCCCGGCGCGGAACGGCTCGACGTGAATGTCGCTGGCGCGCAGGTCGACCGCGCGCTCCAGGAGATCGTTGAGCGCGCGGACGACCGGCGCGCCGCTGGCGAGATCGCGCAGGCTTTCGATGTCGTCGTCGGACTGCTGCCCGACGCTGCGCACGCCGTCGTCTGTCTTCGCATCACCCGCTTCAGCGCGCTGATCGAGCACCGTGGTGATGTCCTCGAACGATGCGACGACGACCTCGACGCTCTCGCCGAACACGATCTCGGCGGCGCGCACCGCTGCGGTGTCAGAGGGATCGGCGATCGCCAGCCGAAAACCGCCGTTCGGCGCACGGAACGGAAAGATGGTGGACTCACGCAGGAAGCGCTGGGAGAAACCGTCGAGGCACGGTGTCGTCGTGAGCAGTTGCGGCAGGCCGAGCCGCGCCAGGCCGAAATAGTCGGACACCTCGTCGGCAAACTCGGCCGCCGACAGATCGGTCGCCTCCCATAATTCGAGCAGGGGGCGCGTCAGCGCCGGGTTGGTGGAGTTTTCCACACGGGCGCGCGCCCGCGGCGGCAATGAATATTTCTCGAGGAGATGCTGCCGGAAGCTCTCTGCGGAAAGGTCTCGCATCGCACTCACAGCTTGCCTTGTTACCGGAAAGCAACAGCCCCCGCGGCCGACGGAAGTCCTTTACCCTTGACTTATTCATTAGCAAAAACATAATCGTGGCGCAAATTATTGCGCGTCCGAACCAAGGGGGATCGGATGCTGTTTCCAGTCACTTCCAGCGTTGGCAGGCGTATCTTGTTTGAAGTGGTCAAGCCGCTTTTGCGCCACCGCTCAGCGTTGGCTGGAATGCTCGTGCTATTGTCGTCCGCCTTCCTGCTCACAGCCTGCATCGTCACTGCCGACCAGTCAGTCGAAGCGGACCCGAAGGACCCGCGCAGCCAGGACATTGTCGACAAGATCCGCGGCCTCGATCTCCAGCCCCGGCAACCTGCGGATGCAGGGGCAACCGGCGTTGGCCAGCCGAAATCGTCGAAACCCGCGATCTATCTGAGCGATGGTGCACAGCAAGGCGGCGCGCTGGCCGAGCGCGACGATGGCGGCGGCAGCGGGTATGACCTCAATTTCGAGAATGCGCCGGTCGCGACCGTGGCCAAGGTCATCCTCGGCGACGTGCTCAATGTCGGCTACACGATCGATCCGCGCGTACAAGGAACTGTCACACTCGCCTCGGTGCGTCCGGTTCCGAAGGCGGACGCGATTTACGTGCTGGAGAATGCGCTGCGCATGTCCGGCGTGGCGCTGGTGCGCGACCGCACCGGCTATCGCCTGCTGCCGGCACCGGAAGCCGGCCCCGGCGGCATCGACCGCTCGGCGAGCACCGAAGCCGGCCAGGGCATCACCGTTGTGCCGTTACGCTACACGTCGGCGCAAAACATCTTCAAGCTGCTCGATGCTTTCGGCGTGAAGGCATCGACCATGCGCCCCGACAGTTCCCGCAACACCCTGATCGTCAGCGGCAGCGGAACGGACCGGGCGACCGCGGTTGACACAATTCTGTCATTCGATGCCGACTGGATGCGTGGACAATCGGTCGGCATCTTCCCGGTGCGCAATTCCTCGCCCGAGCCTGTCATCGCCGAGATCGAGAAGATCATGGATTCCGGCGAAGGCGGCATGGGGCAGAACGTCATCAAGCTCCAGCCGATCGCGCGGCTCAACTCGATCCTCGTGGTGAGCCAGAAGCCGGAATATCTGAAGCGCGCGCAGACCTGGATTGCGCGGCTCGACCGTTCCGATACCGACGGTGTGAACCTGAAGTCCTATCCGCTGCGCTACGGCAATTCCAAGCTGGTCGTGTCGATGCTCAACGAGATGCTGTTCAACCAGAGCTCGGCGAGCAACTCGACGCTCGACAGCGCGTCGAGCCAGGTCGCTCCCGGTGCGGGGATTTCGACGTCGACCTCAACTAATCCTGTCGCCTCACTGAGCGCACTGCCGACCGCCGCTTCAGGCGCTGCGACGCCGGTGACCGGACCGGCGAGCTCAGCGCTCGGCGCCCGTCCCGCTCCGGCAGCGTCCGCGACGCCGGCGCAGGACAACAACAGCTTCGGTGGCCCCAACGGCAATGGCTCGAAATCCGGCGTCAACGGCATCCTGCAGAACGTGCGGATCACCGCCGACGTCACCAACAATGCCGTTCTCGTCTATGCCAACCAGGACGCGCAGCGCGTTGTCGAGCAGACCATCCGCCAGATCGACCGGCCGCAGCGCCAGATCGCCATCGAGGCGACGATCGCCGAGGTGACACTGAACGACCAGCTGAACTATGGCGTGCAGTTCTTCCTGGCGAGCCAGAAAGGTTCGATCTCCAACACCATCTCGGGCGTCAGCAATGCCGCGACAGTTGGCAGCGGTGCCGTCGAAGCGGCGTCCAACGCCGTCAACGCCGCATCCGGTGCGCTGCTCGGACGTGTCTTGCCGGGCTTCAACTTCCTGATCGGCTCGGAGAACTCGCCGCGCGTCATTCTCGACGCGCTGCACGGCGTCACCGACGTCAAGGTGTTGTCGAACCCGTCGCTGGTGGTGCTGGACAACCAGGCCGCAACGTTGCAGGTTGGCGATCAGGTGCCGTTCTCCACCGGCACCGCGACGGTGCTGACCGCCAACAACACCGTGGTCAACACCATCGACTACAAGAACACCGGCATCATCCTGCGCGTGCTGCCGCGCGCCAATGCCAACGGCAATGTCGTGCTCGATATCGAGCAGGAGATCTCGAGCGTGGCCGCCGGCAGCGCCAACTCGCTGACGCCGACGATCTCGCAGCGCCGGGTCAAGAGCTCGATCGCGGTGACGAGCGGACAGACCGTGCTGCTCGCCGGTCTGATCAGCGAGACCGAAAACAAGCAGCGCCAGGGCCTGCCGATCCTGGATTCCATTCCGGGCGTGGGCGACGCATTCGGACATCAGACCACCGCACGCGCCCGCACCGAGCTGATCCTGTTCATCCGTCCGACCGTCATCAAGGACGGCGTCGACGCGCGTGTCATCGCCGAGGAGATGCGCAGCAAGATGAACGGCCGCCTGGTCGGGACCAGCAATCCTGTGGTCACCGTCAGCCCGCCCAAGGCCGCGCGCTGACGGTGTGACCGGGGAAGATGCGCATGACGGGATCCGCGCCCCGCTCGTCCTCAGCCTCGCGCTGCTCGTGGCCGTGTTCGCAAGCCTCGTCACGGCACCCACCGCGGAAGGCCTCTATGGTGCGTTCCTGGCCGCTCTCATGCTCGCCATCGCCGCGAACGATGCCCGCCATTATCTGATCCCGAACGAGCTGACGGGGGCCGCCTTCGCGCTCGCCCTGCTCCGCGCCGCGGCCTTCGTGCCCGATTTCGGTGCCGAGGCGCTGCTCTGGCCGATCGCGCGTGCCGTCGCCGCGGCACTTCCGCTGCTGCTGCTGATGCTGGCCTACCGGTACTGGCGCGGCCGCGACGGGCTCGGGCTCGGCGACGTCAAGCTCGCTGCCGTCAGCGGGGCCTGGCTCGATCTTGCGACGGTGGCCGCGGTGATCGAGCTCGCGGCGCTGCTCGCGATCGGCGCCTATGTCGCCAATGCTGCATTGCAAAGGAAACCGCTGCGCGGGACCGCCTTCCTGCCGTTCGGGCTGTTCCTGGCACCGTCGATCTGGATCGGGTGGCTGGGCGAGACGTGGTATCTGAACTGGCTCGGCGGCTGGGCTGGCTAAAGCCTGGTGCGCTCAGGGTGAATCCTCACCGCGGCGCAGGCGCGAGGCGTCCGGCCGCCTGCCGTCGCCTACTGTGCATGGGGTTGTTTTCGACTTTTTTGCTGGAGGCGTCCTGGAATCCCAGGCGGCCGGCGTCAGCGCTCGCGGCTCGGCGCCCATTCCAGCGCCCGCAGGCGGGCCTGGGCGATCTCCCCGCGCGTCATCTTGGTGGTGACGGCGTCGCGGATCCGGGCCCGGGATTCCCGCACCCGCGGCGGCGACGCGGCGGTCGACAGGTTCAGCCATTTGGAGGCCTCGACGATGTCCTGCGGCACGCCCTGGCCGCGGTCGTAGAGCAGCCCCAGCGAATATTGCGCGCGGGCATCGCCCTGCTCCGCCGCCCGCCGGTACCACATCGCAGCTTCCGTGTAGTTCTGCGGCACGCCGCGCCCGGTCTCGAACAGGAAGCCGAGATAGGACTGCGCCGCCACGTTGCCGCGCTCGGCGAGCGGAATAAAGACGCGGGACGCCGTCACATAGTCCTGCCGCTTGAAGGCGGCGAGGCCTTGGCCGAGGGATTGGGCGTGGGCCGGAGCAACGGCGCAGAGTAGAAACAGCGCCACAGCCAAGCCGTTTGTGATCGCAGCGCGGTTCGATGCCAAGCCGCGCCCTGACCCCTGCGCCAAGCTGCCAGCCCGACAGTCTTCAAAGACTCGTTTCATCGCCGCCCGCATTGGTCTCTCAACCTCGGCAAAATCTTAAACGTGTGGGCCGGTGAAATCCATACCGACCGGCCGATAACGATCCCTCTGCCGCGCAACCCCTACTCGATCCGCAACAATCTGGCGATAAATTCCGCACCTTCGATCGTGAGATGACCATAGTCCCAAGTCAGCAATTCCGTCCTCGACGACGCCGTGTGCGTCAGGCAGCCCGCTTCGTTGCACAGCACCGCAAAAGGCGAAACGAACCGCACGCCCGTCTCGGCCGCCATGCGCGCCAGCCCCATGTTGATGGACTGATAGTTTTCGGTGCGAGGCGGCAAGCGATCGGGAAGCTGCCCGTTTGATCGCCAGAAATCGTAAACCTGTATTGGCAGATCAGGTGTCCAGAGCGGCGGCGCACCAACCAGGATCACCTCACCGACTTCGGTCTTTAGCTGGCGAAGCATCTCGGCCAGACTACTGCTCATCGCGTTTTCCGCGTTGAGCCCTTTGTACTCCGGGTAGCTGGTCCAGACCGCGAAAAGAATGACCCTCTTTGGCTTCAGTTCGGAGATCTTTGCGAGAATCGCGCGATTGCTGGCGGCGCAAGCCTCTCCTCCTTCGAGCGCCGAGGGCGGGCAACTGTCCCGCGTAAACTGCGCGATCTCGCTGGTGCTCTGTTTTAGCGCCGCCAGCCCCGCATAAAGGCGCCCTGCGTGAGAGTCCCCCCAAACCAGGGTGGAACCCTCACTGCATTCGGGACGATAGCTTTCGAAACTCGTCGTCAATTCCAGCCAGCACTTGAGAACCCGGCCACCTAACGCCGGATTGTATTGCATGACCGCTAAAACCGGACGGATCTGCTCGGGGAACCGCGAGGAAACACCATCATCGCTCCAGACCGCCGTCGACAGGCCGAGCACCGAGGCCATCAACGAAAGCGAAACGGCAACGCTCGATGGACGCAGCCAGCCAAATCGGATCGGGCGCTCGATGAACGCGGTCGTGAGCGCCGCCAGAACCAGGCTTGACAATATCACGGCGAGCTTCGCCGGCACCGACACGAAGCCGGCCAACGCCGCGAACGTCAGCAGCGGCCAGTGCCACAGATACAAGGGGTAACTGATCAGGCCGATCGATACGATCCACTGCTGCCGCAGGATACGCGAGCCGAAGATAACAACGAGTGCCGTGCCCGTTACCGGGATCAGGGCCGCGGGGCCCGGGAAAACGTTCGACCTCTTCAGAAAAAAACCGCCTGCGACGATCAGCACGATCCCTGCAAGCGACATGAGGTCGGACCGCTTCGTCGCAGGAAATTTGCCCGTTGCAAGGAATCCGCCAATCGCAAGTTCCCACAGCCGTGATATCGGAGAATAGAACGCCGTGGCCGGGTGGTATCGCGTCGCATAACAGCAATAGAGGAACGACACGATCGCCACGAATATTAGCCCGACCGTCGACCATTTCGGTATCTTCGTCAGGCCTAACAGCAGCAGCGGCCAGAACAGATAGAATTGCTCTTCGACACCGAGCGACCAAAGGTGCAGCAGCGGCTTGGTTTCTGCCGCCGCGTCGAAATATCCGACCTCGTTCAAAAGCAACAGGTTGGGAAAGAACAGCGCGCCGGCGATAGCGTGGAGACCGAGATTGTGAAACGGCAACGGCAGCATTGCCACCCATCCGATCGCCAGCGCGGCAAGAAGCACAGTCGCAAGGGCAGGAAGAATTCTTCTCGCGCGCCGCGCATAGAATTTCCTGATGCTGAAGCTGGATGAATTAATGCCCGAGAGAACGATACCCGTGATCAGGTACCCACTGATCACGAAGAACACGTCGACGCCGATGAATCCCCCGCTCATCGCGCGCGGGAACGCGTGGTAGACGACGACCAAAATCACTGCGACCGCCCGAAGACCGTCGACATCAGCTCGATACTTCTCGGTCATCTTGCAGGGGCGGTATCAGACACAAGCGGCCGATCGCGTGCTGGCCCCCGGGCATGCCGGCGCCCACGGTCCTGACGGACTATGGACAGCAGAGGCAGGAACGGCGACAAGCAGTCCGATGTGGTAATAGTATGGGAAGTCCTGAAGATCATTGAATTCCAACTTACCATTTGTGTTACCAAGTCTGTCAACCATACACTCCTCAGGTCTTCACTTGCGCATCTGCATCATTCAGTCCTGCTACATCCCCTGGAAGGGTTTTTTTGACCTGATCGGGCAATGCGACGAGTATGTAGTCTTCGACCGCGTGCAATATGCCAAACGTCACTGGCACAACCGCAACAAGATCAAGACCGCCAACGGCGTGCAATGGCTGACCATTCCTGTGCTCGCCAAGGGCCGGTTTGAACAGCCTATCGACGAGGTCGAGATCGAGCAGCCGTGGGCAGAGAAACACTGGCGCACACTTGAGCTGGCGTACAAACGAGCCGCGTGCTTCGAGCAGTTCGCGCCAACGGTGAAGGGCTGGTACGAACGCGCCGACAAGGAACGTCTGTTGACCGATGTCAATGCGATCTTTCTCCACGGCATCGTCGGACTGCTCGGGCTCAAGACGCGCATTACCCGGGATACCGCCTATCCGGCGCAGGGCACCAAGACAGAGCGGCTGCTGGAGATCGCCCGCGCGGCCGGCGCGGACTGCTACCTTAGCGGGCCGTCGGCGCGTGGCTATTTCGACGAGTCGATGTTCACAACCGCCGGCGTCACTCCGGAATGGATGAGCTATGAGGGCTATCCGGAATATCCGCAACTTCACGGCGGCTTCGAACACGCCGTGACCATACTAGACCTACTGTTCAATACCGGGGCGGACGCGCTGCGCTATATGAGCCGCACCGGCCAGGTCGATCGCCAGCCGGCTTCATCCTGACCGCGCCACCGCTGACCGTCCCGCGGACAGAAGAAGAGCCTCGGACATCGCTGTCCGGGGCTCTTCATCCACTGTCTGACGACGCGACGGCCAGATGTTGAGCGAATTGTTACTGCTCGCCGAGGTTGGACGAAGCTCCACCGGCTGGCGTCACCGCGACCCCGAAAGTCGTATTTCCGGCCAAACGATTGTTTCCATAGGAAACTGTCGCCAAGCCGGCGAACCCTGTGGTGTTGAGCGTCACGTCGGAATTCGACAGCCGGATGACTCCGTTCGCCGTGATGCCGGTACCGTTGCTGGTGATCGAGCTGCTATCCACATTGATTGCCGAGCCACCGTCGTTCACGATCCCGCTGGCTGCGTTGCCAGCAATGACGGTCCGCGTGACATAAGCGTTATTGAGATTGCCGACGCCGAGGCCGCTACCGACACTGTTGATCAGACTCGAGTCTTCAATAACTGCCTTGTTGGCGGCGGTAGCAGTCAGACTGATGGCATTTCCAGTATTATAACTGATGATGGTGTTGCGAACGAAAAGCAGTGTATTGCCCGCAGTCCGGGCATCGCTGATGCCGGCTTGTGAGAATTGCGTGATCACGCAGTTCTCGATCGAAACCGACGCCGCGGTGAGGATACGGACGCCGTTGAGACCAGGGGCAGCGGTACCCGCAAGGCCTTGAATCTGGATGTTGCGGAGGACGACTTTGTCGGTCGCCGCCGCACTGATGACGATACCATTCGTGCCTGCGACCAGCACTGATCCGAGCGTGGCACTGCAGTTCAGGGTCATCGACTTGGTGATCGTCACGGCGCCGAAGCCGCCCGGATCCAGACAGTTGATCTCACCGAAGGCTGCTGTTTTGGAAATCGCGCCGGCGAAGGTCTTGCATGGCGCAGTGCGGCTACAGGGATTTGCGTCGTCACCCACACCCGATACCCAAGTGCGGGAGGCCTGGGCATGTGCCGGGGCCGACGCGAATATTCCCAAAAGAACCGCGAGTAAAGCTATACGACGCATTATCGTCCTCCTCAAATGAGCCGGGTTTCGTCCGGCCGGGTGCACAACTGCTTAGGTTGGTTCGACGAATGAAACGGGGGTGTTTGGGTCGACTGACGTCCGCAGGGAATAGACAAAATACCCCTATTCCCCAAGACGGCAGGCCTTTAGACGGTGGGCTTCTGAGTGGCAGGCTTAAAACTGCAATTCTGAACTACACTTAGCAATAGTTTTGCGGCAAACTTCCCTGGAGATTGCGTGCTGAGGGCAGACACAACTCGCCCCAGTGGTAAGTCGCCGACAGCCACACCTGAGGTTCAACGCCAGAGACTCTTATTTGGCGTGCTGGATTGGTTGAACTTTTCCTCCTCACGCCGCGGATGACTGATTTGAGGAGATGCGCTCGGCGTTTGCGGCTTCAGGCAAATTGCCCTATTAACTTCCAACGCGCCCAGGCCTCCCGTGGAAACTCACATAAGATGCTGATGGTAATTATCTTTTATATCGTCACGGAGACAGTTGGGTGAAACTCTCCATCGTGACAACTCTCTACCGATCCGCCGCCAGCATCGAGGAGTTCCACAACCGCGCAATGAAGGCCGCGCAAGCCCTCACCGACGATATCGAACTGATCATCGTCAACGATGGCTCACCAGACAACAGCCTCGAGCTCGCGCTTGAAATTCAGCGCAGCGACCCGCGCGTCGTCATTGTCGATCTGTCCCGCAATTTCGGACACCACAAGGCGATGATGACGGGTCTCGCCCAGGCCTCCGGCGACCTAGTCTTCCTCATCGACAGCGATCTCGAAGAGCAACCGGAAGATCTCGCGACTTTGTATCAACGCTTCTCGCAAGGCGACTGTGACGTCGTGTATGGGATCCTGACGACGCGACGCGGCAATCTTTTCGCCAGGTTGCCCGGCGCAACCTTCTTCAGTCTGCTCGACCTCCTGAGCGACCATCCGGTTCCGCGTAACGTCTTCACCGCGCGCCTGATGACACGGGATTACGTCAAGGCTCTCGTCCGGCATCGCGATCGTGAGTTCTCGATATCCCATCTCTGGGAGGTGACGGGCTTTCGCCAGCAATCAGTTGCGCTCAAAAAACTCTCGCTGTCGCCGACCAGCTATACTTTCCGGCGACGGGTCGAGATGGCGATACGCGACATCACGACAACGTCGAGCAAATTGCTGTATTTGATCTTCTACGTCGGCCTTTCGATATTCGGCCTGTCAATTGCGGTCATCATCTTTTTTCTGGGCCGGTATTTTACACGGGGAGTTGGCGTCGACGGGTTTACGTCGGAGATCGTCTCGATCTGGTTTCTTGGTGGGCTCATCATCCTCGTCCTCGGCATCTTTGGAATCTACATTGCGAACATCCTGGCCGAGACAAAACGCAGGCCGTACACGATTATTCGCCGGATCTATCACCCGGAAAACGCGACAGTCCCGCAATCGCGCGCGCCAGACAAGGACATCAACGGATGAAGGACCGGGTTGACGCTGCAATCCTGCCTCAGGTTGCGTCGTATTACGCTTCAAAGCTTGAGCTGCACGGAACGACTTCGCAAGGCGTGGACTGGAACGGGAATGCTTCGCACGATCGGCGCCACAGGCAATTTCTTCGTCTGCTCGAGGGTAGTTCAAACGCCAGTGTTCTCGATCTCGGCTGCGGGTTCGGAGATTTCCTGCGCTTCCTCCGCTCCGAAGGGTTTCAGGGCCGCTTCACCGGCTATGATATTGCCGCAAGCATGATCGAGAAGGCGCGGGAGTTATTTGGCGAGGGTGAGGATCGTCAGTGGCGTATCGGCAGCGAACCGGAGGAAGTGGCCGACTTTGCTATCGCGAGCGGCATTTTCAACGTCAAGGGCGACGTTCCCACGGAGGCCTGGATCGACTATGTCGACGACACGCTCGATATTCTCGCGCGCGCCGGGCGCCGCGGATTTGCATTCAACATCCTGAGCCTGTCGAGCGACCCTGAAAGGCGGCGCCCGCACCTTTATTATGCCGACCCGGTTGCCATGCTGCGCCATTGCCTTGCGAAGTATGGACGCTCGGTCGCTCTGTTGCAGGACTACGAGCTCTACGAGTTCACCCTTCTCGTTCGGCACCCCGACCGGGGGTGATTCGCCCGCCGACTTAGGGGTTGCGGAACGCCGGTCAATTGATATCAATCGACGAGTGAATGGCTCGAATTTTCTCCGGAAGGGCTGATCTTGCGAGGCAACAACTGCCCCGATGCAGGCTTTTCCGCGCCGAGGTATTGAAAGATGAATATAGCCGAAATCGATCCCGCCGAGATTGATCGCGAACTGAACTCGAACGGATACATGATCTTCCGCGATCCGGAGATCGCTCAGACGAGCCTGCAAGCCCGGGCCGAATATGTACGCTGCCTGCAGGCGTCCAAATTGCATGCCACGCGCGAGAAATTCCACTACACCACGCTCGCAAACGAGCCTTGGAGAAAACTTGCGATCGGCTCGAGCAACGGTCTTGGCGAGAGCTACGCCCAGAATTTGCAGTCGATCTACTTCGGCGCGAATGACAAGAATTACCCGGCGCTCGGATCGCTGTTCGCGACCATGATCCAGATCCGAAACAAGCTGATGGGCGTCGACCCTTCGTTCGGGTCCGACCCGGAACGCGAACGTTTCTGGGACGCCTGCCGGGTCCATCACTATCCGCGCGGCGGCGGTTTCATGGCGACGCATCGGGACACGCATTTTCCGCAGATCATCAGCGCCCAGATCGCCAAACCATTTTATCAGATCTGCGTGCTCCTCAGCCGCAAGAATACCGACTTCTTCACCGGCGGCGGCGTGATCTATGACGGCAACAAGCAACGCATCGACCTCGAAACCGATGCTGGCTTTGGCGCGCTGGTCCTGTTCGACGGACGCACCTATCATGGTGTGGAGGACGTCGACCTCGATCAGGTTATCGACTTTTCCCGGACCGACGGACGGCTGGCCGCGTTCGTGAATCTTTACTCGGTCCCGGCGACCTGACGTATCCGGAAACAGCACGAGGTCACATGCAACCGGCCAATTCCAGACGGTACGGCGTTATCGAGCAAACCGCCTCGGAGACGGACATCGCGTATGCCTGTGAATCGATCCGGCAGCTCGGCTACGCCGTGATCGATGGCGGCTACGATTCGGGCTGGCTCGGCAGCCTATCGGATGCATTCGAACGTGCGCGGCAGCGTCACTACGCCGAACACGGCGGCATCGAGGCCCTGAAGGCGCTCGACGAACATAACACCGTCAGATTGCCGATGGCGTATGAGCCGCTATTTCTCGAACTCGCCACCAACAAGATCATACTCGAGATCTGCAATCGGCTGATTACCGGCTACAGCATCCTCAATCAGCAGAACGGCGTGATCAATCCGCCGCACGCCGAACGATACAATCAAGGTGCGTGGCATCGCGACTTGCCGTATCAGCACTTTGTCTCGTCCCGCCCGCTTGCGATCAACGCGCTATTTTGCCTGGATGCCTTCACGATCGAGAACGGCGCAACCCAGGTGTTGCCCGCTTCGCATCGGCTTGAGGCATTTCCGTCAGACCGTTTCCTGGCGAGCGAAGCGGTCACCGTGGTGGCGCCGGCCGGCTCCTTCATCATTCTCGATTGCATGATGTTTCACACCGGAAGCGTCAACACGACCGATCGGCCGCGACGCGCCGTCAATCACGTCTATACGATCCCGCTGCTGCGCCAACAAATCGATTTGCCGGCCGCACTCGGCGAGAAATTCACGACCGACGCTCAGCTCCGCAAATTGCTGGGATATGAGGTCCGTACACCCGACTCGGTTACCGGATATCTGGCGTCGCGTAGCAAGAAGTCATAGCGGGTACGCCGGACGAACCATTTTGGTCGCAACATGCAAGCAGCAGAACATGCTGAGCGGGACCGACCCCAGGGACATAACCAAAATGAAATTCGTACGGATCAACCCGCCCGGCAGCTTCTGCACTCAGGAGGCGCTTCGCGACGCGTTCAGGGAACGCGGCGGGACGACCTTTCTCGATGTCGGCTGCGGTGGCGGCGATCTGTCCAAGCTGTTATGCGATGAAGGCCTCACCGGTGTCGGAATCGATTTTTCCGAGCGCGCGCTGGAAGTCGCCGCGACGCTGCTCGATCCCTACATCCAGCAAGGCAAATACCGGCTGAAGCTTGGCGACCTGCACGACCTGCCCGACGATTTCGTCAAGGTTGACCTTGCCATCAGCTACATGGTCATGGAGCACATCGCGGACGATGTGGCGTTCCTGCAGAAGATTGCGAAGTTTGTGAAACCGGGCGGCAACATCATCCTCGGGGTTCCCGGACGTCGCGACCACTGGTCGCTGGAAGACGAGACCGTCGGCCATTTCCGCCGCTATGACCGCGACGATCTGGACGCGGTTTTGCGCAAGGCCAATCTGGACCAGACCTCGGTCTGGTCGGTTGGCGTTCCCACCATCAACATGCTGTTCAAGGTCAGTCTGTGGATGATCATCCGCAGCGGCGCGGCCGCGAAAAAAAACGAGAGCCAGAGAGAGCAGACCGAGACAAGTGGCATCCGTGAAATACCCTGGAAGACGGTGTTTCCTTCCTGGGTACGGATCATTCTGAACCGGGCGACGCTGTACCCCCTCTTCCTGATCCAGCGACTGTTTTACCGAACCGGCCTCGGCGTCGTCATGATGGGAATGGGCCGGGTACCCGATTAGAGTACAATTCGAAAGGGCGAAGCCGACTTCCCGGCAAGCATGCCTCCACCTGGTTGAAGCACGCCCTAGAGTGGAAGTTCGCCTTCCCAGACCGCCAGGCCGAAACCGGTCGCGCCATAGCCGTTGCCGTTGTAGGCGAGCCAAAGCCGTTCCCGATGCCAGAACAGTGCTGGATAGCAGGTCATCTCGCTATCCCATCCGCTGCTTGACGGGCTCAGTCCCATCGTTTCGTCAAGCCGCGTCCAGTTCAGGCCGTCATTGCTCGATGCCGCACCGATACTGTAGCGCTCGCCACGGCAGGCGAAACACATCAACAGCTTTTCGCCGATCTGCACGACGCTGGGACGTGCGAGAGCGTATTCGGCGGCCGTCGCAAAACCGACGGCAACTGTGCCATCACGTGTCCAACGGACGCCATCGCTGGAACGCGCGACCTTAATGGCATGCTGCATGTCTGCATTGCCGACGGCGGGAGCAAGGTTGGAGCCGTACCACATCCACCAGTCGCCGGGTCCGCGCCGAAATACGCTTGGATAAGAAAGGGTGTAGGGGTCCTCAGGCGAACGATCGAGGATCGGCCCCGGCGAAAAACGTTCGAACGCCCTCGACAGCGTCGGCGATTGCGCCAATCCGATTGCATTCCGCCACGGCGAACGAATGCCGAGATTCCAGCCCATGTAATACAGTGAAAAACCGTCTGCTGTTTTGACGACGCAACCGACCCCGACACCGCTGTCGTCGAAGGCGCCGTCCTCACCCGGCGCCATCACAGCTGCATGCGCAGCAGCGTCGACGCGCGGTCGTTCAGAGACTTCGACGTCCACCCATCCGACATGCGAACGTCTATCCGTATCGCGCGAGCTGTAGAAGAAGCGAAAGATATCGCCCGCGAGGTGGACAGGCGCCGGAAGCGCGGCATGGCTATGCGCCCAGGGCGATTTGCCGTCGGGAGCGAAGATTTGGCCGAGACGCCGCCAGGCCATTCCTGATCTCACAAATTTCTAAGGCGTGTGCTCGGTACCGCCGAGCGCTCGGTTCCGCGCGGCGCCACGACTGAAAAGTCCGGCTGATCTTCCAACACCAAGGCCCCGGCGCCAAGCACGCACTTCTTGCCGATCGTGACGTGATCGCGGATCGTGACGTTGACACCGACGAAACTCCCCTGCCCGATCCGCACGCCGCCGGACACCACGACATGCGACGCCAGAAAGACGTCGTCCTCGATGGTCGAGTGATGGCCGATATGGTTGCCGCTCCAGAGCGTCACGTTGGCGCCGACCGTCGCAAATGGCTGGATCGTATTGTCTTCCAGAATGAAGCAATTCTCCTTCGCCTCGAACCCGGGAAACACCGTGGCGCGACTGCTCAGATAAGTCGCAAGCCGGTAACCTTTGGCGCGGACGGCTGCGACCTTTTCGGCCCGAACCGCATTGATCTTCGCGTAGCTGACAGCGACGAAAATATCGTGGCTTTCGGGCGCGAATTTCGTGGCGACGTCTTCGAACGCCACGACCGGCCGGCCGCGAAATTCCGACTGCTTCTGGAACGCAGCATCGACGGTAAAGCCCGCTACTTCGTAGCGTGAATCATGTGAGAAATAGAAATCTGCCAATTCCGCAATTTCGCCTGTACCAAAAATGACGATTTGCTGCTTCTGCAATGGAATACCCTCACGGGACCGTTATATCCGTTTACAGGGCGATCGCAACAAAAGACGACCCCATGATGGTCGTCCGCCCAGGGCATGCGTCAACAAGATCGGCCCTATCGGCCGCGCCGATCGGTGGTCCCGTCAGACCTAGACAATGTGCCAATGGCTTGCGAGCAGGCCGGGACCGGAAACGACGGCAGCATGCGGATCGGGGATATTTGCATGGGCGCCGATCACACTGTCACCGTTCAGGTCCTGGTGGAAGCTTGCCTCGAGCGCTTCGAATGCTGCACTGGACCCGGAACCAGGCATGTACAGATTTCCGGTATAATTGCCGCTGCTATCGGTGCTCCACACCGAATACAGATCGGCGCCAGCCATCTTCCACGCCACCTCGTAGCCGGTTGAGGTCGGCTCGACGCCGAGCGGCGTGTAACCGCCAAACTGACCAGCCGCCACGGCCGCCCCGCCATATTTCAAGGTTGGGCCGGTACCCGTGCTGATGTCTTTCAGATAGAAATTCTGACCGACCTGCACGAGGCTCGTCGACCCCAGCGCTTCGATCACAGTGCCGACAATAGTCGCCACGCCGATCACACCATCACCATTCAAGTCCTGATGGAAGCTTGTCTCCAGTGTTTCGAGCGCTGCGCTGGATCCGGGACCAGGCTGATAGGAGTTTCCGGTGTAGTTGCCGTTGCCGTCGGTGCTCCACACCGAATACGTATCGGCGCCCGCGACTTTCCAGGCCACCTCGTAGCCGGTCGAGGTCTGCTCGGCACCGATGGGCGTGTAACCGCCAAACTGGCCGGCGACCACAGCCACCCCGCCATATTTCAACGTCGGGCCGGTACTAGCGCTGATGTCTTTCAGATAGAAATTCTGACCGGCCTGCACCAGGCTCGTCGATCCCAGTGCCTCAATCACGGTGCCCGCAGGCACCGGCACGCCGATCACACCATCACCGTTCAGGTCCTGATGGAAGCTGGGCTCCAGCGCTTCCAGCGCTGCGCTGGAGCCGGTACCGGGCTGATAGTAGTTTCCGGTGTAGTTGCCGTTGCTATCGGTGCTCCACACCGAATACGTATCGACGCCCGCGACCTTCCAGGCCACCTCGTAGCCTGTCGAAGTCTGCTCGACACCAATCGGCGTGTAACCGCCGAACTGACCAGCGACCACGGCCACTCCGCCATATTTCAACGTCGGGCCGGTACTGGTGCTGATGTCGTCGAGATAAAAATTCTGACCGACTTGCACGAGGCTGGTCGATCCGAGCGCTTCGGTCACAGAGCCGACAATAGCCGCCACGCCGATTACGCCGTCACCGTTCAGGTCCTGATGAAAGCTTGACTCCAGCGCTTCGAACGCTGCACTGGACCCGGAACCAGGCATGTACAGATTTCCGGTATAATTGCCGCTGCTATCGGTGCTCCACACCGAATACAGGTCAGCGCCAGCCATCTTCCACGCCACCTCGTAGCCGGTTGAGGTCTGCTCGACGCCGAGCGGCGTGTAACCGCTGAACTCCCCGACCGTAACGGTTGCTCCCTGATATTTCAGCACCGGCCCGCTGCCGCCGGCCGTCGGATTGAGCAGATAGTTACCGCCACTCTCCACCAGGCTGGTGACGCCGATCGCCTCGACCACGACGGGGGGAAGGAGCTGGCTGATCAGCAAGGCGCTTGAGATCGTCCCGTCGGCGAACTGGAAATTCTCGACGTTGGTGACAGTATCGGTGCCGTCGGGCGAACCCGAACGTAGATCCGTGAATGTAAACGTCTGCGAACTCGCATTGTAGGCGATGCCGTAATTCGCGCGGCTGCCAGAATACACCGCCGTATCCGTGCCGGGACCGCCGTCGATGGTGTCGTTGCCGCCGCCGCCGGTGATTGTGTCGTTGCCGGCACCGCCCTTCAGGATATTGGCGATGGCATTGCCGATGATGATGTCGTTGCCGGAGCCGCCGGTGGCGTTGTCGATATAGGAGCGCGCGTCGCCATTATAGAGATAGGCGTTGTAGACGTTGCCAGCGGCGTAGTGGCCATTGCCGAGATAGGCCAGCTGCGTAGTGGAGAACACCGACGAGGCGCCGGGATTGAGATTGATGGTGAGATTCGTCGTGTAGGTCGACAGGTCATAGGTATCGACGCCATTGCCGTCCCAGACCGTGTCGTAGATGCGGTTGGCCGAGCCGCCGACGCCGCCACCCGGCGCGAGCTGTCCGACGCCGTTGATGAACTCCTGCCCCGTCGTCGGGCTCCAGGTGTAGACGGTGTTGCCGCTCTGGGTGTTGTAGTTCGCGCCATAGAGCGTCTGCAGCGCGAGGATATCGTTGGCCATATAGGTCTGCGGATATCCGTAGGCTTCATTGGTGTAGCCAGTCAGCGGTCCGCCGACATAGCTGCGATAGCTCATGACGGTGTATTCGCTGTCGTCATGCGCACTCGGCACCGCGACATCGGCGACGCCGCCGGTCTCCTGGCTATGCTTGAGACCGAAGGCATGCCCGAGCTCGTGCAGCGCGGTCGTGAAATAGTAATTGCCGAGCTGCGCCTGCGTGTAGTCGTACTGCGTGCCAAACCAGACGTCGCCGCCGGCCGCGTAGTTGCCGGGGTAATAGGCGTAGGAGGTCGGATTGGCCGCAGGCGACTGCGCGACCATGATGTCGGCGGAGCCCGAGCCGTTATACGTGATGCTCGCGTTGGTGTAGCTCTGGATCAGCGCAATCGCGTAGTTGATCGCCGCTTGCATCTGAGTCGGCGCAGCCGAAAAGCCCAACGTCGTCGGTTCGCCACTGCCGCCGGAGTAGGGATTGGCATAGGTGCTGGACGACGTGGGAAAGCTGTAGCTGATCGTGCCGGACCATTTGGTACCCGCCAGCAGGCCGTCGATGTCTGCGTTGTTGGTCGCACTAGCGATGACGGAGGTGGCCAAGGGATATCTCCGAAGCAGCAAGCCCCGGTCGATTCGGGGCGCGGACAGTTGATTCTATCTTCAGAAACATACGTTTGGTTTAAATTTGGCGATGCGGCCAGACCTCTTCCATAATGCCGTGCGAGGCACCAAATTCCGTACTTATACGGAACAATGACTACGATGCCGGTTCCAGCTGCCCCCCGTGATTATAAAGGGCAATCATGAAACTACGCCTGCTCTCGGCCGGCCTGTTCGGTGCCCTGGTGGCATTCGCCGGGATGGATCACCTGCCCCTCGGAGGAGTGCCTATCATGGTCGGAAAAGCCAACGCGGACGACGGCGGCAACGCGTTACGCGCGCCCTCGGTTCCACCGGCCCGCGCCCCATCGGCGGCCGTCGCCGAGGAATACGAGCTTGCCCGCCAGAAGGGGACGCCGGAGGCGTTCGAGCTCTTCATCGCGCGCCACGGTGACGATCCCCTGACCGAGAAGGCGCGCGCCGAGCTTAAGCGCTTGTCGCGCTGATCTCCCGAGGGGACACAGGCAGCACGAGGCATCGCATTTTGGCAGACGGCATCGGCGCCGGGCCGGACTTGCCGCATGATCTTTCGGCACTATGGTAGGCCCGCAATCTGTTCCCGGAGCCTCCCAAAATGCCCTTTCCGCATGCCTCGGAAGCCCTGTCACGCTTCACCGTGCTCGATCTGACCCGCGTCCGCTCCGGACCCACCTGCGTGCGCCAGCTCGCGGACTGGGGTGCCACGGTGATCAAGATCGACGCGCTCACCGAGGATTCCGGCGGTGAGCAGCCGGGCGGACCGCGGCGGGGCTCCGACTTCCAGAATTTGCACCGCAACAAGCGGGCCATGACGCTGAACCTGAAGGACGAGCGCGGGCTAGCCGTCTTCAAGCGCCTTGCGGCCAAGGCCGACGTCGTCGTCGAGAATTTCCGGCCCGACGTGAAGAAGAAGCTCGGCATCGACTATGAGAGCCTGCGCGAGATCAACCCGCGCATCGTCTATGGCAGCATCTCCGGCTTCGGCCAGGACGGCCCCTATCACAAGCGGCCGGGCTTCGATCAGATCGCACAAGGCATGGGCGGGCTGATGTCGATCACCGGTGCGCCGGGCGAGGGCCCGATGCGGGTCGGCATTCCCGTTGCCGACCTCACCGCCGGCCTGTTCTGCGCCATGGGCATCCTCACCGCGCTGCTCGAGCGCGAGGTTTCGGGCAAAGGCCAGTGGGTCCAGACCTCGCTGCTGCAGGCCCAGATCTTCATGCTCGACTTCCAGGCCGCGCGCTGGCTGATGGAGAAGGAAGTGGCAAAACAGGCCGGCAACAACCATCCGACCAGCATCCCGACCGGCGTATTCAAGACCTCGGACGGCTACATCAA
The DNA here is from genome assembly GCF_008123425.1 of Bradyrhizobium rifense. Taxonomy (GTDB): domain Bacteria; phylum Pseudomonadota; class Alphaproteobacteria; order Rhizobiales; family Xanthobacteraceae; genus Bradyrhizobium; species Bradyrhizobium rifense. The sequence continues at coordinate 209,510 of NZ_VSSS01000042.1, forward strand.
CATCGCCACGACGGGCGGGCGGATCTGGGAGCGCTGCGCGCAGGCGATCGGCGCGCCCGAGCTCTACAGCCATCCCGATTATGCGACGGCCCCTGCCCGTTCCAAGAACCGCGATGCGCTGAACGCCGAGATCGAGAAGCGCACGGTGACGAAGTCGACCGAGACCTGGGTCCGCGAATTCAACGAGGCCGGCGTGCCCTGCGGGCCGATCTACGCCATCGACCAGATGTTCGAGGATGCGCAGGTCAGGCATCTCGGCATCGCCCAGGACGTGCCGAACGACGAGGACCGCCACATCCGCCTGGTCGGTCAGCCCGTGACGCTGTCGCGCACGCCGAGCAAGATGGTGGCGCGGCCGCCGGAATTCGGCGAGCAGACCGACGAGGTGCTCGCCGAATTCGGTTTCAATGCCGAGGAGATCGCGAAACTCAGGCAGGCCAAGGTGGTGTAGGCGTCCGCGCGACGCGATCGTGCACACTTTGCTCTTCTGTTGACGCCGGTGCCGAGCGACACGTCGAACTTGTTCGCTCTAGCCATCAAGCTTGTAGACCACGAACGAGTGGTTCGCAAAGACGACGGGAAACGACAGTGAATTCCACCCGGCTTTGCGGACCAGGTAATCTCCACCAAACTCGCTTTTGAACGCTCGCCATTGATTTTCATCGAGCCTGGCCCAGCCTTCTGAATCATCGACGATCATGTTCCGCGTCTTGAAGTCGGCCATCCGGGCGTTGTAGCTCTGCGCCTCGGGCGTCGAAACATAGACGTTTCCGACAGCATAGGTCACGATCGTCTGACGCCTGCTGACCCCGCGCCAGGCCAACGGCGCCAACCCGGTGTTGATGAAAGCCGATCCAGGCTGGGTATGATCGCGCGCCCAGACCTGCGCATCGTACAGGTCACGATGTTCACCCGTCGTCTCCGCCAGGCCAACAGCGTCATTGTCCAGCGACATCGCAACGATGAGGGCGCAGGCCACGACGGCAACTGCCACGCGAAATTCAACAATCTGCCTTGCAGGCAATGCGATCAGATCCTGCCCCCAGGAGGTCCGGGCAAGGATGCTCGCCAGTGCGATCATCGCAGCGCACGGGATCAACAGATCCCATCTGAACAGATTGAGCCTGTTTTCCGTCAACATCCAGCCGATGGTTTGCCCCATCCAGAACAGCACGTTGTGATCAACGGCCGTCGAATAACCGGCCACATGACGAACGAGCAGAATGGCTGACGTCACGAAGGCGACAGCGCTGCCCAGCCACGCCAACGCAGTTCTGACACGGCTCCCGGCGGCCCCGGCAGGATACGACGACAGCGCAACGAGGCCCAGGATCGAGAGCGTGCAGCAATTGAAGAGGAGCAACAGGGCGGCAATCACACGGAGCGCCGACCCGCTCACGAGATCAGCCACCACCCGCCGCATGACAAAGGGAACGCTCACGAGAAGAAGAAGAATGCAGGCGCGCGACAGGATCAGGTTCATGACCGGAGCGAACTGAAAGATCACCGCAAGAGCATGCAGCGCACAGGCAACCCCGGTCATCGCGCCCGCGCTGAACAGGAACCAGCGCGCCTGCTTGCTCGCGCCGTTCAGGCCGGACAGCCCGAGCAGAAACAGTCCAACCGTCCAGAATATGCCGTTGATGAAGGCTGCCAGACCGTAGGGGTACTCGGCCCCCAACGGATAGATGTGCGCATTGTTCAACAGCGCCTTGGCCGACATCGAAATTGTCGCCAGTCCGCGTGTCGAAATGTACCCCGGAACATATGCCACGAGGAGAACCACCGCCCCCACGCCGGCGGCGAGCAACAAGGTGCTGAAATCCAGTCTACGCTGCGTCAGGACATAGGCGACCACGAACATGGTGGCGATCAGCGCCATGATCGGATGAATGGCTGCACCAACGCCGAGCCACATCGTGCTGGATCCGACGCGCCCCTCGATCACCGTCGCCGCCGCCATGATGAGGCAGGGCAGCGCGAGCCAATTGGCATAGGGCATCCAGTCGAGCCCCCCGATGAGGGCGGGGCTGAAGAAGTGTGGCCGCCACATCAGCACGAAGAGCGCGGTCAGCCAGGAGATGCCCCGCGACTTGAACAACGCCATCGCGAAACAGTAGCAGGCACAGCTGAGGCCTGCGGCCTGCAAGATGACGAAGAGCGCGAAGAATATCCCTGGCGGGACGGAGAGGTATTTGAAGAGAAACGCCGGAAGCCAATTCGTGACTGAGCTGATCGCAACATGAGACCAGACTTTCATGTAGGCATCTAATGAGAAGTCGCCGGGGTTAGCGAAGAAATAGGCGTGCGCCACCGGACTTTCGTCGATTGGCGACTGCGACAGCCGGACTCCGAAATCCCGCACGAGAAGCCAGACCTCGACCGTGCTCAGCAGCGCAAGCAAAGTCATATCGACGGCGCCACGGCTTACTTTCCGCGGACTCAGGAAGTCCCACCTCCAAGGCATTCTCAGACTTTTCCTGATTTCGCCGGCGAGCTCAGAGCAATCGAGCCCCCAAATGCTCCCGTTGACTTGCTCACCACGGCCGGCATCGATGGACCGAAGACGGGTCCCACCGGCCTGGCGCGCCGGAAGCTTCAGGACGGCCGCGTTCCGATGGCCGCCCAGCTGTACCCGTGCCTGTGAACCATCTTGATGTCGGTAAATCCCGCGGCTTCGAACAACTGCCGCAGCTCCGGCCCCCGATAATAATGCGCATAGGTCGGATTCAACTGGTCAAACACGAGCATGACTCGTTCATGCCACGCGACCTTCATGAAAACCGAACGAAAGTAGACATGCATCGGCAAAGGGGCGACGCGACACAGCGCGCCGTAGATCGATGCACAGCCGGCCAGGAACTTCGATACGCCCACCAGCCAGGAATCGGGCAGCTTGGTCGTCATCCATCGCAGCGGAAGCACGAAGTAATAATAGAAGGCGTTTCCTTCCCGCGACATCACCAGGACATAGAACCGGCCGCCAGGACGCAATGCGTTGCGAATGGCACGAAACGTCGGGAGCGGGTTCTCGATATAGCTCACGACGCCGAGCGAAATCGCGAGGTCGACATCGGAGTCGATATCGATCTTGTCGCCGGTGCAGTTCTTATAGGTAATTCTTTCAGATCGCTCGCGCGTGTTCTCTTTCAGGATCTCGATCGTTTCCGCCGGCTCGACCGCGTAAACATGCTGCGCACCCGACTTCAATATCCAGCGCACGATGCGACCGGTGCCGCTACCGAGATCGAGAACCCGCTTGTCCGAAAAATCATTCAAGCTCAGCAAGCCGGCGAGCGAGTCCTCGAACAGATCGATAGAAACGAAATAGCCCGAATTGTCCGGGAACGTCGTCCATTGGCTCGAAAAGTCGGCGACTGTCCTCGAGCTCCGCGGCTCACCGTTCATACTCACACCCTGGCCCTCGCGATGCATGATGCTCACTTGTCAAGCAAATTTCGGCATTTGACGCCTCTGTAGACCGCGAACCCTCCAGTATCAAGAGAACAAAAAGAGCCATCCCATGGCCTCCGGAACCAGCCTTTCGGGGACCGCCGGACCGACCCTGCATCCAGCACGATGCGGGGCAAAAAAGTCCGACTGAGATGCTCTTGTTTGCACGATCTGCCCGGCGCTTAACCCGTCGATGCCGAAGCCGCGACGCAACCGAGGCGCCCCGATTCCGCGGCACACGCCGCCAGAGCTCTGTTGGTTACTCAAATCGCGAATTGACAAATCGGGCCGTTATGGCCATGGGCAAATCGGGACCACGACTTGCTAGAATCCCGCACTGGCCGCCGTCTCTCACCGCCTGGCCGTGCTATGGTGCGCGAGGTGCCACAAGGCCGCTACGTTGGCGCTGGCGGCGATCGTAAGAGCGAAGCGGATCGAGGCGGAATGTTGGGGCGGCGCGGCTTTTCGGTTTTTACAATTTTCGCAAAACACGAATCCGATGGAAACGACCGAAGGCTGCTCGGACGTTGCGCGCTGGCCGCAATCTGCCTGATCGTGGCCGCATTTCCAGACGTCATCTTTTTCAAAGCCAGCCTGAGCAACGCGAATATCGTCAACATCACCTACGATCAGCAAAAGAAGGTTCGGTTTCTTCCTGAGCGGGAGAACCGCAGCATCTACGACGGGCTGACTGATCCGGGAGGCGCCGCGTTCCAGTCCGAGCCTGGCATACAATTCGTCCGACGTAGCTTTCGCGACGGGCAATCGATCTACTGGAATCCGTATTCGGCGACCGGTGCATATGGTCCGGAAACACTCGTCGATATCAAGACGTCGCCCCTCTCGATCGCAACCGCGCTTCTTGGCGGCAGCGACGGGGTGTTCCATGCCGTCTTCCTGTTCTTCAACCTGATCGCCGTCTTTTGCCTGCTCGCGCTGCTTACGATCGAATTCCGGCTCTCATTCGTCGCAGCACTGGGCGGGGGTGTCACATATCTGCTGAATGGATATTACGTTGCCAACATGGGCTCGAATGTCTCGCAGACATGGCTTTATTTTCCGGTTTTGACGTTGGCTTTGGTGAGCTTCGCTCGGCGTCCGAGCGCCCTGAAGATGACGGGAATTTCGTGCGGGGCGGGATTGATCCTCGCCACGACGTTTCTGCCGACGACGATCCTGACAATGGCGACCGCTCTGTTGGTTGGCGCTGCCGCGTCCGTTGGACATTCAATCTCGCGAGAGCGAAAGCTGGGCTCGATTTCCAGATCTGCCGGAGGGTTGATTGCAGGCCAGCTTGGTGGCGTCGCGCTGGCGCTGCTCGCGCTTGCAATCGTGTATCTGCCGATTTTCGAAGCGCTGAAATACATGGGCACCGGCGACTTCTATGCAAAACGGCAATTCTTCCCGACCAACCTCTTCAACCTGATCTCGCTCTTCACGCCCAAGCATGCCTTCGAGTCCTATGTCGCCGCTACGCCGCAACTCGCGGTGATGCGCGGCAATTTCGCATTTCACCAGGGCATCATCGGCGCCCTGCTCGCGACCCAGATTGCGCGGCCATGGCCGGTTTTTCAGCGAACCATCCTTATTCCACTCTGCGCGATGCTCCTGTTGCTCATCGCGCGGGTCTACGGAGTGGCTGGCGTATCGTCGGTCATCGATGCGATTCCGGTACTCGGCAATCTTGGTGAACAATATGTTTGGATCAGCATCGGGCTGATCTTCACGATCATCGTAGCACTCGGGCTGCACGGCCTGCAGAATGGCGGACTGCGGTGGATCCCGTTGCTGGTCGGCGCGGCGGTGATTGGGGGAGCTTTCGCCTATACAACACTCCTTTGGGGCAAGGAGAACATCAAGGAACCGCTCTATCTTGCGGTCACACTGGCCCTTCTCGAAGCAGGCGTGGCACTGATCATTCTGAGACGAACACGGGTCGCTTCGATCGTCGTGGCATCAAGCCTGGTCGTGCTTTCCTGGGGCGAGCTCACGTTCGACCTGAATCACTATAAGCCGGTGCGGTACGACCGCTTCCTCGAGCCCGCGCCATTCATCGGCGTCCTGCAAAAGCAGGGCGGTCTGCACCGGATCGCGAGTTACGGGCAGCCAGGCGTTCCACCCGAATACGGTAGCGCTTATGGATTGTATCAGATCGGATCGATGAACTTTCAGCTGTTCCCCCGATATGAGGATCTTTTCAATCGCCTGATCCTGCCCAATCCGGCCCAACGTTGGGAGACATTCGCAACGCTGGTACTGGCGCCTGACACCGATTTTCTCAACCTTCCCGGGCTCGATTTCCTGGGCGTCAGGTTTCTGGTGTTGCCGGCGACGTACGGGCGCCTTCGTCACTTCGTGGCAGATTCCGGTTGGAAGACCATTTATGAAGACCCCAAGTTTGCAATCGTCGAAAACCCCAATCCGTTGCCGCGCGCGCTCATTGTCCATCAGGTTTCCGAAGGACGTCAAACGCCGCTGGATATCGACAGGTCGCCGCGCGACGTCGTGACCTCCGACGATCCCGTTTTCATAGCGGAGGCAAGAGCGCGTGGAATTCTGGGCCCGAATGCGGAGCCTCCGAGCCAATCCGAGCATGCCGAAATCACGCGCTACGACCACACCCGGCTCGAGATCTCGGCCAGCGTGTCGCAAAAGGGCGTCCTGGTGCTCAACGATGCCTGGCACCCGAACTGGAGGGTCTGGGTCGATGGCGAGGAGCGTCATCTCGGCCTGGTCAATCAGGCCTTCCGGGGCGTGCTGCTGGACCCGGGCAAGCATGTCGTCGAGATGCGCTATGCCCCCCGGACATTCTTGATAGGCAAGATATTTTCGGGCATTGGGCTTGCCGTCTTGGTTTGTCTCGTTCTATTCCGGCGGTGGATTGATCCGCGGCTGGCGGCCCTGATGGGAAGGGCCGCTGACGGCGCTTCTGCACAGGTCCGGCATGCCGGATAGTGGATCCTGTATCGGTTAGCCCTGTTGGAGATCTGCACTTGCAAGACCCCGCCGACGCTTCGTCCCGTGCTGCGAGCTCCCACCCGGCGGAAAGTGCCGACAAGCTGCCGAGCTTTTGTATTGCGCTGCCCACCTACAATGAGGCGGCTGCGATCGAAAACTGCGTAACCAACATTTCTTCATTCCTGGGCACGGTCCCCGCACGGACGGCGATCATTGCCGTCGACGACGGCAGCAGTGACAAGACCTGGGAGATCCTGCTTCAGCTGCAACGCAAGTTCCCGTCGCTCATTCTCGAACGCCACGCTAAGAACGGCGGTTACGGCGCAGCACAGCGGACCCTTTGCAGGGTCGCGGTTGAAAATGGCTTCGAGTACGCGCTGGTCATGGATGCGGACGGAACGCAGGCGCCGCATTTCATTGCCAACTTCTTCGAACCCATGCGGCGCCATATCGATCTGGTGAAGGCGACCCGGTACGATAAGGGCGGCACCGTCAAAGGCGTTTCCTGGCAGCGCTACTGGATCTCGCGTGCGGGAAATCTGCTTGCCCGGATGGTGATGGGCCTCCCGATCACCGACTTTACCAACGGCTTTCGCGCAATCCGCACCCAAGCCTGGACCAGGATCTCGACGACCGAGCGAGGCTTCATCGTCCTGATCGAGGAGGTCTATCTTGCGGGCAAGCTGGGCTTCAGCTTCGCCGAAGTACCCTACGTCTTGACCGTGCGACAAGAGGAGGGATCGGAGTCGAAATTCACCTACCAGTGGAGCATCTACTGGCGCTACCTCCATTACATCTTCAAAAGATGATGTCGCCGGAGACCGTCGCCCGGTCTCCAGCATCCGGGGTCCGGGATAGCCGGCCTCCGCTCGAGGCCGGCACCCCATCCATCCGTTCGCCGCGCGTCTTCAGCCTGCTCAGAACCAGTTCGTGATCTGGCTGCGGATGCAGTTCACGACGACCGAGGACGCCGCGAAGTTCTCGTTGAAGTCGTAGCGTACCTGCCAATCCTGACCGGTCACCGTTTCCACGGCGTCGACAAGATTGGATACTTCCATGCCGCCGACAACGACGGCGCCAGCCTCGACAGTCTCCGGCCGTTCCGTGGTCATGCGCAGGCTGACGCAGGGCACCTTGTAGAACAACGCCTCTTCCGGGGCGGTACCGGAATCCGAAAGCACGCAGAAGCTTTCTGCAAGCAGCTTGTTGAAATCGTAGAATCCGAGCGGCGCCATGACGCGAACGCCGTCCGCGATCTTGATATCCTTCAGCTTGCTCTTGGTGCGCGGGTGCATGGGATAGATCACCTCGCGCTTGAAACGACGCCCCATCTCCCCGAATGCCTCGAAGAGACGGGCAAGATAGACCGGATTGTCGACGTTCTCGCTGCGATGCGCGGTGACCAGGATGTAGCCCTTCGGCGACAGGTTCATGCGCTTGAGGACGTCGCAGGCCTGGATTTGCGGCAGGAAGTGACGCATCACCTCGAAGGTCGGATTGCCGGACAGGAATATCTTCGAGGGATGAATGTTCTCACGGAGCAGATTCTCCCGGTGATAGGCATTGAACGGCAGCAAGATGCTGCTCATGTGGTCGATCAGGATGCGGTTGCGCTGCTCCGGCATCCGCTTGTCCCACGCGCGAAGCCCGGCTTCCATGTGGAAGATCTTGATGCCGCGCTGCGCCGCCGGCATCACCGACAATCCGCTGAACGTATCGCCGAGGATCAGCAACGCGTCCGGCTTGTGCTGTTCGAACAACTGATCGGACTTGATGATCACGTCGGCGACTTCGCGCGAATAGCTCGAGGTGTCGATATTGAGCTGATGATCCGGCTCGCGCAGCTCGAGATCGCGGAAGAAGAAATCCTTGAGCTCCGGCGTGAAATTCTGGCCGGTATGAACCATGACGTGCTCGAAGTTCAACGCATCGAGCTTCTTGAACGTCGACCACATCTTGATCATTTCCGGCCGCGTGCCGAAAATCGACATAACTTTCATTCTAGTCTCCGACTTTTAGCGGGTAGTTCATTTTTTAGAGCAGGTCATCCGAGGTCGGATAGAACGTTATCCGCACATCGGGAAGCGGTACCATCAACCGGCCGCCTTGCGCGACGTAATCCGCGCTCTTCGCCGCAATTTCGTTGAAGAAACTCCAGGCAAAGATCAGCAGATAATCCGGAGGTTCCGTGCGCAGCACGTCGTTGCTGCGGATCATGAGATGCGAACCGGGCGTCGAATAGCCGTGCTTAGCCGGCGCATCATCGATCATGTATTCGAGATGCTCGCGTCCGATCCCGCAATACTGGATGATGGTGTTGGCACGGCCGGACGCGCCGTATCCGGCGATCGTGCGGCCCTTTGCGCGCAGCCGCGTCAACAGGTCCATCAACCGTTGGCGTCGGTCGGCGCAGTTCGCCGCAAAGGTCGTGTAGGTCTCCGGGCGGTCGTAGCCAAGCGCCCGCTCCTCGTTCCGCAGATTATGCACGCGGACCGAAATGTCCTTGGCGTGGAAACTGTTCTTCTTGCAGACATAGTAGCGCATCGAGCCGCCGTGGATCGGTATCGGCTTGATGTCGAAGACGGTCATGCCGTGACGGGCGAAATGATTTTCGAGCGCGAGCAGGGAGTAATAATACAGGTGCTCGTGATAGATCATGTCGTATTGGAGATCCTGGATAATCTTGCCGAGATAGTGCACCTCGAACACAAAGACGCCGTCGTCCTTCAGGATCCTCTCGACTGCCCGTGTCACGCCGTTGATGTCAGGGATATGCGCGAACACATTGTTGGCGAGAACCAGATCGGCCTTGCCGAAACGCCCGATCAACTCCTCGACGAGAGATTCGTTGAAGAAGCCATGGACCGTGTTGATTCTCGGATCATCGATCGTCTTCAGAATGTTGAGCGCGGGATCGACGCCGATGAGATTGGCGATGCCCTGGTCCGCCAGCGGCTTCAGGAGGATGCCGTCATTGCAACCGAATTCGAGCACCGTGGCATGGCGTGGCGTGACAAATCGCGCCACCACCTCCGTCGCGTAATCGTTAAAGTGCTCCCGCAGCGTCCGGATCGCCGACGAGAAATAGAAATAGTCGGCGAACAGGAGGTTCGGATCAACCTTGTCGGGAACCTGAACCGCGTAGCAACTCGGGCAGAAGCACACGCGCAGGCGGAATTTCGATTCCCGGGCGAACGCTTCCTCCTTCAAGAACCCGCCGGCCAGCGCCACGTCACCGAAATCAATGACTTCTACCAGACCCTCTGTCTCACAAAATGCACATCGCTCATTCTGGGGGTCAATCGGATGCAATCTTTCCATAACGACAGTCGAGGTCCTACTTGATGGGGGCGAGCCCCGAGATTAGGTCCAGATGCGCGGCAGTTAGCGAGTTTTATAGCCAGCAAGCCCTATGCACCAGCCGTGCGCCCGATGGCACGAACTTGTCAAGCGGGACCGAGCCACCAGACGGACGGGAAATGACACATCAAGCTACCCTCGGTCTGGGCCGACCCACGCGAAATCCGGAATTTCTTGACAGACCGGTGAGATAGATGCCATCCGCTGAGATGCTCAGCCACGTCAATCGTGAGTGGAAATGAAGAATGTCGTCGGAATTGCCGCCTGATCCACACACGGCTCGCCGCGTCCCGCACGTGCTGGTGCTCGGAGCAACCGGCATGCTTGGGCACAAGCTTGTCCAGAGGCTGGCGGCGCAGGGCCTTCAGGTTTCCGGAACGATCCGTTCGTCTTCGATTCCTGACACGCCCGCAGCCCGACTGGCCCTGGCTGGTGCCTACCGATTTCAGCCGAATGTAGACGTGCTGCAGGACGCAGACCTTGAGGCTGCGATCGAGACGACGAGTCCCGATGTCGTCATCAATGCGGTCGGCGTCATCAAGCAGATCGATCTGGCGAAGGACGCCATTACTTCGATTGCGGCCAACGCGATGCTTCCGCACAGGGCCGCAGCGCTCTGCCGCAAGCGCGGCGCTCGCCTGATACAATTCAGCACCGATTGTGTGTTCGCCGGTCGGAAAGGTCCGTTTTCGGAGAGCTCGCCTACCGATGCAGAGGATCTGTACGGACGCAGCAAGCTGCTGGGCGAAGTCTCTGGGCCCGGCTGCCTGACCATTCGATCGTCCATCGTCGGCAGGGAACTGCGCGGACGCTCCAGCCTGGTCGAATGGTTCATTTCGCAACGTGGCGGGCAAGCGAAGGGATTCGCCGGCGCTCTCTATACCGGCCTTACGACCAACGCCATGTCGGATCTGGTCGGAAAATTGATTACGGAACATCCAGACGTCGATGGCGTCTGGCACGTTGCCTCGGATCCGATCAGCAAATACGAGCTTTTGCAGATCGTGAACGCGCAATACGGGCTCGGCGTGACCCTCGAGCGCGACGAGAAGTTCTTCTGCGATCGCAGGCTCGATGGCAGCAATTTCGCCAAGCGAACCGGATTCCGTGCATCCGACTGGCAAGCCATGATCCGGGACATGCATGACGATCCGACGCCCTACGATGGGCATTGATCGCATAGTGACGTCACCCTGATGCACGACAGGGCCAGCCGTACATCGAGAGGTATAAAAATACCTCCGCCCGCCTCTCCCCGCCGGCAGTCTTTACGACCGAAATTGCGCCCATTGCGGCTTTGCCGCAGCGGATCGCGGTCGGTGATTTGTCGACGGTACCCCTGATCAGCCAAGCGACTTTGGCGTCGAGCATGCCGCCAGGACGACTTCGTTGAGCAGGCCCGCTGCTTGTGCGCTGCCTGCGCGTCAAACGGCTCGCCGGTGAGCGCCCATTTCGTTGACATGCCGCGGCGGCGCGATGTCTGCAGCGGGCTCAGCACGTGTCGGGAACACGCGACCTTGACCATGGGCAGGCCACGGAGCCCGCTCGCGTGCTTGTCTTTCGGACGGATTCCGAAAATACTCCTACACACCCGTAAGTGGTTCTGTCTGCGGCATACCCGCCGCCAATGGCCGGTCTACTATATTTCCGAACAATGGATCTTGTGAGGGGGTTATGAAGGGGATCATCTTGGCTGGCAGCGCCCGCTCGCGCCTTTGTCCGGTCGCAACCGCCATGTCTGGGCAGCGCACCGGTGAACCGCTCCAATGAGCGGCGCTGGAGTGTTGGGCGAGACGGATCGCATTGCGCGCCTGTTTGGCTTGATCGCCGTTCGAGCCGGCGAAGCCATCATGAGGGTCCGCGCGACGGCGAGCGATCCGCAATACAAGAGCGATGGCTCGCCGGTCACCACCGCCGATCTTCAGGCCGACGAGGTCATTCGGTCGTGCCTAGCACGCAACCTTGCAGACCTGCCCGTCATTACGGAAGAAACCTGCGACGGCACCGTGACGATACGGCATCCGCGCTTCATCCTTGTCGACCACCTCGACGGCACCAAGGAATACATCCGGGGAACCGCCGAATTCACGGTCAATATCGCCCTGATCGAAGACGGATCACCGGTCGCGGGCGCGGTCTATGCGCCGGCCCTGTCCCAGCTCTATCTCGGCGGATCAAACGCCTACAAGCTGCATGTCGAACCCGGCCCGTGTGGTCCCTCGTTCAGCGACATGCAGACCATTGAGGTGCAGGTCCCCTCTCCCGAAGGCTTGCGGGCCGTCACGAGCCGGTCGCACCTCGACGAGGCTACCCAGGCATGGATCAGCCAGCGCCGGATCCGGGAACTGGAGCCCTCCGGATCGTCGCTCAAATTCTGCGCAGTCGCAGAAGGTGCGGCAGACGTCTATCCGCGTCTGGCTCCGACCATGGAGTGGGATACGGCCGCAGGGCATGCGGTGCTGCTGGCGGCCGGCGGACGCGTTCTCGGCCTGGATGGAGATGACGTTCGCTACGGCAAGCCGGCCTATCGCAACGGTCACTTCGTTGCCTGGGGCGGACGCATCGGCGAATAGCGCACTGGATCAAAAGAAAAATATGTTGCCCCGACATCTCCGCCGCCTCGAGGCTGAATCGATCGAGATCATGCGCGACGTGGTCGCCGAGTTCAAAAAGCCGGTCATGCTCTATTCGATCGGCAAGCATTCGAGCGTGATGCTCCACGTGGTGATGAAGGCGTTTCATCCTGCCAGGCTCCCCTTCCCGCTGCTCCATGTCGACACCACGTGGAAGTTCCGGGAGATGATCGCTTTCCGCGACGAGACGGCCAAGCGCATCGGCGCCGATCCGATCGTCCATGTGAACAAGGAAGGCGTCGAGCCCGGCATCAGCCCGATCGCCTCCGGCTCCTCTTTGCACACCCAGGTCATGAAGACCGACGCACTGAAGCAGGCGCTGGACCTCTACCAGTTCGATGCGGCTTTCGGTGGCGCGAGGCGCGACGAGGAGAAGAGCTGGGCCAAGGAGCGCATCTTCTCGTTCCGCTCCGCCGGCCATGTCTGGGATCCGCGTAACCAGCGACCGGAGCTGTGGAACCTCAATGCCCGCATCCGGCAAGGCGAGACGATGCGCGTGTTCGCGATGTCGAACTGGACCGAGCTCGACGTCTGGGAATACATCATGCTCGAGAACATCCCGGTCGTGCCGCTGTATTTCGCCAAGACGCGCCCCGTCGTGCGGCGCGGCAGAACGCTCATCATGGTGAACGACGACCGCCTCCCGCTGGAGCCGAACGAGACGGCTGAAATGCGGATGATCCGCTTCCGTACATTGGGATGCTATCCCCTCAGCGGCGCAATCGATTCCTCCGCAACGACGATCAGGGACATCGTCGCGGAGATGCAGACGGCAACGGTCTCCGAACGGCAGGGCCGTCTCATCGACTCTGATGAAGCGGCCTCGATGGAAAAGAAGAAGCGCGAGGGCTATTTCTGATGAACGCCTCCGTTCTTCGCGAGCCGCATCCGACTGGGACCAAGGACCAGCTCCGCTTCATCACCTGCGGCTCGGTCGACGACGGCAAGTCGACCCTGATCGGGCGGCTGCTGCACGACAGCAAGCTGATCTTCGAGGATCAACTCGCCGCGCTCGCGCGCGACAGCGCCAAGCATGGCACCACCGGCGACGACATCGATTTCGCACTCCTGGTCGACGGCTCGAGGCCGAGCGGCAACAGGGCATCACCATCGATGTCGCCTATCGCTTCTTCACGACCCCGCGACGCTCCTTCATGGTTGCGGACACGCCGGGCCACGAGCAGTACACGCGCAACATGGCCACCGGTGCCTCGACCGCGCAGCTTGCCATCATCCTGATCGATGCCCGCAAGGGTGTCCTGGTGCAGACCAGGCGCCATTCCTTCATCTGCTCGCTGCTCGGCATCAAGCACGTCGTCGTTGCCGTCAACAAGATCGACCTGGTCGATTACAAGAAGAACGTGTTCGATCGCATCGTCGGCGACTACGTCGCCTCGCCACCGGCCTTGGCTTCTCCTCGATCGTTCCCGTCCCGATGTCGGCGCGCTACGGCGATAACGTCATCGAGCGCTCGGGCAATACCGAGTGGTACCACGGCCCTTGCCTGCTCGATTATCTCGAAAGCATCGAGGTCGCGAGCGAAACGACCGGACTGCCATTCCGCTTTCCCGTGCAGTGGGTCAACCGCCCCAATCTCGATTTCCGCGGCTTCACCGGAACGGTGGCATCAGGCAGCATCTAGCCCGGCGACGAGATCGTGGTGTCGGCGTCCGGCCATGCGAGCCGCATCAAGGAGATCGTGACCTACGACGGCGAATTATCGAAAGCCGAGGCCGGCGATGCCGTGACAATCACGCTCCAAGACGAGATCGACATCGTCCGTGGCGACATCCTGGCGAAGCCGACCGAACGTCCCGAGGTTGCAGACCAGTTCGCCGCCCAACTGATCTGGATGGATCAGGACCCGCTCGTACCCGCGCGCAACTATGTCGTCAGGATCGGCACCCAGACGATCACGTCGGCGAGCATCACCGCGATCAAATACCGCATCGACGTCAACACCCGTGAGCACCTTGCGGCGACCACGCTCGGCCTGAACGAGATCGCGTTCTGCAATTTCGCCACGGCGCTGCCGGTTGCCTTCGACCCCTATGAGGCCAACCGCCGGACCGGCGCCTTCATCGTCATCGACCGCTACACCAACCGGACCGTGGGCGCCGGCATGATCGCATTTCCGTTGCGGCGTGCCAGCAACATCGCCTAGCAGCCGCTCTCGATCGGCAAGGCCGAACGTTCCGCGCTCAAGAACCAGAAGCCGCGGATCATCTGGTTCACCGGCTTGTCCGGTGCAGGTAAATCGACGATCGCCAATATTCTCGATCAAAAACTGTTCGCGACCGGCAACCACACCATGCTGCTCGACGGCGACAACCTCCGCCATGGGCTCAACAGGGACCTCGGTTTCACGGAAGCCGATCGGGTCGAGAATATCCGGCGCGTGGGCGAGGTCGCCAAGCTCATGGTCGACAGCGGCCTGATCGTGATCTGCTCGTTCATCTCTCCCTACAAGGCCGAGCGTGACATGGTCCGCGGCCTCGTGCCCGAGGGAGATTTCATCGAGGTGTTCGTCAACACGCCCATCGAAGAGTGCATGCGGCGCGACCCCAAGGGGCTCTATTCCAAGGCGAGGGAAGGCAAGATCAAGAACTTCACCGGCATCGACGCGCCTTATGAGGCGCCCGAACGCCCGGAAATCCGGCTGGAGACGGTCGGTCATCGCCCGGACGAGCTCGCCGATCAGATCGCCGAGCTCCTCAGGCGCCTTTGAGCCGCCTTTGAGCCGCCTTTGAGCCGCCTTGGGGCTGACCTTGGGGCTGACCTTGGGACTGACCTTGGGACTGACCTTGGGCTGACGTCTCAGCCAGGCGGCCCCGGAAGCAATTGGTCGATGCGGCCGGTGGCCCGATAGGCGATCAGGCCGAGCCACTCACGGACCGCGATGTTGGTGCGCGACAGACCGTCCTGTGCAACGTCCGTGAACGAGAGAACGTCCCGTCCCGTGCCGACACGCCAATCGACCGGACAAGGCTCGACCGCAAATCCCACTTTCCGAAACAGACCGATCGACCTCGGCATGTGAAAGGCCGACGTCACCAGCAGCCAGCGCTCGCCTGGTTTCGGATCGACCAAGGCCTTGGTGAACAGCGCGTTCTCGTAGGTGTTGCGAGCGCGGTTTTCGAGCATCAGCCGGCTCTTGTCGATCCCAAGGCTTTCGAACAGCCCGGCTGCGAAGTCGGCCTCCTTCGCCTCGCCGGAGATCAGGTTGGCATTGCCGCCCGTATAGACCACGCGCGCGTTGGGATATTTCCGAGCCAGCGCAGCGGTGACGATGATCCGGTCGGACGCCGCCGTTACAACCGGCGTACTGTGAGCCGCGGACAGATCGACGTCGATCGACGCACCGAGAACGATGATGCCATCCGGCGCGGCCTGGGACGGGCTCCAGGCCGGGAAGCGGGACTCCAGCGGATAGAGCAGCAGGTTTCCGACCGGTGCGAACCCGCATACCGCGAGCAACAATGCAGCAAGGACCAGAAGCGTGCGACCGAGCCTGAGAAATCGCGTCATGAGCAGGAGCGACCCGAGGACACCGAGGGCGATCAGGAAATTCAGCGGCAGCGCCATGATGCCGAGCGTCTTGGACAGAACGAAGAACACGATTTTCCTCCGACCACAAAGATGGTCGTCATATCATCGATTGACGGAGGAAGCAGGCTTCGCCCCAGGCAGCCAAACGAGGTTCGACGAAACCCTTCGCCAGAAATGGCCCGGCTGATCCGGTCGCTCAGTCCTAGCGCGATGTCGTCCTGGTCCGTTGCGTCCATCCGACGCGGCCAAGCAACGCGTCGATCGCCGGCCAGCACAGCAGCACGATGGCCAGCGTCGTGATCGAGCCGACCAGTCCGTTCGACCAGAACACCTTCAGGTCGCCGCCTGAGCCGATCATCGAGAGGCGGAAGGCGTCCTCGGCGCGGTTGCCGAGCACGAGCGCCAGCGTGAACGGCGCCAGCGGAGTGCCGATCTTCTTGAAGACGTAGCCGACGACACCGAAGCCGAGCATCAGCCAGATGTCGAACATCGCATTCTGGATCGCATAGGCGCCGATCGCGCAGGACACCACGATCATCGGCGCGACGGCCGCGAACGGCACGCGCAGGATCGAGGCGAAGATCGGCACAGTGGTCAGCACCAGCACGAGCCCGACGACGTTGCCGAGATACATCGAGGCGATCAGGCCCCAGACGAAATCCTTGTGCTCGACGAACAGCAGCGGTCCGGGATTGAGCCCCCACACCATCAACCCGCCGAGCAGGATCGCAGCCGTGCCGGAGCCGGGAATGCCGAGCGCCAGCATCGGCAGCAGCGCCGAGGTGCCGGAGGCATGCGCGGCCGTCTCCGGCGCGAACACGCCCTCGATGCGGCCCTTGCCGAAACTCTCGGGCTCCTTGGCAAAGCGCTTGGCCAGATTGTAGCCCATAAAGGACGCCGCGATCGCGCCGCCCGGGGTAATGCCCAGCCAACAGCCGATGAAGGAGGAGCGCAGCAGCGTCACCCAATATTTTGGCAGGTCCTTCCACACGCTCAGCACCACGCGCAGCGAAATGCTCGCCGCATGTCCGCGCAGTGCCAGCCGTTCCTCCATCGTCAGCAGGATCTCGCTGATGCCGAACAGACCGATGACGGCGACGAGGAAGTTGATGCCGCGCAGGAGCTCGGCCGAGCCGAAGGTCATGCGCAGCTGGCCCGACACGGTGTCCATGCCGACGCCGGCGAGCAGAAGCCCGAGCGACATCGAGATGACCGTCTTGTGCTTGGCCTCGCGGCCGAGGCCAACGAAGGAGCAGAAGGTCAAGAGATACACCGCGAAGAACTCGGGCGGGCCGAACTTCAGCGCAAAGGACGAAATCATCGGCGCGAGGAAGGTGATGAGCAGCACCGCGACCAGCGAGCCGATGAAGGACGACGTGAACGCCGCGGTCAGCGCCTCGGCCGCCCTGCCCTGCTGCGCCATCGGATAGCCGTCGAAGGTGGTGGCGACCGACCAGGCTTCGCCGGGGATGTTGAACAGGATCGAGGTGATCGCGCCGCCGAACAGCGCGCCCCAATAGATGCAGGACAGCATCACGATCGCCGAAGTCGGATCCATCGTGAAGGTGAGCGGCAGAAGGATCGCGACCCCGTTGGGGCCGCCGAGGCCGGGCAGCACGCCGACAAAGATGCCGAGCACGAGCCCGACCATCATCAGCACGAGCGTCTTCCACGTCAGCAGGACGGCGAAGCCGTGAAGCAGGAGACCGAAAGCTTCCATCGCGGGTCCGCCTAGTAGCCGAA
The DNA here is from genome assembly GCF_008123425.1 of Bradyrhizobium rifense. Lineage (GTDB taxonomy): Bacteria > Pseudomonadota > Alphaproteobacteria > Rhizobiales > Xanthobacteraceae > Bradyrhizobium > Bradyrhizobium rifense. The sequence goes on from NZ_VSSS01000042.1 coordinate 227,206, forward strand.
GGCCGCTTCGAGCGGCCCCTTCGGCATGATGACGTCGAAGGCGATGTCGAAGGTGACGAACATGATCGCCGTGAACAGGAAGGCAGTGAGCAGCGACTTCCACAGCGCGATCTTGCCGATCGCCCGCATGAAGCCGGCGATCAGCAGGAAGCTCGCGACGTAGAGGCCGAAGAACTGCGTCACCACGCAGAACATCAGCGTCGGCACGAACACCGCCATCACCCGGCGCGCCTGCGCACGCGTGACGAAGGCCTCGGCGGCCCCGCGGCGTCCAACCAGCGCGGCGATCAGGCCGTAGAGGCTGCCGCCGCCGAGGACAAGCGAGAGATAGAACGGGAAATAGCCCGGCTCGGGCCCGGTCGAGTCCCAGGAGGCACCGGTGCGCCAATTGTCGTAGCCGAGGGTCGCGGCCAGCGCGAGCAGCAGCAGGCAGACGATGATTTCGACCGTGCCTGAGCTGGTGACGGCAGGAGAGTTTTCCTCAGGCGCGGTCGGATCGTCGACGACGATTTCAAGATCGGTTCGGGGCATGCTCTCTTGAGGACGGAGTGGTTTCGCTTCTCCCTCTGCCCGCCTGCGGGGAGAGGGAGAAAGAGAAAGTTACTTCGCGACGAATCCGGCTTCCGTCATCAGCGACTTGTTGGTGGCATCGTCCTCCTCGAGGAATTGCACCATGTCCTTGCCGGTGAGGAAGATCGGCTTCAAGGCCTGCTTTTCCATGTAATCCCTGTATTCGGCGGTCTGCGTCACCTTGTGGAACAGCTCGACATAGAACGCCTGCTGCTCCGGCGTGACCTTGCCGGGCAGGAACATCGCGCGCAGCATCAGATACTGGACGTCGACGCCCTCCTCCTTGCAGGTCGGAATGTCGGCCCAGGACTGCGTGTCCGTCACCTTGCTGGTGTAGGAGATGCGCTCCTTGTCGAACACGCAGAGCGGACGCACCTGGCCCGCACGCCAAACCTCGAGATTTTCGCTCGGATTGTTGACGTTGGATTCGGTGTGGTTGCCGACGAGCTGCGTCGCGGCCTCGCCGCCGGACTTGTAGGGCAGATAGGAGAATTTCGCGCCGGTCTTCTGCTCCAGGAAGACGGTCAGCACGTGATCCTCGCGCTTGGAGCCGGTGCCGCCCATCTTGAAAGGTGCGGCTGCCGCCTTCGCGGCGTCGACGAATTCCTTCACCGTCTTGGGACCGGCGCTGTTGTCCCATAGCACGAACTGGTCGAGTGCGATCACCGAGACCGGAGTGAGCTCGCGCCAGTTGAACGGGATCTTGGCCGACAACGGCAGCATGTAGATCAGCGAATAGGCGATCAGCACCTTGTTCGGATCACCCTCGCCGGACTTCATGTACATCAGCGCTTCCGCACCCGACGCGCCGCCCTTGAGCGAGACCACGATCGGCTGCTTCATCAGATTGTTCTTCTGGATCGCGGCCTGCATCATCCGCGCCATCTGGTCGGAGGCACCGCCCGCGCCCGCCGCCACCACAATCTCGACCGGCTTGGTGGGCTCCCAGCCGGCAAAGGCCGGCGCGCTCAACAACAAGGCCGTCGCAGCCCCGACGGCTTTCACTGGAATTCGCACGAGTCTCGTCCCCTGGTTCTTATTGGCTTTGTGACGCCGGGAAATTGATCGACGCATAGTGCGGACTAAAGCGCGCGAGTTCAAGCAGGCGGACATTACGCCGCATATGACTTTCGGCTGACGCAGTGTGCGCTACTTGCCCTTCCAGTTCGGCGTGCGCTTGTTGAGGAAGGCGTCCATGCCCTCGCGAAAGTCTTCGCTCATATAGGCCTTGAGGATCAGGTCCTCGCCCTGTTCGCGCGACAGCGTGGGGCGGATGCGGCGCACCGCTTCCTTCGTCGTTTCGAGCGTGAGCGGAGCATGGCTCGCGACCAGCTTTGCAGTCTCGTCGGCGCGGCGCTGCAGCGTCTCGACATCAGGCACGATTTCGGTGAGCAGGCCAAGTGACAGCGCTTCCTGCGCCTCGACCAGCCGCGCCTTGAAGATCATATCCTTGGTGCGGGCAGGTCCGACCAGCGAGACGATGCGGCTGATGTTCGACATCGACAGGCAGTTGCCGAGCGTGCGTGCGATCGGAAATCCCATGCGCGTCGTCTCGGTGCCGATGCGCAGATCGCAGCAGGCGGCGATGCCGGCGCCGCCACCGGTGCAGGCGCCCGCGATGGCCGCGATCACGGGCACGCGGCACTGCTCGAGCGTGCCGAGCACGCGGTCGATCCGCGCCTCGTAGTCGAGTGCATCCTGCGGCGTCTTGAAGGCGCGGAATTGCGAGATGTCGGTGCCGGAGGCAAACGCCTTGTCGCCGGCGCCGGTGAGGATCAGCGCCTTGATCGAACGATCGGCGTTGATCTCCAGGCAGATCTCCGCCATGCGGTCATACATGGCGAAGGTCATGGCGTTGCGCGCCTGCGGGCGGTTGAAGGTGATCCGCGCGATGCCGTCCGTGACGGAGTAGAGCAGGTCTTCGTTGGTCGTCGACGGTGCGTTCATCGCGCGCTCACTTTCCAGATTAGTTCAAGCCACCTGAGCCTTGGCCATCGGCACCACATCGCGTCCCTTCAGGACGTCCATGGCCGCCAGCACGCCGCCGCTCCGGTGCGGAATCTTTGCAAGATCCAGGCCCATCTCGACGCCGGCGAGCGTGCCCATCAGCATCAGATCGTTGAAATGGCCGATATGGCCAATGCGGAACACCTTGCCCTTGACCTTGTTCAGGCCAGTGCCGAGCGACATGTCGAAGTTTTCCAGCACCACCTTGCGGAAGGCATCGGCGTCGTGGCCGTCAGGCACGCGCAAGCCGGTCAGCGCCGGCGAATGCGCGGCCGGATCGACGCACTGTGTCTCGAGGCCCCAGACCTTGGCGGCGGCACGCGTCGCGGCGCTGTGGCGCTTGTGGCGGGTCCAGACGTTCTCCAGCCCCTCTTCTTCCAGCATCTTGACCGCTTCACGCAGGCCGTAGAGCAGATTGGTCGCGGGCGTATAGGGGAAGGTGCCGAGCTTGTTGAAGCTGATCACTTCCTGCCAGTCCCAATAGGAGCGCATGCCGGGGTTGGCCTTCGCCACTGCGAGCGCCTTCTCCGAGACGGCATTGAAGCTGAGACCCGGCGGCAGCATCAGGCCCTTCTGGGAGCCGGCGACCGAGACGTCGATGCCCCAGGCGTCGTGCTCGTATTCCATCGAGCCGAGGCCGGAGATGGTGTCGACCATCAGCAGCGCCGGATGTTTGACGCGGTCGAGCAGCTTGCGCACGTCGAGCGGCGGCGTCACGCAGCCGGTCGAGGTCTCGTTATGGACGACGCAGACCGCCTTGATTGCGTGCTGCTTGTCGGCGCTAAGGCGCTTCTCGATCTCGGCGAGGTCGGCGCCATGGCGCCAGTCGCTCGGGATGAAGTCGACGTCGATCTTGAATTTTTCGGCGATGCCGCGCCACAGCACGGCGAACTGGCCGGTCTCGCACATCAAGACCTTGTCGCCGGGCGCGAACACGTTGACCATGGCCGCTTCCCAGGCGCCGGTGCCGGACGAAGGGAAGATGATCACGGGCTGCTTGGTGCGAAACACCCGCTGCATCGAGGCCAGGACCGCGAAACCGAGCTCGGCGAACTCCGGACCGCGATGGTCCAGCGTCGGCATGTCCATCGCCCGCAGCACGCGGTCGGGCACGTTGGTCGGTCCTGGAATCTGGAGAAAATGCCTTCCAGTATGCACGGTCATAGGCGTCCTTCCCGGTCTAGCCTTGTTTTGATGGCCGCCGAATAGCACCATTTGACCGGCTTGTCCCCTCTCCAAAGGGCTCCTCCCATGCATAACCGGGGGCCCCTCCGCCCTACTCGGCGGCCACCACCTTACCCGATGGCAGGCGCCCTTCGGCCTCGGTAAACGGACGTTCCGGGTGCATCAGGAAGGCCGAGACGCCGCCGAGCAGCAGCAGCCCCATCGACATCAGGAACGGCAGGTACCAGTTTCCGGTCGCATCGATCACGAAGCCCGCAACCAGCGGGGAGACGATGGCGGCAAAGGCCGAGCCGGTGTTCATGAGGCCCGACGCGGTCCCGGAATATTTCGGGGCAATGTCCATCGGGATCGACCACATCGGGCCGATCACCAGTTCGGCGCAGAAGAAGCCGGCCGACAGGCACAGCGCGACGATCGTGATGTCGTGGACGAACAGGATTGGGAACAGCGAGAGCAGCGCCCCCGCAAATCCCGCAACGGTGACGCTGAGCCGCGCCAGGCGGACAGTGCCGGTGCGGTCGAGGATCTTGTCCGAGATCACGCCGCCGACGCTGTCGCCGATCACGCCGGCGAAGAAGACGCCGGAGGCGAACAGCGCCGAGTTCTTGATGTCGAGATTGTAGTTGTTCTTGAAAAACAGCGGCAGCCAGTTGAGATAGAGCCACAGGCACCAGCCGTAGCAGAAATAGGTCAGGGTCACCGGCCACATCCGTCCCAGCAGCGGTCCCCAGGGCACGCGCGGCCTCTCGCCGGTCGGCCGCGGCGGCAGCGCGGCGAGCTCGGCTTCCGTGATGGAGGCGTGCTCCTTCGGCTCGTTGCGGAAGTACCAGACCCAGATCACGCCCCAGATCAGGCTGACAAAGCCGAGCACGACGAAGGCGCCGCGCCAGGTCAGCCAGAGGATCAGGAGCGCCACCACCGGCGGCGTCACGGCATTGCCGAGCCGGGCAAAGGAATGGGTCAGGCCTTGCGCAAAACCGCGGCGGTTGGCCGGCGTCCAATATTGCATCGCGCGCGTCGCGGTCGGGAACGTTGCGCCCTCGCCGAAGCCGAGCGCGAAGCGCGCGACGAACAATGCGCCAAGACCGTTGACGAAACCGGTCGAGATGGTGGCGGCCGCCCAGATCATGCCGCACCAGAACAGCGTCTTGCGCGGCCCGAAGCGATCACCGACCCAGCCGCCGATCACCTGGAACAGCAGATAGGGATAGGCGAAGGCGGAGAAGACGAGGCCGAGCTGGGTGTTGGAGAGAGCGAGCTCCTTCTGGATCTCGCTCGCCGCGGTGCCGATGTTCACCCGGTCGACATAGGTGATGAAATACATTGCGCAGAGCATCGCCAGCACGACATGCGTCGCCTTGAACCGAATTCCCATCTCCACCCCTCCAGATCGCTTTTTATGATTGGCCTTGCGTGTCCCCGCGCAATTCTAGGTGCCGACCACTTTCAGATGCGGCGATGCATTGCCCTGCGGGCGCTGCTCCAGCAGCTTCATCGCGACGTCGACGCCGCCGGAGCGGTGCGGCACTCCGGCGACCGACAGGCCCATCTCCACGCCGGTGAGCGCGCCGAGCAGCGTCAGCGCATTGCATTCGCCGAGATGGCCGATGCGGAACACCTTTCCGGCGACCTTGGAGAGGCCCGAGCCGAGCGACATGTTGTAATTCTCGAGCACGATCTTGCGGAACTGGTCGGCGTCATGGCCGGGCGGCATCAGCACCGCAGTCAGCACCGGCGAGAATTCCGACGGCTCCTGGCACAGCACTTCGAGCCCCCAATGATTGACGGCAGCGCGCGTCGCAGCTGCGAGCCGCTGATGCCGTGCGAAAACGTTGTCGAGCCCCTCTTCGAGCAGCATCGCGATCGCCTCGCGCAGGCCGTAGAGCAAATTGGTCGCCGGCGTGTAGGGGAAGAAGCCGTTGGCGTTCGGCTTGAGCATCTCCTCCCAGTCGAAATAGGAGCGCGGCATCTTGTTGGTCTTCGCAGCCGCGCGCGCCTTCTCCGAGATCGCGTTGAAGCCGAGACCGGGCGGCAACATGAATCCCTTCTGCGAGCAACTGACGCTGACATCGACCTTCCATTCGTCGTGGCGGTAGTCGACCGAGCCGAGTGAGGAGATGGTGTCGACCATCAGCAGCGCCGGATGCGCGGCGCGGTCGATCGCGGCGCGGATCTCGGCGATGCGGCTGGTCGCACCGGTCGAGGTCTCGTTGTGCACGACCATCACGGCCTTGATCGCACGCGCCTTGTCCTCGGTGAGTTTTGCCTCGACCTCGGCCGGGTCGGCGCCACGACGCCAGTCGCCCGGCACGAAATCGACCTCGATGCCGAAGCGCCCCGCCATCTGCCGCCACAGCGTGGCGAAATGGCCGGTCTCGACCATCAGCACCTTGTCGCCCGGCGACAACGTGTTGACGATCGCAGCCTCCCAGGCCCCCGTCCCCGACGAGGGGAATATGATGACCGGACCCTTGGTCTGGAAAATCCTTTGGCTGCCTTCGAGCACGGTGCGGCCAAGCTCGCCGAATTCGGCGCTGCGGTGATCGATCACCGGCATATCCATGGCGCGCAGGACGCGCTCGGGGACCGGGCTCGGGCCCGGAATCTGAAGGAAATGGCGCCCCTGATGCATGAAAACCTCCCTCGCAATGGATTCTGGCCGGCCCGGTCGCTATTTTGCATTCATTTTTTGTCATTTCAATTGAAATTTGGTATTCGCTTGTGGACGTCGACGCGGTTAATCGAGCAAACTATTGTGCTGCAAATGAAATCCACGATTCCCGACACCGGGGTCCCGATCGCCCCACCGGCCACAAATGGCGGCGACCGCCAGGAAAGCCGTCATGAGGCCTCGCTCCATGGCGAGATCCTGCTGCGGCTGCGCGACTACGTCGTGGAGGGCAACATTCCCGACGGCGCTCGCGTTCCCGAGCGGCAGCTTTGCGAGATGCTCGGAATCTCCCGGACACCCTTGCGCGAAGCGCTAAAGGTGCTCGCGGCCGAGGGCCTGATCGAGCTGCTGCCCAACCGCGGCGCCCGCATCCGCCAGCTCAGCCAGCGCGACCTGGAGGAGCTGTTCGACGTGATGGCCGGACTTGAGAGTCTCGCCGGGCGCCTTGCCTGCGAAGCCATTACGGACGAGGAAATCACCGCGATCGAGCAGCTGCATTACGAAATGTACGGCCATTACCTGCGTCGCGACATGCACGGCTATTTCCAGGCCAACCAGCGCATCCACGAGAGCATCGTCGCGGCCGCACGGAATGAGACGCTGAAGACCGCCTACGCCAATTTCGCGGGACGGATCCGCCGCGTCCGCTACTCCGCCAATTTCGCCCGCAAGCGGCAGCGCTGGGCGGAGGCGATGCGCGAGCACGAGGCGATCCTGGACGCCCTGCGCCGCCGCGCCGCAAGCGAGCTCAGCGACATCCTGTTCCAGCATCTGCGCAACAAGCGGATGGCCGCGATCGAGCATCTGGCCGAGCCCGAAGAGGACGCGCCGGCAGCGCCCTAACAGGCAGCCGGCTTGCTAATTTTGAATTCATAATACAATCGGTCAGAAACAATAATGAATACTCCAACCCGGCCCGGTGCCGCGTTGGATCACTTCCGGGACCAGGGATGACAAACGCCTCCTCGCTCGAACGGCGCCTGCGTGCGGACATGACCGGCGACGTCCTGTTCGACGGTTTCAGCCGCGGCCGCTACGCCACCGATGCCTCGTTCTACCAGATCGTGCCATCCGGCGTGGTCGTCCCCAAGACCATGGACGAGGCGCTCCGGGCCCTGGCGATCGCCCGCGACGAAGGCGTGAAGGTCACCCCGCGCGGCGGGGGCACCTCTCAATGCGGCCAGACCGTCAATGACGGGCTCGTGGTCGATCTCTCAAAGCACCTCAACCGCATCCTGTCGCTGGACGTCGAAGGCCGGACCTGCGTGGTCGAGCCCGGCATCGTGCTCGACGATCTCAACCGCCAGCTCAAAAAACACGGCCTGTGGTTTCCGGTCGATGTCTCGACGGCGTCCCGCGCCACCATCGGCGGCATGGCCGGCAACAACTCTTGCGGCGGCCGTAGCTTGCGCTACGGCACCATGCGCGACAACACGCTGTCGCTGGAGGCTTCGCTTGCCGACGGCACGCTGAGCCGTTTTGGCGAGGTCTCGCGCGACCTCTCCGATCTCGATGCCGGCGACAGCATGCGCGCCCTGTTCCGCGACATGCTCGATCTCGGCTCCCGCGAGGCCGACGAGATCGCCGCGCGCTTTCCAAAAGTGCAGCGCAGGGTCGGCGGGTACAATCTCGATGCGCTGACGCCGCGCAATGCGCGCAACAACATGGCGCATCTCCTGGTCGGCTCCGAGGGTACCCTCGCCTTCACCACCAAGGTCGAGCTGAAGCTGTGGCCCGTCATCCGCAACAAGGCGCTGGGCGTCTGCCATTTCGGCAACTTCTACGAGGCGATGGATGCGGCCCAGCATCTGGTCAAGCTGAAGCCGATCGCGGTCGAACTGGTCGACCGCACCATGATCGCGCTCGGCCGCGATATCGCGATGTTCAAGCCGATCATCAATGCGGCGATCAAGGGCGATCCGGATGCCGTGCTGGTGGTCGAGTTCGCGGAAGAAGTCCAGGCCGACAATCTATTGCGGTTGAAGCAGCTCGGCGAGCTGATGGGCGATCTCGGCTTCGGCTGGAATAACGACACCCGCAAATGGGGCGGCGTGGTCGAGATCACCGAGTCCGCCCTCCAAAGCGGCATCGCCGATTTTCGTGCCGCCGGCCTCAACGTCATGATGTCGATGAAGCAGGAGGGCAAGCCGGTCTCTTTCGTCGAGGACTGCGCCGTGCCGCTGCCGCATCTCGCCGACTACACCCAGCGGCTGAACGACGTGTTTGCCAGGCACGGCACCAGCGGCACAATGTACGCGCACGCCTCCGAAGGCTGCCTGCATGTGCGCCCCGTGCTGAACCTCAAGCTCGAAAAAGACGTCAAGGCGATGCGCGCCATCGCCGAGGAAGCCTTCGCGCTGGTGCGCGAATACAAGGGCTCGCATTCTGGCGAGCACGGCGACGGCTTGGTGCGCTCCGAATTCCACGAGAGCATGTTCGGCGAGCGCCTCGTCGCCGACTTCCGAGAGGTGAAGCACCGCTTCGATCCCGATGGCGTGCTCAATCCCGGCAAGATTGTCGACGCCCCGAAGATGGACGATCGCTCTCTGTTCCGCTTCAAGCCGGATTATCGCGTCAACGACCTCAAGACGAAACTCGACTGGTCGGCTTATCCTGGCGCCGGCGGTGGTTTCCAGGGCGCGGTCGAGATGTGCAACAACAACGGCGCTTGCCGCAAGCTCGAAGGCGGCGTGATGTGCCCGTCCTATCGCGCCACGCGCAACGAGAAGGACGTCACGCGCGGCCGCGCCAATACGCTACGGCTTGCGATCTCCGGCCAGCTCGGCCCCGATGCGCTTGCCTCCGACGAGATGATGGAGACCCTGAAACTCTGCGTCTCCTGCAAGGCCTGCCGCCACGAATGCCCGACCGGCGTCGACATGGCCAAGATGAAGATCGAGGTGCTGGCCGCGCGCGCAACCTCCCACGGCCTGACCCTGCGCGATCGCCTGGTGGGCCATCTCCCGCGTTACGCCGGTCTCGCGTCACGCTTTGCACCGCTGGCGAATTTGCGCAACAGCAGCCCGCTGCTGCGAAAGCTGTTCGAGCGCTTTGCCGGCATCAGCGCGCGCCGGGCGCTACCCGCCTTCCGGAGCGACGTCTTCGTGCCGCCGGCCGACAGCGTCGGTCCGGAGACCGGCCGGGAGGTCGTTCTCTTCGCCGACACTTTCAATCGCATCTATGAGCGCGAGAATCTCGAGGCCGCACTGCGCGTGCTCGCGGCAGGTGGTTATCGCGTCCATATGCCCAAACCCGCAAGCGGCAGCCGCCCGCTCTGCTGCGGCCGCACCTTCCTCTCCGCCGGTCTCGTCGATGAAGCCAGGTCCGAGCTCGACCGGCTCGTCACCGCTTTCGCGCCCTTTGCGGCGCGCGGCGTGCCGATCATAGGCCTCGAGCCGAGTTGCCTCTTGACGCTCCGCGACGAGCTCCCCTCGCTGCGAAAGGACGATGATGCCAAGGCCGTCGGCGCCCATGCGCTGACCTTTGAGGAGTTTCTCGTGCGCGAGGCCGAGGCCGGCCGGCTGCAATTGCCGCTCGGCAACGTCGCCGACAAAGCCGTCGTCCACGGCCATTGCCATCAAAAATCCTTCGGTGCCTTTAGGCCGGTCGAGCAGGTGCTGAGGCTCGTCCCGGGCCTTGAGGTCAAGACCATCGAGTCGAGCTGCTGCGGCATGGCGGGTGCTTTTGGGTATGGCGCCGACACCTATGATACCTCGATCGAGATGGCCGAGCTGTCCCTGCTGCCTGCCGTGCGCAACGCTGATCAGGCCACACTCGTCGTCGCCGACGGCACCTCCTGCCGCCACCAGATCCACGACGGCGCGCAACGCGAGGCGCTTCACGTCGCCCGCGTGCTCGCGATGAGCCTCGACCGCGCCACAACCAATTCCAGGTCAACCGCTGTAAAGGAATCCAACCATGACTGACCTCACGCTCGACACCGCCCGAAAAATCCTCGACGCCGCATTCGCGAAGGCGACTGAGCTGAAGCTCAAGCCGCTCGTCGTCACCGTCCTCGATGCCCGCGGCGTGCTCAAGATCGCAGCCGCGCAGGACGGCACCAGCCTGATGCGCGCCGAGATCGCCCACGGCAAGGCCTATGGCGCGCTCGCCATGGGCCTGGGTTCGCGCGCGCTGTTTCAGCGGGCACAGGAGCAGCCCTATTTCATCGACGCCGTGAACACGATTGCAAAAGGCGCGCTGGTGCCGGTCCCCGGCGGCGTGCTGATCATGGACGGCACCACCCTGCTCGGCGCCGTCGGCATCTCCGGCGATACGTCTGATAACGACGAGGCCTGCGCGGTGGCCGGCATCCAGGCGGCGGTGTTGAAGGCGAACGCGGGGTAGTATTCGTCACTGATGCCGCCCCCGAGCTAGGTGAGCCCAGCGGCGCGATGCCGTTGGCTTGTGTCAGCCGTCTGAAGTCCACGTCCAAAGCGCGCGCCACGGGGTCCGAGGCGTAAATTGGTCTGGCTGTCGGCCGGTATTCCGGGAACCGGCTAAGCGTCGCGGCCTTCAGGAATTTGAAATGGGCGATCGAGGCGCTGAGCTCCTTGAGCCTGCGCTGGCTGTTCAGGATTTCCTTGTCGATGGTGATTGTCCAGCGCTTCGCGCTCGAGATATTCGTCATTGCCGTTGCCGATCGTCACTGCCGCGTGCGCCGTCTTCCACCTGGCGATTCAGCCCCGATTTGTGACGCGCAGTTTCATATGACACCTCCCGGCATCAGCCGGGATTATCCGGGAAACGGCGGGAAGTGATTGGAATGCAGGGGCTTGGGCGGCCCTTGGCGCGAACTGGCGCGCAGACGGCGCGCAAGTTCAGATGTCACCCTGCGGCGGCGGCGCGTTTCTAGTCACCCCGTCTCGGATTCCAGGTTCCGAGTCCGAGTTCTCTGCTCACGCAAATCTGCGCTAAACATTTGTCCCGCAACGCCTTAGCTGCGATCAGACGCCGCGCGCGAACTCGGACTCCTCCGCGCGAATGCCCGGATTCGAGTTCGAGTTCGAAAGGCCGCTTCAGGTTTCGGTTGCGGGAGTTGGGCGACTGCCTGCAGAGTGACGCCGGGCACATGCGCGACCCTGCTGTCGCTGAAGAAGACTGTTGTCGTGGCACCGTCGAAGGACATTTGGGTGACCTGATCCAAATTGATCACCAGGCCGTCCCGAGAGCCGATTATAACCAAGTGAGCCATTTGCAAATTCTCCATATAGCCGTTGCCGCATGAAGGTCTCCCATTTCGATCTGAGCGGCCGTCAACTGGTTGTGCACCATCAGCTTCGCCTGGTGATGATCAGCTGACGTTCAGCGACAACACGATCATCGGGGCCCAGCTTCATCAAAGTGAGAGGTGGGACCAATCCGCGCGTCGTCGGCAACTACATGGAAGAAATCGCCACCACCCAGGGCTCAAGCTGGATGACGTCAGCGCTCGAGCGTTCGTCGACCTGGCCGGGGACATGGGCACCGTGCTGAATGCGGTTATTTGCGGAGAACATCAGCACGACGGCCAATAGTGTAATCGACGACAATCCCCTCTATGCGACTGTCCGAGACAACCGCTTTAATGTCGGCGGTTCGCGCTATGTCTGGAAGCATCTCGGATCCTTCGGACGGCGCTATCCGAACCTCTACAACACCGGCAATAAAGTCACGGGCGCCGGCACTTGGGACACGGAATCTCCAGTTTAGAATTAATCATCTAGCCGGATCTTGGCTGTGCTCACTGCCACGTCACAAAGTACGTGCGCCCGTTGGTGTTGGGGTCGCTATTGTCGCTGGCCGAGAAGATGATGCCGGTGCCGCGATGATGCGAATAGCTGCCGTCGACGACCTTCTGCGGACTATGCGCCGGACCAAGCGGGCGACCGTCTTCAAAAAGCTTGGCGGTCGATCGGGTTGGGAAGCTCTCGAAATCTCCGAACCCGTCGAGCGCCGGCATCAGGGCTTGGTACGCGGTGTTGTCGAGCTTGCGGAACGGGCCGATCAACGCCGCGACCTTTGGCAGGTCCAGCTTCGGGACGTAGCTGTAATTCAGATAGAGCGCGACCGGGAAATAGATGGCGAGCAGGGCAAAAAACACCCCGGCGGATTGTGGAAGCGTCAAAGACCGCATGGCTCTCCCGGCTCATATTGTCGACAGCACTTTCTGGAAGAGAGCGCCGTGCCAAAGTTTTAGCTAGCGAGGCCTCGCACTGCAATCCCTGATCGAGACAGTCCCGCGCCTCGCTTTTCTGACTGGGCACCGGCCGAGGCCAGTTGGTCGAGGGGTTCGCCGGGGCTTCAAAGCGGGTCCATTACCCCAAACCGGGAGTGACATTTGAACTTGCACGAGGTGAATTTGAAATTGCGCTATACACGATTGCTCACGCTCCGCCGCATGCAGCGCATCCTCGATCGCGACCATGATGGCTTCGATACGCGTGCGATCGGTGTCGGCGTCGCGCTCGGGCGAGCGGGCACGGAACGTCTGCTCTCCGCCGAAGCGGTCTTTCAGGAAATTGTGTGTGCGGGCCCGCAAGAAGAGCTGAAACATGCGTGCACTTTCCGGTTCGAGGCACCAAACCGGAAAATGGGCCCTGGATGGTAACAAAGTTTAAAGGCCGCGGAACGTTGTGCTCAGATGCGAACCGGCGTTCAGATCGTCGCCTTGAGCGCATCCAGCTCGCGATCGAGCGCCTGCTGCCAGCTCGGCGGCGTAATGCCGAACCGCTCGCGCAGCCGCGTGAGATCAAGGCGAGAATTGGAGGGCCGCTTCGCCTTGACCGGAAATTCGTCCGATCGGATCGGAACGATTTCCTTCACGGCGAATTTGGCGCCCCTCGACTGCAACCCGGCAACGATCGCAGTCGCAAAGCCGTGCCAGCTGGTCTCGCCCGCGCAGACCAGATTGACGACACCGCTTCGCTGCTCGAACGTCTTTCGAAGGTCGTCGGCGCTCCGCGGCAGCATCGCAACCACCGCTTGCGAAATCGCATTGGCTGTCGTCGGCGCACCAATCTGGTCAGCGACGATCCGCAACTGCTCGCGCTCTCCGGCGAGGCGCACGATTGTCTTGAGGAAATTCGCACCGGTTGCAGCGTATACCCAGGACGTGCGCGCGATCACATGCAAAGCGCCGGCCTCGGCAATGGCCTTGTCGCCGGCGAGCTTGCTTTGGCCGTAGACCGAGAGCGGCGCCGGCGTGCTGTCCTCGCGCCAGGGACTTTCGCCGGAGCCGTCGAAGACATAGTCCGTCGAAAAATGTACCAGCGGCACGCCGCGGCGCGCCGCCCACTGGGCGATTGCCCTGGGAGATTCCGCGTTAATCCGAAACGCGAGCTCTCGCTCGTCTTCCGCACGATCAACAGCGGTATAAGCCGCGGGATTGATGATCAGGTCCGGCTTGATCGAATCCAGCTTGCCGGCAAGCTCATCCGGCCGCGACAGATCGAACTCTTCCAGCTCCGGCGCAACAATATCAGCGCGTCCCTGGAGCAGCGGAAGCAAAGCTCCGCCCACCTGCCCCGCAGTGCCTGTCAGAAGAATCTTCATGTCAGATCTCTCCGTAAATGCTTCACACCTGCGAGCAAGGGCGCATCGGCATCCTTGGGCGACAGCGAGGGATCTGCGAGGCCCCAGTCGATGCCGATCGCCGGGTCGTTTCATCGAACCGAGATCTCATCCTTCGGGCTGTAGAGCGCGTCGCATTTGTACAAGAAATCGGCCGTCTTGCCACTGAGGTCATCCAATTGGCCCGGCTCACGCTGTTTGCGGGATCGCTATGATTTGAGAAAAATAACATAATGCTCGCCCCCGGTACAGAGAAGCTTAATCGAGAAAGTGACCACACACCATGTCCAAATAGGCCCGCCAGCGTGAACGGTTTGCTTTTCCCACGCCCACGACGCGCAGTAGCTCGGGTGCTAGGATCGGCGGATTGGCAATCGGCCGGACGCGTAGGCATACTGACTCTATGGACGAGCTCTCAACCGCCGCACCGCTTTATGCGCTCATAATTTTCCTCTGCGGGGCGACGTTTGATTTGGGCCTTGTGTACTTGGGCGTCCGATTGCTGTTCGGCTAATTTTTGCTCGGTCCTCATATTGCGCCGCTATCGGTAGGCCTGAGTCTTCCACACCCACGACCGAAAGGGCCTTGGGTTTGTTCCGAGCCTAACCGAAAACCGTCCCCCCCGGTTGCGCGCACCAGATCGCCGCTTCGCTCGGAATGAACGATGCCCCGCCCGGCCGTCATCAGGTTGAGCTCACCCGGGCTGATCGTCTGGACGTAACTGAAGGAATTGATCGAAGGCGAGATCACGCCGAGCGCGGAAGCGACGAGCGATGCCGAGATCGCCGACTACGTGCGCGGCCATTGCACGACGCTGTACCACGCAGCCTCGACCTGCCGCATGGGTAACGACAAAATGGCCGTGGTCGACCCGAGGAGCTTCAAGGTGCTGGCCTCGAAGGACTTCGTGTCGCCGACGCCTCCGCGATCCCGATCATGATCTCCGGTAACATCCAGACGCCGACGATCCTGATCGCCGAACGCGCTGCGACCGCGATCGCCGGTACATAGGGAATGACGCCGTGTTGATCGTTCCTTGTGACGAATAATGCTCGCCTTCACTGTGCAACGGCCTCACCCGCACCATGAGCACAAGTCGCCGTAGCTCCTTCAACGTGACAATCTGCTCCAAGCCAGATTACTCGGCGCAAAATAGGGCGGCACCAAAATCGCGTCAGATCGCATTGCCTGCCTCAGAGCCAATCCGCGGCACTGATTGGGCGTCAATTGCACATCGATCCACAGTATCTTGCGGGAAGAGTTACCTAGCTAGTACGACGAATTGGTGCACTTCGTTGCCCTCGTCTCATCCGACGTCACTGTTCCGAAGGTTTATGATTGCGTCGCTCTCATCGCCTCATCCTTCGCGGCTCCAAGCAAGCCCTCGATGTATCCGTATGCGAAGGCGAATCCTTCGAGTTTCTTCGGATCGTCCGGGTGCACCGGCGAATGATCAGGTAGCAGAGTTCCAGTCCAGCCTGTGTCCCGCAAGACGCGCAGGCAATCGAGCAGCTTCACATCTCCCTCGTCGTGATAAACTTCCACAAAGTCGTTGCGATGCCCCCTTACGTTGCGGAAATGGACCTGAGCGATTTTTCCGCGCTCGGACAGGTAGCGCAGAATGCCCAGTTGCGAGTTCGGATCATCGAGCGATTCTCCAGCCACGCCGGTATCATAGGTGAAGCCGTTATAGACGTCGTCATGAAGCAGCTCATACTTCTTCAGCGCTGCGACGTAATCGACGGCGTCCCAATTGTCGACGCCTTGATAGCCGAGTGGCAGCCCTCCCGGGTCATAGGGGTGGCAAGCGAGCTTGACCTTCATCTCGCGCGCCAGAGGCACCACTCCATTCAGGAAATCGGCGATCCTGGACCAATAGTCCTCCAATGAAACCCGTCCCGAGGCGGCAGTAGGCGGAAGGTCGGAATAATTCGGCTCCAGTTTGAACGCTTCATATGTCGATCCGCCGCGTCCGAGAACTTTAGCGTTTCGACGGATCGGTATCATCGTCCAATGATAACTGATGAGCGATATCCCTGCGGCTGAGGCCTTTCGGATATTCTCCCGAATGATGTCCAGATAGCGTTCCCGCTCCGGCCCGGGTTTCATGATGATGTAGACCGAATCCATCCTCACGCCTTCCAGAATCATCCCGGCCTTCTGGCAGTCGTCCTGCATCCGCTTCAGGCCATCGCCATCCCAGGGACCATCGGCATCGAGGAAAGAGCCAAATTGCGGAAAGGACTTCAGCTCTTCCTTCGACAGCGCGCTCGGGGCCCGGCACGTTATATGGATTGCGTTGAACCGTTTGAAGTAAGCGAGGCTCCTCGAATCGGTGATGGATGTCCCGGCGATGCTATGGTAGTCGCCTCCCATGCGGATGCCGTCGTTGCGCTTGACGGGAAGATCCGGCATGACCCGGTAGGGCGCATCAATCGTCGGCCCCGTCGACGTCGCGGCCACAACGGTACCCCCCTGCCCCATAACTGCGGTGCTGGCGGCTCCTGCCAACAAAGCACGCCCGAAATCCCGTCTATCCATTTGACCTCCTGTTTCACAATTCCTGGGCGTCGATGATTTTCATCACCAGAGCAGTGCCTGAGCTTCTACGGCTTGTCCGGGGCGACAATCTCCTCGTTGGCACCCCGCCCCGTTGCAGCTCCGCCCCCAGCAGCGCGAGCAGCGGTGTCCGCCGACAATTCGTCCGGCAGCACCCCAGGCACGCCTCGACATCACCCGCCTCCGATGGCGCGATCCGGCGTGGCTTCATCAGTAAAGAGCTCTTTGCGAACGGTCATGCCAATTCCCGGCCCGTCCGGCAGTTTGATCGTTCCATCCGCGCGCACGATCGGTGGATTTTCGAAGATTGCGTAGCTACTCTCATATCCGCCAATGGGTTGCTCGTTCGCCATTTCGACCCAGGGATAATTTGTAGCGCTGCCGGACAAATGCATATTCAGAATCGTACCGAAACGGCCGTCGCCAAGATGATTGCAGACCACACGGCCGGAAGCCTCGGCCATGACCAGGATTTTTCGCACCTCGAGAGGTCCGGTGATGTTCACCTCAGGCTGAAGCACACGATAGCAATCGCAGTCGATGTAATCCTTGAACTCATTGAGACCTTGGTTCTCTTCGCCGCCCGCGAGATTCACTACAGTCGACTTCTGAAGCATAGACAAATGCTCGAGGTCAAAACGCGGCAGTGGCTCCTCCAGCCAAAACACATTTAGCTGCTCGTAAGCCTTGGCCGTTTCATAGGCACGGCGGTAATCCCAAGGAACATAGGTCGGGCTTAGTGCCGGAATGCGTAGCCCTGCCTTGTTCGCATCTACCATAATCGTGAAATCGTCGCCGGCCTGTTTGCGGATTTCTTCGCAAAGAGCAATGTCCTCGTTCAATGTCTTGTAGTGCGCCTTGACCTTCATGGCTCGCCAGCCCTGTGATTTCAATCTGGCGGCCACGGCCGCGCGCGACTTCGGGGTCTCCAACAAGAAATGGCTCGAATATGGCGTGACGTAGTCGTTGCCGTTACCGCCGCCCCAAAGCTTGTAGAGTGGCTGGTTGGCAATCGGCGCCTTCGACATCTCGCACTATCGCCCTAGCGAGCGGCCAAATAGTGTCAGGATTGTGCATCCAAAGAATGGAGAAGAAGCCTGGTGGCCGCTGTCAGACGAAACGGGCGCTCCTCTTTTTCCTGAACTTATGGATGAGCTCGACGAGATTAGAAAGACGTCGCTCCCGGGCTTAGTATTCAGGCGAGACCATGCTCATCGTCGGTCGGCGACCCCGCTTCCGTGGATCACACCACGCAAGGACCTGCGCTATCTGCGTAGCGTGGTAAAGAAGATCATTGCCGAGGCCGGCCTTCGTCAGGAACTTTCCTTTACTTCCTTCCGCCACGGAGGATTTACCGAAGGCGCCGACAGCGATCTTACGGATGCAGAGTTGCGCGCCGCGGGCCGCCATAGATCGAGCCGCCAACTGCCGACCTACGCCAAACGCACCGGCACGCAGCTAATCAAAGCCGCAAAGAAGCGTCGGGAGGAGCGGTCGAGATCACTCCTTATTCGACTGAACACCGATCGTCTCTTTGAATAGAGGTGCGTCGGCAACCGCAGCATCGAAACCATGCGCTGACGTGGCCGGCTATCTTCCGGTCCACAAGGCCTCCTCTTCTCGCCGAACGCCTTCAGCCCTTCCTTGGCGTCTTCCGTCATCGCGAGCAGGGCGATCTGGCTTTCGGTGTAGGCAATGCTCTCGTCGAACGACATCGAAGCGATGGCGCGCATCGCGTATTTGCCGCGGCGGATCGCGGTCGGGGATTTGTCGACGATGCGCCCGATCAGCCAGTCGACCTTGGCGTCGAGCTCGGCTGTCGGCACGACGTAGTTGAGCAGGCCTGCTGCCCGCGCGGCTTTCGCATCAAACGGCTCGCCGGTGAGCGCCCATTCGTTGACGAGGCGTCGCGGTGCGATCTCCTGCAACAGGCTCAATACCTGCATCGGAAACACCCCGACCTTCACCTCCGGCAGGCCGAAGACGACATGATCGGCAGCAACCGCCATATCGGTCATGCAAAGAAGCCCCATGCCGCCTGCCATGCAGACACCGCCGACCCGCGCAATCGCCGGCTTGGTCGCATTCTGCGACAGACGCAACAGATCGGCATAATCGACATTCGGCCTGGAATGATCCATCGCAAAAGCCGCACCGGAATTCTGCAAGTCCGCGCCGGCGCAAAACGCCTTGTCGCCCGCACCGGTCAGCACGATGATGCGGACGTCCTTGTCATCGTGCGCGTCGCGATAGCCGCGTGTTATGCCGGCGATCACGTCGCCGTTCAGCGCGTTGCGCTTCTCCGGCCGGTTGATCGTGATCCAAAACGCCTGCCCGCGCTTCTCGGTTATGACGCCTGTGGTGTCGGTCATGACGCTCTGTCCTTGCTCCCGCTTTGCAGCCATTTGCGGCAGCTCGGGTGCGAGGTGCAAGCGCAATCTATCACGCGGCGCGGCTTTAGCGCCTCGACGCAAATTTGCGCGCGATCGAAGAGCGAGCGCGGCTCAAGCCGCAGCCGCTTTCTTGATCCAGACCTTGTTGTCGTGGAACGCGGCGCCGCCGATCGGAGCGACCGCTTCGGCTCCCGTCAGCATGTTGATGCCGTGGCCGCCAATATGATTCTTGTTCGGATGCACGGATTCCGCAATCAGCACGCCGCGCCGCACGCCCTCGAACAGTGCGGCAATCAGCGTGGTCTCGCCGCGGGTGTTGCCGAGCGTCACCACGTCGCCGTCGGCGATGTCGAGTGCAGCCGCGTCCAGCGGATGGATCATTACGCTCGCCTTGCCCTCGCGCGCCTGCGAGGACGGGGTCTCGTTGAAGGTGGTGTTTAGGAAGCTGCGCGAGGGGCTGGTCGCGAGCCGGAACGGATGGGCCTGATCGGCGTGCTCGATCACCGCCCAATGGTCCGGCAGCGATGGCATCTTGTCGAAGTCGCCCATCATTTGGCCGAACGGCGGATGCGCCCAATCGGCCTTGAAGTGAAACTTTTTGTCGGAATGAGCAAAGCCATCGAGATAATGCGAGGTGCGGAAGTCCGGTTGCAGGTCGCGCCAGAGGTCGGCCTCGAGACCGGCGATGTCGCCGTGATCGCTGAGCTTCAGCGTCGCGTCGATCAATTCGCGCGGCGTCATGTCGAAACCGCGATGCTTCGCGCCAAGCCGCGGCGCCAGCGCCTGCAACACCTGATGGTTGGAGCGGCATTCACCGGGCGGATCGATCAGCTTCGGCCCCACCGAGATGTGCTGGTGGCCGCCGCCGTAATAGAGGTCATCATGCTCCATGAACATGGTCGCCGGCAGCACGATGTCGGCCATCTGCGCCGTCTCGGTCATGAACTGCTCGTGCACCGCGACGAACAGATCCTCGCGCGCAAAGCCTTGCCGCACCAGCGCCTGCTCCGGCGCGACCGTCATCGGGTTGGTGTTCTGAATCAGCATCGCCTTGACCGGACCCTTGCCCAGCAGGGCCTCGGCATCGCCGGTGAGGATGCGGCCGATCTGCGACTGGTCGAGCGCGCGGATCGACTTGTCGAGTGCATCATGGCCTTCGATGACGGCTTCATTGAAATGCCACAGCGCGTAATTGTTGAAGAAGGCGCCGCCGCCCTCGTACTGCCAGGCGCCGGTCACCGCGGGAATGCAGTTCGCGGCATGCATCTGCGTCGCGCCGTTGCGCGAGCGGGTAAAACCGTAGCCGAGCCGGAAGAAGGTCCGCTTGGTCTCGCCGACGGCCTTGGCAAAGGCCTCAAGCTCCGCCACCGGCACGCCGCAAATCGCGGACGCCCATTCCGGCGTGCGTGTCTGCAGATGCGCCTCGAGCTCGGCAGGGCAATCAGTGTACTTGTCCATATAGGCGCGGTCGGCATAGCCGTCGCGGAAGAGAACATGCATCACGCCACAGGCGAAGGCGCCGTCGGTGCCGGGTCGCAGCAGGATCTTGATATCAGCCTGCTTCATCGTCTCGTTGTCGTAGATGTCGACCGCCGCGATTTTGGCGCCGCGCTCCTTCCGCGCGCGCGCGGCATGCGTCATCACGTTGACCTGCGTGTTGACGGGGTTGGTGCCCCAGATCACGACGAGGTCGGAGAGCGCCATCTCGCGCGGATCGGCGCCCGCGATCTTGCCGGTGCCGATCGCAAAGCCGATGCGCCCGACATTGGCGCAGATGGTCTGGTAGAAGCGCGAATATTTTTTCACATGCGTGAGGCGGTTGAGGCCGTCGCGCATCACCAGCCCCATCGTGCCGGCGTAGTAGTATGGCCAGATCGATTCCGCGCCGAACTCGCGCTCGGCCTGGTTGAAGCGATCGGCGATCTCGTCGAGCGCCTCGTCCCAAGCAATCCGCGCGAACTGGCCGGAGCCTTTCGCACCCGTTCGGCGCATCGGAAATGTCAGCCGCTCCGGATGGTGGATGCGCTCGGCGTAGCGAGCGACCTTGGCGCAGACCACACCAGCCGTGTAGCTCTGCTTTTTCGAACCGCGGACGCGGCCGATGCTGCGGCCCTCGACCACCTCGACATCGAGTGCGCAGGCCGACGGGCAATCGTGCGGACAGGTGGAGTGGCGGATCTCGATCTTGGCGTGCTGGTTCATGACCAATTTCGTAACACCAAACTACCGGGCAGCCGAGGGCATTTATCCGGCAGTGCCCATGCAAAATGCTCAAGCCATGCGCCTGGCTCGTTCCTCCCGCGACCGCGAAATGCGCCACGGCCACACCGAAAACGGCCCGATATTCCGGCCGAAATCGACTTTGTGAGGCGTCGACAGTCTGCGCCCGCGGCCGCTACAGTGCCGGCCAACAAAAACGAGTCCAGGGAGGTGGGTGTGACGGCCCGACAATTGATGCTGGCGCTGGCCGCCGGCCTGCTCACCGCTTTCTCCGTAACTCCGTCTTTGGCACAAGGCTATCCCGCGCACGCGGTCCGCATTGTCGTGCCCTTCGGCGCCGGCGGGCCGGCCGACGTCGCGGCCCGGCTGATCGGCAACGCACTCCAGGAGCGGTTTGGCCAGCCCTTCGTGGTCGAGAACCGCACCGGCGCCGGTGGTGTCATCGGCACCGTCGAGGCGGCAAAGTCGCCGGCCGATGGCTATACCTTGCTGATGATGTCCAACACCCAGACCGCGAACGAATCGCTGCTGACGCCGGAGCAACGCAAATACGATCTGATGCGCGACCTCGCACCGATCGCGCCGGTGAACTATTCCGATCTCGTCATCGTGGTGAACCCGCAAATTCCGGCGAAGACACTGCAGGAATTCATCGCGCTCGCCAAGGCGCAGCCGGGCAAATTGAACTACGCCTCTTCCGGCCAGGGCACGCCATATCACATGGCCGGCGAGCTGTTCAAAGCGATGGCCGGTATCGAAATCATCCATGTCCCCTATCGCAACAGCGGCGAGGCACGCAGCGGCGTGATCGGTGGCCAGGTGCAGATGATGATCGACGCGGTGCCCGCGATGGCGCCGAACATCGGAGAGAACCAGGTCCGCGCACTCGCGACCACCGGTCAGCAGCGTTCCGCGGTGCTGGCCAATGTGCCGACTGCCGGCGAGGCCGGCGTTCCCGGCTATGAGGCGACGATCTGGCTCGGCCTGATGGCCCCAGTGGGCACGCCAAAGCCCGTCATCGACAAGCTCAATTCAGCCGTGAACGCGATGGTGAAGCGGCCGGACATCGTCAAACTCTGGACCGAGCAGGGTGCCGTGCCCATGTCGATGACGCCGGAAGAATTCGACAAGTTCCTGCGGGGCGACATCGCGAAATGGGCCGACGTCGTCAAGAAGTTCGACAAATCCTGAGGCCTGACCTGTTATGCCCACCATTCGATTCCAGCTCAACGGCGCGACGGTGGCGGTGGATGCCGATCCCGATCAAGCGCTGCTCGACGTGCTGCGTGGCCGGCTCGGCACCACCAGTCCCCATTTCGGCTGCGGGGCCGGTGAATGCGGCGCCTGTTACGTGATGGTTGGCGACCGCGCGATGGCGTCCTGCGACATGCCGATGTGGTCGGTGGCGGACAAGCAAATCGTCACACTGGAGGGCCTCGGCACGGCCGAGCAACCGCATCCGCTGCAACGCGCCTTCATCTCCGAACAGGCCATGCAATGCGGCTACTGCGTCTCGGGAATCCTGATCAGCGCGGCGGCGCTGCTGGAGCGCAATCCATCGCCATCGGAAGCCGAGGTCAGAGCGGCTCTCGATCGCAATTTGTGCCGCTGTGGATCGCACAACCGCATGGTCCGCGCCGTACTGCGGGCGGCATCGGAGATGGCGACGTCATGAGTGCGCTGTCCCCTGCCCCGAAACTGCCGGTCAGCCTCGCAGCCAATCCAAGACTGTCGTCCTGGGTGAAGTTCACCGGCGAAGGCCGCGTGGCGATCTCGCCCGGCAAGGTCGAAATCGGCCAGGGTATCGTCACGGCGCTGGCGCAGATCGCGGCGGACGAGCTCGACGTCGAGATCGGCCGCATCGAGATGATCCGCGCCTCGACGGCTGCGAGCCCGAATGAGGGTGTCACATCCGGCAGCCTGTCGATCCAGCAGTCCGGCCGCGCACTGCGCCACGCCTGCGCCGAGGCACGCCAGCGTTTCCTCGCGGCAGCGTCGGAACGCCTCGGCGTCGACGCAGCGCTGCTCGCTGTCGAGGACGGCACGATCTCGGGTCCCGGCAATGTCAGGACCAGCTATTGGGAGCTGGCTGGCGACGTCTCGCTCGATCACGATGCCATTGCGGGCATTGTGGCGAAGTCCTCAGCCACACGCAGCATCGCCGGGCATTCGGTGCAGCGCGTGGATATTCCCGACAAGGTGTTCGCGCGGCCGCGCTTCATCCATGATCATGCGCTGCAGGGATTGGTGCACGGACGCGTGCTACGGCTGGACGTCTCTGGCGCAAGGCTGATCGCGCTCGACCAAGGAGCCGCGCGCGCCGTTTCCGGGCTCGTCGCGATCGTCCGCGACGGCGGCTTTGCGGGCGTCGTCGCCGACAGCGAGGCCGCGGCGGAAGCCGCGCTGAAAGCGTTGCGTAAGGGCGCAACATGGTCGGCCGGCGAGGCGCTGCCGGATGAAAACGATCTGGCCGGCTTCCTGAGAAGCCAGCCGGTCGAGACCACCGTCATCGACACCAAAGCAGCGGCGACGACAAAGGCTACGCGCACACTGCGCCGGCAATACACTCGCCCCTATATCGCACACGGCTCCATTGCGCCGTCCTGTGCGATGGCGCGATGGGATGGCGACCGGGTCCATGTCTGGACGCATAGCCAAGGCGTCTATCTGCTTCGCGCCGATCTCGCGATCGTGCTCAAGCTGCCGGTCGAAGACATCGTCGTCGAGCATATGGAGGGCGCCGGCTGCTACGGGCACAATGCGGCCGACGATGTCGCGCTCGATGCCGTGCTGCTGGCGAAAGCTGCCGGCGGCCGCCCGGTGCGGGTGCAATGGTCGCGCCACGACGAAATGTCCCACGCGCCGTTCGGCGCCGCGATGGCCATCGAGATCGAGGCCGACCTCGATGCGGATCACGAGATCGTTGGCTGGCGCCATGCGATCTGGAGCAACGGCCACGCGGCGCGGCCCGGGCGTGCGGCGCAGCCCGCTCTGCTCGCGGCGAGCGAGATCGCAAATCCCTATCCGCGCATGATCTCGACCAATCCGTCTGCCGCCAATGGCGGCGGTGGCGACCGCAACTCCGTTCCACTCTACGATCTCCCGGCCTGGACGATTACGAGCCATCGCCTGCTGACCATGCCGGTGCGCACCTCGGCGCTGCGGACCCTCGGCGCGCAGGGTAACGTGTTCGCAATCGAATCCCTGCTCGACGAAATCGCCGCCCTGCGCGGCGAAGACCCGATCGCGTTTCGCCTGCGGCACCTCCGCGACGAGCGGGCACGCGAGGTCATCCGCGCAGCGGCGCGACGTGCGGCGTGGAAGCCCGAGAAGCGATCCGGCATCGGCCATGGCACAGGCTTTGCCCGCTACAAGAACACCGGCGCCTATTGCGCCGCGATTGCCGAGATCGAAGGCACCGACGAGGTCCGCGTGAGGCGGCTGACGCTTGCGATCGACGTCGGCGAGGCCATCAATCCGGACGGCGTTATCAACCAGATCGAGGGCGGCGCGATTCAGGCGACGAGCTGGGTATTGAAGGAGCGCGTCCATTTTGACCGCACGCGCATCACATCGACCTCGTGGGCGGACTATCCGATCCTGACCTTCAGCGAGGTGCCAGCAGTGGATGTCGAGATCATCCCGCGGCCGGAGATAGATCCGGTCGGCGCGGGCGAAGCCGCGCACGGGCCGGTGACGGCGGCGATCGCCAATGCCGTCTATGATTGCCTCGGCGTGCGTCTCCGCGACCTGCCGATCACACGCGACAAAATCATCGCAGCCATGGAGCTTGCATCGTGACCACAGTGAACATTTTGAGCGGCGGCGCGGCGCAAGGCCTGGTGCGCGGCCTCAGCGAGGCCTTCAAGGCGAAGACCGGCTTCGGCATCGACGGCGAATTTGGCGCGGTCGGAGTGATGGCGGACAAGCTGCGCGCGAGCACGCCGGCCGATCTCGTCATCCTGACGCAGGCCCTGCTTGCAAAGCTTGCCGCAGAGAAGCTTGTCGTCCCCTCCTCGATCGCCGATGTCGGCCGGGTCGAGACCGCGCTGGCGGTCCGCAGCCGCGATCCCAGGGTGACCGTGAAGACGGAGGCGGATCTGCGCGACGTGCTGCGGTCCGCGGACGCCATCTACGTTCCCGACACCAAGGCGTCGACCGCGGGCCAGCACGTGGCAAAAGTGCTGGATCAACTCGGCATCGCCTATGAGGTCACGTCGCGCCTGAAGATCTTTCCAAACGGCGCGACAGCGATGCGTGAGCTGGCGTCGTCCACCGCGACGCGGCCGATCGGATGCACGCAGGCGACCGAGATCATCGCGACCGACGGCATCGCGCTATCGGGTTCGCTGCCGCCGGGCTGCGAGCTGGTGACGATGTATACGGCCGCCGTGACCACGCAAGCGACGCATCCGAACGAAGCCGCCGCGCTGATTGCACTGCTGACCGACGCAGATCACAGGGAGCTGCGCCAGCGCGTGGGCTTTGCCGCCTAGATGCGAACCTTATGTGTGCAGCTGGGTGAGACCGGTCGGCGGACCGTCGACCCCGGTCCAGCCACCATCGACAAACAGCGTGCTGCCGCTGACATAGCTCGCGGCATCCGAGGCGAGATAGGCAACGGCGGTCGCAACTTCGTCGGCGCTGCTCCAGCGGTTGAACACGGTGTGGCCGGCGTAGAGATTGTAGATGTCGGGCCACTGCTTGAACGGGCTGGTCAGCGCGGTCTCCACGATGCTCGGGGCGACCGCATTGACGCGCACCCCGGCATGGCCGACCTCGGAGGCAAAGCCCTTCACCAGGAGGCCGATCGCCGCCTTGGTCGAGCCGTAGACGCCGAGGCCCGGCTCGATGGTCACCGCACGCACCGACGAGCAGGCGATGATGCTGCCGCCCTTCTGCTCGACCATGATGCGGCCGAAAGCCTGGAAGAACCAGACCGTGCCCTTGACGTTGAGGTTCAGGACGCGGTCGAGATCCTCCTCGGTGTAGTCGAGGATGGTCTTGCGGATGTTGAGCCCGGGCGTCGTCACCGCGATGTCGAGCCGCGAGAATTTCTGCATCACGGTTTTGGCGAGCGCGTTGACGTCGGTAGCACTCGCGGCGTCGCACGCGGCCGCCTCGGCCCAGCCGCCCTTGTCGCGGATGCCCGCGGCCGTCGCCTCTGCCGCGTCAAGCGCACGATCGGCGCAGACGACGCGGGCACCGAGCCCGGCCAGCGCTTCGGCCGACGATTTGCCGATGCCCGATGCGGCACCGAGCACCACGGCCGTCTTGCCGGTGAGGTCGAAGAGCTTGCGATAGTCAGTCACGGACAGATTCTCCCTGTTGCTGTGACGCAAACTATCGCAAGGGCGGTTCGCCGGCCAATGCCGGCGAACGCACGACAGCTATCCCTTGTATCCCATCAGGAGACGGGGCAGCCACAGCGAGAAGGCAGGAACGTAGGTCACGAACATCAGCGCCGCGATCAGGGCGGCGTAGAACGGCATGATGGTGCGCATCACCGCGCCGACCGAGATGCCGCCGATGGCGCAACCGACGAACTGCGTCGTGCCGACCGGCGGGGTGTTCAGCCCGAGCGCGCAGTTGATCAGCATCAGCATGCCGAACTGCACCGGATCCATGCCCGCCTTCATCGCGATCGGCAGGAAGATCGGGGTGCAGATCAGGATGGTCGCCGCCATGTCCATGAACGTGCCGAGCAAGAACAGGATGACGTTGATGAGCAGGAAGATGATCCAGGGTTGCGAGGAGACCTTGCTCATCAGATCGCCGGCGAAGTCGGCCACCTCGTAGAGCCCCATCAGATACTGGAACATGGTGGAGACGCCGATCAGCAGCAGCACCACGCCCGTCGTCTTCACCGCCTTCGCTGCGGCGCGCAGGAAGTTCGGCAAGGTCATGGTGCGGTAGATGAAGAACGTCAACAGGATCGTGTAGGTAACCGCGACGGCCGCGGATTCAGTGGCCGTGAAGACACCGGACAGAATGCCGGCCAGGATGATGCCGACGATCAGCAGGCCCGGCAGCGCGGCCGCGAACGAGCGAAACACTTCGGCCCAGCCCGGGAACTTGCCGGCCGGATAACCGCGCTTCACCGCGACGGCGTAAGCCGCGACCAGCATGCACACCATCAGCACCATCGCTGGCAGGAGGCCGGCGGCGATCAGTGCGCCGATCGAGACCTTGCCACCGGCCGCGAGCGCATAGATGATCATGTTGTGGCTGGTCGGCATCAGCGCTCCAACCAGCGAGGCATGGGTGGTGACGTTGACCGCGTAGTCGGTGTCGAACCCTTCCTTTTTCATCATCGGGATCATCACCGCGCCCATCGCGGAGACGTCAGCCACCGGCGAGCCGGAGACGCCACCGAACAGCGTGCAGGCGACCACGTTCGACATGCCGAGGCCGCCGCGGATGTGGCCGACGAGATTCTTGGCGAGCTGCACGATCTTGTCGGCAACGCCGCCATGCAGCATCAGCTCACCGCTGAAGACGAAGAACGGAATCGCCAGGAACGAGAAGATGTTCATGCCCGACATCATCTGCTGGAAGATGACGGCGACCGGCAGGCCTTCGTAAAGGATGGTGCAAATTGCCGACAGCCCGATCGCGAAGGCGACAGGTACGCCGAGAACCAGGAAGCCGAAGAAGGTGGCGCCGAGAATAATCAGTTCCATGATGGGACGACCTCTTCGCCACGCAGGAGAGCAATGATGTGCTCGATTGAAAAGGAGACGATCAGAACACCGGAGGCGATCAGCGGCACGTAGCGGACGACCTCGGGCAGGCCGAGATTGGGGATCTTCACGGTCCCGACCGACGCGCCGAGGATCCAGCCGTTGTAGACCATCGCAACGCCGAAGATCGCCACCAGGACGTGGATCACGAGCTCGATCTTCTCGCGTATATGATCCGGAAGCATCACCAGCAAACTGTCCATGCCGATATGTCCGGCATCGCGGACGCCGACAGCGGCGCCGATCAGCGTGACGTACAGGATCAGCACCAGTGCGAGGTTC
Source organism: Bradyrhizobium rifense (assembly GCF_008123425.1). Lineage (GTDB taxonomy): Bacteria > Pseudomonadota > Alphaproteobacteria > Rhizobiales > Xanthobacteraceae > Bradyrhizobium > Bradyrhizobium rifense. The sequence goes on from NZ_VSSS01000042.1 coordinate 255,387, forward strand.
TCGGTCCAGGTCGGACTGGAATTGAGCACGTAACGTCCGAACACCTGGTAGAACACGATGGTGACGATGACGAGCAGGCCGGTCACGGACAGATACATGCCGAGCCGAGCGACGACGGCATTGATCCGCGACAGCAAGCCGGTAGACGGTCGCCCTTCTACCTCCTGCTCGTGGCTTGCGACGTGAGGGTCTGTCATCATCGTCTCCTTGCGAGGGCCCGGTGCCGCCTCGCGGCGACGCCGGACCGGATGCGCTATGGTACTACTTCGTGGCCTGGATGCGCTTGACGAGACCCTGCAGCTTGTCGTCGCCGGCGAACTTGGCGTAGACCGGCTTCATCGCATCGACGAATTCCTGCTTGTTCGCGATCGTGATGACCTGAACGCCGGCTGCCTCGACGGTCTTGCGCGAAGCCTGCTCACGCTCGTCCCAGAGCTTGCGCATGACGGGCACCGATTCCTTGGCCGCCTTGCGGACCATCGCCTGATCCTCCTTGCTGAGCGTGTCCCAGACCTTCTTGGACATCACGAGGACTTCCGGCGCCAGCGAGTGCTCGGTGACGTTGTAGAACTTGGCGGCCTCGAAGTGGCGCGAGGATTCGTAGGAAGGCCAGTTGTTCTCGGCGGCATCCACCAGACCGGTCTTGAGGGCGGTGTAGACCTCGCCATACGGCATCGGCGTCGGGTTGGCTCCGAGGCTCTCGATCATGCCGACCCACAGGTCGGACTGCTGGACGCGGATCTTCAGGCCCTTGAGGTCCGCAAGCGACTTGATCGGTGCCTTGACGGTGTAGATGGACCGAGCGCCGCTGTCGTAATAGGCAAGGCCGACCAGGCCTGCAGGCTCCATGGCCGCCAGGATCTCATCGCCGATCGGGCCGTCGAGCACGTTGCGCATGTGCTGGGTGTCCCGGAAGACGAAGGGCAGACACAGCGCGATGGTCTCCGGCACGAAGTTGTTCAGCGGCGATGCGTTGATCCGCATCATGTCGAGCGCGCCGATCTTGAGCTGCTCAATGGTGTCCTTCTCGGAGCCCAGGGCGCCGTTCGGAAACACCTTTACGCCGAGCTTGCCGCCGCTCGCCGTCGCGAGCTGCTTGCCCATGAACTTGACGGCCTCGACGGTCGGATAGTCGGCGGGGTGGATATCGGCAGAGCGGAAATCGCGTGCGGTCGCGAGCGGCGCCGACACCGCCAATGCAGCGGCTGCGATGATACCGATTAATGTCTTCATCTGGGATTTCCTCCTGAGTTGATTATGTCGTCGTTGGGCAGGTGCTGCGGGCCGCCTTGGGTCGCTCCACTTCTGGTGTGAAGTCAAGCACTGCAACTGCACCACCTTCGTAGGATTGCGTGGCGGAGTCGAGGGGATTTGGCTGATTGGTAATGTCCGCCCGGGACTGTGCGACGCTCATCGCGCCCGCTCCTGCGGGGGACCTGGGCGGCAAGTGCCGGATGCGCGGTAACGATGCTCATCGTATCCATGGACGTTCCTCTGGTTCTGTGCTCGACCGCTATTGATTGCGGCTTGAGGTTCGGGCGAGACGATCGCCTCATCCTGTACGATCGCGCCGCATCGGCGCGATATCGCCAGCGTCGTCCCTAGGGCGGGCGGCATTCTGAGTCCAAGCCAAATGCGGCATTGATCGATGCTGGACTTGCATTGATCAACCACGCGTCGCCCTCGGCGACGATCGGCAGAAAATGCTAATTTTCCGAATACGGCCCTGAGAGAGCGTTACTTGATGGCTAGGTCGCAACCACCGACGACGTCACGAAGGAGCCCCAGCGGATCGGCCACACGCTCTTGCCGCTCGAGATCGTCGTCATCAACTAGTGCCGGTGCAAAATTCGGGCGGATTACGGTCTCATGCTTCCAGGTGAGGATCGAACGGGCGTCGGCGGGCTGGACCCGCGCGGTCGCCATCATCGACGGTTAGGCAAACACGATCATTCGCCGTCGAGACCACTTTCGGCGAGTTCGCGCAGCGCATCGGTATCGAGCACGACGATCGCGCCGTGCTCGAGGCGCACCCAGTTCCGTCCGGACCAGGCGCGCAATTGCTTGTTGATGCTCTCGCGCGTCATCCCCACCATCTCGCTGATCTCCTGCTGCGTGATCGCGAGCGTGCCGCTGCCGGAGTCGAACTTGCGCTCCTCGGTGAGGCCGAGCAGCGCGCTCGCCAACCGACCCGGCAGATTCTGCAAGATTACCTGCTCGACCTGCTGGCTGGTCCAGCGCAGTCGCGCGCAGAGCAGTTCGATGAATTTCATCGCCAGCGCCGGCTGACTCTTCACGAACGGCAGGAAGTCGCGGCGGTCGATGATGTAGAGCTCGCAATTGGTGTTGGCAGTCGCATCCGCCGACCGCGGTGCACCATCGAGCACGGCGATCTCGCCGAAGATTTCCCCGGGACCGATCAGATTGAGAATGGCATTCCGGCCATCTGGCGATGAAGAGGAAATCTTCACTGTTCCGGAGATCACCGCGAACAGGTTGTTGCCCGGGTCGCCCTTGGCGGCGATCGTCGCGCCACGCTTGACCGTGGTGTGCTTGGCGTAGCGGCAGAGCTGATCGAGCGCGTCCGGATCCAGATCTGCGAAGATCGGATGCTTGCGCAGAACCGACAGTTTATTACCCGACGGCTGCCGGGGATCGCCGGTCTTGTCCTGAGGCACGCCGGGACTCCTAAGACTGCGAGGCACTGCAGTTCCTGCGTAGTCAACGTTAGCAGGCTTTTCAACCGGAAAGCACGGATACAGTTTGAAGCAAATGTCGTTTAAGTGCCGTGGTCGCGCTGCGAGATCGCACCCGCAGGGTGCGCCAATGCGCTTCAGACCATGCAGAGTTGCAGGGAGAGCCGGACACAATTGGGCCTGCCAACCAAGTCCCCACGGCTGTCACGTCAAATGCGACAATGATCTCAGGAACTTCGGCGCTTCGTGTCCGAATCGAGCCGGGCTGCACTTGTTTGTCGATCCGCCCAAGCCAGCGCGGCTGCGAAAGATCGCCACGACGGCAATGATCACCAGCAACGCGTCAATCGGCATCCTACCCTCCCACCTTATTCCGGCCATTATTCGCGGCGCGCGACCGGCGTCATTGATCGGAGTCAAAAATGAGCGGGCGTCGGGCCGGGCCGGGAGTTAGGCCGCGGCCAGTGCCTCGACGCGTGCGGGATCGCGCAGGCTGATTCCGCCATGGAGTATCTCGATCGCTCCATGCCGTTCCAGCTTGGTGAAGGTGCGGCTGACGGTCTCGATGGTCAGGCCGAGATAGTCCGCAATGTCTTGCCGGCTCATCGGAAGCGGGACCGTGTTGGACGATCCCTTGAGCGAGAACAGCCGCTCGCGCCAGCCGAGCAGAAACGTCGCGACCTTCTCATCCGCGGAGCGACGGCCGAGTAGAACCATGTGGTCGCGCGCCTGGCCCAGCTCACGGATCGCCAGCTCGTTGATTCGCCTGAGCAGGTGCGGTCGGTCCTCGATGAAGCGTCCGAACGGAGCTTTGGCGAACTGGCACACGGTCACCGCGCCGATCGCATCGGCCGAGAAATTGTGACGGTCCGAAATATTCATCCCCAGGAAATCGCCGGGCAGTGCAAAGCCCACGATCTGCCGCCTACCGTCAGGCAGCAGCTTGTAGAGCCGCATGACGCCCTCGAGCAGATTGTAGAACGAGGTCGTGATGTCCTCCTCGGAGAATACGGTCTCTCCCGCGGCGAAATGGACGCGGCGCCCGAGATGCTCGAACTCCCTCAGCTCCTCCGGGTCCAGCGACGCACAAACTGCGAAGCCGCGGACCGCGCAATCGCTGCAAAAATGGCCGTTCGGCTCAATCGTCGTCACGGAAGCCCTCATCCACCGCTCCAAGCGCCGCCGAATCTCCGCCCCTGACGGAGTACGCCGCGCGGAATGCATTTTACTGCATCGCGCCAAAGCCGATTGACCCAGATCAATTTTGACGCGCATGGCCTCCCTATTCTGCGTCGAGAGTTCGACGGGACCAATTTCCATGCTGCAAAACGCTCTACGCCACGCCCTGATTGGCCTGCTTATGATCACCCCTGCGCTGGCGGCTCCCACCGCCGAACAACGCGGCAAGGCTTATGCGCGGGCCAATTGCGCGCGCTGCCACGCGATCGACCGTCGTTCCGAAAGCCCGCTCAAGATTGCTCCACCGTTCAGGACCCTGCACCAACGGTACCCGATCGATACCCTCGAGGAAGCGCTCGCCGAAGGCATCTATACCGGCCACGCCGACATGCCCGCCTTCGAGCTCGACCCGGACCAGATTCACAACCTCCTGTCCTATCTCAAGGCTCTCGAATAGCGCGGCGCCAGTCTCACACCGCCTGCACCGTCCAGCCGATCAGCTCCTTGGTGATGCGGGCGAAGGCCGCGTCGAACGCCGCGACCGCGGCGGCCGGCTCGATCTTATCAAGCTTCTCGCTGGTCTCGACGAGGCGAGAGGCGATGACCTTGCCGTTCTTGTCGACGATCCGCGCCGACAGCCCGATCTCGACCCGGGTCTCGCCATCCGTGACGATCCGGAAGCGCCTGATGTCGATCAGGAGCTGGTAATCCGCTTGCCCCAGGTCTGTCGTCCTTAGCGGGGCGTGCGCGATATCGTAATTTTCAAAGCTGTCGATCAGCCGCGCCTGCACCAGCTTTGGAATGCTGTCGGCCCACAGGAAGTCGGCAAAGCCCTGGTTGTCGCCCACCGGCGAAAATAGCATGCGCTGCGTCTGGAGCATTGCAACAGCAGTCGGCTCGGGAATGGCCAGCGACGCCGAGAGCGTCTTGCCGGCCGGCCCGAGATTTTGCGGCGTGCGGAGATCATAGGTGAACTTCTGCGCAGGTGCGCCGCCGCCGGTCATCTTCTCAACGCCTGCCAGAATGCCGTCAAGCTTGCCGGTGTTACGCGCAAGGCCATCGGAGAATGTCTTGAAATTGGCGATGGTGTCCTTGAGCGGACCGGAATTGTCCTCCAGCACGGTGTCGACGCGCCGCAAGGCATCGCGCGCGGCCTGCGTCATGCTCTGGCCTGCGCCCGCCTCGGCGACCAAGGTCAGCGGCTCGCCGGATTTGGCGACGATCATGCCACCCTCCAGCGTCACCACCGGCACGCCGGTCAGCCCCTGGAAATCGAGCCCGACCTTGGTGTCGGTACGCACAGGCGTCGTCGAGGCAACTGAGATCGTCGCGTTGACGAAGCGCGGATTGTCAGGCGAGAGGCCGAGCTGCGTCACCTCACCGACGCGGATGCCGTTGAAGAGCACGCCGGCGCCGACCAGCAGGCCCGGCACCGGCCCCTGGAACTGCATCTGGTAATTCGTGCGCGGCCCGATGCCGCCGGTGTTGTTGAGCCAATAGACGAAGCCGAATACCGCGAGGATCGCGGCCAGCACGAAACTGCCGATCAGCACGTAGGGAGCGCGGGTTTCCATGTCTCATCTCATCTCGTGTTGCAGCATCTGCGAGCGCTTGCCGTGGAAATAGGCCCGCACCCAGGGATGCTCGGATTGCAGCAATTCGCGCATCGGGCCGATTGCCACGATCCTGCCGTCGGCGAGTGCGGCGACGCGGTCGCAGACGGTGGTGAGGCTGGCGAGATCATGGGTGACCATGAAGACGGTCAGGCCCAGAGTCTTCTGTAGCGTCCGGATCAGCGCGTCGAAATCGCCGGCGGCGATCGGATCGAGGCCGGAGGTCGGCTCATCCAGAAACACGATCGGGGGATCGAGCGCGAGCGCGCGCGCCAGCGCCACGCGCTTGGTCATGCCGCCGGACAGTTCCGAGGGATATTTGTCGCCGTCCAGCGCCCGCAGCCCGACCATCTCGAGCTTGGCGATCGCGATCTCGTCCATTAGCTCCTGTGACAGCGTGAGATTTTCGCGAAGCGGAAATTGTACATTCTGCCGGACTGTCAACGAGGAGAACAGCGCGCCCTGCTGGAATAGGATGCCCCATGTCGTGGCCGGGCCTTGCATGCTGCGATCATGCATGCCGCCGATCGGCTGTCCCATGACTTCGATGGTCCCGCTTCGCCGCGGTATGAGGCCGATGATGGTACGCATCAACACCGACTTGCCGCCTCCTGACGCGCCAACGAGTCCGAGGATTTCACCCCGGCAAACATCGAGCGACAGATGGTCAAGCACGGTCTGACGTTCGAAGCCGACCACGAGGTCGCGGACGCGGATCGCGAACCCCTGCTGCGATTCGGGCATCGTCACATTCCGATCGAGGCAAAGAAGATCGCGAAGAGGCCGTCGAGCACGATCACGAGAAAGATCGACTTCACCACCGACGTCGTGGTCTGCCTGCCGAGCGACTCGGCGCTGCCCTTGACGCGCAGTCCTTCGCTACAGGCGACGATCCCGATCACCAGCGCCATAAACGGCGCTTTCAGGATGCCGACCTCGAAATGAGTGACGGAGATGGCCTCATGCAGCCGCGCGATGTAGATCGCAGGCCCCATCCCGCCATAGAACTGCGCCACCAGGCCGCCGCCGTAGAGCGCGGCAATCGATCCGATGAAGGCGAGGATTGGCAGCGCGATGACGAGAGCGGCCACGCGCGGCAAGATCAGAACGTCGACAGGATCGAGCCCCATGGTCGAAAGCGCGTCGATCTCCTCGCGCATCTTCATCGAACCGAGTTCGGCGGTGTAAGCGCTTCCAGAACGGCCGGCGACCATGATGGCGACGATCAGCACGCCGAGTTCGCGCAGGATGAGGATGCCAACCATGTCGACGGTGTAGGATTCCGCGCCGAACCTGCGGAAATGAAAGAACCCCTGCTGGGCGATGATGGCGCCGATCAGGAAGGTGATCAGCACGACGATGGGAATCGCCTGCAATCCGATTCGGTTGAGCTGATAGACCAGCGATGTCAGCCGCAGCGAGCGGGGCCGACGCAGGACGCCGATCACGGCCATGAACAGGGCGCCGAGCATTTGCAGGAAGATCGTGATGTCTTCGCGGGCTCCGACCGTGGCTTTGCCGAGATCGTTCAGCCTGAGCAGAACCGGGTTGAGCGCGGCCGCCGGCGCCGGCGTGTGGCGATTGACCTGCCGCACCTCCTCCAGCAAGCCGCTGAAATGATCGGTCACGCCGACGATCTCGGCCGGCCTGCCGGACGATGCGGCCTTGCGCGACAATTTCTCCAGGATCCAGGCACCGAGCGTGTCGAGCGCGCTGATGCCTGACATATTGAGCGTCACGGCTCTCGATCGATCGACATCCACCGCGACAGATCGGGACAGAGCTTCAAGCTTTGCGACGTTGGCCGCGATCCACGACCCCTCAGGCCGCAATTCGAGCGCATCACCCGACGGGCTTGCCAGCAGCAGAGGTTCCGAATTCACGCGCACATCCTCATGGGACGACCGGCCCCGATGATTGTGTTCTAGGCCGGCATAGGGCGGCTCGATTGACCTGAATCAAACAGACTTGCCTCAAAAACAGGTCCGCTCTCGCCTCCTTGACGCAAATCAATGGCCTTTAGGCCGGCCCGCATAGGCTCTCTATTCAACGGAGACCGCCAATGTTCGACACCGGCAGAATGAGCGACGAGCTGAAAGCGTTGAAAATCGACGTCACACGTCTGCTGAGCACCGCTGGCGAGGAGATTTTCGAGACGTCAAAGGACCGTACTGAAGCCCTCACCGATCAGATCAAGGCGGCGCTGGCCGAGCTTGGCGAAACCGTCAGCGAGGACCAGGAACAGCTGCACGACCTCATCACGGAGCGCCCCGTCGCCTCGCTCGCCTCTGCCTTTGCGCTCGGCGTGGTCGTCGGTTTCATGCTGAGGAGGCACTAGGTGAATACGGAGAATGTGGTCAAGCATCTGCGCGCCCTGTGGCGCACGGACAGGATCATCGCGGATATCAGGCTCCGCCACCTGCTGATCGGACTCGGTCTGCGCGCCTTCGCGGCGCTGATCGCCGTATTTGGGCTGCTGATGCTGGAGCTGTCCGCCTATTTCGCTCTCGTCCAGATCTGGAGCGCAATCGCCGCAACCGCCGTCCTGGGAGCGATCAATTTCGCCATCGCGGCGGTTCTGTTCATCGTCGCCGGACGCCCGCCTTCGGGCCGCGACATCAAGCTCGCCAATGAAATCCACGGCACGTCGATCGAGGCCCTCCAGGTCGAAGCCCGGGCATTTCAGGCCCAATTGACCGGCGCAGTCCATCATCCGCTCAGCACGATCGTGCCGGTGCTGGTGCCGTTGATCGCAATCATCGTCAAGAACATGCGAAGGACGGCCCGAGAGTCCGCCGCAGACGCAGCGCCCGAAGCGCGCTCGTAGCCGGCGTGCCTCAGAGCTTCAGCCGCACGTCACAGATATCAGGTTCCGACGGGTCCGGCTTGATCTCGAAGCCGAGCTGCCGGCACATCTCCAGCATCACGACGTTCTCCTTGAGAACGTCGCCCGAGATAGTCTTGAGCCCTTCCGACTTGGCGTAGTCGATGATCAGCTGCATCAGGGCCCATCCGAGCCCCCTGCCCTTGAGGTCGGACCGCAGCAGGATCGCGTATTCGCCGCTCTCGTAAATCGAATCCGAGTGAAGCCGCACCACGCCGACCATCTCGTCCTTCTCGTCGAACGCAATGAACGCCATCGCGCGCGCGTAGTCGAGCTGGGTCAGGCGCGCGATGAACTCGTGAGTAAACTCCTTCATCGGCGCGAAGAAGCGAAGGCGAAGGTCGTGGGCCGTCACGTGGCGCAGGAACTCATGGATGGTGGGCTCGTCCTCCGGGCGCAACGGCCGCACGAAGATGCGCCAGCCGTCCTTGAGCGCCAGCCGGCGTTCCCATTGCGAGGGATAGGCGCGGACGGCGAAATTGGCGGGACCGGAGCCCGCAAACTTCCGCTGCGGTGGCGCTACCGCGACGCGGGCATCGACGGCGGCTACGCCTGTTTCGTCCGCCAGCAGCGGATTGATATCGAGCTCGCGGATTTCGGGGATGTCGGCCGCCATCTGCGCCAGCTTGACTAGCACCATGGCGACGGCGTCCTGCTTGACGGCCGGCACGTCCCGATAGGCGGGGAACAATCGCGACACACGGGTGCGCTCGATCAGGTCGCGGGCGAGCTGCAAATCGAGCGGCGGCAGCGCCAGGGCTTTGTCGTTGATGATCTCGACCGCCGTCCCGCCGCGACCGAACACGACAACGGTGCCGAAAGTCGGATCATCGGCAAGGCCCAGGATCAGCTCGCGCGCCTTCTTCACGATCATCGCTTGCACAATGACGCCGTCGATACGGGCTTCAGGCCGCAGCCTCTTCGCCCGGGCGAGAATATCGACGGCAGCCGCGCGCACCGCATCGGGTGTGGTCAGATTGAGCACCACACCGCCGACGTCGGACTTGTGGACGATGTCGCGCGACATGATCTTGAGCACGACGGTGGCGCCTTGCGCGAATATCTCATCCGCATAGCCGACCGCCTGCTCGACATTTGCGGCCGCATGGGTCGGCACCATTGCGATGTCATAGCACCCAAGCAGATGCTTGATCTCGACGGGCTCGAGCCATTTGCGCCCGTCAGCGATGGCCGTCGAGACGATCGGCTTCGCAGTCGCGACATCCGGCACGAAGCTGTCCGGCATCGCCGGCGGAACCTGGCTCAGCTCATCGACCACCTCGCGATGCCGGACCATATGCATAAAGCCACGCACCGCATCGTCTTCGGTCGGATAGTTCGGAATGCCCGCGCCGGACAGCGTGGCGATGATCTGCTGGTCGGCCCCGACCCAGGCCGCAAGCACGGGCTTGGCCCGACTGCGGTGCTTCTCGCGATACTTGACGACGAGCTCAGTCACGGTCGCCGCTGTCTCGGCGGCCGATGCGATCGCGGTCTGCACGTTGAGCACGAGAACCGCGTCATTGCCGGGATCGTCGAGCAGCACCTGCAGCGCCGCGGCATAGCGCGACGCATCGGCGTCGCCGACGATGTCGACGGGATTGGCGCCGGACCAGGTCGGCGGCAGCACCGCGTCGAGCTTCTCGCGCATATCGGGTGTCATGGGCGCGGGAATTCCGCCGAGGTCCACCAGCCGATCGACCGCCAGCACACCGATGCCGCCACCATCGGTCAGGATGGCGAGGCGCTTTCCCGCCGGCGATCCGAGCCGGCCGAGCGTCTCGGCACAATCGAACAGCTCACGCAGATCGGACACCCTGAGGACGCCGGCACGGCGGAAGGCCGCATCATAGACTGCGTCCGCGCCTGCAAGCGCGCCCGTATGCGTGGCGGCCGCCTTCGCCCCCTGCGCCATGCGGCCGGACTTCACCACGACGACGGGTTTCACGCGCGCTGCCGCACGCGCCGCCGACATGAACTTCCGCGCGTCCTTGATGGCCTCGATGTAGAGCAGGATCGCGCGGGTCTTGTGGTCCATCGCGAAATGGTCGAGCAAATCAGCGATATCGACGTCGATCTGATCGCCGATCGTGACGATGCCGGAGAAGCCGACGCCACGCTGCGCGGCCCAATCCACCATGCCGGCCGCGATCGCACCCGATTGCGAGATCAGCGCGAGGTTTCCAGCCCTCGGCATGTGCGCGGCGAAACTCGCGTTGAGGTTTGCGCCGGGCATCATGATGCCGAGGCAGTTGGGGCCAATCAGCCGCATGCCGTGTTTGCGGGCGGCAGTGGTAGCGGCGTCCTGGAGCGATCCCGGTCCGTGACCGAGTCCCGCTGAGACGATCAGGGCGCCGGCCGAGCCGCGACGGCCGGCTTGGTCGACGATCTCAGGGACCTCGCGCGCCGGCGCAGTGATGACGATCAACTCGGGCACAAAAGGCAGCTTCTCCAGGCTGCTGACCGCCGCGATGCCGCCGATCTCGGCATGGCGCGGGTTCACCAGGCCGAACTGCCCCTTGAATTCCGCCTTGCGAATGTTCTCCAGGACCGCGCGCCCAACGGAAGCCGGACGTGCGCTTGCGCCGACCAGCGCGACCGATCGAGGCGACAACAGGTTTTTCAGCCGGTAGGTCGACATGATCACATTTGCCCGCTCGGGCAGCGGACCCGACGGTTGCGATGCTAGCCCGGATATGGAGCGAGCGCACCTAGAGTCCTGAACCGGAAGGTGAAACACCGCGTCGCATTCTGCTGCTGAGCATTGTGGCGGCAGAAGCGCTCGATGGAAGCTAAGGAGGTTATCGGAGGACCTGTTTCTTCGGACTGGTTGGGGATCGGCATGGTGTCGGCTCGATGAACAACGTGATGTCCTGTGATGCCGTCCCTCGCGTGGCCATGGTTTCTTCGTGCCGGCCGGCCAAGACGCATCGGCAGCATGGGTTAACTGCGGTCCAGCGCCTGGATTTGGAGATTTCTCGTCCACACGCAGAGCAATAGCGTGCTCAGGCGGCAAGACGTACAGGCCCACGACGTCGCACACTTTGGCCACGAAACTTAGATACCGAACGCGCCAGTCGTCAGGTCCGCAGTGCGCGTACCAAGCTTTGCTTACGCAATGTGCCAATCGTTAGGGATCAGGGTCGCATTGGCGATTAGATGCGCGGCGCCAATCTGCCCATTATCCCAGATCGACACCGCTCCATTGTCGTTGCGCCAGAGGATGTCGCTGTGGCCATTGCCGTCGAAGTCGCCTGTGCCGGCGATATGCCAGCTATTGGGGACGACGCCCGCCCCGGCCACGATATGGGCCTTGCTGATGTCGCCGTTATCCCAGAT
>NZ_VSSS01000043.1 GCF_008123425.1 Bradyrhizobium rifense
CCAGATGTGTGCATCCCCTAGTGCGAACGCAAGGACCACAGCGGTGTAAGGTGCGGTCACTGAAATTCTAACTGGCAGCCCTCCGCCCCGGCGCCGGTCCCACATATCTTGCCCGCGGTCTGATCAGCTTGCCGAACTGCAATTGCTCGCTGGCATGCGCGATCCATCCGACGCTGCGGGCCATCGCGAACAAAGCAAGCTCGCTGCCGGGCGGCAGGCGCAGCGCGTGCACCAGCACGGCGAGCACGTAATCTATGTTGACGAACTCTCCGGTCGCCTCTGCAATCCGCTCAGGCACCTCGCGGGTGAATTTGCGTGGCGCGCCGGCGCGGGCCAGCGCGTTCAGCAGCGACTGCGCGCGGGGGTCGCCGCGCTTGTAGACGCCGTGGCCGAAGCCCGGAAAACGCTCGCCGAGCGCGACGCGCTCGCGCACCATCGGCTCGACGTCGCGGTCCACCAGCGTCTTGACCAGCTGCGAGGCCAAGACGCCGGCGCCGCCGTGTTTTGGGCCTTTCAGCGCGGCGAGGCCGGCGATGACGGAGTCGTAGAGATTGAGTCCGGTCGAGGCCGCGCAGCGCGCGGTGAAAGTCGAGGCGTTCAATTCGTGGTCGGCGAGCAAGACCAACGCGCGGCGGATGAGGTCGGGCGCGTACTTGTTGTCGCCCGCCCAGGCGCGCGCGATCTGCTGATGCAGCGGCTCGGCTGAAAACTCAGCATTGAGCATGGTCGCGACCAGCAGCCGAACGATGCGCGCGCCGACCATCGCGCGGCCATCGGGCGCGCGGGTGAACGCGCGGGAATCGGCGCTGCTCGCGAGCGCGAGCACCGCGATGGCGCGATCGATCGGAGCCGCGCGGCGCGCGGCGTCCGCAATCGCACGCATCTCGTCGGACATCGCAGGCTGATTGTCCGGCGCGAAGGGATCAACGTCGGAGACGTCCCAGAGCAGCGTTGCGGTGTGCTCCAGCGTGTCGTTCTCGGCGAGATCGATGCAGTTGACGCCGCGGTAGATCGCACCCTCCTCGGTGATGGTCGAGATCTCCGTATCCATCACCGGCAGATCGGCATCGAAGCTGCGCAGGCCGCGCGGCTCCGGCGACGGCACCCGGCGCTCCTTCAGGGCGCGAACATCCTCGGCGCGGTAGCGGTTCTTGCGCGAATCCGGCGTCGGCTCGGAGCGGATCAGGCCGCGGCTGACATAGGCGTAGAGGGTCGCCGGCGAGATCGCGAGCTCGGCCGCGGCTTCCCGGGCGGAGAGGTACAGGCCGTCAGAATTTTTCATATTGATTGATGTAATCAAGATTGATCAATCTGTCGAGAGGCCCGATTTTCTCCTGGTGCAGTGCAAAGGAGATTTGGGCCATGAACATCCACCTCACCAAAAGCCAGATCGGGCTGGACGGCGTTCCCGCGGCCGAGACCGTGCTGAGCCATGTCGACGGCGAGCGCGGCGAGCTGATCATCGCCGGCGAGCATGTCGGGCGCCTCGCCGCCGAATCGAGCTTTGAGGGCGTCACCGCCAGGCTCTGGAACGGCGCCAGCAAGACCACCCTCACCGAAGCCAATGTCCGGTCGAGCCTGGGCGCGGCGCGCGAACGCGCCTTCGCGCGGCTCTCCGAGCTGCTGCCGGCAACCCAGGGCATGGGCATCGTCGACGGGTTTCGTGCAGCGGTCGCGGGCCTGCGCGCCGAGCACGGGCTGGAGCATGAGGCAACGATCGTCGGTGCATTTCCGGTGATCGCGGGCGCACTGGTCCGGCGTGCGAAAGGGCTCGACCCGATCGCGCCCGATCCGACCGTGAGCCATGCCGCCGATACGCTGCGCATGCTGCATGGGCGCGCGCCCGCTGCGCGCGAGGTCACTGCGCTCGACGCCTATCTCGTCACCGCCAGCGACCACGGCATGAACGCCTCGACCTTCACCGCGCGCGTGGTGGCCTCGACGCAGGCCGATCTGTTCGCCGCCGTCACCGCCGGCTATTGCGCGCTGACCGGTCCGCTGCATGGCGGCGCGCCGGAGCCCGTGCTGGAAATGCTCGATGCGATCGGCTCACGCGAACGGATCCAGCCTTGGGTGGATGCGGCGCTCGCACGGGGCGAGCGGATGATGGGCTTTGGCCACCGCGTCTATCGCGTGCGCGATCCACGCGCCGACGTGCTCAAGACCGCGGTCGAGGCGCTGGCGTCTGACGGTACCGACCTGCCGTTTGCCGCCGAGGTCGAGGCCTATATCCGAGCAGCGTTGCGCAAGAAGAATCCGGAGCGGCCGCTGGAGACCAATGTGGAGTTCTTCACCGCGATCCTGCTCGATGCGCTGGCGATTCCGAGGCAGGCGTTCACGCCGATCTTCGCGGTGGCACGCGCAGCGGGGTGGACCGCGCATGCGCGCGAGCAGCAGCGGACCGGGCGGTTGATCCGGCCGAGTTCGTCGTATGTGGGGGCGATGCCGGAGGTGTAGGGAATGCGTAGCCCGGATGGAGCGGAGCGCAATCCGGGAATGTCGTCGTGGTGTGAGAAAGTCCCGGATTACGCTTGCGCTCCATCCGGGCTACGGACCCACGAGAGGCCTTACGCCTCCCGCACCACGGTCTTCAGATAATTATACGCCTTGATGATCTCGATCAGGCGATCTTCGGTGGAGCGGTCGCCGCCATTGGCGTCGGGGTGGTGCTGCTTCACCAGGGCCTTGTACTTGGACTTGACGTCGGCGAGCGTCGCACTTGGGCCGAGGCCCATGACCTGGAGCGCCTTGCGCTCGGCGTTCATCACCTTGCGCGCTTCGACCTTGGGCTGGGCGGCCTCGGGACCCTTCCGCCAGCCGGTGCGGCCGTTGAGCTCCGCGAACATGCTGAACGGATCGAAGGCGCCGTCGATCTCGGCTTCGGCACCCTTCTTGACGCCGCCATTGGCGCCCATCTTCCAGGTCGGACGATGGCCGGTCAGCGCATCCTTCTGGTAACGCGCGACGGCGTCGGCATTCATGCCGGAGAAGAAATTGTAGTTCTGGTTGTACTCGCGCACGTGATCGAGACAGAAGTGCCAGTACTCGCGCGTATTCTCGCGGCCCTTGGGCGCGCGGTGCGCGCCCTTGTTCTGGCACCCGGTCCATTCGCAGGCGGCCACCGTGTCGCGCGGCTTCACCTCGGGCTGCTTGCCCCGCGGCTTCACGCGGATGGAGTCGAAGAACTTTGATGAATCGATCGGCATGACCAACTTTGACTACGCAATGCGAAAACCTTCAAGTCTTGACATTGCAATTAGGACGAAACCCCGGGAGTTGACGGAGTGCGATCGCGGACTTTAATGGCAGTCATGGTTATGAAAGACACTATCAGCAACAAGTTGCAGGAAGCTTTCACGCCGGAAAGCCTGCAGGTCGTCGACGAGTCACATTTGCATGAGGGCCACGCAGGCCATCGGCCGAGCGGCGAGACGCACTTTCGCGTTTATATCGTGTCTCAGGCGTTCAAAGGGAAGAGCCGGGTCGACCGTCACCGCATGATAAATGCGGCGCTGGCCGCGGAACTCTCAGGCAGCGTGCATGCGCTGGCGATCCACGCTCAGGCGCCGGGGGAAGGCGGGACGTAGCCCGCCAATTCGCGCCGTTTTCCCCTCATCCTGAGGAGCGCGCCTTTGCGGCGCTCCTCGAAGGATAGAGGCCCCGCTGCGGCATCTTGGCCTTGCATGGTTCGAGACGCGTCTTTGCAGCGCTCCTCACCATGGGGGTCGACAGGATCACGCGAAGCCTAGAACGACGTCCCGGCCCGCTTCGGCCTCGTCTCTTCCATTTCCGCGTCGCGCGGGACCGGTGAAATACGGAGCGCGGTGATACGGTTGCGTTCGCGGCGAAGCACGCGGAAGCGGAAGTTGTGGAACGTAAAGCTCTGGCCGCGGTCCGGGATCGATTGCGCCTCGTGAATGACGAGGCCTGCAACCGTCGTTGCCTCTTGATCAGGCAGGCGCCAGTCCATGGCGCGGTTGAGGTCGCGGATCGGCACCGAGCCGTCGACCACGACGGAGCCGTCCGGCTGGGCGCGCACGCCGGCGACCACGACGTCGTGCTCGTCAGAGATGTCGCCGACGATCTCTTCCAGAATGTCTTCCAGCGTCACAAGACCTTCAACTTCGCCATACTCGTCGACGACGAGCGCGAAATGCGTCTTGCGGCGGCGGAACGCCTTGAGCTGCTCGGAGACCGGGCGCATCTCCGGCACGAACCAGGGCGGCAGCGCGATGGTGGAGACGTCGATGCGCGAGGTGTCGCCGTCCACGGCGCGGATCGCGCGCAGGAGATCCTTGGCGTGGAGC
The DNA here is from genome assembly GCF_008123425.1 of Bradyrhizobium rifense. Lineage (GTDB taxonomy): Bacteria > Pseudomonadota > Alphaproteobacteria > Rhizobiales > Xanthobacteraceae > Bradyrhizobium > Bradyrhizobium rifense. The sequence goes on from NZ_VSSS01000043.1 coordinate 4,308, forward strand.
ACGCCAATGATGTTTTCCGGCTTCTCGCGCCAGAGCGGGATACGGGTGTATTCGGTCGCCAGCACCTCGCGCACCAGCTCCTCCGGCGGCAGATCGGCGTTGATCATCATCATCTCGGTGCGATGGATCATGACGTCGGAGACCTGAAGCTCGCGCAGATCGAGCAGGCCGCCGAGCATGTCGCGGTCCTGCTTCTCGACCTTGCCTTCGTGATGCAAAAGATCGACCGCGCCGCGCAGGCGCTCGGTCGGCGACAGGATTGCCTGGTGCTCGCCGGCCAGACCAAACAGCCGCATCAACACGCGCACGATGACCTCGACCACCCGCAGCAGCGGGCCCAGCACATACATGGTCAGCCGCATCGGGCGCGCGACCGCGAGCGCCATGCGGTCGGGCGCGTTGATGGCAATGGTCTTGGGCAGCACTTCCGCGAAGATCACGACCAGCGCCGTCATCAGGCCGGTGGCGTATAGCACGCCGACATCGCCGAACCAGGCGGTGAAGATGGAGGTCGCCAGCGCCGACGCGCTGATATTGGCGATGTTGTTGCCGAGCAGCAGCGCGCCGATCAGGCGCTCGCGCATGTCGAGCAGTTGCGAGACCACGTCGGCGTCGCGATTACCCTGCTTGGAGAGCCGCAGCATGCTGGCGCGCGAGGCGCCGGTCAGCGCGGTCTCGCTCGCGGCAAAGAAGCCGGACACGAGCAGGCAGAAAATAACGATGGTGAAGCCGAGCCAGTCCATGAACCACTCTGGTTTCTTGTTTCAGCGCCGTTGAGCCGCGTCTCACGCCTTGAGGGCGAGCTTGTGTTCCAGCTTTTCTTGCAGGAAGTCGCGCACCGGCGCCGGCTCGACGTCCTCGGCGATGACGGCGCGCCCGACAGCCTCCAGCAGGATGAAGGTGAGCTTGCCGCGCTTGACCTTCTTGTCCTGCGCCATCAGCGCCATCAGCGCGTCGGCGTCCGCGAGGCCTTCCTGCGCGAAACCCGCGATGTCCTGCAGGCGCGTCGGCAGGCCGGCCTCGATGAGGTGCCGCTCGACGCGGGCCGCGTCGGCCTCTCCGATCATGCCGAGCTTTGCGGAAAACTGCGCCGCCAGCGTCATGCCGATCGAAACGCCCTCGCCGTGGAACAGGCGGTCGGAGAAACCGGTCGCCGCTTCCAGCGCGTGGCCAAAGGTGTGGCCGAGATTGAGCAGCGCGCGTTCGCCGGTCTCGCGCTCGTCGCGCGAGACGACACCGGCCTTGGCGCGGCAGGACGTCGCGATGGCATGCTCGCGTGCGGAGCCACCCTTGACGATGTCCGAATGGTTCTTCTCCAGCCAGGCGAAGAATGCCTCGTCGCCGAGCACGCCGTATTTGGCAACCTCGGCATAGCCGGCGCGGAATTGCCGCGGCGACAGCGTGTCGAGCACGGCGGTGTCGGCGATCACCAGCACCGGCTGGTGGAAGGCGCCGAGCAGATTCTTGCCCTGCGGCGAGTTGATGCCAGTCTTGCCGCCGACGGAGGAATCGACCTGCGCCAGCAGCGAGGTCGGCACCTGCACGAAATCGACGCCACGGCGCAGGATCGCGGCGGCAAAGCCGGCGAGATCGCCGACAACGCCGCCACCGAGCGCGATGACGAGATCGTTGCGCTCGATCTTTGCCGCGATCAGGGCTTCGCTGACCTTTTCCAGGCCGGCGTAGGTTTTGGAAATCTCGCCTTCCTCGACGACAACGCGCGAGGTGGGAATGCCGGCGTCCGCGAGCGAGGTTTCGGCCGGCTCGAGCCAGTATTTTGCAACGGTGCGGTCGGTGACAATTGCGGTGCGCACGCCGGGGCGCAAAGCGGCAACCCGTTCGCCGAGCGAAGACAGCACGCCCCGGCCGATGACGATGTCGTAGGCGCGGTCACCGAGCGCGACGTCGACGTTGACGGGGTCGGAATGCTTCAGGGGCGCAGTCATCGAACGGCACTCGCGACGTCGGCTGGAGGTTGGGACGTGCTCTCGCCGCAGAGATGGGCGTACAGCGTCTCGATGGTCTCATCGACGATTCTGTCGTGCGGCACGTCGCGCGAGGCGATGGTGATATCAGCACGGCTGTAGACCGGCTCGCGCTCGGTGAGCAGGCGCGTCACGGTGCCTTCGGGATCGGCGGTCTGTAGCAGCGGACGGTCGGCGCGGCGGCGGACGCGGCGCATGATGACGTCGTGGTCGGCCTTGAGCCAGATCGAGATCGCCTTCGCCGCGATACGGCTGCGCGTATCCTCGCGCATGAAGGCGCCGCCGCCGGTCGCCAGCACCACCGGCCCGCCGTCCAGCAGGCGCGCGATCACCCGCGCCTCGCCGTCGCGGAAATGCGGTTCGCCATGGCGCTCGAAAATCTCCGGTATGGTCATGCCGGCCGCCGCCTCGATCTCGGTGTCGGCATCGACGAAGGGCAGCTTGAGCCGCGCCGCCATACGGCGGCCGATGGTCGACTTGCCGACACCCATCATGCCGACCAGCACGATCGAACGGATCCCGAGCGCCGACAGGATGTCGGCCTCAGGGCTCGCTTGTGCTGGCAACGCGGCGTCGGACATTGGATCTTGCTCTGGATCTCGCTCAATTTGCCGCCAAAGGCGGCATGCCGGCCACCTATACGACCCCCTCGGGGCCCTCGCCAGAGGACTCTTGCCACGAAACGGCGAACATGTTGGATGATTTCATTGGTTAATTTGCCCGTTCGAGACCCTCGCCGAGACCTTGCCCGATGCCCAGCTTGTTCCGCTTCCTGACGGCCGTCGCCGTGCTTGCCGGCATCGTCTATGGCGTGGTGTTCGCGCTGGCCAACTTCGTCAATCCGAAACCGCGGGAAATGACGGTGACGATCCCGCCGGATAAGTTTCTCAAGAAATAGGAGCTAGGCTCCGGGGCATGCGTGCAAAGCCCTCAGATGCAAAACTCACCGGCCTGTTCCTCGACATGCTCGCGGCGGAACAGGGTGCCGGGCCCAACACGCTCGATGCCTATCGCCGCGACCTCACCGATTTCTCCGAGTTTCTGACCCGCGTCGGCCACGGCTTTGTGGACGCGGAGACGCAAGTCCTCCGCGACTATCTGGGCGACCTCGATGCGCGCGGCTTCAAATCCTCCAGCGTCGCGCGGCGGCTGTCGGCGATGCGGCACCTGTTCCGCTTTCTGCTGAACGAGCGCATCCGCAGCGAAGATCCCGCGGCGATCCTGTCCGGGCCCAAGCGCGGCCGCGGCCTGCCAAAGGTGCTGTCGATCGCCGATGTCGACCGCATGCTTCGCCGCGCCAAGGACATGAGCGAGGCGGGAAACGCTTCGCCGTCGCAGCGGTTGCGCGCCTTGCGGCTCTACTGCCTGCTCGAGGTGCTCTACGCCACGGGCCTGCGCGTCTCCGAGCTGGTGTCGCTGCCACGCACGGCGGCCAAGCGCGACGCCCGCATGATCGTGGTGCGCGGCAAGGGCGACAAGGAACGGCTGGTGCCGCTGAACGAAGCCTCGCGGCAGGCGATGGCGGATTATCTCGCGGCGACAGAAGCTGCAAAAGCCGACAAGAAGAGCAGCGTCGCCGCCTCGAAATGGCTGTTTCCCTCGTTCGGCGAGAGCGGACATCTGACGCGGCAGCATTTTGCCCGCGACCTCAAGGAGCTCGCGGTCGCCTCGGGACTGCAGGCGCGCTTGGTCTCCCCGCACGTGCTGCGCCATGCCTTCGCCAGCCACCTCCTGCACAATGGCGCGGACTTGCGCATCGTGCAGACCCTGCTCGGCCATACCGACATCTCGACCACCCAGATCTATACCCATGTGGTCGAGGAGCGGCTGAAGAGCCTAGTGCGCGACCTGCACCCGCTGGCGGAGAAGTAGCCGCCGCTGGCGCGGCGGAGGCCGAAACCGCCTTGACTTCGGCCACATCTCCGCAGAAAGAGCCGTGGCCTTATTCGTGATTTGGCGCGCTCCCGGGAGCGCACAGGTCAAGCCCTTGAAGAAGCTACACTTCTTTTCGAGAAGCCAACCTCGCTTCGCCTCTCCGCCCCGTCCCCCTATACTGAGTTGATGCCAGACCAGATGCGCAGCTATCTCGACTTCGAAAAGCCCGTCGCCGAGCTCGACTCCAAGCTCGACGAATTGCGCACGCTTGCGGCCTCGGGCAGCGACATCGCCGATGAGATCGGGCGGATCGAGGACAAGGCGTCGCAGGCGCTGGCGGACCTCTATCAGAACCTGACGCCCTGGCAGAAGACGCTGGTCGCGCGGCATCCGCAGCGGCCGCATTTCAACGATTTCATCAAGGGCCTGATCACCGAATTCACCCCGCTCGCCGGCGACCGCAAGTTCGGCGAGGACGAGGCGCTGGTCGCAGGCTTCGGCCGCTTCCGCGGCGAAGCCATCTGCGTGATGGGCCAGGAAAAAGGCGATTCCACCGAGAGCCGTATCAAGCACAATTTCGGCATGGCGCGCCCCGAAGGCTATCGCAAATGCGTGCGGCTGATGGAGATGGCCGAGCGGTTCGGCCTGCCGGTGCTGTCGCTCGCCGATTCCGCCGGTGCCTATCCCGGCATCGGCGCCGAGGAGCGCGGCCAGGCTGAAGCGATCGCGCGCTCGACCGATGCCTGCATGGCGCTGACCGTGCCGAACGTCGCCATCATCACCGGCGAGGGCATGTCGGGCGGCGCGATTGCAATCACCACCGCCAACAAGGTGCTGATGCTGGAGCACGCGATCTACAGCGTGATCTCGCCGGAAGCCGCCTCCTCCATCCTCTGGCGCGACGGCAGCAAGGCGCAGGAAGCCGCCAACAACATGAAGATTACCGCCCAGGACATGCTCCGCTTCGGGGTGATCGACAGCATTTTGAAAGAGCCGGTCGGCGGCGCCCACCGCGACCCCGCCGCTATGATCGCCACCACGGGCGATGCCATCGCAAAAGCCTTCGACGAGCTGCGGGGCCTGGACGGCGACGCCATCCGCAAGCAGCGCCGGCAGAAATTCCTCGATATCGGCCGGAAACTGGGCTGATTCGCCCCGATTTCGGGTCTTTTTTGGCTTCGTAGGGTGGATTAGCCGAAGGCGTAACCCACCTTTGTTTGTCTCCGCGGAGCCAGAAGAGGTGGGTTACGCTTCGCTAACCCACCCTACGAGACCTGTCCCGGACTGCCCGGTAACCCCGCATTAACCCTTTTTTTGCCCAAATCGGCGATCTCAGTAGTGGTTTGGCTGCCAAGCCCAAAAACGTCCCAAGTTACGGCCCAGTTTAAGTCTCTGTTGACCACGCCGGCTCGCCAACGGGCTCGTGATCCCCGGTCGGGTTGCGACCATCAGGCGCGGAGGTTAGAATTTTAATCAATGGCTTCAGGGCATCAGCGCTGGGGCTTGGTCTGAATAAAGTCCGGATCTCCGGTCAGGCCATGCTCCAAAATCGGGGTTTGCGCTCCTTGCCCGGCACGTTGTGGGGTCCATCTTGAATTCTCGTTCGCTTGCTCGTGCGCTTTTGGCTTCGGTCGCGCTTGCCGCCAGCCTTGTGCTGGCCGGCTGCGACACCGACCAGGTCTCGCTCGCGACCAACGCCAAGGCCAACCAGCCGGTCTCGCCAAAGCTCGTCGCCGCGATGGGCGAGAAGGACATGGATCTGCAATCGCCGATCCTGATCCGCCTGTTCAAGTCGGAGGCCGAGCTCGAGATCTGGAAGCAGACCCGCTCCGGCCAGTTCGCACTGCTCAAGACCTATCCGATCTGCCGCTGGTCGGGCGACCTCGGACCGAAGGTACGCGAAGGCGACCGCCAGGCGCCGGAAGGATTCTACTCGATCAACCCGAGTCAGATGAATCCGCAGTCGGCTTACTATCTCTCGTTCAACACCGGCTTCCCCAACGCGTTCGACAAGGCGCTCGGCCGCACCGGCTCGCAGCTGATGGTGCACGGCGATTGCTCGTCGCGCGGCTGCTACGCGATGACGGACGAACAGATCGCGGAGATCTATTCGCTCGGGCGCGAGTCCTTCTTCGGTGGCCAGAAGGCGTTCCAGTTCCAGGCGTATCCGTTCAAGATGACGCCGGTGAACATGGCCAAGCACCGCAACAATCCGAACATGGCCTTCTGGAAGATGATTAAGGAAGGCTATGATCATTTCGAGGTGACGCGGCAGGAGCCGAAGGTCGACTTCTGCGAGAAGAAGTACGTGTTCGACGCCGCGAAGGCGCCCGACGCCAAGCGCGATCCCGTGTTCGACGCCTCCGCGAAGTGCCCGGCCTATGTGATCCCCGAGGACATCGCCAGCGCCGTGCGCGAGAAAGAGCAGCGCGACGAGGCCGAGTACAACAAGCTCGTCGCCAAGGGCACGCCGGTGGCGCGCATGAACACCGGAATCGACGGCGGCATGAACAAGATTTTTGCCGCGAAGATTCCGGAAGGCTCGACCGGTCTGTCGGAAGGCGCCGAAGGCAATACGCTGCAGATGCTGGCGATGTCGAAAGCACCCGGCACGATCCCCGGCACCGTCAACCCGCCGAAGCCGAATCTCGACGCAGTCGCAGCCGCGCCGCAGGAAGAGCCGGTCGTTGCGGTCGCCGCACCCGCGACCAATACCCGCGTCGCCTCGGCCGAGAAATCCGGCGGCTTCTTCTCCAATCTCGGCCGCAAGATGGGGCTGAGCACCGCCGACACGACAGCGACCACGCCGCCGCCTCAAGCGACCGCGTCGGTGGCCCCGGCCCCCGCAGCACCGAGCACGGCCTCCAAGCTGAAGGCCGCAGTGACGAGGTTCGTGCCCGACCACGACAAGTCCAAGGACGCCCCGGCGGTTGCTGCAAAACCCGTCGAGCCGGCGAAGCCCGCCGAGACCAAGGTCGCCGCGACGCGCCCCGCGCTGAAACCGTCGGTGAGCGATGGTGCGGCTGACGGCGCGCAGATGGCCGGCGCAGCACCGGTGGTGTCGTCGAACTCGTTCGACAGCCGCTTTGGCGCGGTGAAGTAGGCGCGGCCGCTCTACTTCCTGGCTCCTCAATCGACAATCTTTCACTGTCACCCTGAGGTGGCCGCTTCTTCAGCGGCCCTCGAAGGGCGACGGCCCGGCTGCCAGGTCGGCCGTGCATCCTTCGAGGCTCCCGGCGCGATGCCTGTGCATCGCGCCACTCGCACCTCAGGATGACGGGAC
>NZ_VSSS01000044.1 GCF_008123425.1 Bradyrhizobium rifense
GCGACCGTCGCCGACAGCTCTCCTGCCACGATGTTTGCGCGCTCGAATTGCGACCCGTTCATTGTTCCAATCCTCTCCATGCGGCAAGCTGCCTCACCGCCATCTTCGGCGCACCTTGGGCGTTCCGCGGCACCCGCTTCTGGGTCACCGCTCGTCCGCTGCGAGCCGCATTTTCTTAAATTCAGGCCAAGAATTCAGGCCAAGGCGTTCTTCGTCCCCGAGAACGGCTTTGCCTCCTCATCCTCGTACTTGGCCAAGGCCGCAAGCAACAGCCGCAGGTAGTGTGCCTTCTGTTCAGCCGGCATTGGCTTCGGGTCGTCCAGCGACTTCACCGCCGACTCAGCTAACTCGACCGCACGATCGTTGTCGCCACTTTCGAAACAATACTGGGCGACCGCCACATAGGACAGAAACTTGCGGCCGGCCCAGCCTTCTGGAGAGCCCAGCGCGAGGATGTGTTCGGCCAAGTCCTTGCCAATCGCAAAGCGATCAGAATGCGGAACATCAGAGTTCTTCTCCGCTGGATTAGAGAGTTGGCGGATCGCTTGCACCCTCCACAACTCGGATTGTTTTTCGACCGCATCGCGAGCCAATTGACGCATAACGGGTAATCCCGTCTGCATGTCATGGATTTTGTGCAGGGCTAGATCCTCATGAACTAGGTGAACGTTGATGTCGTCCGGCATGATTGTGACGCCCTCTTTAGCGGCCGAAAGCGCCGTCGACGAATCCCGGGCCTTCAGCGCCAGTCCAATTTTGCCCCAGAATGCTTGCGTCCGGGCTTTCTCGCGCATTTCAGATTCTGCTTCAGCGATTCGCTCAGCATCCGCTGCTTTGGCTTCATCGCTGGTGCGCCAGGTGCCATTTACGAGTTTTGGCAACACGTCATACAGTTGCATCGGGTGACCGATAAAGACGACGCGACCGTCACGGTCGATGACGAATGAGGTGGGGATAGTGCTGGAAAGGCTGGGCGCCATCCAAGACTTCTTCATGTTTCCGGAATAATCGAACGCGATCCGAAAGTTCAGCTCCGAGCCGTTCTTGGTCAACCACGCGTCCAAGTGTGTTCGCGCCTCCTCGGGCGTTGAGCCTCGCTCGGAAGCTGCAACTGCAACGACCTCAACTGCGCTATGGTCGTATTTCTCTTGCAGCTGCGCGAGGTGGGAAATCTCCGCCACACATCCGCCGCACCAAGTCGCCCAAAACGCGACAATATACAGCGTACCCAGCTTAAAGTTGGTGAGGGGCTCGCCACGTACCCAGCTCTCCACTCTGATCGGAGGAGCTGGCGACTCCATACGAAGATTCATGTTGTTCTCCAAAGATATTGCCAAACCTTCACGCGAATGTTTGCGCAAGCTCGTCTGTCTCTAAGAAACGCGCCCCGAGTTCAATGAACGAGAGAGCGCGTCTGCATGCACTCCGCCTGACACCGTGCTCAATCTCAGCAGCAATGGCCGTGCCAACGCCAGCAACGAACATCACGCGCCTGATCGGGTCTGAGATTGCCTCGGCAGCTCAACATGACGGTACGTTTGTAGCTAACGGTCTCGTTCGATGTCAGACATCGGACGCGGGTCGAGCGCTTCGGGCCGCGGGGTTTGTGCCCCGCCCATCATGACGATCTCTGCTGGCGTTTTGAGGATCGCTGCCGTAACCGCCGGCGCGCGGCGCCGGCAAATAACAGTTAATATGAGCCTCGCTCGCTCTGTCTGTCTGACCTGCTTCTTAAAGAAAGCGCGGCCACGGCTGCTTGAAGATAATCCTGTCGCCGAATTGAGCGCCTGCGGAACGTACAAAAGGCAATTCGAACTTTAAATCGCGAGCTTTTGTGCGGATACATTCTAAAGGGCAAGACAAGACGCAGTTTAGTCACGGTCCTGGAAGATCACGCGCAGCACCGGGCTGAGATACAGCACGTAAGTGAGGTCATAGAGTTGTGAAGAGAAACGGTGTTATCAAAGTCCCGGCGAGACAGTAACTCCACCATGCGTTGGTTCAAGCACGCAGGATCTCGAATCGGCCGTAGCGGGAGTTCTGACGCCGGTCAGATCGCCCTCGCTCTGGTCGATATCGTACGAATGTCATCTGGCAATTGCGTTAGCTGGCTGACGCCTCCTCCTCCTCCTCCTGCCAGCCAATCTTGCTCTTCAGAAATTCAAAGCCCAGCGCTTCGAGGCCTGCGCGCTCCTTGTTGTCCTTGCCGCGGCCGTGCCCGCCCGCCGCCTCGTAGAAATAAGCCTCATAGCCCATCGCCTGGAGCTTTGCGGCCATTTTGCGCGCATGTCCGGGATGGACGCGGTCGTCCCGCCGCCTCGTGGCGATCAGGATTGGCGGATAGGGCTGGCCGGGTTTTGCGTTGTGATAGGCGGAATAGGTCTTCAGCCATTCCCAGTCCTCGGTCTTGTCCGGGTCGCCGTACTCCGCGATCCAGCTCGCGCCGGCAAGCAGCTTGGTGTAGCGGCGCATGTCGGTCAGCGGGACGGTGCAGAACAGCGCGCCGAAACGCTCCGGGTAACGCGTCAGCATGTTGGTAATGAGGATGCCGCCGTTCGATCCGCCCCTGGCCGCGATCCGTTTCGCTTTCGTGACACCGCGGCGGACGAGATCGGCGGCAACGGCCGCGAAGTCGTCATGCGACAGCTTCTTGCCGGCGAGCCGGCCAGCCTCGTGCCATCGAGTGCCGAACTCGCCGCCGCCGCGCAAATTCGCCTGCACAACGGTGCCGCCGCGCTCCAGCCACAGCTTGCCGAGCGACGAATTGTAATATGGTTTCACCGAGCGACCGAGGCCGCCATAGGCGGTCATATAGACCGGCGCATCGCCGGTTTCGCCTGCGGGGCCGGTCTGCACATAGGGGATATGCTCGCCGTCGATCGAGATCGCTTCATGCTGCGTCACCACCAGGCCATCGGCGGTGAAGGCCTTCGATGCCTGCTTCAACACGACAGGACTTTCGACACCGCGCTCGATCAACAGCAGCGAGGGCGGCGTGAGCGGGTCCTGCACTTCGGCGAGCAGGTCGCCGTTGCTCTCCGACGGATGACAATCGAGCGGCCGGACGTCGACCACGCCGATTTCAGGAAGCCCGCCGAGTATCGCGCGGCTCCAGCCCGTGGCGAATGGCGTGAAGATCTGGAATTGCGGCTTAAGTTCGTCGAGGATCGAGAGCACCAGTCTGCCGGCCGTCCAGAACAAGTCCTGCAATGCGCGCCGCGGTCCGGGCTCGAACAGGAGCGAAAAATCGCGGCTGCCTGCAAGGAAAGCCGAAAGCGAGATGCCGAGGACGGCATCGGTGGCATAGGTTCGACCTCCGGTCGACCAGGGCTGGCGCAGCTTCATCGCAAACCAGTCGCCATGGGCCTGCATCCAGATGCCGGACGGGAGCTCGAGCTTCGTGGTGGTGCCGGCGTGATCGCGCAGCCAGATGCGCTGGTTGAAGAAGTCGATCCGATCGATGATCCAGGTACGCGGGACCGCGCCGGTATGGTCCGCGAGGCCATGGACACGCATGTGATCAGCCGCGGTCTCGAAGATCACTTCTGCCCGATCCACAGGTTCGCTACGACACCACAGGCGAACGGTCCTCGAATATCCGGAGCTCGTGACCATGCCCTCGCCATGGGCGCTGGACAGCAGCAGCGTGTCCGTGTCGAGCCAGTCGACGCTGCCCTTGGCTTCCGGCATCGCAAAGCCGTTCGCGACGAAGCTCCTCGTGTCGGCGTCGAATTCCCGCAAGGTGACGGCATCGCTGCCGCCGCGCGACAGGCTTAAGATACTTCGCGGGCTTCCCGGCAGTGAGCTTGTCGAGTTCAGTAGCCAGTCTTCGCGCTCGCTTGCCGCAAGCTGGTCGATATCCAGCATGATCTCCCACGCCGGATTGGGTCTTCGAAACTCCGGCATTGTTGTCCGCCGCCACAGCCCGCGCGGGTAGGTGGCGTCCTGCCAGAAATTGTAAAGATAGCTGCCGCGGCGCCAGCCGTAGGGGATCCTGTCAGGCCGATCGTAAATCGCGGTCAGCGCATCGCGATCTCGTCCCGCGGCCGGTCCGCCGAACACGCGCAGCGTCCTGCTATTCTGCCGCTCGACGAAGTTCAACGCCCGTCCGCTTTCGATCTTTTCCAACCATAGATAGGGATCATCATCTGGAGTCGAGGCCGTTGGCCTTTCAATCCGCGACTGCAACGGCACACCTTTTTTGACCAAGATTCACTCCATGCTTAGCATTGACGCGCACTTTCGACAGGATTCAAGGCTTCGCCGTACATGTCGTCGGCGCGATGCCGGATCTTCCGAGCTACCTTTGTCTCTGACAAACCACCCCTGTTCATAGCGAGAGAAAAGTCGATTCAAGCAGCTGGCGCGTGGGTCTGACAGTTTGTCGGACAGACCCGGGCGCAGGCGCTGCAGCCGATGCAGGCCCCCTCGTCCTTCATCACCATGACCTTCTTTTCGACCTCATCGTCGTCCTCATCGAGATCGATCAACTCGCCGCCCTCGCTCAGGCCCTTCAGCGTCATGACCTCGCGGCCGCAGACCTTGTAGCAGCGGCCGCAGCCGATGCACTTGTTCGGATCGATCCAAACCAGGTAGTCCGGCCTCCAATCGCGGCCGTCGCGGGTTCTGAATGACATGGCTTGAGGTCCGTTATGCTTTGTGTAGCGCCTGGAGAACTTGGCGCTTGCTTTCGAGCTCGCTGAAGGCGTCGTGGGCCTTCTGCGCCACGCTCAGGATCGCGGTCCAGTTGACGGGCAGTTCCTCGGAGAGGTCGTGGAGGTCCATCTTGGCCTGGGTCGCTTTGGCCGACAGCTTCTTTATTTCCGCTTTCAGGCTTTCAACATCGCTCATACTTGCCTCAATAGTTCGCGACGTCCGGGAACTCGCGGATCATCTCAACACCACTGTTGACGATTTCGTCGCCTTGGTCGGCAAGATGACACAGATTGTTGAAACCAAAGCGATGCACGTCCCGTAGCTGCTTGCTCACGACAACGAGCCGGCCCCCGATCAGTACGATCCGACCGAACCCTTCCTGATGCATCTTCAGCATTGGCGAGATCATCACGCCCGTCGCCTTCTCGATCGAGAGCGCAATGGCGTCAAAGAACAACTGCAGTCGCCATATCGTGTCGGGCTCGGGATTGCCAACGATCGGCAGCGCACGGCGCTTGCGTTTGTCCAGAATGTAGGGGTCGAGCAGGTCGAGGTCCTTCTTGCCCTCCCAGGCGCCGTGGGTGTCCTGGGCGCGCAAGATCTTGATGAGCTCTTTGAGAAATGGCCGCTCTGCCGCGGGGGCGGCTGGAGTGATTTCAGACTGATCGGGCATCCTCTTTCCTTCAGGCTTCGAAATCCACCGTACGTTCCGAGCTTTTGGTGAGCAGCTTCCGCAGCCAGGGCGGCGGCGACCCCTTCAGCACGGTCTCGAGTTTGACGCAAAGGTCGTCGATGGGCTCTGGTTGCAGCACCTTCATCGGATGGATGTTGCTCGCGACGACGCGCGCAGCACCCGAGCCGCCGATCGCCGCTACATAGAGGATTGCGCAGTCCCTGATCGCCTGGATCTTCGGCGCCAGCTTATCCTCATTGCCGTCTTCCGTGAGGTCACCGCCGAACTGAACCGCCTCAATAAACCGATGCCCGTCCGGGCCGACCTCGTAGATCACGATGTTCTTGGCCCAGCCGAAGTGCGCATCGACGTGCTTCAAGTCCTGAGTGGCGAATGCAACTTTCATCCGAGTGGTTTCTCTTCCTGCTCAATGCAACTGGGGCGGATGGACCTGCAGGTCACCGCAGGTGATGGCCAGGAGTCGGGCGTCGGCCCATGGTTGGTTTCGCGGTCGGTGATGATCAGATTGGCGATGTCAAAGATCAGATCACGCGTGCCGCGATAGCCCACGGTCGTGAGGTGCGCAGCGCCAAGGCGATCGAACATCGGAAAGCCCACCCGGAGGAACGGAACATTGAGTCGCGAAGCGGCCTGGCGACCGTGTGAATGCGACATCAAGAGGTCGCAGTCACGTGACCTGGCAAGCTCTTCAAGATCCTCCAGATCGCCGATCAGGACGTCCTCGGTCCTGACCCGCTGGAGCACAGGTGAGTTCGTCGTCGTCACCGCGGCCGTTACCTGCGCCCCCATGTCGTGAAGGAAGCTGGAGAGATCGAATAACAAGTCCGGCTCGGCGCCGATTGCGAGCTTGCGGCCGCCGATATGGAAATGGGCATCCAGCATGGCGTCTGCCAGCTGTCCACGCTGCCGGCGATATTTCGAGGGCACCGACCGGCCGCTGATCTCGCTCAGAAACGCGATGAATTCGTCACTTGGCATAAGGCCGCAGAGCCGCTCGAACAGACGGAACGGCGTGCCTGTCCGCGCCTGCATGATCTCGGCCGCACGGCGCATTTGCGCGCCGATCGCGATCGTCCAGGCCGCCTGCCCCATCGTCGCGATCTCGTCAACTCCAATGCCGCCGATCGTGGTTGGCGTGAATTCGTCGGGGATGTGGCCATCCAGCGAACCGGCAACGTCCGGCAGGAAGGAGGGCTTGAGCCTAAAATCCTCAAAGATCGTGCGAAGCTCGTCGAGATCGCCGGGCGTGAGATGGCAGCCAGGTAGCACGTTGACGCGGGAGCCATCGCGCGGTCTCGCTGCGTCGACGGGAGCCACGAGCACCTCGATCATCCGCGCCACTGTTTTGCCCCAGCCATCCTGAAAGGCATCCTTGAAATCGGGCGTCGAGACGTAGACAAGGGGAAGCTTTTCGAGCTGCGGATGCTTCTGCCGGATCAACCGGATGAAGGCCTCGACGTCATCGCCGTTGGTCTCGGTGACGCCAGTCGAATTGATACCAATGATCTCCGGCTCGACGCGATTGTAGATGTTGAGGATCGCCTGTTCGAGATTCTCGAGACCGCCGAGCACGGTGGCAACCTCGTTCATGGCGGTCGTCTGCATCGGCACGGCTTCGTTGAAATGGCGCACGAACAGCGTCAGCCCGAAGGAGGCGCAACCTTGCGGGCCGTGCAAAAGCGGCATCGCGCCGCGCAGTCCCATGAAGGCAAATGAGCCGCCGATCGGCTGGCTCATCTTGAGCGGATTGACCGAACAGGCTTTCTTCGAGGCAGTGACGATCGCCATGTCGTTCTCCTACTCCGCCGCCTGCAGCGCCGAGGGCTGGAGATCGGAAAACGTGTCCTTACAAGCAGGGCCTCTTGCGGTGGAATTGGTGCACGGCTTGGCGGGCTCGACGAGGTTCCGGCCATGCGCCGCAATCGCGCTCTCACCATCGCCGATCTCACTTCTGTTGGAGAAACTTATCGTCTTGACGCCGTTCGCGGTCGCGCCGCGAACTGGATCAACGACTTGCACATCCATCTGCGCAACCGTCTTTGCCTGACGCTTCCAATCGAACTCATCCCAGGGCGCGCCTTGGCGGAGCTGATCCCATATCGGATTGTAGAGCGCTTTCTCGATCTCCTCCATGAGCTTGACAATCCCGACATAGCCCATATAGGCGTGGCAGCGCTCCTGGTTGATATCGAGCCATGGCGTCGCCGCCTTGAGTGCGACGAATTGCGACTTGCCGCCCGAAAGCATGATGTCGGCTTTTGCGTCCTTGAGCATCTTGTAGATCTCGCGAGATGACATGTCCTCGATCATGTGGGCGTGCTGGCCCATTAATTCCTTGATACGTTCCTTGTCCTTCTCGGTCGATTTCTTCACAGACGCGCCGACGATTTCGAGCCCGGCCTCCTGCAAAGCGGCCACCATCGACCAGGATTTCACGCCACCGGTGATGAGAACGACCCTCTTGCCGGCAAAGCGCGGCTTGAAACGTTCGATCGCAGTCCAGGCTTTGGTCTCTTCGCGTGCGATCAGGGCTTGCGTTCGTTCCATCAGCTCAGCCGGCGCGCCACGTTCGATCAGCAGCCGCGCGATCTGGCGCAGTGAATCGCTGGAATCCTCAATACCGTAGAACGAGCCTTCAAAAAACGGGATGCCGTAGCGCTGTCTCATCTTGCGTGCGAGGTTGATCATTGCCTTTGAGCAGACCATCATCGCGGCTTTGGCTCGGTGCGAATAAGCGACCTCGCGGTACTTGCCATCCCCCGAGATGCAGGACAGGATCCGAATTCCGAGCTCATCGAGCAGCGGCTTGACCTGCCAGAGCTCGCCGGACAGGTTGTATTCGCCAATGA
Organism: Bradyrhizobium rifense; assembly: GCF_008123425.1. Taxonomy (GTDB): domain Bacteria; phylum Pseudomonadota; class Alphaproteobacteria; order Rhizobiales; family Xanthobacteraceae; genus Bradyrhizobium; species Bradyrhizobium rifense. Next base: position 8,200 of record NZ_VSSS01000044.1, read on the forward strand.
TGTTGATGTCATACGGAGTGGTGTAATCGGGCTCTCCGGTCCCGATGACGTGCTCCAGCAGTGCTTCGCCTGCGAGCTTGTTACCAAGGTTCTTCGACCCCACAAATCCCGGTGCATTGATGGGAATGACCGGTTTGCCGAATTTGGCGGAGGCCGCCTTGCAGACCATATCGATGTCGTCACCGATCATCGCGGGCACGCACGTCTGGTAGACGAAGATGGCCTGTGGGTCGTATTTCTCTGTGATCTCCTTGACTGCCCTGTACAGCCGCTTCTCGCCGCCGAACACGACGTCGGTCTCGGTCATGTCAGTGGTGAAGCTTCTGCGCCACAGATCGGAGCCGGAGGAGGCGGAACCGCGATTGTCCCAGGAATTGCCCTCACAGGCGATTGGACCATGCACAAGATGGGCGACATCGGTAAAGGGCTGCAGTGCGATTTTGGCGCCATCGAAGGCACACCCGCCGGCGGCGCCGCCCGGCTTCAGCTGCTTGGTGCATCCATTCTTGCGCTCGACGTTCGACTTGCTCGCGTTCCTGGCGCAGCCCGGTTCGTTAAAGACGTCCAGTATGGTCGTGGGAAGCAAAGTCATGGTGTCTCTTTCGGGGATGTCAAGACGCCGCACAGACCAAGAGCATGGCCGGCGGATAACCTGTGATCCCCGCCACACCGCCGCTGTTCCTGCGGACGAATGAGGCGGGGCGCTCGCCTTAGCGTATGATGTCGAAGCTGTAGTCTGTCTTGCCAACCGAGCTGGTTTTCCTGTCGATCTCATCAAAGATCTTGTCGAGAATCTTGACCAGCACATTCATGCTACCCTGATAGCCCCACACTGGATAACGATGGTGATGATGGCGATCGAAGATGGGAAATCCGATGCGGATTAGCGGTGTTCCAGTGTCACGCTCGAGATATTTGCCGTAGGTGTTACCGATCAGGAAATCGACCGGTTCTGTGAACAGGAGCGAACGCATGTGCCAGAGATCCTTGCCCGGGAAGGCGCGGCAGTTTTTACCGAACGGCGAGCTCGCGAACAGCGCCTGCATTTTCTGCTGCCAGGCCTTACCCCCGTTCGTCGAGAGCACGTGGGTGGGCTCAGCGCCGAGCTCCAACAAGAATGCGGCCAGGCCATAGCAGAGGTCGGGATCGCCGTAGACCGCGAACTTCTTGCCGTGAACATGCGCGCTAGAGTCAGCCATTGCGTCTACCAGACGCCCGCGCTCCCGCTCCAGCGCATTTGGAATTGCCTTGTTGGTGATACGCGACAGCGTCATCAGGAAATCGTCCGTGGCGCCGACGCCCAGGGGGTGATTGAAGGCGACGACCTCTTGGTCGTGCCCCTTGACGAAGGCCAACGTCTTCTCCGTACAATATTGCTGCATGGAGATGGTTGCCTTCGCGTGGACTGCGTTCGCGGCATCCTTCAGCGTGGTGCCGCCATCATACATGCGGAACTCGCCGTCGGTGGGGGTATCGAACACGTCGCTGTTATCCGCGAGGATGGTGTAGCCGATCCCCATCAGCTCGAATATGCGCTTTATCTCACGCATGTTGCCGACAGTGTAGCCGTCGAAGCCGCCGATGAAGTTGATCGTGTTGTTCGCCTTGCGCTGGAGTTTTGGCGCCGTGCCGGCTTTGCCGTCCCAGAAATGCTCGAGGATGCCCTTGAGCGTGTTGTCGTAGCCGGTAACGTGGCTGCCGACGAATGCGGGAGTGTGAGCGAATGGTACATCGTAGTCCGCGGGGACTGAACCTTTTTCCTTGGATGTTTTGATGAAGGCGTTGAGGTCGTCGCCGATGACTTCCGCCATGCAGGTCGTCGCGACCGCGATCATCTTCGGCTTGTACATGTTGTAGCTGTTGGCAAGCCCGTCGGTAAGATTGTTGAGCCCCCCGAACACGGCCGCGTCTTCCGTCATGGACGAGGAGACGCACGAGGTCGGCTCCTTGAAGTGGCGTGACAGATGGCTGCGATAATATGCAACGCAGCCCTGTGAGCCGTGGACGAACGGCAGTGTGCGCTCGAACCCGAGCGCGGCGAACACCGCACCTAGCGGCTGGCAAGCCTTCGCCGGATTAACCGTTAGCGCCTCGCGGGCAAAGTTCTTCTCGCGGTATTCGGGCGTCTTGGACCATTCTCTGATACGGTCGACTTCGGCGGGATCATGCGGATTCTCAAATAGCGCCTTCTTATTGGCCAGCATCTGCTGGTATTCGTCTCCCCGGAAAAGCTCAGAGTGGTCGAGTATGTGTTCGGCGTTCTGTGTCATCATGGCACTCTTTAGGTTCTTGTGTTCGTTCTCCTGCCCTTCCCCTCCTCTGCGGAAGAAAGGGGCCGGGCGTCGGCGTTCCTATTCCGCCGCCATGAGGCTCGGCCGCGGAGCGTCCTTCCAAGGTGCCGTGGTCTTCCCCCAGATCGGGGAGTTGATCGCCATATCCATGTCGCGGGCGAAGATCGCGAAGCCGTCGTAGCCATGGTAAGGACCCGAGTAGTCCCAGGAATGCATTTGACGGAACGGCACGCCCATTTTCTGGAAGACGTATTTTTCCTTGATACCGGAACCTACGAGGTCTGGCCGGATCTTTTCGACGAAGCGCTCGAATTCGTAGCCGGTGACATCGTCGTAGATCAGTGTGCCATCTTTGACGTAGTGCTGAGCGGTGCGCTGGTAGTCATCGTTATGCCCGAACTCATAGCCTGTGCCGACAACGTCCATGCCGAGGTCCTCGTAGGCGCCAATGACATGGCGAGGACGTAAGCCGCCGACGAACAGCATCACGGTCTTGCCTTCGAGCCGCGGCAGGTATTTCGCGGTCACCGCGTCGACAAGCGGCTGATATTTCGCGATGACGCGCTCGGCGCCTTCTTTGATCTTATCATCGAAGAAGCTTGCAATTTTGCGCAGCGACTCCGCGATTTTGGAAGGCCCGAAGAAGTTGTACTCGCACCAGGGAATTCCGAATTTTTCCTCCATGTGCCGTGAGATGTAGTTCATCGAGCGATAGCAATGCAATATATTGAGCTTCGCCTTCGGCGTCGCCTCCAATTCAGCGAGAGATCCATCCCCGGACCACTGGGCGATGACGCGCAGGCCCATTTCTTCGAGCAGGATCCGTGACGACCAGGCATCGCCGCCGATGTTGTAGTCGCCGATAATCGCAACATCATATGGCGTCGGCTCAAATTTTGAACTGGCCTCTGGGGCGCTCTTGTCGAAGATCCAATCTCGAACTGCGTCGTTCGCGATGTGATGTCCGAGCGATTGTGACACGCCACGAAAGCCCTCGCACCGCACAGGCACGATGGTTTTGCCGCCATATTCCTTTGACTTTTCTCTGGAAACCGCCTCGATATCGTCGCCGATCAAGCCGATCGGACATTCGGACTGAATGGTAATGCCCCTGTTGAGAGGAAATAGCTCCTGGAGCTCATCGATGAGTTTCGTGACCTTTTTATCGCCACCGAACACGATATCCTTTTCCTGGAAATCGGAGGTGAACTGCAGTGTCACGAAGGTGTCGATGCCGGTCGTGCCGACGTAGTAGTTGCGCCGCGAGCCCCATGAGTACTGACCACAGCCGACCGGACCGTGGCTAATGTGGATCATGTCCTTGATCGGCCCCCAGACCACGCCCTTGGAGCCTGCGTAGGCGCAGCCACGGATGGTCATCACGCCCGGAATGGACTTGATATTCGACTTGACGCCACAATCCGACCTCCCCGCCTCGTGAACACTGAGATGCTTGGCGCGCCGTTTGGCGGTCTTCTCTGGGTAAACCTTCAACACCTCATCGATTAGCTGCTTGTTGCGCGCCTTGATCTCAGCGACACTCTGGGTAGTTGCTCGGCTCATACAAATTTCCTTTGATTGTCGCCTCAGATCATGAAGCGACGCGCTTCTGGTAGACGGACGGATTCCCGATCCGGCATTCAGGTGTAAGGCGTGCAATCTCCGTGACCGGTCCTACTGATCGCAACTTCGCGGCCTTCTGGATCATGCGGCAGCGGTCGAGCGCTTGCGAACGCGGTGTGTGTGACGCTGTTGACTTGTCGACGGGATCGCTGACCAAGACGCGTCTCGGTGAAGTCATGCCTACTCTCCAGCGGGTGGTCATATCGGCTTCTTTACTCACTGCCTGCCATCAGGGGCGTGTCCCTCTGCATGTTGTTGCAGAGGGCTAACAGCCGCCTCTTGCGCAGGGGTTTGCAATGAGTGTGCCAGCGCTGGTCGAAGACAAAAACCCACGTCTGTAGAACTAGATAGTTGGCAGGATGCGGATTGTTAGAAACCTGACCTGTTGGCCACCGACAGGCGTACCGGCTAACGGCCTGTCTGAAACAAGACAATCAGTTGCGCTCTCCGGGAAATCTACGCCGCCAAAGATCGGTTATTCGCCGCATTGAAGGTCGAGTTAGGGACGCAGAAAGATATGGCCAAGGAGACATCGCTCAACTTGAACATCACCGAGCACCGGCATTTCGGGATCCGACTCATCGCTGCCATCGTCGCGCTTTCCGCTGTGATGAGCATGTCCGTCGGTGACTGGTTGGAATGATCCTGCTGGCCGCGGCTTGCACGATGGCCCTGAGCTTTGAGCTCGGCATGAACGCGAGGTTCTTCGATCAACTCGATATCATTCTGGAGGAAAAGAAATTTCCAAAGCCGATCGTAGTGGTGCCCGTGAAAAGTGGGTTGAGCGTGATAGATGGCAACAATCGAATAGCCGCCCACGCGTACGCATTGTCTCCATTGCTTCCAGCAGACCATCTTGAGAAAGCTCTGAAAACGCACTACTGACGTTGGCGACACCGGACACTGGCGTCAGTCTCACAAAGCCAAATCCCTTGTGAGCCGCTGTGTCCCGGTTCATGGCATGGCTTAGGATCAGGCCGTCGATTGTGTCATGCTGAAGCGCTCGCTTGTAGGCCGGGCGATAAGGCCTGTACGCCACGTGAACCCATACCTGCTGGCGGGCATGGAAAATGCCCGCGTTGGGATGATCGCTGATGGGAAGAAGCGGGTCGATCGCCGGAGACGCGGGCACAGTAACCAGGAAGGTCTTTCGGTGGCCCCGGCCTGATACGACCCTCTCGATGTCGCCCACGTAGTTGCGGATGGCGTCCTCATCGACGCGGCGTCCGAGACGCCCATGCTGCGTCGCAACGCGCCGCGAAGCTCTCTTAGCGCCGCGCATCAATTCCATCCCGTACAAACCACCTATCTCCACCTTTCGCGGTGCGTTGCGTCCTTCGTCGACCAAGCAAGCGCCGGTCTCGGCTGGTCAACGTCAAGCGCGCGTTGCGCGCTCCTACTCTTCGTTGCGGTCACAAGCGATGTCGCCGCCTCCACCGTCGCTGACGGGCCTTTCCACGAAGGCCGTAATCACGCGATTGGAAACGATGGAGAGTAAAATGGTGGTTTCGACGATAATGGAATTGATGCGCCTGACGCGGATCGAGCTTTGTGACCTTGCCGTGAAGATCACGAACCGGCTTCCGGACTATCCGGAAACCTCGCAGGCCTACGTGACCGCCCGCGAAACGCTTTCCAATATCCGGCGCATCCGGGCGAGACGTGACCCCAACTGGTAGGCGCTTCCGCACGTCAAGCCTAGATGGCCTTGGCCGTGCCGGGCCATGAACCCGTGAGAAGTCCGAAAACTGTGGTGAAATATACGAGGAATGGGCTTCTCCCTTGCAAACGTGCTGGCAACTCCTGACGCTAATGATTCGCCCTAAGTGATTCGCTGTTTCTTGCGGATGTTTTGCGAGACCGAGGTCGGGCGCCGACTTGGCAACGGACAGACCGGTCACCATTTAAGGGCGTGAGGCCGGGTCGTGAAAACCCGGGGATGCCGCGGCCAATTGCCCCGACAGCAGAGTTCACTTTTGGCGCAGTTAGCGCGATCATGATTCAGAAAGGCGTCGCTATGGGTACCCGTACTTGGAACAAGGACCGCGCAACGAAACGCGTCGACGCCAAGATCGACGCGCTGCCGCTCAAGGATATCGAAATCAAGGAATATGTCCGCGACACGAAGCTGGCGGGGATAGCCAACACAATGGCGTACCGCGTCGATGGTGTGCACATCTACGCTGACATCCTCAATCTTAGGGACATGCTGAATGTTACAGATGTGGAAGGAGAAACCTGCCACAAGCAAACACTTCGGTTCCTGAATATGCACTATCGCGCCGTGCACCGGATTATCGGGCGCGTGGATTCCATCCTCGTTGATTTTCACAACCAGCGCCTGCACTCCGTCTTTGCAAAGCCCTACGATGACGAAGCTAAGCGCGTTCATCGCGCAGTTGCGACCGGGCAGCTCATTACCGACGTGCTGGCGCGGACAGGTGAAGATGCTAATCATCCGGCGGCCAAGGTCCGCATCGGTATAGATAGCGGAAAGGCCCTGGCCGTAAACAATGGGCGGCGGGGTCATCGTGAGCCGCTTTTTCTGGGCGAGCCTGCAAACTATGCGGCCAAGCGCGCGGGCGGCGGGTCCGCGACCGGCATCTATCTGACCAACAAAGCGCGGAAGGTGATTGGGCTCGCGGAAGTTACAAACGTTGATGCTACACCGCTTACAGCTACTGAGATCGAAACGAGCCAGAACGCGGCTAACCTTGGCGTGACGGTCGATCAGATCGTCAACGAGTGGGCCGACGATTTGAAGAACAATCCAATTGGCAATTTCGAGTTTACCGGTCACACGCCTCCATTCGCGACGCTCGATGTCGAAGGGCTTTCGGTCAAGAACTCGCGCCGACAGGATGCCGCGACCGTTTACGGCGATCTGGACGGATTCACGGCCTACGTTGGCAACAACATCGGGACGAACGATGGAGCGAAGCACGTTGTTCGTACCCTCCATGTTCTGCGCGCTGAGCTGGACGCCGTTCTTCATGAGGACTTTCAAGGTCGGAAGGTCCGCTTCATCGGCGACTGCATTCACGGGCTCCTGGTTGAAGGAACCGCCCAGTCGACAGACGTTCATGAGACGATCAGCAATATGGCGCTGTGCGCCGGGGCGATGCGCAGCAGTTTTGACCTCGCGCTCAAGCGGCTCAAGGACAAGGGAACGGATGCATCAAGCCTCGGGCTCGCAATCGGGTTTGAGTATGGCCCGATGACCGTGACACGGCTGGGTATGAAGGGCGAGCTTATCCGCTGTTCCGTCAGCCGGGGCGTTCTGGCCGCCGAGCACGAACAGCACCGTTGCACGGGCAAGCAAACGGCAATCGGCAAGGTCGCCTATAACAAGTGCACCCACGGTGTTCATGCGATCTTCGGCGATTCGCGTATCCGGTCGAATCTCGATTACGATACCGCTGTCAGTGAAATGGCTGCCAAGGACGACAAGACCGCGCGTGCCGCAAAGGCAATGGCAGTGTCAACACTGTTGAAACCCGCGAGCGCCGCCGCCGCGCCGCTGACGTTTCCTGATCGTGCCACCGGCCCAGCCAAGCCGGGTGGGTTTGCGTGACGTGGTATTTCTCGAACCTCGCCCGGTTTCGGGCAGAGCGTGAAGGGCTCGACGTTTTTTCCCAAAACGTCGATTGGTTTGTGCCTTCCGGCTGGCGCATCGGTGAGGGCGCGCACCTGGTGCTGGACGCTGAAATTGTTGCTGGTGGCCGGGTTTATCCGGTCTACCTACAGTACCCGGAAATGTTTCCGCATAGCCCGCCTTCCGTATTCCCTCGCGGCGAAACTGGACGCTGGTCTCGGCATCAATTTGGACCGGGGGGTGAGCTGTGCCTTGAATTTGGCCCCGATAACTGGATACCGGAATTAACCGGCATCCAGTTGATCGAGAGCGCGCATAGGCTGCTTCAAGGTGAAAACCCAGGCGTCGGCGAAAAAGGTGTCGTGCAATCCCGCCACACTGACACATTGGGCCAAAAACTGCGCTCGGAATATAGCCGTCTCTTGATGACGCGAAGCCTTGAGGCGTTTCTTCCAGCGCTTCCTGTCCGAGCTCCGGCAACGTGCAATTTCGTTTCGGCACATCATCAGGATTCGGTGATCCATGTAATCGACAAGATCACCTTGGGGGACGGAATCAACTGGGTAGACCCGAGCGTACCGTCCCAATTTGCGTCGGAGTACTTGGACCGGCCCGCGCCAATTTGCCGATTGGCGATGGGTGAAGTGCTTCCCCCAATCAGCACCTATCAGGATTTCCGTGCAGCCTGCGCAGCGTTCGGGGTCACGATCGATAATCGGTATGCCGTGATCGTGCAGGGCGCAGATGTCCACGTGTATTTCCTTTGGGAGCCTGACAACACGGCCGTAGAAGTTGCGGTCATACCGGCCTCGCCGGATGTTCCGAGGCTCGACCCAGCGCATGAACTCTTGAAATCCAAGAGCGTGGCGTTGATCGGTTGCGGATCGCTCGGGAGCAAGGTCGGCACAATGCTCGCACGATCGGGTACGGGCCGATTTGTGCTGGTCGATGACGACATTCTGCTGCCGGATAACCTAGTCCGTCATGACCTCGACTGGCGCGACATTGGTACGCACAAGGCGGCGGCCCTTGAGAGGCGATTGCAACTCGTGAATCCCTTGGTCGAAACGACCCGTTGGCGATCGCGCCTAGCCGGACAAGAGTCAAACGAGTCTGCGGAAGGGGTTTTGAAGACTATCGGAGAATGCGATCTGATATTTGATGCGACCGCCAATCCCGACATTTTGAATCTCGTATCGGCGGTCTGCTCAGTCACGGCCAAACCCGTTTTGTGGGCCGAGGTTTTCGGCGGGGGCATCGGTGGATTGATTGCGCGTTGCCGACCCAACCTTGAGCCTCCGCCGCAGTACATGCGCCGCGCGATTGAGAATTGGTTTGCGGAGCGTGGGCCGCCTCCTGTGAAGGCGACCCGATCTTATGAGACGGGACGGGACGGCGTGCCCCTTATCGCAGACGATGCAGATGTTTCGGCCATTGCGGCGCACGCCGCTCGATTTGCGATTGATACATTGATCGGTCGTATTCCTTCACTCTTTCCGAATTCGGTCTACGCTATCGGGCTGGGTGCTGGGTCGGTCTTTACCCAACCCTTCGAGACGTATCCAATCGAAGTTGGACCACCTCTCGTGATAGCACCCAAGCAAGAGTTGTCGTCGGAAGAAATGGCAGCGGAAATAGCGAACGTACTGAGACTTTTCAAAGCAAAATCAGATGAAACTGCTGCTGCCAAACAAGATAGTCAAACGCCTGAGACATGAGCTGCGAGGGCGGCGTCATGAAATTGGCGGTGTTCTGGTCGGCGAGAATGTCGGCCCGGATACGTTTCGGCTCATCGACATTTCGGTTCAGCTCAGCGGGGGGACGATCGCACATTTTGTGCGCGACCCGGAGCATCATCGCGAGTTCTTAGCGGATTTTTTCGCGCACACAGGCCGTGACTTCAAGAGGTTCAACTACATTGGCGAATGGCATTCGCATCCTGCATTTGAGGCGGTGCCTAGCGGCGAAGATATCGCAAGCATGTTCGAGATAATCGAAGATCCCGCTGTCGGCGTGAATTTCGCCATTCTCATCATAGCGCGACTGGAACGTCGCAGCGTTTTGCAGCTGTCGGCCACGCTTTTTCGGGCAGGCATTATTCCAGAGCCCATCGAAGTCATTATTGATGCCAAGACTGTAGATAGCGACAAGGCATCCTTGTTATCACGACTTCTCGATTTTTTTCGATGGTAACGTAAGGGCCAGCTTAGCCAACCTGTGTGCGCAAGCCGATCGCGCGAATGACCCTTCTAATCTCGGTGCAGACTGGACCAATGCGTGAAGGCAAATCTTCCGGTTTTCCAGGCAAGTAAGATGCTGGCGTGATTCCGTGCAGGTCCGACGGCAGCGTTAAATCCTTCAGCTTGGGATGCACGAGAAACGTTCGGTGCCTGCCGAGCTGCCCCATGAACATTCCAAGCTCAAAGAGAACGTTGTCACGGATTGCGGGATGGGAGCTGCCTCGCGACTGTACGACGTCCTCAAATTGAGCTACCGCAACCGCGAAATCGGATTGCGCCACAGCCTTCTCTAGCGCTTCGAGGGCGTAGCCGCTGACCCAGAAGACGCCTTGCGTCCACACAGTCGGCAACGCGTCGTGTTGCAATCCCACCGCGATTTCATTCGCAACGTCGAGGGCCTCAACCGACGAAATAAGGAACAGCTTTGGTCGTTCATTGGGCTGCTTAATCAGCCTGTTGCGATCAAACAGCCTGTTCGACAGTTCACGCGCGATCAGCCTCCATGTCTGGGGGTATTTGTCGAGTATATCAACGAATTTTGCGCCAGGGACCTTCAGGGCTACGACAACGCCCGTTGGATGGACGGTTGCGGATCGGGGATTGGCGCTGTCAATCGCTGACATCTCGCCACAATGGCCGCCGGTGCTAAGCGTCCGCACCTCGACGCCGTTCGCGATAATGGAGACTGTACCGGCGACGATAAGGTACACGTCATTCTTCGCTTCATTTTGGATGATAAGCGGGGTCGAGCTGTATTCGATTAATTCGCCAGCGGCGATCAAATCCTCAACGATCGCGGCATTCCCGCGCACGAAGTCCTGGCGCATCAATGCGTCTACAAGTGCTTGGCGGTTGTCGCCTTGAAATCTCTCGATCATTGCGTGATGCTTTTTCTGCTCAATCAATAGGGCTGAAATTAATGGTGCGGGCAGCCGGAATCGAACCTGCACAGCTCTTGCGAGCCGAGGGATTTTCTTACCAGCTACGGCTTTCGCCGCCAAAGCCGTCGCGCGTTCGCGCTGGGCTCGTTTGTGGTCTGGACTATACCTTCACCATGGGCGCGTTCGCGCCTTTAGATGCTGCCCGTCTAGTCTCTACACCTTCGCTCCCAGCCGTTCGGCTGGGGACGCTTGGCTCGGGATTGCCATGTGACAGGTTTCCCCGAATTTGAGCAGTTCTGCACCTTGGGTTTCCTCACTCAATTTGGCTTAAGTCCCTTGCGTCTACCAATTTCGCCATGCCCGCATAAGAGGCAACTTACCTGTGGCTGGCTGCTTCGCCAACCTAAAAACTCAGGTTTGTGAACCCACCCCTCGGAAGCGGGTTTTCTTGCTGCGGTTGAAGCGCTTTGCGGGCGTTTCCGAGGGGGCTTTTGAGCCCTTACGCCGGACGTTAATGATCGAGGCGTCGACCATATTCTTTATGTGCGATGCGTAGAATCCCTCGATCATCTTGACGCTGGTGCGGCAGTTCTTGGCGATCTGGTATACGTCCGCGCCTTCCATGAGGCGAAGGCAGATGTAGGTGTGCCGCAGGCTATAGGACGTCCGGCGCTGTCTCTCTCGATCGAACTTGAGGCCTTCTTCGGCAAGGATCGCATTGAATAGCTGGCGATGATCCTTCGGAAAACCCTCTCACTGCCAAGTGTTGGCTTGCGCCGATTCGTAACGCGCTGGAATGGATGCACCGCACCTGGCATGCTCTTGCAAAAGCCGACGCCGCGCTTCCCGCGCAATTTCCAAGATGGTCTCACGGCTTCCCTGATCGTAGACGATCTTCACATCCCGAAACTCCAGCCGCTTTGCCTCGTCGGGCCGCAGGCCAGTGTTCGCCATGAACAGAATGTAGTCGTGCAGGTCTTCGTACTCTTCGAGCCGCGACCTGCGCTTGGGATTTTCGATCCGCGTCGCGGAAGGTTTTTCGTGCTTGAGCAGTCCTGCTTTGAGCTTGCCGCGCAAGCCAAGGTACCAGTCCTCGGCAAACGTTTTCGCCTCGGAGAATGAGTCTGTCTTCGTCGAGACGCGCCAATTGCGGTTGCCGAGAAACGTTGCGCATTGCCAAAGGCGGGAGCCTTCGCGCTTGTAGACGCGACCGTCAAGAAACCTGTGCTGTTCGGGAATTTCGGATTTTCCCGCGAAACGCTTTCGCGGGTGGCGCTAGTTCGCCCGGAAAAGAAACTATCCGAGGACGACTGTGTAAGTCTTATGTAACAGCTTTCGAGGAGCCGAAATCCTCGTAAGTCGTTGAATTTTAAGATTGTTGTCTTGCGTTGTTGGCTTAGTAGAGGATTTTAAGTCGGCCGAATGTAATCATTGCAGTTCGGGCACGACAGGCGGGGTCATGAGCGGTTTTGGGCGCCGTCGCGTTGGATGTCATGAACTCTCCCCTTTTCGGCAGCTCTCAGGCCGGAATAACGTGATCCGGCCCGCTCTGCCACGCTTCCGATGCGGCTTTACCGTTATCTCGACGTCCTGGCGGAACGCCGTCAGCATACGCAGCAGCTTTACCACAGAAACCAGCCTGAACTGGCCCCGAAGCATCCTGGACAGGTTGGGCTGCTTCACGCCCACCAGCCTCGCGGCTTCGGTCTGAGTGATCTCCCGCTCCGCCATCAAGCGCTTCAGTTGTACGACGAGTGCTGCCTTGAGTTGGTGCTCCTGGGCGTTCGCCAGGCCGAGATCAGCAAAAATGTTGCCGGAGCCTCGGCTGTGGGCCGGCAGCTTCTTCTTCTTCGTGCTCATCATCGGGCTGCGTCTGTTCCTTGTCGATAGCTTCGGTGTCGCGCAGGCGCTGCCGAAGAGATGCCCCTTCTGCGGGACCAGTTCGTCCCTGATGCTGATCAGCACCTTAGAGAGCTGCTGATCGGCTCGGGTGAAGGTTAATTTGAAAGCTCTACAGCGCTCGAGTGCCTTCGGAGTTTTAGCTTAACGTGTTGCGCGTGTGCTCGCCTTGGAGGACAGCACACAGGCCGGGGAGCACGTATTGTGTGCGGCTAAGAGTATGGACGGTAATTCGTGCGTCCGAGCGCCTGCGGAAATCAGCGTAAGACACGAGTTCACTTCCATAGAAGAGATTCTGGCCAATCTGTGAACTCCAATTCGAAGCTACGTAGGCCAGTGGGTTTGGTCGTGAATTTAAGGGTCTTCCCTGAAAGGGCTGCCAATGAGCCAGATGCGAACTTGAATACTGTCGTGCCGGAAGTTGCGACCGCAATGCCTTGCTCGCCTTCCATGATAGAGAAGCCGGTCGCCTCGGAGAGTTGTCCAATTGCAACTCCCTCCAGCGCGCGGTGAAATTCCAGGGAAGCCAAGTATGACCCTTCGTCAGCAGCCCACTCGCTGACCGACACTGCTGTGATCCCCGCGTCGCTCAAGAGACCACCCGCGATCCGGCAGCCATATTGAACGCTGAGCATGACCCGCTCATTCCGAACTCCGACCGGTTCTCGATCGGCGGCAGTGATCGTGCACGCGTACCGCCTTGTGTCCGCAACCGCGCCCGTGCTTGGCCCGAACAACTCGAGAGCGGAACATAATACAAAAGCGAGAACGGGTCTTATCATTCGGCTGCACCTGGTCTGGAATATCGTTCGCCTACTCTGTACAATCTGACGCTACGGCCGATTCAAGCTTCTTCGATCGCTCTGTCGGATGAAAGCTAGTCACGGTGACCGCGGTGTCGCAGAAACGTGGCGATCGGTGTCCCCCGGCGACACCCCTGGATGGGTGCCCGAACGATTCCGTTATCCGCGTTCACGCCGCGCAGCGGGCCAGCACGTCGGTGAACCAAGGCTATGGACCGACGCCATTCAGCTCGGCGGCGGCTATGAGGGGCCCGACGGCCCGCGGCGCCGGAGCGCTACGTTCCTGACGCGGGCGCAGGCGTTCTGCGGGCGGAAGCCATTTCCGCGCCAATGCCCCGCGGCCAGGTCCCGAAATTTTCTTCACAGTTTCAATGTAAAAGGAAACGTGGTCGCCAGGAGCCGGTCAAAGGCAGTCTGCCGCTCAAGCAGACGCTCTTCGAGGAACTTACGCTCGACACCACTCAGCTCACATTGAAGCCTTCTGCGACAGCGCCAAATGTCATTCCGCACGTATCTGATCTCATTCAAGCGATCGTCAATCGAAGCCATCACGCATACCATATTCAACCTGAACCAGCCATGGACAACTGGTCGATCACGTCTTTCCGGGGAAGACGCCGATGACATGTCACGACCTGGCCATCTGCGGACATGATGTCACGATCTCCTCCCAGCATGTCCTCTTGTATCGCAGTCTTTCAACGCAAGGGCACGAAGTGACGGTTGCTTCTGCAGAAGTTCAGCGGCTTTTGCCATCAGCGCGCAGGACTTCAAAAGCTGCCACTCGCCGTCAGTAAGACGAAGTGGTTTGTTATTCCAACCAACACCCGGCCTGATCCGGTGTCAGGCCGGCGACTTGAGCTGGTTCGAATGGGAGTATCCGACTAATCGGACCGTCGCACCGTCAAGCTCTGGGTAGCCGCGCCTTTCAGATTTGAGAACGGCAATTGTCATGCCAGCGAACTTCAGGTGGAAGGCAGGCCATGTTCAAGCTTGGGGCTGGTCCGTTACAAAGGAGCGGGATTTCGCGGCGGCGTCCCCGGAGCGGCCCGGATATGAGTCGGAGAGGCTCCAGTAGGGCAGGGCTCGGCAAAATCGTGGGCGATGCGCACCGCCTTGGCGCCTCGGCCCCGTGTCTCGCCAAACCTGCGTAGACCTTATTACCGCCGGGCTCGCGTTCGGCCCGCAAGCTGGCAATTCGATCTCATCACAAAACTCTTTGTGCGATGATGTCGACCAGCGCTTGTCGCATCTGTAACACTGCATGTATTCATCAAGCCAAGACATCCGACGTTGTTTGTTCGCCCGGGCTCGTTCTGCAACTAACTCAGCAGCTTGCACGTCAGATACAACTGGCAGCGGCTGCTATTGTCCAGCCACACCGTGAGCGCTGAGCGCGACCAGCAGTGTAAGACGCATACGATCAACTTCGCGGGAGCGTATTGGCCACCCAATCGCTTGATGGAGCACCGATGCGGCCACCGGACAGCTTACCCTTTTGCGGCACACCCGTTGTTGTCAGGTCGACCACCACGCCGAAGGTTGAGGCGCTCGTCTGATCTACCAACCAAATGTCGTTATCTGGCTCAAAGCGAACTCGCGAATCAAATAAGGCCCAAACGCTCGTGGGCGCACGCCGGCAGCGAGCATCTTGAAATCGTACGTTTGATGCAGCCTCGCTTTCAGAGGATCTGGTGCATACTGCGCCAACCCGTTGAACGAACGGAGGATGGCCTCGTTCTCGACTGTTTCCTTGATTAACAATCAGAGCTGATGAGGTGGGTGTATGAACAAATCGATCCGGAAGCTTCGGCTTGTGGCCGAAGCATCTGTTTTGGCGACTGGGCTGCTGATGTCCGGACGATGAGCTGATGAGAACCGCCAAGCAGATCTTCCATCCGATCCCCTGAGTCATTCCTGCGGTAAAGGACAATTCAGTCACACATGAAAAAGATCGAGCTTGGCAAGATGCTGTCCTTCGATCCGCGGCTATCGGCAAGCGAGATCATTAGCTGCGATACATGCCACAATCTCGGTACCGGCGGAGTCGATGCCGTTCCGACCTCAGTCGGTCACGGCTGGAAGGTCGGCCTACGTCGGGCCCCCACTGTCTACAACGCGGTGTTCAATGTGGCGCAATTCTGGGACGGAGGCGCCGCGGACCGAAGGCGCAAGCCACCGGCCCTGTGCAGGCAAGTGCCGAAATGAATGCGACTCCGGATCGTGTGCTCGACACCTTGAACTCAATGGCCAGCTATGTCGCCTTGTTCAATAACGCCTTCCCGAACCGATACCAGTCCCCTTCGAAAACTATGCGAAGGCAATCGAGGCTAATGAAGCGACTCTCATTTCACCTGCGGCTCCATTCGATCAATATCTGGAGGGCAAAATACATGCTCTGGATGATCAGCAGAAGTCAGGGTTGGCGCTGTTTATAGAGAACGGATGCTCCGCTTGCCACAAGGGAATCAACGTCGGTGGACAGGCATACTTCCCATTCGGCGTGATGAAAACGCCTGACGCAAGCCTGCTCCCGGGCCGCCGATAAGGGTTGGTTCGCGGTCACCAAGGCAGTCGGTGACGAATATGTCTTCCGCGCGGCGCCCTTGCGGAACGTCGCGTTGCGAGCGTCTTATTTCCATTCGGGCCAAGTTTGGAGCGTGAAGCAAGCTGTTGCCCTGATGAGTGAAATCCAGCTCGGCGCCAAGCTTAGGGATGAGGAAGAGAACGATATCGTAGTGTTTCTGTATTCGCTGACCGGGCGGGTACCTAAGATCGAGTATCCGCCACTACCCACGTGTACAAACACGAGGCCAAAGCCTTCCATAGATAGATAGGACTTAGCAGCACCGGCCTCATGCTTGGTGTAGCAGATGCCATGCACGTACCCGGGGTCACGCAATGACGTCAAAATGAATGATCCCGTGCCGTCACTCATAGCCAGGCATATAAAAAAGCGCCCGGCCTACTCTGGAGGCCGGGCGAAAGTCACGCAGGAGCGACGCTGCTTTACGCATCGCACCAGCTTTCGTCGGTAGGGAGGACTACCGGCGATCGATTTACGGCGAGGGCATTCGCCGTCAAACAACGAGAAGCGGATATCGCCTCCGCGCACAATCTGGAGCCGCTTGCCTTCCGCTCCTGTGGGACACTTCAGGACTGCCCACCACTCGCACCCGAGTCCAGTTGGCAAGGCAGTGCCTTTGATGGAGCTGGATCCTTCGCGCAATGCGCCGCGCCCTGAAACTCAAGCGGCCGCTTTACCGTCGCACAGCAGCATTTGGCATCCCCAAAACACCAGCAACGCTCGATTATCTTCCCGAAGATCGTGCCAAGGCGCCAATCTCCTATGACATTCCGTAAGGTAGGTAAAATAGATTGTTGTGATGGGACGCATCCACGCGATGGATAAATGAAAAGTAGAGCTGGATTAGCATCGACCGTTAATGACTTCGATCGGCATCGCCGGCAGGCTATCGGCCGTCGGATCGAGAATCGAGCTTGTCGCCGGCTGTTATGCGACTGCCTTGGCCAACGCCGGAGGGCATTCCCGTCTCTGGAACTTTGGGAAGCTCGCAAGGACATCGCAAGCCCCCAAAGGGTGTGCATCTCATTCGCAAAAGCGTGGCAAAACGGTCGGCACGTGGCGCAGCTCGCAACGCGCAGCCACCATATTGACGAGCGCGGGACGCACCTCCTCCCACTTTCGAGTTTTCAGCCCGCAGTCGGGATTGATCCAGAGCTGCCGATCAGACACTCGCTGCGGCGCCAACACGATAAGCTGCTTGGAGGCTCCGCCTGTGAATGCGTTCGCGTTCGATACCCTGTTCGGGTAACCGGATGAGCTCCGCGGCCGGAACGAGCCCGGGCCGCTTTCGATATCTGTGTGATTGCGACGGGCCTGGTTTTTCCGTCGGCAGCTTCTCCAACCCGCCCGTCAGGAAGTTGCGATCATCCTCGGCCGGCGTCCGTTTGATCACACCGCCATGAGGCTCCTTAGGAATTGCCATTGCGCGCGCCTTCGATGCGTCCGGCGCGGCTTGGCGAGCGGAGCCTGGCGGGCGATATGACGGAACAGCTCCTGACCTCAGGATGCATTCTGAGTTGCGAACTGAAGTAGGCAACCAGAGCGCGGGCGGCCGGATCGGGCTATGACCCTACACTACATGCACTCGTGCACGGTGACCACGGGCAAGCGGAGGTCGAGCTTCTCGGACCTCTTCAGGATCTCCGGAACGATCTCGTCGCGCGAGGAGACCGGCTCTTCGGCTCCGAAGTGACGCAGTTCTAGATATTCTGCAAGCGATCTTGAGATATTCGACGCCCGTCCACCTCGCCTCGGCTCGTCAGCCAGCGACGACAAGCCTCAACGCGGCCACTGGAGCATCGAAGCGGCCTTATTCGAGATAAATTTGAGGTGTCCTCCGACAGCCCCCTTTCGAGCGCGAATTCTACTACTTCGTTCACGACATCGATGAAGCCTTACGCGGGCTGCTTATGCTGTCTTAGACGGGACACAGGTGTCAGGCATCGGACAGACGGCCGCGCATTGCGGCGTGTCGGAATGGCCCTCGCACTCCGTACACTTTTTGGCATCGATAACGTAAATGTCGCGCTTGAGGCTGATTGCCGCGTTGGGACACTCGAACTCACATGCACCACAAACGGTGCATTGCGAAGCGACGATCTTGTAAGCCATGTCTTCCGACTCCTTAGGCGAGCGATGCCATTGGCGATCCCTTCAAATGCCGTGCCAAACACAGATAGGCTCAATGGCGGGCAATTTGCGCAATTGTGCTGTCCCGGGGCTGAGACCATGTTGCATCTGCTACAGCAACAGGCCGCTTCAATTCAAGCTATGAGAGCCCTCGGCAGTACTCCGAGAGCATGTCGCGACTCGACCGCCGCGCGCTTCCGTCGGTTTGTCCGGCACGGCAGTACGGGCCACGCGACGCTCGATGATCCGAAACCGGCGGCGCGACTAAAAGCCGCGAGCCGACGCACGTCTAGGCCGGATTTCGGCAAACCTCCGGTCACACGCCCTGACTGGAGGTTTTGTCCAAGTCTCGCTCGGAGGGAAATGAAGTCGCGCCGGGAGGAGCGACACTGGCACCTTGCAGACTGACCGATAATTGCAGTCAGCCTCACGCCTGGCGCCGAGTAAGCATGGCGGTGTGGGCGAGCGCTGCTGCGCTTTGCTTGACTGTGCTCAGCCACTCTCACGCACCTAGTTTGGAAGAAGTGGAGCAGTGCGGAAAGATGACTGCGCAAATTGCTTCAGCGGCATGGCCTTTCCGAACAGATGGCCCTGCGCAAGGTCGAAGCCGAGTTCGGTCACAGCGATCAGGTCGGCATGGCTCTCCGCACCTTCGGCGACGGTGCGCGCACTGTATTCTTTGGCTAGATCGACGATCTGGCGGCACACCGTTCGCTTCAGGGGCCCATTTCCGCAACCCGAGACGTATTGCCGGTCCACTTTCAATTTCATGAACGGGAATCTCTCCACCCCCATCAGCTGCGGCCAATTGGCGCCGACATTGTCGATTGCAAGGCCAATGTTGTAAAAGCGAACCTCGCGCGCGACCTCGATCAGGAGATCTAGATTGCGGATGGCTTCCTCGCTCTCGATTTCAATAGTCAAGCCGCCGAAAGCGGGGTGCGACGGCATGCGCTGACACAGATCGTGTACCGCCTGCGGGTCCATCAGGAATGCTGCCGGGACATTGATGGAAAGATCGATTGAAGTTTTCTGCTCCAGAAGATACCGCCAATCCTTGATTGCGCGGTCGATCACGAACTCCGACAACTCCCTAAAATGCGGATCGTGAGGCTCTGGGATGAAAATAGGCCTGTGGAACAACGCCCCAGGTCGGGTGCCGCATTCGCACAAGCGCCTCGGCGCCGCGGCGGCTGAGGGTACACGCGTCAAACTTCGGCTCATACCAGAGCTCAAGCCATCCAGCGTGTAAGGCTTCTCCGACATGGACCGCGGGACGGGGCGCCGGCTCTCTGGGCAAGAGCATAGCGACCCGATCGCGCAGCGTCTCGGCTGCAAACGGCGTCCTCAGCGGCGGCAGCATAACAAGTCCATATTCGCCCCCGACCTGCTGCACTGCCGTCATGATGATCGATTCGCGGGCGCCGAATGCCAGCACTCTGCCTGCAAATTTTTCGCGCACGAGTATCTCGAGCAATCGTCCAGGCTCGATGCGATCCGAGCCAATGCCGAGCAGGATCAGATCAGGGAGCTCCGTGCAGAGTACGTGCGGCAGCTCTTCAGCAGTCCCGCATTCGCTGATAATAAACCCCATATCCTCCAGCACATCCTGTAGAAACGCGCGCAGATGCCGCTTGCCGACGGCCACGCACGTTCGCGGCCGCACCTTACGCCGCCCGAAGATCGCAGGTTTCCCTCCGATCAATTCGGCCTGCCCATGCTCCATCGCAACCACTCCCGTTCCGTGACCACCGTTTAAACGAGGAGCGAAGGTCCAAACAAGCTGCGCTTGTCGCTATCTTTCGATTCTTCGAGGTAAGCTTAAAATAGTGCATGAGCAGGCAATTCGCGATGTTGTTCGGACGATTTTGTCGGGCGCGCGCATGACACCTCTTCGCGTAATTTTGTTGAGTGACGCACGCGACTGTGGAGAATCTCACCGTCGGACTGATGCGCCCTATGGGCGGCGATCATCATGGTGCAAGATCTACTTCATGGACTCGCTCGTGAGTGACGATCGGCAACCACTCTTACGAATGGTTCGACGGCATGGCCGGCTTGCACACGCGCGAATGTGGCGTCTGGTTCATTTATTTTCCAATCGAAGGAAAGTCCATCCTGAGTTCGCAGGCGATCAACGCGGTCGATTCTGAAAACGGAAGCAGCTTGCACTTACTCACCTCTGTTGCTTATAGCAGTGCGGAGGTCCCATTCCCTACCGAGCTTGATAGTTGCTCTCGGTTGAGCTTTCTGTATCCTTTTGACTATGGATTTCTTCAAGAGGGATTAACGTCACGGTGTTCGTGCTGGCGCTGAAGCGCAAGGCCCGCCACGGGGGCACGGCTTCGCGCAGAGGCGTGCCAGGAGATGAGGGCGCGATCGCAGAAGCGGTCGAAAAGCTAATATCTGAATTACGTGGCCCCGGAGCAGAGTTCAGCCTTTGAAGGCGCGAAGCAGGCGGCTCTGCGCCTGATTCAGCATCCCGAAGGGGCCTTCATTTTTGTTATCGAGCAACAAGCCACGGGGCAGGTTGTACGGCTCGCTACCATCTCATCCGTACAGGCATGTGAGCAGCCGGAGCGTACGGCGTGCTTCAGGAGCTATGGATTTCCCGCGACTTCCGAAGCTCTGACAACGTCGGCATCTGCTCGAGGCGGTACATTCGGAGGCGACGCGCCGAGGCTGGCAGATGATTGAGGTTGCGTCGCCTCCGGATGGCTATCCGGCCTTAGCACGGGTACGCCGTTTCTACGAGGCGAGCACATATCGGATTGCAGGATTGCGCGCGCAAGAGGCCGTGACGGCACTATGAACTCTGCTTCACACGGTTAAATCGCTCCTGAGCTAGCGTGCTACCAGTAAAGTCTTTCAGCAGCAAGTCCTGCGGCTTATTGGTTCTCGCAACGAACGCTTCAACGCGTGCGTCGCGGCCAAGCATGGTCGAGAACCTGGACTGATGCGGTGCTTACTCCCACTGCGAGCGGTTACCTCTTCGACCTTCTTGGCGGGAAGGTTCGACATGTCAGTGATCAAATCGTTCTTCATTGTGCGAAGCGATAAGATCGTCTTCTCAACGCTCCTGGACGGCAAGCCGAGACTTGCCCGGCTAAAAGCGCGCAGGCAAGTCGGCGGGGCGCGGGCGGCCGAAGCCCCGGCCGGTCTTTCCCCGCACAAGCCACCATAATGGTGAGTGCACAAGACGTGAACGTCCTGGACAAGGTCCCACTCTCGGTGCAGGCCACCATGAAGAAGGATTTACGCGAGGTCTATTGGGCGCGAGCCCAGCATCCGCCGAAGCGGCGACCGACGTCTTCGCCAAGAAGTTTTGCGCGAAGTACGGCTGGGCGGTGGAATGCCTGGTCAGGGATCGCGACGCACTGCTGCCCTTCTAGGATTTTCTTGCCGAACATTGGGCTGACTTGAGCACTACCAATCCCATCGAGCGCGTGTCCGCAACCGGGCGATACAGGACCGTGCGGACGAAGGGCTCCTTGTCGCCAACCACCGCCAGGCCGATGGTGTTCGTGATCGCCGCATCAAGGACCTGGCGGCGGCTCAAAAGCACAAATCCGTTGCCGAGGGTCGTCGCAATCGTCGGATTCAACGACGGCATTAAGATTGAGCCATTTTTTCTCAATGCGCGATGAATGCGCGACGGTATCCCCGATCGTGCACGCGTTTCGCTAAACGCCCCCTGACATTCGATCCAGTTCGTCCGCAACCAGCTTTTCGGCATTAAAGTTCTCGTTGGACTGACAAAATACTTCCTCGGCGGTGTAAGCCATGGCCTCTAGCGGACTTTGCCGATACCCATGTTTCTCCAATCCATCGGCGTACGTCGCGAGAAACCTTTCAGGACCAAGCAATCGCCACTGTACAACATGAACTAATTCATGAAAGTGGAGCCGCTCACTCGACGCAGAGCGACGCTTTACGAAGAATGTGTCCAGGTACGTGATACCGTCGTAATCGCCGTTTTCGAATTCGGCGAACTGGCTGAGTCCTAAAGATGATAGTGGCGGCATCGGAACCCGTTCGACGACGGCAACCTTGGTCGACGATAAGAGATTTCCGCTGAAGTATTGCGACAGTCTCGGGAATCCGAGCGAACTTACGATCCTTACTTCGTTCGAATGTGCTTGTAGTGTTTGATGAATCCAACCGATTAAGTGAGGGTATAGTGTTTGGAACTGTTCCGGCGTCATGCGCGCTTTCCCCGAATTTGGAGTTTGGGAGACTCGATCAAACCTAGCATAGAGCTATACGCGCCGCCTTTGGAGCTTCCCCTTTATTGCGAAAGTTCATTCCCCTACTGCTTATTCTCAATATGGGTCTCATTCATCAGGTCTCATTAATAGAGGAGCGGACATTTTTGTCTGCGCCATATTGGACCTAACGTACCTTTCTGGACCGGGCATTTTTGTCCGGTCTGAACCGGACATCGGAAGTCACCGTGAGATACAGTTCATAGATGTTCGTCTTGCCGAGGCCTCGTCTCTGGATCGTGAGCAGCCCATTTGCTTCGTGTGTGATGCCCGCTCCACACCTTCTGCGGAACCGCTCGACCCATTTGGCGATGGTCTTCCGTGTCGTGTTGAACTGATAGGCCGCGTCGGCCTTGCTCAGCCCGCCCTGGACGACACTCCGCACCATCGCCTGTCGGTGGGCGTCAGGCGCCTTCTGGACTTTCATCTGGTCTCTCTTGGAACACTGAAGCTTCGCAACCTCAGCTTGCTCGGTTCAGATCAGATGGACAACCTCTGGAAAGACCACACCTAGCCCTAACCCTGCGCCTCTTCCGGCGGCCGGTCCTCGCCGACGGCCCGCCACGCTGCGCCCTCGAGATCGTCATACTGGCCACTCCGGAGCGACCAGAGGAAGGCGATGAGACCGGCAAGACCGAGCATCAGCGCCAGTGGCACCAGGAAGACCAGGATCTCCATTACACGATCTCCCGCGCGCGGCTACGGGCGCGCAACGAATTCAGCATCACCAGGATCGAGGATCCGCTCATGGCGGCCGCCGCAATCAGGGGCGTGACTACGCCGCTGATCGCGACCGGTACGGCCAGCACATTATAGCCGATCGCAAGCCAGAGGTTTTGCCGCATCAGGCGCAGCGCCTGGCACGAAGAGTCGATCGCCGCGACGACCGGAGCCAACGGCCGGCCGAGGAAGACCAGATCGGCGGTCGCCTGGCTGAGATGCGCGCCCGAGATCGGCGACATCGAGACGTGCGCCACCGCGAGCGACGGCGCATCGTTCATGCCGTCGCCAACCATCAGCACTTTTGCGCCCCGCTGCTTCAACTCCTCGATCCGCGCGATCTTGTCGGCAGGGGTGACGCCGGCGCGCCATTCGGCGATGCCGAGGGCGTCGGCCGCCGCCCTCACCGCCGGTTCGCGATCGCCGGACAGGATCTCGATGCCGATGTTGCGCGCCTTCAGCGCCGCGATCACCGCTTGCGCATCCGGACGCAGGCCCTGGCGCACCGAGAGGATGAACTTTTCGTTTCCCTTGCTGAAGCCCACGATGGAGGCTTCTGAATCGAGATCGGCCCCGGCGCCGATCAACGCCTCGGCGCCGCAGAAGGACGGACGGCCAAGGCGAATATCGATGCCGTCGATGGTTGCCCGCACGCCCTGCCCGGTCTCCTCGACAGCACCGACGATCGGCGATCTGGCACCTGCGGCCTGCGCGACCGCGGCTGCCACCGGATGATGGCTCGACAGCGCGAGCCGGCCGGCGAGATCGAAGATGTCGGCAGGGATATCGGCGGCATTCGTCACTTCGAGATCCGGCAGCGTCAGCGTGCCGGTCTTGTCTAAGATGACATGGTTGGCGTCGGCCAGCCGCTCGATGGCATCGCCCGAATTGAGCAGCATACCGGACTTGAACATCGCGCCGGAGGCAATCGTCTGCACCGTCGGGATCGCAAGTCCAAGTGCGCAGGGGCAGGTGATGATCAGCACGGCAACGCCGGTCACGATCGCATCATGCCAGGTCGCGCCGGCGATGACCCAGCCGAGGATGGTGAGGACCGCGGTCGCATGCACCACCGGCGCGTAGAGTCGCGAGGCGCGGTCGGCGAGCCGCATGTAGCGCGAGCGCGCCTGGAGCGCGTTATCGAGCAGCCGCGTGATCTCGGCGAGCAGCGTCGCTTCTGAGGCCGCCGAGACCCGCACCCGCAGCGTGCCGGAGATGTTCATCGATCCGGCATAGACCGGCGTACCCTGCCCGGCCGTGACATAGAGCGTCTCGCCGGTGATCAGGCTCTGGTCGATCTCGGAACGCCCCTCGATCACGGTACCGTCGACGGCGCAGCGCTCGCCGGGCCGCAAGAGCACGATGTCGCCGGGATGAATCGCGGCGACCGGCACCTGCGAGATTTCATCGGGCCCGACGAATTTTGCTGCGGTCTCGGCCTTCAACGCGGCGAGATTGCCGGCGACCGCCCGGGTCCGCCGCCGCATGTTCTGGTCGAGGAAGCGGCCGACCAGCAGGAAGGTCAGCAGCATGATCGCCGCATCGAAATAGGCGTGCTCGGCGTGGTGTATGGTCTCGACCACCGACATGCCGAGCGCCAGGGTCACGCCGATTGAGATCGGGACGTCCATGTTGGTGGTCTTGTTCGACAGCGCGCGCCAGGCTGAACGGAAGAACGGCTGGCCGGCATAGGCCGCCGCCGGCAGCGCGATCAGCGCCGACAGCCAATGGAAGAAGTCGCGCTGCTCCGGCAGCATGTCCGAGACATTGCCGGACCAGACCGGGATCGACAGCATCATCACGTTCATGGTGGCGAACGCGGCGACGCCGAGGCAGCGCAGCAGGAAGCGCGATTCGGCCACTTCGGTCGCCTCCGCGCTTTCGGTCTCGTAAGGATGGGCCTTGTAGCCGAGCTCTTCGAGCCGATCGATGAAGCTGACAGGGTCGAGCGTGCCCGCTTTCCATTCCAGCGCGACACGGCGGTCGGTGAGGTTCACCCGCGCCAGCGTGACATCGGGGATGGCCGACAATCCGCGCTCGATCTTGGCCATGCAGCCGGCGCAGTGAACGCCCTCGACGGCAAGATCGATATGCTTGATACCCTCGCCCGCGGCCCGGACGTAATGCGAAAAATCCCGCGTGACCTGCATGACGAATTCCCTCAGTTCAGGATCACGCGGTTGCGCGACATGAACACGCGTGTCCCGCGCGCCTCGCCCTCGATCACGAGATCCCACTGCCCCGGCGCGACGGCAGTGGCATTGCCGCGATAGATGCCGATGCCGGCTTCCGACAGCTCGACTGCGAGATCGGCGCGCTTGTCGGTCGGCCGCTCCAGGCGTCCGCCGAACTTCAACCCGCTCACCGGCTGGCCGCTCGCATCGCGCGCTTCGACCTGAAGCGTGGCAGCACCATCAGCGCGGCGCTCGATATGGGCGTTGACCTTCCAGTTGCGCGCGGCCTGGTCCTGCGCCGCCGAGATTTCGCGATCATAGGTGAGGCCCGCGGCATAGGGGCTGTCGACGTCGGTGCCGGGCAGCGTCGCGATCGCGAGCTTCATCATGGTCACGTTGACGCCGATCACGAGCCCGAAGAAGGCGACCAGCATCAGGAACACTTTTGTTCCGGTCAGCGGCTTGGTGGCCATGGCAGTCTCCTGATCCTAGGGCGAGACGAAATTGTCGGTGGCGGTGGCGACCTCGCCGAGCCCGATGTCGGTGACGTGGAAGCGAACAGGAACCGACTTTTCCGGATTGCTCTCCGCCGGCGCGGTGACCAGCAGGCGCAGCTCGCTGGTGGAGTCGCGCGGGATCACGATCATCGGCCTATCCGGCGTCACGGAATCGATGCCGACGACATGCGTGGTCAGGTTGGCCGGACCGTTCGCGTCGATCGCGATGACGCGGTCATAGCCGCTCTTGTTCAAGAGCCGCACCGTATAGGCATTGCGGACCGAGCCATCGCTGAGCCTGACCGCGACCGGGTTGCGGTCGTGCAGCACGTTGACGTCGAGCAGGCTGCGGGTCGCGAGCGTGTAGATCATGATGCCGCCAACCGCCGCGATGATCGCGCTGTAGGCGACGGTGCGGGCCCGGACGATGCGGTAGACCGGCGCCTTGCCTTCCTGGCGGCGCTGGATGTTGATGTCGTTGTCGTAGCCGATCAGCCGCTTCGGCCGGCCGATCTTGGTCATCACGTTGTCGCAGGCGTCGATGCAGAGGCCGCACTGGATGCATTCGAGCTGCGGCCCGTTGCGGATGTCAATGCCGGTCGGGCAGACCGCGACACATTGATAGCAGTCGACGCAGTCGCCGGCGTGCTCGCCATACGCGCGCAGCTCGATTGCCTTCTTCACCGAGGTGCGCTTCTCGCCGCGGTCGTAACGGTAGGTGACGTTGAGCGCCCATTCGTCGGTGAGCGCGGCCTGGATGCGCGGCCACGGACACATATAGGTGCAGACCTGCTCGCGCATGAAGCCGGCGAGCACATAGGTCGTCGCAGTGAGAATGCCGATCCAGACGTAGGCGATCATCGGCCCCTGGAAGGTGACGAGCTCCTTCACTAGGGTCGGCGCATCGTTGAAATACAGCACCCAGGCGCCGCCCGTCCACCAGGCGATCAGCAGCCAGATCGAATGCTTGAGCACGATTTCCGAGATGCGCTCGAGCCTCATCGGGCCAGATGACTTGTCCTTCTTCATCCGCTCGCGGCGATCGCCTTCGACCAGTCGTTCGACGGCGTAGAACAAATCGGTCCACACCGTCTGCGGACAGAGATAGCCGCACCAGATGCGGCCGCCGACCGAGTTCATCAGGAACAGCGCCACCGCGGCCACGATCAACAGGCCGGTGAAGTAGTAGACCTCCTGCGGCCACAGCTCGATGAAGAAAAAGTAGAAACGGCTGTTGGGCAGATCGATCAGCACCGCCTGGCTGGGCGCGCCAAGGCCGCGATTCCAGCGCACGAACGGCAGCAAGTAATAGACGCCGAGACAAAAGGCCATCAGGCCCCATTTGATCCGGCGGAAGGTGCCGGAGATGCTTTGGGGATAGACTTTCTTGCG
Source organism: Bradyrhizobium rifense (assembly GCF_008123425.1). Lineage (GTDB taxonomy): Bacteria > Pseudomonadota > Alphaproteobacteria > Rhizobiales > Xanthobacteraceae > Bradyrhizobium > Bradyrhizobium rifense. Next base: position 35,297 of record NZ_VSSS01000044.1, read on the forward strand.
GGCGGCGTAGAGCGGCCCGTAATCGTCGTCCGATGTGAGCTCGTTCGGGTTCACGGTCTTGTTCATCGCTCTGGAGTCTCAACAGGTGCGATTAAACCTAGACCCGATGCCATCGCGTCAGTTGATCCAGCGCAAACGGGGGCGTTTTTCTTCGCCCCCGTCGTTCGCCTATCCGCTATTTTCCGCCGCCCAGCGAGTGGACGTAAACCGCCATGGCCTTGATCGTAGCGGGGTCGAGCCGCCCTTCCCAGGCCGGCATCACGCCCGCGCGGCCATTGCCGATGGTCTCGATCAGCGTCGCCTCGTCCGAACCATAGAGCCAGATCTTGTCGGTCAGGTTGGGGGCGCCCATCTCCTGGTTGCCCTTGCCGCCATCGCCATGGCAGGCGACGCAATTGTCGACAAAGATCTTCTCGCCCTTGGCGGCGTCATAGTCCTTGCGGGTCGGAAGGCCCGACAGCGACCGCACGTAATTGGCCACCGTGACGATCTCGTCGCCCTTCAGCACGCCGTCCTTGCCGAAGGCGAGCATCTGGCCTTCATGCGCCTTGGCATGGCCGGAGCGTGCGCCGAACTGGATGGTCTGCATGATCTGGTCGAGCGTGCCGCCCCACAGCCAGTCATCGTCGTTCAGGTTCGGATAGCCCTTGGCGCCGGCACCGCCGGAGCCGTGGCATGGCGCGCAATTATCGCCGAACACGGTCTTGCCCTTGGCGCGGGCGAGCGCCAGCAGCGCAGGATCCTTCTCGATGTCGGCGAGCGAGGCGGCGCCCAGCGCCACCATCTTGTCACCGCGGATCTTCTCGAGGTTGGCGAGCTCGACCGCAACGTCGGCACGCGAGGAATACCCCATCACGCCGCGCGTATTGCCCGAGATCAGCGGCCAGGCCGGATAGACGATCCAGTAGCCGATCGCCCAGACGATGGTGAGGTAGAAGGAGATCACCCACCAGCGCGGCAGCGGCGTGTTGAGCTCCTTGATGCCGTCCCATTCATGTCCGGTCGTGGACTTGCCGGTGACGGAATCGAATTCGCCATGATGATCGGTCATGTTCTCTCACTCCTCCCGCAGCGGCAGGCTGGCCGCTTCGTCGAACGCAGCCTTGTTGCGGGGCCAAAACGCGTAGGCGATGATCGCGAGAAAGATCGCGACGAAGACCGGCGTCCAGATCGTGGTCACGAGGCCGGACGCGAGATTGTCGAGTGTCAGGATGGCTTTCATCGGTAATGCCTTCTCAGCGAAGATTGGCTTTCTCGTTGTAGAGCTTGAAGTCGACCAGCGTGCCGAGCATCTGCAGGTACGCGATCAGCGCGTCCATCTCGGTCGGCGTTCCCGTCTTGCCGTCGAAATTGCGCACAACGGCCTTGGCGTAGCGCTTGGCGAAAGCGTCGGCGCCGGCATTGTCCGGATCGGCCTGGGCCTTCATGTCGGCGCCGGCATTGGCGATCTGGTCGTCGGTATAGGGCACGCCGACGGCCCTTAAGGTCCGCATGTGGTCGGCGATCGTGTCGGGATCGACCTCGGTTGCGCTGAGGAATGGATAGCCCGGCATCACCGATTGCGGCACGATCGCGCGCGGATTGGTCAGATGGGTGACGTGCCAGTCGTCGGAATATTTGGCGCCGACGCGGGCAAGATCAGGGCCGGTGCGCTTCGAGCCCCACTGGAACGGGTGGTCGAACATGCTCTCGGCGGCGAGCGAGAAGTGGCCGTAGCGCTCGACCTCGTCGCGCAGGGGGCGGATCATCTGCGAGTGGCAGAGATAGCAGCCTTCGCGGACATAGACGTTGCGCCCGGCGAGCTCCAGCGGCGTGTAGGGCCGCACGCCATCGACCGCCTCGATCGTGCTCTTGAGGTAGAACAGCGGCGTGATCTCGACGAGACCGCCGATCGCGATCACCAGCAAAATGCCGGCGATCAGGATGATCGAGTTCTTTTCGAAGGCTTGGTGGCGAGTCCAGAACGACATGGAAAACTCCTCATTCCGCCGGCTGAAGAGCGACCGGCATCTGGACTTCCTGTTCGCCAAGGCGAACGGTCATCCAGAGATTGAAGGCCATGATCAGCGCGCCGATCAGGAACAGCCCGCCGCCGGCGGCACGGATGATGTAGAAGGGATGCATCGCCTCGACGCTCTCGATGAAGGAATATTCGAGGAAGCCGAGCGAGGTGTAGGCGCGCCACATCAGGCCCTGGAGGATGCCGGACACCCACATCGCCGAGATGTAGAGCACGATGCCGAGCGTCGCGATCCAGAAGTGCCAGTTGACGAGCTTCAGGCTGTAGAGCTCCTTGCGATTCCAGGCCCACGGCACCAGGCAGTAGAGCGCGCCGAAGGAGACGAAGCCGACCCAGCCGAGCGCACCGGAGTGCACGTGGCCGATGGTCCAATCGGTGTAGTGGCTGAGCGAGTTGACCACCTTGATCGACATCATCGGGCCTTCGAAGGTCGACATGCCATAGAAGGCGACGGAGACGACGAGCATGCGCAGCACGGGGTCGGTACGCAGCTTGTCCCAGGCTCCCGACAGCGTCATCAGGCCGTTGATCATGCCGCCCCAGGAGGGCATCCACAGCATGATCGAGAAGGTCATGCCCAGCGTCTGCGTCCAGTCCGGCAGCGCGGTGTAATGCAGATGGTGCGGGCCGGCCCAGATGTAGAGGAAGATCAGCGCCCAGAAATGAATGATCGAGAGCCGGTAGGAATAGATCGGCCGCTCGGCGCGCTTGGGGATGAAGTAGTACATGATGGCGAGGAAGCCAGCGGTGAGGAAGAAGCCGACCGCGTTATGGCCGTACCACCACTGGAACATGGCATCCTGGATGCCGCCCCAGGCGACATAGGATTTCGAGCCGAACACCGAGACGGGAAGCGCGGGATTGTTGCCGAGATGCAGCACCGCAATCGTCACGATGAAGGCGAGATAGAACCAGTTCGCGACGAAGATGTGCGGTTCCTTGCGCTTGATGATCGTGCCAAGGAAGACGAGCAGATAAGTCACCCAGACGATGGTCAGCCAGAGGTCCGCATACCATTCCGGCTCGGCATATTCCTTGGATTGAGTGACGCCGAGCAGATAGCCGGTGCCGGCGATCAGGATGAAGAAATTGTAGCCGACCACGACGAACCAGGGCGCGAGGTCGCCGGCAAGGCGCACGCGGCAGGTCTTCTGCACCACGTAGAACGATGTTGCGATCAGCACATTGCCGCCGAAGGCGAAGATCACGGCCGAGGTGTGCAGCGGCCGCAAGCGGCCAAAACTGGTCCAGGGCAGATCGAAGTTCAGCGCGGGCCAGGCCAGTTGCGAGGCGATGATGAGGCCGACAAGGAAGCCTGCAATGCCCCAGAACATCGCCATGAAGGACGAGAACTTGATCGGCCCCATATTGTAGTTGGGGCGCCCGTTGATCTCCGCCGGCGGCAGCTCTGCCGGCCGATCGAAGTAGCGGTTGACGATACAGAACACCGCGGCCAGGCTCGCCGCCGCGCTGAGCGCGGCATGGAACGCGAACGGCGCATCGAGCGCCTTGGCTGAGGCGATCAAGCAGAGGAAGGCGGTGACCGCAAACACGAGCGCCAGGCCGCTTTCACCTGTTGTCATGGATTTTGAGATAGATGGCTGGCTCATGCGGATTCTCTTTCGAAAGAAACACAGCGCCAGAAACCACATTCAACCTCGCGGGGATTTGATTGAAATCAAGGTCAGTGAATTTCTGTTAATGTGAAGCAGCCCCTGGCCGGAGAGCGATATCAACCGCTCGCGCTCCGCGCAGCGCGCGGTAACCACCGCTTGCGTGAAATCATGGAGCTCAAGTCGAGCGATTTGCGGACGGCCTGTCAGTCGCGCGCGGTCGCCTTGAGTGCGGCGATGACGTCCTCACGGGCGATGATTCCGACCAGCTTCTGGCGGCTGTTGAGCACGATGACGCTCCTGATGCGGTGCTCGACCATGATCTGGAGCACGCGCGTCAACTTGGTGTCGGAACTGACATAAATGAATTCGGGCGCCATGACGTCGCCGACCTTGCGGCTCGTCAGATCGTGATAGCGCGGCAGCATCTGGCTCGGCGTGAAGGCGAAGCCCTTCAGGATGTCGAATTTGGTGACGATGCCGACGACCTGCCCGTCGTCCTCGACTGGATAGGAGTTGAAATCGTCGCGCTCGAACATCTCGCTGAGTTCGAGCAGGTCGAGATCGCGCTTCACCATCCGGACGTCGCGCGTCATGTAGCCGTCGACGGTCTGCTCAAGAAACTTGTACACGGCGCGTCCTCCTCGTTCATCTGGGTTCGCCGGCCGTCAGTGCGACAACAACACGCAGCGGGCGGATTTTGCATCACAAGATACTGCGTAACGCCGCTGAGGATCAGCTCGGGGAAGCGCGAATGACCGTAGGCACCGGCGACGATCAGGCCGGCACCGACGTCATGGGCGATCTTCTCCAATTGCACGGCGGCGGTTTCGTTTCTCCCGACTTCCGCGATGCGCGTGCTAGCAGCGACGCCGTGGCGGGCGAGCCAGAAGACGGCCGTTTTTGGGCTGATCGAGCGCCAGGCTGACCATCACTGTCGCATATGTCATCGGGAGCCTCCGGGCAGCGAGATGCGGTGGAATCTAGCCGCGCCGACGCAAGGCGGGATGAGGTAGATCAAATTTCGTCGCGCCAGCTGGAAGAAATCCGCCAATAAAATCAGACATCCGAACTTGCCTCCGGCCCGGCCTTGGGGCGAAATTGCAGCCATCTTCACGGCACGGAACCCGCCGCAGGAGAATGGGAGCAATAGCTTGTCGCCGAGCCGAATCACGCATCCACAAGACGACGCTCGCGGCGAATATTTTCGGGTCCGAATCGAAGGATTCGGCGTCGGCACCTGGGATCTCGACCTCAACACGCGGGAGCTGGACTGGTCGGAAACCGCCGGTATCTTGCTCGGCGTCGCGCGGGGCCAGCCGGGGAGCTACGACCTGTTTATGTCCCGCCTCGAGCCCGGGGACCGCGAGCGGGTCGAGACGGCGATCAAGCGCGTCTCCGAGCGGGGCGGCGGGTTCGACCTGTCTTTCCGGGTCGTAGGCGAATCAGAGAGTGGGCAATGGATCCGCGCCCGGGCCGGAGTCATTCGTGATGAAGCCGGCGCCGCCCGTCATCTCAGCGGTATCTTTCTGGACATCGACGAGGAGAAGCAGGTCGAGGAGGCGCTGCGCACCCGCGAGACTCACCTCCGCTCGATCCTACACACCATTCCCGATGCGATGATCGTCATCGGCGGCAACGGCATCATCCAGCTGTTCAGCACGGCCGCGGAGCGGCTGTTCGGCTGGTCCGAGCACGAGGCGATCGGACAGAACGTCAGCATTTTGATGCCGGAGCCCGACCGCGCCCGCCATGACAGCTACATCGCCCGCTATCGCTCCAGCCACGATCCGCACATCATCGGCATCGGTCGCATCGTCACCGGCAGACGCCGCGACGGGACCACCTTCCCGATGCACCTGTCGATCGGCGAGATGCAGTCGGGCGGCGAGCCTTATTTCACCGGCTTCGTCCGCGACCTCACCGAGCATCAGCAGACCCAGGCGCGGCTCCAGGAATTGCAGTCCGAGCTCGTCCATGTCTCGCGGCTGAGCGCGATGGGCGAGATGGCGTCCGCGCTCGCGCATGAGCTGAACCAACCGCTGGCGGCGATCAGCAATTACATGAAGGGCTCGCGGCGACTGCTCGCCGGCAGTATCGATCCGAACACGCCGAAGATCGAGAGCGCGCTGGATCGCGCCTCGGAGCAGGCTGTGCGTGCAGGCCAGATCATCCGGCGCTTGCGCGACTTCGTTTCCCGCGGCGAGTCCGAAAAGCGGGTCGAAACCCTGTCCAAACTGATCGAGGAAGCCGGCGCGCTGGGACTAGCCGGCGCACGCGAGCAGAACGTGCAGCTTCGTTTCAGCCTCGATCCGGACGCCGATCTCGTCCTTGCCGACCGCGTGCAGATCCAGCAGGTGCTGGTCAATCTGTTCCGCAACGCGCTGGAAGCGATGGCGCAGTCGCCACGACGTGAGCTCGCCGTCACCAACGCCCGCGTCAGCGACGATATGATCGAGGTGGAGGTGTCCGACACCGGTTCCGGCTTTCAGGACGACGTCATTCCAAATCTGTTCCAGACCTTCTTCACCACCAAAGAGACCGGCATGGGCGTCGGACTGTCGATCAGCCGCTCGATCATCGAGGCTCACGGCGGCCGCATGGTGGCCGAAAGCAACGCATCGGGGGGCGCGACATTCCGCTTCACCCTGCCCGCAGCCGATGAGACCTGATTCATGACGACCAAGGGACATGTCTACGTCATCGACGACGACGAGGCGATGCGGGACTCGCTGAACTTCCTGCTGGACTCCTCGGGCTTTGGCGTCACGCTGTTCGACAACGCGCTAAGTTTCCTCGACGCCCTGCCCGGCCTCGCCTTCGGCTGCGTCGTCTCGGACATCCGCATGCCGGGCCTTGACGGAATCGAGCTTCTCAAGCGCACGAAGGCGCAGAACAGTCCGTTTCCGATCCTGATCATGACTGGTCACGGCGACGTGCCGCTCGCGGTCGAGGCGATGAAGCTTGGTGCGGTCGACTTTCTCGAGAAGCCATTCGAGGACGACCGCCTCGTCACCATGATCGAAGCCGCTATCCGCCAGGCCGAACCGGTCGCCAAGAACGAGGCCGTCGCCCATGACATCGCCGCCCGCGTCACCTCCTTGAGCCCGCGCGAACGGCAGGTCATGGTGGCGCTGATCGCAGGCCTCTCCAACAAGTTGATCGCCCGCGAATACGATATCAGCCCGCGCACGATCGAGGTGTACCGGGCCAATGTGATGACCAAGATGCAGGCCAACAGCCTCTCGGAGCTGGTGCGGCTGGCGATGCGCGCCGGCCTGATCAAGGATTGAGTCAGGTCAAAGCCCTTGCGCTGGCCCTGTGCTAGCCAATCAGCATGATCGAGATCGGCTCGCACCATCAGCGGCTCCCAATGGCGTCATCGGCGAAGCTCACCGTCTATGTTGTCGATGACGATGCCGCCGTGCTGGGCTCCCTGCGGTTCCTGTTGGAAATCGACGGTTTTGCCGTACGGACCTTCAGGAATGCCACGACGCTGCTCAATGCGACGAACCCGCCCCGCGCAGATTGTTATGTCATCGACTACAAGATGCCTGACATCAATGGCATCGAGCTGGCCAGGCGGCTGCGCCAATCCGACGGCGACACGCCCGTGATCCTGATCACGGGTTATCCGGACGGACATATCTCAGCACGGGCGGCGGCGGCAGGGATCAAGGACGTGATTTTGAAGCCGCTCCTCGATGAAAGCCTCGCGAAATGCATCTGCCACGCCATCCAGGACAGGCGCGGCCACTGACCTCCGGGATTCTCCGTGGGTAAACCTCCTTAGATATCGCTCGAAATTTCCGGACCGTACGATCCGGCATACCAATGCACCATCACAACGGAGATGGCGCAGATGCTGACCCAGACACTCAAGACCGAGGCGATTAACACCCAAATCGGCGGTAAGATCGCTCCCGCGCGTCCCGTTTCCGACCAGTTCGGCGCGATCGCGGGACATGCCGGCCTCGTTGCCACCGAGTTCTCCTATCGCAAGGACGAGGAGATCTACGGCGAAGACGAGCCCGCCGAATATGTCTATCAGGTGGTCTCCGGCGCGGTGCGCAGCTACAAGCTGCTCTCCGACGGCCGCCGTCAGATCGGCGCATTCCACCTTCCCGGTGACGTGTTCGGCCTCGAACCGGGCCAGACGCATCGCCTTGCGGCCGAAGCGATTATCGCCACAAGCGTGCGCCTCGTGGAGCGGGCCAGCCTCGAAAGGGTCGCCGGCACCGACGTACAGGTCGCGCGCAAGCTCTGGGCCATGACGGCGGGCGAGCTGCGTCACGCCGAAGATCACATGTTGCTGCTGGGGCGCAAGACGGCGATGGAGCGTGTTGCAACCTTCCTGCTCGAAATGGATCGCCGCCTCGCCGTCGCCAACATGATGGCGCTGCCGATGTGTCGGCGCGATATCGGCGACTATCTCGGCCTCACGCTCGAGACCGTGTCGCGCGCGCTCTCGCAGCTTCACGCAAAGGGCATACTCGGCTTCTCGGGCGCTCGCCAGATCGTGCTGCGCAACCGCCAGCACCTGCACAATCTCGACGCCTGATCGCTTTCACCTGGCCGATGTTTCTCCTCCGCGACTTGGCCCGATGGCGGCTATTCATTGCGCCCCGAGCATGATGTAGTGAGAAACTAGCGCCTGGCCGGCGTCAGTTTTGCATACTAGAGAGGTCCGCCAGAGCTTACCGGTATTCACCGTAGCTGCTGGACCTCGGGTCGATCAAGATTGGCAGATGCGAAACAATAGACGATCACACGGACTATGGGCTCTGACTGCGCCACCAGCGCCAGAAACCGCTCCCTTACCGCCGAAACTGCAGCGGATATCGTCGTGATTGGCGGTGGATATACGGGGCTGTCGGCGGCCCTTCATCTTGCTGAAGGTGGGGCGCGTGTCGCGCTTTTGGAGGCGTCTGAAATAGGATTCGGCGGCTCCGGGCGGAACGTCGGGCTCGTGAATGCGGGTATGTGGCTCATGCCTGACGCGCTTCCGGACGCGCTCCGCGCGCCGTTTTGAGAACGGTTGCTTGAACAACTCGGGCGCGGACCGCAGACGGTGTTCGAACTCATCGAAAAGCACGACATCGAATGTGAAGTGGAACGTGCCGGCATTGTGCGGTCGGATGTAAGGGCCTGGAGGAGATTGAGGCCCGTGCCGAACAGTGGCAGAAGCGTGGAGCGCCCGTCTTGGTGCTAAATGCGGAGGCAACACACAGGAAAGTAGGCGGTGGCGACTACACCGGCGCGCTGCTCGATAGCCGCGCCGGCACCATACAGCCATTGGCCTATGCGCGAGGGTTAGCGCGGGCCGCGCTTGCGATGGGAGCCAGGATATTTACGCAAAGCGAGGCCATCGTGGCGCAACACAACGGTTTGCGCTGGAGAGTCGGCACCGAAACCGGATCTGTAGAGGCCGACTGGGTCGGTCGTCGCGACGGATGCTTATAGCAAAGGACTTTGGTCTGAGGTACGCCAGGAACAGATTCAACTGCCTTATTTCAACTTTGCCACGCCTTCTCTGCCCGCCGATCTGAGAAAGTCGATCTTGCCTGAGCGGCAGGGTGCGTGGGACACTCGAGAGGTCCTCTCTTCATTTCGCCTCGATCGCTCCGGGCGACTCGTGTTTGGCAGTGTTGGTGCGCTTGTGGGGATGGGGCAATCTATTCACCGGGCCTGGGCCCAAAGATCGCTGCGCAAGCTTTTTCCAGGGACTTCGGGGCGTCCAGGGAGCGGCCCCGGCCCTGGCCCAAAAGTCTTCTGAAGCCGCGGCCGTCTCTCCGCCATCCGTGGTCTGAGGATGACTATGACCGTCTTCGTCTACGTGAACACCGCCAAACAGGTCGGCGACATCGACCACATTAAGGTCTTCTCCACGATCGATGCCGCGGAAACTGTTTCGAGGAGAACGATCCTGAGGGCGTGGCGTTCGAGTACGACGTGATAGGCCCGCCAGTCTGACCACCCGTAAATTTCCCAGCTGGACCGGCGAGGAACGCAGGCCAGCAGATCGGCTTGAGAGTGTTGCCAGCTGGCAGAGCGGCCCCGGCCATGCCCCCCAGCCCCCTGAAGCCGGGGCCGTCTCTCTCAGCCTTTGTGTTCGGAATAGCTCATGCGGTCCTCGCCCTCGATTGTACCGGCTGATCGCCTCGATCGTGACGTCTATTTGGTGTTGGAGGACTTTGGAGCGCGCGCCGGCTGCGCTTGGCGGGAGACCGACGAGGAAGATACGGACTTGGAGACCATCGTCCGCGATCTGATCTCTGGACAATACACCTATCCCGTGCGGATCGTGGCCTTTAACGCTATTGAGGGCTGGTCGAGGGACGCGACGTCTGAGGTTGCCACGGCGCTTGCGCAACTCGCAATCGATGAGGCCTTGGAGATCACACCTGCGCTGGATGCCTTCATCGCCGCCAATGCGAGCGAAACAAGGCTGCAGTTGGTACTGCCGCTACGCTAATGTCTGAAAGCCCACGAGGTGCTCCACGTCGCGCCAACTAGCACTACTTTGGCAGAATGTGTTTTCGCCGCTGTTTTTCAAGGATTTGCTTTCGGCAATATGGGCACTGCTGAGGCGGCGGCCGAAGGATGAGATCGACGATGGCGTGACGTACGGCGGGCATGGTTGGTTGAGGCGGAGGCCCGTTGATTCTTTTTTTTCCGCCCCGCGTATGCGAGGCGACGATGTTGCAG
>NZ_VSSS01000045.1 GCF_008123425.1 Bradyrhizobium rifense
GGCGTTTTTACACGACCAAGATCCACAGCGAACATTCGGGCCGTACGAGCTCTTTCACCATTCCTTGAACGTCGGCTCGACGCACCCGCCGCACACCCAGGGAAATGTCCAGTCGGCGGTAAGTTTTGCGCTCTCGGGAATGTATCTGCTCCAGACCGAAGCCTTGATCGGGTTGATCGAACGCCAAACCACGTCGAATCTGCCATCCGGATTGAGCTTGCCGATCATCGCCGGCTTGGAAAGATGATGATTGGTATTCATCACCACCTCAAAACCGCTCGGCGCCTTGATCCTCTGTCCATACATGGCCTGACGGACCGCATTCGCGTCTGGTGTACCGGCCTGGGTGACAGCCTGCGCCCACATCCGGAAGCCGATGAAGGTCGCCTCCATCGGGTCGTTGGTGATGGTGTCGCGCTGTTCGGTAAAGTCGCCCCACATCTTGACGAACGCATCGTTCTCCGGCGTCGCGACCGACTGGAAGTAACTCCGCGCCGCCATGTGCCCGACAAGCCGGCTAACTTCCACGCCTCGCAACTCGCGCGCGCTGACGGAGAGTCCCATGACAGGAATGTTGCGGGCCTCGACCTGCTGGGTCGCCAATTCGCTGTACAGATGGCCGTTGGCATCTCCGCTGATCGTCGAAATCACGGCGGTCTTCTTTTCCTGGGAGCCGAAGACCTTGATCCTCTCGACGGTCTCGCGCCAGTCGGAATGGCCGAGCGGCGCATAGATCGTGATGATGTCCTCGGCATTCACGCCTGCGGCGGCGAGGTATGCGCCGAGGATCTGGTTGGTTATGCGCGGATAGACGTTCTCGGTTCCGAGCAGGACCCAGCGGCGAATATCGCCTCCCTCCTTGCTCATCAAATAGCGAACAGCCGGAATTGCCTGCTGGCTCGGCGTCGCGCCGGTGTAGAAGACATTGCGCGAGCTTTCCTCGCCTTCGTGCTGAACCGGATAGAAAAGCAGGCCGTTCAATCGCTCGAACACCGGAATGACGGCTTTTCGGGAAGCTGAGGTCCAGCAGCCAAAGACGACCGCGACCTTCTCGTTCGCGAGCAACTCGCGGGCCTTGTCAGTGAATGCGTCCCAGTCTGAAGCAGGGTCGGCGACGACCGGTTCCAGCTTCCTGCCGAGCAAGCCGCCCTTCTTGTTCTGGTCCGCGATCATCATCAGAACCGTGTCCTTCAGCACGGATTCGCTGACGGCCATGGTGCCGGACAGGGAGTGCAGAATGCCGACCTTGATGGTGTCGTCGGCGGCATGAGCGATCGAGGAAAGAAGAATGAGCGGTACGACGAAGAACCCACGCAAGGACCCAGCCCACTTCATGTCGATGCTCCGACGAGTTCGAAAATGCGGGTTTCCTTTGTCATTCCTTTGGCAACGACCGCATCGAAAGCCCTGAACTCGAATTGATCGTGAACGCGCAAGTAGACGTCCTCGCTTGCGAGGACGGACGTTCCGACCTGCTTGTTCAGGCCTTCCAGGCGCGCGGCAAGATTGACCGTGTTCCCGAGAGCGGTGTAGTTCATGCGCTCGGTCGATCCTACATTGCCGACCACGGCTTCCCCGACATGGATGCCGAACCGTGTGATGAAGGGCGTCAGACCTTCGGCCTCGAATTCGACGTTTAGCCGCTCGCCCGCCGCCTTGGCCGCAAGCGCCGCCCGGCACGCACGCGCGACATGGTCGGGTTGTCGATGGGGGGCGTTCCAGAACACCATGACAGCGTCGCCGATGAACTTGTCGACCGTGCCGCCCTCGGCGAGAAACGCCTCCGTCATCACGGAGAAATACCGCGACGTCTGCCGCATCAACATATCCGGATCGGCTGCCTCTGCGATCGTCGTAAAGCCCTGGACGTCGGTGAAGATCAGCGTGATCTCCTGTTTGATGCTACCGAGCGTGGTGGAGATGGAATTGTCGATGAGCCCGCGGACAATCTCCCTGGGAACGAAATGCGCGAACGACCATATCGCTCGCTGCGCCAGATTGACGGTGCTGCCCAGTTCGTGAATCTCGCGAATATACGATGTGACAGGCGCCAGGCTGGGTTCGGCCAGCGTCTGAAGCTGGTGCGCCTGCGCCGTGATGCGTTTCAGCGTGTGAGACATCGTGCTGCCGAACATCCAGACCAGCGGCACGAAGCCCGCACCGACGACGATCGCGAGGATCAACCCGGTGAACTGGAGTCGCCGGACATTCTGGACGAAGTCATCCTCGGCAGCCAGCAGCAGGATGCTGCCGCTGTATCTTTCGCCGAGGGTGAATTTCGTCAACCTGAACAGATAGCCTTGTCCGTTCTCATCGCGAACGAGGCCCTCATTGTGGTCGAGGTTATGCGACCGTCGAACAACAGAGGCCACCATTCCGGAATTGATCTCGTCGATGCTCGGCAATTGCGATTGCGACGGATGCGTCATCGCGCTTTCGACCAGCCCCGCAAACTCGGGATGCGCGATCAGCGAGCCCGCCTGGTCGAAGATCATAACCGTGCCATGCTGGCCCGGCCGTTGCGCCTGCACGAACGTGCTGAAGGTGTCGAGCTTGAGATCGGCGGCGATCACGCCCGGCACCTTGCCTCGCAACGGCGCGCTGACGGTGATCACCGGCGCGTCGATGCTGAACGACAGATAGGGCGCCGAAACATATGGCCGGTCCGACCGCAGCGTCTGCCAGTACCAGGAGCGTTTGCGGGCGTCATATCCGTACTTCCACAGGTCGATCTCGCCGACGTCGTTGCCCTGTCGGTCCTGAAAGATACGGCGCATCGGCAGATCGCCGCCCGGCCTCGGGCGGATCAGGCTGATCGCAACGTCGGCGCTCGCCGGCGCCCGCAGCCTGTCGCGCTGGTCTTCGCTGAGATCGCCGGTCCGCCTCACTTGCAGCCATGCACCGTTGTCGAAGGCGGCATAGATGCTGTCCATCTGCGGCATTTCCAGCAAGGCCGCCTTGAACAATGGGATGGCCGGGCCCGTCTCTGACCTTTCGTTGGAATCGGCCACGCTCGAACTGGTCGCCAACACATTGACCAGCGACGCGATGGCGTTCAGTTCGCCCTGCAGACGACCCAACGACTTGGTGCTGGCGGAGTCCATAAATGCCGACGCGGCCTCATGCGTCGCCGCGCGCAGCGAGCGGGCTTGTATCGCAATCAGCAGCGCTGCGAGTGCGACGACGAACGTCATCACCGCCAGCGTGATCGAGGTTCGGAATGTGAACATGCCAAGCCTCCCTGCCGTTTCGCTCGGGCTATAGTCTTTCCAGGCCGGCGGTTCCCTTTCCAAAACATCTGGATTGCGGGTCTCTATTGATTTGGATCAAGGGTGCCCTTTAGCTCACTCTCTCCGTCAAGCCATGGAATCCCCCAACGAGAAGCCGAGCTCAGATGAAGACGCCATGATCTGCAAAATGCGCAGTCGATTCCGTTGATGGCCGTGAGCCGATGCTGCAGGGCGAGCCGACACATCTGGATAGCTCGTGGAAATTGAAACTGTTAGATGACACCACCGAAAGGATCGACCGGCTCATGATCCGGCCCCGCCGGATCATGCCGTGTTCGCCGATCTCGAGCTCTTCAAGGCGACATCTGCGGCGCATCGCGATATTCTGGGCGAGAGAAAAACAAGGGGAGGTCGGACCCATGCAGTTTGCAAAGCCCTTGCTCGTCGCGTTCGCCCTGGTCGGCCTGCTCGCGCCACCGGCGCGGGCCGAGCTCGACGTTGCAGGCCTGAAGCAATTGATCGAGGCGTCCTTCGAGCGCGACTATCCAAAGCTCGATGCGCTCTACAAGGACATTCACGCTCATCCCGAGCTCGCCTTCCAGGAGGAGAAGACCGCCGCAAAACTCGCCGCCGAGATGCGCGCGGCCGGCTTCGAGGTGACGGAGAAGGTCGGCAGGACCGGGCTGGTTGCGCTCTACAGGAATGGCGACGGTCCGACCATCATGGTCCGCACCGAGCTTGACGCGCTGCCGATGGAGGAGAAGACCGGCCTTCCCTATGCAAGTCACGACAAGACCAATTGGCAGGGACGCGAAACCTTTGTCGCCCACAGCTGCGGCCACGACATCCACATGGCGAGCTGGATCGGGACGGCGAAGACGCTGGTCGAGATGAAGGACCGGTGGAAGGGCACGCTGATGTTCATTGCCCAGCCCGCCGAGGAAGTCGGCGCCGGTGCGATAGCCATGCTGAGCGACGGCCTGTTCATCCGCTTTCCCAAGCCGGATGCCGGCTTCGCCCTGCATGACGGGCCCTTTCCCTACGGCTATGTCAGGTACCGGGTCGGGGCCGGCTCTTCCAGTGCCGATGACCTCTTCATCAGGTTCAAGGGGCGCGGCGGCCATGGCGCGGTGCCACAGGTGACCATCGATCCCGTGATGATGGCGTCGCGTTTTGTGGTCGACGTGCAGAGCGTCATCAGCCGTGAAAAGGATCCGACTGAGGTCGGCATCATCTCCATCGGCTCGTTCCATGCCGGCACCGCCGGCAACATCATTCCCGACGAGGCGGTGTTGCGCGGCACGATCAGAACCTTCAAGCCGGAGGTGCGCGCCAAAATGTTCGATGGGATCGAACGGACCGCTAAGGCTGTCGCCGCCATGGCGAACGCACCGGCACCGGAAATCATCATCACCGAAGGCATCAAGGCGGTCGTCAACGATCCCGCTTTGGTCGCGACCGCCGAGAAGGCGCTGAAGCCGGCGTTTGGCGAGAAGGCGAGCCTGTCGCCGGCGAACACCACGAGCGAGGATTTCTCCGAATTCGGCGGGTCCGGCGTGCCGTTGATGATGTTCAATATCGGCGTGTATGACCGGGATGCGTGGGCGGCAGCCAACAAGAGCGGAACGCCGCTTCCCGGCAACCATTCCCCGCTGTTCGCCCCGGTGCCGAAGCCGACCATCCAGACCGGCGTTACCGCGATGACGCTCGCCGTGCTCAGCGCGTTCGACCAGAGGGCCAAGGGGCCGTAACGACACACCAACGCCTTTCAAGGCCGCTGCTATACCGCCTCAATAACAGATAGAATATCCGCGCCAACAGGACTGGATGATGCTTTCACGGATTGCACTGCTCGGATGTGCTCTGGCTGCGTTGTCGGTCGCTTCAGCTCAGGCACAAGATCGGGACTATGCCAGAACGATCGGCCCCGCCGACGGCATCTTCTGCAACTACGACTTTTCGCTCTCCGCGCAGCCAGGCGCCGCAACCGAACCCGACAAATGGTGGAAAACGCCTCATACGATGCGCGTAAAAAAAGATCGAGTGTAATGGACTCGATCTGGGCGCCGCGGACGAAGACGTCGACGTCAAATACCGGAAGGCCACGGTCAAGACCAATCTGCTCGGGGAATTGACGCTGATCGTTTCCGGAGGCGAACACTCACCCAAGCTCGATACCGGCCTGACGCGAAGCCAGATTCAGAGGATCAAGCGTCTGTCGTGGTTGAAAGTCCTGGTCGCGCGGGCTGCTTCCTGACCTGATATTACCTGTGAGATAGTCTGTCGCTGCGGCGAGAGCGCATCGTCTGACTGGATTGAAGGTGAGTGCAGAGCATTTGGAGCGCGCATTCATAAACCGTCGCCGATGTCCGGTTCGTCCCGATACCGACCGCCTTTGTGCAATCGCCGCAAATGTCGCGATGGGCCAGAACCAGACATCTATCGCAAGCGTGTTGCATCACGGCCTGCCAAGGGTGGTGAGCGCAAGGCCACGGGATCCGGTGCGATCGGCGGTGGGTCAATCCGTACCGATCAGGCTTGCAAGTTTGTTGATTTCGTCTTGGGTGAGCAGCGCTGTCATTTGCAATCTCGCAATTTATTGCGTGCAGTTATTGTATTTACAGATCGTCGCTTTGATCACTGAAAGAACCCGCTCCGCGTAAGGAAGGCCACCCCTCGCGCGGTAATCCGAAAACCATGCGCGGATATATATCTTTGGCGTCAGTCGAGCACGGTAGCCGCAGAACTGTACCGGGTTGGGCTTCCACTCTTTCTCGCACGTGGATATGCTGTACAGGCCATTTGGCGAATCCACCCGCACATATCCATCATCGTCAACGGGTGTGCCCGGCGTCCATGCTCCAGATCGCGGAGGCGGCCTGTCAAATCTGTTCAGCTCTCGATTTGTCGGGCTGACGTTGACGTTGAAGTATGTGTATAACCTTCTATCAATCTTATACACCACATTGCTCGAGTCATGACCTTTGGTTGCCCATACCGGCAAGGCCTCGCCGGTATCGTGAGCTAGGAACAGGACAAGTGTTGTCACGTGCCGCACCTCGTCAGGTACAATCCGCGGCGTCGGCCACTCATTCGGCAAGGCAAGCTGGATATACGCGCGCGGGATCACGAAGTCGGGCGGACGATCGGCGCTGTTCGCGGGATCGGCACGCTCGTACCAGACCTTCACCAGAGACATGTCCGTGCTCCAGTAGCTTCCCTTTCCTTGGTCAAACGGCGCTGGAGGGGTTTCACCACAGGACACGAGCAGTAGTCCCGCCACACCGCACAGACCTGATCTCGCGATCTGCCATGATCGGGGGGCAGCCACCAACAGAGTTGACCGTTTCTTCATTAGAAGAATTCCCATGACCGTGCATCATCAGTCCCGGCACTCGCGGCGGTCATGCGATGACGCAACCGCGTCATGACAAAAAGCCTTGTAACCTCCGGTTGAAACCACATTGCATCTTTAGCCGTTAACGAAGGCTATCGATCTTCGACCATGTGAATAGAGGCGCCGGAACCAGTGGCCGCTTTGGGTCAAAATGCGAAGAATTCAACCTGAGCAAATCTTGTCCGCCATGCCTCAATAAGCGGACCTCGTGGAGCGACGCCGCCACTTCGCCGAAGGGCCAAAACCGGAAGTGACCATTGCGGCGAAGTGAGCGTGGGGCTAGTTTTACACCTCAGGTTCTGAGCCAGGTCCGAGCTCTTCACTCCGACTATTCTGGTTTAGGATCGTCTGAAGGGTACCCCAGTGAAAATCGTCTGGTCATCATGCATAGCGGCGGACGGTGTGTCTGGCGGGTGTGGCGCTTGCCGACGGTTTGCAGACCGTCGGCAATTCGAACAGTCTCGGCTTTTCGGCGCGGCGGTCGGAACACATTACCTCTTGGTTTGAGGCGCAGCACCTCCAGTTCGTCGCCGCTTCGAAATCATCCGCCGAGTCGCATCGGCTACGTCAAGGGCGTCTGAGCGAACCTACGCGGCTTGGCGTCAACAATGGCATTCGGAGTATTTCCGGTCGTGGACACCGCCGGTTTGATGTCGATCGATCTGGGGTTACGGGGCGCCGTCGTCGCATTGTGCCTGCTGATCGCAGCCCTGGCGCTGCGCGATCGCCGTGACAGCACTGCCGCGTTGCTGGGAGCCGCGCTCGCGATCGGCGCCGCGGCTTCGATGATCTGCTCGACGCCGACATTCCCGCGGCCGTTTGCGTGGTGGGGCCTGTTGCTGTTGGCATTGTCCAGCGCGAACTGTGTCGTGTTCTGGCTATGGGCGCGTGCCGCCTTCGATGACGATTTCGTGCCGCGGCCCTGGCATGGCGTCTTGTGGGCGGCCGTCGCCGTCGCGCAATGGCTGGACGCCAGCGGCGTCACACGATCGGCCGCGCTCGAGCTTGCGATCGAACGCACGCTGTCGTTCACCTCTCTCGGCCTAACGTTGTTGGCGGTAGCGCAGGCGCTTGTCACCTGGCCGGCGGACCTGATGCAGGGCCGGCGTGGGCTCCGGCTGGTCGTATTGATAGGGGCGTCGGCCCAAATCGTTCTCAACTCTTACTTGAGCTTCTTGCAGCAGCCCTCGACTCCCACTTTTTCCTTGGCTAGCGTCGCCAACGCCTTCGCTCTGTTCGTGTTGGTCGGCTTGAGCGCATGGAATCTGCTAGAAGCGGGGACGCGAGGAGGTTCAATCCTGCTGCCCGCGACAAATGTCCGCTTCGGCGCGCCAGCCAAGGCGTCTGACGATCAGAGCAAGCCTGCCACGATTGAACCGGCTCTCTTGCGCCGGTTGGAACAGCTGATGACCGTCGAGCGTATCTACCGGCGTGAGCGATTGACGATTGGATTGCTATCAGCCGAGTTGGGCGTGCCGGACTACCGGTTGCGGCAGCTCATCAATGAGGGCCTCGGCTACCGCAATTTCAATGCGTTTCTCAATCATTACCGGATCGGGGAAGCTAAGGCGGCGCTGGTCGACCCCGAACAAGTAGAAGTCCCGGTGCTGACAATTGCCATGGACACAGGTTTCCAGTCGATCGGGCCGTTCAACCGCGCCTTCAAGGCCGCGACAAATTTAACCCCAACTGAATTTCGCCGCCTCGCCATGGCGGGAAATGCGGCCCCGGTAAAGCGATCGATTGAAGATCGGCCAGTCGAGTTGAGGAATCGGCCAGCCGGTTTGCAGGAATCGGCGAGAAGCAATCGAAAACATTCGACAGACTGATGGCGATCCTTCCTCGCAGTAGCTGCGCCAACGGGGTTCCCCATGCGAAATCAGCGGTTTGTCGTTCTATTGGCCGCGCTGGCGGCGCTTACACTCTGTCCGGCAGGGGCGGCGCTTGCCGACGATTTGCAGACCGTCGGTGACCCGGACAGTCTCGGTTTTTCGGCGCGGCGGCTGGCGCGCATGACCTCCTGGTTCGAAGCGCAGAGCGAAAAAGGCGATCCTTCCGGTTTTGTCGTGGGGATCGCTCGGGGCGGCAAGCTCGCCTATTTGCAAGCCACCGGCTTCGAGGACCACGACAAGAAAATGCCGATGCGGCCGGATTCGATCTTTCGCATCGGATCGATGTCCAAGCAAATCACCAGCGTCGCCACCATGATACTGGTCGATGAAGGCAAGCTCGACCTTGATGCTCCCGTGGCCCAGTATCTGCCGGAGCTCAGGGATATGCAGGTCGTCAAAAAGGATCCGGTCACCGGGGATCCGATCCTCTCGGATGTTGCGCGGAATATTTTTGAACCGGCGAAGCGTGCGATGACGATCCGGGACCTGCTGCGCAATACGTCCGGCCTCGTTTATGCTTCGCCGGACTACGCCGATCCCGGATTTGAGAATGCCGCGATTCACGTACTGTACGGCGCCAGGGCGCCGTTCCGGCGCGACAAGCCTATCGCGGACTTCGTCGCGAGCCTCGGCGCCCTGCCGCTTCTGCACCAGCCGGGCGAAGTCTGGGAATATGCCATCGGCTACGACGTGCTCGGCCGCGTCATTGAAGTCGTGTCGGGACAGCCCTTCGATCAGTTTCTGCAAAGCCGCCTCTTCGCGCCGCTGCATATGGTCGATAGCGGCTTCTCGGTACCGCAGGACAAGCTTGCCCGTCTCGTCGCCGTGCCGGGGCCGCAGCCCCAACCCCCTTTCGCGAATAGCGACGTCAGCAAGCCGCAGACGTTCTTCTCGGGCGGCGGAGGCATCGTCTCCACGGTTCCTGATTTTCTGCGCTTCTGCCAGATGCTGCTCAACGGCGGCGAGCTTGACGGCGTGCGTATCTTGAAGCCCGAAACGGTCAGGCTGATGACGACGAATTCGCTGCCACCCAAAATGTACATTGCGGGGCATGAAGTCGGTCCGGCCTTCGGTACGGGCTGGGGGCTCGGTTTCGCAGTCCGCACCAGCCCCGATTTCAGCTACATTCCGGGCGCAGTCGGAAGCTTCAACTGGCAGGGAAGCTGGGGCACGTTCTTCTCGATCGATCCGGCACAGAAGCTGGTCCTGATCATGATGATGCAGCGGAGCGAGCACAGTGAGAACGGCTTCTATTTCGACGCCATCCGTCGCCTACCCTATGCGGCGCTGAATGTGCCTGAAGCGCCGGCGCCGGTTGCCTCCGGGCAAGGAAATGCCGGCGCGCTCGCCGAATATGTCGGACGCTACGTTTTCGGCGGGTCTGCAAGTTCGCTGGACAGGCAGACCTCGGTCGCCGACGGCAATGGTTGGACCGGTCTTGAGTCCGTTATCGCGGGCACCGATGGCCTCAGGGTGATCAAATTGGCCGAGACCGGCCCTGCCGCGAAAGCAGGCGTCATGGCGGGAGATCTCATCACAGCGATCAACGACAAGTCGATCAAGGGCCTGACCTTGGAGGCGGCCTTTCGTCGGATTTCAGGTCCGGTCAACGCCACCATCAAGCTCAAGATCATCCGCGAGCGGCAGAACGATCCGATCGTGATAGCCTTTGCCCGGGAGGCGGTCCCCTCGCACAGTGTCGCGCTTCAAGTCCGTGTCACGGACGGCAAGCTTGTCGTTGAAGCCACGGGCGGCTGGTCGATCCTCGATTTCGACAAGGGTGAGCCGATGCCCGTGGCGTTCCTTTCGAAGGATGAATTCCATGTCGAGAGCGGCGATCATACGCGGATCACCTTCATTCGCGACGCCGCCGGCAAGGTCAACGGCGCGGTTCTCAATCCGGGACCATGGGAGCAACGCGGCGCGCTCGCCCAATAGGACACACTGACAGCTGATGAATTGGAGGAAGCTTGCGCGGCCCAAACATTAAGGTGTCCGACGATCGCCCAATGTGGGGCGGTGCGCCGCACTAGATGACGCCTTCGCGGTTTACCTGGGAATTGCTCAAGACCGTGAGGCCACAAAACATTGGTGTCTTCGTTACCTCTGCCGGTGGCAGCCTGACATTGACCACGCTGCTGCGGGCCAAAATGGAAAACGTGCCGTCAGCGCCGAACCCGGGCCGAGCCAGGAGCGTTGCGGCTGGCCCGGCTCCCGTGAATCGAACTGCTAAATTGAGGGAGCGCGCGCTCACGTCTCCCATGAGCACGCGCCCCAGCTCGGTCTCGTTCAATAGCCGTCAATAGTCCCAGAACACCGGCACCCAGCGGAAGGCATCGCCGGCGACCGCGACATGGCCGACGGACGGGAACGGCATATGCGTGGCCACCAACAGCTCGCCGGTCTTCGCAAGCTCGCGCAACAGACGGATACGAACGCGCGCCGCCTCTTCGGGATCATGCTCGAAGCCGTTGTGCCACTCGGGCTGTTCAAACCCGACCGCAAACACGGCGTCTCCAGCGAATGTCAGCGCATCGCCGCCGGACGCCACGCGAACCACGCTGTGTCCGGGGGTGTGACCGCCGGTGCGACGGACGATGACACCAGGCGCAACCTCGTGCTCGTCGTCGAACGGCCGGATCTGACTACTGTACTCCTTCGCGAACCGCTTGGCGGCGGCGCGAAGCGCATCCGGGAATCCCTGCGGCATGTTGGTGTGGGTGAAATCGGGCGCCTCCCAGAACTTGAGCTCGGCAGCCGCCACGTGGATGCGCAGGTCCTTGCGCAGCCTCTCCTTCACGCCGTCGACGAGCAGCCCGCCGACGTGGTCCATGTGCATGTGGGTCAGCACCAAATCGGTCACGGACGCAAGATCGATCCCGGCGGCCTCCAGTCGCTTGATCAACTGCCCGGCCCGCGGCAAGTGCAATTCCGGGTCGGACCCCAGTCCGGCGTCGATGAGGATGGTCTTGTCGCCGCTTCGCACCACCACCGCATTCAGCGCCCAGTCGAACGCGTCCGGCGGCAGGAACATGTTGTTCAGCCAGGCTGCCCGATCGGCCGGGGCGGCGTTGTGCGCCAGCATGGTGGTCGGGAGCGGCAGCACGCCGTCGCTGACCACCAGCACGTCAATCTCGCCGATACGCACCGCGTAGCGCGACGGGACAAGCTCTTCGGGTTTCGATGTCATGGAAGCGCTTTGCAAGTTCATGTTGGTCTCCTGTTGAAGGTCGCGGGTGGTAAGGTGCTTAGAGAGCAGTGACGCGTTCGGGATCGGCCGAGGCGAGGGCTGCCGCGCGCTCGGCTTTGGGCGGATAGATCCAGACCGTGTTGATTTCCTGCTTGGTCTTCTTGGCGACGTCGCCGACCATCTCGACCGTGCGCTCCCAGCCGCGGGTGAACACCGCGCCGGCTTCGCCGAGGTCGAGGCAGGTGACGTAGGCCTTCTGGTGATAAGGCCTGGTCGAAACGCCCAGCAGCTCGGCGGCGGCATTATTGCCGGCGAAGGCGCCCATCCGCGTCGCATGCTGACACGACATCAGTGCGTAGTTGCCGTTGTCGTCACACGCGGCCCGTGCCGCATCGCCGGTGGCGAAGACGCCATCGACCTTCGGCACGCGAAGATCTCGGTCGACCAGCAGCCGGCCGAATTGGTCGCGCTCGGCGGGGATCTGCGCTGTCAGCGGAGCAGCGCGGATGCCGGCGGCCCAGATCACGGTTTCGCATGCGATATGCTCGCCGCTGGAGAGCGTGACGCCGGACTTGTCGAGCGAGGCGACGCCGACACCGAGCCTGGTCTCGACGCCGAGCTTGCGCAGCGCCTCCTGGATAATGGGGCGGGGGCCTGCGCCCATGTCGGGGGCGATCGCCTCGTTGCGGTCGACAATGATCACGCGCAAGGGGGCGTCTTTGCCGAGAATCGCGCGCAGGCGCGATGGCACCTCGGTTGCGGCCTCGATCCCGGTGAATCCGCCGCCTGCGACGACGACGGTATTGCGGGCCTTCGAGGCCGGGCGGCCCGAGAGTTGGTGCAGGTGGCGATCGAGCGCGATGGCGTCATCGAGCTGGTCGACGCTAAAGCCGTGCTCGGCAAGGCCCGGAACGTTCAGGCGAAACAAGCGGCTGCCAGTGGCGACGACCAGCCGGTCATAGGACAGCTTCTTCCTGGTGCCTTGGGTAGCAGCGATCTCGACGACTTTCGACTTGGCATCGATCGCCTCGGCGCTGCCCTGGACATAATCAACGTCGATCGCTTTCAGCACGTGTTGTAACGGTGCCGTCAGGGTTTCGGGCTTCGGTTCGTAGAGCCGCGGGCGAACCACCAGCGTCGGCTCGGGCGCAACGAGCGCGATCTCGAGCTTTTCGGGCGAGACACCCTGGATGTCGCGCAGGCGGGCCGCGGACAGGGCGGCATACATGCCGGCGAAGCCGGCGCCAATGATGACGATACGCATGTCGATTGTTCCTTGGTTGAACTGATTGCGATGAAAGTGCGGGTTAAGCCGTCACGAACTTGAGCAGGTCGGCGTTGACGATGTCGGGATGGGTCGTGCAGACGCCGTGCGGCAGCAGGTCGTAGATCTTCAGGGTGCCGTGCTTCAGAAGGCGGGCCGACAGCGGTGCCGAGTCGGTAACGGGGACGATCTGGTCGTCGCTGCCGTGCAGGACCAGCGTCGGCACGGTGACGGCTTTCAGATCTTCGGTGAAGTCGGTCTCGGAGAAGGCCTTGATGCCGTCGTAATGGGCCTTGCTGCTGCCCATCATGCCTTGACGCCACCAGTTCCAGATCGCGGCCTGCGACGGCTCGGCGCCCGGACGATTGTAGCCATAGAAAGGTCCGCTCGCGAATTCGAGATAGAACTGCGACCTGTTGGCGGCGAGCTGCCGGCGCAAGCCATCGAAGACTTCAAGCGGCAATCCGCCGGGATTGGACTCGGTCTTCAGCATCAAAGGCGGCACGGCGCCGATCAGCACCAGCTTGGCCACGCGATCCCGGCCGTGACGCGCGACGTAGCGCGTTGCCTCGCCGCCGCCTGTGGAGTGGCCGACGTGAATGGCGTTGCGAAGATCGAGATGCTCGGCGAGGGCTGCGACGTCGGCCGCATAATGATCCATGTCATGCCCGTCGCTGACCTGGCTCGAGCGGCCATGGCCGCGGCGATCATGCGCGATCACGCGAAAGCCCTTGCCGAGGAAGAAGAGCATCTGGGCATCCCAGTCGTCGGCGCTGAGCGGCCAGCCGTGATGGAAGACGATGGGTTGTGCGGACTTCGGCCCCCAGTCCTTGTAGAAGATATTCACGCCGTCGCTGGTGGTGACGGAGGTCGTAACCTCATTCTTCCCGGTCGAGAGAGCCGCGATCTTGATGTCGCCGCCTGCTGCCGAGGTGGAGCGGACAGTCACCGAAGCCGCGTACATGAGCGTTGTTGCGAGAATTTTTCGCCGCGAGGTGGTCGCGAGCCGGCTGACAGAATTGATCAAGGGCATTTGTCGTTTCCGTTTCAGTGGTTGGGGCACCATGATTCCTAGCGAACGGCATGTGCCGATGCCCCAGCGCGATTGACGCGATTGCAGCGCGATTGCTGCTAACGCGCGCGCCGCCGCCAATCGCTCGGCGATTCCCCGGTCAACTTTCGAAACGCGGCGGCAAAGGCGGTCTGCGAGGAGTAGCCGAGCGTGGCCGCGACCGAGACGACGGACGCGTCGGTATCGCGCAGCATGTTCATGGCCTGCTCGAGCCGGTGCTGGCGCAGCCAGGCATGAGGGGAAAGCCCCGTGCTGTCCTTGAATGCGCGGCAGAAGTGAAAGCGCGACAGGCCGGCCTCGGCAGCAAGAGCCGCGAGCGAGACGTCGTCATCGCTGTCCGAACGCAGGCGTTCGATCGCGCGAAGCAGCGTCTTCGGCGCCAAGCCACCCCTGGCCGGCGCGACCATGTTCGACGAGCCGCTGTGCGCGGCGAGAAGGCGCGTCGCCAGCAAATCCATGAGTTGCTGCCTGAACAGCGTGTCCAGCGCCTCGTTGCCTTCCAGGACATCCGCCGCACTCAGAAGCAGGCGGGACGTCACGGGATCTGGATGCGCGGTTCGCTCCAGAAGATCGGCCAGCGATCCGGCTTCGGCCTCGTCCGCAACACGCTTCAGCGTTGTCTGTGGAAGATAGAGCTGAACGACGTCGACGGGTCTTGGAATGTCCCACCGCGAGCTCGATCCTTCCGGAATGATGATCACGACGCCGGGACGAAACGTCCCGATCGCGACAGATCGTCCGGACCGCCGCTCCATGCGCTGGACCGAGCCGTTGTAAGCCATGACGACGTGGTGGCTCATCGGCTCGATGACGTCGTGCAGCGGATCGTGCTTCCAGTGCGCGATCCCGGCGCCGGACGCGTCCAACGCCATGCGAAACGGTACCGTCCCGAGCACGCGGGCCATCTCGACATCGGCAGCGGGCCGGTCGCCGGCCGGCGCGGCGTCGCGCCGCGCCTGAGACACGGCGGGGGTTTCACTCGAAGACTCGCGCAAGCTGGCCTTGCTCATGGACTTTCACTCGTGTGGGGGCGCGTCGCTGGATGCGCGACGTCGTGATCATGGTGTCGGCCGCCGCATTGCGGGGCCGAACGGTATGTCTGGTGATCCTTGATCAACGGATGGACCGGGGGTCGAAGGCGATGCGTCGCGAGCTCCGGCACCGTTGATTTCTCGGGTTCTAGGCGGCGCGAAACTCCGCGTCTTTCCTGATGCTGCCCTGCGTTGCCTGATCCTGCTCCGCGGACGCCTCAGGCGCGCGGCTTGCGTGCGTTTGTGAAAAGTCGTGATCTCCGCGGTTCCGTCGACGACACCCTCAAGGCGGCCGGGCACGAACCGGATCGTCCTGAAATGATTGGCAAATTTTGATGTCGGTCGCGCTTGTGCGAGCGGGCAGGGCGTGTCGGGGTGCGACGTCGTCGGTCGTGGACAGCAATGGGGGGATAGCCGATATAGCGTGCTGGAGATGGCAGGGCGCTGTGGCCTGCGCGCGAACCTTCACAGAAGAGACATCCGATGACCACGACAGGCGCTTACGGCGAACGGTTCGGAGAATTCCTCCGCCTGGAGGGGGCGCCGCCCACGTTGATGACCCGCTCGCTGCGCAGTACCGAGATCGCGGTCACCGAAACACGCAACGACAATCCTGTGCCGGGTCTTTCCGGATCGTTCGCTGCGGAAGATGCCTATCTCGTCAGCCTGAAGCTGCGCGACTATCCGGACTGCGAGCTCTGGGAGCAGGGCCGCCACATCAAGAAGGCGGATGTTCACGCCGGTACGACTTACATCTACGATCTCAAGGCCGACCCGCGCTATGTGATCGACAAGCCGCTTCACTCTCTGCATTTCTACGTGCCGCGTTCGGCCCTCGACGGTCTCGCCGATCAATCGGGGGCGCGACGCATCGATGCGCTGGATTGCGGGCTTGTCGGGCACGATGATGCCATCGTCCGCCATATCGGCGCCTCCTTGCGCGAGGGGCTGCGTCGGCCGGCCGAGGCCAACCAGCTCTTCATCGATCACATGATGCTGGGGCTCACCGCCCACGTCGCGCAGGCCTATGGAGGCTTCCGGCACAAGGCCGAGATCAGCCGCGGTGCGCTTGCGCCATGGCAGCTGGCGCGCGCCCGCGACAAGCTCGAGTCGGACCTCGGCGGCAAGCTGCCATTACAGGCCATCGCGGCCGAACTCGGCCTGTCGGTCAGCCATTTCTCGCGCGCGTTTCGCGCTTCGACCGGCCTGCCGCCCTATCGCTGGCTTCTGCATCATCGCGTGAGAACCGCCAAGCGCTTGATGAGTGCGCGGGGCCTGTCGCTGTCCGAGGTTGCGATTTCGTCCGGCTTTGCCAACCAGAGCCACTTCACGCGGGTCTTCTCCGAGCTCGCCGGCATCAGCCCAGGTGCATGGCGACGCGATGCGCTGGGAACAGCAGGCCGCCAGCGGTGAGATTCGACCTAGTCGATGATGTTGTTGCCACCTTCCGCCTTCAGGCGAGCAATATTGTCCTTCATCTGCTGTAACTGTTCGGACGCGTGGCCTTGCCACTGTGTCACCTCAGCAATCACGCGCAGCGGATCGCGGGAGCGATAGGACAGCGTCGGATTGCCGGGAAACTTCTTATCCGTCACGTTCGGATCGTCCATGATCGGCCCGGTCGGCTCCACGACGTAAATGCGCCCTGGCGCGGTGCCTGCGGCGAGCTCCGCGCCCCAGATCGCCGCATCCAGCGTGGCCGCGAAATAGACCCAGGACAGCGGCTTGACGTCGGTGAAGTTGGATTGGTAGCCGACGACAATCAGATCGCCGGGTTTCAGATCGGCACGCGTGCCGTGGAAGAACGATTGCGCGAACATGGTTGCAGCAGATGACATCAGACGATCCTGCGAATGCGGAGGCAGCCCCTCACCCCAACCCTCTCCCCGTAAGAACGGGGCGAGGGAGCGCACCGGGCGCGTAGCTTGAGCGAAGATCTAGAACTGATACCTTCGCAACCCGCCATCCACCGGGATCACCGTGCCCGTGATGTAGCGCGCCACCGGTGAGGCCAGAAACACCGCGAGCGCTGCGAGGTCTTCCGGCTCACCCCAATAGCCGACCGGAATTTCTTCCTCGGCAAAACGCTCGCGATAATCCGGCGGATAGTTGCGGCGGATCTGTTCGCTCATGATTCGGCCGGGCGGGATGCAGTTGATGGTGATGCCGTGCTCGCCGATCTCGCGTGACAGGCCCTTGGCCCAGGCGTGCACGGCGGCCTTTGCCGCGAAGGCGGCGTTGAGGCCTTCCGGCTCGGACTTGCCGGTGATGTTGACGATGCGACCCCATTTGCGCTCGATCATCTGCGGCAGCAGCGCATGCGCGATGCGGCGATAGCTGGTGAAATTCAGCGCGATCGCTTCATCCCATTTGCTGTCGGGCGCATCGACGGGGAGGGGACGGCTGCCGCCGGCATTGTTGATGAGGATGTCGACATGGCCGAGCTCGTTCAGCGCAAACGCCGCGATCTTCTCGGCTGCGTCCCTGGCCATCACGTCCTGTTCGAATGGCGTGACCAGCCCGCCGCCGACCTCCTTCACAAGTTCTGCAAGCAGGTCGGTGCGCCGTGCTACGCCGACGACGCGCACGCCTTCGGCCGCAAGGCCCTTGGCGATGGCGCGGCCGATGCCGATGCTTGCTCCGGTGACGACAGCGGTTTTCGATTTCAGCCCGAGGTCCATGGTCACACGCTCTCTTGATTGTTTCTTTGGTTTTTCGTGTTCGTTTCCTGCCTGTCCCGGGTGCGGCGATTTGCCCGACGGGGACGAGCAGTGGTAACCAAGGGCGACCGCGAAGGAAATACGAAAAAGAAAAGGCTTCAACGATGGTATGGGATCCGCAGCAATATCTGAAATTCTCCGGCCACCGGCTCCGGCCCGCGGTGGACCTGTTGATGCGGATTCCCGATATCGGCCCGCGCACGGTCGCGGACCTTGGCGCCGGCGCCGGCAATGTCACGAAGCTGATCAAGGAACGCTGGCCGTCTGCTGCGGTGACCGGCGTCGAGGGCTCGGCCGAGATGGTTGCCGCCGGGCGCAAAGCCGCGCCTGACGTGGAATGGTCACATGAAGACCTCGGCCATTGGCGTCCGGCCAAGCAATATGACGTGGTCTATTCCAATGCCGCACTGCACTGGCTGCCCAATCATGCGGCACTCTTCCCCTCGGTGATGGAGAAGGTCGCGCCCGGCGGCATGCTCGCGGTACAGATGCCGCGCAACTTTCTGGCGCCGTCGCACGTGCTGATCGGCGAGACCGCGCTGAACGGGCCCTGGCGGTCCAAGGTCGAGCATCTCGTGACGCCGCCGCCGGTCGAGGGTCCGGCCTTCTATCACGACGTGCTCGCGCCGCTGTCGCAAAACATCGACATCTGGGAGACCGAATATCTCCAGGTGCTCGAAGGCGACAATCCCGTGAAGGAATGGACCAAGGGCACCTGGCTGACGCGCTATCTCGACGTGCTCGAGGGCGACGAGAAGGCCGCGTTTGAGGAGGCCTATGGGATGCGGGTCGCGAAGGCCTATCCGAAGAACGCCGCGGGGCAGACGCTGTTTCCGTTCCGGCGGCTGTTCATGGTCGCCCAGCGCAAGGGTTAATGCTCCTTCGGCGATGCGACATAAGCGCTCGCTCCCCAGGGTGGGCGCGGGCGCCGGGTTGCGCATGCGACCGCCATCAAGATAGCTTGCCTCAAGGTAACTTCCCTGCGGCATAGCTTCGCTGCGGCAAATTGGGCTTAGGTCTAGTTGTTCGGGGTACGGATTGCTGCCACTACTGAGACCGTAAAACAAAAAAGCACCCGGTTTCCGAGGTTGTTGGGGAGGTTCTTCATGCGCAAACTGCTCTTTGCGGTCGCTGCAGCCGCGTTCGCTTTGGCCCCTGCGGTTGCCCAAGCCCAGAGCCCGATCGTCATCAAGTTCAGCCACGTCGTCGCCAACGACACGCCGAAGGGCAAGGGCGCGCTGAAGTTCAAGGAGCTTGCCGAGAAGTACACCGACGGCAAGGTCAAGATCGAAGTCTATCCGAACTCCTCGCTCTACAAGGACAAGGAGGAGATCGAGGCGCTGCAACTCGGCTCGGTGCAGATGCTCGCGCCTTCGACCGCGAAATTCGCGCCGCTCGGCATCAAGGAATTCGAGGCGCTCGACCTGCCCTGGCTGTTCAAGGACGACGCGACCTATTCCAGCGCGATGAAGGGCACGGTCGGCAAATGGCTGTTCCAGAAGCTGGAAGCCAAGGGCATCAGCGGTCTCGCCTATTGGGACAACGGCTTCCACATGGTGTCGTCGAGCCGTCCGCTGACGAAGCCGGAGGATTTCAAGGGCCTGAAATTCCGCATCTCCGGATCGAAGATCGCCGACCAGTATTTCCGCATCCTCGGCGCGATCCCGCAAATCATGGCGTTCTCGGAAGTCTATCAGGCGCTGCAGACCGGCGTCGTCGACGGCTGCGAGAACACGGCATCCAACTATCTGACGCAGAAGTTCTACGAGGTGCAGAAGGACATCACCGTGTCCTATCACGCGCATCTGCAATACGCCGTCATCGTGAATTCAAAGTTCTGGTCCGGCCTGCCGCCTGATATCCGCACCCAGCTCGAGAAGGCGATGGCGGACGCGACCGAATACACCAACCAGATCGCGCACCAGGAAAACGAGGACGCGCTGGCCGAGATCAAGAAGGCGGGCAAGACCCAGCTGCATTATCTGACTGACGCCGATCGCAAGGCATGGCAGGAAGCGATGCGGCCGACTTATGCGTGGGCCAAGGGCCGGGTCGGGCAGGAAGTGCTCGATCTCGTCGCCAAGGAACTCGACGTCAAGATGAACTGACGCGGTTTCCGGGAGAATAATACCAACGGTCGGGAGTGTGCGCACTCCCGACCGTTTCGTATCGACAGGGGGGCTTTGATTTGCTTCGCGTGCTGAACCAGGGGCTCAACCATCTTGAAGAATGGTTGATCGCGACGCTCATTGCGGCTGCAACCGGGCTGATCTTCATCGCCGTCGTGCACCGTTACGGCGCGGGCGAATCGATCGTGTTCTCGCGATGGGCCGCCGCGCACGGCATGACCTGGCTGGCGTCGCTATCGATGTCGGTGTTCACCTTCCTGTCCGAGCTGGATCTGTCCTGGGCGCAGGAACTCTGCATCTACATGTTCATCTGGATGGCGAAGTTCGGCGCGGCCTACGGCGTGCGCACCGGCATCCATGTCGGCGTCGATCTGCTGGTCAATCGCCTGCCCGAACATTCGCGCAAGCATGTCATCCTGTTCTCGCTGCTCTGCGGCGCGTTGTTCACGGGCATGATCGCCGCCTTCGGCGCCTCCTTTGTTTCGGAGATGTTCAAGACCGGCCAGCAGTCCAACGATCTCGAAGCGCCGATGTGGTTCATCTACCTGGCGATCCCGCTCGGCTCGGGCCTGATGTGCTTCCGCTTCCTCCAGGTCTGCTGGTCCTACTACTGGACCGGCGATCTGCCGCATCATGACGAGACCCACGTCGAGGGCGTCGAGGCCGACGTCTCGCCGGCTCTGCACCCGCAGCCCGCCGGCGCGGCAACCAAGGCTGCGTCGCGAAAAGTGTCGCCGCTCGGCGTGATCCTGATCATGGCGCCGATCCTGATCTTCGCGATGTGTCTCGCCGAGAAGTTTGGCGTGATCGTGCTGCCACATTGGCTGCGCGCCTTCACCGTGTTCGCGCTGCTGATCGCGCTGATGCTGACCGGCATCCCGGTTTCGATCGCGCTCGGCCTCACCGTGATGACGTTCCTGTTTACGCTGACCACGGTGCCGATCGAAGCCGTCTCGATGAAGCTCTTCACGGGCATCGAGGGTTTTGAGATCATGGCGATCCCGTTCTTCATCCTCGCCGGCAATTTCCTCACCCATGGTGGCGTGGCGCGGCGCATGATCAATTTCGCGACCTCGCTGATCGGGCACTGGCACGGCGGCCTTGGTCTTGCCGGCATCGTCGCCTGCGCGATGTTCGCGCTGGTCTGCGGCTCCAGCGTGGCGACGGTGGCCGCGATCGGCGCCATCGTGCTGCCCGAGATGGTCCGTCACGGCTATCCCATGCGCTTCGGCGCCGGCATCATTACGGTTGCGGGCTCGCTCGGCATCCTGATGCTGCCGTCGATCCCGAAGATCGTCTATGCGGTCTCCACCAATACCTCGATCGGCGCGCTGTTCGTCGCAGGCCTGCTACCCGGCATGCTGCTGACCACCATGCTCTGCATCGTCACCTGGTGGCTCGCCCGCAAACGCGACTATCCGCGAATGGCGAAGGCGAGCTGGGGCGAGACCCTCCACGCCTTCCGCGAGAGCATCTGGGGCCTGATGCTGGTCGTCATCATCATCGGCGGCATCTATAGCGGCCTGTTCACCGCCACCGAAGCCGCCGCGATGGCCGCGGTCTATTCCTTCATCATTGCGGTGTTCGTCTACAAGGCGATCGGCCTGAAGGACGTGCCGCGCGTGCTGCTGCGCGCCGCCAACACCAGCGCGATGCTGCTCTACATCGTCACCAACGCAGTGCTGTTCTCCTTCGTGCTCGCCAACGAGAACCTGCCGACGGTCCTTGCGGACTGGATCGCGGCGCAGAATCTCGGCTGGGTCGGCTTCCTGCTGGTCGTCAACGTGCTGCTGCTGCTCGCCGGCAACTTCATGGAGCCGAACTCGATCATCCTGATCATGGCGCCAATCCTGGCGCCGGCCGCGAAGAAGCTCGGCATCGACCTCGTCCATTTCGGCATCGTCATGGACGTCAACATGGAGGTCGGCCTCTGCCATCCGCCTGTCGGCTTGAACCTCTACGTCGCATCGATGATAGCGCGAATGCGCATCACGGATCTCGCGGGCGCGGTGATGCCGTGGCTCCTCACCATGCTCGGCTTCCTCGTCATCGTGACCTACTGGCCCGACCTGACGCTGTGGCTGCCGCGGGTGCTGGGGATGCATTGAGAGGCACATCGTAGCCCCGGATGAAGCGAAGCGAAGTCCGGGCTACGCGTGGCTCCCGCACCAGCGATGGCAATCGACCGCGAGATGCGGTTAGATGCCGCGCATCAGGCCGGGAGGATACAAGATGACCGAACTCAGCAACGAGCCGAAGGACGCAACGCCGTCCGTCATTGCGCAGCAAACGGCGATGCTGAATGCGCTGCCGTTTTCCGACACGCGGGATTTCGACGACGCTGCGCGCGGCTTCCTCGGCACCATCGAGCACGCGAAGATTACGAATCCGCAGGGTCGGACGGTCTGGAGCCTCGAGCCTTATGGCTTCCTGTCCGACGAGAAGGCGCCACCGACTGTCAATCCGAGCCTGTGGCGGCAGTCGCGGCTCAACATGCAGCACGGCCTGTTCGAGGCCGTTCCTGGCGTCTACCAGGTGCGCGGGCTCGATATCGCCAACATGACGCTGATCGAGGGTGACAGCGGCGTCATCGTGGTCGATACCCTGACGTCGATCGAAGGTGCGCGCGCCGCGCTTGATCTCTACTTCAGGCACCGCGGCCAAAAGCCGGTCGCGGCCGTGATCTTTACCCACACGCATACCGATCACTGGGGTGGCGCGCGCGGCGTGCTGGAGGAGGATGCGCTCGCGACCGGCCGGGTACCGATCATCGCGCCAAATCTGTTCATGGAGCACGCCGTCTCCGAGAACATCATCGCGGGACCGGCGATGCTGCGGCGGGCGCAATACCAGTTCGGGCCATTCCTCGCCAAGGGCGTGCGCGGCCAGGTCGATTGCGGCCTCGGCAAGACCATGGCGGCGGGCGCGGTGGCGCTATTGCGTCCGACCGACCTGATCATGGCAACCGGCGACAGGCGCGTCATCGACGGCGTCGAGTTCGAATTCCAGATGGCGCCGAACAGCGAAGCGCCGGCAGAGATGCACTTCTTCCTGCCGCGCTACAAGCTTTTGAACCTCGCCGAGAACTGCACGCATAATTTCCACAATCTGCTGCCGTTCCGCGGCTCCGACGTGCGCGACGCGCTGGCGTGGTCGAAATATCTCAACGAGGCGCTGCATCTGTGGGGCGGCAAGGCCGAGGCGATGTGCGGCCAGCATCACTGGCCGGTGTGGGGTCGCGAGCGCATCGACACCATGATCCGCGAGCAGCGCGACCTCTACAAGTTCGCGCACGACCAGACCATCCGCCTGATGAACCACGGGCTGAACGCGGCCGAGATCGCCGAGGCGATCCAGCTGCCGAAGAGCCTGGAGGGCGCCTGGCACGGCCGCGGTTACTACGGCCATATCCGCCACAACGTGAAGGCGATCTACCAAAAATATCTCGGCTGGTACGACGCCAATCCGGTCAATCTCGATCCGCTGCCGCCGGTCGAGTCAGGGAAGAAGTACGTCGACTACATGGGCGGCGCCGACGCGATCCTGACGCGGGCGCGCGCGGACTTTGACAAGGGCGAATTCCGCTTCGTGGCGCAGGCGCTCGGCCATCTCGTCTTCGCCGAGCCGGACAATGCGGCCGCGCGTGCGCTGTTGGCGGATACGCTGGAGCAGCTCGGCTATGCCGCCGAGAGCTCGACCTGGCGCAACGCCTATCTGTTCGGCGCGCAGGAATTGCGCCAGGGCATGCCGAAGACGCCGCCGCGCCCGCCGATGCCGCGCGAGACGCTGGCAGCGTTGCGCACCTCACAGCTCTGGGACGTGCTCGGCATCCGCCTCAACGGCCCGAAGGCGGAGGGCAAGCACATCGTGCTGAACTGGAATTTTTCGGATACCGGCGAGACCTTTGTGCTCAATCTCGAAAATTGCGCGCTGACCTACGCGGAAGGCGTGCAGGCCGATAATGCCGATGCCAGCTTCACGTTGGCGCGCGCGACGCTGGATGAGGTGATTGCGAAACTGACAAGCTTTCCGGAAGCGGTCGCTGCGGGGAAGGTCAAGCTGTCTGGCAACCCGATGCGGCTCGCCGAGCTGATGGGCCTGATGGACGAATTCCCGCGGATGTTCGAGATCGTGGAGCCGAAGCGGGCGGCGGTGAAGTAGGGGCTCGCTCTCTCCGTCATTGCGAGCGTAGCGAAGCAATCCAGAACCCCGCCGCGGAAAGACTCTGGATTGCTTCGCTACGCTCGCAATGACGTGTTGAGAGAGCCGGGCGCCAAATGACCCAACTGTCGTCCCGACGCAGGCCGGGACGACAGCCGAGATTGCATCCGCTACTCCGCGCTGCTCACCAGCTTGATCCGCGGCGCCTGCGCTTCCGTTAGGCTGCGATACGCCGCGAGATAGTCCAGCGCCATTCGCCGCGCCGTAAAGCGCTTCTCGAACTGCTTGCGGATGGCGGTGCGGTCGAGCTGCGCGAGGCGGTTGACGACGCCGGCGGCGCTGAGGATGTCCTCGACGACGAAGCCGGTGAGGCCCTCGTCGATGATCTCCGGCACCGAGCCGCGGTTGAAGGCAACGACCGGCGTGCCGCAGGCCATGGCTTCGATCATGACGAGGCCGAACGGTTCCGGCCAGTCGATCGGCAACAGCAGGCCGAGCGCGCCGCTGAGGAAATCGGACTTCTCGTGATCGCCGATCTCGCCGATGAAATCCACCAACGGGTTGTTCACGATCATCGGCTTGATCAGCTCGTCGTAATAATCCTGGTCGGCACGGTCGACCTTGGCCGCGATCTTCAGCGGGATGCCGCAATGCATCGCGATCTTGATGGCGCGATCGACACCTTTCTCGGGCGCGATGCGGCCGAGCACGGCGAGATACTCCTGCTTCGCCGGCTTCGGCGTCAGCAGGTTCTCCGGCAGGCCATGGTGGATCGTCGTCACCCAGTTCGCCTGCGGCACCGGCCGCCGTTGTGCGTTCGAGATCGAGATGACCGGCATCTTGGAGAAGGTGTTGAAGACCGGCTGATGCTCCGGCAGATCGAGCCGGCCATGCAGCGTGGTGAGGAACGGCGTCGGCTGCCGGTGGAACAGCGACCACGGATAATAGTCGAGATGGAAATGGAGGAAGTCGAACTCCTCGTCGTCACATTTTTGCCGCACGCGCTCCAGGAGCACCATGTGCAGCGCGTTGGGATCGCGCACGGAACCGTCGAGGCGAAGCGCCCGCGGCCATAATGCGTCCAGCTTCGCTGACGTCTGCGAGTCGCCGCTGGCGAATAGCGTCACGTCGTGACCAAGGGCAACCAACTCTTCCGTCAACCAGTGCACCACCCGCTCGGTGCCGCCATACAGCTTGGGTGGAACAGCCTCCGTCAACGGAGCTACCTGCGCGATGCGCATCTCACCTTCTCCTCTGAGTGATCATTGCAATGAAAGCCCCTACCGAGTTCGGCACCGGCACGCCGCGGAGGGAACGTTCTCGCATTTGCGAAGTTCCTTCCCCGAACGTTACTTCTTCGACACACAGCACGCGTGGCCGCGATGATGCCATCACCTCATCTCACATCGTCCGTATCCGCATGTCGTGATGGCTTTGCCCGGGAACCGAGGCGAAGCGGTCGATGTTCAATCGACCAGTAACAAAATTCGAAATAATAACGGGGTCGTAGCGAATGGATCATCTTTCTGGATATGCGCGCAGGCCATTTGCCTTTGTCTTGCGCTATCTGCGGCATCGTTTGGCGTCCCATCTG
The DNA here is from genome assembly GCF_008123425.1 of Bradyrhizobium rifense. Taxonomy (GTDB): domain Bacteria; phylum Pseudomonadota; class Alphaproteobacteria; order Rhizobiales; family Xanthobacteraceae; genus Bradyrhizobium; species Bradyrhizobium rifense. Next base: position 25,681 of record NZ_VSSS01000045.1, read on the forward strand.
GTGATCCTGGGCGCTGTGGTTGCAGCGGTTGCCTGCTCGGTAGGCACACAGTACGGCGTTAAATCGCTTGTCGACGCCTTGTCCGCGGGAACCTCTCATGGCGGCAGCGTATGGCTGGCATTCATTCTGCTCATGTCGCTGATTGCCGCCGACAACTTTTTGTGGCGGATCGCGAGCTGGACCGCGAGCTTCACCTTCGTTCGTGTCACTGGCGACTTACGCCGTGACATATTTCGTCATCTGACCGGACATGCGCCGAGTTATTTCTCGGACCGGATGCCGGGCATGCTGACCAGTCGCATTACGGCCACATCCAATGCGGTGTTCACCGTCGAGAACATGTTCGTCTGGAATGTGTTGCCGCCGTGCATCGCCACAATTGCGGCGATCGCGCTGATTGGAACCGTGAGCCCCTATATGGCGCTCGGCCTGACCGTGATCGCGGGGGGTATGGTGGCCGCAATGTTCCGTCTCGCCGCGGCCGGCAAACCGCTGCATGACGACTTTGCCGACAAGGCCGCCGCCGTCGACGGCGAGATGATCGACGTCATCAGCAACATGCCGCTGGTCCGCGCCTTCTGCGGCATCGGCCATGAGCATGAGCGGTTCGATGCCACGGTGAACCGGGAAGTCAGTGCGCGCGGGCGCAGCCTGCGCTATCTGGAGAAGCTCCGGCTGTTGCATGCCGCCGTGACCGTGATTTTGACCGTCGCGCTGATGGCGTGGGCGGTCACACTCTGGCAACAGGGCGAGGCGACCACCGGCGACGTCGTGCTGGTCTGTACCCTCGGCATCTCCATCCTGAGCGCGACCCGCGACCTTGCGGTGGCGCTTGTCGACGTCACCCAGCATGTCGCGCGCCTGACCGAGGCGATCGCCACGCTGCTGGTGCCGCATGAATTGCGCGATCACCCCGAGGCCGAGCCACTGGTCAAGAGCGGTGCCGCGATCGCATACAACAACGTCACCTTCGGCTATCCGGGCGGTGAGAAGATCTTTGAGCGCTTCAGCCTGCGGCTGCAGCCCGGCCAGCGCGTTGGCCTGGTCGGCCAGTCCGGCGGCGGCAAATCGACCCTGTTCACGCTGCTGCAACGCTTCTACGATGTCGACGAGGGCAGTGTGACCGTCGATGGGCAGGATATTGCCATGGTGACGCAGCAGAGCCTGCGCGAGGCGATCTCGGTGGTGCCGCAGGACATCTCCCTGTTCCATCGCTCGATCCGCGAGAACATCCGCTACGGCCGGCCGAACGCGACCGACGACGAGGTGCTGCGCGCGGCGATTGCGGCGCGCTGCGATTTCATCGACAGCCTGCCGGACGGTCTCGACACCATGGTCGGCGACCGCGGCGTGAAAATGTCCGGGGGCCAGCGCCAGCGCATCGCGATCGCGCGCGCCTTCGTCAAGGACGCGCCGATCCTGCTGCTGGACGAGGCGACCGCGGCGCTCGACAGCGAGTCCGAGGAAGCGATCCGCGAGGCGCTGGCGCGGTTGATGCGCGGCCGCACCGTGATCGCGATCGCGCATCGTCTCGCGACGCTGCGCAATTTCGACCGCGTGATCGTGCTCAAGCATGGCAAGATCATCGAGGATGGCGCACCCGATCGCCTGATGCAGGGCCACGGTCCATACCGTGAGCTGGTGACGCAGGAAATGAGCCGGCTCGCGAAGTTCGCCGCGTAAAACCCAACAGTTGCGTTGCGTTGGCCGCGTTCGAAAAACAAGCCGCAGGGGAGCAGCTCATGGCAGCCGAAGCCGCAACCAAGATCATCCCGGCATCGCAGGCGATAGAGACCGTCGCGGAGCAGGCGTTCTACATTCCGATGACGGGGCCTGCCGCGAGGCCCCGTCGCTCGCTCAAGCACGACGACACTTTCATCGTGCTGGACAGTCATGGCGACATCGGCGCGTCGGCCGGCGGGCCGGATGGCCTGTTCAACCATGACACGCGCTATCTGGCGCGGCTGGAGCTTGTGCTCGACGATCTCCAGCCGTTGCTGCTCGGCTCGAACCTGCGCGACGACAATTCGGGACTGACGGTCGACCTGACCAATCCCGACATCTATCGCCAGGGCCGCATTGTCCTGCAAAAGGACCTGCTGCACATCGTGCGCACGATCTTCCTGTGGCGCGGTACGGCGTATCAGCGCATCGGGCTGCAGAACCACGGCGAGCAATGCGCCAGTTTCGAGCTGACGCTGCTGTTCGATAACGATTTTGCCGATCTATTCGAAGTGCGCGGCGAGCGGCGTCCGCGCCGCGGCACCGGCACCAGCAGGCTGCTCGGGCCGAGCGACGTCCTGTTCGAGTATCGTGGCCTCGACGATGCCGAGCGGACCACCGGATTGCATTTCGATCCGCGTCCGACGCGGCTCTCGGTCAATGCCGCGACCTGGCAGCTCGAACTGGACCCGCACGAGGCCAAATCGCTGTTCGTGGCCGTGTCCTGCAACCGGCCGATCGCGGAGAAGCCGGCGCGCTTCTTCAGGGGCCTGCTCGCCCACCGCCGCGAGATGCGGCAGTCGACGAACGGCGCGGCCAGCATCGAGACCTCCAACAACATTTTCAACGAGGTGCTGTGCCAGGCCATGGCCGACCTCAACATGCTGATGACGGAGACGCCGCAGGGGCGCTATCCCTATGCCGGCATTCCCTGGTACTCGACGACGTTCGGCCGCGACGGCCTGATCACGGCGCTGCAGATGCTGTGGGTCGATCCGCGGGTCGCCAAAGGCGTGCTGCGTCGGCTTGCGCATTTCCAGGCCAAAGCGGTCGATCCGCTCGCCGATGCTGCGCCGGGAAAGATCCTGCACGAGATGCGCGGTGGCGAGATGGCGGCGCTGCGCGAGGTGCCGTTCTCGCAATATTACGGCAGCGTGGATTCCACCGCCTTGTTCGTCCTGCTCGCCGGCCGTTATGTCGAGCGCACCGGCGACGAGAAGACCCTGGTCGAGCTGTGGCCGGCGATCGAGGCCGGGCTCGCCTGGATCGACGGTCCCGGCGACCCCGATCAGGACGGCTTTGTCGAATACCAGCGCGCCACCGAAAAGGGGCTCGCCAACCAGGGCTGGAAGGACTCTTTCGACGCGATCTTCCATGCCGACGGCAAGCTCGCGGAGGGCAACATCGCACTCGCCGAGGTCCAGGGCTATGTCTACGCAGCAAAACAGCTCGCCGCGCGATGCGCGCTGCGGCTCGGCAAGCCCGACGTCGCCAAGAGGCTCGAGGCGGAGGCCAAGACGCTCGCCGAGCGTTTTGAGGAGGCATTCTGGTGCGAGGAGCTCGGCACCTATGCGCTCGCGCTCGACGGCAAGAAGCGGCGATGTGAGGTGCGGACCTCGAATGCCGGGCAGGTTCTGTTCAGTGGCATGATCCGGGAGGACCGCGCCCGTCTCGTCGCGGCCGATCTGATGCGGCCGCATTTCTTCTCGGGCTGGGGCATCCGCACCGTCGCGCGCGGCGAGGTGCGCTACAATCCGATGTCGTATCACGACGGCTCGATCTGGCCGCACGACAACGCGCTGATCGCGCTTGGTCTGGCGCATTACGGGCTCAAGCATTCGGTCGCGCATGTATTCAAGGGTCTGTTCGATGCCGCGACCTATATGGACCTGCGCCGGCTGCCGGAATTGTTTTGCGGCTTCCGGCGTGAGCAACGGCGCGGTCCGACGCTCTATCCCGTTGCCTGCGCACCGCAGGCCTGGGCCAGCGCGACGCCGTTCACGCTGCTGGAAGCTGCGCTCGGCATCGAGTTCGACGTCGCGCGCTGCGAGATCCGCCTGCGCAATCCGCAACTTCCGACGTTTTTGAACGAGGTTATCCTGCGCGATCTGCGGCTGGGCGAGTCCAGCGTCGATTTGCGCGTCAGCCGCCACGGCCACGACGTGGCGCTGGAGGTGCTGCGCACGCGCGGGCAAATTCAGGTATCGATCGTGCTGGCGCGCTAGGGAGCTGCGGCAAGGAGGGTTCATGCGTAGCGCCGGATGGTTGGTCCTGAGCGTGGCGATCGTCGCGGGATTGACGGTTGCCGTATCGCGTGCTGCGGAAGAGCAGCCCGCGGCCGCCACGGAAGCGAACGCACCGCCGACGGTGCAGCCGCCGGCCTCTGTGGTGCCTGTCACGCCGAAGGATGCCGCGCCGCCGCCGTCGGTGACCATCATCGGCGCCAGCGACGCCCATGGCGTGCTCGGCCGTGACGTGCGCAGCGCGGCGGACGAGGACATGGGCCATATCGTCGACGTCATCGTAGATCTCACCGGTCGCGTGCGCGCCGCCGTGATCGATTTCGGCGGCTTCCTCGGCGTCGGCAGCCGCAGGATCGTGGTGGATTGGAACGCGCTTCGTTTCGGCAAGATCACCAACAAGAAGGACAGCATCACGCTGGAATTGACCAAGGCGCAGGTCGCGGCCGCGCCGGAATACAAGGAAGACACGCCGATGGTCGTGCTTGGCGCGTCCGGCAGTCTTCAACCGCTGCAAGCTATTCAATGAGGAGGGGGGAGGGCTGACTGCCTGTGCTGTTGTCGAGGAAGCCGAAGCTTGCAGATCGCGAGGGACGCGTTGAACACGACAACGTCGCCGCACCTCCGCCTGCGGGCATTCCGGCGCCGTCGCGCCGGAGCCTGCGCGGCCTCGACTGGTTCATCTTCTTCCTTGCTGACGTGCAGACCGGTTTTGGTCCCTTCATCGCGGTTTACCTCACGACGCAGAAATGGACCCAAGTCGAGATCGGCCTCGTGCTGTCGATCGGCGGCATCGTCGCGCTGATCGGCCAGATGCCGGGCGGCGCCATCATCGATGCCGCGAAATCCGAGCGGCTGGTCGCAGCGCTTGCGATCGTGACCATCGGCTGCTGCGCGCTCGCCTATGCGGCGATGCCGATCTTCCCGGTGGTGGTCATGGCTGCCACGCTGCACGCGGCGGCGAGCTGCGTGCTGGGTCCGGCGATCGCGGCGATCAGCCTTGGCCTGGTCGGACCGTTTAAGATCGGCGAGCGGCTCGGCCGTAACGCCCGCTTTGCCTCGCTCGGCAACGGTGTTGCCGCGGCGGTGATGGGGACCGCCGGATATCTGCTCTCCAGCCGCTCGGTATTCCTGGTGACCTTCCTGCTCGCGATCCCGACCCTGATCGCGCTGTCGCGGATCCGCGAAGAGGAGGTCGATATCGCGCGCTGCCACGGCGAGATGCCGCGTGAGGCGGAGGATCGGGGCGACTCCAATATCTGGCATCTGATCCGGCAGAAACCGCTGATCGTCTTTGCGCTGAGCGTGCTGCTGTTGCAGCTCGCGAACGCCGCGATGATGCCGCTGATGGCAAGCGCCGTGACGGCGCGGTCGAGCCAATGGGCTACGGTGCTCGTTGCCTTCTGCATTGTCGTGCCGCAGGCGATTGTGGCGGTGCTGTCGCCGACGGTCGGACGCAAGGCGCAGCTTTGGGGCCGGCGGCCATTGCTGCTGGTCGGTTTCGGCGCGCTGATGATCCGCGGCCTGCTGTTCGCGACCGTGCGCGATCCCTATCTGCTGGTGCTGGTGCAGGTGTTCGACGGCTTTACGGCGGCGGTGTTCGCGGTGATGATCCCGCTGATCGTGGCCGACGTCGCCTTCGGCAGCGGGCATTTCAACCTGGCGCAGGGCATTGTCGGCACCGCGAGCGGCATCGGTGCGTCCCTCAGCACCGCGCTCGGCGGCTATGTCAGCGACAAGTTCGGCAATGCCACCGCGTTCTTCGGGCTGGCGAGCATTGCAGCGATAGGACTGTTGCTGATCCTGGTCGTGATGCCGGAGACCCGGCGCACGGGCATCGCGGCAAAAGAAATGGCCGGCTGAACGAGATCAGCCGGCCATAAATGGGGGAATAACGATCAGGCGTCGAGATTGTTCAGGCGCGCGCGGTTGCGCAGCACGATCTGGCGGGCGCCGGAAAATCCCAAAATGCCCTGGGCGTGAAGCTGCGACAGCGCGCGCGACACGGTCTCGAGCGTCAGGCCGAGATAGTCACCGATGTCACGGCGGCACATCGGCAGCGCCATCATGCCGGCTACCGCAAGGCGGCGATCCATTTCGAGCAGGAAGGCCGCAACGCGCTCCATCGCGGTCTTGCGGCCGAGCAGCAGCATATGGTCTTCGGCGTGGCGCAACTCGCCGGCGGTCATGGCCCAGAGCTTGCGGGCGACGTGGACGTCGGTGCCGGCGGCCTTCTCGAGGCTCGCCCGCTTCACCAGGCGCACATTGGTGTCGATGATGGCTTCGGCGGCGAGACGGTGGGTGGGGCCGGATTCGAGGCCGAACACGTCGCCGGCAAGGTGGAAGGAGCCGATCTGCCGGCGGCCGTCGGAGAGCAGCTTGTAGCTGCGGACTGCGCCGGTAACGACCTGGTAAACGTATTCCGCCGGCTCGTCCTCGCCGTAGATCTCTTCTTCCTTGCGATAAGAGAATTCAGTGGCGACCAGGCCGACATGACCGGTGACCGCGCCGAACTGGTCGGAGACGGGATGGGGCGGGGCAAACTTGCCACGAACCTGCGTATCGATCGCCTGGGTGTTGAGCGTCTGGGTCAGCATCTGCGCCATCTCCGTTGTCATGGCGCTTTGGTACGCGATATCGGGTGCTTCGGAAATTTCGCGAGATATCTTAAGGGGGATCCCTTACGTAGAATCCCGTAGGTCAATTGCCGCGGCGGGCCTGGATGGCGTGGCGGATGCGCTTGACCAGGTTTTCGTCCAGAAGCGGCTTCAAAATCACGTCTTTCACGCCTGCCGCCGTCGCGCGGGCCGAAATATTGCCGTCGGGATAGCCGGTGATCAGGATCACCGGGGTGTCGCCGTCGGACTGGCGCAAGCGGCCGGCGAGCTCGATGCCGTTGATGTCGGGCATCTTGTAGTCGATCACGTAGCAGTCCGCGCCGGGCGGGCGCATCGCGTTGAGCAGCGCGGTGGCGTTCCGGAAGGTCCGCACGGTAAAGCCGTCGGTTTCCAGCAGGAAGCGCAGCGATCCCAGCACGGCGTCATCGTCGTCGACGACGTAGACGACGGGCTGTGCGGGTGACGCCATTGGCAGCCGCTGATGTTGAGAGACGATCTCGATCATTCTGGTCGCGTAGCACAGGCGGAAGCGAAGGTTTTGACTTGCCTCAAGTGTGCTTGCCTCAATCCTTCAGCATGCCGGCGCGCATCGCCAGCCGCACCAGTTCCGACAGGCTGCCAGCCTGCATCTTGGTCATGACATTGGCCCGGTAGACCTCGATGGTGCGCGGGCTGATGTCGTAGTCGCGGGCGATCAGCTTGTTGGAGAGACCTGCGACCAGTCCTTCCATGACTTGCCGCTCCCTCGGGCTCAAGGAAGCGACGCGGGCGGCGATGTCGTGGGCGATGGCTTCGCTCTTGGCCGCCGGCTCGGCCTGACGGATCGCGGTCTCGATCATGGCGGTGAGGCGGTCGTCCTCGAACGGCTTTTCCAGGAAGTCGACGGCGCCGAGCTTCATCGCCTCCACCGCGAGCGGCACGTCGCCGTGGCCGGTCATGATCAGGATCGGAAACGGCGAGTGCTGTGCCTTCATGACCTTCAACAGCTCGATCCCATCGAGGCCCGGCATCCTGATGTCGGAGACGACACAGCCGAAGGCGAGGCCGGACAGGGCGTCGAGAAAGCCTTGCGCGTTGTCGAACAGCGTGACGCCGAAGCCCGCGGCATCCAGCAGGAAGTTGAGCGAGTCCCGCATCGCTTCGTCGTCGTCGATGACGTAGACATGTCCCTTGGTCGTCATTGATCAGGTCTCATCGGCTGCGGGCAGGGTGAAGCGGAATGTCGCGCCGCTGGATGCGTTGTTCTCGGCGACCATGCGGCCGCCGTGAGCCTCGATGATCGAGCGGCTGATCGACAGTCCCACGCCCATGCCGGTCTCTTTGGTGGTGTAGAAGGTCTGGAACAGGTTTGGAATGACGTCGTCCTGGAAGCCGGAGCCGGTGTCACACACGTCCACCTCGATCATGTCGTCCGTGACGCGCCTGTTGGTGACGATGAGCTCGCGCCGCGGCGACTGCGCCATCGCTTCCAGCGCATTGCGGAACAGATTGACCAGAACCTGCTGGATCTGCACGCGGTCGGCGAGCACGAGGTCGGCGCCGGGATCGAGATTGAAGCGGAGCTGCACCTTCTGCTCGCGCGCGCCGGCAAGGCCGAGCGCGCCGGCTTCCTCGATCAGCTTCGACAGGCTCTCGATCCGCTTCTCGGATTCGCCGCGGGAGACGAAGTCGCGCAGGCGCCGGATGATCTGGCCTGCGCGCACCGCCTGTTCCGACGCACGATCCAGCGCGCTTTCGATCTTCGCAATGTTGGGGTCGGTGCTGCCGGCGAGCAGCCGCCGCGATCCCTTCATGTAGTTGCTGATCGCCGCCAGCGGCTGGTTGATCTCGTGGGCGAGCGCGGAGGCCATCTCGCCCATCGCGGTCAGCCGCGAGACGTGGACCAGCTCGGACTGCAATTCCTGAAGCCTCGCCTGCGTCTTCTGATGCTCGGTGAGGTCGCGGACGAAGCCGGTGAAATAGGGCTCGCCGCCGGATTGCATCTCGCCGATCGACAGATGCATCGGGAACGTCGTGCCGTCGCGGCGCTTGCCGGTCACGATGCGGCCGATGCCGATGATGTGCGGATCGTCGGTCGAGCGATAGCGCGCGATATAGGTGTCGTGGCGGGTGCGGTCCGGTTCCGGCATCAGGATGCTGACGTTCTGGCCGATCGCCTCCTGCTCGGACCAGCCGAACAGGCGTTCGGCGGCCGTGCTGAACAGCTGCATGATGCCGCGGCCGTCGATGACGATCATGGCGTCGGGAATGGTGTGCAGGATGGAGCGGAGGTGGCTCTCGCGCGTGCGCAGCGCTTCCTCGACCTGCTTCTCCTGGTCGATGTCGAGGAGGATTCCGCTGAGATGGCGCGCGACGCCGGCGTCGTCCCTGATCAGACCGGCACGGGCCCTGATCCATTTGCCCCGGTCGGACGTTTCGGCAATCCTGAAAGAGACGTCGAAGCCGCCGCCGCGCTCGGAGACTTGTTTGATCGCAGTCTCGACGCGCGCGTGGTCTTCGGCCTTGAGGCGCGACAGGAAGAGGTCGTAGCTCGCAGGCTCGCCGCGCTCGACGCCGAGCAGCATCCGCGCGGTTTCCGACCATTCCAGCTCGCGCGTCGTGAGGTCGAGATCCCAGGTGCCGACGCCGAACCCCTCGATGCGGACCCGGAAATGCTCGCCGCGATGATCGTCCGGCGGGTGCGTTACGCGGGTCGGCGACACTCGGTGGCTCCTGTCTTCGCGCGGCGGGCATGGCGCCGTGAACATGATCAACTTCGCCCATGGGCGGGTCCGAAGCAAGTTCCGATGTCTGATTCCATTAGCGGATTTGCCGCGGAATCGCGCCGGGCAGTTTGATCTATCTCATCCTGCTTCGCGCCGGCGCGGCTAGACTTCGCGCCAGTCTATTGGCCTGGAGAATTCTCATGACATACGCGACCGTGATGGTCAGCCTGGCGCTCGATCAGCCCAACGAGGCGCGCCTTCAGGTCGCGGGCGAGCTCGCCGAACGATTCGAGGCGGCACTCGTCGGGGTCGCCGCAGCAAAATTCGCCCCGCCGCTCTATTTCACCGATGGTGCGGAGGCCCAGCGCCTGATCGATCAGGAGGATGCCTCGGTCAAGAGGTGTCTGGCCGATCTGGAGGCGGAATTCCGCGCCGCGACCAAAACCCGCGGCGGGCGCGCGGAATGGCGCTGCGCTATGGATTTTCCCACGCGATTCGTGCTGGCGCAGGCGCGCTGCGCCGACATCGTCGTCAGCGGCGGGCGGAGCCCGGCCTTTTCCGATGCGTTTTCGCTCGCGAGTCCCAAAGACCTGGTGATGCAGGCCGGCCGGCCGCTTCTGGCCGTGCCTGATCAAATCAACTGGCTCGATCTGCGTAGCGTGCTGGTGGCCTGGAAGGACACGCCCGAAGCGCGCCGCGCGGTGGCCGACGCGCTACCGATGCTGCGCAAGGCGAGGGATGTCGCCATCGTCGAGATTCCGGAAGAAGACGATGACCGCGCGGCCGTGATGGCACGTGTCAGCGACGTGGCTTCCTGGCTCGCCCGCCACGGTGTCACCGCGACCGCACGCGTTCCGGAGGCCACGGGGGACGAAACCGCTGCCGCTCAGCTGGAGCGGATTGCCGGCGATGTCGGCGCCGGCCTGATCGTCGCCGGCGCCTACGGTCATTCCCGTTTCCGCGAGCTGATCCTCGGCGGCGTCACGCAATATCTGGTCACGCAAACCGCCCGCTGCGTGCTGCTGTCGCACTGACGCCTCGAACACAAGACCAATCGAAGAGGACGCGCCGTGTACAAATTCCTTGAGCAGACCGTCGACGGCTACGTGACGCGTAACGTCAAAACGGTGAAGCGCGACCATGATCTGCTCGCGCTCAGCGAGATGTTCGAGCAGGACGATTTCAACTCCTACCCCGTCGAGGATGACGGGCAAATCGTCGGCATCGTCACCAAATTCGACATCCTCAAGTGTTTCGCTTTCACGCCGAGCCAGATGCTGCCGCGCTACCACGACCTGATGAGCCGCAAGGTCGGCGACGTCATGACGCCCGAGTTCATCTATGTCAGCCCCGACACGCGGCTGACGCGCGTTCTCCAGATCATGGTCGAGCACCGCATCCGGAGCATCATCGTGCTCGACAGCGCGCAAAAGCTGGTCGGAATCGTCGCGCGCGAGGACGTCATCGCGGCCCTGAAGGAGACCGCGAGCGAGTGAGTGTCTCAAGCTAAGCCGTAGGGTTGCAGCCTCCGTCATTGCGAGCGAAGCGAAGCAATCCAGACTGTCGCCGCGGAGAGATCCTGGATTGCTTCGTCGCAAGAGCTCCTCGCAATGACGGCGCGGGGGCAGCAGGAGCACTTCAACTGGCTGCGCCGTAAACGGACGGGGCCCTTCCCAAAAAATACCCGCTCACACGAAGAATCCAAAGACCAATCTTGATTTCAATCAATTCCCCGCGAGGGTGAATGTGGTTTCTGGCGGCGTGTTCTTTCAGAGAGAATCCGCGATGCCCCGCAGCGGCCAGTACGACGATCTCGACGGCGCCGCCTGGCGGGCGATCGCCGACGACGACCCGCCGCCGCAGGACGCGCCAGCAAAGCGTTAACGCTCCGCCGGTTCCGCTGATATCTGCGCCCTATCCGGACGATGGTCGCTGGACGGCCGACGGTCGCCGGGCGTAACAATGCCGGAGGATTTTGCGTAAGGCTCTCTGGAGCAGGAGTGCGACGAGCATGCAGGATAGCGCCGGGGCGAGAAGGTCCAGGGATCTGCCGGGACAGGTCGTTCTGGTGCTGCAAGGCGGCGGTGCGCTCGGCTCCTATCAGGCTGGCGTCTACCAGGCCCTGCACGAGGCGGGCATCGAGCCCGACTGGGTTATCGGCACCTCGATCGGGGCCATCAATGCGAGCCTGATCGCCGGCAACGCGCCGGAGAACAGGCTCTCGCGCCTGAAGCAATTCTGGAAGCGGATGGAGCAGACGCCGGTCTGGCCTCTGCGGACCGGCGTCCCCGGCTTCGACGACAGACTGGCCTATTGGTCGACTGTCACAGGCGGCATTCCCGGCTTCTTCAAGCCCAATCTGGCGGCGCATGCCGGCGAGTCCTATCCGCTCGGCGCCGATCGCGCCGGCTATTATTCGACCGCGCCGCTGGAGGGCACGCTGCGCGAACTCGTCGATTTCGGCCTCGCCAATTGCGGCTCGCCGCGCCTCACGGTCGGTGCGGCCCATGTCGGCACCAGTCAGATGCGCTATTTCGACAGCCGCGACGGTGAGCTGACGGTGAAGCACGTCATGGCCTCGGGCGCACTGCCGCCGGCCTTCCCGGCGGTGCGTATCGACGGCGACCTCTATTGGCACGGCGGCATTCTGTCGAACTCGCCGACGGAAGCCGTGTTCGACGACAACCCGCGCCGGAATTCGCTGATCTTCTCCGTGCATCTGTGGAATCCCGCCGGGGCCGAGCCGACCACGATGGGCGAGGTCCTGACACGGCACAAGGACGTGCAATATTCCAGCAGGATCGCGAGCCAGATCGAGCGCCAGCAGCAGGCTCATCGGCTGCGCCATGTCATCAACCAGCTTGCGGCACGATTGCCCGAGAGCGAGCGCGATGATCTCGCGGTGAGAGATCTGATCGGCTACGGCTGTTCGACGCGCATGCATGTGGTGCGGTTGCTGGCACCACAGCTCGATCGCGAGACCCATACCAAGGACATCGACTTCAGCCCGTCCGGCATCATGCAGCGCTGGGACGCCGGTTATGCGCATACGAGGTCGGTGCTGGCGCGCGCGCCGTGGATCGGCGAATTCGATCCGCTGTCGGGCGTCGTGTTGCACGAGCATATCGACGAGATGCCGCTGGCCGCGGAATAGCGCCACAAGCCGCCGTTCGCTTCATCGAATTGCCACAGGCCTTGTGGATCGTCGGCGCCGGTCCGTAATCGATGAGGCTCTGCAAGTGGTCTCCGGGAACGATCTGGAATTGGCTCTCGATCAGGTCCGCGCCAATGCGGCGGGACCGGTGCCCGGCGTGTTCGGTCCGTCCTCTGTGACCTGGCGGATCGATCGCGAGGCGGTCATCTTTCTCGGTGCCGGCCGGGCGATGCTGCTGCAACTCGCGCATCCCTGGGTCGCGGCCGCCATCGCCGAGCACTCCAAAACCTTTGCCGATCCGATCGGGCGCTTCCATCGCACCTTCGACATTGTCTTTGCCATGGTGTTCGGCTCGCTCGACCGCGCCATGCTGTCGTCGCGGCAACTGCACCGGCGCCACAGCATGATTGTCGGCGAGATGCCGGAGACCGTCGGTCCCTTCGCAGCCGGCTCGCGCTACTGCGCCAATGACATTCCGTCGCTGCGCTGGGTTCATGCGACGCTGGCCGAGACCGCGCTGATGGCGCATGATCTGGTTCTGCCGCCACTCTCGGTGGAAGAGCGCGAGCGCTACTGGACCGAGAGCCGGACCTTTGGCGCACTGTTCGGACTGACGGGCGATGATCTGCCGGCCGACTGGTCCGGCTTTGCGGCCTATACCGCAGCGATGGCGAAGTCAGATACGCTGACCGTCAGCCCGGCCGCACGCGAGATCGCCGCGCAGATCTTTGGCGGTGCGCGTCCGTGGCTGCGGCCGCCGCGCTGGTATCGCGCGCTCACGGCAAGCCTGCTGCCGGAGCCGTTGCGTGTGGGCTTTGGGTTTGAGCTCGATGAGCGCGACAAGAGAGGCGCCGACAACGCGCTGCGATGGATACGGCGGGTCTATCCGAAATTGCCGGATCGGCTGCGCTATGTCGGCCCCTATCAGGAAGCACAGGCGCGGCTGCGCGGTGAACCGCAGCCCGACTGGATGATACGCTGCCTCAACCGCGCCTGGATCGGCCGGCCGCAGATGGATGTGCGCGGGAAGTAGCCGGCCTCACACCGCCGCCAGCTTCCGATACAGCGCGCTGTAGCTTCCCGCCGAGATGCTCCAGGAAAACGACCGCCCCATGGCGCTGCGGCGCATGGTGTCGAGCTGGTCCTGGGCCATGAACGCTTCGAAGGCGCGGCGGACGCCGCCGAGGAAGGACTCGTGCGAGGGCCTCGAGAACAGGAAACCGGTCTCGCCGTCGGTAATGGTCTCGGCCAGGCCGCCGGTCTGGTGGCCGATCGGCAGTGAGCCGAAACGCTGCGCATACATCTGGCTCAGTCCGCAGGGCTCGAACCGCGACGGCATCAATGTGAAATCGCTGCCGGCAAAAATGCGGCGCGCCTGGGCGTCGTTGAAGCCGATGGTGACGCCGATGGCGTCGGGGCGGCGGCGATGGGCGTCGACCAGAGCCTGTTCGAGCGCCGGCTCGCCGGAGCCGGTGACCACGATCTGGCCGCCGGCATCGATGATCTCGTCGGCAGCCGACAGCACGAGGTCGATGCCCTTCTGGTGGACGAGGCGTGCGACAATCGCGAACATCGGCCCGCGTGAGACCGCGAGGCCAAACTGCTTGCGTACGTAGTCCGCATTGGCCTTCTTGCCGACCCAGTCGCCGGCGCCGAATTGCTGCGCGAGCTGGGCGCAGGAGCGCGGGTCCCAGCTTTCGTCGATGCCGTTGAGGATGCCGGTGAGCTCGGATGCGTCGGAGCGGAGCTGCAACAGGCCTTCGAGGCCACAGCCGAATTCGGACGTGGTGATCTCGCGCGCGTAAGTGCCGCTGACGGTGGTGAGGTGCGAGGCATAGACGAGGCCAGCCTTGAGGAAGGAGAGCTGGTCGTAGAACTCGACGCCGTCGATGTGGAAGGAGCTTTCGGGGACGCCGATCCGCCGCAGCGACTCCTTCGGGAAGAGACCTTGATAGGCGAGGTTGTGGATGGTCAGGATCGACGGCAGCTTGCTGCCGCGCCAGGCGAGATAGGCCGGCACGAGCGAGGCTTGCCAATCGTTGGCATGGACCAGGTCGGCTGCCCAATTCTTGTCCAGCTTGCCCATGGCAAGCTCAGCGGCAGCCGAGGCAAAGCGCGCGAAGCGGATGTCGTTGTCCGGCCAGTCGCGTCCGGACTCGTCGCCATAGGGATTGCCGGGACGATCGTAGAGCTGTGAGCACAACAGCACATAGACCGGCAGGCCGTCCTTGGTGGCGGCCCGGCCGAGCGAGCAGGCCGGCATCTCCGCGAAGGCCGGGCAGCGCCCAACGATCTGAATATGGGTCAGTTGCTCGATGATGTCGCGATAGCCGGGCAGCATGATCCGGATATCGGCGAAGGGGCGGAGCGCTCGGGGAAGGGCAGCGGAAACGGCACCAAGTCCGCCAACGCGGACAAAGTCGTCCATCTCTGTGGTAACGAATAAGACCCTCAAGAACGATTGCCCTCTTCCGATCCCGATTGCTGCTATGCAAGATCGGGTCCAGTTGCCCCTGGATATCTCAGCCTGCCCGCGAGACCCGTTCGTTCGGTAAAGACTTTCCTACTCAGTCGCTGCCCTCTAGGGTCGAGCGCACCAACGAGAGAGAACAACGATAGTTCCTAAGGGACGGGCCAAGGACCAAGCAGGGATGCAGCTACCAGATAAGCACGAAGCCACGACGACAAAGGCCTTCGCGGGCCTGCGCGTCCTGGATTTTTCGACCACCATCGCCGGCCCCCATTGCGCGCGGATGCTGGCTGACATGGGCGCCGAGGTCATCAAGATCGAGACCGACGGCGGCGAGACGATGCGGACACGGCCGCCGCTGCGCAAGGGCTGCAGCACCGTGTTCGGCCAGCTCAATGTCGGCAAGAAGAGCGTCGTGCTCGATCTCAAGTCGGAAGACGGCAGGGAGGCGGTCCGCCGGCTGGTCGCGACATCAGACATCCTGGTCGAGAACTTTCGTCCCGGCGTGATGCGCCGGCTGCGGCTCGACTATGACAGTCTCCGCCCGGTCAATCCCAGGCTGATCTACTGCTCGATCTCGGGCTATGGCCAGAGCGGTCCCTCGGCCGAGCTGCCGGCCTACGCACCGGTGATCCACGCCGCCTCCGGCTACGACATGGCGCATCTCGCCTACCAGCCCGGTCGCAACCGTCCGGACTATTGCGGCATCTACCATGCCGATGTCGTCACCGGCACCTATGGCTTCGGCGCGATCGCCTCCGCGCTCTATCAGCGCACGGTGACCGGGCTCGGCCAGCACATCGACGTCTCCATGCTGGAGTCGATGCTGACCTTGACGGTGATCGAGCTGCAGAGCTCGCAATTCGCGGTGAAGCCGCCGCCGCGCCCGATGTTCGGGCCGACCGAGACCGCCAACGGCTATGTCATGATCACGGTCGCCAGCGAGAAGACGTTCCAGGCCCTGATGGGCGTGATCGGCCGCCCCGAATGGATCTCCGATCCGCGCTTTGCCTCCTACGCTCCGCGGCGCGAGCACTGGGCCGACATGATGGACGGCGTCGAGGCCTGGTCGAAGCCGCTCACGACCGACGCATGTCTTGTGGATTTGAGCGCCGCCGGCGTGCCGGCCTCGGCCTATCGCACCATCAAGGAAGCCCTGGCCGATCCGCAGCTCGCGCACCGGCAGGCGCTCTCGTCAGTGGAGGACGGCGGCGGCGCGTTCCAGGTGCTCAATCTGCCGTTCCGGATGACGGGCGCCGACACGACGCCGGGCAAGACGATGGCCGCGCTTGGCGAGCACACGGATGCGCTGCGCGACGAAATCGGTCTCGCCAATGATGCTCCAATTCCGTCAGGCAATACAGAAGCGGCCAGCTGAGCGCGTCTCGCCGCGCGCATGCGGCATCGAACCCCCTGTGTTCCTCTTGCCGTGGCGAGCATTTGCCGCCAAGCTCGCCCGAGTCATCAGCGATCCGAAACATCGGACGAGGATCCCGGGAGGAACCATGACGAACATTGCTGCCGCGGCGTGCAAGCGCGCGCCGATTTTCCTTGTTGCGGCATTTGCGCTCCTTCCACTGGCTGAGCCGTCGCTGGCGCAGAATGCCGGCGGCAGCATCACCGTCGGCCAGGAGCTGGACATTCCCGGCTTCGATCCGCTCAAGGTCGGCGTCTACGACACCTCGACCTTCACCGCCGCCGCCGCGATCTTCGACACGCTGACCACACTCGACGACAAGGGCGAGGCCGCGCCCAAGCTCGCGGTGTCCTGGACCCATTCCGACGACTACAAGAGCTGGACCTTCAAGCTGCGCCAGGGCGTGAAATTCCACGATGGCACGCCGTTCAATGCGCAGGCCTTCAAGGAGAATTTCGACCGCCAGAAGGACCCCGCCAACAAGTGCCGCTGCGCCTTCTACATCACCAACGTCAAGGAGGTGCTGGCGCCGGACGAATACACCGTCGTCTATAATCTGACCGACCCTTCCGTGAACCTGCCGGCGACGAACACCATCCAGAGCCAGAACAACGTCGTGCATTCGCCGACGGCGTGGAAGACCAAGGGCGACGACTACAATCGCAATCCCGTCGGCACCGGCCCCTACATCCTGAAATCATGGACCGCCGGCGACCGCATGGTGCTGGAGAAGAACCCGGATTACTGGGACAAGGGCCGTCCCTATCTCGACCGCATCATCCTGAAGCCGCTGCCCGACGCGCAGTCGCGCTTTGCCTCGCTGCAATCGGGTGAAGCCGACATCATCTGGGACGACGAGAACGACGCCGACAACATCATGAAGGCGCAGAAGGACTCCAAGCTCACCGTGCACACCTACAAGGGCTCGGGCGCCGCGGTCTACGCCTTCAACACCAAGGTCGCGCCGTTCGACGACGTGCGCGTACGCCAGGCGCTGGTGATGGCGATCGACCGTCCAAAGATGTCGCAGGCGATCAGCAACGGCCTGAGCCGGCCCGCGAGCAACCCTTACGGCGACGGCTCCTGGGTCAAGTGCAAGGACGACGGCGCGCTGCCGTTCGACGTCGAGAAGGCCAAGGCGCTGCTCAAGGATTACGGCAAGCCGGTCGAGTTCAAGACGCTGGTGACCGCGACGCCGCGCGGCCGCATGATCGGCCAGGTGCTCCAGCAATTCTGGAAGCGCGTCGGTGCCAATATGGAAATCGAGCAAGTCGATCAGGCCACCATCCCGCCGCGCGCCTTCATGCGCCAATTCCAGATGGTGCCGTGGCGCATCGTCGATCTCGCCGATCCCGATCCGCAGATGTATGCGAACTTCCGCAGCGGCAGCCCGCTCGCGCTCTCCAACTTCGCCGATCCGGAGTTGGACCGGTTGCTCGATCATTCCCGCGTCACGGCAGATCCCGCGGCGCGCACCGAGGACTATTGCGCCATCAGCCGCCTGATCAACAAGGAGGCGATCTGGTTCTGGACCTTCCAGAACACTTATTATGCGCTGTCCAGCGCCAGGCTGAAGGGCTTCCCGAAAATCTACAACGGCGTGATCGACGTCTCGACCACCTGGCTGGAATGACCGCGCGATGCTGAACTTCGTCGTGCGGCGGCTGCTGGCCATCCTGCCGGTGTTGCTGGCCGTCTCGCTGCTGACCTTCCTGATCGCCTCGCTGCTGCCGGGGGATCTGGCCTATGTCATCCTGGGCGATCAGGCGACACCGGAGAATGTTGCCGCACTGCGCCGTGACATGGGGCTCGACCAGCCGTTGTGGTGGCGATACCTGAGCTGGCTCGGCCACGTCCTGCAGGGCGATCTGGGCCGTTCGTTCCGCACCGGGCAGACCGTGCTGCAGGCGGTCAGCGAGCGCATACCGGTCTCGCTCGAACTGATGCTGATGGCCGAGTCCATCGGCCTTTTGATCGGCGTTCCCCTCGCGATCGCCTGCGCCGCGCGCGCCGGCAGTGCATTCGACCGCTTCATGACCGGCAGCGCGTTTGCCATGCTGTCGATGCCGTCCTTTCTGCTGGCGATCCTGCTGATCTATCTGTTCGCGGTCGAGCTGCACTGGCTGCCTGCGACCGGCTATGTGCCGTTCACCGAGGAGCCGCTCGCAAACTTGCGCTTTTTCGTGCTGCCGGCGCTGACGTTGGCGCTGGCGGAATGGCCGGGCATCATGCGCGTGCTGCGCTCCGATATGATCGCGACCTTGCAGGAGGACTACATTGCGCTCGCGAAAGCAAAAGGCCTCAAGCCCTCGCGCATCCTGTTCGTGCATGCGCTGAAACCGTCGTCGCTGACCCTGGTGACGGTGACAGGCATCAATATCGGCCGCCTGCTTGGCGGCACGCTGATCGTGGAATCGATCTTCGCACTGCCGGGCATCGGCCGGCTGCTGGTCGGCGCGATCTACACCCGCGACCTCGTCATCCTCCAGGGCGTGGTGCTGCTGGTGGCCTGCGGCTTCGTCATCGTCAACTTCATCGTCGACATGCTCTATGCCGTGCTCGATCCGAGGATTCGCCATGGGCACGCTTGAGCTCACGATGCAGGAAGAGGTATCGGCGCCGGTCCGGCGCCAGCGCAAGCTCGGGCTGCTGTTCTGGCTCGCGAGCCTCTGGCTCGCCGTCATTCTCACGCTCGCGATTCTCGCACCGGTGTTGCCGCTACAAAATCCTGTAGACATGGACATGCTGGAGCGCCGCGCCGCTTTTT
Organism: Bradyrhizobium rifense; assembly: GCF_008123425.1. Lineage (GTDB taxonomy): Bacteria > Pseudomonadota > Alphaproteobacteria > Rhizobiales > Xanthobacteraceae > Bradyrhizobium > Bradyrhizobium rifense. The sequence goes on from NZ_VSSS01000045.1 coordinate 44,774, forward strand.
CGAGCGAGCACTGGCTCGGCACCGACGGCCTCGGCCGTGACGAGTTCGCCCGGCTGATTTTTGGCGCCCGCGTCTCGCTGACGGTCGGATTGATCGCGCCGATGATCGGCTTGACGCTTGGCGGCGCGCTGGGCCTGCTCGCCGGCTATTTCCGCGGCCGGTTCGAGACGCTGGTGGTCGGCAGCATGGACGTGCTGCTGGCCTTTCCGCCACTGGTCTTCGCGCTCGCGGTGACCGCCTATCTCGGCCAGTCCATTCCCAATCTCACCATCATCCTCGGCGTGCTCGGCATTCCCGCCTTCATGCGGGTAGCGCGCGCGGCGACGCTGACACTGGCGCGGCGCGAATTCGTGATCGCGGCTGAGGCGCTCGGCGCCAGTCATGCGCGCATCCTGCTGCGCGAGCTGCTGCCGAACGTGATCCTGCCGCTGCTGGCGTTCTTCCTGCTCGGCGTCGCCGTCACCATCGTGATCGAAGGCGCGCTGTCCTTCCTCGGGCTCGGCGTGCCGCCGCCGATGGCGAGCTGGGGCAGCATGATCGGCGAAGGCCGTGACAGCCTCGACGTCGCGCCGCGGCTGGCGTTCCTGCCGGCGGTGGGATTGTTCCTGACCGTGCTGGCGTTCAACCTCGTCGGCGACACCATGCGGGCACTGACCGACCCGCGTCAGGGGGCCCTGTGAGCACGCCGCTTTTGACCATCGAGGATGTCGCGGTCGAGCTGCCGACCCCGCGTGGCAATTTGCGCGCCGTGGATCATGTCAATCTGTCGCTGGAGGCGGGGCGTACGCTCGGTATCGTCGGCGAATCCGGCTGCGGCAAGACCATGCTGTCGCGCGCGATCCTTCAGCTGCTGCCGAAGAAGGCGAAGCTTACCGGACGCGTGATGTTCGACGGCCAGGACCTGGTCCGGCTCGCGCCTGAAGGCCTGCGACGGCTGCGTGCGCGCGATCTCGCGGTGGTGTTCCAGGATCCCATGACCTCGCTCAATCCGGTGCTCACCATCGGCACCCAGTTGATGGAGACGATCCAGGAGCATCTCGAGCTCGACGCGCCGGCTGCGCGAAAGCGCAGCATCGAGTTGCTCGCGGCCGTCGGCATTCCGGCGCCGGAGCAGCGGCTCGCGCAATACCCGCATCAATGTTCCGGTGGCATGCGCCAGCGCATCGCGATTGCGATCGCGCTGTCCTGCGAGCCGAAGCTGCTGATCGCGGATGAGCCGACCACGGCGCTCGACGTTACCATCCAGGCGCAGATCCTCGATCTGCTGGCGCGCGAGCAACGCCGCCGCCACATGGCGATGATCATCATCACCCACGATCTCGGCGTGGTCGCCGGCCGCGCGGACGAGGTCGCGGTGATGTATGCGGGCAGGGTGGTGGAACGCGCGCCGACGCAGGCGCTCTTCAAACGCATGCACATGCCCTACACCGAGGCGCTGCTCGCGGCGATCCCGAAGCTGGAGACCGCGCCGCACACGCCGCTGCCTGCCATCTCAGGTCGACCGCCCGATCCGACGCGGCCACTCAGGGGCTGCTCTTTCGAGCCGCGTTGCCGCTATGCCGCCGGACGCTGTTATGAAGCCAAACCCGAGTTGAAGGCTGCCGAGACGCCGGAGCATCTCTATGCCTGCTTCCACCCGATCCAGATGGCGGAAGGGATTGGCGCATGATGCAGCTCGCCGTGCGCGACCAACCGCTGCTGGACGTCGACAATCTCGTCGTCGAATATGGTCTCGGCAACAAGACGGTGCACGCTGTCTCCGGTGTCAGCCTCCACGTCGCGCGCGGCGAGACGCTGGGGCTGGTCGGCGAGTCCGGCTGCGGCAAGTCGACGCTGGGGCGCGCAGTGCTGCAATTGCGCCGCGCCAAGAGTGGCCGCGTGCTGTTCGACGGCGAAGATCTTACCGCGATGGAGGGCGAGGCGCTGCGAAAAATGCGCCGCCGCGTGCAGCTGATCTTTCAGGACCCGATCGCCTCGCTCAATCCGCGCCGGCGCATCGGTGACATCGTCGCTGAGCCGCTGATCATCGCCGGTGTCAAGGACGCTAGCGAGCGCAAGCGGCGCGTTCACGAGGTGCTCTCCGCGGTCGGGCTCGATCCCGATCTCGTGGCGGGGCGCTTGCCGCACGAGTTCTCCGGCGGCCAGTGCCAGCGCATCTGCATTGCGCGATCGCTGGTGCTCAACCCCGAGTTCATCGTCTGCGACGAGCCGGTCTCCGCGCTCGACGTCTCCATCCGTGCGCAGATCCTCAATCTGCTCGAGGAGATGAAGACGCGGTTCGGCCTGACGCTGCTGTTCATCGCGCACGACCTTGCCGTGGTCAAAGCCGTCAGCGACCGCGTCGCGGTGATGTATCTCGGCCGGCTCTGCGAGGTCGGGCCATCGGAGCAATTGTTCGCAAAGCCCGCGCATCCCTATACCGGGCTGCTGCTGGAGGCGATCCCGGTTCCAGATCCGGATGTGCGTCCCGTCGAGAGCGTGGCGATCGGCGAGCCGCCATCGCCGATTGCGCCGCCGTCCGGTTGCCGCTTCCGCACCCGCTGCCCGCGCGCCGATCAGCGCTGCAGCACGGAGATGCCGGAGTTGCGCGAGGTCGTGCCGGGGCAGTTCGTGGCTTGCCACCATCCGCTCGCCTGAACTAAGACCGCTGTGCGGGTTTGTCTCGCCTTGCCGGCCGTGGCATGGTGACGCGACGAAGAGTATGCCGGGAGGACGCCATGAAGAGTTTCAAGGTCGCTGATTTCAAGGCGCCGCTGCAGGAGTTCGACGAGGCGACGCCGCAACCTTCAGGCACGCAGGTGCTCATCAAGGTCAAAGCCGCCGGCGTCTGTCACAGCGATCTCCACATCTGGGAAGGCGGCTACGATCTCGGCCATGGCCGCAAGCCGCTGTCGCTGAAAGACCGCGGCATCAACCTGCCGCTGACCATGGGCCACGAAACCGTCGGTGAAGTGCTGGCGTTCGGACCCGACGTGAAGCCGACCGACCAGGGCGGCCTCAAGCTTGGTGATGTCGGCCTGGTCTATCCCTGGATCGGCTGCGGCAAATGCGCCACATGCCTCGCCGGTGACGAGAACATGTGCCTGACGCCGCGCTCGCTCGGCGTCTATTGCGACGGCGGCTATTCCGATCACATGCTGGTGCCGCATCCGCGCTATCTGCTCAACCTCAGAGGGCTCGACCCGGCGTCGGCCGCGCCCTACGCCTGCTCGGGCGTCACCACCTACAGCGCGCTGAAGAAGGTCGAGCAGCATTTTGATACGCCGATCGTGATGTTCGGTGCCGGTGGCCTTGGCCTGATGGCGCTGTCGCTGCTGAAGGCGATGGGCGGCAAGGGCGCGATCATGGTCGATATCGACGCCAGGAAGCGCGAGGCGGCGGAAAAGGCCGGCGCGCTCGCCACCATCGATCCCAAGGCGCCGGATGCGCTGGAGCAGCTGGCGAAGAAAGCCGGCGGGCCGATCCGCGCCGTGATCGACCTCGTCGGTAATGCTGCGACGACGCAGCTTGGCTTCGACTGCCTGACCAAAGGCGGCAAGCTCGTCATCGTCGGCCTGTTCGGCGGCGGCGCGACCTGGGCTTTGCCGCTGATCCCGATCAAGGCGGTGACGATCCAGGGCAGCTATGTCGGAAACCTGCGCGAGACGCAGGAGCTGCTCGATCTCGTCCGCGCCAAGAATGTCGCACCGATCCCGGTGACGAAGGCGCCGCTCAACAAGGCCAACGACGCACTGGTGCAGTTGCAACAGGGCGCGGTGGTCGGGCGCACGGTGCTGATGCCGTAGTTCGACGCGCACTCTCCTCGTCATTGCGAGCGAAGCGAAGCAATCCAGAAATCCATCCGCGAAGACAGTCTGGATTGCTTCGTCGCTTCGCTCGCAATGACGACTTGGCTGGCTCCTTTCCTTGAGGCCTCTTAAATGTCCGCAAACAACGCCTTCCACATCGCCGTGCTCGCCGGTGACGGCATCGGTCCCGAAGTCATGGCGCCGGCCATCGAGGTGCTGCGCAAGATCGAGTCCAAATCCGGCTTGAGCTTCCGCTTCACCGAGGCTCCCGCCGGCGCCAACAACTATCTCGCCACCGGCAAGTCGATGCCGGAGTCCACAATCAAATTATGCGAGGAAGCCGACGCAATTCTGCTCGGCGCCTGCGGCCTGCCGTCGGTGCGTTACCCCGACAATACCGAGATCGCGCCGCAGATCGAGCTGCGCTTCATCTTCGATCTCTATGCGGGCGTGCGCCCGGCGCGGCTGATTCCGGGCGTGCCGAGCCCGATCGTTGGCGCTGACAAGCGAGGCATCGATCTCGTCGTGATCCGCGAGTCCACCGAAGGCCTGTTCGCCTCGATGGGCAAGGGCGTGGTCACCCATGACGATGCGCGCGAGACCATGGTGATCACGCGCAGGACATCCGAGCGGCTGTTCGAGTTCTCGTTTCGCCTCGCCGAGCGGCGCAAGGTGCGTGGAAAGCCGGGTGCGCTCGCCTGTGTCGACAAGGCGAACGTGTTCAAGGCGTTTGCGTTCTTCCGCGGCATTTTCGACGAGATCGCGAAAAAGCATCCCGAGGTGAAGACCGACCGCATCTATGTCGACGCCTGCTCGGCCATGCTGGTCAAACGTCCCTGGGATTTCGACGTGATGGTGATGGAGAACATGTTCGGCGACATCGTCTCCGATATCACCGCGAGCCTGATCGGCGGCCTCGGCATGGCGCCGTCGGCCGACGTCGGCGACAAATATGCCGTGTTCCAGCCGTGCCACGGCACCGCTCCTGATATCATGGGGCAGGGCAAGGCCAATCCCACCGGCATGATCCTGTCGGCGGCGATGATGCTGGACTGGCTCGCCGACAAGCACGGCGTCGAGGGCGCGGCGGAAGCCGGCGAGCAGATCGAACGGGCGGTGGATCAAGTCTATGCCGGCGGCCTCAAGCCGATGGAGTTTGGCGGCAGCAACGGCACGGCGGATATTACCAAGGCGGTGCTTGCGGCGCTGTAGGGGTGGATCGCGCCGCAAGGCGTCGTCTCTGAAGGGCTCGGACGACCATGAACAAGCCAGTGCCCGAACGATATCAAGATCTCCGGACGTTTGCTTTCGGCGACAGTCCGGCGCTTGCCGATGAACTGCTCGAACTCGTCGTCAAGGGCGTCAAGACCGCGACCTGCAGCACGGAAGACGAACCCAACACGTCGACACCAGGAGAGCGCTGGGTCGTGCTCGATGGACGGGGAGAGCCTCGCTGCGTCATCGAAACCACCGAGATCACCTATCGGCGCTACAACGATGTCGATGCCGCCTTTGCCTACGATGAGGGTGAGGGTGATCGAAGCCTCACCTATTGGCGCAACGCCCATCGCACCTATTTCGGCCGGCTCGGACGGTTCAGCGAAGATATGATGCTCATGTGCGAGCGATTCCGCCTGATCGAGGATTTTGGGGATCTCTCCCTCAAGAAACCATAGCTGACGTTCGCTTAGCTCCCGCAAGATGGCGCAAAAGTCTCGACGCGGTGAATCAAAAGAGGTCAATCGGATTGCGCGAGTGGGGAGACGACAGTATTTAGTTGTCGAAATAGCCGAGCCAAGCATATGGACGCAATCATTGTGGTTGACATGCAGATCGGCCTCTTGAATGGCCCGCCGAAGCACAATCTTCAGGGCGTGGTCAAACACATAAATTTGCTAACCACTATGGTGCGTGGGCGATCTGGCAAGGTCATATGGATAAGACACTGCGGCAAACCGGGAGATGGTTTTGAACGGGACACCGAAGGGTGGTCATTTCTACCCGAACTGGATCGTCACCCAGACGACGTCGTGGTCGAGAAGACATTGAATGATTCGTTTGTTCGAACTGAGCTCCAAAATACCTTGGTCCAAATGGCGCTGGATCGGGTCATCGTCACCGGCTGGGCAACTGACTCCTGTGTCGATTCAACTATCCGTTCGGCGATATCAAACGACCACCACGTCGTTGTTGTTAGCGACGCTCATACAGTAAGCGATCGACCGCACATGGATGCTGCTGCCGTGATTCGGCATCACCATTGGGTCTGGAGTGACCTCTTGACGAACCACTCTGTTCGCATTGCAACAACAGGCGAGCTTCTCGACGAAGCCGCTGTCTAGAGGCGTGCGTCAGGTCCGCTCCCGGTCACGAGCGGCGAAGTTCTGTGCGGCCAGAAGCTGACGTATGCGCTTCTGTGAACACAAAGACGCTTCACAAGAAAAAGGGGCCTCGCGGCCCCTTCGTCATTTACCAGCGGTGCCAGTGGCGATAGCCCCCGCCCCACGGACGTGGGCCGTAACCGTAGCGCCGCGGGCCGCCATAATAGCCGTAGGCGCCGTAATAGTTCGGGCGCCACCAGCAGCGGCCCCAGGCGTTGCAGACCATCCGCACCTGATCGACATGCGCCGCCGGACCGCTTGCGACCTGATCGGCTTGCGGAATGCCGTTCGGCATCGCCGCGAGCGCTTGTCCCGACGCGAGCGCAGCACTGCCGAGGGCAGCCAGACCAAGAACAGCAAGTTTGAGTTTCATCGTGATCTCCCTCATTGGTGGCGGGAGAACCTGCGTCAGATCAATTCGTTGCTATCGCAGCGCAGAGCCGCGAGGAATTTAATCTTCGTGAACAGGTGTTCAGGGGGGCGACGTCGTCGCGATCCTGGTCAGCGGAGCGTCGTTCAAGCACGCATCCCCATCGCGGGCCGAAATGGCGGGTCATGCTCGGGCGGGGGTGCCGGGGCATAATGATCGAATTGCATCGTGAAGGTTGCGCGACCTTGGCTCATCGCGCGCAGGTCATTTACGCAACCGAACATGTTCATGAGCGGCACCATCGCGTTGATGACGGCGAAGTTGCCTCGCGTGTCTTGGCCCTGGAGCCGCCCGCGTCGCAAATTCAGGTCTCCGAGGATGGAGCCGATACAGTCCTCCGGGGTCACGACCTCTACCCTCATGATCGGTTCGAGCAGCACCGACTCCGCCTTCTGGAGTGCGTCGCGGAGCGCCGCACGTGCGGCGATCTCGAAGGCGAGCGCCGAAGAGTCGGTGTCATGATATTTGCCATCAATCAGTTCGACCTTGATGTCTATCACCGGGAAGCCGGCGACCACGCCCGAGGAAAGCACGCTCTCGATCCCCTTTTCGATGCCGGGGATGAATTCTTTCGGCACCGTGCTGTCGGCGATCCTGGACTCGAACCGGTAGCCCTTGCCGGGCTCGTTCGGTTCGACACGTAGCTTGACGGCCGCGAACCGGCCTGTACCGCCGGACTGCTTCTTGTAGATATATTCCGCCTCGGCCGGCCGAGTGATGCGCTCACGGAACGCCACCTGCAGTGCCCCAACTGTGGGATCGATGTCGTAGGTGCGTCCGAGGGTTTCGAGCTTGGCGTCGAGATGGAGTTCGCTCACGCCCTTCAAGATGATCTGTCGGGACTCGGGATCGATCGACATTCCGAAAGCAGCGTCTTCGGCCCCAAGCTTTGCCAGCGCAATGCCGAGCTTCTCCGCGTCTGCCTTCGACTTCGGCTCGATTGCGATCTCGACCAGCCGTGGCTGCGAGAATATTTCGTTCGCCGTGACATACGGATTGGTTCTGGGAGTGCCGGACTTCCAGTTCACCCACTCCTCAGCGTCGCGGTACGAAACAAAGTCGGCAATCGGCAGATCGGTGAGGTCAGCCCGGCGGTGGATGACGCGCCAGCCGCCTTCTTGAAGGCGCTGGATAATGAAGCATTCTACGGGCAAGTCGGTCATTTGACGTATCAGCCCTCAAGCAGGCCTATTCCCGAGCCTTATGCCATCGGCTTCGCGTGCTCGGCAAAAAACGTGGTCTCCCGCGTGATCGTGATTTTGTGTCCCGTGATGCCGCGCAGGATCGCTGTCAGCGCAAACCATCTGTCGGACGGCGCGCATGTCTTGTTCTCGTTGGTCAGTTTCGCAAAGCTGCAGCCTGCCGGCGTTCGGATGTTTCAATTCGATCAGATCGTAGAGCTGGCCGACGGTCCGCGTCTGCTCGGCTTCCGCGTCGGTCAGCTTGATCCCAAAGGTTCGCTCGACGTTGTAGATGACGTCCACATCATCGCCGTCGCCAACGAAGTTCAGCGTATCTTTCATGTCTTGGCCAACTGACGGGTTGCCGTGATCGGAGCATTTTGCACGTGGCCCAATCGTAGCGCCGCGGCGTCATGCCCATCTTTATCGGCTGCGGTGCGCCATGATGTTATTGTGCCGGTGTTTTGCCCGAC
>NZ_VSSS01000046.1 GCF_008123425.1 Bradyrhizobium rifense
ACCACGCCCGCCTGTCGCCGCGGCTCCCCGGCCCGCGCCGCCGCCGGTGGCCCGCCCGGCGCCGCCACCACCGCCCCGGGTGGCCGCAGCCCCGCCGCGTCCAGCCCCCCCGCCGCCGCGTCCTGCGGCTCCGGCCCCGAAAAAATGCCCGCCCAACCAGCCAAAGTGCTAGCGGTCAGGTGGGAATTGACGGAATGGGCCTTTCGCGGGCGGTAAAAGCCCCGAAAGGCCCTTATTTCCTTGCTTCTGGCCGAAATGGCGCTATACAGCGCCGCATCTCACACGGAAGCATGGCTCACAAGGCCGTCCGGTGGCAGCCGGGGCGACAACGCTCCGACTTGCTCACACGCTTCCGGAGGAACCAACCGGAGAATTAGAACGATGGCACTACCCGATTTCACTATGCGTCAGCTCCTCGAAGCCGGCGTGCACTTTGGTCACCAGTCTCACCGCTGGAATCCGAAAATGGCGCCGTTTATTTTCGGCGCTCGCAACAACATCCACATCGTCGACCTCGCCCAGACCGTGCCGTTGCTGCACAACGCCTTGCAGGCGGTGAGCGACACCGTCGCCAAGGGCGGCCGCATCCTATTCGTCGGCACCAAGCGCCAGGCTCAGGACGGCGTCGCGGACGCTGCCAAGCGCTGCGCTCAGTATTTCGTCAATTCGCGCTGGCTCGGCGGCACGCTGACCAACTGGAAGACGATCTCCGGCTCGATCAAGCGCCTGCGCCATCTCGACGACGTGCTGTCCGGCGGCGATGCCAGCTCCTACACCAAGAAGGAGCGTCTGACGCTTCAGCGCGAGCGCGACAAGCTCGATCGCTCGCTCGGCGGCATCAAGGATATGGGCGGTCTGCCCGACCTGATCTTCGTGATCGACACCAACAAGGAAGACATCGCGATCCAGGAAGCCCAGCGGCTCAACATCCCGGTGGCTGCGATCGTCGACACCAATTCGGACCCGAAGGGCATCACCTATGTGGTGCCGGGCAATGACGACGCGGGCCGCGCCATCGCGCTCTATTGCGATCTGATCGCACGTGCGGCGATCGACGGCATCTCGCGGGCCCAGGGTGATTCGGGCATCGATATCGGTGCGTCGAGCCGGCCGGTCGCTGAAGAGCTTCCGGCGGCAGCGAGCGGGTTCCAGGGCCTTGCCGGTCCGCGCGGCACCGCCGACGACCTCAAGAAGCTCCCGGGCGTGTCGGGTGCGATCGAGAAGAAGTTCAACGACCTCGGCATCTTCCACTTCTGGCAGCTCGCCGAGCTCGACCACGACACCGCGCACAAGATCGGCGAAGAAGTCGGTCTGCCGAGCCGGGCGGATGCCTGGGTGGCCAAGGCCAAGGCGCTGACCGCGGAAGCGGAATAGTCAAAAAGAGCGATCGGTTGGCCGGATAGGATCCGGCCACCATTTCATTCAGTTGACGCGAATTCCTGAGATGGACCGCGGCGGGGCGATTGGAGCCGCGCCGCGGCGAACCGGCAGGCAAGAAGGATTTTCAACGATGGCAACGATCACTGCTGCGATGGTCAAGGATCTGCGCGAGTCCACCGGCGCAGGCATGATGGACTGCAAGGCCGCGCTGACCGAGAACGACGGCAACATGGAAGCGGCGCAGGACTGGCTGCGCAAGAAGGGCCTGTCCAAGGCCGCCAAGAAGTCGGGCCGCGTCGCGGCCGAGGGCCTCATCGGCGCGCTCACGAAGGGCAACATGGGCGTCGTGGTCGAAGTCAATTCCGAGACCGACTTCGTCGCGCGTAACGGCCAGTTCCAGGGCCTGGTCAAGATGGTCGCCCAGGTCGCTTTCGACGCTGGCGCTGACGTCGAGAAGATCAAGGCCGCCAAGATCGGTGACGTCACGGTGGAAGCCGCGATCAACGACGCGATCGCCACCATCGGCGAGAACATGACGCTGCGTCGTGCCGCTTCGCTCGAAGTGAGCCAGGGCGTGGTGTCGAGCTACGTCCACGGTGCGGTCATCGACGGCGCCGGCAAGATGGGCGTGATCGTGGCGCTGGAATCGCCCGGCAAGGCCGACGAGCTCGCAGCGCTCGGCCGCCAGATCGCGATGCATGTCGCCGCCACCAACCCGCTCGCGCTCGAGCCGTCCGGTCTCGATCCGGCCGTCGTCAAGCGCGAGAAGGACGTCCTCGCCGACAAATATCGCCAGCAGGGCAAGCCGGAGAACGTGATCGAGAAGATCGTCGAGTCCGGTCTGAAGACCTACTACAAGGAAGTCTGCCTGCTCGAGCAGGCTTTCATCCACGACACCGGCAAGTCGGTGGCGCAGGCGGTGAAGGAAGCCGAAGGTAAGGTCGGCGGCGCCGTGAAAATCGCGGGCTTCGTGCGCTATGCTCTCGGCGAGGGAATCGAGAAGCAGGAATCGGACTTCGCGGCTGAGGTCGCGGCGGCTAGCGGCAAGAAGTAAGCGCCGGAACGTTCCTTCCGGCGTGCCGCCGGAAGCGGCGCCCGGACGAGGAAAGTGCTCATGACTGATCCGGTCTATCGTCGCGTCGTGATTAAGCTGTCCGGCGAATACCTCGCGGGACAGCAAGGCTTTGGCATCGATCAAGCGACAATGGACCGGGTTGCGGACGATCTGATCGCCGCCCGTCAGCTTGGCACCGAGGTTGCGGTCGTGATCGGCGGCGGCAATATCTTTCGCGGCGTCGAGGTGTCCTCCCGCGGCGTGTCGCGCCCGACCGGCGACACCATGGGCATGCTTGCCACCATGATGAACTGCCTCGCGCTCGAAGCGACGATCGAGCGCAAGGGCACGCCGGCGAGGGCTCTCTCGGCGTTCGTCATGCCCGAGATTTCCGAGCTGTTCACCCGCACCGCGGCGCACAAATATCTCGCCGAGGGCCGGATCCTGTTGCTTGGCGGCGGAACCGGCAATCCGTTCTTCACCACTGACACGACGGCGGTGCTGCGCGCCGCCGAGATCGGCGCCCAGGCGGTGCTGAAGGCGACCAACGTCGACGGCGTCTACTCGGCCGATCCGAAGAAGGACCCGTCCGCCACGCGATTCGACCGGCTGACGCATTCGCAGGCCATCGAGGGCGGCTACAAGGTGATGGATGCGACCGCCTTCGCACTTGCCCGCGAGACGTCGCTGCCTATCATCGTATTTTCGATCGCGGAGCCCGGTTCGATCGGCGCGATTCTACGCGGCGCCGGCCACGGGACAATCGTCGCCGGCTGACGGCTCATTTGGCGCCCCCGAGGGAAGGGCGCGGTGAGGTCGCCGGGATATTGAAGGAGAAACGTGATGGCCACGGGTAATTTCGATCTCAACGAAGTGAAGCGCCGCATGCAGGGTGCGGTCCAGTCGCTCAAGCATGAGCTTGGCGGCCTGCGTACCGGCCGCGCGTCGGCTTCGATGCTCGATCCGGTGCAGGTCGAGGCTTATGGCAGTCACATGCCACTCAATCAGCTCGCCACCGTCAGCGTGCCGGAGCCGCGCATGATCTCGGTGCAGGTCTGGGACAAGTCGATGGTGAAGCCGGTCGAGAAAGCGATCGTCGATTCCAATCTCGGCCTGTCGCCGGCGACCGAAGGCCAGGTGCTGCGCCTGCGCATTCCCGAGCTGAACGAGGAGCGCCGCAAGGAGCTGGTCAAGGTCGCGCACAAATACGCCGAAGCCGCCAAGGTGGCGGCGCGCCACGTCCGTCGCGACGGTCTCGATGTTCTGAAGAAGCTCGAGAAGAATCACGAGATGTCGGAGGACGATCAGAAGCGTCACGCCGACGAGGTGCAGAAGGTGACCGACGGCATCATCACCGAGATCGACCAGCTGCTGGCCGCCAAGGAAAAAGAAATCCTCACCGTCTAGGGCGCGATGAGCGATCATCATCGCGCTTTGGGGTATTGTTCGCGCATGATCCCGTCGGAACACCGCTTCGCATTCTTCCGGATCATGCTTTGAGGCCGCCTCCATGTCCAACGCCGCCGCGCCCGCAACGGAAGGACCAGACCGGTCCGACGCGCCTGCGCATGTCGCCATCATCATGGATGGCAACGGGCGTTGGGCGGCCGCGCGCGGTCTGCCGCGCGCGGAGGGGCATCGCCGCGGCGTCGAGGCACTGCGCCGCGTGGTGCGTGCCTCGCACGAGCTCGGCATCCGCTATCTCACCATCTTCTCGTTCTCTTCGGAGAACTGGTCGCGCCCGGCGAGCGAGATCGGCGATCTCTTCGGTCTGCTCAAGCGCTTCATCCGCAACGATCTCGCGAGCCTGCATCGCGACGGCGTCAAGGTTCGCATCATCGGCGAGCGCGACGGGCTCGAGGGCGACATCTGCGCGCTGCTGAACGAGGCCGAGGAATTGACGCGCGACAACACGCGCCTCACGCTCGTCGTCGCCTTCAACTACGGCTCGCGGCAGGAGATCGCGAAAGCGGCGCAAAAGCTCGCGCGCGAAGTCGCGGACGGCAGGCGCGATCCTGCCTCGATCGACGCCGATGCTCTCGGCGCCCATCTCGACGCGCCCGACATTCCCGACCCCGATCTCATCATCCGCACCAGCGGCGAGCAGCGCCTGTCCAATTTCCTGATGTGGCAGGCCGCCTATAGCGAGCTTGTGTTCGTGCCGTTGCACTGGCCCGATTTCGACAAGGCGGCGCTCGAAGGCGCGATCGCCGAATTCGCCAGGCGCGAGCGCCGTTTCGGCGGCCTGGTCGCGAAAACCGCCTCGTGAGCGAACCCGGCGCCGACGTAGCGGGCGCGAAGCCCGCCCCGAGCAATTTCCTGATGCGAGTCCTCGCAGCGCTGGTATTGGCGCCGCTGACCATTGCGGTCGCTTACGCCGGTGGCTGGCTGTGGGCGCTGCTCGTCACCCTGGTGTCGATCGGGCTGTTCGCGGAATGGCTGATGGTGGTGGGGGCGGGGTCCGCTGCGCTGACCGGGGCAGGGACGATCGTCATCGCCATGATGGGGGCCTGCGTTGCCTTCGGCGCACTGAAGACCGCCGTCGTCACCGGCTGTGTCGGCGGTGCGATCGTGACGCTGATTGCGCGGGGCAAGTTCGTCTGGGCCGCGACCGGATTCGCCTATGCAGCGGCGGCGCTGCTCGCCTCGATCCTGGTGCGGAAGGATCTCGCGCACGGCTTCGCCGCGCTGATGTTCGTGCTGCTCGTGGTGTGGGCGACCGATATCGGCGGTTATTTCGCCGGCCGCGGCATCGGCGGACCGAAGCTGTGGCCGCGCGTCAGCCCGAAGAAGACCTGGGCCGGCGCGTTCGGCGGTTTCGCCGCGAGCCTTGCGGTTGCCGCCGGGTTTGCCGCATTCGGCATCGGAAAAGCGGTTCCGCTGCTGCTCGTCAGCGCCATCCTTTCGGTGGTCTCGCAGGCGGGCGATCTGTTCGAATCCGCGGTGAAAAGACGCTTCGGCGTCAAGGATTCCAGTCACTTAATTCCCGGCCATGGCGGACTTCTGGACCGCCTGGACGGCTTTGTCGCCGCCATCCTGGTGGCATGGATTATCGGCTTCCTCCGCCATGGTGTGCATAGCGCCGGAAGCGGTCTTATGGTTTGGTGAGGATATGAGCGCAGTCCCTTTGCGTAATAACAAGCCGGCTGCGGCCGCCATCCGCAGCGTCACGGTGCTCGGTGCCACCGGCTCGATCGGCGACAGCACGATGGATCTGCTGCGCGCTTCGCCCGAACGCTATCGCGTCGAGGCCCTGACCGCGAACAGCAATGTCGCAGCGCTGGCGAAGCTTGCGAAGGAGTTTTCCGCGCGCTTCGTCGCGATCGCAGACGCCTCCAAGCTTGCCGAGCTCAAGTCCGCACTTGCGGGCACGAGCACCGAATGCGGCGCCGGCGAAAGCGCGGTGATCGAGGCGGGCGCGCGTCCGGCCGATTGGGTGATGGCGGCGGTGAGCGGCGCGGCCGGACTGAAGCCGGCCCTGGCTGCGGTCGATCGCGGCGCGCATGTCGCGCTCGCCAACAAGGAATGCCTGGTTTGCGCCGGCGATTTCTTCATGCAGCGCGCGGCGAAAGCGGGCGCCTGTATCTTGCCGGCCGATTCCGAGCACAACGCGCTGTTCCAGGCGCTGGCATCGGGCAATCGCGACGAGCTGGTTCGCGTCATCATCACCGCGTCGGGCGGCCCGTTCCGCACCTGGAAGCCGGCCGACATCGAGCAGGCGACCCTCGAACAGGCCCTAAAGCATCCGAACTGGAGCATGGGTCAGAAGATCACGATCGATTCCGCCTCGATGATGAACAAGGGGCTCGAGGTCATCGAGGCGTCCTATCTGTTCGCACTGAAGCCTGATGAGATCGACGTGCTGGTGCATCCGCAGTCGATCATTCACGGCATGGTCGAGTTCTCGGATCGCTCAGTGATGGCCCAGCTCGGCTCGCCGGACATGCGCACGCCGATCGCCCATTGCCTCGGCTGGCCCGAGCGGATCAAGGGACCGGCGGCCAGACTCGATCTGGCCAAGATCGGCCAGCTGACCTTCGAGGCGCCGGATTTCGAGCGGTTCCCCGGGCTTCGCCTGGCGTTCGATTCGCTCCGGCACGGCAAGGGGGCCACCACCGTCTACAACGCCGCCAACGAGGTCGCGGTCGCGGCTTTCATCGCCGGCAAGATCCGGTTCGGCGCCATTGCCCGCCTGGTCGAGGCGACGCTGGAGGACTGGATCCGGGGCGGGAACCAGGGCCCCATGACCTCAGCGGATGATGCAATATCCGTTGACCATGTTTCGCGAAATAAAGCTGCCGCCCTATTGCCTCAAATTGCCTTAAAGGCATCCTAGGTAGTTCGGGGCCAGGGCCTAGCGGCGCTGGGTGAGGGAATTCGATGATCGACTTTTTCGTCCATAGTTTCAATATGTTGAGCCATGGGCTCCTCGGTTACGCGGTTCCTTTCCTGTTCGTCCTGACCATCGTCGTGTTCTTCCACGAGCTC
This sequence comes from Bradyrhizobium rifense, assembly GCF_008123425.1. Classification (GTDB taxonomy): domain Bacteria; phylum Pseudomonadota; class Alphaproteobacteria; order Rhizobiales; family Xanthobacteraceae; genus Bradyrhizobium; species Bradyrhizobium rifense. Next base: position 6,923 of record NZ_VSSS01000046.1, read on the forward strand.
GGCCATTTCCTGGTCGCGCGCTGGGCCGGCGTTCGTGTCTTGACCTTCTCGCTCGGTTTCGGACCTGAGCTGGTTGGTTTCAACGACCGCCACGGCACGCGCTGGAAAATCTCGGCGATCCCGCTCGGCGGCTACGTCAAGTTCTTCGGCGACGAGAGCGAAGCTTCGACCCCGTCGGCGGAAACGCTCGCGGCCATGACGGCGGAGGAGCGCGCCGGCAGCTTCCACCACAAGAAGGTCGGCCCGCGCGCCGCGATCGTCGCGGCCGGCCCGATTGCCAATTTCATCCTCGGCGCCCTTATTTTCGCAGGCATGGCCCTGTATTACGGCAAGCCGAGCACGATCGCGCGCGTGGACGGCGTCGTCGCCGACGGCGCTGCGGCCACCGCCGGCTTCAAGATCGGCGACATCGTCGTGCAGATCGACGGCAAGCCGATCGAGAGCTTTGCCGACATGCAGCGGATCGTCGCGACGAGCGCCGGTTCGGCACTGGCTTTCCAGGTGAAGCGGGATGGCGCGATCGTGTCGCTGACCGCGACACCGGCGCTGCTCGAGCGCAAGGATCCGTTCGGCAACAGCCACCACGTCGGCGTGCTCGGCGTCGAGCACAAGTCCCAGGCCGGTGAGGCCTCGACCGCGCCGGTCGGTGTCGGCGAGGCGCTCAAGATCGGGGTCGAGCAGGTCTGGTTCATCATCACCAGCACCTTCAAGTTCCTGGGCTCTCTGTTCATCGGCCAGGGCAATCCGAACGAGGTCAGCGGCGTCCTCGGCATCGCCAAGATGTCGGGGCAGGCGGCCAGCGCCGGGTTCCAGTTTGTGATCAATCTGTGCGCCGTGCTGTCGGTCTCGATCGGGCTTCTGAACCTGTTCCCGATCCCGCTGCTCGACGGCGGCCACCTTATGTTCTACGCGGCCGAGGTCGTCCGTGGCCGTCCGCTGTCCGAGCGGACCCAGGAAATGGGGTTCCGAATCGGGCTCGGTCTGGTGCTGATGCTGATGGTGTTCGCGACCTACAACGACATCCTTCGGATGGCGGCTTCCTGATAGGGGCTTTTTTGTGGCGTTGCTGATGAGCAACGTCTTGGAATGAAATTGAAATTACGGCGCGCTCGGCCGTTTGCGGCGTCGGTTAAATTGGCTACAAGCGGCTTGAACTTGGGGAATCTCCCAGACCGGCTTTGGGGTTGGGTCTGGTACGTGGATAAGGGCGCGTTGCGCAATGAAGTTTGGACTGCGACTCCGGGGGGGCTTGCTTGCAACCCTGATCATGTTCGGCGCGCCGGTGTTTGCCCCGGTTGGGGCTGTTTTTGTATCTTCGTCTGCGCACGCTCAGACCGTGCAGTCGATTTCCGTCGAAGGGAATCGCCGTGTCGAGGTGGAGACGATCCGCTCCTATTTCAAGGCCGGCCCCGGTGGTCACCTCGATCAGGGCGCCATCGATGACGGCCTCAAGGCGCTGATCGAAACCGGCCTGTTCCAGGACGTGAAGATCAACCGCGGCCCCGGCGGCCAGATCGTCGTCTCCGTGGTGGAAAACGCGGTGATCGGGCGCATTGCGTTCGAGGGTAACAAGAAGATCAAGGACGAGCAGCTCACCGCCGAAGTCCAGTCCAAGGCCCGCGGCACGTTCTCCCGCGCCATGGTCCAGTCGGACACGCTGCGAATCGCCGAAATCTATCGCCGCTCCGGCCGCTATGACGTGACCGTCACCCCGGAGATCATCGAGCAGCCGAACAACCGCGTCGATCTCATCTTCACGGTCAACGAAGGCGCCAAGACCTCGGTCAAGTCGATCGAGTTCATCGGCAACAACGCGTACTCGTCCTACCGCCTCAAGGACGTCATCAAGACGCACGAATCGAATCTGCTGAGCTTCCTCGCAAGCGGTGACGTCTACGATCCGGACCGCGTCGAAGCCGACCGCGACCTGATTCGCCGCTTCTACCTGAAGAACGGCTTTGCCGACGTTCAGGTCGTCGCCGCGCTCACCGAATACGATCCGGAGAAGAAGGGCTTCAACGTCACCTTCAAGATCGAGGAAGGCCAGCAGTACCGCGTCGGCAGCCTCGATTTCCGCACCAGCATCCCGAACTTCGACGCGAGCTCGCTGCGCAGCTTCTCGCGCGTCAATGTCGGCTCGCTCTACAACGTCGAATCGGTCGAGAAGTCGGTCGAGGAGATGCAGATCGAGGCCTCGCGCCGCGGCTATGCCTTCGCGGTGGTGCGTCCGGGCGGCGATCGCAATTTCGATGCGCATACCGTCTCCGTCGTGTTCAACATCGACGAAGGTCCGCGCACCTATATCGAGCGCATCAATATCCGCGGCAACACGCGTACCCGTGACTACGTGATCCGTCGCGAGTTCGACCTCTCCGAGGGCGATGCCTACAATCGTGCGCTGGTCGATCGCGCCGAGCGCCGCCTGAAGAACCTCGACTACTTCAAGAGCGTGAAGATCACGACGGAGCCGGGCTCTTCCAGCGACCGCGTGGTCCTGATCGTCGATCTCGAAGAAAAGTCGACCGGCGACTTCTCGGTCTCCGGTGGTTACTCCACGACCGACGGTGCGCTGGCCGAAGTCTCGGTCTCCGAGCGCAACCTGCTCGGCCGCGGCCTGTTCGCCAAGGCGTCGGTCACCTACGGCCAGTACGCCCGCGGCTATTCGCTGTCGTTCGTCGAGCCCTATCTGCTCGATTACCGCGTCGCGCTGGGCCTGGATTTCTATCAGCGCACCCAGCTGTCCAACAACTACATCTCCTACGGGACCAAGACGCTGGGCTTCTCGCCGCGCCTCGGCTTCGCCCTGCGTGAGGACCTGTCGCTCCAGTTGCGCTACTCGATCTACCAGCAGGAAATCGAGCTGCCGTCCAATCTGGCGAACTGTAACAACGTCCTCGGTTCGTCGGCGTTCAACCCGAGCCCGGCCTTCGCCGCCACGCAGATTCCGCCGATCGACCTGACCTCGACCAACGGCCTCGGCTGCTACGGCGATGGTGAAGCGTCGCTCCCGGTGCGCAAGGAACTGGCGAACGGCAAGACGCTGACCTCGGCGCTTGGCTACACGCTGACCTACAACACGCTGGACAACAACAAGAACCCGACCGACGGCCTGCTCATCGACTTCCGGCAGGACTTCGCCGGCGTCGGCGGCGACGTCTCCTACCTGAAGACCGTGGCCGATGCGAAGTACTACCAATCGCTGGTGTCGGACCTTGTCGGTCTCGTCCATCTCCAGGGCGGCATCCTGAACAAGGTCGGCAGCACCGATCTGCGCATGCTGGATCATTTCCAGATGGGCCCGAACCTCGTCCGCGGCTTTGCGCCGAACGGCATCGGTCCGCGCGATTTGAATCCCTTTGGTACGCAGGACGCGCTCGGCGGCACCAAATATTGGGGCGCTTCGTTGGAATTGCAGATGCCGTTCTGGTTCCTTCCGAAGGAAGTGGGTCTGAAGGGCGCTGTCTACGCCGACGCCGGCGGTCTCTTCGACTATCAGGGCCCGACGACGTGGTCGTTGACCAACGAAATGACCACGACCAAGAACTCGAACTGTACGCCATCGACCACCAGCCCGGCCACGGCTGGAACTTGTACCGGCCTGGTGTATGACAATGGCAATGTGGTCCGCTCGTCGGTCGGTGTCGGTCTGATCTGGGCTTCGCCGTTCGGTCCGCTGCGCTTCGACTACGCAGTGCCGCTCACCAAGGGCAAGAATGACCGCACGCAGGAATTCCGGTTCGGCGGCGGCACCTCGTTCTAATTCGATCAGCGGGGCATGATCCGGCCCCCTTGGGAATTCCTCCTAGGAAGTCCCGGGGCCGGTCGCCAAAAAGATCGTGATAAATCCATGAGATAAGGCATGATGCGGCCTTGCCGCTTCATGCCGAAGCCGGACCGCGACGGGGTGGAATGGCGCAGCCGACCTTCTTCAGAAAACCGCCGGCCTCAACGCTGGCCGACATCGCCGCGCTGACCAAGGCGCAACTGGTCGACCCTGTCAGGGGCGATCATGTCATCACGGGTCTTGCTTCGCTGGACGAAGCCGGCCCGATGCATCTGGCGTTCTTCGACAACCTCAAATACGCCGATGAGCTCAAGGCGACCAAGGCTGGCGCCTGTCTGGTGAGCCCGCGCTTCGAGGCCCAGGTACCCGCGCATGTGGCCGTGCTGCGGGCGGCGCAGCCGTTCCGCGCCTTTGTCGGGATCGCCCGGGAATGGCACGGCGATGCGCTTCGTCCACAGTCATGGTTCGGCAATGACGGCATTGCGCCATCGGCCATCATCGACCCGTCAGCGCGGCTGGAGGACGACGTCATCGTCGAGCCGCTGACCGTCATTGGTCCGGATGTCGAGATCGGCAGCGGCACCGTGATCGGCGCCGGCGTGGTTCTTGGTCCGGGCGTCAAGATCGGGCGGGACTGCAATGTCGGCGCCCGCACGGCCATCCAGTGCGCACTGATCGGCAACAACGTGCTGATCCACCCCGGCTGCTCGATCGGCCAGGACGGCTACGGCTTCATCTTCTTCGGCCCCGAGGGCCATCTGAAGGTGCCCCAGACCGGCCGTGTGCTGATCCAGAACAATGTGGAGGTCGGCGCCGGCACCACCATCGATCGCGGCTCCCTGCGGGACACCGTGATCGGGGAGGGCACCAAAATCGACAATCAGGTCCAGATCGGCCACAATGTGACGATCGGCCGGAACTGCCTGCTAGCGGCCCAGATCGGGCTCGCGGGCAGCCTGACGATCGGCGACAACGTGGCGCTGGGAGCAAAGGTCGGCATCAACAATCACCTCAAGATCGGTGACGGGGCCCAGGTCACCGCGATGAGCGGGGTCAAGGACGACATCCCGCCGAACGGTCGCTGGGGCGGATTTTTTGCCAAGCCGACCAAACAATGGTTCAAGGAAATTATCGCGGTGGAGCGCCTGGTACGCGACAGCAAGGCCGATCCGAAGGACGAGGGACGGGAATGACGGCGGAATCACCTGTGAAATTCGAGCTGGTGGATATCAATGCGATCCTCCAGACGCTGCCGCACCGCTTTCCGATGCTCCTGATCGACCGGGTGATCAATATCCGGGCCGATTACAGCGGCATCGGCATCAAGAACGTCACCTTCAACGAGCCGGCCTTCCAGGGCCATTTTCCGGAACGTCCGGTCTATCCGGGCGTGATGATGATCGAGGCGATGGCGCAGACCGCCGGCGTGATCGGCATCAAGTCGGTCGAGGGCACGGAGAAGCCGCGGGCGGTCTATTTCCTCACCATCGACAAGTGCAAGTTCCGCAAGCCGGTGCTGCCCGGCGATACCATCGAGTATCACATGCGCTCGCTCGGCCGCCGCAAGACTATGTGGTGGTTTCACGGCGACGCCAAGGTCAACGGCACCGTCGTCGCCGAAGCCGATGTCGGGGCGATGCTGACCGACTGATTGAGGCGCGCCACCCGTTCAAGTGTTGGATGAGGTCGTTGATGCAGCGGCGCGGTATCCTCAGCCGGTCTCTGAAATACGCCGAGATCATACGTCACTGGACAGATCGGGCGCAGTCGCGCTAACCACCGGAAAGCCGAGCAAGTTCAACACATAGTCAGACCTTCTTGATGAGTAAGATCGACCCCACCGCACGGGTGGAAGACGGCGCCGTGATCGGCGAGGGCACCGAGATCGGGCCCTTTTGCATTATTGGCCGCAACGCCCGGATCGGGGCCAATTGCAAGCTGATCGGACAGGTCACAATCATCGGCCATACCTCGGTCGGGGACAATTGCGTGATCTCGCCGTTCGCGGTGCTCGGCGGCGCGCCGCAGGACCTCAGCTACAAGGGCGAGCCGACCACGCTCGACATCGGTTCCGGCTGCACCATCCGCGAAGGCGCGACGATGAACGTTGGTACTGTCAAGGGCGGCGGGAAGACGCGCGTCGGCAACGACGGCTACTTCATGAACAACAGCCACGTCGGCCATGATTGCATGGTCGGCAACAACGCGATCTTCGCGACCTCGGCGACGCTCGGTGGCCATTGCGAGATCGGCGATGCCGTCTATATCGGCGGGTTGTCCGCGGTGCACCAGTTCACGCGCATCGGCCCCTATGTGATGGTCGGCGGCCTCTCGGGCGTGCGCGACGACATCATTCCTTACGGGCTCGCCAACGGCCAATATGCCGTGCTGGAGAGCCTCAATCTCATCGGCATGAAGCGGCGCAAGTTCACCAGGCAGCGCCTCGCAACCGTGCGTTCGTTCTACCAAAAACTCTTCCATGGCCCCGGCACCTTCGCCGAGCGGCTGGAGGCGGCGCGGCCCCTTGAGAGCGAAGATCCTGCGATCGACGAAATCCTCGGCTTCATCGGCAAGGGCAAGCGTCCGCTCTGTCTTCCCGCCATCGAGAAGTGACGCCGGGATGGCCGCGGACATGACATCGGCGGCTCCAGGGGTTTCATCACCGGTCGGCGTGGTCGCGGGCGGCGGCGCGATGCCGTTCGCTGTTGCCGAGTCGCTCGCCGCGCGCGGCATTACGCCGGTGCTGTTTCCGTTGCGGGGCGCCTGCGATCCGGTGCAGGTGGAGAAATTCCGCCACCGCTGGATCTCGGTCGGTCAGCTCGGCCGCGCCATGCGGCTGTTCCGCGAGGAAGGCTGCCGCGACCTGATCTTCATCGGCACCTTGGTGCGGCCCTCGCTCAAAGAGATCCGGTTCGACGTCACGACGTTGCGGCTGCTCGGTAACGTCATCCGCGCCTTCCGCGGCGGCGACGACCATCTGTTGTCGGGCGTCGGGCGCATTCTCGAGCAAGGCGGCTTTCGCATGGTCGGCATCAAGGATGTCGCGCCCGACCTGCTGATGCCCGAGGGCTGCATCACCCGCGCCTGGCCGGCCGACAATGCCAAGGGCGACATCGAACGCGGGCGCGCGGTGCTCACCGCGCTCGGGCCGTTCGACATCGGTCAGGCCGCCGTGGTGATCGACGGTCATGTGGTGGCGGTCGAGGACATCGAGGGCACTGATGCGCTGCTCGCGCGCGTGGCGCGGCTGCGCGAGGAGGGCCGTATCCGTGCCGCGACGGGGCGTGGCGTGCTGGTGAAGGCGCCGAAGACCGGCCAGGATTTGCGCTTCGATCTGCCGACGATCGGCGCGCGCACGATCGAGGGCGTCGCCAAGGCCGGCCTTGCCGGTGTTGCCGTCATCGCCGGCAACACCATTGCCGCCGAGCCGCAGGCGATGATCGGGCTCGCCGACGCCAAATATCTCTTCGTCGTCGGTCTGCCTGCGTGATGCAGACCCGCGATCCCAAACGGAAGATCTTCCTGATCGCGACGGAGGAGTCCGGCGACCGGCTCGGTTCGGCGCTGATGAAGGTGCTGCGCCAGCGCCTCGGTGACGGCGTGCAGTTCGAGGGCGTCGGCGGCCGCACCATGGCGCGCGAGGGGCTCGAGACGCTGTTTCCGATCGAGGAGCTGTCGATCGTCGGCTTTGCCGCGGTGGTGCAGCAACTGCCGAAGATCCTGCGGCTGATCCGCGAGACCTCGGATGCGGTGATCGAGGCCATGCCCGACGCGCTGGTCATCATCGACAGTCCCGATTTCACCCATCGCGTGGCGCGCCGCGTCCGCGCGAAGAATCCGGCGATCCCGGTCGTCGACTACGTCTCGCCCTCGGTCTGGGCCTGGCGGCCCGGCCGCGCGCGCGCGATGCTCGGCTATGTCGATCACGTGCTGGGTCTGCTGCCGTTCGAGCCGGAGGAGTACCGTAAGCTGAAAGGGCCGCCATGCAGCTATGTCGGCCATCCCCTGATCGAGCAATTGCCGTCGCTGCGCCCGAACCTTGACGAGCAAAAGCGGCGCGACAGCGAGCCGCCGGTGCTGCTGGTGCTGCCGGGCAGCCGCCGCAGCGAGATCCGGCACCATCTCGGCCTGTTCGGCGCCGCGCTCGGGCGATTGCAGGCCGAGGGCCGTGCGTTCGAATTGATGCTGCCGACGATGCCGCATCTCGAGGCCACCGTCCGCAGGGGCATTGCGACCTGGTCGGTCAAGCCGCAGATCGTGGTCGGTGAAACCGAGAGGCGCGCCGCATTCCGGATCGCGCGCGCGGCGCTGGCAAAATCCGGCACGGTGACGCTGGAGCTGGCGCTCTCGGGCATTCCGATGGTGACGGCCTATCGCGTCGGCGCGATGGAGGCCTTCATCCTGCGCCGCGCGATCCAGGTCTCTTCGGTGATCCTCGCCAATCTCGTGATCGGCAAGGACGTGATCCCCGAGTTTCTGCAGGAGGACTGCACGCCGGAGAAGCTCGCCGCAGCACTGTCCGAGGTGCTGACGGAGACGCCGATGCGCAAGCAACAGGTCGAAGCCTTCGCGCAGCTCGACACCATCATGTCCACCGGCAACAAATTGCCGAGCGTGCTCGCCGCCGACATCGTGCTCGCGACGATGCGCAAGGGGCGGCGCAGCTAGGCCAGGCCGCCGTCGACCCGGAACAACTGGCACGTGATGCGCTGGCTCGCGTCGGAGGCGAGGTAGAGCGCCATGTCGGCGATATCGTCGGGCGTCACCGCATCGGGAATGGCCTGGCGCGTGCGCAGCTCGGTGATGGCCTGCTCATTGGGAAACCACAGCCGACGCTGCCGCTCGGTGATCACCATTCCCGGCGCAATCGCGTTGACGCGGATGCGGTCGGCGCCGTACCGGCGGCCCAGTGAATTGGTGAAGCCGACGATCGCCGCCTTGGCCGCGGCGTAGACCGGCAGCGCCGGTGCGCCGCGCATCCAGGCCACCGACGACATGTTGATGATCGAGCCGCCGCCACGCGCCTGCATCTGCGGTACCACGGCTTGCGCGGCAAAGAAGACGTGCTTGAGATTGACGCCGATCATCCAGTCGAATTCGGCCGGCGTCACGTCGGCCAGCATCTGGCGCTGGTCATTGGCGGCGTTGTTGACGAGGACGGCGGCATCGCCGAGCGAACCGTGCACCTTTGCCAGTGCGGCGCGCAAGGCCTCGATGTCGAGGAGGTCACAGGGCACGAACAGCGGCGCGCGGCTGGATGTTTTCGCCACCTCGTGCGCTAACGCTTCGCCCGCCTGGGTATCGATGTCGAGGAAGGCGACACGAGCGCCCTGGGCGGCGAAAGCGCGCACGAAGGCGGCGCCGATGCCGCTGGCGCCCCCGGTGATCAGCACCACGCGGTCCGCGAGGTGGGCATAGCTCGTCTTGGTCATGCGATCAGTCGCTCCGTCTCAGGGTCGAACAGGCAAATGCGGCGGGTATCGAGGGCGAAGGAGGCGGTCCCGCCCGGCGTCGGGCGGATCTCCGGCGAGATGCGTGCCTGCGCGGGCTCGCCGCCAAGCCGCAGCAGGACAATGGTTTCCGCGCCGGTGGGCTCAACCAGCTCGACAGGCGCGGTGACAATGACCGGCGCACCTGTGGCGCCGGAGAACACGCGATCGCCTTCGGCGATGCATTCCGGCCGGATTCCAAGCACCACCTCGCGGCCGACATAGGACGCAGCTGCGTCGTAGTCCTGGAGGCGGAGACGCACCTCGTCCGGCCGGCCTGCGCCGATCACCGCCACAGGCCCGCCGGCGTCGGCCTCGAGCCGTGCCGGCATCGTGTTCATCGGCGGCGAGCCCATGAAGCGGGCGACGAACAGATTGGCCGGATAGCGATACACCGTGTCGGGGTCGGCGAATTGCTGCACCACGCCGCGATGCATCACGGCGATGCGGGTTGCCATCGTCATCGCCTCGATCTGATCGTGGGTGACGTAGATGATGGTGGCGCCGATACGCTGGTGCAGCCGCTTGATCTCCATCCGCATCTCGACCCGCAGCTTGGCGTCGAGATTGGAGAGCGGCTCGTCGAACAGGAAGAGCAGGGGATCGCGCACCAGCGCGCGCCCCATCGCCACGCGCTGGCGCTGGCCGCCGGACAGTTGCGACGGCTTGCGGCCGAGCAGGGGCTCGATCTGGAGCAGCTTGGCCACATTCGCCAGTGCCTTCTCCTGCTCCGCCTTGGCGACGTGTCGGCATTCCATGCCGAAGGTGATGTTCTGGCGCACCGTCATCGACGGATAGAGCGCGTAGGACTGGAACACCATGGCGATGTCGCGGTCCTTGGGGGGGACGTCGTTGACGACGCGTCCGCCGATCTCGATCTTGCCGTCGCTGGCCCGATCGAGCCCGGCGACGATGTTGAGCAGCGTGGATTTGCCGCAGCCGGACGGCCCGACCAGCACGGTGAATTCACCGCTCTCGATGTCGAGGTCGATGCCCTTCAGCACCTCCAGGTTGGCGTAGCGCTTCGACAGGGCACGAATGCTCAGAGCTGCCATGACACATCCATCATTTGACCGCCCCGGCAGTGAGGCCGCGTACGAAATACCTGCCGCCGAAGAGATAGATCAGCAAAGTGGGCAACGCTGCGATGATCACCGCGGCGCTCTGCACGCCATGTTGCGGGATATCTGCGACCGCGGCCGACAGCGCGATGAGCGCGGCCGTCACGGGCTGCTGCTGGCCTGTCGTGAATGTCACACCATAGAGAAACTCGTTCCAGATATGGGTGAACTGCCAGATCACCGTGACGATCAGGATGGGGGCCGAGAGCGGCAGAATGATGCGCCAGAAAATCCGGAAGAACCCGGCGCCGTCGATCCGTGCCGCCCTGATCAGTTCATGCGGAATGGCGATATAGTAGTTCCGGCAGAACAGCACGGTGAAGGAGAGCCCTTGGATCGTGTGAATCAGCACGAGGCCCCATAGCGTGTTGATGAGCCCGATGTCCCGCAACACGATGGTCCAGGGCAGCAGGCGCATCTGCTGGGGCAGGAAGAGACCGAGGGTGACGATGCCGTAGATCCAGTTGTCGCCGCGAAAACGCCAGAGCGACACGGCGTAACCGGCGACAGCACCGAGCAGGGTGGAGAAAATCGTCGCAGGGATCGTGACGAGCGCGGAGTTCAGCATGTAGGGCCGGATGCCGGCGCAGGTCTCGGCGATGCAAAAGCCGCTCCAGGCCAGGGCGTAGTTGCCCCAGGCCAAATGTTGCGGCCAGCCGATCATCGAGCCCTGCGCGATCTCCTCATTGGTCCGGAGCGAGTTCAGCACGACGACGACCAGCGGCGCGAGATAAGCGGCCGCGAACAATGTCACGACGAGATAGATCAGAATGCGGCTCGGGGCGAAGCTGCGGTCACGCATGGGTGGCCTGCCGTCGCTGGACATAGCGCCACGCCGCATAGGGCAGCAGCACGGCGAGAAGGATGAGCAACATCAGCACTGCCGCCGCTGCTCCGCGGCCGAGCTGGCTGCGCTGGAACATCAAATCGTAGACGACGAGGGCCGGGAGCTGGGTCGCGATGCCTGGCCCGCCATTGGTGAGCGCGCGGACGAGATCGAAGGCCGAAATCGCGAACTGCAGCTGGACCACGACGACGGTGATGGTGATCGGCCAAAGCGTCGGCAGAATGACGCGCACATAGGTTCGGATCGGTCCCGCGCCGTCGATCTGGGCGGCCCTGATGATGTCGGTGTCGACGGAGCGAAGGCCGGCCAGGAACAGCGCCATGGCGAAGCCCGAGGATTGCCAGATCGCAGCGATGACGATGGTCCAGATCGCCATGTCGCGGTTGACCAGCCAGTCGAAGTGGAAGGAGCTCCAGCCGAGGTCATGGATGAGCTTCTCGATCCCGATACCGGGATTGAGCAGCCAGCTCCAGACCGTGCCGGTGACGACGAACGACACCGCCAGGGGGTACAGGAAGATGGTCCGCAGCACGTTCTCGCCGCGAATGCGCTGATCGAGCAGGATCGCGAGCGCGAGACCGGTGATCAAGCTGAGCAGCACGAAGGCGATGCCGAACAGCAGCAGATTGTCGAAGGCGATTTGCCAGTTCCGCGACGCCAGGACCGCATTGTAGTTGCGCAAACCCACCCAGCCCGAGACCGGAATAAGGGTGGATGGCGTGAACGAAATCCAGATGGTCCAGATCGAAAACGAAATGAGGTGCGCTGCGGACAACAGCAGCGGCACCCAGATCATCAGATATTCGGGCAGCCGGCGCACCATCTCGGATGTCGCCGGCCGCGCGGCTGTCGAGACGACGTTGCTCAACGCGATCCCTCGACCGCCTCGGCGAGGCGGGTGACCGCCTCCTCCGGCTTGATCGTCTTGTTCTTCGCGTATTCGGTGAACACGTCGATCATCGCAGCGGTCAGGCCGTTCTCCTGCGCCATGTTGTGCGCAAGGCTCAGCACGGCCTGATTGTTGGCGACAGCGTCCTTGAGTGCGGCTGCAGTTCGCCGTTGACCATCCGACCAGCCTTCACCGGACAGATCGACATCGGTGCGAACGGGGATCGACCCCGTGATTTGCGAATACATGGTCTGGATCGCCGGATCCATGACGAGCTGAGCCATCAACGCCTGACCGGCCTGCAGATCGGGCTCCTTGCGCTGCCAGAAGATGAAGGCATCGGCATTCAGCAGGAACACCGGATTGCCATTGTCGCTGGGGCCCGGCGCGATGACGAAGTCGTCGAGCTTGAAACCGGCGTTCTTCAACACGCCCTGCGCCCAGCCGCCCATGATCAACATGCCCATGTCGCCATCGACGAAGCGCTTCAGATTGATGGCATAGGGTTGGGCGCCGACATTGGGGTCCATCCAGTTGGTGATCTTGCGCATCTGTACGAAGGCAGCCTTCATCTCGGGGCCCTCCAGGGCCTTCTTGTCGAGATTCATGGCGGCTGCGCGATATGCGGTAGGACTGATGCCCGCGAGCGAGGCCTCGAATTTTTGCCCATCGTCGGCGCGGGTGCCACCGTTGGCGACAGGAAAGGTGACCCCGGCGGCCTTCATCTTCTCGGCAAGGTCGTTGAAGTCGGCCCAGGTCACGGGCGGCTTGTCGGCCTTGGCTTTATCCATCGCGCGTTTAGAGAGAAACAGCATGTTGGTGCTGTAGATCTGCAACGGCAGGGCAATCCACTTGCCGCCTGGCTTGTGCAATTTTGCAAGGTCCGGCGCGACGACCTTTTCGTAGCCGGCGGCAGCGACAACGGCGTCGAGGTCGACGGTCGGCGCAATCTTCGACCAGGCCGCAATCTCGGGGCCCTTGAGCTGGGAGCAGGCCGGCGGATCGCCGGCGATGATCTGGGCGCGCAGCTTGTTCATCATCTCGGTGGTGAAGCCGGGGACGGGCGAGTGCTGCCAGACGCCACCCTTCTCCTCGAACTTCTTGCCGAGCGCGGTGATCGCAGCTCCATCGCTTCCTGCGGACCATTGCGAGATTGCAGTCAGGCGCGGTTTGACTGCGCCTTGCGCCCGGGCAAAGGCCGGCAGCGCGAGCGCGGCGGCAGATCCAGCGAGCAGACGGCGCCTTGTTGTTGTGATCGGCATGGCAAGTTCCTCCCGGTTTGATGTTCTTTGCGCTGTTTTGCGCTGTTCTTGGCGTGGGCGAGCCGCACGCGGCTTAAGTCATGTCAGGCGGCCTCCGTCGATGCGGCCGGCATGCCGCCGCCTCTGGTCAGGCAGAGCGCGGCGAAGGCAAGTGCGGCCTGCGGATCGTTGCCCACCGAGGGCGGCACGAAGGCGAGCGACACCTGCGCCAGTTTCCGGCCGCCCAGCAGGCAGGAGTCGATCCCGTCGATGACAGCCTTTCGATCGTCTTCGGTGAGCAGCGACGGCCAGCCGCTGACGACAACGCCGCGGCATGGCTTCACGTTCAATGTGTTGCCGATGGCGAGGCCAAGCCTGAAGAGGCGCTGGCGCAGTTCCTGGCGCACCCGCGATGTGAGGGGGATCGTGGTCACCCATTCACTGCCGAGCCGGACCAATTCCGCTTCGGTGATGCGCAGAAGCTCGGCCAGCGCCGGCAGCGACGTATAGGCTTCGACGCAGCCGTGATGTCCGCAGCGGCAGCGCGGGCCGTCAGCGCCGAACACCATGTGGCCCAGCTCCACCGGGTCGAGCGCGTCGTCCTCGATCGGATCATCCATCCAGGCGCCGGCGACGCCCTGGCCGACGAAGACGAACAGATGCGCATCGCTGAACGGATAGTTCTCGGTGCGGCAACGGTGAAAGGTGGCGTGCGCCACCACCGAATTGGTGAAATTGACCGGCACCCCCGCGAACAATTCGCCGAACGTGTCGCCGATACGTCCGACGTCGCAGGGAATGATCGGGTTGCCGAACTCGCTCAGCCGCCCGAGGCCCGGAACGGCGACGCCGACCTGCGCGAGCCTGATGCGGCGCCGGCGCGTCCAGTCGCGCAGCAGGGCCAGCGCTTCGCCAAACACGCGGCCGACGGAGTCGACGGTGGGCTTCTTCGGCAGCGGCATCCGCTCGGTGTAATGCAGCTCCCCGGACAGGCCGCCAACGCCGAGGCCGAGCCACTGGCCGGTCAGCTCGAGGCCCGCGAGCGCCACCGTGCGGTCGAGCGACACCAGACCCGTCGGACCACCGACATAAGGGGCAGGGCGCCGCACTTCCTCGATCAGGCCTTCGGCCTTCAGGTCGAACAGGATGCGCGACAGGCTCGCCTCGGACAGGCGCACGGCTTTTGCCAGCGGCGGCCGGAACGAGCCGCCGGATTGGAGCAAATGAGTCAAAATGGCAGCACGCGTCTGCCGCCGACTTCTCGGCTGCTCCGGCATTTCCATCCCTGTCGTCATTCTTACTTAGTGTAAGAATTTGCGCGCGGAGTGTTTCAACTGTCAAGCGCCCGCAGTCACGTTGCGCCGACTTGTTGTTGTGCGTGGCAGCAAGTTGAGAGGACGATCCGATCAGGCTTTTGGTGCGGTGCCCTCCGGCCACTCCGGCAATTTGGCCTTCGGGTCGTACCAATTGGCGGCATCGGATCGCCAGATGTGGACCTCGGGACGTTCCGCGATGGCTGTGTCGAGGCATCCCATTCGCAGCAACATAGTGCTCTTGCCTTCGCGCGAGGCGACGATGTGCGATCCGCATTGCGAGCAGAAATAGCGCGTCTTGCCGGGCGAGGATTCGAAGCCGCGTAGCAAATCCTCGCCTTTGGTCCAGCGAAAGCGGTCGCGCGGCACGTTGGTGACGGTGGAGAAGGCTGAGCCGTGGGTTTTGCGGCAAGTCTGGCAATGGCAGTGGACGATCATGCTCGGAGACGCATCGACCTCGTAGGCAACGCCGCCGCAGAGACAGCTTCCGTTCAGCATTAGGTTCTCCGTATCCGGGTGGGCAAAGCGAAGCGTGCACCCTACAAGGTCATCGCACAAACAAAAACGGCGCCATCGTGAGATGGCGCCGTTTCGAAAGCCGTAATGGCTATGACTTACTTGCGATCCTTGATCGCCACGTAGTCGCGCTTGGTGACGCCGGTGTAGAGCTGGCGCGGACGGCCGATCTTCTGCTGCGGGTCCTCGATCATCTCGCTCCACTGGCTGATCCAGCCGACGGTGCGGGCGACCGCGAACAGCACGGTGAACATCGAGACCGGGAAGCCCATCGCCTTCAGCGTGATGCCGGAATAGAAGTCGACGTTCGGGTACAGCTTGCGGTCGATGAAGTACTGGTCGCTGAGCGCGATCTTCTCGAGCTCGAGCGCCACCTTAAGCATCGGATCGTCGCCATGGCCGGTCTCCTTGAGCACGGCGTGACACATCTTCTGCATGATCTTGGCGCGCGGATCGTAGTTCTTGTAGACGCGGTGACCGAAGCCCATCAGGCGGACTTCCGAGTTCTTGTCCTTCACCTTGGCGATGAACTCGGGGATCTTGTCCACGGTGCCGATCTCGGCGAGCATCGCGAGCGCGGCTTCGTTGGCGCCGCCATGCGCCGGGCCCCAGAGGCAGGCGATGCCGGCGGCGATGCAGGCGAACGGGTTGGCGCCCGAGGAGCCGGCGATACGCACCGTCGAGGTCGAGGCGTTCTGCTCGTGATCGGCGTGCAGGATGAAGATCTTGTCCAGCGCGTCAGCGAGCACCGGGTTGATCTTGTACTCCTCGCACGGCACGGCGAAGCACATGTGGAGGAAGTTCTCGGCGAACGACAGCGAGTTCTTCGGATACACGAAGGGCTGGCCGACCGTGTACTTGTAGGCCATCGCGGCGAGCGTCGGGATCTTGGCGATCATGCGCATGGAAGCGATCATGCGCTGCTTCGGATCGTTGATGTCGGTAGAGTCGTGATAGAACGCGGCGAGCGCGCCGACGGAGGCCACCATCACTGCCATCGGATGCGCGTCGCGGCGGAAGCCCTGGAAGAAGCGGGCCATCTGCTCGTGCACCATCGTGTGATGGATGACGCGGTCGTCGAAATCCTTCTTCTGCGCGGCGGTTGGCAGCTCCCCGAACAGCAGGAGATAGCAGGTCTCGAGGAAGTCGCCGTTCTCGGCGAGCTGTTCGATCGGGTAGCCGCGGTATTCCAGCACGCCCGCGTCACCGTCGATATAGGTGATCTTGGACTGGCAGCTCGCGGTCGAGGTGAAGCCGGGATCGTAAGTGAACAGGCCGGACTGGCCGTACAGCTTGCCGATATCGATGACATCAGGTCCGACGCTGCCGCTGTGAATCGGAAGATCGTAGTTCTTGTTTCCGACCGTCAGCGTGGCGGTCTTGTTGCTTGATTTTGCGTCCATCAGAGGTCCCCGATGTAAGGTGAAACGGGCCGGACCCGGAAGGCCCCGATGACATGGTGGGGCAGGCCGGATATTCCAGAAGGTACGGCCAAGATGGGTATATTATTGCTGTGTGCGCTGCAAGATGGCGCCGCGCATGCTCGACTTACGTCGGAGCCTGGTCCTTGAGCCGGCCCAGACTTTCCTGGCGTCCCAGCACGTCCAAAACCTCAAATATACCAGGCGACGTGGTGCGGCCGGTCAGCGCGACCCGTAAGGGTTGGGCGACCGCGCCGAGCTTGAGACTATTTTCCTCGGCAAATGCGCGCAGCGCGGCTTCCGTGGTAGCGCCGCTCCAGCTCTCGACATTCTCCAGCGCGGAATGCAGCTGGCCGATCAGCTTGCGGTTCTCAGGCGTCAGCAGGGCTGCTGCCTTCGGATCAAGCTGCAGCGGGCGGTCGGCGAAGATGAAATAGGCGCTGTCGATCAGCTCGATCAACGTCTTGGCGCGCTCCTTCAGGGCCGGCATGGCCTTGAGCAGCTGGGCGCGCGTGGTGTCGTTTAACTTGGCTTTGATCTCGTCGCGGGCGGGCACAATGTGGTCGAGCACGTCCTCGAACATCTTCACGAGTGATTGATCGTCGGCGTGGCGGATGTAATGACCGTTGAGGTTCTCCAGCTTGGCGAAGTCGAAGCGGGCGGCGGCGCGGCCGACATTGGCGAGGTCGAAGGCTGCGATCATCTCCTCGGTCGAGAAGATCTCCTGGTCGCCATGGCTCCAGCCGAGCCGGACGAGGTAGTTGCGCAGCGCGGCCGGGAGGTAGCCCATGGCGCGGTAGGCGTCGACGCCGAGCGCGCCGTGCCGCTTGGACAGCTTTGAGCCGTCCGGACCGTGGATCAGGGGGATGTGGGACATGCTCGGCAGCGTCCAGCCCATCGCGTCGTAGATTTGCTTCTGGCGGGCGGCGTTGATCAGATGGTCGTCGCCGCGGATGACGTGGGTGACGCCCATGTCGTGGTCGTCTACGACCACCGCGAGCATGTAGGTCGGGTTGCCATCGCCGCGCAGCAGGACGAGGTCGTCGAGGTTCTCGTTCTGCCAGACCACGCGGCCCTGGACCTGGTCCTCGATCACGGTCTCGCCGGTCTGCGGCGCGCGCAGGCGGATGGTTGGCTTGACGTCGGACGGGGCGGTCGCGGGATCGCGGTCGCGCCAGAGGCCGTCATAGAGGCGGGTGCGGCCATCCGCCCGCGCCTTCTCGCGCATCGCGGTGAGCTCCTCGGCGGTGGCGTAGCAGCGGTAGGCCTTGCCGTCGGCAAGCAGCTGCTCGGCGACCTCGCGGTGACGGGCGGCGCGGCTGAACTGGTAGATGACGTCGCCATCCCAGCCGAGCTCCAGCCATTTCAGCCCGTCCAGAATCGCACCGATCGCAGCCTCGGTGGAGCGCTCGCGGTCGGTGTCCTCGATCCGGAGCAGCATCTTGCCGCCGTGCTTCTTCGCATAGAGCCAGTTGAACAGCGCCGTGCGGGCGCCCCCGATATGGAGGAAGCCGGTCGGGGAGGGAGCGAAGCGGGTGACGACGGAATCGGTCATTCTTGGCAGGGCCTATGCATTGGAGGCGGTGGTATATAACAGGACCGGAGCATAACTAAAGCCCGGCAGCGGACCGCTAAGGCCTTGCTTAAGCCCTTGGCTCAGCCAAGCAAATTTGGCAGAAGGGCCGCTGATTTCCCTACAGGATTTTCGTAATGACAGAACCGGTGGCGACTGAGGTTGGGCGCGATTTCATTCGTGACATCATCCAGGCCGACCTCGATCAGGCCAAGTACAAGGAGATCGTGACCCGGTTCCCGCCGGAGCCGAACGGCTATCTCCATATCGGCCACGCCAAGTCGATCGCCCTCAATTTCGGCATTGCCCAGGAGTTTCCGGGACGCTGCCATTTGCGCTTCGACGACACCAATCCGGTCAAGGAAGAGCAGGAATATATCGATTCCATCCAGGCCGACGTGCATTGGCTCGGCTACGATTGGGGCAAGAACCTGTTCTACGCCTCGGACTATTTCGACCGCCTGTACGAATGGGCGGAGAAGTTGATCCGCGATGGCCTGGCCTATGTCGACGACCAGTCCCAGGAAGAGATTCGGCTCGCGCGCGGCACGCTGACCGAGCCCGGCAAGAACTCGCCGTTCCGCGACCGCAGCGTGGAGGAGAATCTCGACCTGTTCCGCCGCATGAAGGCCGGCGAATTCCCGAACGGCACGCGCGTGCTGCGGGCCAAGATCGACATGTCTTCGGGCAACATCAATCTGCGCGATCCCGTGCTGTATCGGATTCTGCATGCGCATCATCCGCGCACCGGGACCAAGTGGAGCATCTATCCGAGCTACGATTATGCCCATGGCCAGTCGGACGCCATTGAAGGCATCACGCACTCGATCTGCACGCTGGAGTTCGAGGACCACCGGCCGCTCTACGACTGGTTCATCGAAAAGCTGCCGGTGCCGTCCAAGCCGCACCAGTACGAAATGGCGCGGCTCAATTTGACCTACACGCTGCTGTCCAAGCGCGTGCTGACCCAGCTCGTCCGCGACGGCCATGTCGCCGGCTGGGACGATCCGCGCATGCCGACCATGGCGGGCATGCGCCGCCGCGGCGTGCCGCCGGCGGCCTTGCGCGAATTCGTCAAGCGCATCGGTGTGGCCAAGGCCAACAGCGTGGTCGATGTCGGCATGCTCGAGTTCTGCATCCGCGAGGAGCTGAACCGCACGTCGCAGCGGCGCATGGGCGTGCTGCGGCCGCTCAAGGTCGTGATCGAGAACTATCCGGAAGGGAAGACCGAGGAGCTCGAGGCGATCAACCATCCGGACGATCCGTCAGCCGGCACGCGCAAGATCACGTTCGGCCGCGAGCTCTATATCGAGCAGGACGACTTCATGGAGAACCCGCCCAAAAAGTTCTTCCGACTGTCGCCCGGCAACGAGGTGCGGCTGCGCTATGCCTATTTCGTCAAGTGCACCGGCGTGATCAGGAACGACGCCGGCGAGGTGGTGGAGCTGCGCTGCACCTACGATCCCGCGACCAAGGGCGGCAACGCGCCCGATGGCCGCAAGGTCAAGGCGACCATGCACTGGCTACCGGCGGCGAATTCGGTGCCTGCGGAGATCCGCATCTACAACCAGCTGTTCGCCAACCCGAGCCCGGATGCGTCGAATTTCGCGGCCGATCTCAATCCGCAGTCGCTGGAGATTTTGGCCGATGCGCGGATCGAAGCGTCGGTCGCCGAGACCAATTCGACCGAGCCGATGCAGTTCGAGCGCCAGGGCTATTTCGTGCGCGACAAGGACTCGACGCCGGGCAAGCCGGTGTTTTCACGCACCATCGGCCTGCGCGATACGTTCGCGAAGGAAGTCGCCAAAGGCTGAGGGACGACAATGAGCAACGAGGCCGACCCCATCGTTTCTGCCATCATCGCGAAATGGTGCGCCGGCTTCGCGACGCTGGATGCTGCCGCGCTGTCGTCGCTCTATGCGAAAAACGCGTTCTTCCTTGGCTCCAATCCAAAACTCTATCGGGGCAGGGACGGCATCGCCGATTACGTCAACGGTCTGCCGCGATGGCGCAAGCCGAGTGCGGTGTTTTCCGAGGTGAACGCGGCGCAAGCAAGCCCGGACCTGATCAACATGGCCGCGATCGTGTCGTTCGACCTTGCCGGTGAGCGGCCGGAGTTCTCGGTCAAGATGAGCTGGGTCATCCTGCGCGAGGATGACGACTGGAAGATCGTCAACCACCATGCCTCGTCGCGCGCGCCGTTGATCTGACGGGGCACACGGCATCGTCATTCCGGCGAAGCAACGAATGCGCTCCCTACGCGTTGTGTGGGTCCCCAATTGAGGATTCCCCCATGCAAGACATCGCAGAGCATATGGAAGTCATCGGCGCCGATGGCGTCCACATCGGCACCGTCGACAAGGTCGAGGGCCATCGGATCAAGCTGACCAAGAAGGACAGCGGCGAGGGCAGCCACAAGGGGCACCATCACTTCATCGACAAGGGCCTCGTCGCCGGTGTCGAGGGCAACAAGGTCCGGCTGTCGGCCAAGGCGGATGTCGCCGTGACGATGGAAGAGGAAAAGTAGGGCCGCGGCCACTCGTTCCTGATCCGTACCGCTTTTCTGCGGCCTGCACGTTCCGGTAGCCTCTGCGCCTGTCGCGTATCGCAGAGTGCAGAGAATGGCGGAGCCGGGCCGGCCGGAGCGTGTCTCGCAAGGTATCGCCGGGACGCCGATTGCAGGGACTTGGCCCACAGGCCGGACCGCGTCGGCCGGCGGCTTTGCGCCGGCGGGCTTTGGCGTTTGGCCCGCGATCGTCGGGCGGCTTCGCGAATGGGCCAAGGCCGAAGCGGGTGCCGGGCGACTATTTCCCTGGGTGCCCATCGCCTTCAGCTGCGGCATCGCACTCTACTTTGCCGCCGATCATGAACCGGTGCTGTGGGTCGCTGCCACGACGGCGGTGGCGCTGACGCTTGGTGCGGTGTTGTTGCGTTGGAGCCGGTGGTTTGCGCCGGCGATCATGATCGCGGCGGTCGCGGCCGGCTTTGCCACGGCAACGTGGAAGACGGCGCGCATCGCGCACACGGTGCTCGTCAAGCCGCTTTATTCGGTGTCGCTGTCGGGCTTCGTCGAGACCCGCGACATCCGCGAGCGCACCGACCGTTTCGTGCTGCGCGTCACCGCGATGGAGGCGCAGCGTAGCGATTTGAAGCTGGAGCGCGTCCGCCTCTCCGTGCGCAAGGGGACGGCGCCCGACATCGGCAGCTTCGTGCAGCTGAAGGCGCGGCTGATGCCTCCGCTTAAGCAGTGTCCGCTGACGTCCGCCGGCGTCCAGGATGTCTTTTGTTTTCCAGTCCTTTTGCGAGATTGACGTCTGGACCCGTCCGCCAACTTCCGGCAACATCCGGCAGTAATTTGTGGGTTTTGCTGTGGGTTATATATGGCGCGGCGTCTCAACTTACTGAGTCCGAAATTCATAGAAACCGTCGACAGACCCGGTCGCTACTCCGACGGAGGAGGGCTGTATTTGCAGGTAGCTGCCGCGATGGGCGGAGGCGTGACCAAGAGTTGGTTGTTCCGCTTCATGCGAGGACATGTCAGTCGGCGCGGAAAGCCGATATCTCGGGAAATGGGACTAGGGGCGCTCAGTACACACAAGCGGGACGGCCTCATCACAACCAAGGAGGCTCGGGAAAGGGCCTATAGAGCCCGGGAAGACCTCAAAGCCGGAATTGATCCCATCGAAGCCAGGAAGGGCTTGCGGGCCGCCAGGCGGCTTGAAGAGGCCCGTGGGGTTACGTTCGCTCAATGCGCGGCCGAATACATCGAAAGCCACAAGGCGGGGTGGAAGGGCGAGAAGCACGTCAAGCTTTGGCGGGGATCCCTGAAAAGGTACGTCGAGCCGGTCATGGGCAATGTGCCGGTGGTTATGATCGACACCGCGCTGGTACTGAAGGCGCTCAAGCCGATCTGGGAAATGAAGACGAAAACTGCCGTCGACGTTCGTCTCCGTATCGAGCTGATCCTCAATTGGGCGAAAACCCACGGCTACCGAGATGGTGAAAACCCAGCGCGATGGAAGGGGCATATAAAAAACGCGCTCCCAGATCCTGCGAAGGTGGTCAAGGTTAAGCATCTGCCAGCGATGCCCTATGAAGACGTTCCGGCCTTGATGTTGAAGCTGAGGCAGGAAACGACGACAGCCGCGGCGGCGTTGGAATGGACGGTCTTAACCGTCGTGAGGTCCGACAACACCTTCGCCGCGACATGGTCCGAAGTCGACCGCGAAAAGAAGGTCTGGACGATACCGGCATCTCGTATGAAAGCTGATGCGGACTTGAGGGTGCCGCTGACCGACCGGGCGATCGAGATTCTGAATGGGTTAGCCCAGCGTTCTCTCACGGATGAGATAGCGTCGGAGCCGATCCAGCTCGCCAAGTTCGGCCTCGACCGCCTTAGCCCGCGCTTCTGCATCACGCTGACGTCTCCATTCTTCGTGCCAGGCCTTCGCGGCTGCGCGATTTTCTGCCTTGGTCATGCCGAGAGGATAGGAGCGAGTCGGGCAATGGGCCAGCCGCTGGGGATTGCGTGTCGGGTTAGGTCGGCCGCAACGGATTGGTCAATCCGACAATCGGCTTGGTAAGTCGGTAGAGGTGGGTTGCTTTTTGCTCTCTATGCGCTTGGCCGCCACTACGGCGCTCCGTTCAAGCCGACCCAATGATTTTCTCAATTGGTTTTCGAGCCATCGTTTATCGAAATGCGGGTGATAAATGTAGCGGGTCATTATGACGCGCGGATCAATGCCGAACTCAGCATGTACCGGCTTACCGAAACATCGATCTCGAGCGACAAAACCTAGCTCAAGCAGTATGTCCTGAGCTTCTTTGATTTGACCTTTCGCCAGTAACTCGTCGATGAACGCCTCGAGAACGTACATCGCCGCGCGCGCGGAGCTGATCGAATGTGGATCACGCCGCCCTAGGTCGTTGATGTTGGAGATTCGACTTTTCAAACAATCTAGCGGATGCAGAACAATAATGTTGATTGTCTTCCCGTCAGGAAGTTGGCGGCGCAATGTCACATACTTTTCACGGATTGAGCGGTCCTCCACGCCGAGTATGGACCGCATGAAATCTATACGGATTAAGCGATCACCGATCTTGCCCGTGACGACCGCGGCATTCGGTGTGTTGTTATCGAATGACTTCGGAATGTGGACGACAGACTCGTCAATCCCTTCAGCGAAAGCCTTGGCAGCATTTACGTTGCCGAACACGTCGAGATCTTCGCTTGAGATCGAGTAGAATCCAGCAATTACGGGCCGGACCTTCAAAAACAATCGCGACCATATTGCCAACGCTTGGCCACCGACAAGAACCGCGTTGACACCTTCGAGTAGCTTTAAAAGTTTAGCTACCTCGGGTTCCGACAGATGCGCACCGGGGTGAGCATCTGTCATCGTGGGATTATAGGGCGCCTCCCGATCGAAACGATCTCGAACTCACTCAGATTGAGTTCCGAAAAAAAGTCGTTCTGAACGGAAAGGTCGTTGTCTGACGCAAGACCAAACAGAAGCTTTGCCGAATCGAGATCCCTCGACACGCCTTTCACGACCTGGCTTTCCCAGTTGTCGGAACTGATGATTTTCGGGCTCATGGGCATGCTCCAACCGTACCAGATAGGACTTAAAGCGCCAGAGCGAACAATGCCGCGCGCTCCCTTAAAAGTGAGGCTGGAACATTACCGGCGTATTAACGAGCAGCGGGCCCCCCAAAAGAGAGCCCCGCAGGGGATGAATTAATTAGCGATTCGGTTTAGGATGTCCGTGGGCGTGACAACCCGGACCAGAGCTATAGCCGCACATCCATGGTCAGGATGCTCCCGATTGGCGTCGGGGGTGACGGCTGAATGATTTTCGTCCCAAGTTGGGACGAAAGTCGACGGACGCACTTGGCGGTGCGGCTCCGAACCCTGCCATTTTGGCCGGGGTCGGGCGTGCTGTCCAGAGGGGCAACCCTTAAAAGCGCTCGGCTCGTCGCTCTGGCGAGTTGTCACCCCCCGGCTGCAGCGGCCGACCCGCTGCGAGGGCCGTGACAAGCCCAAGCTACAGAGCAGCACCATGAACAGCAAAAGACCAGCGGGCGCCCTCGGCGCGTTGCCAGCCTGTCCTGCAACCCTGATTCCAACCAGCCATCCCGACGCATCCCAGCCCGCCGGCGAGTGCACCGAACCGGACGCCGGGTCCGCGGATTCATTGAGCGGGACTGGATCACCAACGTTTAGCAGGAGGCTCCTTATGAACGTTTTCGTCTCGTCCGCAGCAGTGGCGGCCGCGCCAGCCATCGCCATGAACTCGGCTTCCCACGAGCCTGTGGCCGACAGCCAGGGCATCTTGGCCCGGGTTGAGCAAATCGTCGATGCGCTGCGGACCAGCTATATCTGCGAAGGGTGGGAAATAGATGAGGCGGGGGCGGACCGCGCTTTGGCCTATTTCCGCAGACATGTCGCAGGGCCCGCCTTCAAAAATGAAGGCGAGGACACGGCTGCGTACCAGCAAGCGCTAGAATTTTTCGGATCGCATGGTCAGAATCTCGACTGGATCCATAACGGCAATCCGGTCGGTTTGATTTGCGGTCTCGCGAAGGTGTCCCCGCGTGTAGGCGATTTGGCCGCCGACCGGTCCGCGGGAGGCGCGATATGAGCGCTCACCAGCGCACGACGCGGCGACGCGACGGAGACAGCATGAACATCACGAGCATCGAGAGGCATGCCGGATCGGGCATGTGGCACGGCACAGCCGTTCACGAGGGGAGGAGCCTGATGTGGTATTACCGCCCGCGCTCGTGGTTGCACGTCCATGAGCAGGACGAACGTAATCCCAAGTGCTGGATGAATGTCGATCCTCCGCCGGGGGCGCGGCACCTCGTGGTGCACGCGGTCCGTGCTGCGAAGGCCCATTGAGGGGTCTTCTCACCCGCAACGAGCGCGGGGCTTTTGGTCCCGCGTTCCCTCACCCAGATGCGACTCCAACTCTCTGTTCCTGAGTGCTCACATTTCTCAAAGCCCATGGCGGCACGGCCCATGCTGCTGCAGCGTCATCAGGTGCGACCAATCTTCCTAGCTCGCAGACGTCTACAAGCTCATTCGCGATTCGCTGATCCACGCTCGTGACTACCCAAGCCGTCAGGAGCCAGATGATCGCCGCAACGATAGCAGCAAAGAACACGTTGGTGAGAAGGAGCATCACACCGCCAACCAAGGCCGCAAAAATAAAGCTTCCGATACCTGGCTTTCCAGGCGCGCCCTTCTTGATTGCCTCCTCCCTGATCTCAATGAGTTTAGGTTTTATCTCCGATAGTTCACGGGCGGCGGCGGCATAACGGCCCGCTTTGGCTGCGCACACTGCGTAATAATAGAGCGCTGAGCAACGGTCGGCCCTCGATAGTATGCCGGCAGCTTCCGCGAAAGCCTGCATGGCTCCATCCAAGCTGTGATTCAGATCGTCGGTTTCTTCACGGAGCTTCTCTTGGTTTCCTTCAGCCCGGGCGATGCGAATGCCGGTTTCTGCGCCCTTGATCCGGCGTAGAAAGTCTTCCCCCGTCCGAGCACTTCCTCCTTCAAGCCGCCGCACGCGTTCTGGGACGCTTGCGCTCTGATCAAACGTCTTGATGAGGTGCCTAAGCAGCGAGCCGGCGATGAAAAGGCCATCCATGACTGCCTCCTGGTGGGGCTGGGAGCAACACATCGTCGGAATGTGCCAGATGGCCCAGGGCACATTGTGGCGGCCTCAGGAGGATTGGGAAACCGCATGTATTTGTGGGTTGGTTTGTGGAATATTCCGGCATATTCAAAAATTATGCTGTTATATCAATTAGATATATCATCTATTAGCGGCTGATGCCGCCGCTCGCGCCGTTGCGGCCGGGAAGCTACGATTTCTCGCGCGACATGTTCTTCCAGGGCATCGGCGCCTCCGGTTTCGTGATGGGAACGATCACGGCCGTGGCACCGCCCAATGCCGGCGGCCTGCGGCTGCGTTATGCGGCGGTCATGCAGGGGCTGCGCGATGCGATCGACGCGCGCATCCGCGCCACGCTCGACGGCGACAATCGCGCGATCGCGACGGCGCTTCTGACCGGCCGCCGCGATGCGATCACCACGCCCGTCAACGACGCGATGTTCATCTCCGGCCTCGGCCATGTGCTGTCGATCTCCGGCTACCATATGGCCGTCGTCGCCGGCGTCGTCTTCTTCGCGGTCCGTGCGCTGCTGGCGCTGATCCCCGGGCTGGCGGCCGGCTTTCCTATCAAGAAATGGTCGGCCGCCGCGGCGCTGGTCGCGTCCGCGTTCTATCTGCTGCTCTCGGGTGCGGAGGTTGCGACCCAACGGTCGTTCTTCATGACCGCCGTGGTGCTGATCGCTGTCATGGTCGATCGCCGCGCCATCACGTTCCGCACGCTCGCGGTGGCAGCGCTCATCGTGCTCGCGGTCGCGCCGGAGGCGCTGGTGCATCCGAGCTTCCAGATGTCCTTTGCAGCAACGCTCGGGCTCGTCGCGCTGGTGCAGATCGGCATGCCGAACTTGTTTGCATCGCCCGATCATTCGACGACCGCGCGCATCGCGCTGTGGGGCGGCCGCGAGATCGCGATGCTGTTCATGGCCTCGATGATCGCAGGGCTTGGGACCACGCCCTATGCCGCCTTCCATTTCCACCGCGTGACGCCTTACGGCGTGCTCGCCAATCTCGGCGCGATGCCGGTGGTCTCGGCGCTCGTGATGCCGGCCGGGCTGCTGGGATTGCTCGCGGCCCCATTCGGGCTCGACGGCGTGTTCTGGTGGCTGATGGGGATTGGCATCGACTGGATGATCGCGGTCACACGCTGGGTCGCGGCACTGCCTGGCGCAGTCGGCCGCCTCCCGGCCTTCGGTATTGCCCCACTGATCGCGGCCAGCGTCGGCCTGATCCTGATGTGGCCTGCTGCGCTGGTCGGGCGCGTTCGTGCTCGTGGCCGCAACGATCTGGGGTCTGTCGGTTCGGCAACCCGACATCCTCATCGCCGGCGATGGCCAGAGCGTCGCGGTGCGAGGCAGGGACGGGCAGCTGCATCTGATGCGGACCAACAAAGACAATTTCCTGCTGAAGGAGTGGTTGGCCGCGGACGCCGACCCGCGCGATGCCGTCGGCGCTTCGCTCAGTGACGGCGTATCGTGCGACGACACCGGCTGCGTCGCGCCACTCGCTGACGGCCGGATGATTGCCCTGGCGCTGCGTATCGACGCGCTGGCCGACGATTGCAGCCGCGCGGCACTGGTGGTGACGGCAAAGCCCGCGCCGCCGGATTGCGCTACGATGGTGGTCGATCGGCCGCGTCTGGCGCGCCAGGGCGCGCTGGCGCTGACGCAGCGTGGCGACGGTTTTGCGATTGACGCGGTGAAGGCGAGGGGCGCAAACCGCCCCTGGTCGCCGGCGGCGGCCGGCGAGGGAGATTTCGAACAGACCCTCATGCCGCGGTCGGCAGCTCCGCGCGTCCGGGACGCAACACCGTCGGAGGCCGATCTTCAGGCCCAGGAGTGAGGCCTGCGCTTCAGCTGATCGGCAGGCGCGGGGGCGTCGAGCGGCTGTCGGCGATGACCTGCGGCTTGTGCTCGCCGAGCGGCTGGGTCACGGGCAGTTGCAGCACGGTCGCGCGCTGGCCTTCGACGAGCTGCGTCACCAGCACGTACTTGCCGTCGGGGAATTCGATCGCGTCGTGGTGGCGATCGGGAATGTGCGGATCGACCTTGCCGAACTTGCCGACACGCGAATTGACGGTGCGCGTCCAGATCCAGCGATTGTCGTAGCGGACGTTGTCGGCGAAGGCGAGCTCCGTTCCCGGAAGCAGGCAGACCGCGACGGACATGTCGGCTTCGGAGGCGAAGCCGCGCGTCGAGGTGCCACGGAACGTGGTCGTGACGATCGTCTCGCCGACTTCTGCGGGACGCGTCGCGACGGCATGCAGGCTGTAGTCACACATCGGGTGCTCCTCAATCGGGATAGAGCACCCGCGCCTCTTCTGAGGCGCAGGCCTCTATCAGAGTGGAAGCTTGCGATCGTATGCTTGTTTGTAGGCAAATCTACGGCCCGCATCCGAAGAGCGCGATCACATTATCTTTTTCAAATGCACGAGGAACAAAGCTCGCTTCCATGCATTTTGAGACCTTCGTCGTCAGCGGCCAGCAGGTGCCGACCAGCCCGAATATTGCCAGGCCGGTTGCGTCGGCTGCGCGACGGCGTTGCGGGCATTACGGAATTGCTCGCTCATTGCCTGCGGCGCCTTGCGGGCATGGTGCTGCGGCTGTGCGGCGAAGGCCTGCGACGCTGATGCTGCGATCAGCGTCATCGTGACGGTGCTCAAAACGATCTTGCGCATGGTGATCTCCTCGGTCTCTCAAAGGCCTGCGAAGCGGTGCGCGCTTCGTTGCGGCGTGCCGAGGATGTAGCGCTGGAGAGGGGGCCGGATAATCTGTGCAAAACCAGAAAGACTATCCAGCCGGAGCGGACAATCGTCCGCTCCAATCGTTGATGGCGCGCGAGCGCTCAGTACTTGCGGTAGAGCCCGATCAGCTTGCCCTGGATCTTGACCCGGTTGGGCGGCAGGATGCGGACTTCATAGGCCGCGTTGGCCGGCTCGAGCGCGATCGAGGCGCCGCGGCGGCGGAAACGCTTGAGTGTCGCTTCCTCGTCGTCGATCAGGGCGACCACGATGTCCCCGGTGTCGGCGCTCTCGTTGCGCTGGATCAGCGCCATGTCGCCATCGAGAATGCCGGCCTCCACCATGGAGTCGCCGCGCACTTCGAGCGCGTAGTGCTCGCCCGAGCCGAGCATGTCGGGCGGGACGCTGATGGTGTGGCTGCGGGTCTGCAACGCCTCGATCGGCGTACCGGCCGCGATCCGGCCCATGACGGGGACCGCGACGGGACGCTCGCCGTCGTCGGCGGCCGGGCTGGAGGTCGTGCGCACCTTGCCGAGATTGCCCTCGATGACACTCGGCGTGAAGCCGCGGCGGCTGCCGGCGGCGGCCTGCAGCTCAGGCAGCTTGATCACCTCGATGGCGCGGGCGCGGTTGGGCAGGCGGCGGATGAAGCCGCGCTCCTCAAGCGCAGTGATCAGGCGATGGATGCCTGATTTCGAGCGCAGATCGAGCGCGTCCTTCATCTCGTCGAAGGAGGGCGGCACGCCGCTTTCCTTCAGGCGCTCGCTGATGAACCGCAGGAGCTCGTATTGTTTGCGCGTTAACATCTCGACCAAAATCCCCCGGTTGATGTCGTTCGATTCCGAGACGCTGAATTCAGCAATAAGCTGCTCCATGTTCGAAACAAATCATGAACGGACACTATATGTTCGATACATGTTCCGCAACTGCTTAATTTACCGTGAACGCGACAAAGTTCGCAGAACGGTTGCGAACGCTGCGCTCAAACGGGCAGTCGCAGCACCTCGCAAGGAGCGCCGGCTTCGGCCTTCGGCGCGAACGGTGCGCGCACGAGAAGTGCCTGTGCCGCAGCGAGATTCGCAAGCAGCGAGGAGTCCTGGTGATTGACGGGAAGCGCGATCAGCGTGCCGTCATCACGCACATCGAGGCGCGCGCGCAGATAATCCTCGCGCTGGTCATTGGCGCCGACGTCGCGGCCGAGCACGGCGCGCTCGGGGCGGTGATGAACCACGGAACGGCCCGACAACGCGCGAATCAGCGGCACCATGAACAGGAAACCGCAAACGTAGGATGACACGGGATTGCCGGGCAGGCCGATCACGCGCATCGCGCCGAGCTGCCCGTTCATCATCGGCTTGCCCGGCCGCATCGCGATCTTCCAGAACGCCATCGAGGTGCCTTCGTCGCGGAGCGCCCGCTGCACCAGATCGTGGTCGCCGACCGAGGCACCGCCGGTCGTGATCAGGATGTCGGCGCCGGATTCGCGCGCGCGGCGGATGCCGGCGGTGGTGGCGGCAAGCGTGTCGGCGGCAACCCCGAGGTCGATGGTGTCAGCACCCTCGCTGCGGGCGAGCGCATGCAGGGCGTAGCCGTTGGAATAGACGATCTGGCCGTGGCCGGGCGTGGTGCCCGGCATCACCAGCTCGTCGCCGGTGGCGAGAATCGCGACCTTCGGACGGCGGCGGACGCCAAGCTGCGGGTGGTTCATGCCGGCGGCGAGCGCGAGGTCGCGCTCGGTCAGCCGGGCGCCCTTGCGCAGGAGCACGTCACCCTCGGAGAAGTCGATGCCGGCCGGGCGGATGTGCCGTCCGGTGACGGCGGCCTCCTTGATCGCGATGCGCTTGCCATCGGCGACGATGTCCTCCTGAATCACGACCGCATCGGCGCCGTCGGGAACGACGCCACCGGTGAAGATCCGCACGGCTTCGCCGGCGCCGACAGTTCCCGCAAACGGCCGGCCCGCCGCGACTTCGCCGATCACGGTGAGCTGTGTGTCAATCCTGGCCGCATCGGCCGCACGGACGGCATAACCATCCATCGCCGACATCGCCTGCGGCGGCTGCGTTCGCCGCGCCGCGACGTCGCGCGCGAGCACGCGATGAAAGGCCTCATCGAGGGCGACCATCTCTTCAGACAGCGGCTCCGCGCCGGCAAGCACCGCGGCGAGCGCGTCAGAAACCGGCATCAGGGCCACGAGTGAAAACTCCAGCTACGCCTGTTTAGGCAAATCAGCGGCGAGAGTTCTAGCCGAGTGCTGGCGCAGAGGCAAAACAGGGGGGCGCGCAGGATGATTTATCCTGCGTCATCGGCGCCGGCGATCGAGTGGGAGCGTCAAGCCCGCCGCAGCATGATCCGGATGGCGAGATGGAGCGGCACGAGGATCGCCATGGCTAGCACGGGGATGACGAGAACTGCGGCCAGTATCGGTCAGGTCGCCGGCTACTTTGCCGGACTGACGTCAGGCGCTTGAGGGCCCTGATCCCTGTCGGGCATCGGATCGGCCTGGGCCTTCAGGTCGGCGGCCTTGCTCATCAGCTTGGCTGAAAGCTCGGAATCTGAGGTGGTCGCAGCGAATTTGACCAGCAGAGAGGCCTGCTTGGTGAGGTAGGTTTTGCCCAACACGATGATACATCCGTCTGTA
Organism: Bradyrhizobium rifense; assembly: GCF_008123425.1. GTDB lineage: Bacteria > Pseudomonadota > Alphaproteobacteria > Rhizobiales > Xanthobacteraceae > Bradyrhizobium > Bradyrhizobium rifense. The sequence continues at coordinate 38,171 of NZ_VSSS01000046.1, forward strand.
GAATTCCCAACGGACTCTAGAGTCCGGAAGCGGGCAATCGTTCCCGGAACTCTGTACAAAAATGCACAAAGTGTTTTGGTTCCTCAGTTCCGAACGAAATAGGTCCGGATTTGGCCGATTTGGCGGGGTGGGAGGCGGTCAGATCCCCAGCGCCTTCAGTGCATTGCCGACGTCGCGGGGCGAAGTGACATGCACCGCCGTCAGCCCGCGGGCGCGGGCGCCTTTGACGTTCTCGGCGAGGTCATCGAAGAATACGATCCGGCTGGCCGGCACACCGATCGCGGCGACGACGTGGTCGAAGGCTTCCGCGTCAGGTTTGCGCAGGCCGATGCTGGAGGAGAGATACAGCTCGCGGAAGTGGCCAAGCAGATCGGCATACTCTTTCGAGAAATGGTCGACATGCGGGCGGTTGGTGTTGGAGAAGGCATAGAGCGGCATCTGCTTCGCGGCGCGCGGCAGCAATTCCGCGATGTCGGGCATCTGGCCTGCGAAGATCGCGTTCCATCCCTCCAGGAACTGCGCATCCGAAATGCCGATGCCGAGCGATGAGCGCAGCGACTGGAAATAGTCCTCGTCGCTGATCTTGCCGACCTCATGCAGCCGGTAGGCCTCGCTGTTACGCTCATAGCGCGTGACGATGGCTTCGGGCTTGAGGCCTGCATGTCCCGCCCAGCAGGCGACCGCCTTGGAGAAATCGATGTCGAGCACCACGCGTCCGAGATCGAACAGAAGCGCATCCGCGCTGCCGGGAGAGAGCGATGTCATTCTATCCTTCAGTATCGGTAGGGTTCATGGTCGAACAGCGGGAATGCGCTGAACACACTCGGCGCATTGGTTGCGGTGGCCTGGTGCAGGCAGGATTTGTTGACCTCGGCAAACGAGGTGGCGCCCAGGAGGCCGAGGCAGCGCAGCACCTCGTCCTCGAGCAGCTCGAGCATTCGCGTCACGCCGGCCTCGCCGTTAGCCGCCAGGGCCCAGCATTGCAGCCGGCCGATGCCGACGAGGTCGGCGCCCGCAGCGATCGTCTTGACGATGTCGGTGCCGCGGCAGATGCCGCCATCCACCATGATCTTGGCGCGCCCCTTCACGGCGTCGACGATCTCGGGCAGCACATGCATGGCGCCGCGGCCGTGATCAAGCTGGCGGCCGCCGTGGTTGGAGACGTAGATCCACTCGACGCCATGATCGACCGCGATCTGCGCGTCCTCGGCGGTGGCGATGCCCTTGAGGATCAGCGGCATCTTGAACTTGTCCTTGACCATCTTCACGGTCCGCCACTCCAGCCCCTTCTGGTAGTCGCCGCCAGTGGCGCGCAGGCGGCTTTCGCGAACGTAGCGCTTGGCGATGTCACGCTCACGACGGCTGTAATGGGCGGTGTCGACGGTCAGGCAGAAGGCGGCATAGTTGGCCTTCTCGGCGCGGCTGACGACGTCGGCGACGAATGCGTCATCGCCGCGGACATAGAGCTGGTACATGCGCAGCGCATCGGGGGCGGCCTCTGCGGTCTTCTCCAGACCGGGCTCGGAGACCGAACTCAACATATGCGAGGCCCCGAAGGCGCCGGCCGCGCGCGCGACGCTGGCGGCTCCGTGCGGGTCGAAGATTTCCAGCGCGCCGACGGGGGCGAGCACCACGGGCAGGCGCATCTTGCGGCCGAACTGCTCAACCGAGCCGGAGACCTTGCGCACGTCGCGCAGCACACGCGGGCGGAAAGCGATCTCGTCCAGGGCCATGCGGTTGCGACGCATCGTGGTCTCGGTCTCGGCGGCGCCGACGATGTAGTCCCAGGCGTTCTGGTTGAGGTTGGAACGCGCCTTCCGGATGAATTCGTGCAGGTTCTGGAACGGCTCGTTGCTGGCGCCGAGTTCGACGTTCCGTTCCGGCCGGAGTGCTTCGTTCATTATTATCCTCCCGAGAATTTGAAGCCTTATGTCATCGGGTATCTCGTCCGGCCCTCCAAAACCATCCTAAAATAGCATAGCTGCGAAGCGTGGCTCGGCCGATCGATTCCCGCCTGGCGGGTGATGGTTTCGGAACGTTGCCAAAAGTTTAGGCCGGGGCGAAGGGATTTTTGCGGTATACCCGCGGGCGTGGCGGCCCGGCCTTGAAGAAACCTGAATGGTATTGTGAGAACCGGGCTGGATCGCCATTTGCGAGGCGTCCCATCCCAAGCGAAAAGGCCACCATTCCATGCGGAAAACCCTGCTGTTCCCCCTCGGCGCGCTCACCGGAGTGTGCCTGACCCTCCTCGTATCCGGTCCGCAGGGCGGACTGTGGGCGGCACGGGCGGCAGCGGGCGCGGATGATGCCTATTCCCAGCTCAATCTATTCGGCGAAGTCTTCGAGCGGGTGAAGGGGAGCTATGTCGAGAAGCCCGACAATTCCAAGCTGATCGAAGGCGCGATTACGGGCATGGTGACCTCGCTCGATCCGCATTCCCGCTACATGAACGACAAGGCCTGGACCGAGATGCAAGAGACCACCTCCGGCGAATTCGGAGGGCTCGGCATCGAGGTCACGATGGAGGAGGGCCTGGTCAAGGTCGTCTCGCCCATCGACGACACGCCGGCGGCCAAGGCCGGCCTCATGTCCGGCGACCTCGTCAGCAAGATCGATGGCGAGAACGTGCAGGGCATGACGCTCGAGCAGGCCGTCAACAAGATGAAGGGGCCGGTCGACACCAAGACCAAGCTCACCATCATGCGCAAGGGCGCCGATGCGCCGATGGATGTCGCGATCACGCGCGAGATCATTCATGTCCGCCCGGTCCGCTTCCACGTCGAAGGCGACATCGGCTACATCCGCGTCACCTCGTTCAACGAGCAGACCACCGACGGCCTGAAGAAGGCGATCGCCTCGATCTCCAAGGACATCCCGCAGGAGAAGCTCGCCGGCTATGTGATGGACTTGCGCAACAATCCGGGCGGCCTGCTCGACCAGGCCGTGTCGGTGTCGAGCGCGTTCCTGCAGCGCGGCGAGGTGGTCTCGACCCGCGGCCGCAATCCGGAAGAAACCCAGCGCTTCACCGCGCATGGCGGCGATCTCACCAAGGGCAAGCCGCTTGTGGTGCTGATCAACGGCGGCTCGGCCTCGGCGTCCGAAATCGTTGGCGGTGCGCTGCACGATCACAAGCGTGCGACGATCATCGGCACCCGTTCGTTCGGCAAGGGCTCGGTGCAGACCATCATTCCGCTCGGCGCCGGCAACGGCGCGCTGGCGCTGACCACCGCGCGCTACTACACGCCGTCGGGCCGTTCGATCCAGGCCCAGGGCATCGCGCCCGATATCGAGATCCTCCAGGACGTGCCGGCCGAGCTGAAGGGCCGCGTCGACACCATTGCGGAGTCCCAGATGCGCGGCCATTTGCAGGCCGCCGACGGTACTGAGCAGACCGGATCGCAGTCGTATGTCCCGCCAGAGGAGAAGGACGACAAGGCGCTGCACGCGGCCTACGACTTCCTGCACGGTGTCACCGTGAACGCGGCAGCCGCGAAGCCGGCGCCGAAGACCACGGTGCCGAACTAACTTCTCAACGTTCTTGCGACTTTCAGAGATCGCCCGGGAGTGGATGGCCACTCCCGGGCGAATTCATGAGTGGCGCCTCTAGTTGTCGCGAGGACTGTGTTTTGCCTCGGGCTCGGGCCACTAGCAGACCCTAGCTTGCCTCGCGGCGGCGGGCTTCGTTGCCGTCGCGCTGAGCGAGACGGCTGCGATGGACCGCGAACAGCTCCATGACCTTGTCGGCCGGCTTTGCGGCACTGAACAGGTAGCCCTGCATCTCCGTGCAGCCGAGTGCGCGCAACAGACGCTGCTGTTCCTCGGTCTCGACCCCTTCGGCCGTGGTCGCCATGCGGCGGGCGCTGGCGAGATTGACCACGGCCTGCACGATGCTGGCAGAGCCGTCGGGACCTGCGATGTCGTTGACGAAGCAGCGGTCGATCTTGATCTTGTCGAACGGGAAGCGATGCAGATAGCTCAGCGAGGAGTAGCCGGTGCCGAAATCGTCGAGCGCGATGCGGACGCCGATGGTGCGGAGCTGGTGCAGGATCGCAAGCGCGGTCTCGTCGTCGCGGATCAGCACAGCCTCGGTGATCTCGAGCTCGAGCCGGCTCGCCGGCAGATTGGAGGTGGCTAGCGCCGCCATGATCTTCAGCGCCAGAGTGCCGCTCTTGAACTGCACCGGCGAGACGTTGACGGCGAGGCGGATGTCGTCGGGCCAGGTAGCGGCGTCGCGGCAGGCCGTCGCCAGCACCCATTCGCCGATCTCGTTGATCAGCCCGGTATCCTCGGCGATCGGGATGAACTCGGCCGGCGAAACCATGCCGCGCTCGGGGTGGCGCCAGCGCACCAGCGCTTCGCAGCCGGTGATGCGGTCGTCCTTGAGACTGAGGCAGGGCTGGTAATAGACCTCGAGGCCGCCATGAGCGATGGCGTGGCGCAGATCAATCTCCAGCTGGCGCCGCTCGCGCACCTTGGCGTCCATCTCCGGCTCGAAGAAGCGATAGGTGCGGCGCCCGGCGGCCTTGGCGGCATACATCGCCATGTCCGCGTTCTTCAGGATCTGGTCCAACGCGGTGCCGTGTCCCGGCGCCAGCGCGATGCCGATGCTGGCGTCGGTGGTGAGATGATGGCCCATGCAGTCGAACGGCGTGCGGATCGCCGCGAAGACCCGCGCGACGAGCTCGTTGACCTGGTCCCGCGAGGTCACTGCGGTCTGAACAATCGCGAACTCGTCGCCGCCGAGCCGCGCCACGAAGTCGGTGGCGCCGGCGCAGCCGCGAAGGCTCTCCGCCACCGACTTCAACAGCTCGTCGCCGATGAGATGGCCGAGCGCGTCGTTGACGCCCTTGAATTCGTCGATGTCGATGTAGTGCACCGCGAGCTCTTCGCCGTCGACGTTGGCGAGGAGCTCTCCGCGCAGATGTTCGTGGAACATGGCGCGGTTCGGCAGGTCGGTCAGCGCGTCGTAATGCGCGAGATGGGTGATGCGTTCCTCGATGCGGCGGCGTTCGGTGATGTCCTCATGGGTGGCGACCCATCCGCCGTCGCCGAGCGGCTCGTTGACGATCTGGATCGAGCGGCCGTCGCCGGTGTCGACGACCATGGAGTTGCGCACGTGGATGTCGCGCAGCACGCGCGCGACGTACTGGTCGACGTCGCCCGGGAACGAACCCGTGGCCTTGCGGTGCAGGATGATGTCGCGGAAGCTGTAGCCGGGTTTCACGATCTCGGCGGACAACCCGTACATCTCGATGTAGCGCTGGTTGCAGATCACGAGCTTTTGCGAGGCGTCGAACAGCAGCAGGCCCTGGGTCATGTTGTTGACGGCGCGGTCGAGGCGCTGCTTCTCCAGCGTCAGCCGCTCCCGGGACATGCGATGCTGCTCCAGGAGCTTGCGCACGATCGCGATCAGCACGCCGGCGATCGCGAGCGCAGAGGCGCCGGCGACCGAAATCAGGATGCCGATCTGCTCGCGCCAGTCGGCAAGCGCCGCCGCGCGCGTGGTCGTCGCCATCATCAGGATCGGGAAGTGGGGCAGGGCGCGCGCCGAGACCAGCCGGTCCTCGCCGTCGACCGGGCTAACGAAGCGTCCGGCGAAATGATCGAGCACGAAAATCTTTTGCCGCTCGAACGTGCCGTTCCTGAAATTGTGTCCCATCATCTCGCTGGAATGCGGGAAGCGGGCAAGCAAGGTGCCGTCCCGATGCAGCATCGAGATCGTCGCGCCTTCGCCGAGCACGACGGACCCGAAGAACTTCTCGAAATTGGCCGGCTCGATGCCGCGTCCGACAACACCCATGAACTCGCCGTGCGGCCCCATGACCTTGCGCACGATCAGGATGGTCCAGGCGCCGGAGATGCGGCTGTGCACCGGTTCGATCAGCACGTCGGGTGCCTGCGGATCGTATCGGAAAGAGCGGAAATAGGCGCGGTCGGCAACGTTGACCTTCGGGGCCGGCCATGAGGTCGAGGAGTTGATCACATTGCCGTCGGCGTCGATGATGTTGACGCCGCCCATGTAGGGCAGCGCCTCGATCTTCGAACGCAGCATCTGGTGCACGTCCTGGCCGGCGAGGCGCTTGCGATAGTCCTCCGCGGTCGTGATTCCGGTCGCGCGCACATGGCCGACGAAATCCTTCTGGATGACCGCGAAATCCTGCAATTGCTGATCGAAATGATGAGCGAGCAGCAGCACGGTGTTCTCCAGCTCGCGGCCGGAGTTGCGTAGTGCGCGCTCACGGAAATTCTGCGCCATCAGCACCGCACCGATGGCGATCGCAGCGATCAGGAGTGTGCCGCCCACCACCAGCCAGCGGATCGGCCCGCTGCGGACAAAGGCCTGGTCAAGGAGGCGACTGCCGTATCTCGTCATCATGTCGTCGTTGCCGTACACACGTCAGGGTCAATCCACGACCCCCGTAACATCCGTCGGTTTACGAGATCGATGTGGAAGCGGCGTTAGGAAGCGCGGTTAACGCGACATAAACCGCAACACACAAATGCAATCGATGCGCATGACGAGCGGCGTGCAGGATTTGCCGGCGACGATCGAGATGCCGGTCAGTTCTTGCCGGTCGCGGCGACGTAACCCGCGCTTAACCATCTAACGTGTTGACGGTCCTCGCTGCCGCACTGGCGCGCGATTTGCAAACCGGACTGATGAACCGCGCGCAACGACGCAGAGAGACACGATCATGAAAGAGGCTTTGCAGAATTTCTGGGCCGACGAATCCGGCGCGACCGCGATCGAATACGGCCTGATCGCCGCGGGCATCGCGCTCGCCATCATCACCGTCGTCAACGGCATGGGCAGCAAGCTCAGCGCAAAATTCGGCTCGATCAGCTCGTCGCTGAAGTAGCAGCGTGGTCAGACGCGGTAGTGGCCCGACTTGCCGCCGAGCTTCTCGATGAGCTGGATGCCCTCGATACGGACGCCGCGCTCCACCGCCTTGATCATGTCGTAGATGGTGAGGCACGCGACTGTAACAGCCGTCAGCGCTTCCATCTCGACGCCTGTGGGGCCGGTCACCTTGACGCTGGCGCGCACCACGCATCCCGGCAGTTTCGCATCGGGCTCGATGTCGACCGTGACTTTCGACAGCGCAAGCGGATGACAAAGCGGGATCAGCTCCGAGGTGCGTTTCGCCGCCATGATGCCGGCGATGCGCGCGGTGCCGAGCACGTCGCCCTTCTTGGCATTACCGGAGACGATCAGGTCGAGCGTCGCCTTTTCCATGACGACGCGACCTTCGGCGACGGCGAGCCGCTCCGTTGCGGCCTTGTCCGAGACGTCGACCATCCGCGCCTCGCCGGAGGCGCTGATATGGGTGAGCGCAGGGCTCGCCTTGTTCGACGGCTTGGTCTTCGGCCTAGTGTTCGGCCTAGTCCTGGACGGCTTGCGCGCCATATCAGCGCGTGCCCGCGGCGCGGGCCTTGGTCTCGCGCGCGAGCAGCGTGCGCGTCGCCGCGGTGACGTCGGCCTGCCGCATCAGGCTCTCGCCGACCAGGAAGGTCGACATGCCCACGCGCTCGAGCCGAGCCAGGTCGGCAGGCGTGAAGATGCCGCTCTCGCCGACCATCAGCCGCTCGTCGGGAATCAGCGGCGCCAGCGTCTCGCTGGTCGCAAGCGTGGTCTCGAAGGTGCGTAAGTTGCGGTTGTTGACGCCGATCATCGGCGAGCGAAGCTTCAGCGCCCGGTCGAGCTCGGCGCGATCGTGGATCTCGATCAGCACGTCCATGCCATAGGCAATTGCTGCGTCTTCGAGGTCCTTGGCCGTGGCGTCATCGAGCGCGGCCATGATGATGAGAATGCAGTCGGCGCCGTGGGCGCGCGCCTCGACAACCTGATAGGTGTCGAACAGAAAGTCCTTGCGCAGCACCGGCAGCGAGGTCGCCGCGCGCGCCGCCACCATGAAGTCGAGATGGCCCTGGAACGAGGGGGTGTCGGTCAGCACCGACAGGCAAGCCGCGCCGCCCGCCTCATAGGCCTTGGCGAGATCAGGCGGATCGAAATCGGCGCGGATCAGCCCCTTGGACGGTGAGGCCTTCTTCACCTCGGCGATCAGCGCATACTCGCCATCGGCGTGCTTGGCCCTGATCGCGCGCACGAAGCCGCGGGGTGCGCCTTGCGCCTTGGCCTTTGCCTCCACTGCCGCGAGCGGCTGCGCGCGCTTGGCCGCCGCAATCTCCTCGCGCTTGTAGGCTTCGATCTTGGTCAGGATATCAGACATGACAGGCTCAGCTGTTCGAGACCGCGATCAGATGCTTCAGCCGCGCGCTCGCCGCGCCGCTGTCGAGTGATTTCGCACCGATCGCGACGCCCTCCTTGAGGTCCTTGGCGCGGCCGGCGACGATGAGCGCGGCGGCGGCGTTCATCAGCGCGACATCGCGATAGGCGCTCGGCTTGCCGTCGAGCACGCTTTGCAGCGCGATCGCATTGGCGTCGGCATCGCCGCCTCTGAGTGCACCGGGCTCGCAGCGCGGCAGACCGGCGTCTTCGGGCGTCACCTCGAAATTCCGGATCTCGCCATTGTGGAGCGCGGAGACGAAGGTCGGGCCGGTGAGGGTGATCTCGTCCAGTCCGTCGGAGCCGTGCACCACCCAGGCGGATTCGGAGCCGAGATTCTTCAGCACCTGCGCCAGCGGCTGCACCCATTGCCGCGAGAACACGCCGACCATCTGCCGCTTCACGCCGGCCGGGTTGGACAGCGGTCCGAGCAGATTGAAGATCGTGCGGGTGGCGAGCTCAACCCGGGTCGGACCGACGTTTTTCATCGCGGGATGATGGGCCGGCGCGAACATGAAGCCGATGCCGCATTCGCGCACGCAGCGCCCGACCTGCTCAGGCTTGAGGTCGATCTTCACGCCGAGCGAGGCCAGCACGTCGGCGGCGCCCGAGCGCGAGGACAGCGCGCGGTTGCCATGCTTGGCGACCGGCAGGCCAGTGCCCGAGACGATGAACGACGCGCAGGTCGAGACGTTGACCGAGCCGGAGCCGTCGCCGCCGGTGCCGACGATGTCGACGGCGTCCGCAGGCGCGTCGACCGTGAGCATCTTCGAGCGCATCGCCGTGACCGCGCCGGTGATCTCATCCACGGTCTCGCCGCGCACGCGTAGCGCCATCAACAAGCCGCCCATCTGCGAGGGCGTGGCCTCGCCGGACATCACGGCGTCGAAGGCGGAAGCGGCCTCGTCACGCGACAGGCTGGCGCCGGTCGCCACTTTTCCAATGATCGATTTCAGGTCGTCCATCGCGTGCTTTCAACTCACTGGTTCGCGCCGGTCACCTGCGCGAAGGCGGCCTGATTAATGCTGGTCCCGATGTCGGTTTGAAGCTTGTTGACGTAGGAGGCAACCTGCTCGTCGGTCAGCGACCGGTCGATGCCGTCCTTCAGCTTCTTGACGGCGTCGGAGGCGGCGTCGGCCGCGGGATCGACGATGTCGGTGACGCGGTAGACGATGACTTCGCTGCCGCCGGTCACGGGCGCCTGTCCGACGCCGTCCTTGGCGGTACGGAAAGCGGCCGCGACGATGTTCGCGGGCACGCCGGCTGGCTGATCATCGCGCTTGAACCCGCTGGCGGTCTCGACCTTGGCGTTGATCGCAGCCGCCTCGTCAGCGAGCTTGCCGCCCTGTTCGAGCTTCTGCACCATCTCGGTCGCCTTGGCCTTCAGCTTGGTGGCGATCTGGTCCTGGCGCCAGCGCGCCTCGACCTGGTCGCGAACCTCGTCGAGGTTGCGGTCGCGCGACGGCGTGATGGCGATTACGTCGTACCAGACATAGCCGCCCTTGAACGAGATCGGGTCGTTGTCGACGCCGACGTCGCTGTTGAAGGCCTGCGACACCACATCGAGGCCCTGCGGGATGTTGGCGACGGTCTGCCCGTTCGGCGCGCGGCCCGAGCGGTCGACGGCATCGATGGTCACGGCGGTGAGCCCGAGCTTCAGCGCGGCATCGGCGACGCTGGTGCCGGCACCCCGCTCGTCTTCCATCTTGTCGCGGAGCTCGCCGACCTTGACGCGCGCACGCTCGGTCGCAATCTGGCGCTTCACGTCGCCGGCAAACTTGGCGTAATCGGCCTCGGCGCCCGGCTCGATCTTGTCGACCTTGACGATCGAGACGCCGAGACGGCCCTGGATCGGCTGGCTGATCTCGCCTGCAGGAAGCGCAAAGGCGGCATCGCCAACGGAGGATTCGAGTGCGGATTTGGTCACGAGCCCCAGATCGACGTCGGTGGCGCTCAGTCCGCGCTCCTTGCCGAGGTCCTCGAAGGAGAGCCCGCCGGCAAGGCGCTCGCGCGCGGCCTGTGCATCGGCAACGTTCGGGAACACGATCTGGTGGATCTGGCGCTTCTCCGGTGTGGAGAGCTGGTCCTTGCGCTGATCGAACAGCTTCTTCGCGTCGTCATCGGAGACGTCGCTCCACTTGGCGATCTCTTCAGGTGAGATCACAGCGAAGACGATCTTGCGAAATTCGGGCGCCCGGAACTGGACCTTGTGGTCCTCGAAATAGGCGGCGAGCGCCTCGGGCGAGGGCGCCTCGATGGTGCCTGCCTGTGCCGTGTCGAGCCTGACGAACTCGATGGCGCGCTGCTCGTTCTGGAAGCGCGTCGCGACGTCGAGCATGGCTTTCGGCGGCTCAAGGCCTGCACCGATCGTGCCGGTGATCTGCCGACGCAGCGCCACTTTGCGCTGCTCGGCGACGTAGCGCTGCTCGGTGTAGCCGAAATTGCGGATCAGGCTCTGGAAGCGGTTCGCATCGAACTTGCCGTCGACGCCCTTGAAGTTCGGGTCGTTCATGATGAGCTCGCGGATCTGGTCGTCGGACTGACCGAGCCCGAGCCGGCGCGCGTTTTCATCGAGGGCGGCTTCCGCGATCGCCTGCTGCAGCACCTGGCGATCAAGGCCGAACGCGCGCGCCTGTTCCGGCGTCAGCGGGCGGCCGAACTGGCGGCCGATCTGCTGGAGGCGGTCGGTGTAGATCTGGCGGAACTCGTTCAGCGAAATCTCGGTGTGGCCGACCTTGGCCACCGTGGACTGCCCGAAGCCGCGGAAGATGTCGGCAATACCCCAAACGCCGAAGCTGATGATCAACACGCCCATCACGACGGCCATAATGGTCTTGCCGACCCAGTTTGATGAGGCCTTGCGCATTCCTCGAAGCATTTGGTCCAACTTGTCTGAAAGGAGGGGAACGGGAGCGCGTCTTAATGCAGATTCCGCAGAAGCGCGTCACCAAATTGATATGCCATCATAAAGTGGCGGCTTTCCCCCCGCAACCTCAGGTCAGGCAGCCCTTCGAAGCTGCGGTTAAAGGCCCCTGGTCTCTGGAACTGTAGCGGCTCCTCTGCTAGCGCATGCACAAACCTCATTTTGCTGGAAAATGACATGACCGACGCCATCCGACCGCTGATCGCCGGCAACTGGAAAATGAACGGCCTCAAGGCCGCGGCCGCCGAATTCGACGCCATGCTCAATGGCGCGGCAGAGGTGGCCGGCAAGGCCGATCTGCTGGTCTGCCCGCCGGCGACCCTGATTGCGGCCTTTTCCGACAAGGCGCGCGGCAAAGCGGTCGGCGTGGGCGCACAGGATTGCCATCCCAAGCCCTCCGGCGCCCATACCGGCGATGTCGCGGCCGAAATGCTGGTGGACGCGGGTGCGACCGCCATCATCGTCGGCCATTCCGAGCGCCGCGCCGACCACGGCGAGGGCGATGCGCTGATCCGGCACAAGGCGGAAGCTGCCTGGCGGGCAGGAGCGGTCGCGATCGTCTGCATCGGCGAGACGCAGGCCCAGCGCGATGCCGGCCAAACCCTGGACATCCTCCGCGGCCAGCTCCACGGCTCGCTCCCGGAGGGCTCCACGGCCGCCAATCTGGTCGTGGCCTATGAGCCGGTTTGGGCGATCGGCACCGGCCTGACCCCCACCTCCCAGGATGTCGAGCAGATTCATGGCTTTATCCGGGAACTCCTGACCTCCCGGTTCAAGGCGGATGGGGCGGCGATACGGCTTCTTTATGGCGGCTCGGTCAAGCCGTCGAACGCGGCCGAGCTGATGGCGGTCAAAAACGTCAACGGCGCGCTGATCGGCGGCGCCAGCCTGAAAGCGGCCGATTTCCTTGCGATCGCCAAGGGCTGCCCTTAGCTAAAGGTAAAGCGCGGGCCGTGGCCGATCGGGGGTGGAAATGCCGTTTCCGATCGTGTAACACCGCGCAACTTCAGGAAAACCCGCGAAGCGCGATCGGCCGCCGTCTCGGCGCTGTCGGCTTGTGACGGAAGGATACCATGCAGACTGTTGTCATCGTCATCCACCTCATGATCGTTGCCGTCATGATCGGTGCTGTGCTGCTCCAGAAGTCGGAAGGCGGCGGCCTCGGTATGGGCGGCGGCGCGGGCTTCATGTCGAGCCGCGGCACTGCGAATCTTTTGTCGCGCACCACCGCGATCCTGGCTGCCGGCTTCTTCCTGACCAGCCTGTTCCTGTCCTGGTACGCCGGCTACAATCGTGCGCCATCCTCGATCATTGGCGCACCGGCGTCGCAGACCCAGCCGGCCGGCGGTGGGCCGATCACCCCGCCAACCTCGGGCGGCATTCTGGATACGCTGAAGAAGGCGGACGAGCAGCAGCAGGCCCCGGCAGCGCCGAGCGGCCCGCAGGTGCCTCGCTCGCAATAAAGCAGGGGGGCCATGCAGGGCGGAGGCTACCTTCCTGCATCAACAATCCCCATCAAGGCTCTGTCACCACTCTTAGTTTTGGCTCACCCACAGGCTCGCAGATTTTTTGGGGCGGAATACGAATCGCTTTGGCGAATCGGATTCGAGGGATTAGAGGTTAGGTCCCATGGCGCGGTACATATTCATCACCGGCGGCGTGGTTTCTTCGCTCGGCAAGGGTTTGGCTTCAGCGGCACTCGGTGCCCTGCTGCAGGCCCGGGGCTACAAGGTCCGCCTCCGCAAGCTCGACCCCTATCTCAACCTCGATCCCGGAACGATGTCGCCGTATCAGCACGGCGAAGTGTTCGTGACCGATGACGGCGCGGAGACCGATCTCGATCTCGGTCACTACGAGCGCTTCACCGGGCGGCCTGCGACGAAGCAGGACAACATCACGACGGGGCGCATCTACCAGGACATCATCTCGAAGGAACGCCGCGGCGATTATCTCGGCGCGACCATCCAGGTGGTGCCGCACGTCACCAACGCGATCAAGGAATTCGTCCTCTCCGGCAATGACGATTACGACTTCGTGCTGGTCGAGATCGGCGGCACCGTCGGCGACATCGAGGGCCTGCCGTTCTTCGAGGCGATCCGTCAGCTCAAGAACGAGCTGCCGCGCGATCACGCCATCTACATTCACCTCACGCTGCTGCCGTACATCCCGAGCGCGGGAGAGCTGAAGACGAAGCCGACGCAGCACTCGGTAAAGGAGCTGCGTTCGATCGGCATCCAGCCGGACATCCTGCTCTGCCGCACCGATCGCGAGATTCCAAAGGAAGAGCGGCGCAAGCTCGGCCTGTTCTGTAACGTGCGCGAGAGCGCCGTGATCGAGGCGCGCGACGCCGACAGCATCTATGCCGTGCCCGAAGCCTATCACGCGGCTGGCCTCGACGACGAAGTGCTCGCCGCCTTCGGCATCGAATCGCGCATCCCGCCTGTGCTCAAGAGCTGGCACCAGATCAACGAGCGCATCCGTAATCCCGAGGGCGATGTCACCATCGCCATCGTCGGCAAATACACCGGCATGAAGGATGCGTATAAGTCGCTGATCGAGGCGCTCTCGCACGGCGGCATCGCCAACAAAGTGAAGGTCAATCTCGACTGGATCGAGAGCGAGATCTTCGAGAAGGAAGACCCGGCGCCGTTCCTCGAGCACGTCAACGGCATCCTGGTGCCGGGCGGCTTCGGTCAGCGCGGCGCGGAAGGCAAGATCAAGGCGGCGCAGTTCGCGCGCGAGCGCGACGTGCCGTATTTCGGCATCTGCTTCGGCATGCAAATGGCTGTCATTGAGGCCGCGCGAAATCTCGTCGGCATCGAGGGAGCCAACTCCACCGAGTTCGGTCCGACCAAGGAACCCTTGGTTGGCTTGATGACGGAATGGCTGCGCGGTAACGAGCTCGAGAAGCGCTCGCAGGCCGGTGATCTCGGTGGCACGATGCGGCTTGGCGCTTATCCCGCTGCGCTCAATCGCGGCAGCCGCGTCTCGCAGGTCTATGGCGGCGCGACCGAGATTTCGGAACGCCACCGCCATCGCTACGAGGTCAACACTGCCTACAAGGACCGCCTCGAGCAGCACGGCCTGAAATTCTCCGGCCTCTCGCCCGACGGCGTGTTGCCGGAGATCGTCGAGTACGAGGATCACCCCTGGTTCATCGGCGTCCAGTTCCACCCCGAGCTGAAGTCGCGGCCGTTCGAGCCGCACCCGCTGTTCGCCTCGTTCATCCAGGCGGCGATGGTGCAGAGCCGGTTGGTCTGATTCCTCAAGACGAGGCGGTGAAGTCGTGTTCGCGATGCATTGCCTCGCGAGCGATCGGCACTGACGCGCCAGGCGCAACCGATCCCGCGATGAGCGTCATCTGCGGCCGCCGCGTCAGTTTGTAGACGGCGGCCGGCGGCACGTTCAGGAAGGCGCGATCCACCAGCGTTGCGCGCAGGCCGAGACGATCGAGCACCGGCCGCGGGATCGGGCAGCTCATGCCATAGGTGAACTGGTAGAAGGCGCCGCCGGGTCGGACATAGCTGAACGCGCCACCGAGGATCGAGACGACCTTGCGCGTCGACATGTTCAGCAACGGCAGGCCGCTCACGACCGCGCCGACGGGCGCACCATCATAGAGCCGCTCCGTCGCGAGCCGTGCAGCATCCATCCACAGCACGCGCGCCCCGGGGAAGCGCATTTGCAAGAGCTTCATGAAGTCCGAGCCGTATTCGATCAGCGTGAGATCTTGTGGCCTGACGCCGCGCTTCAGGAGCTTGTAGGTGAACGCACCGGTGCCGGGACCGAGCTCGAGGATCGGGCCGGTCTTCTCGGTGATCTCGCGCGTGATGAGATCGGCGAGCGCGGCGCCCGATGGTGCGATGGCGCCGACCCGACGCGGCGAAGACATCCAGGACAGGAAGAAGGACAGGAAATCGTTGGGCATGCGCACTCCGGCATCTCGATGGCACCTCGTGGGATCAGAGGTGAGGCGGGTGCACTGTCGCGGGAGCAGATTGCGACAGCATTGCGCAGTAAGCTGCAAACGCGGATTGAATCAAATCTGCGGGCTTGGCCGCAGCGTCATTCTGAAGCAGGTACCGCCGTCCGCGTTGTCGGTGACCGAGACCTGCCCGCCATGCAGAAGCACGATCTCGCGCACCATGTTGAGGCCGAGGCCGGCGCCGCGATCGAGCGGTGTGAGCCGGTAGAACGGCTCGAAGATCTGCTCGCGTTGATCAGCGGGAATGCCTGTGCCTTCGTCGGTGACTTCGATGCTTGCAGGCTTGCTCACGCGAATACCGATTGTGCCGCGACGAGGGCCGTGCTGGATCGCATTTTGCACGAGATTGGTCAGCGCGCGCTCCAGCGCGGCGGCGTCGCCGATCGTTTCGATCGATGTCGCGAGCGCATCGAGCGCCAGCTCGTAGCCCGCAGCGATCGCGAGCGGGGCGAGGTCGGCGGCCGCGCTTTGCGCGATCGCGACGAGGTCGACGCGCGAGAAGGGATGATCGCAGCGGTCGAGCCGCTGGATGTCGAGCAATTGCTCTGCAAGCGTCGCCAGCCGCGCGGCATCCTCCAGCAGCCGGGTCTTGTCCGGACCGGAGGGGAGCGATTCCAGTCGCGTGTTCAGAATCGCGATCGGCGTGCGCAGTTCGTGCGCGGCATCCGCAACAAAGCGCTTGTGACGGGCATAGCCCTGGTCGAGCCGCGCCAGCGCGTCGTTGACCGCGGTGACCAGCGGCACGACCTCCAGCGGAATTCTCTCCACCGACAGCCGCGCACCGCGCTGATGGATGTCGATGCGCCGGGCCTGATTCGCGGTGGCATCTAATCCCCTGAACGCGCGCTGCACGATCATCGGCGTCGCGATGAAGGTCGCGGTGCCCATCACGAGCAAGCCGGGCAGGGCGATGCCGAGAAACGCCAGCGAGGTCATGAGCAGTGCCTTGGCGCCGGTCAGTCGGCCTTGTGTCGCGGTGATGATCTGCACATTGCCGGCATCGGTGTCGACGCGCTTCAGCCGCGCCGCCGGCTTGCGGGGATCGTCTTCGAACATCTGCCAGCCGAGCCGTGCCTGGCTGATCTGGTCGAGGCCGCCGCCGATCGCTGCGAATTCCGCCGGAACGGCGCCTTCCGCGAGCGAATGTCCTTGCCGGTCGCGGACCAGAAACCAGAGGTCCGGTGTTTCGGCACGCAATTGTTTCAAATCGGGCGTCGACCGCAGGGTAGGCTCGCCGTCCGCGTTACGCGCGAGCGCGCGCTGCACGACATCGATGACGCGATCCTCGTCGCGCTCCGCGAGCACGAAGCCTGAGGCGCAGAGCGCACCGACGACAACGGCAACCAGCGCCAGCAACAGCGCGGCCTGGAGCGCGAGCAGGCGCCAGCTCAGTCGCGAGCGCAGGCAATAGGGATCGTCGTGCCTGCTCATGGCAGCTTCTTGAGGAGATAACCGACGCCGCGAATGCCGTGGATCTCCACGCCGGCATCGGCATCAGCGAGCTTGCGGCGCAGCCGCGAGACATGCGTGTCCAGCGCATTCGATTGGATCTCGTCGTCGAAATTGTAGACGGCCTCTTCGAGTGCCGCGCGCAGCACCGTGCGGCCCATCCGGCGGATCAGGGCTTCGAGCACCAGCAGCTCGCGGCGTGGCAGCTCGAACGGCTGGCCGTCGATGCTGGCCTCGCGATGGCCGACATCGAAGGCGAGGCGTCCGGCGCGGATGACGTCCGGAGACAGGCCCGCGGGCCGCCGCAGCACGGCACGCAGTCGCGCCAATAGCTCCTCGACCGCGAACGGCTTGGCGAGATAATCGTCGGCGCCACTGTCGAGCCCGGCGATGCGGTCGGCGAGCTCGCCGCGCGCGGTCAGGACGATGATGGGCACGCCGTCGGCGCGCGCGCGAAGCTTGGGGATCAGGGCGAGGCCGTCGCCGTCGGGAAGCTGGCGGTCGAGCAGGACGGCGGCATGGACGTCGGCGGAAATCGCTTCCTCCGCGTCCGCAAGCGTGGGGGCGTGATCCACCACCATGTCGTAGCGCCTGAGCGCCGACGAAAGCGCTGTGGCCATCTCCGCCTCATCCTCGACGAGCAAAATCCGCATGGTCCGGCACCTCAACCGCATTGAGCCCTTTTAGCGGCCCGATCATTGCGGCAGCATTGCGGGAAATGATCCAGCCATGCGCGAAACGCCGCGGGGGCGGTCGGGCAGGGCTCAAGACAGCATCAAGGCCGATTGTTATAACCTCCGCACCTGTTCAGGGAGGAAAACAACGATGATCTACGAGATGCGCGTCTATCGCTGCGTGCCCGGCCGCCTGCCGGCGCTGTTGAAGCGGTTCGAGACCGCAACGCTGAAGCTGTGGGAGAAGCACGGCATCCGCCAGGCCGGCTTCTTCACGACGCTGATCGGTGAATCCAACCAGGAGCTGACCTATTTCCTGGCCTGGGAGTCGCTTGCCGATCGCGAGGCGAAGTGGGGGAAGTTCATGACCGACCCGGACTGGATGAAAGCACGCGCCGAGAGCGAAGCGGACGGCCAGATCGTCGGCAACATCGTCAGCCAGCTCCTGACCCCGACCGCCTTCTCATCGGTGAAATAGCGCCTGTCCGGCATGGGTTGCGACGGGGACCTCTCGCGCAACCCTGATATTCTGATAGCCCGGGCCGAATGGGGTTGATCGGCCCCTCATCACCGCTATGGTCGCGGCGAAACGAGGGAATTGGCCTTGAGCTCTTCATCATCCGCGGCCCCGGTCGTCAGCGTCGGCACGGTCAAGTTTGGCAACGATCTGCCGATCTCGATCATTGCAGGACCCTGCCAGCTCGAAAGCCGTCAGCATGCGCTGGAGGTCGCCTCCGCGCTGAAGGAGATCGCCGCGCGGCTGAAGATCGGCCTCGTCTACAAGACCTCCTTCGACAAGGCCAACCGCACCAGCGCCTCGGCGGAACGCGGCCTCGGCTTGGCGCAGTCGCTGCCGATCTTCGCCGAGATCCGGTCATCGCTCGGTCTGCCCGTGCTGACCGACGTGCACGATGCCGCGCAATGCGCCGACGTCGCGCAGGCCGTCGACGTTCTGCAGATCCCGGCCTTCCTGTGCCGGCAGACCGATCTGCTGTTGGCCGCGGCCGCAACCGGCAAGGTCGTCAACGTCAAGAAGGGGCAATTCCTCGCGCCCTGGGACATGACGAATGTCGTCGCCAAGATCACCAGCGCCAACAATCCCAACGTGCTCGTCACCGAGCGCGGCGCCTCCTTCGGCTACAATACCCTGGTGTCGGACATGCGCGCGCTGCCGATCATGGCGCGCACGACCGGTGCGCCCGTGATTTTCGACGCGACCCATTCGGTGCAGCAGCCGGGCGGGAAGGGTGCGTCCTCCGGCGGCGAACGCGAATTCGTTCCGGTGCTGGCGCGCGCGGCCGTCGCTGTCGGCGTCGCCGGTGTCTTTATCGAGACTCACCCCGATCCGGATCGCGCGCCTTCCGACGGCCCCAACATGGTGCCGTTGCGCGAGTTCGAAGGGCTCATTCGCACGTTGATGGCCTTTGACGCGGTAGCCAAGGGCCAAGCGCGCTGATGCACGAGCCCGTCGCCAGGCCGTCGTCCGACCAGAAGTTTCCGCCTGCGATCAATATCATCGCGCTCGCGAGCTTTTCGGCGGCGTTGTCCACGCGTGCGCTCGATCCGGTGCTGCCGCATGTCGCGGAGGAATTTTCGATCAGCATCACGACGGCGGCGAGCATCGCGGCCGGCTATGCCCTGATCTACGCGCTGATCCAGCCGATCGTCGGCGCGGCGGCCGATTTGTTCGGCAAGGCGCGGCTGATGACGTTGTGCCTGGCGCTGCTCGGCGTCGCCTGCATCCTGGGCGCGCTCTCAACCTCGTTCTCGGGACTGTTCGCGAGCCGCATGCTCGCCGGCATCGCCTCGGGTGGGGTGTTTCCGGTTGCGCTCGGCCTCACCGCCGACCTCGTCGCGCCGGCGAAGCGACAGGTAGCGATCGGGCGCACGCTGGCGGGTTCGATGACCGGTAATCTGCTCGGCGCGACCGCCTCGGGCATCATCGGCGATCTCGTCGGCTGGCGCGGCGTGCTCGTGATCATCGGTGCGCTCGGGCTGATCGCGGCCGTCGCGGTCGCGGCGGGCTTTCGCGGCGCCGCCCTGACAGCGCCGCCGAAGAGCGACCTGAAGACCTTGCGGCAGGGCTATCGCACCATCCTCGCCAATCCCAACGCGCGCTATTGCTATTCTGCCGTGTTCGTCGAGGGCTGCTGCGTGTTCGGCCTGTTTCCCTTCATCGCTGCCTTGTTGTTCGATCTCGGCGAGACCTCGCTGTCGATCGCGGGCATCGTGATCGCGGGGTTCGCGGTCGGCGGTCTCTTCTACACGTTCACCGTCTCGCGCTTCCTGCCGCGACTGGGCGTCAAGGGTATGATGATCGCAGGCGCGAGCCTCGTCGCGCTCCAACTCGCCGCGCTCTCCGTTGGCCCCGGCTGGAAGGTCCAATTCGCCATCATGCTGCTGATGGGCTGGGGCTTCTACATGATCCATGGCTGCCTGCAGGTATTCGCGAGCGAGCTGTCGGTCGAGGCGCGGGCGACGGCGATGTCGCTGCACTCGTTCTTCTTCTTCATGGGCCAGACAGTCGGTCCGCTCGCCTACGGGTTCGGGCTAGCGCACACCGGCAAGGCGCCGACCCTGGTCGCGAGTGCCATGCTCATGGTGCTGCTGGGCCTTGCCTGCGCTGCGCTGCTCAAGCCGCGGGCACCGTCCGACGCGCGGGCCTGAGGTCAGTATTTCGCTACCAATCCCCGTATTTTCCCGTGGGGTGGCGGTGGCCAAATCCCTTCAATCTTAAGCCAAATCTCACCGTTCGCTCCGTAGAGTGGCGCCCAAACCGCTAGCCGGCGGCAACATCTATGGATCAGTCGATGCAAAAGCAGCGCTCGGTCGCCCGCATTCTCGGGGCGGTGGTTGGGTCTCTCGGTCTCATCCTTGTCGTCATCTGCGCTTATGCGCTGAAGCTGGCGGTGACGCGCTATTCGGACAGCAACCGCATCGTCTCGCTCACGATTGCGAGCCGCGACCTGACCAACACGCTGGTGATCTTTCGCCTGGAGCGCGGTGACACGCTGAGCTATCTGGCCTCCGCCGCGCCCGCGCCCGACAGCGTCATGAGCAGCCTCGCCGAGCAGCGCGCCACCGTGCAGAAGAATTACGCGCAGGCCTTGCAGAGCCTCGCCTCGGTCGATGCGCCCGGTCTCAACGAGAAGCTCGACAAGCTCCGCGGTATCTGGGCGCAGCTCGAGGAGCTGCGGCCGCGCGCGATCACTGCGTTGAAGCAGGAGAAGGGCGCGCGTGAAGCGAGCCTGCAGCCGAGCTGGGCCAAGATCAGCGACGGCTTCATGGATGCGATCGGCGACGTCACCGCCCATGTCGACAACGCGATGACGCTGATCGACCCCGTGGTCGATCGCCTCCTGATCGCCAAGCAGGCCGCCTGGCAGGCCCGCGCCAACGCCGGCCAGACCATTCTCGTCCAGTTCTCCTCGATCCTGGCCAACAAGACCTGGACCGCGGCCGACGGCGTCACGTTCGCCGATCTGCGCGGCCGCATCCAGCAGTCCTGGCTGGCGGTGCGCGACCTCGCCCCGAATGTGGCCTCGCCCGAGCTGTTGCAGGCGATCCGGACCGCCGAGCCGGAAATCTCCGGCGCGCTCAGCGACGAACGCAATGCGATCGCGACCAAGCTGCTCGCCGGTGAGCCCGCCGGCGTTGCCGGCATCGACTACCGCGATCGTCAGCTGGTTGGCGCCAACAACGTTGTCATCGTCACGCAGACCGCGCTCGCCAACATGATTTCTCGGGCCGAGGAGGGCGCCTCGCGCGCCCGCTTCAGCCTGATCCTGTTCGGTCTCCTGGTGCCGGCCTCGCTGGCGCTGATGATCGGCGGCCTGATGCTGATGCGCAACCGCGTGATCCGTCCGCTGACCGCGATCACCGGCGTTATGACGCGCTTTGCCGACCATGATTTCGCCAACGACGTGCCGGGCCTCGACCGCAACGACGAGATCGGCCGCATGGCGTCGGCCTTGCAGGTGTTCAAGGACGCCATGATCAACGCCGAGCGTCTCTCGGGCGATCAGGCGGCCGAGCGCGCCGACAAGGAGAAGCGCGCGACCGAGCTCTCGGGCATCGTGCGCCAGTTCGAAAGCCGGATCGGCCAGATGGTGCAGACATTGTCGAGCGCGTCAGGCGAGCTGGAGACGACGGCGCGCTCGATGTCGGGCACGGCGGCTGAAGCCCAGGCTCAGGCCGGCTCGGCCTCGACGCTGGCCGACCAGGTCGGCGGCGGCGTGCAGACGGTTGCGGCCGCGGCCGAGGAGCTCAATGCCTCGATCCGCGAGATCAACCGCCAGGTCGAGCAGGCGAGCCGCGCCACCGAGCATGCGGTCGTCACCGTCAGGGAGACCGATAGCACCATGCGCGCGCTCGCCGACGGCGCCGACCGCATCGGCGAGGTCATCGGCCTCATCTCCTCGATCGCGGGCCAGACCAATCTGTTGGCGCTCAATGCGACGATCGAGGCGGCGCGCGCCGGCGAATCCGGGCGCGGTTTTGCGGTGGTCGCAAGCGAGGTGAAGAACCTCGCCTCGCAGACGGCAAAGGCCACGGAGGAGATCAGCACCCAGATCACGGAGATCCAGGGTGCGACGCAGAAGGCGGTCTCCGCGATCGACGGCATCGTCAAGACCATCGAGGAAGTCTCGAGCATCAACCGTGTCATCGCCGCCGCGATCGAAGAGCAGAACAAGGCGACCGCCGAGATCGCCAACACCGTGCAGCACACGGCCGAAGCGACCTCGACCGTGACCCGCAACATCGCAACTGTCTCGTCAGCCGCGAACGAGACCGGCCGCGCGGCGTCCGGCGTGCTGAAGGCGGCCGCCGACCTGTCGAGCCAGTCGACCTCGCTCACGGGCGAGGTGGACAGCTTCATCACCAGAGTGCGTGAGGTGGCGTAACGCGTTGCTGCGCGATGGGCCTAGATATTGAGATTGAGATAAAAGCGAATAGACCGGAGGCTGGGATCGGACCATATTCGGAGGCATCACTTGCGGGACAATCAGCAAGGGAGCCACCGAATGTACGCCAGTATCCTCTTGAGCACCGATGGTTCGGATGTCGCAAGAAAAGGCGTTGAGCATGGAATTGCTCTGGCAAAGGCCTTGAATGCCAAAGCGACAATCGTCACCGTGACTGAACCGCAGCCGATCGATTATGGCGGCGGACACGATTCAGGATGGATTCCTTCGCAGGAAGAGATTGATCATTTTGACGCTGCCTGCAAGCAACACGCAGGCAAAGTGCTCGATCAAGCGCGAGCCATGGCAGAGCGGATCGGGCTGTCAGTAGAACTCCTGCACGTCCCGAATGCGCACCCAGCCACCGCGATTGTCGAAACGGCAAAGTCCAGAGGCTGCGACTTGATCGTCATGGCCTCTCATGGGCGGCGCGGCCTCAGGAAGCTGTTTCTGGGAAGTCAGACATCCAAAGTTCTCGTCAACGGCAGCGTTCCGGTCTTGGTCGTGCCGTAGTCGCTGCCGCTTCCGTAGTCGCTATTTCGCTCCGTCAGCCGAGATCGGCTCCATGCCGCTCGCGATGATCGCGTCGCGCGCCGCGGGGGAGGCGAGGAATTTGATGAGTGCCCGGCCGGCCTCTTGTTCTTTCGAGACGGTGGCGATCCCGGCCGAGAAGATCGTGATCTGCTGAATTTCCTTCGGCAGGGCGCCAACGATGTCGATGCCCTTCACGGGCTTCAGTTCGCTGATCTGCTGGAAGCCGAGCTCGGCTTCGCCATGCGCGACAATCTCGCCGACCGGAGTTGCCGGAATCTTTCGCGCCTTGTCCTTCATGGCCTCAGTGATTCCGAGCTTGTCGAACATCTCGGTCGAGACGTAGACGCCGCTGGCGCTGTCGGAATAGGCGATCGTCTTCGCAGCCAGGAGCGCCTGCTTGACCGCGCCCACCGAACTGATGTCTGGCTTCGGCGCGCCCGACTTCACGGCGACCCCGATCGGCGACCGTGTCAGGTCGACCTGGCTGCCGGCCACGACCTTGCCCTTGTTGACGAGATCAGTCAGCGCGTAGCCCACCATGATCAGCACGTCCGCCGGTTCGCCGCGCTCGAGGCGGACCGGAATCGCATTGGTGGTGGTGCCCATCGACGGCCCGTAGGCGGTCAGCACCTTGTTGCCGGTGGCCTTCTCGAACTCAGGCACGAGCGCCTGATAGGCCGCCGTCAGTCCGCCCGAAATCATCACGCGGACGTCGGCCGCGTGGGACGCGCCGGTGAACCACAGGATGCTGAGAAGGCCGAGGGCAAACTTCAAGGCAACGCCACGGAATTTCGCGGATATCGATGTCATCGTCATTGGTCTCCAACTAGCCCCGGCCGCGATAGGGCGCGACGCCCTGTTCGGGCACCCACAGGCCCTTCGGCACGCGGCCGGTCTGCCAGAACACGTCGATCGGGATGCCGCCGCGCGGGTACCAATAGCCGCCGATGCGAAGCCATTTCGGCTTGATCTCGGCGGCAATGCGCTTGCCGATCATCACGGTGCAGTCCTCGTGGAAGGCGCCGTGGTTGCGGAAGCTTGCGATGTAGAGTTTGAGCGATTTCGACTCCAGCAGCCATTGGCCGGGCGCGTAGTCGATCATCAGATGGGCGAAATCGGGCTGGCCGGTCACCGGGCAGAGCGAGGTGAATTCCGGCACGGTAAAGCGGACCAGATAATCGGTCCCTCCTTGCGGATTGGGCACGCGGTCGAGCTGGGCTTCTTCCGGCGTGTGCGGCCATTCGACCGCGCGGCCGAGCTGGAGGGTCTTTTTCGCCATTGTGTTCGCGTTCCTTTTGGGAGCGCTTGTTTAGGCGATCGTCTGGATCATGACCACCCGGTCGTTGCCGGATTCGCAACCCCAGAGCTCGCCGGGCCGGCCGTCGAGCTGGCGGACATTGGCATTCGGCTTGTCGCTGGCGAACACGCTGAACCGTTCGGTGGCCGGGTCGAAGCGCACGATGGCGTTGGCCGAGAAGTCGGTGAGCCAGACCTTGTCCTTGTCGTCGACATAGACCGCATAGGCGCGTGGACGCTCTCCCGGCAGCTTCCAGGTCTTCCAGGAGCTATCCGCGGGATCGTGCATCGAGACATGGCCGCTGTTCCATTCGCTGACCCAGATCCGGCTCTTCGAGTCCGACAGACGCGCCGCGATCCCTGGTTCGGCGTCGGCGGCTCGACCACACCGGCATTGCCGGTCGCCAGGTCGATCTTCGCGATGTAGCTGCCGGCGAGCGAGGCGTACCAGACATCGCCCTTGGGCGTGACCGTGATGCCGTAAGGACCAACGCCCCTCGGCGCCTTGAACACGGTCATCTCGCCGGACTTGGGCGCAAGCCGGCCGAAATAGCCGGACTGGCCGGTGAACCAGTAGGTGCCGGCCTTATCGAACACGCCGATGTTGAGATTGGCGTAGGCGAATTTTTCGGGCAAGCGGAACAACGTGACCTTGAGGTCGGAAGGATCGACCCGCGCGATCGCGTTCTGGCCGCCCTTGGTGATCCATGGCGCCCCGTCGGGTCCGATCGTCACGCCGTGCGGGGCGGCGCCCCTGGCCGAGGCTGACGGTCCGAAACGAGCCGTCCCTGGGATCGAGCCTGCCCAGCATGCCCTTGCCCTGCGCCGTGAACCAGACCGCGCCGTCGGGGGCGGGCGCGAGGTCGTGCAGTCCGATCCGGGGGCTGATGGGGAAATTTTGTCCGGAACAGGCCTTCCTGCGCAAGGCCTGGGCGCAGGGCCGCGGGGACCGCTAGGAGGGCGGCGCTCCAAGAAACTGGCGGCGATTCATTGCGTTACCCCCGGCTGTTTCACCCTTGGGTTGGACACGCCAATCAATCGGGGCGAAGCATAATCCTCCGCCATCGGGTCGTCAGTCGAGGCATCAGCGCACGCGTTCACGTTTGCTTGCGCATCGTCTCGTCGTTGGAGGAAGCACGCATGTGCCCGCCTCGCGCATAAGAAGCGACAGGGCGGGCACACGCGCAAATTCCCAAACTGGAAGAGGGGGAGGAGAGGAGCTGTTCTCCTCTCCTCCCCCTTGGGTCGATCCCTCCGATCGCTACACCAGATGGAACGCGTGCATGTCGATCGGCGAATGGATCGCCGATACGTCGTGCGGCACATCAAAGCCGCTGCTGTGCGTCCCCTGGAGCAGATCGGCAACGAGCTGAGAAGGCGCGCCAACCGGAGCGGGACCAACTGGAGCGATGTGCAGGTCGTTATTGGCAGCGTGGCCAGCTGTGTTGCTTCCGGTCGCAAATGCGAAGCCATCGTTGCCGGCGCTGACCGTTACGCCATTGTGGTGGTCGACGTTGGCTACGGGAGCCGGATCGGGCGTGAAGCTGACGCCGTGCGGAGAACTGAAGTTAAAGCCCGGAGCGTTGTCGGCCGAGAGTAGCGGCGTGAAGGCGCCGGTGGTTGGGTCGACCTGGCCGAAGGCCTTCAGGCTTCCGACCGATGCGTAATAGTCGTTCGGGTTCAGGCCCGTCGCATGAAACGAGTAGACCTTGTCGGTCGCCGTATCCGTCAGGGTGAACGTGCCGGATGTGGCGGCAGGCTTGATGACATCGTCAAGGCCGGCTTTGGCGCCGACGCCCGCAATCGGCGTGAACGATACCGATTGTTGGGCCGTGCCGGGATGCTTGATGTCGATGATGGTGCCGTCATCGCCGCTGGACAGTAGCAGATCACCATTTGGCGCGAGCTTCAGCGAGTCAGGATCATTTTGCGGCACGACTTCCGCCTTGCCTGTCACGGTGTCCAATCCGGTGGCGCCAAACGCGAGAACCGTCTTGGTTGTCAGCGTGCCAGTCGGATGATCTCCGTTGACAAGTTCGACCACGGTAGCATCGCCATGATCGACCGGGTTGGTGTAGCTTAGGAACACCTTGTCGCCCTTGAACACCACGTCGTCATAGCCGCGGCTGGCGGACGAATCGGCGAAGCTGAGCGGCGCCGAGACCGAATGCGTCTTCGGATCGATCAGCGTCAGGGTGGGATTGCCATCCTGATTTTGCAGCGCCCAGATCTCGCCTGTGACGGGGTTGTATTTCAAACCGTCAATCGAGCCCGAGATCGAATAGGTGAATTCAATATTGCCGTGCTTGTCATACTGGACAATCGTGCTGGAGCCGCCGGCGCCGGTCGAATCTGCGCCATTGCCGTACTCGACGAAGGTCGAGCCGTTTGCGATCGTGACGGAATCGGGTTGGGTCGAACCATCCGCCGGCGCCTGGAACGTCTTGACCGTATCGATCTCGGGAAACGGAGCCGCGTTCTTGTCGGGAATGAAGACCACGCCGTGCGGCGAACCGAAGGTGAAGCCCGGCGCGTTTTCATTGGACACCAGCGCGGTGAAGACACCGGTGTTTTCGTCGACTTGACCGAACGCCCCGAGCGACCCCACAGATGCGTAGTAGGCGTTGGGATTGAGGCCGCTCACATGCACCGAGAGAACGTGGCCGTCCTTTGCATCCGAAATGAGGAAAGTGCCCGATGTCGCGGTCGGCTTGATCACGTCATCCAGGCCGGCGTTTCCCACCGAGCCTGCGGGAATTCCCTTGATCGGCGTGAATGCAATGGCCTGTTTGGACGTGCCCGGATTCTGGATATCGATGATCGCGCCGTCGGCGTTGCTGGAAAAGATCAGATCGCCGTTCGCCGCAAGCTTGAGCGAATCCGGGTCGGTCTGCGGCACCAGCTGCGTCTTGCCGGTCACGGTGTCGTATCCCATCGCGCCGTCCAGCAGCACGGGAGCCGTGGTGAGCAAGTCGCCGGGCTTCGGGTTCGGCCCGTTCAGCAGCTTCACGATGGTCGGGTCGCCGTTGCCGGTCGGGTTCGTGTAGCTGAGGAACACGTCCTTGCCCTTGAACACGACATCGTCATAGCCGCGCGAGTCCGACGGGTTGGCATAGTCGAAGTGAGCCGTGACCGTCTCGGTTCTGGGGTCGATCAGCGACAGCGAGGAGCGCCCATCCTGGTTCTGCAGCGCCCAAACCATCCCCGTTTCAGGATTGTATTTCAGCCCGTCGACCGATCCCGCAATCGAATAGGCGTGCACGAAGTGTCCGGCCTGGTCGTACTGGATGATCGTGCTGTTGCCTGGCACGACTCCAGTGGAGTCAACCCCGTTGCCGTATTCCACGAACACGTACTTGCCGGCGATCGTGATCGAATCCAGTCCGCTCACGCCATTGGGGGTGGCGGCAAACGTCTTGATCGAATCGACGTGCGCCATTGGTGGTGCATTCTTGTCGGGAACGAAGAGGAGGCCATGCGCGGAAGCAAACTGCGATCCGGTAACAATCGGCGTAAACACGCCGGTGGTCGGATCGACCTGGCCAAAGCCGCCCAGACTCGCCACGGAGGCGTAGTAGTCGGTGGTGTGGAGGCCGCTCGCATGGAACGAATAGACGATCCCGGATTTCGTGTCGGTCATGTAGAACGTGCCGGCGGTTGCGCCGGGCTTGATCACGTCGTCCAGGCCGGCGTTGCCAATGGAGCCGGCAGGGATTCCCTTGATCGTCGTGAACGCGATCGCCTGGCTGCCAGTCCCCGGATTCTGCACATCGATGATGGTGCCGTCGGCACCGTCGGTGAAGATCATGTCGCCATTGGGCGCGAGCTTGAGCGAGTCGGGATCAGACTGCGGGACGACCGCGGTCTTGCCGGTGACCGTGTCGAAGCCGGTGGCCCCATCGGTCAGAATCGTCGTCGTCAGCAATGTCCCGCTGGGATGGTCGCCATTGAGCAATTCCACCAGCGTCGGATCGCCGGTGCCGTTCGGATTTGTGTAGCTGAGGAATACCTTGTCGCCCTTGAACACGACGTCGTCATAGCCGCGCGTCGCGGATGGATTGGCGAAGCTCAGTGGACCGGTCACATGGTGAGTGAAGGGATCGATCAGTGTGAGTGTGGAATTTCCGTCCTGGTTCTGTAGCGCCCAGATCTCACCGGTATACGGGTTGTATTTCAAACCGTCGACCGATCCGGCGATCGTGTAGGTGTGTTCGATGCTGCCGTTCTTGTCATACTGCACGATCGTGCTCGAGCCGCCGGCACCGGTCGAATCCGCGTTGTTGCCGTACTCGACGAAGATCGTCCCATCCGCCGCCGTGATGGAGTCCGGGGCGTTCGCGCCAACCGATGCGCCCGACGCGAACGTCTTCATTCCGCTGATCACAACCATTTCGATCCTCCATGAATGCTAGTTGAGGCGCCGAAAGGAACACCCGACGGAAGACACGTATGTGACGATCTGCCGCGCAAATTTCTTTGCCGGATGAGGAACCTTTTGCGAGTTGCGAATCGATCTTGCTGCTCAAGTGTCTAGGCAAAGTTCCGTGCAGCAGCGCGCAGATCTTGCCCCACAAATTTCAAGAATACGCCGCATCGTTGCAGGAATTCCCGCCGCGACTGACACGAGCATCGCAACACTTCTTCGGAATATCGGAGTGATGGAGGGTGGCGTGAACGGCGATGTTTCGCCGCGACCTCGCGCACGCGCAACCTGCGCCATAGATCCGGGAGCATCGCGTTGGCGACGCGAATTCCGGAGCGGTGAACCACACCAGGTCATCGATAGTGGCCCACAGATCAACCAAGAGGCCGAGCCTCGGCCCTCTGGTTGGGTGTGTGCCACGGCCGGGCCAGGCTGTCGGTCGGTTGGCGGGCCGAGATTGGCTCCATTTTCGAATTGGCTATCAAGCCGCAGCCGTCACCCGGCCTTTTCCGCTTCGATGCATTGCGGTAGAAGCACCGCCAACTGCCCCCTTGGTTCCCCGAAAAGAGGCCCCCATGACCGCCATCATCGACATCATCGGACGCGAAATCCTCGACAGCCGCGGCAATCCCACCGTCGAGGTCGACGTCGTGCTGGAAGATGGCGCGCTCGGCCGCGCCGCGGTGCCGTCCGGCGCCTCCACCGGCGCCCATGAGGCGGTCGAGCTGCGCGACGGCGACAAGGCCCGCTATCTCGGCAAGGGCGTCACCAAGGCGGTCGGCGCCGTCAATGGCGAGATCTTTGAGGCCCTGAGCGGCCTCGATGTCGAGCAGCAGGCCCAGATCGACCAGATCATGATCGACCTCGACGGCACGCCGAACAAGAGCCGGCTGGGCGCCAACGCGATCCTTGGCGTGTCGCTCGCCTGCGCCAAGGCGGCCGCGAACTCGCTCGACATGCCACTCTATCGTTACGTCGGCGGTACCTCGGCGCGGCTGTTGCCGGTGCCGATGATGAACATCATCAATGGCGGCGTGCATGCCGACAATCCGATCGACTTCCAGGAGTTCATGATCCTGCCGGTGGGTGCGTCCTCCTTCGCCGAGGGCCTGCGCTATGGTGCGGAAGTCTTCCACACGCTGAAGTCGGAGCTGAAGAAGGCCGGCCACAACACCAATGTCGGCGACGAGGGCGGCTTCGCCCCGAACCTGCCGTCGGCGGACGCCGCGCTGGAATTCGTCATGAACGCGATCGGCAAGGCCGGCTACAAGGCGGGCTCCGACATCGTGATCGGCCTCGACTGCGCCTCGACCGAATTCTTCAAGGACGGCAAATACGTCTATGAAGGCGAGGGCAAGACCCGCTCGATCTCCGAGCAGGCCAAGTATCTTGCCGACCTGGTCGGCCGCTATCCGATCGTCACCATCGAGGACGGCATGTCGGAAGACGACATGGACGGCTGGAAGGAGATCACCGACCTCATCGGCAACAAGTGCCAGCTCGTCGGCGACGACCTTTTCGTCACCAACGTCAAGCGCCTCGCCGAAGGCATCAAGGCCGGCCGCGCCAATTCGATCCTGATCAAGGTCAACCAGATCGGCACGCTGACCGAGACGCTCGCTGCCGTCGAGATGGCGCACAAGGCCGGCTACACCTCGGTGATGTCGCACCGCTCGGGCGAGACCGAGGATTCCACCATCGCCGACCTCGCGGTCGCCACCAATTGCGGTCAGATCAAGACCGGCTCCCTTGCACGTTCCGATCGCACCGCCAAATACAACCAGCTCCTCCGCATCGAGCAGCAGCTCGGCAAGCAGGCGCTCTACGGCGGCAAGGCGGCAATCAAGGCGCTGGCATAAGCCAGCGCTTGAACAAGGACAGGGGAGGATCGACATGAGCGACGGCAAGACTGGACTGCAACTGCGTTCGCTGATCAAGAAGAGCGGAGAGCTCGAGATCCTGCTTCTGGACGTGCCGACCCCCGAGCCCGCGGACGACGAGGTCGTCGTCCGCATCGAGGCGGCGCCGATCAACCCGTCCGACCTCGGCCTGCTCGTCGGCGCTGCCGACATGAGCACGGCCAAGGCGTCCGGTACGAAAGAGGTGCCCGTCATCACCGCGAAGGTGCCTGATGGTGCGATGCGCGCAATGGGCGCGCGGCTCGACCAATCCCTGCCGGTCGGCAATGAGGGCGCCGGAATCGTCATCAAGACCGGCTCATCGGATGCTGCGAAGGCGCTGATGGGCAAGACGGTCGCGATGATCGGCGGTGCCATGTACGCGCAGTACCGGACCCTGAAGGCGCGAGACTGCCAGCCGCTGCCCGAAGGCACGACGGCGGCAGAGGGTGCGTCCTGGTTCGTCAATCCGCTCACAGCGCTTGGCATGACCGAGACGATGCGGCGCGAAGGCCACAAGGCGCTGGTGCACACCGCGGCCGCCTCCAATCTCGGCCAGATGCTGAACAAGATCTGCATCAAGGACGGCATCGGGCTCGTCAACATCGTGCGCAGCAAGGAGCAGGCGGAGATCCTGAAGAAGATCGGCGCCAAGCACGTCGTCGATTCCAGCGTGCCGAGCTTCCTCGACGATCTCACCAATGCGCTGGTCGAGACCGGCGCCACCATCGCCTTCGACGCCATCGGTGGTGGCAAGCTCGCCGGTGACATCCTCAACTGCATGGAAATCGCGATCAACAAGACCGCGAAGGAGTACAGCCGTTACGGCTCCAGCGTGCACAAGCAGGTCTACGTCTACGGCGGGCTCGATATCCGTCCGATCGAACTGCCGCGTGGCTTCGGCATGGCCTGGGGCGTCGGCGGCTGGCTGTTGACTCCGTTCCTGCAGAAGATCGGACCTGCCGATATCGGACGGCTGCGTCAGCGCGTCGTGAGCGAATTGAAGACCACCTTTGCCAGCCACTACACCAAGGTGGTGTCGTTGCAGGAGGCGCTCGATCCCGCCAACATCGCGGTGTACGCCAAACGTGCCACCGGCGAAAAATTCCTCATCGATCCGAATAAATCTTCGTGATCTGCGACGGCAGGTCAACCAAAAGAGGTCTTGCCTTCTGAGCGAAGCGGGAGATTATTCCGCCGCGTTGAAAGCGGAAAAACCGCAACGCGCTCAGAAGGGGACATCTCCATGACCGATCTCAATCGCCGTCACCTGTTTGCAGGCGCCGCTGCAGTCGGCGCGGCCGCCGTCACCGGACTGCGACCAATCGCAACCAATGCCGCGGTGCCGCAAGCCGGCGCGCAGGCGCCGGGCTTCTACCGCTACAAGGTCGGCAGCTTCGAGTGCACCTCGATCAATGACGGTGCGCGCAGCTTTCCGATGCCGGACAAGTTCGTCGTCAACATTCCGAAGGAGGAGGCGCTCGCCGCTGCCGACGCCGCCTACATGCCGAAAGGCATGGTCACCGTCCCGTTCAATCCGCAGCTGATCAACACCGGCTCCAAGCTCGTGCTGATCGACACCGGCAACGGCGTCGCCAATCTGGAGCCCAGCAAGGGCGCGGTCGGCCGCACCCTGCAAAATCTGCAAGCTGCCGGCGTCGACCCGAAGAGCATCGACATCGTGCTGCTGTCGCATCTGCATCCGGACCATACCAACGGCATCCGTCTCGCCGACGGCTCGCTCGCCTTCCCGAATGCCGAGATCATGGTGCCGGTGAAGGACTGGGAGTTTTGGACGAGCGAGGACAACGCCGGGAAGGCGCAGTCCAGCGAGATGATGAAGAACTACTTCGCCAACGTGAAGAAGACTTTTGCTGGCCTCGAATCCAAGGTGACGAAGTACGAGTGGGGCAAGGAGGTCGCGCCCGGCATTACCTCGATCGCGACGCCCGGCCATACGCCCGGTCACACCTCGTTCGCGGTCGCCTCGGGCGACAAGAAGGTGCTGATCCAGTCCGACGTCACCAACATTCCCGAGTTCTTCCTGCGCAACCCGGATTGGCACGTGGCCTTCGACACCGACGGCGCGCTCGCGCAGGAGACGCGCCACAAATTCTACGACATGGCGGCAGCCGAGAAGGCGACCGTGGTCGGCTTCCACTTCACCTTCCCCTCGGTCGGTCATGTCGAAAAGGATGGCGCCAAGTACCGCCTGATCCCGTCGGCGTGGAATCCGACGATCTGACCGGATCACAAATTTACACTGAGATCAGGCCGCCGCTTGGCGGCCTGATTGTTTTGGACCGGCGGTTGCGCCTGCCAAAATAAAAATGCCCAATACAACCCCATGCACAGTAGAGATCGCTTGAGATTTCGGCGATACCGAATAAGAGTTGATCCGTCGAGGCTGGGCAAGTT
>NZ_VSSS01000047.1 GCF_008123425.1 Bradyrhizobium rifense
CACGTCCGACGCCGCCGCCTCCCCCGGCCGCGCCGCCCCCGACTCATCAGGCTCCTCCGCCGCCCCCGCCGCCGCCGGCTGCACCCAAGGCGCCGACGCCGCCTCCGGCCGCGGCTCCGCAGCAGCATGCACCGACACCGCCGCCGCCTCCGGCGGCAGCCCCGCAGCAGCACGCACCAACGCCGACTCCCCCCCCGCCGCCGCCCGCGGCAGCACCGGCGCGTCCAGGTGCCCCGCCGCCACCCCCGCCTGCTGCTGCCACGCCACCTTCAGCGGGTCCTGCGGCACGGCCTGCGCCGGCGGCAACGCCAGCCCCGACCGCAACGCCTGCCCCGCCGCCCGCAGCACCGGCAGCTCGTCCGGCCGCGACACCTGCTGCTCCGACAGCCACACCCACACCGTCCGCGACGCCCGCGCCCGGCACCGTACCGCCCGGACGCCCCGGCGGTCCCCCGGCTGCAGGGTCACCGGCTCCAGGCGCCACGCCTGCGCCAGGTGGCACTCCGACGACAGCGCCCGGACGTCCGGGCGCTCCGCCGGCTGCAGGAACACCAGCTCCGGGCACCACCCCGGCCCCGGCAGCAACGCCGGCTCCCGGCGGCGCGGTGACACAGCCCGGACGTCAGGGTGGAACGCCGGCCGCTGGCGCGCCTGCGGCTGCCGGATCACCTCCCGCGGGCACACCGCCCGCGGCACCGCAAGCGGGCGGGCAGGCTCGACCGACGCCTCCGGTTGGCGCCGCAGCGCCGTCAGTGGTCCCTGGTTCGCCGGCGGCCGCGGTTCCGGCCAACAGGGCGCAGAACGCTCCGCCGACGGTCAGTTCGGCCTTCCGCGCCGCGCCGACGACCACCACGCCGCTGCCACAAGCGCCGCGCCCGCAGCAGCGTGACCTGACGCCGCTTGCGATCGGTGCAGGCGTCGTGGCCGGTGCCGTGATCGGCGCCACCATCGCCGACTACCGCAATCAGCGGCAGGAGGTCGTCGAAGGCGGCCGCACTGTCTACACCGAGCCGGATCGCATCATCATCCGCGACCCGGGCGGGCAGGAGTATGTCCGCGGCAACGATCTCTATCGCTTCCGCTACGGCGCCCGTGACATCCGCACCGAGACCATCGGCGGCGAGACCCGCACCGTCGTGATCCGTCCCGATGGCAGCGAGATCATCACCGTGGTCGGTCCGGACGGTTCGCTGCTGCGTCGAATCCGCAGGGACCCCCGCGGGCAGGAGCTCGTCATCATCGACAACAGCTACCGCGATCCGCGCGCGGTCGGCGGCTTCTATGTCGACGTGCCGCCGCCGGTGGTCAGCATCCCCTACGATCGCTACATCGTCGACGCCCAGGATGCGACGCCGGACATGATCTACGGGGCCATGGAGGCACCGCCGGTGCAACGGATCGATCGGCGCTACTCGCTCGACGAGATCCGCTACAGCCCCAACGTTCGCATGCAGATGCCGAGCGTCGACGTCAACACGATCAATTTCGAGACGGGATCGTGGACCATCCCACCGGACCAGGCTGCGAGGCTGCAAGTCATTGCCGACGGCCTCAACCGTGCGATCCAGCGCAACCCGCGCGAGGTGTTCCTGATCGAGGGACACACCGACGCGGTCGGCAACGACGTCGACAATCTGTCGCTGTCGGATCGCCGCGCGCAGTCGGCGGCCGAATTGCTGACCCAGCAGTTCAATGTGCCCGCGGAGAACCTGACGTCGCAGGGCTACGGCAAGCAGTACCTGAAGGAGCAGACCGACGGACCGAGCCAGATCAACCGGCGCGTCACCGTCCGCCGCATCACGCCGCTGCTCAACGGTGGCCAGGCCTCGCTGCCGCCGCCTCCTCCCGGCACCACGCCGCCGCGCTGAGACGATAGCCAATAATGCAAAATGGCCGGGAGCGATCCCGGCCATTTTTGTTTTGGGCTCTCGTCATTGCGAGGAGCGAAGCGACGAAGCAATCCAGACTGTCTCTGCAGAGAGATTCTGGATTGCTTCGCTTCGCTCGCAATGACGAACGAGGCGACAGTCGCGGGTTACGTCAATCCTTGTCGTTCTCGAGCTTGAAAATCTGCGAGCCTTCGCTGCCCGACAGCAGGCCGGTCTTCGAATAG
Source organism: Bradyrhizobium rifense (assembly GCF_008123425.1). Taxonomy (GTDB): domain Bacteria; phylum Pseudomonadota; class Alphaproteobacteria; order Rhizobiales; family Xanthobacteraceae; genus Bradyrhizobium; species Bradyrhizobium rifense. Next base: position 2,114 of record NZ_VSSS01000047.1, read on the forward strand.
AGACCGAGCTTCGTCCGCGTATCCGCGATGTCGAGATTGCGCATGGTGAGCTGGCCGATGCGGTCGGCCGGCGTGAAGGCGGCGTCCTCGACCTTCTCCATGCTGAGCCGCTCCGGCGCATAGGTGAGGTTCGGGCTCTCGGTGTTGAGGATCGAATAGTCGTTGCCGCGGCGCAACTCGAGGGTGACCTCGCCGCTGACGGCGCGCGCAACCCAGCGCTGCGCGGTCTCGCGCAGCATCAGGGCCTGCGAGTCGAACCAGCGGCCCTGATAGAGCAAACGTCCGAGGCGCATGCCGCTGATGCGGTACTGCTCGATCGTGTCCTCGTTGTGGATGCCGGTGACGAGACGTTCATAAGCGATGTGCAGCAGCGCCATGCCGGGCGCTTCGTAAATGCCGCGGCTCTTGGCTTCGATGATGCGGTTCTCGATCTGGTCGCTCATGCCGAGGCCGTGGCGGCCGCCGATGGCATTGGCTTCGAGGAACAGCGCGACGGGATCAGAGAAGGTCTGGCCGTTCAGCGCGACCGGCTGACCTTCCTCGAAACGCACCACGACCTTCTCGGCCTTCACAGCACAATCGTCGCGCCAGAACGGCACGCCCATGATCGGGTTGACGATCTTGATGCCGCTGTCGAGGCTCTCGAGATCTTTTGCTTCGTGCGTGGCACCGAGCAGGTTGCTATCGGTCGAATACGCCTTCTCCGCGCTCATCTTGTAGGCGAAACCCTGCGCGGTCATGAACGCCGACATCTCGGCGCGGCCGCCGAGCTCGTCGATGAACTGCTGATCAAGCCAGGGCTTGTAGATGCGCAAGGACGGGTTGGTCAGCAGGCCGTAGCGATAGAAGCGCTCGATGTCGTTGCCCTTGAAGGTCGAACCGTCGCCCCAGATGTTGACGCCGTCTTCCTTCATCGCCGCGACCAGCATCGTGCCGGTGACGGCGCGCCCGAGCGGTGTGGTGTTGAAATAGGTGATGCCGCCGGTCGAGATGTGGAAGGCGCCCGACTGGATCGCGGCGATGCCTTCGTGCACGAGCTGCATGCGGCAATCGACCAGCACGGCCTTCTCGGCGCCGAACGCTTCCGCCTTGCGCGGGATCTCGTTGTAATCGGCTTCGTCGGGCTGGCCGAGATTGGCGGTATAGGCGTAGCAGCGCGCTCCCTTCTGCTTCATCCAGAGCAGCGCCGCGCTGGTGTCGAGACCGCCCGAAAACGCGATGCCGACTTTCTCACCCTTGGGCAGGCTTTTCAGGATCGTGGTCATGGCGCTTCCAATCGGGTCTCAAGGGGCTGATGGCGGGGTGTTGTTTGACCGCGCGAATATCAAATTTCGCGAGGCTCGGCACGCATTTAATGGCTCAAATCGACGGTGCAGGGTCCGTCTTGCCGCCGAACAGGCGCTGGCGGAGCCGGTAGGCGGGCATGTTGAGCCGGGTCAGTGCGGCATCGACCGCCTCGTCCGAAAACCGGGTCCGCGGCCAGCGGTAGATCAGCGCGTAGCCGAACCAGATCACGATGAAGGTGACGAGGCCCGCGGTCGCGACATCGGTAAAGAAGTGCCCGCCAAAAGCCATGCGGAGCCCGCTGGTCGCGGCACCGAACACCACCGCGCCGGCGTAGGCGAGCGGCCGCCATGCCGGTGGCGCGAGCGCAGCCGGCGCCAGCGTCCAGAACGCCGTCGCACCCTCGCCCGAGAAGAACGAGCAGTTGCGCGCACAGTCGCCGCGCGGATCCCACCACGCCACGAACTGCTGGTCGCCGGCAAATTCGGTCACCACCACCGGCCGCGGCCGGCCCCAATAGGTCTTGAAGGTGAGGTTGGTGAGAATGCCGGCCGACAGGATGATCGTGACGAGCAGGAACACGATCGCACGCCCCGACACCATCAGGGGACGATCGGGCCGGATCATCTTGACCACGAGTGCGACCAGCGACGGCAGCACGAAGGCCCAGGAGACCCACATCGCAGCGTCTCGCGCGATGCCGGCCCAGCTATTCAGCTTGAGCGGAAAGGTTTTTGTCTCGGGATCGAAGAACAGCGCGGCGAGCTTGAGATCGAGCTCGGGATAGAGGCCGAAAACGACGCCGATCACAAGCCACAGCGCCAGGGCGATGAAGAGTCCGGTACGGTTCATGGCGCGCGGTTTAGCGGAGGGAAGAAGGGTTGAAAACCCCGGAATCGGGCGCGGCTCACCGCGCGTCCGGCCTTGAATTCAACGGCAGCGGCGGAGGCGGCTCGAGCGGGGGCGGCGGCTGGCGCCAGGCGCCGGCATTGCGGCCGGCGACCAGCCAGTAGGCGACGCCTGCGACAATGCCCGCGCCGGTCATGATCTCGAGATGACGCCGCACGATGCCTTCGAATTGCAACGTGTCGGAGTGGAAGGGAACAAGGCCGAGATAGCAGGCAAGCCCAACCACGCCGCCGCAGACGGCATAGGCGAGCGCACTGCGGATATAGAGCGCTTCGGTCACCGCGACGATCACGGCGGCCGGAACCAGAGCAAAGCCCGAGACGAAGATGAAGCCGAAGCCGAGCAGGATGTCGATCGTACCCTGGTCGACCGGACCGGCGCCGAGATCGGAAAATTCCGGAAACAGTAGCGCGCCAACGACGATCATGCCGCCGACGAAACAGGCGGCGAGAAAGCCGATGAAGATCACGATGAGGCGGCCGATCAGGGACATGACACCACCCTCACCGTCACTGCGAGAGCGCGAGCGCGCATCTCAATCCGTCATCGCCATGGCGCGCAGCGCCTGGCGTTCACGGGCCGACAGCTTTTCCGTCTCCGACTTGAGCTGGCCGCACGCCGCAAGAATGTCGCGGCCGCGCGGGGTGCGCACCGGCGAGGAATAGCCGGCGTTGAAGATATATTCGGAGAATTTTTCGATCTGGTCCCAGTCCGAGCATTCATAGGCCGTGCCGGGCCAGGGATTGAACGGGATCAGATTGATCTTGGCGTGAATGCCCTTGAGCAGCTTGACCAGCAGCTTTGCATCGTCGAGCGAATCGTTGACGCCCTTGAGCATCACATATTCGAAGGTGATGCGGCGTGCGTTCGAGGCGCCGGGATAGTCGCGGCAGGCCTGCAGCAGCTCCTTGATCGGATATTTGCGGTTGAGCGGCACCAGCTCGTTGCGCAGCTCATCGCGCACCGCATGCAGCGAGATCGCAAGCATGACGCCGATCTCCTCGCCCGCGCGCACGATGTTCGGCACCACGCCCGAGGTCGACAGCGTGATGCGGCGGCGGGAGATGCCGATGCCTTCATTGTCGCCGACAATCAGCAGCGCATCGCGCACCGCATCGAAATTATAGAGCGGCTCGCCCATGCCCATCATCACGATGTTGGTGACGCGGCGCGTGCCGTCCTCGCGGTCGGCCCAATCATTCAGGCGATCGCGCGCAACCATGATCTGGCCCACGATCTCGCCGGCGGTGAGGTTGCGCACCAGGCGCTGCGTGCCGGTGTGGCAGAACGAGCAATTCAAGGTGCAGCCGACCTGCGAGGAGACGCAGAGCGTGCCGCGATCGGTTTCGGGGATGTAGACGCACTCGACTTCATGCGCCTTTTCGACATTGTCACCGCTCGGCAGCCGCAGCAGCCATTTGCGGGTGCCGTCGTTGGAGATCTGCTCGGCCACGACTTCGGGCCGGTCAACCGTGAAATGCTGCGCCAGTTCGGCGCGAATGCCCTTCGAGACCGAGGTCATGTCGTCGAAGCTCTGGGCGCCGCGGAAATACATCCAGTGCCACAATTGCTGCACGCGCATCTTGCGCTGTGCGGGCGCGACGCCGATGTCGCCGAGGCGATCGGCAAGCTCGGTGCGCGACAGACCGATCAGCGATGGCTTCGCCGGCGGCACATAGGTTTCGAGTGGAGTCTTCTCCACCAGGATTGCGTCGCGCGGCTCGGTCGTCGGTTGCATTGGTTGCCTGATATCTCTCGTCATGCCCGGGCTCGTCCCGGGCATCCACGTTCTTTTCGCCCGTGGCTAGCACGTGGATGGCCGGGACATCTGATGCGAAGACGCGCTTCGCGCTCCAGCCCGGCCATGACGGCTGTACCTTTGGGATACCCCTAATATAGCAACCGGAACCGCCGATTGCGACCGTGGCTGTTGCTTAGCCCTAAAGGCTTGAGCCCGCAGCCTTAACGCCTGCAATCCTGCGAAATCCGGTCGAGCGCCTGGGCGAGGCCCTTCAGCGAGAACGTGTCGGTCGTCTCCGTCCCCTTGGCCGAGACGCCCTTGACCACCAGATCGGCGGATTTGCGCATGGCCTCGACCATCCGCTCCTCCTCGGCTGCATTCTTGATCCAGAGGCCGTCGCCCTGCGTGTACATCGCAAACGCAGCGCCCCCGACCTCGACGGAGGATTCCGAGCCCGGCTTCAGCGCATAGCCGATCATGACCGAGACTTCGTTGTTCACCTTCTCGGCTGGGCGGGTCGAGACGAAGGCGTAGGCTGGATCGCGTGGCCGGTTCGGCGGATTGGTCTTCGACGACGAGGGCTTGGCCAGCGCAAAGCAGACCTTCTTGCCGTTGGGCGTCGCCGAATAGGCGCCCCAGGTACCGAATTGGCCGATCAGGGTCGGCTCCGCGCCACCCGCAACCGCCGCGGGAACGGCCGCCGGCTTGCTCTCGGGCTTGGCTGCCGTCTTGGCGGCGGCAGCGGCTGGCTTGGCCGCCGCCTTCGGCGCCGGTTGCGTCGTCTGCGCTCGTGCGGAATCGGTGATTCCACAGGCTGTCACGCCAGTCATCAAAGCTAAAATCAGCACCCGCCACATGCTGGAGTGGTTCCCTCAATATTGTGACTGGAAGATGGCCCGGTCCTGCTTTGTCCCCGGCGCAGGGATAACCGGGAAAGTCCAATTTGGGAAGGCAGTTAGCGGGTCGGCGCAGCTAGCTTTTCGACCGCGTGGCGCGCTGCTCGGCCCATTGTGCATCGGTCCAGCGCAACAAATCCTCGGCGCCGGAACTGCGCAAATGCGCGCCACCATCGATCACCACCATCTCACCGTTGATATAGCCGGCGCGGTCCGAGACCAGGAAACTGGCGAGATCGGCGAGCTCGCCGTGCTCGCCCGTGCGGCCCATCGGGTTGCGCGCCGTCCAGCCTTCGTCACGGCCCTCGGGGCGGAGCTGGCCCGATGCACCGGCGGTCGGGAACGGCCCCGGTGCGATCGCGACGGTGCGGATGCCCTTCGGACCCCACTCCACCGCGAGGCTTTTGGTCATCGCCAGCACCGCCGATTTCGCCATCGCCGAGGGAACCGTGAAGGCGCGACCGGTGATGGTCGAGGTCGAAAGGATCGAGAGCACGACGCCGTTATGCTTACCTTCGATCCAGCGCTTGCCGGCGGCGAGCGTGCAGTACATCGCACCATGCAGCGTCGGCGCCAGGATCGCGTCCGCCGCGCGGAACGACAGATGCTCGCTCTGCGCGATGAAGGTTGCGGCACCGTTGTTGACGAGGATGTCGAGCGGCGCCTCGTGCCAGATTGCATCCATCATGTTGTCGACGGCGGCACCATCGCGAACATCGCACGCGATGGTCGTGACCTTGCCGCCGGTCTGGGCGCGCATCTCAGTCGCGGTAGCTTCGAGCCGGTCGAGCTTGCGGCCGCAGATGATGAGCTCAGCGCCGAGCGCGAGAAAGCGGCGCCCCATCGCGGCGCCGAGGCCCGAGCCGCCGCCGGTGACGAGGATGCGTTTGCTGCTGAGCAGACCTGTTTCAAACATCGCTTGAATCCTTGTTTTTCCGTCATTTCGAGCGGAGCGAAACAATCCAGAGTCCGTGCCGCGGAAATAGTCTGGATTGCTTCGCTGGGCTCGCAATGCCGAGGATAGGCCCGTGCGCTCCTCAGACAAAGAATCCTGATTGTAGGGTCGCCCCAAATCCGGCAAAACCGGCCAACTATAATTCCGTCCTGAAACGCCAAGTTCTCTCAAGAAGGTGCCGCCATGAAAGCCATCCTCTGCTCGCAATATTGCCAGCCCGACGATCTCGTGCTCGCCGATGTGCCGGATCCGGTGGCTGGCCCCGGCGAAGCCGTGATCGCGATCAAGGCGGCGGCGCTGAACTTCTTCGACATCCTGATGATTCAGGGCAAGTACCAGATCAAGCCGCCGTTCCCGTTCTCGCCGGCCGCTGAAGTCTCAGGCGTGATCGAAAGCATCGGCCCTGGTGTCACTGACCTCAAGGTCGGGGATCGCGTGGTCGCCTCCTGCGGCCACAACGGCGCGCGCGAGAAGATCGCGCTGCCGGCGGCAGGAATCGTGAAGATTCCCGACAATCTCGACGATGACCGCGCGGCCGGCATCATCATCATCTACGGCACCGCGCTGCATGCGCTGGAAGATCGCGCGAGCCCGAAGCCGGGCGAGACGCTCGCGGTGCTTGGCGCTGCCGGCGGCACCGGCCTCGCTGCCTGCGAGCTCGGCAAGCTGATGGGCCTGAAGGTCATTGCCTGCGCCTCGTCGGACGAGAAGCTCGAATTCGCCAAAGCGCATGGCGCCGAGCTGACGCTGAACTACGGCAAGGAAGATCTGAAGGAAGGTTTGCGCAAGCTCACTGGCGGCAAGGGCGTCGACATCATCTTCGATCCCGTGGGTGGTGCGTATGCCGAGCAGGCGTTGCGCTCGATCGCCTGGGAAGGCCGCTTCCTCGTGATCGGCTTTGCCGCCGGCGACATTCCGAAGATGCCGCTGAACCTCGCGCTCTTGAAGGGCTGCGACATCCGCGGCGTGTTCTGGGGCGCCTGGACCCGGCAGAATCCGGAGAAGAACCGCGCCAATCTCGAAAAGCTCGTGAAGTGGACCGCGGAAGGAAATATCTCCTCGCATGTCGACCGCACCTTCCCGCTGGCGCAGACCGCCGACGCATTGAAGGTGCTCGCGGGACGCCAGGCCATGGGCAAGGTGATCTTGCATCCGTGAGGATGCAGTGCTGTCGCCACATACTCAACTGTCATCGCCCGGCCTTATGCGCAATTGCGCATCAGGACCGGGCGATCCAGTACTCCGAGACGGTCGTGGCTCAATCGATGGGCCGCGGCGTACTGGATGCCCCGGTCAAGCCGCGGCATGACAGTGTGCTGGTTGTATCCCCGTCAACCATCGCCGCCGAAATTGCGGTGCATTCCCCTGCTCCGCCCTAATCAAACCCAACTATTTCCCGATTCGCGCAAACCGCCGTCGTTTTTTGGGCTGATTCAAACTGCGTTTTACCGGTTCCATTTGCGGGACACTTCTGGACAAAAGCAAGAAAACTGAAGCCGGGAATGCCCCTGCGTTGCGTAGTAATGGGGAGCATCACCATGGAGACGACGGCGTATCGCCCGTCGAAGGAGTCGAGCGCGCTCGACTCCAATCGAGCCGTATCACATCCGCCGACCGCGTCCTTTATCCGGGCACGCGCCGCGCGGGCCGATCTTTCGCAGGACGATCCAATTCCACTCTTCTTGTCCGATCCGCTCGGTGCGCCGGACCCACGCGAATATGCGCCAGTGGAGTTGCGCTCCAGAATTGTCCCGCGTGTTCTCGCGGCCGTTCTGGCGGCGTCCACCCTGGCAGTTCTGGTCACACTGTTTCAGTCCGACTTTCGCGGCCTCTTGGCCGCCAATGCCGGTAGCTGGGTGGGCATCGCGCCGGACCAGGCCATGGCGTCGGCCAGCGCGCCGGCCGTACCGCAGACCCCGCTCAAGGATCCGGCCCGTGTGACCAACACGAGACTGGCGAGCGCCGACGCGCAGGGTCTCCCAGCACCGTCAACGCCGAGCCGCGAAGCGATCGCGACCGCCTATCAGACGGCGCTGCAAGCCCAGGCACCCGCGCCCGCACCCGTCGCGGCGCCGCCTGCACCCCCTCCGCCCGCCAAGACGCTCGACGCCGACACGCTGGCCGGGCTGATGACGCGCGCGAAGAGCCTGTTGAGGATCGGCGATATTGTTGCAGCCCGCTTGCTGCTCGAACGCGCGGCCAATGCACAGGATGCAACGGCGGCACTCCTGCTGGCGCAAACCTATGATCCGGCGGTGCTCGGCACACGCGACACGCGGAGCGTCAATGCCGACGCCGCAGCCGCGCGTGACTGGTACCAGAGGGCCGCAGCGCTCGGATCGTCTGAGGCGGAACAGCGCCTCGCTCTTCTCTCGAACTAGACCACTTCAGGGGACATCATGCGTAACGCTATGGGAATGGCGCTTGCCGCCATCATGACCATCTGTGCCTTCGCGGCACGCGCCGAACAGACCGAATATGATCCGGCAAAAGTCTCGGACAGCCTGAAGGCGATCTTCCAGTTCGGCTCGACCTCGACCAAGCAGGCGCTGAACGCCAACACGGTCACGCTGATCACCGGCACGATCGGCGGCACCTATGTGCAATTCGGCGCCGACCTCGCCTCCGTGCTCGACGACGGCAACAAGATCCGCGTGCTGCCGATCGTCGGCCGCGGCTCGGTGCAGAGCGTCGCCGACATCCTGTTCTTGCAGGGCGTCGATCTCGGCGTGGTGCGCGCCGACACGCTCGACTATCTCGAACGCAAGGGCTTTGCGAAAGACATCAAGCGGCAGTTCACCTATGTGACGAAACTCTACAATGAAGAGATGCAGGTGATCGCGCCGAAATCGGTCGCGACGCTGAAAGACCTCGAGGGCAAGACGGTGAGCGTCGACCTGCCGAACGGCGGCACCTTCGTCACCGCGCTCACCGTGTTCGAGCGGCTCGGGATCAAGGCCAAGTTCGTCTATGTCGAGCAGCGCATCGCGATGGAGAAGCTGAAAGCCGGCGAGATCGATGCCGTGATCGTGGTCGGCGGCAAGCCGTACAAATCGGTCTCGACCTTCGGCAATGACGGCCGCTTTCACCTCGCGAAGGTCGACTATGCCAAGCCGCTCCAGAACGACTATCTGCCGGCGACGCTGACCGCCAAGGACTACCCCAACCTGATCAAGGACGGTGAGAGCGTGGACACCATCGCGGTGCCGGCGGTGCTCGCGGCCTACAATTGGGCGCCCAACACCGAGCGCTATCGCAAGATTGCGCTGTTCGTTGACGCGTTCTTCACCAAATTCCCCGCGCTGCAGAACCCGCCGTTCCATCCCAAATGGAAGGAAGTTTCGCTCGCGGCGCCCCTGTCCGGCTGGAACAGATTGCCGGTGGCGCAGCAATGGCTCGACCGGCACGGCGTCGAGCCGGTGACGCAGCAGCGCTTCGAGGCATTTTTGAAGCAGAGCCCCACGGCCGCAAAAGTGTCCGACGCAGACAGGGAAGCACTGTTCAAGCAATTCCAGGCGTGGGACGCGGAGAAGGCGCGGACGGAGAAGAAGTAGCGGGTGGCGCGCTATTCCTCCGCCTCATCCACCCCGCGCTTGAGCGCAGCGCGCGCGGCGTCGCGGTGCTCCGACGTGATATGGCCGGCGACCATGCGAATGGCGGTGGCGAGCACGGCGGCGTCATCGGTGAAGCCGAGCACCGGCATCACGTCGGGAATGAAGTCGAACGGCAGGATGAAATAGGCGATCGCACCCAGCAGCGACGCCTGGACATGGCGCGGCGTCTGCCGGTCGAACGCGCAGTAATAGGCGGCGAGCAGATCCTCGGCGACCGGCAGATGCGCGACGACGCGCTTCAGCTTGCGCCAGAAGCGGCGACGCACGCTTTCACGATCTTCCGCGAGCCGATCGGCCGGCTCGAAGCCGACGCTGTGTTCGGCAGCCATCTTTGGAAACTCCAGCTCAACCCGGCGCGGCTGAAGGCCGCATCCGACGACGATCACAAGATGGGGATGCGGCTCGGGCCCGCAAGGCGTCAGCCCTGCGTCAGCTTGGCAATCGCGTTCATCGCCGTTGCGAGCTCGATGTCGAGCTTGGTGACGCCACCGGCGTCATGGGTCGACAGGATCACTTCTACAGTCTTGTAGACATTGCGCCATTCGGGGTGGTGATCCATCTTCTCGGCGACCAGCGCCGCCCGGGTCATGAAGCCGAAGGCCTCGTTGAAATCCTTGAAGACAAAGGTCTTCCCGATCCCTTTGCCGTCCTGGACCTCAGCCCAGCCCGGGATACCGCCCAGCGCCTGCTTGCGTGCGTCCGCCGATAGCCGTTCTGCCATGATCGCCTCCGTTTTCAGGGGAACTTTACCCTAACACCGTGCTTACGCCCCGGGTTCATGCGGCATTTCGCCGATCCGCTAACCATGACGGAGATGTAACCCCGCGGAACAAGAAATTTGCTACAATTGCGGGCGTAAATCGCCGGCCAAGATGAAACTGAGCCTGAAGCGCCTGTTTGGGAGATCGATGACCGGGGCATCCGACCTGGCCGAAACGCCCTCTCCGCCTTCGCCGCGATCCGCGGCGCGGAAGACGGCGCTCGTGTCTCTGGCGCTGGTGTTTGCAATCATCGGTGCGCTTGTCGGCGGCTATTACTTCGCGATGCGACCGGTGACGCTGAAGATCGCGGTCGGTCCCGCCAACAGCGACGACGTCAAGGTGGTGCAGGCCCTGACGCAGGCCTTTGCGCAGAGCAAAGGCTTTGTGCGGCTGCGCCCGGTCCAGACCGACGGCGCCACCGCCAGCGCGGATCTGCTCGCGGAGGGCAAGACCGATCTCGCCATCGTGCGCGGCGATCTCGATGTCCCCAAGAACGCACAAGCCGTCGCGACGCTGCGCAAGAACGTCGCAGTGCTGTGGTCCGTGCCCGGCAAGGGCAAGAAGAAGGGCGCGAAGATCACCAAGATCGCGCAGCTTGCCGGCCATCGCGTCGGCGTGGTCGGCCGCACGCCGGCCAACGTCAATCTGCTCAAGGTGATCCTGCAGCAATACGGCGTCGATCCCGCCAAGGTCGAGATCGTGCAATTCCCGGCGAGCGAAGTCGCCGAAGCAATCAAGGCCCAGAAAGTCGACGCCTATCTTGCGGCCGGCCCCGTCAACAGCAAGATCACGGCGGACGCAATCGCCGCCTCCGCCAAGGATGGCGGCACGCCGACCTTCCTCGCAATCGATTCGGCGGATGCGATCGCGCAGAACCATCCGGTCTATGAAGCGTCCGAAATTCCCGCAGGCACTTACGGCGGTTCGCCCGATCGTCCCGACGACGAGGTCAAGACCATCAGCTTCTCGCATCACATCGTGGCGCGCAAAGGCCTCTCAGAAACTACGGTCGCGGCCTTCACACGCCAGCTCTTCGCCGTACGCCAGCAATTGCTGACCGAATTCCCGCAGGCCGCGAAGATCGAAACGCCCGATACCGACAAGGATGCGGTGATCCCCGTGCATCCGGGTGCCGCTGCCTTCGTCGACGGCGAGGAGAAAACCTTCCTCGACAAGTACAGCGATTACATCTGGTGGACCCTGATGGCGCTTTCCGCCACGGGTTCGATCGGTGCATGGTTCGCGGGTTATCTGAAGAAGGACGAGCGCGACAACAACAGCCATCTGCGCGACCGCCTGCTCGACATGCTCGCCGCCGCCCGCAAGAGCGAGACGACCGAGGAGCTCGACCAGATGCAGACCGAGGCCGACGAGATCCTGCGCGACACGTTGCGCTGCTACGATCACGGCGCCATCGAGGAAGGCGCGCTGACCGCCTTCAACATCGTGCTCGACCAGTTCCACACTGCGGTTGCCGACCGCAAGGCGGTGCTGTTCAGCATGCCGCAGAACCTGCAACGCACCGGCGCGCAATTTCGGGCCGCCGGCAACGCATAAACGCTTGCGCGCGTAATTGCCGCGTCACATTGTCTCAATATAGCGTCAGACTTCATCCTGGCGACCGCCGCCTCGGCTGGCCCGCCGCGCGATATCGAGAGCATCGCCATGAAGATCAAATTCTCCCGCCGTCGTTTCCTCACCACCAGCGCCGGTGCGCTTGGCGCGATCGCGATGCCGCATCTGTCGCGCGCGGCCGACCGGCCTGCGGTCACCCACGGCGTGCAGTCCGGCGACGTCACCGTCGACGGCGGCGTGGTCTGGGCGCGCACCGACCGGCCGGCACAGATGCTGGTCGAGGTGGCGACGACGGAATCGTTCAAGGACGCCCGCGCGCTGCCGCCGATCGCGGCCCTGCCGGAGAGCGACTTCACCGCGAAGATGCTGGTGGACAATCTGCCGGGCGGACAGGACATCTTCTACCGCGTCCGCTTCCGCGATCTCTCCCACACCGCGATCGAGGGCGAGCCGGTGGTCGGCCGCTTCCCCACCGCGCCGGCCGACCGCCGCGACGTCAGCTTCGTCTGGGGCGGCGACGTCGCCGGCCAGGGCTGGGGCATCAATCCCGATGACGGCGGCATGGTCACCTTCGCAGCCATGCGCAAGCACCGGCCGGATTTCCTGCTGCATTCCGGCGACACCATCTACGCCGACGGCGTGATCCCCTCCGAGGTCAAGCTTGCCGACGGCAAGATCTGGAAGAACCTCACCATCCCCGAAAAGGCCAAGGTCGCCGAGACGCTGGACGAGTACCGCGCCGCGCACAAATACAATTTCACCGACGACAATGTCCGCGCCTTCAATGCCGAGGTGCCGATCTTCGTGCAGTGGGACGATCACGAGGTAACCAACAACTGGTCGCTGTCGAAGGATCTGCCGGCGACCTACAAGGTGCGCGACATCTCGCTGCTCGCCGCGCGCGCTGGCCGCGCCTTCCACGAGATGTATCCGATGCGCGAAAGCATCGTCGAGCCGGGCCGGGTCTATCGCCAGATCTCCTACGGTCCGCATCTCGACGTGTTCGTGCTCGACGAGCGCAGCTATCGCGGCCCGAACGGCGCCAACCTTGAGACGGAGTACGGCCCGGCCAGCTATTTCCTCGGGCCCGAACAGATGGCCTGGCTGAAGCGCGGCCTGCTCAATTCGCGCGCGACCTGGAAGGTGATCGCCTCCGACATGCCGCTCAGCCTGATCGTCTATGACGATGCCACCAACAAGAAGGGCTCGGAAGCTTTCGCGCAAGGCGACGGCCCGGCGCGTGGCCGCGAGCTCGAGATCGCCGACATCCTGCGCTTCATCAAGATGGCGCCGATCAAGAACACGGTGTGGCTGACGGCGGACGTGCACTACGCCGCCGCGCATTATTACGATCCGAACAAGGCGCAATTCCAGGATTTCGAGCCGTTCTGGGAATTCGTCTCGGGTCCGCTGCACGCCGGCACGTTCGGTCCGAACGAGCTCGACAACACCTTCGGCCCCGACGTGCGCTTCATCAAGGCACCCGGCCTGGACAAGCAGAACCTGCCGCCGTCCGCCGGCATGCAGTTCTTCGGGCACGTCAAGATCGACGGCGCCTCTGGCCAGATGACAGTGACGTTGCGCGACCGCGCCGACGTCGCGCTGTGGTCGACCACGCTCGATCCAAAGCTCGCCTGAGGCTACCGCGCCGTCACGCGCCGCGTGCCTGCAACGCCGCCTCCAGCGCATCGCTGGAGCACGGCTTCTGCAGCCGCGGACGCGCGGCAAATTGCGCAGGGATGCTGGTCTCCGCGCCGTAGCCGGTGACGAAGACGAAGGGAATTTTGAGCGCCACGAGCCGCTCGGCGATCGCAAAGCTCTTCTCGCGTATCAGCTCGACGTCGAGCAGCGCGAAGTCGGGCGCCCGTGCCGTGATTGTATTCAACGCCTGCGCCACCGAGCCCACGGTGCGCACGCTCGTCACACCAAAGCCGAGCAGACGATCTTCGAAATCGATGGCGATGATCGGATCGTCCTCGACGATCAGAACATCGGCAGGGACGTCGGCCGAACCTTCCGGCGAAGCAGGTATCATGATCCTGGCTGCTATCGAGGGCTGCATGTTTTTACCGATCTGGACAGCCTCATGCCGACGCCTGCGCCCAGCGCATCGGAGGGTTCCCGGAACGAAACTCACCACAGAACAGTTTTGACGTCTGTCCACATGTGCACACAAGCCGCGGACGGAACTGGTTAGTGTCGAAAAGGAGAGCAGGGATTTGCGATGGATGCCCGTATCAGCAAGGCAAACGAGGTCGAGAGCCGCCCCGCCAATAATCTGCTGCGGCGCTTGAATCCGGCGGATTATGCGCTGCTCGCACCGCACGTCAGTGTTGACGACGTCGGCGCGAACCATCTGCTCTACAGCCCCGGCGACGATGTCCAAATCGTGCACTTTCCCTGCGGGCCGGCGCTCGCGACGTTTCTCGTTTCCAACGAAGACGGTCGGGATGTCGAGACCGTTCTGGTCGGCCGCGAAGGCGCGGTGGGCGGCATCGTCAGCGAAGGATTTTTGCCGGCCTATACCCGCATCTGCGTGAAATTCGGCGGGCCGTTTGCGCGCATCAATGTCGCAAAGCTGGAAGCGGCCAAGCTGCGCTCGCCGTCGCTGCGCAATATCTTCGCCCGCTATGCCGATTGCATGCTGGCGCAGATTTTCCAGTCGACCGCCTGCAACGCCATTCACTCGATCGAGCAGCGCACTGCGAAATGGATTTTGGCCGCAATGGAGCGGACCGGCGACGAGAGCAGCGTGCCATTGACGCATGAACAGCTCGCCACGTTGCTCGGGGTGGGGCGCAGCTACGCGAGCCGCGTGCTGCAATCGTTCAAGGCCGAAGGCGTGCTCGACACCCGACGCGGCTCGATCCTGGTCCGCAACCATGACGGCCTGCGCCTGCGCGCCTGCCTCTGCAACGACGCCGTGAAGATGCATTTCGAGGAGGTGCTGCGCGGGGTCTATCCGACCGAGGAAGCCGACCGCAGCTCTGCTCAGGGCTGATCGAGGCGGCCACCCACGGGATAAAGGGCCGGTTTGGCCCGGGATCGCTTAAGCTCCGGGGATTCCCGGACAAAATTCAGTCAACCAACCCCGAAAGAACGCATTGTTTTTTGGCGTTTTTTCCCTATATTGCGCCGCAAACGCGTAGGGCTCCCGGTCAATATGGCCGGGTTTCCTTTTTGGGCGTAGCAGGCCCCGTTTTCCACGTTTCCAGCGTTATCCGTGAAGAGGTCCCGGCTTGACCGGCGAGATCGCGCTTAACCCATTGTCCGACCGCAAAGAAGCTCACTCATGAATCTTCGTAACGTCGCCATCATCGCCCACGTCGACCACGGCAAAACGACCCTCGTCGACAAGCTCCTCCAGCAGTCCGGCACGTTCCGCGAGAACCAGAAGGTGACGGATCGCGCCATGGACTCCAACGATCTGGAGCGTGAGCGCGGCATCACCATTTTGGCCAAGGCGGCCTCGGTGCAGTGGAAGGACACCCGCGTCAACATCGTCGACACCCCCGGCCACGCCGATTTCGGCGGCGAGGTCGAGCGCATCCTGAACATGGTGGACGGCGCGCTGGTACTGGTGGACGCCGCCGAAGGCCCGCTGCCGCAGACCAAGTTCGTGGTCTCCAAGGCGCTGAAGGTCGGCCTCAAGCCGATCGTCGTCATCAACAAGGTCGACCGTCCCGACGCGCGCCCGACCGAAGTCATCAACGAGGTGTTCGACCTGTTCGCGGCGCTCGACGCCAGCGAAGAGCAGCTCGACTTCCCGATCCTGTACGGGTCGGCCAAGCAGGGCTGGATGGCCGAGAGCCCCGAGGGTCCGCAGGACAAGGGCATGGAGCCGCTGTTCGACCTGATCCTGCGCCATGTCGCACCGCCGACGGTCGAGGAAGGTCCGTTCAGGATGATTGGCACCATCCTTGAGGCCAATCCCTATCTCGGCCGCATCATCACCGGCCGCATCTCGTCGGGCGTGCTCAAGCCGAACCAGCAGGTCAAGGTGCTGCATGCCGACGGCAAGCTGGTCGAGACCGGGCGCATCACCAAGATCCTGGCATTCCGCGGTCTCGAGCGCACGCCGCTCGAGGAAGCCGAAGCCGGAGACATCGTCGCCATTGCCGGCCTGACCAAAGGCACCGTCGCCGACACCTTCTGCGATCCGACCGTCGAGGTGCCGCTGCCGGCACAGCCGATCGACCCGCCGACCGTGTCGATGTCGTTCATCGTCAACAACTCCCCGCTCGCCGGCACTGAAGGCGACAAGGTGACGAGCCGCATGATCCGCGACCGCCTCTTGCGCGAAGCCGAAGGCAACGTCGCGTTGCGCGTCGTCGAGGCCACCGACAAGGATGCGATGGAAGTGTCCGGCCGCGGCGAATTGCAGCTCGCGATCCTGATCGAGACCATGCGCCGTGAGGGCTTCGAGCTCTCGGTGTCGCGCCCGCGCGTCGTGTACCAGAAGGACGAAGCCACCGGCGGCGCCTTGGAGCCGATCGAGGAAGTCGTGATCGACGTCGACGAGGAGCATTCCGGCGTCGTCGTGCAGAAGATGAGCGAGCGCAAGTCCGAGCTGGTCGAGATGAAGCCTTCGGGCGGCAACCGCCTGCGCCTGGTGTTCTATGCACCGACCCGCGGCCTGATCGGCTACCAGGGCGAACTGCTCACCGACACCCGCGGCACCGCGATCATGAACCGCCTGTTCCACGGCTATGCCCCGTACAAGGGCGAGATCCAGGGCCGCCGCAACGGCGTGCTGATCTCGAACGACCAGGGCGAAGCGGTGGCCTACGCCATGTTCAAGCTGGAAGACCGCGGCCCGATGATGATCGAGCCCGGCTGGAAGGTCTACAAGGGCATGATCGTCGGCGAGCACACCCGCGACAACGATCTCGAGATCAACGTGCTCAAGGGCAAGCAGCTCACCAACATCCGCACGACCTCGAAGGACGAAGCCGTGCGCCTGACCCCGCCGATCCGCATGACCCTCGAAAAGGCGCTCGCCTATATCGAGGACGACGAACTCGTCGAGGTCACCCCGAAGTCGATCCGCCTGCGCAAGAAGCACCTCGACCCGAACGAGCGCAAGCGCGCGGAAAAGTCCAAGGAAGCGGTGGCGTAAGCTGCCGCTCGCCATAGTGCCGTAGGGTGGGCAAAGCGCAGCGTGCCCACCACTCGACAATGGTGGGCACGGCGCAAGAGCGCCTTTGCCCACCCTACGAAACCGTCTCTGGAATATTGGATCACCCGCTCCAAAGCGCTTATGGGCGGGTGATGACGGCTATGCGCGTGGTGGCTTCTGGCCCCCCAGCGAACGTGCTAGAGCCCACCCATGTCCCTCCCTTCTTCCGTCGACGTCGCGATCATCGGCGCCGGTGCCGCCGGCCTCGGCGCAGCGCACGCGCTGCAGGGCTCCGGCCTCTCCGTGACCGTGCTGGAGGCGCGCAACCGGCTCGGCGGCCGCGCCTGGACCGTGCAGGCCTCGCCTGAGGTGACCTTCGACGTCGGCTGCGGCTGGCTGCACTCCGCAGACAAGAACTCGTTCGTTCCCATCGCACGCGCGCTCGAATTCGAGCTCAACAAGGACCTGCCGCCCTGGCGCGAACGCGCCCATGGCAATGCGTTTCCGCAAAGCGAGCGCGACGAATTCATGCGCGCGATGGACGCGTTCTACGAGCGGCTCTGGCATGCCGCTCAGAAGGGCAAGGACGAGCCCGCGAGCCTGAGCCTCGAGCCCGGCAATCGCTGGAATCCCATGATCGACGCGATCTCGACCTATATCAACGGCTGCGAACTGAAGGACATGTCGACGCTCGACTGGGACGCCTATGAGGACACCGACGCCAATTGGCGCGTCCGCCGCGGCTATGGCGCGCTCATCGCGGCCTATGGTGCGCCCTGCCCGGTGGCGCTGAACTGCAATGTCACGCTGATCGATCATTCGAACAAGCGCGTCCGCATCGAGACATCACAGGGCACGCTCACCGCGGACAAGGTGATCGTCACCGTGCCGACCAATCTCATCGCCGATGAAGCGATCCGCTTCTCGCCGCCATTGCCGGCCAAGGTCGACGCAGCGCGCGGCCTGCCGCTCGGCGTCGACGACAAGGTGACACTGGCGCTGGACGATGCCGAAGCCTTCCCGAAGGAAGGCAATCTGCGCGGCGCCACCATGCGCACCGAAATGGGCACCTACCACATCCGCCCGTTCGGCCAGCCCTGCATCGAAGGTTTTTTCGGCGGCAGCTTTGCACGCCAGCTGGAAGATGCCGGCGAAGGCGCCATCGCCGCGCACAGCATCGACGAGATCGCGAGCTTTCTCGGCAACGACATCCGCCGCAAGCTGAAGCCGCTGTACGAATCGCGCTGGGGGCAGGATCCGTTTGCGAGAGGCTCGTACTCGCACGCGTTGCCGGGACACGCCGGTGACCGTGCCGTGCTGGCCGCGCCGGTGGATGGACGGTTGTTCTTCGCTGGAGAAGCGACGTCGCCAACGTTCTTCACGACGGCGCATGGGGCGCGGGACAGTGGGGAGCGCGCGGCGAAGGACGTGCTGGCGGCTTTGGGCAAGCCGTAACCGCAGACTCCGTCATTGCGAGCGCAGCGAAGCAATCCGGACTGTCGCCGCAGAAAGACTCTGGATTGCTTCGCTGCGCTCGCAATGACGGGCTACTCGATCACCCGCGCCCGCAAATCAGCGTCCGGCACGAAGCACGCGTCGTATTTCCCAAAAATGCGATAGCGGTTGTGCGCGATGAGGCTGTAGACCGTATTCCGCAGCGGTTTCGGCACGGCGAACAGCACCCGCGTCCAGGCCCAGCCCGGAAGATGCGAGAGCACCGTCAACGCGGCATCCGACTTCAGAAACGCGACGCCCCCGTGGATCACCGCGTTGGTGTCGGGATCATCGGGATCTATGCCGAACGTCCGCGCAAGCTCTGCCCCATAGTCCGACTGAATCGGCGTAAACCGAAACTTCTTCGCCGTGTCGCGCTGCGCGACGAAGCGCACCCAGCGTGAGCAGAAGATGCAAACGCCGTCGAACAGGATCACGTCGTCATCAGGCCATTTGGGCATCAGTGATTATCCAGCATCAGAAGCGCCACCAGCATTAGCACAATGACCGGTCCGGTCTTCACCAGCGCGCCGAGCGGCTCGATCCAGAGATCCGGCGTCAGGATCGCCGCGCCGAACATATAGCCTAGCGAGGCGACGATACCCGCAACGAGCCCGATCGCAGCCGTCCGCCGGACGGCGATCAGCACGCCAATGCTCATGTCCATCAGGCTGGTACCGATGGTGATGGGATCGACCAGCGCGAGCGGGAAATTGTGCGCGGACAAGATGCCGGCGGCAGCGCGGTAGGACACGAACAGCGCAATGAAGCCGGAGACGAGCCAGAACGCGACCAGGCTCGCAAAGATCAGCGCCTTGATCAGGAACAGCCGCGCGAACCATTTGTCCTGGATGGTGGCGGGGTGGCGCCCGATCGTCTCAGCCAGCGTTTTCGGCATGATGCCGGTGGCGGCGATCCACGCCGAGGGATCGCCGCTCACGCCGCGGCGGAGCTCGGCGATGGCGGTGGAGCGCATCGGGGGCATCCAGCCGAGAGTGTTGGCGAGATCGCCGATTTTGGCACCGAGATCGAGCATGAAGGACGGCATCGCGACATGCGGCCAGCCGGCCGTGCCGAACGCGAGCCGGAACTGCCCGATGACGCCGGCCATCGTGATCGGCTCGGATTGCATCAAGTCCCAGCTCACCGCTTTCACGGACGCATCGTCGATATCGCGCGCGGCGAGCCAGGCGATGGTCGCGGAGATATCCTCGACCGCGACGGGCTGGAATGGCGTCGCCATCTCCTTCGCCGCCAGGTCGAGCGGGAAGGCGGCGAGTGCGCGCAGCATGGCGCTGCCGCCATAGGCTGACGGTGCGACCACGAAGCCGGGCCGCAGGATGGCGTGGGGAATGTGGGATGCCGCGATCAGACGTTCAGCCTCGCGCTTGGTCGTGGCGAACGCGGTACGATCCGCTTCGGGGATCCCGGGGATCGAGATGTGCACCAGCCGGACCGCACGACCGCTGCCGGCGATCGCCTGAAGCAGGCGCGCAACAAAATCGCGATGCACGGCATTGGTGTCGCTGCCCGGACCATCCTGGAGCACACCGAGGCAGTTCACAACGACATCCACGGAATGCTCGCTCAGCAAGCGCATCAGCGCGGAGGCGTCGAGGATGAGGATCGGCAGCTTGATATCGAGCGCGCTCATCTTTTGCGCCGGCGACAAGCTGCGCGCGAGACCGACCACGCGAAACCCGCGTGTGCGCAAATCGTCGGTGACGAAGCGGCCGATCAGGCCGGAGGCGCCGAGCACCAAAATGGTTCGCTGGTTCATCGCATTATTCAAAACGGTTTTGCGACCATCAGCCAGAGGATCGCCATCGTGGCGCCGAAGCCGGGGAAGCCGAACGCAAACCAGCGGCGGAACAGGGTGAAGTAGCGCTCCGGCAGCGCGACGCGCTGCTCGGCGGCCTTGCGCGCGAGATCGCGCATCTCGATCTGCATGAAGACGACGGGGATCCAGAACAGGCCGGCAAAGACGTACAGCGCGAGCGAGGCCAGCAGCCAATTTTCGGTGACTGGCGTCGCCGAGAGCATCATCAGCAGGCCGCCGGTGACCGGCTGCAGGATCACGGCCGACAGCGTGAAGATCGCATCGGCAATCACCACCACCGACGCCGTGCGCGCGATGAACGCCGCGTCGTTGGTGCGATGTGCCATGAGCATGAAAAAGGCGATGCCGGTTCCGGTGCCGAGGATGACGATGGCACCGAGCACGTGCAGATATTTGACCAGGAAATACAGCGTCATGGCTTCTTGGTCGCCACTGGTTTAGGCAGGTTCAGTGCACGCGCGAGCTCACCGCCTGCGGCCTGGACGCCAGCCTCGGTCTCGATCATCCAGTGTCCTTCGCTGCCCACGGCCGGCAGCGTACGAAAATCGTCCTTGCCGCCGCCGCTGCGAAATGCATCTGCCAATGTTTTCGAAAATGCCGGCGAAAAATAGCTGTCATTGGCGGCAACCAGCGACGTGACAGGAATGCGCGCCGCCTTGCCGAATTCGACAGCAGCCGCGAGAAGCGTATGTGGCGCGCAGACCTTGTTCGGTTCGTCATTGGCATGGCCGCCGCGTCCGGGCGCGAATACCGTGATCGCGGAGATCTGTTTCGGATCGGCGTTCGCAAGCGCCAGTGCGCCCCAGCCGCCTGCGGAGTGTCCGATCACAACCGCAGCATCCTTGCGAATAAAATCCTGCTTTTGCAAATAGTCCAGCGCGAGCGAAATTTCCTCCGCGGTGGCACGGCCCGCGCGTGCGTAATCCGCTTCGTCGCAGCCGCCCTGGTCCTCGGCATAGCGGCCGCCGGTCGCACCATGGCCGAGCCGCTCCGGCACCAGCACGGCAAAGCCGCGTGCAGCGAGAAACGTTGCGAGTGCGCGATATTCCGGCTGCGGCATTTGCGCGCGACGCAGCACGTTCTGCGTCGACGCATGTGCGATCACCGCAAGCCGGAACGGACCGGCACCGGCGGGACGAAACAGCAGCGCGCGCGCGGCAATGTCGGTATCCGGCGACGGCACCCGCCATTCCTGGCGGCGGAACGGCTCGCTCTCCGCACCCGATGCCCCGAACGTGACCTGGGCGCACAGAGGCTGCGCCGTCAGCAGGGACAGCAGAAGCAGGCGAGCAAGGGTGTCGAGGAGCCGCATGAATGGCCGAGGGCGAGCACGGATATCGCAGGCCAGACTAGTCGGAACGAATCACTCTGGGCGGACTTTCTGCGTTGCCATCGGCGTTCATTCGTTGCGACCGTGGAGTTTTGCACCGGCGCATGGCAGACGATTGCCGCACGAAATGGCGGCTTGTCTTTTTTCGGTACAACATGGCTAAAATACTGATGCAGAAAGTCCACAGGTTAACCGATAATTAACGATAGGTCTTGCCGCCAGCGCGGCGACTTGGTTTGATCGCCTCCATGAGCACAACCCTGATCGAGGTCCGGCCGGCCAAAGCTGCAGATGCAACTGCGGTGGCGTCCACCCATGACGAAGCCTGGCGTTCCGCCTATCAGGGCATCATTCCCGGCGCCGAGCTGGAGAAACTGATTAACCGTCGCGGTCCGCAGTGGTGGGACAGCGCGATCCGCAAGGGCAGCCGCGTCAGCGTGCTGGTGTTCGGCGACAAGATCGCAGGCTACGCCAATTACGGCCGCAACCGCGCCCGCAGCCTGCATTTCGACGGCGAGATCTACGAGCTGTACCTGCGCCCCGAGTTTCAGGGCCTCGGCTTCGGCCGCCGCCTGTTCACTGCCGCCCGCCGCGACCTTATGCAGAGCAATCTGAAGAGCATGGTGGTCTGGGCGCTCTCGGACAACGATCCGGCAACCGAGTTCTATCGGGCCCTCGGAGGCCGCATGGTGGCGCGCTCCTCGGAGCGGTTCGGGCCAAAGTCGCTCGACAAGGTTGCCTTCGCTTGGACCAACTAGATTCGGACCAATTGAGCCGCTGAAACCTTAACCGGCAGCGTTTCCCGTCCGCCGATACCGCCCGCCTTTTGCGCCGGTGATCGCTGGATTCATTATTTCATAAAAACACGATGGATCGGGGGGCCAAGCCCGCGTATGACAGCGCCAAAATCGCTGCCGGGCGCAATTTAACCTCGGCAACAACGGAGCCTATCTAATGCGTATCGATGCGGTCTCGATCGGGAAGAACGTCCCTGAGGACGTCAACGTCATCATTGAAGTCCCCGTGGGCGGCGAGCCGATCAAATACGAGATGGACAAGGAAGCCGGCACGCTGGTGGTCGACCGCTTCCTCTACACGCCGATGCGTTACCCCGGCAATTACGGCTTCATCCCGCACACCCTGTCCGATGACGGCGACCCCTGCGACGTCCTGATCGTCAACACCCGCGCCATCATTCCCGGCGCCGTCATGAGCGTGCGCCCGGTTGGCGTGCTGTTCATGGAAGACGAAGCCGGTGGCGACGAGAAGATTCTGGCAGTGCCGTCGTCGAAGCTGACGCAGCGCTACGACAAGGTGAAGTCGTATTCCGACCTGCCCGACATCACGCTGCAGCAGATCCAGCACTTCTTCGAGCACTACAAGGATCTCGAACCGGGCAAGTGGGTGAAGATCACGCGCTGGGGCGGCCCGGAGGAAGCGCAGAAGCTGATCCTCGAAGGCATCGAGCGCGAGAAGAAAAAGAAAGCCTGAGCTTTGCTCCCTCGCCCCGCTTGCGGGGCGAGATGAACTACACCGCCGGCTTCGGCAGCCCCGCGATCGCACAAGCCGCGCGCAGCGTGTTCACGAGCAGGCAGGCGACCGTCATCTGGCCGACGCCGCCCGGCACCGGCGTCACAGCACCGGCAACGCCAAGCGCTTCCTGATAGGCGACATCGCCGACGAGGCGGGTCTTGCCGTCGTCCTTCGGAATGCGGTTGATGCCAACATCGATCACGGTCGCACCCGGCTTCAGCCAGTCACCGCGCACCATCTCCGGCCTGCCGACCGCGGCATAGACGAGATCGGCCTGCTTCACGAGCCCGGGCAGGTCGCGCGAGCGCGAATGGGCGATCGTCACCGTGGCGTTCTCGTTCAGCAGCAGTTGCACCAGCGGACGGCCGACCAGATTGGAGCGGCCGATCACGATGGCGTTCATGCCCGCGAGGGAAGGGTGCACGCTCTTGGTCAGGATGATGCAGCCGAGCGGCGTGCAGGGCGACAGCGCCTCGAAGCCGCCGGCGAGCCGCCCGGCATTGTTCGGATGCAGACCGTCGACATCCTTGGCGGGATCGATGGCATTGATCACAGCCTCGGTGTTCAGCCCCTTGGGCAACGGCAATTGCACAAGAATGCCGTGCACGGCGGGATCGCGATTGAGCTTTGCGACCACCGCCAGCAGATCGGCTTGCGAGACGTCGGCCGGCAGCTTGTGCTCGTACGAGGCCATGCCGGCGGCCTGGGTCTGCGTATGCTTGGAGCGGACATAGACTTCGCTGGCAGGATCGTTGCCGACCAGAACCACTGCGAGGCCCGGCACCAGATTGTGCTCGCGCTTGACGCGGGCGACCTCGTCCGCGACGCGCGCGCGAAGGTCCGCCGCGATGACTTTTCCATCGATGATCTTTGCCGTCATGTCAGTTCCTTATCCCTGTCGATTTGACTGATGCGAGCTCGCGCAACGCCTCAGTCAGCCGTACCGGATCACCCGAGATGGCGACCTGCTTCAGCCGCGACGCCCGTGGTGGAGGTGCGCCAAGGGACCATCGAGGTTCCATTGGCCTACGGCACGTTCGGATAGACGTACTCGGCGAGATAGAGCTGGATCAACCAAAGCACGAAGAAGGCGACGATCGGAGACAGATCGAGCCCGCCCATCGCAGGCAGCCTGCGCCTGATAGGACCGAGGACCGGCTCGGTAATCCGATAGAGAAACTCCCACACCGCGCCGACGAACTGGTTGCGGGTGTTCACGACATTGAACGCGATCAACCAGGACAGGATTGCCGATGCGATCAGCAGGTAGATGTAGAGATTGATGATCTGGATCAGAATGAAGACTATCGGGCGCATCAGCGAAACACTCTCTGGGCCAGTGTCATTGGGGCAGTGTTTGGGACGGTCATGGCTAGATATCGGTTCCCCTCGGCCCAAACAAGGGAAGTCGGTGCCCGGATGGCTAAAACCGGGTTACACCTGTCCTTGACTTGACCTTGGCGGGGACTTAAATGGCGCCCGGTTGTCGGCCGCGTTTACCAGAGCGGCCAGCAAAGGGGCCATAGCTCAGCTGGGAGAGCGCGTCGTTCGCAATGACGAGGTCGGCGGTTCGATCCCGCCTGGCTCCACCACGCTTCGCCCTTCGGGCTACGCGTGGCGCAGCCACGAGGAGCCAGAAGAGCGAAGCGTGGTGTCCGGCGAAGCCCAAAGGGCGAAGACGGACTGCCTCCGGAAAATCCCCCTTACTTCCCCGTAAACCTTGGCGGCCGTTTCTCCATGAAGCTCGCCACTCCCTCCCGAAAATCGCTCCCGTTCAGCGCCACCATCATCTCCCGATTCGCATCGATGGTTGCCTCGGCCAGCGTCTGGAACGGCACCTCGTAGAGTTGCCGCTTGATCACGGCTATTGCGCTCGGCGAGACGAAATCGGCGAGATCGCGGGCATAGGCGTAAGTCTCCTCGCGCAGCTTCTCGGGCGAGCAGAGCCGGTTGACCAGCCCGATCCGCAACGCCTCCTCGCTTGGAACACGACGCGCCGAGAGCAGCAGATCCATCGCGTTGGCATGACCGACGATGCGCGGCAGCATCCAGCTGATGCCGTGCTCGGCAATCAGGCCGCGCCGCGCGAAGGCCGTCGTGAACACGGTGTTGTCGGTGGCAAAGCGTAGATCGCAATAGAGTGCGTGGACAAGACCGATGCCGGCCGTCGCACCGTTGAGCATGGCGATGATCGGCTTGCCGATCGACGGATAGAAGCCGTAGCGCGTTTGCCAATCCGGCCGGCGGTTCATGTCGAAGGGCGGCAGGTTCGAGGCGCGCCTGACGTCGTTGGGATCGAGCCCTTTCAGCGCATCCATGTCGGCGCCGGCGCAGAAGGCGCGGCCCGCGCCTGTCAGCACGATGACGCGGACATTGTCATCGGCGTTTGAGGTTTCCATCGCATGGCGCACGTCGCGCTCCATGACCGGCGTCCACGCGTTCATACGATCGGGACGATTGAGTGTGACGGTCGCGATCCGGTCGCTCACGTCATAGAGAATGTGTTCATAGGCCATCGCGCTCTCCCTTTGCTACCGGCACGCGTGCGCGCGCGCTCGTTGGCGACGAGCGTAGCATATTCCGGGATGAGCCTAG
The DNA here is from genome assembly GCF_008123425.1 of Bradyrhizobium rifense. Taxonomy (GTDB): domain Bacteria; phylum Pseudomonadota; class Alphaproteobacteria; order Rhizobiales; family Xanthobacteraceae; genus Bradyrhizobium; species Bradyrhizobium rifense. Next base: position 27,760 of record NZ_VSSS01000047.1, read on the forward strand.
GACTTGCGCCAAGGACCCTGCGCGCCAAGGATTTGCGGGAAGCCGCGATCTACTCGGCGGCTTGCGCCAGCACCGGCCGGCGCGTCAGCCAGCCGCCGATGAAATGATCGAGCCAGGCGCGTTCCGCGGCATCGTAGACCGCGCGATCTGCAAAATGATGATGCCGCTCGCGCGCGCCAGGCGCGCTGAGGCCGTCATAGCCGCGCGTGGTCCAGCAATGCATCATTGCGTAGGTCACGTCGGGATGAAACTGCACGCCGACGGCATTGCCGGTGCGAAACGCCTGGATCGGAAAATCATCGCCTTCCGCAAGCAATTCGGCACCTCGCGGCAACTGAAATCCTTCGCGATGCCAGTGATAGACCTGCGCCGGCCAGTCCGGGCAGAGCGCGTGGCCAGCCGCGGTCGGGCGGATCGGGTAGTAGCCGATCTGGGTCAGCGCCTGCGCATGCGGCGCGACGCGCGCGCCGAGCTGCATCGCCAGCATCTGCGCGCCCAGGCAGATGCCGAGGAACGGCCGCTGTTCGCGGAGCGGAATTTCGATCCAGTCGATCTCGCGGCGAACGTAGTCGTCGGGATCATTGGCGCTCATCGGGCCGCCGAAGACCACGGCGCCGGCATGCCGGTCGAGCGTGTCGGGCAGGGGATCGCCGAAGCGCGGCCTGCGAATGTCGAGACGATGGCCGAGCGCGCGCAGCGCATTGCCGACGCGGCCGGGTGTCGAGGATTCCTGGTGCAGGACGATCAGAACCGGCAGAAGGGGTTCGGAGGCGGCCGCGCGCGGCGTCCTTCCGGGGAAGGGCACCAATTCTGCGCCACCAAACCTGTCCGTCCGAAACGACATGGCCTCTGCGAGTGCTATCGGTTCAAGCCGCCAGCATAGCTAAGCGACGGTTAACATCGTGTGAGTTTGCGCACACACGCCCCGATATTGAAGCAAGCTCCGGGCCACTACGGATGTTCGTTAGTGTCTCTGCCGCTGGAACCGGCTGGTGGCGGACAGGATGAAGCCGCGCGGGAAGAAGCGCAGTGCGAACGGTACGATCTTGATACCGAGACCCGGCAGCACTGCCCGTTTGTTCGCCATCAGGCCGCGATAGGCCTGCTGTGCGACATCGGCGGCCGGGACATTGAGAATCGCCGTATCGTGCCCGGAGCCAACGCCGGCGCGCCCCTGGAATTCGGTCTGCACCGGTCCCGGGCACAGCACGGTGACGCGAACGCCGCGCGGCGCAAGCTCGGCCCGCAAGGCCTCGGTGAGCGAAATCACATAGGCCTTGGACGCGTAATAGACCGCCATGCCGGGGCCCGGCAGAAAGCCCGCGACGGAGCCGACATTGAGCAGACCGCCCTTGTTCCTGATGAGCTGGTCGGCAAAGCGCAACGACAGATCAGTCAGCGCGCGGACGTTGACGTCGACAATGCCGACCTGCTCGTCGCGGTCGCGCTCGATGGCATCGCCGAACACGCCAAAGCCGGCATTGTTGACGAGATTATCGAGCTCGACCTCTTCGGCAGCGAGCGCCGCTGCGATTTTTTCGCCGGCATCGGGCGCCTGGAGATCGCAAGCGATGACGATCGGCTTCTTGCCGCACTTGGAGGTGAGCTCGTTTGCGAGCGCCTCGAGCCGGTCGGCACGTCGGGCCGTCAGCGCGAGCCGGTGTCCGTTCGCGGCAAACACCCGCGCCAGCTCCGTGCCGATGCCCGCCGAGGCACCGGTGATCAACGTTACCCGCTCAGTCACGATCGTAGTCTCTTGAATTGAAGTTTTTTGCCCGTAATGGCGGAACTGGAGCATAAGCCACGCGCGACAGGCAAGCGGCGCTGGCGGCATGGCGGCCTGAGCGGGCAACAGGAAGCAGGAAAAGCGGCCGATTTACCGGGGAATCCGGAGCCGGCAGGTCCGGCGGCTACATTAAAGTTTCGTCATGTGGTCCATACAACCGGGAATCATGCCGCGTTGGCGATAGCTCAGCCGCCGACAGCATTGTCCTTGAGCTGATCCGCGGCGCGGTCCGCGACGGCGTGCTTGAGATCGATCCGGTCGCGCTGGGAAATCCCAAGCAGGTCTGAGGCGCGCCAGACGACGTTGTCCTCGAACTCGGTGACCTGGCCGTCGGCATAGACCAGCTCCCACATCATCTGGACGATGCGCCTGCGGCCCTCTTCGTCGAGCGAGCGCATGATGACGCTGGTAAAGTGATAAAGATCGACCGCCTCGCCCTCGACCTGGGTCGCATCCGCGATCAGCCGGTCGGCCGTGCCGCGGTCGAGCTTGAAATGGCTTTCGATCAGAGTGTGCAGCTTGCTCTGCTCGGCCTGCGTCGGCTGGCCGTCCAGCGAAACCACATGGACCAGCAGCGCGGTGGCCGCCAGCCGATAATCGCTGTCGCCGAAGGCGCGGTCCTGAGCATGAGGAGCAACAATGTCGGCGATGAATTGGCGCAGGCCGTCGAGCATAAGATCCTACCGAAATCGATGACGCCGCGAGGGACGCGGCCGCTACCAGCATTATATGAGTGGGAAACTCAACCGGCGCAACGTGCGTCAGTTCCGCGCGCCGCATTACGTTTCGGCAATCTGGGCAGCGTTAACGCGCGAAGGCGTCACGGTATCTCGTACACCACCATCTTGTCGGCGATGCCGCGCAGCGCCGCCTGCTTCTGGATCGGCTTGATCGCACGCTGCTGCAAAATCTCGGCGACGGCGGGTGCGTCCAGCACCGGGCCGGTGATGTGAATCTCCTGCGCCGTCGACAGGCTCTGCACGCGCGCTGCGATGTTGACGGTCTGGCCGAAATAATCCTGCCGCTCGTTCAGCATCACCGCGAGGCAGGGGCCTTCGTGGATGCCGATCTTGACGATGAGATCGTCGGTGCCGCGCTGCTTGTTGAGCCCGTCCATCGCGGCGCGCATCCGCAGGCCCGCGACGATGGCATGCTCGGGACGGACGAAGGTCGCCATCACGGCATCGCCAATCGTCTTCACCACCGCGCCCTTCTCGGACGAGATGATCTCCAGCAACGCGTGGAAATGCGCACGCACGAGGTCGAAAGCGGCGAGATCGCCGACGCGCTCGTAGAGCGCGGTCGAGCCCTTCAGATCGGTGAACAGGAAGGTCAGCGAGGTGATCTGGAGTCGCTGGTCGAGACTGAGATTGTCCGCCTTGAAGACATCGCGAAACGTCTGGTTCGACAGCATGCGCTTGGCGGTGAGGAACGGCTTGCGCTGGCCGATCAGATGATGGAGCGCCTCGGCCGCGATGAACACCGACGGCAGCACCCGCACGCCGGCCTGGTTCTCCAGCGACAGCCGCAGCGGACCCGGCCGCATCGTCGTGGTCCCCGTCGGCGCCTGCACCTTGTTGTACATGATGGCGAGCTGCTGGCGGTCCTTGGTCGGCTCGCCCTGGACGTCGATGAACTGGGCGGCGTGCGTCACCGGCTCGAAGATGATGATGAAATCGTTCGGGAGTTGCAGCGACATGGTCGCCTTCTCGCCGGCCGGCAGCTCCATGGTATCCAGCGTCACCTCGTTGGCCAGTGTCGCAAACGATTCCTTGTTGAAGTCGACGCCGGAGCTCCAGAACACCTGCTTGAAATACTCCCACACCGGAAGCGAGTCCGGGTCGTGCGCCGCGATGCGCCGCACGCGCGGATTCACCGTGAAGGAGACCTCGACCTGATCGTCGACCGACGCCTTGTAGCCGCAGGCGCAGAGCGCGCAGTGATAATCGTCCGGCTTGAGCGCCTTCAGCGTCGTATGGGCGCCAAGCACGCCGCCGCAGCCGGGGCATAGCACGTTCCAGCCGAGGTCGAACAACCCCAGCCGCGCCGAATGCAGGAAGGCGGAGATCGCGTGCTCTTCATCGACGCCGTGCTGCGTGGCGAAGTCGAGGACATTGACGCGGTTGAGCTCGTGATCCTCGCCGTCCTTGATGAGACGCTCGATCGCATCGACCACCTTTGCGTCGGCGGTCTGGTTCAGAACGGATAACTGGGCCTGGATGTCGCTCATGGCGCAACTCTATTTAGGGTGGATCACGCCAACGGCCAGAGCCTGTCACCGGCGCGTGATGCGGAACAGGGGTGAGTGGTCAGGCTGGGTCGTGACAACGCCGTACGGAATGACAGGATTGGCGTCGACGAGTTCGACGCGGAACGCGCCGATCAGCCGCGCCAGCGCCAGCACGGACTCGGCTTGCGCGAACGGCGCGCCGATGCAAACGCGCGGGCCCGCGCCGAACGGCAGATAGGCGAAGCGATCGGGTGGCTCTTTCGACATGAAGCGTTTTGGAATGAACGCGTTCGGCTGATCCCACAGCTTCTCGTGCCGGTGCAGCAGCCAGGGCGCGATCATGATGATGTCACCCTTGTTGACCTCGGCACCGGCAACAACGTCCTTGCCGCGTGCGGCTCGGGCGACAAGGAAGGCCGGCGGATAGAGCCGCATGGTCTCATAGACCACGGCGCGGGTGAATTTTTGCCGGTCGATATCGGCCATGCTGTCGAGATGCTCGCCGCGGGTCTCGGAGGCGACCTCCTCCTGCGTATCAGGATCGAGCGCCAGCAGATAGAGCGCCCAGAACAGCGCGGTCGCGGTCGTCTCATGACCCGCCAGGATCATGGTCGCGACCTCGTCGACGAGCTGCTCGTCGGAAAATCCCTTTCCCGTTTCAGGATCGCGCGCCTCGTCCATGAGGTCGAACAGATCGCGCGGCGGCGCGCCGTCCTTCTTGCCCGCCGCACGCCGCTCGGCGATCAGCATCGCGACGAATTCGGTCCAGCGCGTGCGGAAGCGGGCGCGGGCGCGATCCATCGGCGTCGGCCAGGACACCGGCAGCACCATGTCGAGGAAATAGGCCCGCCCGAGCCGCTCGGCATATTCCATGATGAAGTTGCGCAAGGTCGGACCGTGCCGGTCCATGCCGAACGAGAACATCGTGCGGCCGGCGATCTCCAGTGTCATGCGCTGCATGATCTCGCGCAGATCGATTGGCTCGTTCGTGCGCACATCCAGCTTCGCGATGGTCTCGTCGAGCACCGCCGTCATGTGCGGGACGAGATTGGCAGTGGCGCGCGGCGTGAAGGCAGGTGCGAGCGTCCGGCGCTGATGTGTCCAGGCATGACCCTCGGCGAGCAGGAGGCCTTCGCCGAGCACGGGACGCAGCATGCGGATGCCCGCCGGCGTCCGCGTGTAGTTCTCGTAATTGCTGAGCAGCACGTGCCGGATGGCATCCGGCTGATTCAGGATGAAGCTCTTGTGCAGGAAGAAGCGGCCCTGGATGATCTCTTCCTCATAGGCGCGCTGCCCCCAGGTGGCGATCATGTTCTGCCTGATCACCGCAAGCCGGCCAAAGAACGACAAATTGTCCGGCGCGCGCGGCGGGGTCGAGGGGATGATGGGCCGACGCACGCTGGCGATGTTCATGGCTCTCTCCCGCAGATCTCGTCGCAGTAAAGGCTTGCCGCAGGCAATTAGCTAATAAGTCAGTTCGGCAACCGCAATCCTGTTCTCGGATGCCGGCCAGGCGCGTGCCACAATTCGTTCTTCGTTGAACTGGGCCACGACGTGACGCCCGACCTCGCTGGCCGGAAGGCGCAGGGTTGCTGCCGCATCCGTGGGTACGCCCGGATGGACGTCGGCAGGCTCCTGGCCGTCGAACAGGATAGTGTCGCGCGGCAGACCGAAATAGCCGCGCGGACGCGACATGATCACGACCGCACCGGCGTCCTTGTCCGCGGGAATGAACGGGCGCGCGGCGCGCAAATGCACGACGTCGGAGGAGCGCGGGAAGGGCGAGCGGTAGAAATGTGTGATCGGGGCGTCCGGCGAGGTCAGGACGATCTCGAGCGGCGAGGTGGAATCGACCGTGGCCGGGCCCCAGCGGCCGTCGGCGCCGGTCGTCGCGCGATGCACCACATCGCCCCTGCGCTCGCCGCTCTCGCGGTCGACATAGTTGATCTCCACCACCGCCCCGGCCACGGGGCGGTTGGTCGGTACGCCGTCCACCGCGCCCGTAACCAATCCGCCAATGCGAACGGTCTGCTCCGGCGTGATCGCAATGCGTGCAGGCTCGCGACCGGCGATGAACTTGTAGATCTCGCGGAAGGCGCGCGGGTGATACGCCGTCTCGCGATGGTCGATCGTGCCGAGCACGAGATTGGTCGCGCCCTTCAATTCCGGCCCCTCGAAGGTGACATTGGTCGGCACGCCCGGCTTGCCCATGAAGCGGCCGTCGGGTTGTGCATATTTGTCCATGCCGTCGCTGCGCAAAGTAAGGAAAGCCGTGCCCGGCGTCACCTCGCTGTCGCCGCCGTTCAGGCCGCGCAGAAAGGCGCCGCGTCCGTTGAACTCGCTGCCAAGGAGATCATCGAGCGCAAACACGCCGTGATTGGGCGTGCCGCACAGGATCGCGTGACTGACATCGCCGGCGCCGCCGTTCTTGATGACGTTGCGGATCGAGTTGCCGCCGCGCGAATTGCCGACCAGCGCGACGCGCGCCGCACCGGTGCGGCGCTTCAGCTCGGTAATAGCGGCGGCAAGCTCGCGGCGCTGATCCTCGGTCGAGGAGCGGTTGGCCTGCTCGACCGTATCGTCGGTGCGCGCGGTGGGATTGGTGAAATTGATCGCCATCATGCGGTCACGCGCGATGCCGTTGGATTCCATCCGCCACAATGTCGTCATCCAGAGCGCGTCGTAGTCGCCATTGCCATGGACGAACAGGATCGGCGGCACTTCAGGGTTTGCGGCCGCGGACGGCGCTTGCGCCAGCGCATCGTTGCGGAAGCTCGCGACCGCGAAAGCCAGGCTACCCGCACCCTGCAGGATCGTCCGTCGTGACAGCTTCATCTGGTCCTCCCCGGTAAAACCATGACTTTGCACTGCTTATAGCGGTCTAACCACTGGACAGCGAAGGACTTTCGCAGGCATCACTGAACCTGCCGGAATCATCGAAGCCATTTCGGCCAGAGGACTTGGAAGGGGATATGACCGAGCAGACGAACCGTCAGAGACGTGCCGCCGACGGCATCACGGCCCCCCTGCGGTACACAATATTCCGGCGCATCTGGCTCGCCAGCCTGCTTTCCAATCTCGGTCTCCTGATCCAGGGCGTGGGCGCGGCCTGGGCGATGACGCAGATGGCGGCCTCCGCCGACAAGGTCGCGCTGGTGCAGACCGCCCTGATGCTGCCGATCATGCTGATCTCGATGCCGGCCGGCGCCATCGCCGACATGTATGACCGGCGCATCGTGACCCTCGTCGCACTCATGATCGCGCTGACCGGTGCATCCGCACTCACGATCCTGGCCGGGCTCAAGCTCATCGCCCCGGAATCGTTGCTGGCCTTCTGCTTCGTCGTCGGCAGCGGCAATGCGCTGTTCGGACCGGCCTGGCAGTCCTCCGTCAGCGAGCAGGTGCCGCCCGAAGCCCTGCCGTCGGCCGTCGCGCTGAACGGCATCAGCTACAACATCGCTCGCAGCTTCGGTCCCGCAGTGGGCGGCGTCATCGTCGCCGCGCTCGGCGCGGTCGCGGCGTTTGCCTGCAATGCGATCCTCTATCTGCCGCTCTTGGTGGTGCTGCTGCTCTGGCGACGCGCGGTCGAACCCTCGCGACTGCCGCGGGAGAAACTCAATCGCGCGATGGTGTCGGGCTTCCGCTACATCACCAATTCGCCGCCGATCAAGATCGTGCTGCTGCGTACGCTGGTGATGGGCCTGATCGGCGGCGCCGTGATGGCGCTGATGCCGCTGGTCGCGCGCGATCTGCTGCATGGCGGCGCGCAAACCTACGGCATCATTCTGGGCGCGTTCGGCATGGGCGCCGTGGTCGGCGCACTCAATATTCACGAATTGCGCAAGCGCATGAGCGGCGAGGCGGCGATCCGCGCCTGCACGATCTCGATGGCGTTTGCGATGGCCGCGATTGCCCTGAGCACCGAGCCGGTGCTGACCGCGGCCGCGCTGGTGCTGGCCGGCGCAGTCTGGATGGCCGCGGTGGCGCTGTTCAACATCGGCGTGCAGCTTTCGGCGCCGCGGTGGGTCGCGGGACGCTCGCTCGCAGCGTTCCAGGCCTCGATTTCCGGTGGCATCGCAATCGGCGCGTGGGGCTGGGGTCATCTCACCGACTATGCCGGCGTCGAGGTCGCGCTGCTGACCGCGGCGGGTCTGATGCTGGTCTCGCCGGTGCTCGGCATCTGGCTGACGATGCCACGGGTCGGCGCCCGCAACGAGGACGCGGATGTGCTGGCCGATCCCGAGGTCAAGCTGTCACTGACCGGACGCAGCGGACCGCTGGTGGTGGAGATCGAATATCGCGTCGCCCAGGAGAACGCGCGCGCCTTCCACAATGTGATGCAGGACGTGCAGCTGTCGCGGCAACGCAACGGCGCCTATGGCTGGTCGATCGCGCGCGACATCGCCGATCCGGAATTGTGGACCGAGCGCTATCACTGCCCGACCTGGTTCGATTATCTGCGCCAGCGCAACCGTTCGACCCAGTCAGAACGCGCGCTGCATCAGCAAGCGATCGATTTTCACATCGGCGCCGATCCGGTGCGGATCCGCCGCATGCTAGAGCGGCCGTTCGGCTCGGTGCGGTGGAATGAAGGGACGCCGGACCGCGCCAGTGCCGAGGTCCTGCCGGTGGTCGCGACCGCGGCGGGAAGCAGCATCGCTCGCTAGCAGTAGTCTTTACTGCCCGTGATCCGTCAGCACCTTGTCGCAGGCCTTGCTCAGCTTGGTGCGGTTCTGCTTCAGGCACGCGAGCACGGCGCTATCGCCATTATTCATCACGGCGCGGCAATGACGCGTGACGTCGCGCGCGCAGGCGTCGTGGCCGGGCTGCTGCTGCGCTGACGCGCCGGATGCGCACAGAACCAAAGAAACAATGAAAAGAAATCTGGTCATCGCATCGTGCCTCGTACCCGGAAGATGTGCGGGCGAAGCTAGTGCGACGGTCCCTTAGCCGCAACGGCTTTATTGGCAGGCAGACTTTGCAGGCTGATTGGCGCCGCCGCGTGGCCCCGGCTTGACGCCGGGGCACATCGCGAGGGGAGCTAACCGACGCAACGACGCTATCGTTGCGCGCTCTTATTGACCGTCCTGGGCGTCAGCGACCTTGCGTGAGGCGCCCTTGGCGAGGTCCTTGTCCATCACCGCGCGGCAGCCGGCGCTCAGATCCGAACGATGCTTCATCATGCACGCGGTGATCTTCGGGATGTTGGGGATCTCCGACGAGCACAGGCGGAAGGCGTCGCCGGTGCACTGCTGCTGCGCTTCGGCCGAGAAGGCGAAGCTCGAGGTGGTCGAGATGATCGAGACGATGGCGGCAAAGCCCAGAGCCAGGCTGGTGTCGCGGATCTTTGCAGTCAAGGACTTGAAAGAGAAAGACTTGGAAGAGAAAGACTTGGTCATTTGAAGCTCCCATTGGCACCGCCGGAGCGGGGCCCGTTGTTGATGGGAACTACGATGCTCCACCAAAACAGTTTCCACTGTGATGATGGTCACGGGCGGCTCCCCCTCCGTGACCTCGGTCACTTTGGCGCACCCGCCTGAAATTCCTCCGCAACCGCTGTCGTGTTGGTGTCACGTTAACTCTTCCTTCGCATTAATGGCCGGGCGCGCGGGAAATTCCGCTGGTTTGGTTGCGTATTTGGAAAGAGTAGCGATGCGTAATGCGTTGGGCCTGATGTTGGCCAGTGTCCTCGCGGCGGTCCTGATCGCCGGAGGTTGGTACTTTTATTCCTCGCGCGCCGACCAGGGCGCCCCCAAGACAACAGACGCCCGTGCCGCCGATCCACTGCCGGCGAAGCTCGCCGCCAAGGACGACGTCGAGACCACTGCGGCGATCGCGGGCAAGCCCGCTGCTGTTGCCGCCGCACCGGCGCCCGCACCGGCGGTGGCACCGGTTCAGCAGACGGCGACCTGCACCAACCCGAATGCATTGGGCGTCTCGCGCGTGGTCGAAATCGACACGACCGGCGGTCCGGGCTTCGGCTTCGAGCAGTTCAAGCAGTTTGATTTTCTCGCCGACAAGGAGGTCGTGCTGACCTTCGACGACAGTCCGTGGCCGCACAACACGCCGGCCGTGCTGAAGGCGTTGGCCGATGAATGCACCAAGGGCCTGTTCTTCTCGGTCGGCAAGCACGCCACCTGGCATCCGGAAATCCTGCGCCAGGTTCTAGCCCAGGGCCACACGGTGGGCACGCACACCTGGTCGCACGTCAATCTCAACGGCAAGAAGATGACGGAGCAGCAGGCCAAGGACGAGATCGAGAAGGGCTTTAGTGCGGTGAAATGGGCGCTCGGCACCAATCCGTCGCCGTTCTTCCGCTTCCCGCAGCTTCAGCAGAATCCGGCGCTCGTCAGCTATCTCGGCAGCCGCAACGTCGGAATTTTCTCGACCGACCTCGACTCCTTCGATTTCCGCAAGGAGAGCACGCCGGACAAGATCATCAGCAATGTGATGACCAAGCTCGACAAGCTCGGCAAGGGCATCGTCCTGATGCACGACTTCCAGAAGCGCACCGGCGAAGCGCTGCCGACGCTGCTCGCGCGCCTCAAGGCCGGCGGCTACAAGATCGTGCAGATCAAGGCGAAGACGACGTTCGACTCGCTGCCTGAGTATGACGAAGCGGTGCTCAAGGAGCTGAAAGTGCCCGCGTCCAATGCGACGAACGCGCGCCCGGTCTCGAGCGTGGTGCAGACGGTCTCGCAGCGCTAAGCGCGTCAGGTTTCGACAAGCAAAATGGCCAGGCTCAGCCCGGCCATTTCATTTTGAGAGCGTCACGCCGCTTACCAATAGATGCCGTGGCGGTGCAGCTCGGCGATGATGCGGCCTTCGGTCCACCGTTTGTGTTTGGACTTGTCGGCCTTCGCCGTCGTCTTCGGCGCAGGCTTGCCCGTCGTGACCGGCGCTGGCGCCGTCGTTGTCGTGGTCGCGGCGGGAGCAGTCGCCACTGCCGGCGCGGCAGCCGGGATCGCCGGCGGGCGGTCGACATATTTCGGCGGTTCGACCACCGGGGCAACTTCGCTGATTTGCGTGGTCGGGGTGGTGGTTGTGGTGGTTTGCGGAGCGGCCGTTGCCGTGGACAATGACAGGCTGCGGTCACCTGCCTGGGCAGATGCAGACACCAGAACCACGGCGGCAACCAGAATGATCTTGCGCATGTGAAATCTCCCCGTGTTTGTGTGACGGGGACAGTACGGGAGAGCCGCGCGAGGTTATGTGATAGAAATCACGCAGACGGCCGTCCCCGATTTCAGCAACGCATCGCAGTGACACACGCGTCGAGCGCGATCACGCAGGAAGCTTGCTTGTGGCGGTCGGATGAATGAAGCGCTGGTGCCGCAAGAGGGACTCGAACCCCCGACCCCGTCATTACGAATGACGTGCTCTACCAGCTGAGCTATTGCGGCGAACCCTGCCGGGCCTGGGCGATGCCGGCCCCGATACGCGCGCTCCTGATATCGGGCATGGCCCGAATTGGCAAGGACAAGCGGCAGGCGAAATGGGCCTTACGCGCCCCAGCGGGACCAGAATCCGCGCCAACCGCCGGCCTGGGCCTTGGGCTTGCCGATTTGTTCCGTAAATTCATCGGTGGGGCCGTCGTCATCGATGCCGGGATCATCCGGCGCGCGAACGATCGGGATGACGGCCTGGATCGGCGCCTGTGTCGGCTTGCCGAGGTCGGCACGGGTCCGGAACACCGGGGTTGCCGCCACCGGCGATGATTCGGCGGCCTCAGGGGCCGGATTGACCGGCTCGGCAGGCGCCACCACCGGATCTTCCTTGACCGCGGGGGGCGCGTTGTCCTGCGCGGCCGGAGCAGCGGCCGGGGTCTCGACCGGCGCGATCACGGCCGGTTCCACCGGCGCCTCGCTGGCCACGGTCACCCGCTTCGGCGGCGGGGCCGCGAGCATGGCTTCCTCGAAGGCCGAGGACTCGATCATCGTGCCCTTGTCCGAGGGCAGGCTCGCCACCGGCGTCTGCCACTGGAACGCGTCGAGCCGGCCAGTGACCGGGGAGACCGGACGCCAGCGGTCGCTGACATAGCCGTCCGCGGTCCAGGCCGGGTCGTGACGGGCGCGGACCGCACGCAAGGTCCAGGCGCGGGCACGGCCGCCATCGCCGTGCTCGGTGCGTTCGAGCTCGGCCATCAACAGCGCCACGCGCTGGGTCGGATCATTGACGTAAGGCGTCAGTACCGCGCGCGCGCGGGCGAACTCGGACGCATCGATCGCGGCACGCGCGATCGCAAGCTGTCCCTCGACATGGCCGGCCTTGTCCGCCGGCGTTTTCGCCGCGAGCGTCTCGACTCGCTGCAAACGCTGCCGCGCTGCATCGCCGAGTTTGACATGCGCATAGGCGTCCGCAAGATCGGGATGCGGATTGGCGAGCCAGGCAGCCTCGACCAGTTTCATGGCGCGGCGCACCTGATGCGCCTCGCTCTCGAATTTCGCGGCGAGCACCGCCGCCGGCACCAGCGTCGGCGCGAGCTTGACGGCTTCCATCACGCTCTCGCGCGCGACATCACGGTCCATCGTCTCCAATTCCAGTGCGCGCGCCGTCAGCAGCACGCCGCGCTGCCGGCGGTAGCCCCGCTTGTCGATCAGGCCCGCGGACAGATTCGAATCCAGGATCGCGAGCGCGCCGCTCCAGTCGCCGCGCGCACAGCGGAAGCCGAGCACCGCATGCGAGGCCCAGGTCGAGGACGGCGACAGCTTGATCGCTTCCTCCGCGATCATCACGGCGCCGACCGCATCGTCTGCGCGCTGCGCCTCGATGAACAGGCCGCGCAGGCCGAGCAGCCGCGTATCCTCGCGCTCGGCCATGGCGCGGAAGGCGTGCTGCGCCTCGTCGCGATTGCCGTCGAGCTGGGCCGATTGCGCATGCAGAAGGAGCGCGAGCGGATCGTTCGGCGCGTGCCGCCGCGCCGCTTCGGCATGACGGCGGGCAAGCGCCATGTCGCCATGGCCGATCGCGAGCAGGCCGTGGGTGATGGCGTGGCGGCCGCGGGCGTGACGCTTCTCATGGTGGCGGCGGCGCATCCGCCCCGGTGCGCGCCAGATCACCGTCAGGAGGCTCCAGAGCAAGACGATCAGGACTGCGAATATGCCGAGGCAGAGCACGAACACCGGAATGCTCGGTGAGGCCCGAAAACCGCCCCAGGTCAGCACGACATCGCCGGGCTGATCGGCAACCCAGGCCGCGCCGGCGCCTGCGAGCGCAATCAGAACAAGGAAGAGAACGATGCGAAGCATGACTATCCCTATACGCGCGGATTGTTGCGCGAATCTTATTGAGCAGGCCTATTGAACTGGCTTGGCGAGACCAGCCAGGGCGTCGTCGGCGAATTTGCGGGAGGCCGCGAGCGCGGCATCGCGCGCGTCAGCCTTGTCGAGCCAGGCTTGTGCCGGCGCGCGATCGGCCTCGGGCAGCGTCTTCAGCTCGCGGCGCGCCTCGACGAAATCGTTGCGCAGCGCCGCAGCCGTGACCCGCGTGACAATCGCGCCGCGGTCGTTGCCGACGCCGTCGGTGCGCTCGATGCGGACGAGCTTTGACGCTCCCGCCTGAAGCCGCTCGACGATGCCGGCACTGCTGCTCGGCGCCTCCGGTGGCGGCGACAATTTCGGCACGATGTTGAGGAGCTCGCGGGTCAGCGCGACCGGCGTCGGAATGCCCGACGCGGCAAACGCTTCGAGCGGCTTCAGCAGTTCGGGTTTGGCCGCGAACGACCGCGCAGCAATGAGCTGCGCCTCATAGGGATCATTGTGGCGAACGGCGACGTCAAGCAGGGTGGCGGCGACCACAGAGCGCAACGGCTTGTCGTCCGTCACCTTGGCGTCGGCGATCTTCTCACCCTGCTGTGCGAGCTCCGCGCGTGCGGTGGTGCTGGCACGCTCGAGCTGGGAGATGCGGTCGTCGAGGGCAGCGAGACCGGACGAGGCCGCCGCATCGCGCGGCGCGGATTTCGCATCGTTCAATGCGCTCGCAGTCTTGTCGGATTGCGCGCGCAAATTGGCGATGTCGCCGCGCAGGGTGCCGACGGATTTTTCCAGCGCATCGAGCCGCGCCGTCATCGCAGGATCGGCGACGGGCTTGCCCGTTTTGGCTTCGACTGCGGCGACACGTCCGCTCAGCGCATCGACCGTGGCACCCGTCACTTGCGGCGCGGCCGGCGGCGCCTGCACCGCGGGCCAGCCCAGCGCCCAGCCAACCGCGATCACGACCGCTGCGGCAACGGCGCCGGAAAATGGCGCGATGACCCAGGGAGAAATGGCGCCCGACGCAGCTGCGGCCTGCGCCTCGCCATGCTCCGGCTCGGTCTTCGCTGTCTCGGTCTTGGCTGTCTCGGCCTTTGCTGTCTCGACCTTGGCGTCTTCGGCACCGGCCTGGTCGGCGTTGACCTGCTCGGCCGAGGGTTGCGCCTCCGGCTCGACCGCCACGTCCTGCGGCTGGGTGGAGACTTCGGTCGCCTCAAGGTCGATGGTGGGCGGGGTGCGCTTGGCACGGCCGGACTCGGGGGCCAATCCTGCGTCTTCAGGCTTGTCGTCGGCCATCGTGACGGTTCCTCACACTTTCATACCAGAGACGAGCCCGATTGCCTCGGATTCGGCCCGTCCTCTTACGCCAAACGGGTCCGCAAAGCACGCTCCAAGGCGTCAAACAGGGCATTTTCGTCCGGGGTCGCGGCCACCAGGACCTGCGATGCCCCGGCATCGCGCAGCACGCTTGCGACCGTCTCGGACAGGCAGCATTGCGGGATCGCCAGCGCCGAGATTTCGACGCCTTCGTCCCGGGCCGCGTCCAGGAAGGCCCGCGCACTGCGCCGGGAGTAATGCAGCACCGCCTCGATGCCATGCGCGGCAAAGCCGTCGCAGACGTCGCGCGGGAGAATCTTGACCGGGGCCATACGGTAGCTCGTCTGAGTGACCACGCTAAACCCTTCCGCGCCGAGCTCGCCGCCGAGATCCCGCGACAGGTCGGCGCCCGCGAGATAAAGCAGCGTACTCTTTTTCTTCAGCACCTTGGCACGCGCGCTCTGCATCACCTTGTCGCGCAAGGAAGCGGCATCGCCGCCGGCGACGATCACATCCGCGAAGCCGAATTCGCGCGCCACGGCAGCCGTGTGCTCGCCGACCGCGAACACCGGCAGCTCCAGCAGGCCGAGGTCCCGCAACTGCGGCGCGACGGCGCGGATCGCATTGGCCGATGTCACGATGATGGCGCTATAGCCCGCCTCACTCTCGTCATGGAAAGCGACCGGCTCGAACTTGAGCACCGGCGCGAGCAGCACCACATGTCCCCGCGCGCGCAGATTTCCCGCCGTCGCCTCATTGTCGGGATGCGGCCGTGTGACAAGAATGGACATCGCTTGTGTTCCCGGACCACGTGGCGGTGATGCACTCGAGGGATGGCGGCGCGTGACGATTGCGCAAGCCGACCCCGGAATGCTACCGCGTTACCAGAACTCTGCTTTACGGATGAGCGCAAGGGCGCAAATTGGATAACAATTCGCCAATGCTGGTACTGGGCATCGAGACCACCTGCGACGAGACCGCGGCGGCCGTGATCGAGCGCGCGCCTGACGGGAGCGGCAAGATTTTGTCCAACATCGTGCGGTCGCAGGTGGAGGAGCATGCCCGCTTCGGCGGCGTCGTGCCGGAGATCGCGGCGCGCGCCCATGTCGACGTGCTCGACGGCATCATCGACCGCGCCATGCACGAGGCCGGCATCGACTACGCCCAGCTCGACGGCGTCGCGGCAGCCGCGGGCCCGGGCCTAATCGGCGGCGTCATCGTCGGGCTCACCACCGCCAAGGCGATCGCGATGGTGCATGACACGCCGCTGGTCGCGGTCAACCATCTCGAGGCCCATGCGCTGACGCCGCGGCTGACCGACGGCGTAGAATTTCCTTACTGTCTGTTCCTCGCCTCCGGCGGCCACACCCAGATCGTCGCGGTCACCGGCGTCGGCCAATATGTGCGGCTTGGCACCACCGTCGACGACGCGATCGGCGAGGCCTTCGACAAGGTCGCGAAGATGCTGGGTCTGCCCTATCCAGGCGGCCCGCAGGTCGAACGCGCGGCCGCGAACGGCGATGCGGCGCGCTTCGCCTTCCCGCGGCCGATGCAGGGACGTCCCGATGCCAATTTCTCCCTGTCGGGACTGAAGACGGCAGTCCGCACCGAAGCGAGCCGGCTGGCTGAGATCACGCCGCAGGACGTCAACGATCTCTGCGCGAGCTTTCAGGCTGCGGTGCTGGATTCCACGGCCGACCGGCTGCGGGTCGGCCTCAGACTTTTCCGAGAACAATTCGGCGCGCCGCGCGCGCTGGTCGCGGCCGGCGGTGTCGCCGCCAATCAGGCGATCCGCAGTGCACTGTTTGACGTCGCCGGGGAAGCGCAGACGCAGCTAATCATGCCGCCGCCCGCGCTCTGCACCGACAATGGCGCGATGATCGCCTGGGCCGGCGCCGAACGTCTCGCGCTCGGCATCACCGATACGATGGAGGCGCAGCCGCGCGCGCGCTGGCTGCTCGACGCCAACGCCACCACGCCTGCAGGCTACGGCAAGACGCGGGCGGGATACTGACCATGCCCGCGTTCCAGTCCGTCGCGGTGATCGGCGCGGGTGCCTGGGGTACGGCGCTGGCGACGGTGGCCGCGCGCGCGGGACGGAACGTGACGCTGTGGGCGCGCAACGCCGAACACGCCGCGCGCATCGCATCGACCCATGACAATCCGCGACTGCCGGGCGTGCGGCTCGTGCCGGAGATCGTGGTGACGAGCGACCTCGCCGTGGCAGCGGGCGCGGACATGCTGCTGATCGCGACGCCGGCGCAGCACCTGCGGAGCGCGGTCAACATGCTCGCCTCGCACATCACGAAGCCTGTGCCGGTCATCGCCTGTGCCAAGGGCATCGAGCACGGCACCCACAAATTCATGACCGACGTGATTGCGGAGGCCGCAGCCCACGCACAGCCGGCCATCCTGTCAGGCCCGAGCTTCGCCGATGATGTCGCACGCGGCTTGCCGACGGCGGTGACGCTGGCAGCGAAGGACGAGGCCTTGGCGAGCGCACTGGTGCAGGCGCTGGGCTCGGCGACCTTCCGGCCCTATCACACTACGGATGTCCGCGGCGTCGAGATCGGCGGCGCGGCCAAGAATGTGCTGGCGATCGCCGCGGGCATCGTGGTTGGCCGCAACCTCGGCGCCTCCGCGCTCGCCGCGCTGACCACGCGGGGCTTCAGCGAGCTCGCGCGTCTCGGCCGCGCCTGCGGCGCGCGCACGGAAACCCTCTCGGGCCTCTCCGGCCTCGGCGACCTCTTGTTGAGTTGCTCGACCGCGCAATCGCGCAACTTTGCGCTCGGAATTGCGCTCGGTCGTGGAGAGGCCGCACCCGCAGGCAAGCTTGCGGAAGGCGCATTCACCGCGCCGGTGCTGGTCGAGCTCGCGGCCGCACGAAAGGTCGACATGCCGGTCTCGCAAGCGGTCGCCGCCATCCTGGACGGCCGATTGACGATCGACGCCGCGATCGAAGGGTTGCTGACGCGCCCCTTCAAGGCCGAGGAATAGCGACAGCTCTCGCGTCGCAGCTGGCACTTCACGGCCTGTGCACGCTGGTCTAGCCTAGCGGCACACCGCAGGATCCCGGTCCAACAACAACGAAACGGATCCCAGGGGAAAACGCATGCGCAAACCGCATCGTGCGATCATTTCGATCGCCATCACCACACTTGCCGCCATCACATTACCCACCGCTGCCTACACCCAGGCCGCAATCTCCTATGACGAGCTCGCCAAGAACGAGGCGGCCGCCAATGCCGACAACGGCAAGCGGGTCGCCCCCGTCAAATCGATCGCCAACCCCTCCAACGACGTCAGTGCCGACATGCAGGCCATGATCGGCGCACCGTTTCCGCCGCATTTCAATGCGGACCCGAAGACCCCTGCGGAATGGAAGGAACTGATCGATCGCCGCGCAAAACTGTCGATTGCGGGCATTCCCGCGATGAAGGAGAAGCTCGGCGTCAAGGTCGAGGAGACCAGGATCGCCGGCGTGCATTGCTTCATCGTCACGCCAAGCAAGATTCCGGCCGAGAACCGGCGACGCCTCCTGGTTCACGTCCATGGCGGCGGCTATGTGTTCGGTCCGGGCGAAGCCGCGTTGCCGGAAGCAATCATGATGGCGGGCTTTGGCGGCTTCAAGGTGATCTCGGTCGACTATCGCATGCCGCCCGATTTCCCCTATCCCGCCGCGATGGACGATGCGATGGCGGTTTGGAAGGAGGTCACCAAGGAGCACGATTCGCGCCGGATGGCGATCTTCGGCACGTCGACGGGCGGCGCCATGACGCTTGCGATGGTGCTGCGGGCGAGGGACGAGAAGCTGCCGAAGCCGGCGGCAATCGCTCCGGGCACGCCCTGGGCCGATATCGACAAGACCGGCGACACCTATGCCAGCAATGAATGGGTCGACAATGTGCTGGTGACCTGGGATGGCTGGCTTGGCCGCGCCGCAAAGCTCTACGCCAATGGCACGGACCTGAAGAACCCCTACATCTCGCCGATCTACGGCGACTTCAAAGGCTTCCCCCCGACCATCCTCACATCGGGCACGCGCGATCTGTTTCTGAGCAACACGGTCAGGACCCATCGCAAATTGCGCCGCGCCGGCGTGATCGCGGATCTCAACGTCTATGAAGGCCAATCTCACGCGCAGTACCAGTTCAACATCAATGTGCCGGAGACGAAGGAAGCGTTCACCGATATCGCAATGTTCTTCGATCGATATCTGAAGGAGTAGGTCGGCCATGGATCGTGGATGCCCGCGCTTGTCGCAGGCATCCGCGTGGCTGTATGGTCGCGACACGAGAGACGCGCGTATCCGAAAATGGGGCAAGTTGCGATGAACTACTGGCTGGTGAAATCCGAACCGTCGGTGTGGTCCTGGGACCAGCAGGTGGAGAAGGGCGCCAAGGGCGAAGCCTGGACCGGCGTGCGCAATTTCACCGCGCGCCAGAATCTCGTGAACATGAAGAAAGGCGACAAGGCGTTCTTCTATCATTCCAACGAGGGCAAGGAGATCGTCGGCATCGCGGAAGTCAGCAAGGAGGCCTATCCGGATCCGACCGACAAGACCGAAAAGTTCGTCTGCGTCGACATCAAGGCCGACAAGCCTTTGAAGACACCGGTGACGATGGCCGCGATCAAGGCCGAGAAAAAACTCGCGGGCATGGCGCTGGTGAAATATTCGCGCCTGTCGGTGCAACCGGTCACGGCCGAGGAATGGAAGCTGGTTTGCAAGATGGGTGGGATGTAGTCAGTGCCGTAGCCCTTGCGTCTCCGGCAGCGTAAGCACCTCACATGGCGAGGCGATGCCGCGCAGCTTGTGCAGCCCAAGCGCAATAAGCGGCATGTCCGTCTCGGCGGCAAGTGCCCCCGACACCAGCACGGTCCTGCCGAGCGGCTTGCACAGGCCTTCGAGCCGGCTGGCAAGATTGACGGCGGGACCGATCGCGGTGAAATCGAGCCGGTTGGCGGCGCCGATATTTCCCCAGAGCATCTCGCCGAGATGAAGTGCGGCACCGAACGCGAGCGGCGGCAACCCTT
Source organism: Bradyrhizobium rifense (assembly GCF_008123425.1). Taxonomy (GTDB): domain Bacteria; phylum Pseudomonadota; class Alphaproteobacteria; order Rhizobiales; family Xanthobacteraceae; genus Bradyrhizobium; species Bradyrhizobium rifense. Next base: position 47,378 of record NZ_VSSS01000047.1, read on the forward strand.
GAGTGCTGCGCTCCGCGTTGAGGTACGCCATCCCGGCTTCGGCTGCGCCTGCCGCGCGCAGAGCGGCCTCGCACGCGCGGCGCGGTGATGCCTCAACCACCGGAAAGATCGCGAGCACGCCGTCGCCGATGAATTTGAGCACCTCGCCGCCGAAGGCGTGAACTGCACCGGCAATGCGATCGAACCAGGCATCCAGCGCGGCGATGACATCGGCCGGCGGGTGGGCTTCCGACAAGGTGGTGAAGCCGCGCAGATCTGCATAGAGCAGCGCAGCCTGAATGGTCTCGCCGAGGTCGCGCCGCAACGGCGCGGCCAGCACCCGCTCGGCGCTGCGCTTGCCGAGATAGGCATCCAGCGTCGCCCGCAACGTGGCGCGTGCAGCGAGCACGGCGAGCGGTGTCGCGGCAAAGCGCGCGGCCTGGCGCAATTGCTCGATCTCGCCGGGCGTGAACGGACGCGGCCCGATCCAGCCGAGCAGTGGCCCATCGCGCCCGACAACGTCTTCATGCACTTCGCCGCCCGCGATGTCGCGCAGCCAGCGGCGGCCGGCATCGTTGGGCAAATCGGGCGCCAATCCGGCTGGCGCAAAGCCGAGCGCCTCGATCACCGCGCCGCTTTCGGCACGCCACAGCCATGTCCGCTTCGCGATCAGCGGGTGCGGCACCTCCAGCGTCAGGGCGCCCGCTGCGAGCGGCACACCATCGGCGAGCAGATGTGCGCCGAGTTCCGCAAGCAGGCGATCGGCCCCGGGACACTCCGAAGCGGCATCGACAAGCCAGGCGAGGGTCGGAGCGAGTTGCATGATCCGATGATGGCGAAAGAGGACCGGCTTTGTCACGGGCAATCCTTGACGGGCTGCTTTGGCGCCGCCATGTGCCAGTGGCAGAGCGTTTTCAAGCGAAGTGGATGCCGGTTCGCGTCAAGAAAACGCGTCAAAACAAGAAACTAGAGCCCTCGTTCCGACTCCGTCGGAACGAGGCTTTAGCCCAGGGATGATCGCCATGACCGAGCCGTTCGTATTGCGACGCGAGACCCAGATCGCAGCTCCGCGCGCCACCGTCTTCGCCTATTTGACCGACCCTGAGAAAATCCTGAGCTGGATGGGCTCGGATGCGACCACTGAGCCGCATCCCGGCGGACTCTATCTGCTCAAGGGAATCGGCCCACGTGGCAGCGTCGCCCGGGGCGCCTTCCGCGAAGTCGTGCCGGTACATCGTCTGGCCTATACGTTCGGCTGGGATGGCGGCCAGGAAGTGCCGCCCGGGTCGAGCCTGATCGAGATCGACCTGATCGAACGCGACGGCGGAACGCTGATGCGCATGACCCATAGTGGGCTGCCGACGGAGGAGCAGGTGGCGGCGCACGCGAAGGGGTGGGCGCATTATCTGGGACGGCTCACAGCCGCAGCTGCGGGCCGCGATCCCGGTCCCGACAAAGGTATTTCAGACCATATGTAGGATTGTGGCTCGTCAGACCGCCGCGGTCGCGACGACCTGCTGAAGAAGCTGCTCACGCCTCGCCTGCGAGCGCTGACCCTTCATGGTCGCGGCGAAGCGCTCCAAAATGCCGTCCTCGAAGGCGGTGACGATGGTGTCGTGGACGTAGCTCTTGCGACAGATCGCCGGCGTGTTGGAGAGCTTGTCGGCCGCGGCGCGGATCGCATCCAGCACCTGCTTCTTGCGGCCGCGCTGGCTGGTCGCCGGCGTGATCCGCGACAGCGATTCCACGACGACGGCCGAGGCCATCAGCGTGCGAAAGTCCTTCAGCGAAATCTTGATGCCGGCGATCTCGCGCAGAAAAGCGTTCACCTGCGTGGTGCTGACCGTGCGCACGATGCCGTAGGCGTCGCGATACTGGAACATGCGCTTGCCGGGAACGCCGTTGAGGATGCCGATGGCGCGCACCAGCTTGGCCGCGTCGCACTCCTTGCGCACGGCCTTGCCGCCCTTCGCCTTGAAGGTCAGCACGAAGCAATCGTCCTCGAGCGTGACGTTCGACTTCAGCATCGTGGTCGCGCCGCGGGTGCCGTTGAGGCGGGCGTAGGATTCATTGCCGGGACGGATCGCGGTGCGCGCGATCAGCTCGATCACCGCCGACAGCGCGAATTCGCGCGTCGGCTCGTCGCCCGACAGGAACGCCGACACCTTGCGCCGGATTTTGGGCAGCGCACCGACGAGCTTTTCCAGGCGATGCGCCTTGCGGTGCTCGCGGACCTTTTCCCAATCGGCGTGATAGCGATATTGCAGCCGGCCCGCGGCATCGCGTCCCACCGCCTGAAGATGGGTGCTCGGATCGGCCGAGTAGCGCACCTCGCGGTAGGCGGGTGGCACTGCCATGGCGTGGAGCCGGCGGATAGTGCGGGCGTCACGGATATGGGCGCCATTGGGGCGGACGAAGGAATAGCCCTTGCCGCGGCGGATGCGGCGAATGGTCAGCTCGTTCTGGTCGCCGAGCCGCAGACCCAGCTCCTTGGCAAGCGCCTCGACCGTCGCCGCGGGCGCCGAATCGAACACCTTTTTGGGGCGGGGACGGATGGAACCGGCCGATTTCGGCCATTGTCCCAGGGCTTTGGCCAGGGCAATGGCAGCAGGATCGGCCGAAGCGGGCCGCATCGTCCCGAGATTCTGCTGATCCATCATAGTCTTATGCCTTGACCCTGTCTGTTACCGTTCAATGCCGCTGTTCTGATTATTGTTCCAAGGGTCGCTTGGAAGGTCTCTTGGGACCCGGGTTAGCCACTTAGGGTGTTCCGAACCGCATTGCGAGTCCCGAATCAGTGAAAAGCGGTTCCTAAATACCGCCCGCGACGCATGGGCGCCCTGCGCAGGCCTATTCCGGAGATTTGGGTAAAGAGCCGAAAACCTCTGCCCGGTCTGTTTCAGATTTGCGACAGCCGGCCTTTGCGGCTTGATTTTCCGCATCGCCGGCCGCTCACCGAAGGTCCAGCTTGTGCTCCTTGTCGGGTCCGGTTAGCTCGACGCATAATCGGTTCAACGATCAAGTCGGTTTGCGCGTCGCCAGCGTTTGGCCTGCCGTATGTGGAGGGAAACATGTCCGAGAAGATTTACGACGTCCCCGCGGAGTGGGCCAAGCGTGCCTGGGTCGATCAGGCCAAGTACAAGGACATGTACGCCCGCTCGATCGCGGACCCGAACGCCTTCTGGGCCGAGCAGGCCAAGCGCATCGACTGGATGCACGCCCCCACCAAGATCGAGAACGTCTCCTTCGCGCCCGGCAACATCTCGATCAAATGGTTCGAGGACGGCATCCTCAACGTCGCCCATAATTGCATCGATCGGCATCTCGCCAAGCGCGCCCACCAGACTGCGATCATCTGGGAAGGCGACGATCCCTCGCAGTCCAAGCACATCACCTACAAGGAGCTGCACGACGAGGTTTGCCGGATGGCCAACATCCTGCGCACCCGCAACGTCAAGAAGGGCGACCGCGTCACCATCTATCTGCCGATGATCCCGGAAGCGGCCTATGCGATGCTGGCCTGCGCGCGGATCGGCGCTGTTCACTCCGTGGTGTTCGCGGGCTTCTCGCCGGATTCACTCGCCCAGCGCATCAACGATTGCCAATCCAAGGTCGTCATCACCGCGGATGAAGGCCTGCGCGGCGGCAAGAAGGTGCCGCTGAAGGCCAATGTCGACGCGGCGCTCGCCAAGGCCGACGGCGTCGACTGGGTCGTCGTGGTCAAGCGCACCGGCGGCAAGATCGACATGAACCCGACGCGCGACCTCTGGTATCACGAGGCGGCGGCGATGGTGACGACCGAATGCCCGGCCGAGCACATGCACGCCGAGGACCCGCTGTTCATCCTCTACACCTCGGGCTCGACCGGTCAGCCCAAGGGTGTGCTGCACACCTCGGGCGGCTATCTCGTATTCGCGTCGATGACGCATCAATACGTCTTCGACTATCACGACGGCGACATCTACTGGTGCACCGCCGACGTCGGCTGGGTCACCGGCCACAGCTACATTCTCTACGGGCCGCTCGCCAACGGCGCGACCACGCTGATGTTCGAAGGCGTGCCGAATTACCCGGATAATTCGCGATTCTGGAACGTCATCGACAAGCACAAGGTCAACATCTTCTACACCGCGCCGACCGCAATCCGCGCGCTGATGCAGTCGGGCGACGAGCCCGTGAAGAAGACCTCGCGCGCGAGCCTGCGCCTGCTCGGCTCTGTCGGCGAGCCCATCAATCCGGAGGCCTGGGAGTGGTATTACCGCGTCGTCGGTGACGAACGCTGCCCGATCGTCGACACCTGGTGGCAGACCGAGACCGGCGGCATTCTGATCACGCCGCTGCCGGGCGCAACAAAACTCAAGCCGGGCTCGGCGACGCAGCCGTTCTTCGGCGTGGTGCCTGAGATCGTCGATGCCGACGGCAAGGTGCTGGAGGGTGAGACATCAGGCAATCTCTGCCTGACCCGTTCATGGCCGGGCCAGATGCGCACGGTCTATGGCGATCACGCCCGCTTCGAGCAGACCTATTTCTCGACCTACAAGGGCAAATACTTCACCGGCGATGGCTGCCGGCGCGACGCCGACGGCTATTACTGGATCACCGGCCGCGTCGACGACGTCATCAACGTCTCCGGTCATCGCATGGGCACCGCGGAAGTCGAGAGCGCTCTCGTTGCACATGAGAAGGTGTCGGAGGCCGCCGTGGTCGGTTACCCGCACGACATCAAGGGCCAGGGCATCTATGCTTATGTGACGCTGATGGCCGGCGTCGAGCCGAGCGACGAACTGCGCAAGGAACTCGTCACCTGGGTGCGCAAGGAAATCGGCCCGATCGCCGCGCCTGACCAGATCCAGTTCTCGCCCGGCCTGCCCAAGACCCGCTCGGGCAAGATCATGCGCCGCATCCTGCGCAAGATCGCCGAGGACGAGCCGAGCAGCCTCGGCGACACATCCACACTCGCCGATCCCGCCGTGGTCGACGATCTCGTGAAGAACCGGCAGAACAAGAAGTCGGCGTAAGGATCTCGTGCCCCAGCTCTGCAGCGCCACTTGGCGGTGCGCTGCAGAGCCGGGGCCTATTCAATTGAGCGCAAAGAAAACTGGGTCCCGGCTCTGCGTCGCGTCACTTGCGTGCCGCGGCGCGTTCGGGACATGAAAACCACCCGCATTCCATCGCGCTATCGCGCGCCCCCTGAATCAACCCCGGTTCACATCCCTCACGCACTTGTCAGGGCGCGCGCAGTCCCGCCCGCATCTTTCCCGCCGAGTGTTGTTTTCAAGTCATTTACTTTATTTCGAACATTTCCTTTGTTCCCCCTGCTGGCTCGCCATTGGCGGCCGTGCGTGGAAACCATCCGGTTAACAGGTGCGGTTAAGAATCTCTGGGCGAGCCGGCGATTGCCGGTTTTGCGTGAATTTTGACGATCCGTTCGGGGCAAGGGGAAAATTGATGTCGATGAAGATTGCACTGGCGCTGGCCGCCACCATCGGGGCAGGGCTCTTGATGTCGACGGCCGCCGAGGCGCGGCCTGAAATGGTGGGGACGCACGTCGCCAACTATTCGCCCGGCACCATCTTGGTCAAAACCAGCGAGCGGCGGCTCTATCTCATTCTCGATGACGGCCACGCCGTGCGCTATCCGGTCGGCGTCGGCAAGTCCGGCAAACAGTGGGCCGGCACCACCCGCATCGACGGCAAGTACCGCAATCCGGCCTGGTCGCCGCCTGCCGAGGTGAAGCGCGACAAGCCGCAGCTTCCCGACGTCATCCCGGGCGGTTCGCCGCACAACCCGATGGGCGTTGCGGCGATGACACTGGCCGGCGGTGAATATGCCATCCACGGCACCAACGTGCCGGGCTCGGTCGGCGGCTTCGTCTCCTATGGCTGCATCCGCATGCTCAACGACGACATCACCGATCTCTACAGCCGCGTTTCCGTCGGCACGACGGTGGTCGTGGCGCGCTGATCGCCGCAACCAAAACAGCGATCGAAAGAGCCGCGTTTCGGCGCGGCTTTTTTGTTACCAGAAGCGCCAGCCGCGCGCGCACCAGCCATCGCGATGACCGCCATTGTAGCTGCGCGCGAAACCGCCCGCGAGCATCGCCGCCGAGACGTTGGCGGTCCGTCTGGTCGCGACATCGGCGAGAACGCGCCCGTATTTCTCCGAGCCGAGATTGTAGATGGTGACGCCGCCCTGGCCGAGCAGATTGCGCAGCGCCCCGGTGGCGGCCTCCGCCCTGTCCAGCTCGTCCTGACAGGACGCCTTCATCTCGGGCGCATCGATGCCGCGCAGACGAACCCGCGCGACAAGATCGCGCCCGTCGCGTTGATGCACGCGCGCAAGGAAGGTGTCGCCGTCGATGGTGCGGATGACGTCGATCGGGAGGTGGCTGTCGGGATTGCCGGACTGCTGCAGAATGATCTCGGCGTCCTGCGTGCGCTCGTCGGTGGGATAGGGAATCGGCCAGTTCGTCCCGTGCCTAAACGTGAGCACGACCGCCACAACGACAGCGACGACGAACATCCACGGCAACAGTCCGGAGAAGCGGCGGCCGAATGGCGAGCCACCGTAAGACGGGCGATATGGATGACCGGGGTCGAAGCGCGGCATCCGCGCACGCTAGGTCTGAGTCGGCCAGGTCGACAAGAGAGCCTCAAAGACCTGAGCGTCAAAAGTCCGAGGCGATGCCCTTACGTTCCCAATCGCCGTAGCGCGTCGGCTCGGGTCCCTTCGGCCCCTGCAATTCCTTCGGCGCCGCCTCGGTATTGGCCGCGGCGGCCTGCCGGCGCGCCTCGGCTTCGGACAGCGCGCGCTGGGCGGCCGGCGGCAGGGGCTTGCGATCGGGAACGGGAGGCTGGTCACTCATCGTCGGGGTCCTAGCGCAGGATCGAAGGTGGCGCGACGTCCAATTGCGCATTGCTGAAATGGCCGCGAAGGGCTGAAATCGCCAGAGGCCATTCTTACATTTGGCATATTCGCATGCCACAGCTGGTGTCCTTAAGGCATGCGCCCATATTGGCGGAACTGCCGCTCGCTCAGAACCTTACTTCCGCATGCCATCTCAACGTTTTGCCCCTCCGTCCGAAGTGCCCGGTCTCGCGGCGCGGCGGATTGCTGCCGACATCGTCGACGGCGTCCTGCACAAGCACCGCACGCTCGATGACCAGCTCGACGGCTCCGGCGCCCATCCCGGACTGAAGACGCTCGCCGACCGTGACCGCGCGCTGATGCGGCGGCTGGTCGCAACCATCCTTCGCCGCCTCGGCACGCTCGGCCACGTGTTGTCGCGCCTGCTCGACAAAGGCATTCCTTCCGACGCACCGCGCGCGCAGAGCGCGCTCCTGATCGGCGCCGCCCAGATCCTCTGGATGGACGTGCCCGATCACGCCGCGGTCGATCTCTCGGTTCGCCTGGTGCAATCCGACCGGCGCGCCGCGCGCTATGCCGGCCTCGTCAACGCCGTGCTGCGCCGCTGCGCGCGCGAGGGCCAGGCGCTGGTCGAGGAGGTCGCCACGCAATCGCTGGACCTGCCGCCCTGGCTGATGGCGCGCTGGAGCGTCCATTACGGCGAGGCGACGGCACGGGACATGGCGCTCGCCCTTGGCCACGAACCTTCGCTGGATCTGACCGTGAAGTCGGATGCCGAGCAGTGGGCGAGCCGGCTGCACGGCGAAGTGCTGCCGACCGGATCAGTGCGCACGGTGCTGCACGGCGCCGTGACGATGCTGCCCGGCTTCACCGAAGGACAATGGTGGGTGCAGGACGCCGCGGCCGCACTGCCGGTCCGGCTGTTCGGCGACATCAAAGGTAAATCCATTGCCGATCTCTGTGCTGCGCCCGGCGGCAAGACCGCGCAGCTGGCGCAGGCCGGCGCGCATGTCACAGCGATCGACCGTTCGCCAGCCCGGGTGGCGCGCCTGCGCGAAAACCTCAACCGTCTGTCGCTCCAGGCCGAGACTGTCGTCGCCGACGCCGCGGAATGGGCGGGCCAGGCGGATGGCCTCGATGGAGTCCTGATCGACGCGCCCTGCACCTCGACCGGGACGATCCGTCGGCACCCGGATGTTGCGTGGCTGCGCCAGGAGTCCGACGTCGCTGCGACGACCATTCTCCAGCAACGGCTGCTGCGCAAATCCGTCTCGTTGCTCAAGCCCGGCGGTATGATGGTCTACTGCACCTGTTCGCTGGAACCCGAAGAAGGCGAGCAAGCGATCGCCACGCTGCTGGCTGCAGAGCCTGCGCTTCGCCGCGTGCCGATCGAGGCCAGCGAGGTCTTCGGGCTCAGCGAGATCATCACCACTGAGGGCGATCTCCGGACCCTGCCGAGCCACCTGCCGCACACCGACCCGAAGCTCGGCGGGCTCGACGGATTTTTCGCGACCCGGCTTGTTAAATACTGATTTTGCACCGGATTTTGCTACCGCTGGACTGATTCGGGGTCATTCAAGATGGTGTCCGCGGTCCGATTTTGGGATTAATAAGGATTCGTCGGAGTCCTCTCCCCCTTCAAGGCAAGGCGTGTCGGTCGCTCAACGCAGACGTATCTCGACGCTGGTGATGAACCGCTTCGCGCGGAACATGCTCGCGCGCGCGAGCGGCGGCTCCGTTGCGCTGTCGCGGGTCTGGCCGGGCCGGACCGATCGGCTGATCATCGCGCCGCACGACCTGCGCACCGCGGATGCCACACGCGCCGCCGAGATCTATGCGGGGCGCTTCGTCTTCGCCGGCAAGATCGTCAACTGCCACGGCCGCTCGATCTTCGATCTCGATCCGCCTTCGGAAGATTGGGAGGTCGCGCTGCTCGGCTTCGGCTGGCTGCGGCACCTGCGCGCTGCCGACACCGCGCTGACCCGGGCGAATGCGCGCGCATTGGTCGAGGACTGGATCAGCAACCCCGCCAACAAGCGCCGGCCCGTCGCCCGCCGTGCCGACGTGCTGGCGCGGCGCGTGATCTCACTGCTGTCGCAGGCGCCGCTGGTGCTCAACGACACCGACAACAAATTCTACCGCCGCTATCTGCGCGCGCTGGCACGCGAGATTCGCTTCCTGCGCTTCACCATGGTCAACATTCCGGACGGGGTGCCGAAGCTCCAGGTGCTGATCGCGCTGTGCTACACGACGCTCTGCCTCGCCAACCAGGCCCGTCACATCCGCAGCGCGTCGAAAAAGCTCTCCGACGAACTGCAGCGGCAGATTCTCCCCGACGGCGGCCACATCTCGCGCAACCCGGGCGCGCTGATCGAGCTGCTGATCGACCTGTTGCCGCTGCGGCAGACTTTTGCCGCGCGCAACATCGCGCCGCCGCCGGCGCTGCTCAATGCGATCGACCGCATGATGCCGATGCTGCGCTTCTTCCGGCACGGCGACGGCAATTTCGCCTTGTTCAACGGCATGAGCGCGACGCCGTCGGATCTGCTCGCCACGCTGCTCGCCTATGATGATACCCACGGCACCCCGATGGCGAACATGCCGCATACCGGCTTCCAGCGCCTCGATGCCGGCCCGACCACGCTGATCATCGACACCGGCCCGCCGCCGCCGCCCGGCGTCAGCCACGACGCACATGCCGGCTGCCTGTCGTTCGAGCTGTCCTCCGGCATCAGCCGCATTGTCACCAATTGCGGCATGCCGACCACCGGCCGCGACAATTGGCGACCGTTCGCGCGCGGCACCGCGGCGCATTCGACGCTGACATATCACGAGACGTCGTCCTGCCAGTTCGTCGAGATGTCGGCGATGAAGCGGCTGCTGCACGGCGCGCCGATCATCAGCGGCCCCCATGAGGTGGAGAGCTATCGCGAAATCGTGCAGGACGGCACGCTGCTCACGGCCGCGCATGACGGCTATCTCGCTAAGTTCGGCGTGATCCATCGCCGCGTGCTGATGGTCGCCAATGACGGCGCGCGGATCGATGGCGAGGATACGCTGTCGCCGCCGCAAGGCGCGCGCCTCAAGGGCGCCGACGCCGATTTCGCGCTGCGCTTCCACCTGCATCCCGCGGTGAAGGCGAGCCGGCTGTCGGACGCCCGCGGCGTCATGCTGGTGCTGCCGAACCGCGACGTCTGGACCTTCGAAGCCCTCGACGACAAGGTCGATCTCGAGGACAGCGTGTTCCTGGCCGGCAATGACGGCCCCCGCCGCACCGCGCAGATCGTGATCCGCCAGGATGCCCGCCAGGCGCCCTCGATCCGCTGGAGCTTTGTGCGTTCCACCGCCTCGCCAGCGGTCACCAATGCCCGCCGAAATGCGCGGCGCGAGCCGGAACTTCCGCTGTAAAGAGCTGCGATTCGGCCTATCTGATCGTTGTGAAGGGCCTCGAAAACTGCTATCGAGCGCTCGTTCGCGCGACTGGCGACCTTGGATGGAGCACCATCGGGAAGCGCGACACATATCCGCCGCGCGCCTGGGCATAGACACTCCTTAAGACAGAGGATCTTGCTCATGACTGACCATCCCCGCCGCGTCACCCGCGCCCTGCTTTCCGTCTCCGACAAAACCGGCCTGATCGAATTCGCCAAGGCGCTTGTCGCGCATGATGTCGAGCTGGTCTCGACCGGCGGCACCGCAAAAGCGATCGCCGCCGCCGGCCTCAAGGTAAAGGACGTTTCCGACCTCACCGGCTTCCCCGAGATGATGGACGGCCGCGTCAAGACGCTGCATCCGAAGGTGCATGGCGGCCTGCTCGCGATCCGCGACAACAAGGACCACACAGAGGCGATGAAGGCGCACGGCATCGCGCCGATCGATCTCCTCGTCGTCAACCTCTATCCGTTCGAGGCGACCGTCGACAAAGGCGCGGGCTTTGAAGACTGCATCGAGAACATCGACATCGGTGGCCCCGCGATGATCCGCGCCGCCGCCAAGAACCATGACGATGTCGCGGTCGTGGTCGAGGCCGACGACTACACGGCCGTGCTCGACGAGCTCGCCGCCAACAAGGGCGCAACCACGCTGAAGCTGCGCCGGCGGCTTGCCGCAAAGGCCTATGCGCGCACCGCGGCTTACGATGCTGCGATCTCGAACTGGTTCAACCGCCAGATCGAGATCGACGCGCCCGATTTCCGCGCCTTCGGCGGCAAATTGATCCAGTCGCTGCGCTACGGCGAGAACCCGCATCAGACCGCCGCGTTCTACGCGACGCCCGACAAGCGCCCGGGCGTTTCGACCGCGCGGCAGCTGCAGGGCAAGGAGCTCTCCTACAACAACATCAATGACACCGACGCGGCCTACGAATGCATCGGCGAGTTCGACACCAAGCGCACCGCGGCCTGCGTCATCGTCAAGCACGCCAATCCCTGCGGCATCGCCGAAGGCGCGAACCTCGTCGACGCCTATCGCAAGGCGCTCGCTTGCGATTCCACCTCGGCATTCGGCGGTATCATTGCGATGAACCGCGCGCTCGACGCCGACACCGCTCGCGAGATCACGAAAATCTTCACCGAGGTGATCATCGCGCCCGACGCCAGCGAAGAAGCGATCGCCATCATCGGCGCGCGCAAGAACCTTCGTCTGTTGCTCGCCGGCAGCTTGCCCGATCCGCGTACCGCTGGTCTCACCGCAAAGACCGTGGCGGGTGGTCTGCTCGTGCAGAGCCGCGACAACGCTGTTGTCGACGACATGACCTTCAAGGTCGTGACCAAGCGTGCGCCGACCGATGCCGAGATGCGCGACCTCAAATTCGCATTCCGGGTCGCAAAACACGTCAAGTCAAACACCATCATCTACGCCAAGGATCTCGCCACCGTCGGCATCGGCGCGGGCCAGATGAGCCGCGTGGATTCAGCGCGGATCGCCGCTCGCAAGGCGCAGGATGCGGCCAACGAGCTGAAGCTCGCGGAGCCGCTGACCAAGGGTTCGGTCGTGGCGTCGGATGCATTCTTCCCGTTTGCTGACGGCATGCTCGCCTGCATCGAAGCTGGCGCCACCGCCGTGGTGCAGCCCGGCGGTTCGATGCGCGATGACGAGGTGATCAAGGCCGCCGACGAGCACGGCATCGCCATGGTGTTCACCGGCACGCGGCATTTCAGGCACTGATCTCCCAACGGGTCGTCCCGGCATTCGCCCTAGGGGATGCACAC
>NZ_VSSS01000048.1 GCF_008123425.1 Bradyrhizobium rifense
TCTGCCAAAGTAGTGCTAGGCTTCGTAGCCCGGATGGAGCGCAAGCGAAATCCGGGTTCGCGCCCGCGCAACGACTCCCGGATTACGCTTGCGCTCCATCCGGGCTACGCGCCGCCGCCGCCTTCCTCAGACAATCCCGGCACAGGCAATCCTCGCCCCTGACCGGCATCGGCAGCCGCGGCGTCTCCTCCGCGCACCAGCAGGTACCCGAGAGATCGCAGCCGAATTCGGTGCCGCAGCGGGAACAGGCGAGGCGGCGGGCTTGCGGTTCCGGCAACGGAGTTTCTTTCGGAATTGTCATGATTTGCGCAAAAGCCCGGCGGTCATTTTCATGTCGGGTTCATCTCCCGCTGCGGTATATTAGGCGTCGCGCGCAGCCTCGGGAAGCGGTTGGCAATGCGCGGAGGAGAAATTGATGGCCCGCGATTCGCAAGCCGCGCTGGTTGCGCTGAATCGATTCGGCTTCGGGGCCCGCGGCGGGGCATCCGGCGATCTCATCAATGCGGCCTCCGATCCCAGAGGTTTCGTCAAGGCGGAATTGGCCCGCCCCTCAGGCGTGCTGCTGGAGGCACCGGGCCTGCAATCGACGCCGCAGCTCGGGCAGGCCGTGTTCGCCTATCAGGACCAGGTCAAGCAGGCGCGCGAGGCGGCGGCGAAGGCCGGCGCGCCGACTGAAGCGCCGCCGCAGGCGCCGGCCGATCAGAAACTGCGCCGCAATCTCTCGCTGAACACGGTCGCGACCGAGATCGCCGCCGGCCAGATGGCCGAGGCGAAGCCGGCCGACAATGCGATGAAGCCCGACGCCATGCAGCCCAATGCCGCCGCGCCGCCTGCAGCAAAGCCGTCGCCGCAGCCGCTCAACGTGATCCAGAAAACCTTTCGCGCCGAGGCGCTGGCACGCGTACAGCGCGCGATCATGGTCGATTGCGGCTTCACCGAGCGTCTGGTCGTGTTCTGGTCCAACCATTTCTGCATCTCCGCGAGCAAGGGCGAGCTGGCGCGGATGTGGGCCGGCGCGTTCGAGCGCGAGGCGATCCGTCCGCACGTACTCGGGCGCTTCGCCGATATGCTCAAGGCAGTCGAGCAGCATCCGGCGATGCTGTTCTTCCTCGACAACCAGCAATCGCTTGGACCGGATTCGCGTGCAGGCCAGAATCGCAAGCGCGGGCTGAACGAAAATCTCGCGCGCGAGATCATGGAGCTGCATACGCTCGGCGTGGGCGGCGGCTATACCCAGGAGGACGTCACCTCGCTCGCGCGCATCATCACGGGCTGGACCTTCGCCAGCCGGCAGGGTCAGCTCGGGGCGCCCGGCTCGTTCGCCTTCAACGCCAATGCGCATCAGCCCGGGGCGCAGGTGCTGCTCGGCAAGACCTACGAGGCGACCGGCCTGGCGCAGGGCGAAGCCGCGCTCGCCGACATTGCGCGCCATCCCTCGACCGCGAATTTCATCGCCACCAAATTCGTCCGGCATTTCGTGGCCGACGATCCGCCGCCCGCGCTGGTTGCGCGGTTGCGCGATGTCTTCATCAAGACCGACGGCGATTTGAAGGCGCTTGCGACAGCTTTGGTCGATTCCAATGAGGCCTGGCAGGCGCCGCTGACCAAGATGCGCTCGCCTTACGATTTCCTCGTCGCGAGCGGCCGGCTGCTGGCGCGCGTGCCGGAGGATCCCGGTGGTTATCTCGGCAATCTGAACCTGCTCGGCCAACCCTTGTGGACACCGGCCGGACCGAACGGTTTCCCCGACACGTCGGCAGCCTGGGCCGCGCCCGAGGGTATGAAGCTCCGGCTCGACATTGCCTCGCAGATGGGCGCTCGGCTCGGGCCGAACATCGATCCGCTCGATCTTCTGGAATTCGCCGCGGCCGATGCGGCCTCAGCCGAAACGCGGCGAACTATCGAGCGCGCGGAATCGCGCCAGCAGGCGCTGGCATTGCTGCTGATGTCGCCGGAAATGCAGAGGAGATGATGATGATCGACTGCGTCGAGAACCGGCTCCTCACTTCGCGCCGCGGCCTTCTGCTCGGCGGCGCCTCCTTTGCGGCCTGGGCCTATTTGCCGAAATTCGCGCGCGCGGCCGACGGACGCGATCCCCAGCTGGTCGTGGTGATCCTGCGCGGCGCGCTCGACGGGCTCGCGACCGTCGCGCCGATCGGGGATCCCGATTATGCCGGCCTGCACGGATCGATCGCACTCACGGCGGATGGCGCGCATCCCGCGCTGATGCTCGACAGCTTCTTCGGGCTGCATCCGTCGATGCCGGAATTTGCGCGGATGTATCGCGCGCAGCATGCCACGGTGATCCATGCGGTGGCGACGCCGTATCGCGATCGTTCGCATTTCGACGGCCAGGATGTGCTCGAGAGCGGCTACGCCGGCCCGGGCCGCGTTCAGTCCGGCTGGCTCAATCGCGCGCTGGAAGTGCTGCCGCGCGGCGAGCGCGTGTCGAGCGGACTTGCGGTTGGCCCGACCACGCCGCTGGTGCTGCGCGGCAATGCGCCGACGGTTGGCTGGGCGCCGGTCGCGCTGCCGCAAGCCGACGACGACACCGCGATGCGGCTCGTCGATCTCTACCGTCATCGCGATCCCGCTTTGGCCTCGGCGCTGTCGCAAGGTCTGCAATTGGAAAAAGCGGCATCCGGCGACGACATGAAGCCGAAGCCCGGCAATCAGGTTGCGCAGATGCGCCAGGTCGCGCGCGGCGCCGCAAAGCTGATGGCCGCCGATGATGGTCCGCGCATCGCCGCACTCGCCTTCGACGGCTGGGATACCCATGCCAACGAGGGCGGCCCCGTCGGACGTCTCGCCTTCCTGCTCGGCGGTCTCGACGGCGCGCTCGCCGAATTCGAAAGCGGCCTGGGCGATCGCTGGCGCGACACCGTCGTCGTCGTCGCCACCGAATTCGGCCGCACCGCGCGCATCAACGGCACCGACGGCACCGACCACGGCACCGGCACCATCGCCCTGCTCGCCGGCGGCGCGGTGAAAGGCGGCCGCGTCATCTCCGACTGGCCCGGCCTCAAGCCCGCCAACCTCTATGAGGCCCGCGACCTCAAGCCCACCACAGATCTCCGCTCCGTGATCAAGGGCGTGCTGCAGGGACAATTCGGCCTGTCGGATCAGGTGCTGGCCCAGACAGTCTTCCCCGACAGCGCAACTGCACGGCCGATGAAGGGGCTGATGGCTTAGCAGCCACCATCGTCATTCTGCGCCCGCGCCTTGCGGTGCGTCGCGGAATGACGACATGATTGCGTGAGCATCAGGAGATCACCCGCATGTACATCGCCATGAACCGCTTCCGCGTCACCAAAGGCTCCGAGGCTGCCTTCGAGCAGGTCTGGGCGTCGCGCGACACGCATCTGGACAAGGTGCCGGGCTTCGTCGAATTCCATCTGCTGAAAGGGCCCGAGCTCGAGGACCACACGCTCTACGCCTCGCACACCGTGTGGGCGAACCATGCGGCCTTCGAGGCCTGGACCAAGTCGGAGGCGTTCCGCGCGGCGCATGCCCGCGCCGGCGACAACAAGCCGCTTTATCTCGGCCATCCCCAGTTCGAAGGTTTCGAGGTCAAGCAGACCGTCGGACGCGGCGCCAAGTAGCGCCGCGTTCCAAAAGATCAGCCCTTCGTGATCCCATCTATCTCGGCAACATCGTCCGCGCTGAGCTGCCAGGCGATCGCCTTGACGTTCTGCTCGACCTGCTCGACGCGCGTGGCGCCTGCGATCACGCTCGAGACCTGCGGGCGCGCGGCGAGCCAGGAGAAGGCGAGCTCGAGCATCGAATGGCCGCGGGCCTTCGCGAAGGCCTGGAGCTTCTCGACGATGTCCTCATTGCGCGGCGTGACGTAGCGGTCGCGCAGCGCCGGCGCCTTGCCGAAGCGCGTGTCGGCGGGGGCGGCTGCGCCGCGCTGGTATTTGCCGGTCAAGAGGCCGCTTGCCAGCGGGAAGAACGGCAGCAGGCCGAGCTTGTATTCCTGGGCTGCGGGCAGCAGATCCTTCTCGATGTCGCGGACGACGAGGCTGTACTCGTCCTGGGCCGAGACGAAGCGGCTGACATTCATCGCCCGCGCGGTGAACTCGGCCTCCGCGATGCGCCACACCGGAAAGTTGGAGTGGCCGATGTAGCGGACCTTGCCCTGGCGGACGAGATCGTCGAGCGCGCGCAGCGTCTCCTCCAGCGGTGTCAGCGGATCGTAATCATGCTGCTGGTAGAGATCGATGTAGTCGGTCTTGAGCCGCGTCAGGCTGGCCTCGACCGCGTTCATGATGTAGCGGCGCGAAGCGCCCTGCTTGGTGCCGTCGGCCGCCATCGGCTTGGAATATTTGGTGGCGAGCACGATGTCCTTGCGGCGGTCGCCGAGCACGGTGCCGAGCACTGTCTCCGAGCCGCCCTGGCCCGCATAGATGTCGGCGGTGTCGAACAGCGTGATGCCGAGATCGATGGCGCGATGGATCACCTTGCGCGAGGTTTCCAGGTCGGTGCGCTGGCCGAAATTGTTGCAGCCGAGCCCGACTGCGGACACGCGCAGGCCGGAGCCGCCGAGATTACGAATTTCCATGGGAGATCCTGTCAGAAAAGAGCAGGCACCCATTGTGACCGCGGTGCACCGCACCGGCAAGCGGCTGGCTGCGTTGCAGCCATGCTGGAGGGAACTGCGGACAAAAAAATGCGGCCCCAGTCAGACGCGGCGACTGACGGGGACCGCTTGGGGCGCTTGATCGGTGACGGGGGGCCTGATCAGACGCAACTGCAACCTAATCCCGGTGTGTTACGTGCCGGTGACACGCAAAGTTATCCACAGGGCGTCTGCCCCGGCAAAATCAGAAGATCTTGCGATAGACGATGAAGCCGGAGCGTTCCGCGACCTTGTCGTACAGGCTCTGCGCCGTGGTGTTGGTCTCATGCGTCTGCCAGTAGACGCGTGGCGCGCCCGCGAGCTTTGCACGCTCATAGACGCCGTAGATCAGCGCGGAGGCGACGCCCTTGCCGCGCGAAGCTTCCAGCGTGAACAGATCCTGCAGATAGCACGACGGCTCGATCGCGGTGGTGCTGCGATGGAACAGATAGTTCGTCATGCCGAGCAGGCGGCCGTCGCTCTCGGCGACCAGCCCATGCACCGGCTCGTAGGCATCGAAGAAGCGCTGCCATGTCACCTCCGTAATCTCAGGCGAGAGCGCGGTCGGACCGGAGCGGCCGTAGAAGGCGTTGTAGCCGTCCCACAGCGGCAGCCATTGATCGTAATCCTGGCGAGTGACGGAGCGAATAGTGAGCGACATCTGGGAAATCCGCGATCGATGAGACGCCCTTCATACGTGATGATGGGCGCATCGATCAATTGCGATGTCGCGCATCACTCCGCAACACGCAGATACCGGATCAGATTGCGCCCCGTCGGATCGCGCAACGCGCGATAATAGTCGGCGCGCGCCGGCGCGTCGGTGTGGCGCACGAGGTCGGTCACCGGCGTGTAGCTCAGCATGCGGCCGCCGTCGGGTAGCGCGGCGCAGACGAAGCGCAGCACCTCGCCATTGCGCAAATTGATATTGATCGGCGTCGCGTCGCCGATCCGCACCATCTCCATTCGCCGCGCGATGAAGGTGCTGAGTTCATCCTCGGGCAATTCGAACGCGCCGGTATCGCGGCCGTGATACATCAGCGCAATGAAGGGTGGCTTGCCGTCGGCCACTTCATCCGGCAGCGCAAAGTAGTCGCGAAAGGCGCGGTTGATGAATTCGGCGCGGGTCTCGGCATCGAGCAGCACGATGCCGATATCGACCTGGTCGAGCGCGGCCGACAGCCGCGCGGCGGTGGCGTGGTTGCGCTGCTCAGTGGCAAAGGCATCGACCAGGCGCTCGCGCATCAGCCCTGTTATGCCTGCGGTGCCGGCGGTCGTGAGCGCGAGCATGCCGAGCGGCACGAGATCGGTCACGTCAAAGCCGGGCGCGGAGCGGTGGCTGAGCGCGAGCAACGTCGCGCCGATTACGGCGATGCCCGCGCTGCCAAGCGCAGACGCAAAGCCCGAGAGCGAGCCGGCCAACGCCACGATGCCAACGAACAGCGGTGCAAGCGACAGCGCAGGAGCATGACGGTCGAGCAGGATCGCCAGCAGTGCGATCGCTGCCGTTAGCACGGGACCGGAAATGGCACGCCATCCGAACCGCATGGGCCCTCGCTCATTCCTCCCTGAACGAGATAAGGCCGTCAGACTGACCGATGGTTGCGCAAGCGCAATCCGATTTCGCGCGGTGCGCTTAAGGGACGCTTGCCTGCGTTCCCAAAGCTTTCGGATGATTTTAGACCAAATGGGTATGCATGATGCCGGTGCTGCAGCGCGGGCGCAATCCACGTTGACGTCCCCGGGCCCTTGCGGGTGCCGACGAAAATCAAAAGCGACGCCGCGACCAGGATGGCCGCAGTTAGCGTGATTGCAACGATGACCACAGGCGATTTCATCACTGTCCTGTCGCGATGCCGGTCGGCGCGGGTCCCGCCGCGCCGCGAAGGCTGGTCCAGGATGAAACGGGGATCAGACCGGCAGGCCCATCGCCATGGTCGCCTTGGTCGACAGCACCGTGAGGGTGACGATCAGACACAACGAGACGGCGGCGACGGCGAGCGAGGCCGCGACCGCGTTGGTCAGCCGGGGAGACGAGACGGTATCGGTTTGGCCCTGAAAGCCGACCGTGCCGGACGCCCGCATCATGGGTCTAAATCCTTCAACGTGCGGGCGAATCACCCGCGACGCCGAACAACTTCACAATTTCAACTGGCAATATTGGGGCGGTTGTCGCACCGAAAATGGCGGGATTGCGGCAAAGGTTAACGCTATGCCCGCTATTTCTTAACAGCGCACCGGTTTTCAGGCCCCGGCGGCGATGCTGGCGGTGTCGTCGATGTCGGCGGGGCGCCAGTCCATCGCCACGAAACCGGGCGCCGCCTCGACCCGCTTCAGCCAGTCCTGGATTGCCGGGAAGGGCGCAAGGTCGAAATCGCAGCGGTCGGCGAGGTGGGTGTAGCCGTACAGCGCAATGTCGGCGACCGTGAGCTGGCGGGCGGCGAAATAGGCGTTGGTCTTGAGGTGGTTTTCCATCACCTGGAGCGCGCCATAGCCGCGCTCCATCCAGTCCTCCAGTGCGTGGGTCTGCAGGTCGCGGCCGCCCTTGACCAGCGACAGCCAGAAATAGGCGGCACCGATATTGGGCTCGAGCGCGTGCTGCTCGAAGAACATCCATTGCAGCGCCTCGGCGCGATCGATGCGGTTCTCCGGCGCCAGCGGCGTGCCGACGGCGACGTACCAGAGGATGGCGTTGGACTCGGCGAGATACCGATCGTCGCCGACCTCGAGCAGCGGCACCTGTCCGGACGGGTTCTTTGCCAGGAAGTCCGGCGTCTTGCTCTCGCCGCGCAGAATGTCCACCTCGATGGGTTCGTAGGGCACGTTCAACAGCGCCAGCGCAAGGCGGACCTTGTAGCTGTTGCCCGAGCGTTGCATCGAATAGAGCTTGTACATTCTGGGAGTTCGATTCCGAGGGACGGTAAGGCGCGGCGCTTGTTGTCCCGCACCGCGGCTAAACAATGATGCCGATGCGAATCCGCCGCAAGGGCTGCCCCATAGAAAAATTCGAAAACCCTACCGCACTGCAACGCTGCGGAAGATCATGTTCGTGCGACGCTGCAAATCAGATCACGCTTGCGTCAACGTGCACGACACATCGCTTCGCGCGATCGTGTGCGACGCGGTGACGGGTCACGAATCCGCCGCCGATTGACGATCGGCCGCAGGCCTTGCACGTCAGCCCGCCGTCAGTGTTGTGGTGCTCGCGCGGCTTCAGAATTGCTCCGAGGACAAGCCTTGCCGGATATGAGCGGTTTGCCCGGCAAAGTTGCGGAAAATTGCGGGAAATCAGCCTTGAAACGCTCCAGATCCCGTAAACTTTTCCGAGATCGGGCCGAAGTTTCTTGCGGTGCAGCGGCACACGTTTTAGGGTGCTGTATTCCCACAATTGGAGTCGTGAGGCCAAAGGGTTCACGACGCTTGTCAGGAGATGACGATGGCCTTCCTTGCTGCTGCGCTCGACCGTGTGAAGCCGTCCGCGACCATCGCGGTCACGGATAAAGCACGCGCGCTGAAAGCGGCGGGCCGCAACGTCATCGGCCTCGGCGCCGGCGAGCCCGACTTCGACACGCCTGCCAACATCAAGCTGGCGGCGATCCACGCCATCGAATCCGGCAAGACCAAGTACACCGCGGTCGACGGCATTCCCGAGCTGAAGGACGCGATCATCGCGAAGTTTCAGCGCGAGAACGGCGTCGCCTACAAGCCGAACCAGATCATCGTCGGCACCGGCGGCAAGCAGGTGCTCTACAACGCGCTGATGGCGACCATCAATCCCGGCGACGAGGTGATCATCCCGGCGCCGTATTGGGTCAGCTATCCCGAGATGGTGGCGCTCGCCGGCGGCGAGCCGGTGCCGGTGGTCTGCACCGCCGCGGCTGGCTTCAAGCTCCAGGCCGAAGCGCTCGATCGCGCGATCACGCCGAAGACCAAATGGGTGATCCTGTGCTCGCCGTCGAACCCGACCGGTGCGGCCTATACGCGTGCGGAGTTGAAGGCGCTCACCGACGTGCTGGTCAAGCATCCGCATGTGTGGGTGATGACCGACGACATGTACGAGCACCTCGTCTATGACGACTTCCAGTTCACCACTGTCGCGCAGGTCGAGCCCAGCCTCTACGACCGCACGCTCACCGTGAACGGCGTGTCGAAAGCCTATTGCATGACCGGCTGGCGCATCGGTTACGCCGGTGGTCCCGCGCAGCTGATCAAGGCGATGTCGACCATTCAGTCGCAATCGACCTCGAACCCGTCCTCGATCTCGCAGTGGGCGTCGGTGGAAGCGCTGAACGGTCCGCAGGATTTCATCGCCGCCAACAACAAGGTGTTCAAGGAGCGCCGCGATCTCGTCGTCTCCATGCTCAACCAGGCCAAGGGCATCGAGTGCCCGCGTCCCGAAGGTGCGTTCTATGTCTATCCGTCCTGCGCCGGCACGATCGGCAAGACCGCGCCGTCGGGCAATGTGATCGGTAACGACGAGCAGTTCGTCACCGAGTTGCTGGAGACCGAAGGCGTCGCCGTGGTGCAGGGTTCGGCCTTCGGCCTCGGCCCGGCCTTCCGCATCTCCTACGCGACCAAGACCTCGGACCTCGAAGATGCCTGCAAGCGCATCCAGCGCTTCTGCGGCAACCTGCGCTAAGCTTGCAGTAACGATCCGACATGAAAGGGCCCGCTCGCTGCGGGCCCTTTTTCTTTGAGGCACGCGTGATCTGGCACCACCGCAACTATTGTGGCATAGACCATCGCGCGCCTCGGGAATGGCGCCTGCTCTGCTCGCATCACATTCATAGCCGGAGATATTTCATGCGCCGCTCACTCCTCCTTGCCGGACTTGCTGCCGCCAGCCTCGTTGCCTCCGTCGTGGGCGCCAGCGCGCAGTCGCGGTTGGTGCAGGTCGGCGTGCTCGAATGCCGCGGCGGCGCCAGCGTTGGCCTCGTGGTCGGATCGGTGACCAATCTCGGCTGCGTGCTGCGCGTCGATGGCGTGCCCGACGACCGCTACGTCGCGACGATCCGCAAAGTCGGCATCGACCTCGGCATCACCCAAGAGACCGCGCTCGCCTGGGGCGTGTTCGCGCCGGTCAACCGGCTCGGCCCCGGCGATCTTTCCGGCAATTATGGCGGTGCGCAGGGCAGCGCCTCGGTCGGCGTCGGTCTCGGCGGCAACGTGCTGGTCGGCGGCTCCAACAATTCGATCGCGCTCCAGCCGCTCAGCGTGCAGGGCCAGGTCGGCCTCAACGTTGCGGCCGGACTCGAAAGCCTGGAACTCCGTCCGGGCCGCTAACGATTTGAAATTGCGTGAAACGCGCCGTTCCAGCGGCGCGTTTCCGTAACGACGCACCGCAGCGACGTTTGACGCTTGCCAAATCTCGGGGACGGGCAGAGCATCTGCGTTTGCCGACCCAATCATGGGCCGAGCTCCACACCAAGGAGGCGGCGAATGGGACAAGACGTCAGAAGTCCCCGAGGTCCACGGTGCATTGCACTGGTGGGCCCATTCCAAAGCGGTAAAACCACACTTCTCGAAGCGATCCTGGCGCGAACGGGCGCAATCCCGCGCGCCGGCAGCGTCGATGCCGGAACTTCCGTCGGCGACGCCACGCCTGAGGCCCGTCATCACAAGATGAGTGTTGGCCTGACTGCCGCCACCACGAGTTTCATGGGCGACAGCTACACCTTCCTGGATTGTCCCGGTTCCGTCGAGTTCGCTCACGATATGCGCGCCGCGCTTCCTGCCGTCGACGCCGCGATCGTGGTCTGCGAGGCCGACGAGAAGAAGCTGCCGCAGCTTCAGATCATCCTGCGCGAGCTGGAGGAGCTGAAGATTCCGCGTTTCCTGTTCCTCAACAAGATCGACCGCGCCAACAAGCGCATCCGCGAGACGCTCGCGACCCTGCAACCGGCCTCGCGCGTGCCGCTGGTGCTGCGCCAGATCCCGATCTGGAAGGGCGAGCTGATCGAGGGCTTTGTCGATCTCGCACTGGAGCGTGCGTTCGTCTATCGCGAGCACAAGGCATCCGAAGTGGTTGCGCTCGAAGGCGGCGATCTCGATCGCGAGAAGGAAGCCCGCTTCTCGATGCTGGAGAAGCTCGCCGATCACGATGACGCGCTGATGGAGCAATTGCTCGAGGACATCCCGCCGCCGCGCGACGCGGTGTTCGACGATCTCGCCCGCGAATTGCGCGAGGGGGTGATCTGCCCGGTTCTGCTCGGCGCTGCCGCGCGCGAAAACGGCGTGCTGCGTCTGATGAAGGCGCTCCGCCACGAGGCGCCCGGCATTGCGGAGACCGCCAAACGTCTCGGTGTGTCCTCCGGCAAGGACGCGCTCGGCTTCGTCTTCAAGACGCTGCACTCGCAGCACGGCGGAAAACTGTCGCTGACGCGGCTGCTCGCCGGCCATCTCGACGACGGTGCCACGCTGCAATCCGCCTCTGGCGGAACGAGCCGCATCTCCGGCATCCTCGCCGTCAACGGCGCTTACGAGAGCAAGCGTGCGTCGGCCGAAGCTGGTGACACCGTGGCGCTCGCCAAGCTCGATCCGATCAAGACCGGCGATACGGTGTCGAGCGGCAAGGCGCCGCCCGCTGGATTGGCGGCCGCAGAACCGACGCCGCCGGTGCTCGCAATTTCGGTTGCGGCCACCGACCGCAAGGACGACGTCAAGCTCGGCCAGGCGTTGATGCGGCTGCACGAGGAGGATCCGTCACTCGTCGTCGTGCAGAACCCCCAGACCCACGACACCGTGCTGTGGGGCCAGGGCGAGATGCATCTGCGTGTCGCCAGCGAGCGGTTGCGCGATCGCTTCGGCGTCAAGATCGCCTCGCATCCACCTGCGATCGGCTACCAGGAGACCATCCGCAAGCCGATCGTCCAGCGCGGCCGCCACAAGAAGCAATCCGGCGGTCACGGCCAGTTCGGCGATGTCGTGCTCGACATTAAGCCGCTGCCGCGCGGCGAGGGCTTCAAGTTCACCGAGAAGGTGGTCGGCGGCGCGGTACCGCGCAACTATATCGGCGCGGTGGAAGAGGGCGTTGTCGACGGGCTCACCCGCGGCCCGCTCGGTTTCCCCGTCACCGATCTGCAGGTGACGCTGACCGACGGCTCCTATCACAGCGTTGATTCCTCCGATCTCGCCTTCCGCACGGCGGCGCGGGTCGGTCTCAACGAAGGCTTGCCGCAATGCCAATCGGTGCTGCTGGAGCCGATCCACGTGGTCGAGATCGTCTGTCCGACCGATGCCACCGCCAAGATCAACGCGATCCTGTCGGCGCGGCGCGGCCAGATCCTCGGCTTCGACACCCGCGACGGCTGGAGCGGCTGGGACTGCGTCCGCGCCATGATGCCGGAAGCCGAGATTGGCGAGCTCATCGTCGAGCTGCGCTCGGCCACGGCAGGCGCCGGCAGCTTCACCCGTCAGTTCGACCACATGGCCGAAGTCACGGGCCGCGCCGCCGACCAGATCATCGCCGCGCATCAGCACGCGGCGTGAGCTGTTAGGGAAACATTGCTCTCTCCTCTTCTCGCATTTGCGGGGAGAGGAGAGGTAGGTCCGCGCCGTCTCCACGCGTCTTTGCGAGCGCAGCGAAGCCTTAACTCCGTCATCCCCGCGCAACGGCGAAGCCGTTTTCGCTGGAGGTGCGAGTTGCGCAGTGCATTTGCACTGCGCGGCGAGCCTCGAAGGATGCACGGCCCCGCTGCTGCATCCGGGCCGTCGCCCTTCGAGGGCCGCTAAAGAAGCGGCCACCTCAGGGTGACGGTATGGAGACAAGTGCTCGCAGTGACGGAGGAGGCGGAGAGGCCCCTTGCGCTCACTCCGAGTTGATGTATTTTACATCATTGTACATGCTTTAGATATCACTTATAACCGTTGACACGTGAGGCCAAGGTGATCACGTCATTCCAGATGCGGGCAGCCCGCGCGCTGCTCGGCATTGACCAGAAAACCTTGGCCGAGCTCGCCGGCGTGTCGCTGCCGACCATCCAGCGGATGGAAGCCTCTACCGGCAACGTGCGCGGCGTGGTCGAGACCTTGATGAAGGTGGTCGAGGCGTTCGAGCGGGCCGGCGTCGAGCTGATCGGCGAACAGGCGCGCAGCGACAGCGGCGGACGTGGCGTTCGGCTGAGAGAGCCGGGGCCGCCGCGCAAGGTGGGAGCATGATCTGCGGATGATCGTGCTCGAGAGCATGAACTAACGCACCGTCGCGCCCCAGTACGCGGCCGCACGATGCATCGGAGCATTGTGGGCATGAGCATCACGGGCGAACAGGCAAGCAAGCTGCACCAGCTTCGTCAGCCGACCTTTACCGAACTCTATATGCCAAAGCTCGTGACCGTCTGGCGCGAGGGCTATGGCTTGGCGGATCTTCGCGCCGATGTGTTCGCGGGCCTTACGGTCGCGATCGTCGCGCTGCCGTTGTCGATGGCGATCGCGATCGCCTCGGGCGTGACGCCCGACCGCGGCCTCTACACCGCCGTGGTCGGCGGCTTCATCGCGTCACTGCTCGGCGGCAGCCGATTTCAGGTCGGCGGACCGGCCGGCGCCTTCATCGTGCTGGTTGCGGCGACCGCGGACCGTCACGGCGTCGACGGCGTGATCCTCGCCACCTTTATGGCGGGCCTGTTCCTGATCGCCGCGGGCTTCCTCCGCATCGGCACCTACATCAAGTTCATTCCCTATCCGGTGACGGTCGGCTTCACCGCCGGCATCGCCGTGATCATCTTCGCAAGCCAGTTGCGCGATCTCGGCGGCATCACGCTCGCGGGGAAAGAGCCCAGCGAGTTCGTGCCGAAACTCGTCGCGCTCGCGGGAGGCCTGAACACCATCAATCCCTCCGCAATTGTGGTCGCCGTCGTCAGCATTGCCATCATCGCCGGCTTGCGGCGCTGGCGCCCGTCCTGGCCCGGCATCCTGATCGCGGTCGTGCTCGCGGCGATCGCGACGGCTGCACTGTCGCTGCCGATCGAGACGATCGGATCGCGCTTCGGTGGCATTCCGCGCGAATTGCCGTCGCCGGCGCTGCCGGCGTTCTCGCTTGCCAAGGCAAAGGCGGTGCTGCCGGATGCGATCTCGTTCGCGCTGCTCGCGGCCATCGAATCGCTGCTGTCGGCAGTGGTCGCCGACGGCATGACCGGGCGCCGTCACCGCTCCAATTGCGAACTCGTCGCGCAAGGCGCCGCCAATGTCGGCGCGGCGCTGTTTGGCGGCATCTGCGTCACCGGCCTGATCGCGCGTACCGCCACCAACATCCGCGCCGGCGCGCGTGGGCCGCTGGCGGGCATGCTGCATTCCGTCTTCCTGCTGCTGTTCATGGTGGTCGCGGCGCCGCTGGCGAGCTACATCCCGCTCGCCGCGCTTGCCGCCGTGCTCGTCGTCGTGGCCTGGACCATGGCGGAGAAGCAGGAATTCGCGACGCTGTTGCGTTCCTCCTGGGGCGATGCCGTCGTGCTGCTCGCAACCTTCCTGCTCACCATCTTCCGCGATCTGACCGAAGGCATATTGGTAGGCTTCGCGCTCGGCGCGGTGCTGTTCATCCATCGCATGGCGGAGATGACCGGCATCGAGGAGCACTCGCCCCTGGTGGCGGACGATCGCCCCGATGACGGCAATGGCGAGCGCGTGCGCTACGATTCCGGGCTCGCGGTGGATCGCGACGTGCTGGTCTATCGCATCACCGGCGCGTTCTTCTTCGGTGCGGCGTCTGCAATCGGAGGCGTGCTCGACGGCATCGCCGACAAGCGCAAGGGCCTTGTGGTCGATTTCGCCGCGGTGCCATTCCTGGATTCCACGGCGGCGAACGTGCTCGGCCGCGTCGCCGCCAAGTCCCACCGCCAGGGCATCAGGCTGTTCATCACCGGGGCGTCGCCCGCCGTCCGCCGCGCGCTGCTGACCCACGGCGTAACTCCGCCGCTGGCGCGCTATCGCGAAACGATCGAGCGCGCGGTCGCCGACATCAAGGCAGCCCCCGGCGTGAATGCGTCCGCGGTCGACGAACCCGTCGGCTAGCCACGCACCCTTCTCAAGCCGGCCGATTTGTTCGACACTGTCGCGACGTCACGGCGATGGTACATGGGGGATGCTGGACTCGCGTCGCAACATTGTGCTGGCCTGCGCGCTCAGCGGGCTTGCGGGTTATGTCGACGGCATCGGCTTCCTGCATCTCGGCGGCCTGTTCGTCTCGTTCATGAGCGGCAACTCCACGCGCCTCGGCGTCAGCCTTGCGGAGGCGCAGTGGTGGCAGGCGGCCGGCGCGCTCGGCCTGATCGCGCTGTTCGTCGTGGGCGCGGCAGCCGGCAGCCTTGTGGTGCTTGGCGGCGGCACCGAGCGGCAGCCCGGGCTGCTCCTGATCGAAGCCGTGCTGCTCGCCGCGGCCGCACTCTGCCACGCCGACGGCCTGCCGAACCTCGCGATCGCATGCATCGTGCTCGCGATGGGTCTGGAGAATGCCGTGTTCCAGATCGACGGCGGGGCCGGCCTCGGCCTCACCTATGTCACGGGCGCGCTGGTCAAGGCCGGCCAGCTCCTCGCAGTCAGCCTGACCGGCGGTCCGCGCTGGAGCTGGGCGCCGAACCTGCTGATGTGGGCGGCGCTGGTTGCGGGCTCCGCGGCCGGTGCGCTTGCCTATGCCTGGATCAATCTCGCGGCAATCTGGTTTGCCGCCGGCGCGGCGCTGGCGCTGGCCGCGATCATCACTGCCGTGATGCGGCGCCCGCGCGCTTGACAGCGCCTGCCGGACGCGAAATGGATCGCCTCCCGCACACTCTTTTTGGGGACGAGATCGTGACCAAGGCTCCCGCAGCCTGCTTGATCGGATGGCCGGCCGCGCATTCGCGCTCGCCGCTGATTCATCATTATTGGCTGCGCACGCTCGGCATCGCGGGCGGCTATGTCATCGAGGCCGTTCCGCCCGAGGATTTGCGCGATTTCGTGCTGCGGCTGTCGCTGCGCGGTTTTGTCGGCGCCAATGTCACCATTCCGCACAAGGTCGGCGTGCTGGCGCTATCGACCCCCGATGCGCGTGCCAAGGCCGTGGGCGCCGCCAACACGCTGTGGTTTGCCGACGGTGAGCTGCGCTCGACCAACACCGATGTCGAGGGATTTCTCGGCAATCTCGATGCCAGCGCGCCCGGTTGGGACAAGGCGGACGAAGCGCTGGTGCTGGGGGCCGGCGGCTCCTCGCGCGCGATCGTGTTCGGCCTGCTCGAGCGCGGCTTTGGCCGGGTCCATCTCGCCAACCGCACCCTGGCGCGGGCCGTGGGGCTGGCCGCGGAATTCGGGCCGAACGTGCATCCGCTGGCCTGGGACGGGATCAACGACGTCCTGCCGCGGGCAAAACTTCTCGTGAACACGACCTCGCTTGGCATGCACGGCCAGCCCGCGCTCGAGGTCGATGCGGCGCGGTTGCCGCAAGCGGCCGTCGTCGCCGACCTCGTCTATGTTCCGCTGGTGACGCCGCTGCTTGGGGCCGCCAGGGCCCGCGGGCTGAAGACCGCCGACGGGCTCGGCATGCTCCTCCACCAGGCCGTGCGCGGCTTCGAGCTGTGGTTCGGCCGGAGGCCCGAGGTGACCGCGGAACTGCGCGCGCTGGTCGAGGCCGATCTCACAAAGACTTGAAAGAATAGTGCGCCGTCTGCGGCGTTCACTATCCGTGGGGACTATCGGAGACAATCATGACGATCCAACGTGCCAATTTCATGCGCCCGCTCATCGCTGTTGCGATGGTGGCTGCTTCCACCTTTGCTGCCGTCGCGCAAAAGGCGCCGGTGCCGACCCGCGTGCGCGGCACAATCGAGAACGTCGAGGGCGACACCCTGCTGGTCAAGTCGCGCACCGGTGAAGACGTCAAGCTTCACATCGCACCCGATCTGCGCGTGGCAGGTATCACCAAAATTTCGCTCGCTGACATCAAGGTCGGCTCCTTCGTCGGCGCCACCACCGTGCCGGGACCGGATGGTGGCAACAATGCCGTCGAGGTGCACGTGTTTCCTGAGAGCATGCGCGGCACCGGTGAAGGCTCGCGGCCCTATGATCTGAAGCCAAACTCCAGCATGACCAACGCCACGGTGTCGGAAAGCGTGGTCGGCAACGACGGCCATACTTTGCTCGTGAAATACAAGGATGGCGAGAAGAAGGTGTTCGTCTCGGATATGACGCCGGTGGTGACCTATGTGCCTGGCGACAAGTCTGAACTGAAGGCGGGCGCCAAGGTCATCGCGTTCATGAAGCAATTGCCCGATGGCTCGTTCGAGACCGATCGCGTTAATGTCGGCCTCGATGGCTTGACCCCGCCGATGTGATCGAACTTTCCCGGAATAGCGGCGGTCATGCGGTGTTTGCCGTGTGATCGCCGCAACATGCCCGAAGGGACAAGGCCATGCCGACACTGACCAACTGGATGCCACGCGCCGCCGTGGCCGCATTCGCTACCTTTATCGCCGTATCAGCCGTCTCGGCCCAGCAGCAGACGTCGATGGTCCGCATCCGCGGCACCATCGAAAGCGTCGACGGCAGCACGCTCGGCATCAAGACGCGCGAGGGCGCTGACGTGAAAGTGAAGATGACCGACAACGTCGCCGTCTTCGCGGTGGTGAAGACGCAGCTCTCCGAGATCAAGGAGGGTTCCTATATCGGCGTCACCGCCATGCCCGAGCCCGACGGCACGCAGAAGGCCATCGCCGTCCACATCTTCCCGGAAAACCAGCGCGGCGCCGCCGAAGGTTTCCGCCCCTGGGATGCCCGCGCCAACTCGACCATGACCAACGCCACCGTGGCGCAGACGGTCAAGGGCACCGACGGCCAGAACATCACGGTCAAATACAAGGACGGCGAGAAGAAAGTCGTGGTGCCGCCGGAGACCCCGATCGTCACCTTCGTCGCCAGCGACAAGTCCGAGATCAAGCCCGGCGCCAAGCTGATCATCTTCGGCGCGGCGAAGAAGGATGACGGCACGCTGGAGGCGAACCGCGTCAATGTCGGCCGCGACGGCGTGACGCCACCGATGTGAGCGACTGAGCGCTGAACTCGTAGGGTGGGCAAAGGCGCACTTGCGCCGTGCCCACCACATCGCGCGTTCCGCACCCTACGGCAGCCGTCCTAGGGCGCTACCGCGATAATATGATCGTCGATCTCGTCGATCCGGTTGACGCCGCACAGGCCCATGGTCGTGAGCAGCTCTTTCCGGATGATGTCGATCGCCTTGGCGACGCCGGCCTGGCCGCCGGCACCCAAGCCGTACGCATAAGCGCGGCCGATCATGCAGGACTTCGCGCCGAGCGCGAGCGCGCGCATCACGTCCTGGCCGGAGCGGATGCCGCCGTCGAACATGATCTCCATCTTCTCACCGACGGCGTCGGCAATCTCGGGCAGCACCTCGATCGAGGACGGCGCGCCGTCGAGCTGACGGCCGCCATGGTTCGACACCACCAGCGCCTGCGCGCCGGTCTTGGCCGCTTCCTCGGCGTCCTCGACGTCCAGAATGCCCTTGATGATGAGCTTGCCCGGCCAGATGCTCCGGATCCACGCGACGTCCTTCCAGTTCAGCGAGGTGTCGAACTGCGACGCGGTCCATTCGGCGAGGCGGTTGAGGTCCTCGGTGTTCTTCACGTGCCCGGCGATGTTGCCGAAGGTGCGGCGCTTGCCCTGCAGCACGCCGGAGACCCAGGCCGGCTTGGTGGCGAAATCGATGAACTTCGACAGCGACCATTCCGGTGGAATCGTCATGCCGTTCTTGATGTCGGCGTGGCGCTGGCCGATCACCTGGAGATCGACGGTGAGCACGAGCGCGCTGCACTTCGCCGCGATCGCGCGCTGGACCAGCTCCTTGATGAAGCCGCGGTCCTTCATGACGTAGAGCTGGAACCAGAATGGCTTCTCGACATTGGCCGCGATGTCCTCGATCGAGCAGATCGACATGGTCGATTGCGTGAACGGGATGCCGGCGGCCTGAGCCGCGCGGCAGGCGTGGATCTCGCCGTCGCCATGCTGCATGCCGAGCAGGCCCACCGGCGCCAGCATCAGCGGCATGGTCGATTGCTCGCCGAGGATCGTGGTCGAGGTGTCGCGCTTGGAGACGTCGACCAGGATGCGCTGGCGGAACTTGATCGCCTGCATGTCCTCGCGATTGGCGCGCAGCGTTTCCTCAGCGTAGGAGCCGCGGTCGCAATAGTCGAAGAACGCCTTCGGCACGCGGCGCTTATGCAGCGCGCGCAGATCGTCGATACAGGTGATGTGCTTCATGAACGTTCCCCGGCCCGTCTTGTATCAAGAGGCTTATATTCAAGAGTCTTGCATCGGAAGGTTTCGGGGTCATCTAGCATGGTTGGATGCACAGCCAAATCGTTTGCGAGAGGGGCGCCATGACCAAGCCGCACAAAGGACCTTCGCCGGAAGAGATCAAGGAAAAGAAGGACCTCGACGACGCGCTGGAGGAGGGTCTGGAAGAGACCTTTCCGGGCTCCGATCCCGTCAACGTCACCCAGCCGGCGCCGAGCCGCGGGGACAGCCACGTCAAGCGAACGGATTAGCCCGGAATTCCCGCTCGGTGCCGCTTCAGCAGGAAACACAACGTTAACAATAAGTTACCAGGCTAAAGCCAGCCCCGGTTCCGTAATGATTCATCATATTTTTTGAAGCCAAGTTAGCCGCGAACGCTTTATAAGAGCCTTGCGTAATCGGGGATGGCGGAGCCGTATAAGGCATCCGGTAGTTGTCGTGGGGATCCCTGGTTGTTGCGTGGGGGACGATATGAGCCGCAAATATTTCGGGACGGACGGGATTCGGGGCCGCGCCAACGGACTGATCACGCCGGAGCTCGCGCTCAAGGTCGGCCAGGCCGCGGGCCTTGCGTTCCAGCGCGGTGACCATCGCCATCGGGTCGTGATCGGCAAGGACACCCGCCTGTCCGGTTACATGATCGAATACGCGATGGTCGCTGGCTTCACTTCGGTCGGCATGGACGTGCTGCTGGTCGGCCCGATGCCGACGCCGGCGGTGGCGATGCTCACCAAGTCGATGCGCGCCGATCTCGGCGTCATGATCTCGGCCTCGCATAATCTGTTCGAGGACAACGGCATCAAGCTGTTCGGCCCGCAGGGCTTCAAGCTCTCCGACGACGTCGAGAAGCAGATCGAGCTGCTGCTCGACGAGCCGATCGAGAAGAGGCTGGCACAAAGTGCGAGCCTGGGCCGCGCCCGCCGTATCGACGGCGTGCATGACCGTTACATCGAATTCGCCAAGCGCACGCTGCCGCGCGATCTCTCGCTCGACGGCCTCCGCGTCGTGATCGATTGCGCCAATGGCGCCGCCTACAAGGTGGTGCCGGAAGCGCTGTGGGAATTGGGCGCCGACGTGATCCCGATCGGCGTCGAGCCCGACGGCTTCAACATCAACAAGGAATGCGGCTCGACTTCGCCGGAAGCGTTGTCGCGGAAGGTGCGCGAGATGCGCGCCGACATCGGCATTGCGCTCGACGGCGACGCGGACCGCGTCATCCTGGTCGACGAGCGCGGTCATGTCGTCGACGGCGACCAGCTGCTGGCGGTGATCGCGCAGAGCTGGAAGGAAGACGGACGGCTGTCGCGTCCGGGCATCGTTGCGACCGTGATGTCCAATCTCGGCCTCGAGCGCTTCCTGAAAGGGCAGGGGCTCGATCTCGTGCGCACGCCGGTCGGCGATCGCTACGTGCTCGAGCAGATGCTGAGCGGCGGCTACAATCTCGGCGGCGAGCAGTCCGGCCACATCATCCTGTCCGACTACGCCACCACCGGCGACGGTTTCGTGGCCGCACTGCAGGTGCTGGCCGTGGTGCAGAAGCTGCGCCGGCCGGTGTCGGAAGTCTGCCACCGCTTCGATCCGCTGCCGCAGATCCTCAAGAACGTCCGCCACAAGGGCGGCAAGCCGCTCGACGATTCCGAGGTGAAGTCGGCGATCTCCGACGGCGAGAAGCGGCTCAACGGCCACGGCCGCCTCCTGATCCGCTCCTCCGGCACCGAGCCCGTGATCCGCGTCATGGGCGAGGGCGAGGACCGTGTCCTGGTCGAGGACGTCGTCGACACCATCGTCTTTGCGCTGGGACAAGCCGCAGCGGCTTAGGCTCGTCCCCGAGCACAGATATCATAGGGTGGGCAAAGCGAAGCGTGCCCACGCTTCTGCTGCAGTGTCGGATCGATGGTGGGCGCGGCGCAAGTGCGCCTTTGCCCACCCTACGATTCCGGACTCGCGGAGAGGGGAAGAGCACACGCATCCCAGCTATCGATGATTGGCAGTGGTTCGGCCGCTTCCAGCATCGTAGGTAGGCGGTGCGGCGGTTCGCCGCGCCTGCCGGGATCGATCCATTGAACAAGCCTGTCGTCGTATCTGCGGAAGCGCTGACCGAGCCGGTCGTCGTGGCCGGCATCGCGCCCGCCGCGTCCGCAGGGCCGGCTTACATCGTGCTCGCCGGCATCAGCTTCTCGCACTTCCTCAACGACACCATGCAGTCGCTGATCGCCTCGGTGTATCCGATCCTGAAGGACACCTACGCGCTCGACTTCGCGCAGATCGGCATGATCACGCTGGCGTTCCAGTTCACGGCGTCGCTGCTCCAGCCGGTGGTCGGCCACTACACCGACAAGAAGGCGCAGCCTTACTCGCTGTCGATCGGCATGGCCTCGACCTTCTTCGGCCTGCTGCTGCTCAGCGCCGCGCACCAATATCTCGTCATCCTGATTGCCGCAGCCCTGGTCGGTCTCGGCTCGGCGGTGTTTCACCCCGAGTCGGCGCGCATCGCGCGGCTCGCCTCCGGCGGCCGCTATGGATTTGCGCAATCGGTGTTTCAGCTCGGCGGCAGCTTTGGCACGTCGATGGGGCCGGTGCTTGCTGCGCTCATCGTGGTGCCGTTCGGGCAGGGAAGCATCGCCTGGTTCTCCTCGATCGCGTTCCTCGCCATCGTCATCCTCTGGCGCATCGGCCGCTGGTACGAGCCGCAGATCAAGGCGAAGAAGGCCGCGCCGGTTCAGGCTCATCCTGACGCGCCGAGCTCGCGCCGCGTCGCGGTCGCGCTTGCCGTGCTCGTCGCGCTGTTGTTCTCAAAACAGCTCTACGTCTCGAGCCTGTCGAGCTACTACATCTTCTACCTGATCGACCGTTTCAACGTGTCGACGCAGGCCGCCCAAATGTACCTCTTCATCTTCCTGGCGGCGAACGCAGTCGGTGCGTTTTTCGGCGGACCGCTCGGGGATCGCTTCGGCCGCAAGATCGTGATCTGGATCTCGATCCTCGGCGCGTTGCCGTTCACGCTGGCGCTGCCCTATGCCGGGCTCTACGCAAGCGCGGTACTCACCGTCATCATCGGCCTCATCATCTCCTCGACGACGTCGTCGATCATCGTGTTCGCGCAGGAGCTGGTGCCGCATCGCTTCGGCATGATCTCCGGCGTGTTCTTCGGCGTCGCCTTCGGTATCGGCGGCCTGGGCGCGGCCGTGCTCGGCAAGCTCGCCGACCACACCTCGATCGAGTTCGTCTATCAGGTCTGCGCCTACCTGCCGGCGATCGGCCTGCTTGCCGTGTTCCTGCCGAAACTGCCGCGGCACGCGCGTTAACAGATCCTCTCTTGCCGAAGTGCGGCTTCATCAATCGTTAGCAATTGCGGCGCGCGGGTGCCGCAATTTTGCAACGCTTGCGCCGCATCCGCGTGTGCTATCAGAAAATATCAACCTTAAAAATTAGGGTTAAGTGGCGCTTAAGAATTTGGTGCCATCGTCCGCCTGTGAGTTTCCAGAACGTGGGGCATCTGCATTTTGTCTCACCGGCCATAAGGACGAAGCCAATGCGTAGCGTTAAGTCTCTCCTTGCCGCGGGTGCGGCATCACTGATCTCGTCGATGGCGTTCGCCGCCGATATGCCGATCGCGGCTCCGCCCCCCATGTACGCGCCGCCCGCCCCGCCCCAGGATTTCGGCGGCTGGTATCTCCGCGGCGACGTCGGCATGACCAACCAGAGCGCCAAGAGCATCGAGGGCGCGGTTGCGCCCGGGTTCACGAAGACGACGCAGGGGCTCGGCTTCGACTCGTCCCCGCTGTTCGACATCGGTGTCGGCTATCGCTTCAACAACTGGTTTCGTACGGACGTGATCGGCCAGTACCGCGGCAAGGCTAACCTGCACGGTGCAGACAACGTCATTGGGCCTGGCTTCGTCGGTTCCGACAACTACAGCGGCAGCAAGTCCGAGTGGGTCGTCATGGCCAACGCCTATGTCGATCTCGGCACCTGGTGGTGCATCACCCCGTTCGTCGGCGCCGGTGTCGGCGGCTCCTACAACAAGATCAGCGGCTTCCGCGACGACGGCATTGCATATCTCGCCGCGCTGACCCCGACCCCGAGCGCCAGCGTCGCCTACTTCGCCGACAACGGAAAGTGGAACTTCGCCTGGGCCGCTCACGCTGGTCTCGCCTACAAGGTCAACCCCGGCTTCACGGTCGAACTGGCCTACAGCTACATGAACCTCGGCGACGCCGCGCCCGGCAACTTCCGCCTGTTCGACAACAGCGCCTCCGGCCCGACCTCGATCAAGATCAAGGATATCACCTCGCACGACGTCAAGCTCGGCGTGCGCTGGGATCTCAACAGCCCGCCGGCCTATGCGCCGCCGCCGCTCATCACCAAGGGCTGATCGTCAGCTCCATCGCTTAATCTCTCTTAACGGCGCGGGATCATCCCGCGCCGTTTTGCTTTGCGTATTTTTCATTGCTTGGCGGCGACGAAAGCCTCCGGCGCAACCATTGGTTAAGGTTAACGAGCCATGATCACGAGCGAAAGTTCGAGTTCGATGGAGCGTTGCAATGCGTAGGCTTTGGTTGGTGGTGGCGGCATTGGGATCTGTGTCCGCCGCACACGCGGCCGACATGCCGGATCTGCCCGTCCTGCGCGGCGGCTTCACCGACGGCCTGTCCAAGACGTCCCACAATTGGGATGGCGCCTATGTCGGCGTCAATGGCGGCTACACGACCAACGCGACCGATTTCAGCCAGAGCGTCGTCGGCCTGACCAACTTCATCTTCCGCGACAGCGTGTTGCAGCAGCCGACCGCGAGCTGGTCGCTCATGAACAAGACCAACACGCAGAGCACGAATTTCGGCGCCTTCGTAGGCCGCAACTGGCAATGGTACGATGCCATTCTCGGTCTCGAAGGCACCTACAGCTACTTCAACAACCTCGCCACGTCGACGTCGGGCTCCAACTCGCTCATCATTACCAATCCGGCCGGTGACAATCCGCCCAGCGGCACGACCGACAATTATAACGTCACGTTGACCGGCACCGCCGCGGCGAAGGTCAAGGACATGATTTCGCTGCGCGGCCGCGTGGGCTGGGACGGAGGCGACTTCATGCCTTACGCGTTCGCTGGCGCCGCCGTTGGCCGTATGGACGTCTCCCGCACAGTGACCAGCGATGTGACGCTGACCCAGATCGTGACGACAACGGGCGCCGGTGGCGCTACGTCGACCACGAGCACGACCTATGCCGTTCCCGCGCAGTCGCAGACGCAGAGCCAGCACAGGACCAACGCCTTCGTGGTGGGCTGGACCGCCGGCCTCGGTGTCGAATACTGCATCTGGGAGGGTCTGTTCGCGCGCGTGGAATACGAATACGTGAAGTTCTCGCCCGTCATGAACACCTCGGTGACGCTGAACAATGCCCGCGTCGGCCTCGGCTACAAGTTCTGACGCTGCTTCGCTGCGTCGCGGTTGACAGCCCGCTTCCGTCCTGATGCTCTGTCGCTCGACACGGGGCGGCAGCGATGCAGATTTACGGCGACAGCAATTCCGGCAATTGTCTGAAGGTGAAGTGGGTCTGCGACAAGCTCGCATTGCCCTATCGCTGGATCGAGATCGACACGCGCAAGGGCGAGACGCGTACGCCGCAATTCCTGAAGATGAACGGCGCCGGCCAGGTGCCGACCATAGAATTCGACGACGGCCGCACGCTGGCGCAGTCCAACGCCATCATCCGCTATCTCGCCCGCGACAGCGCGCTCGTTCCGCGCGACGCCTTTGCTGTCGCCAAGATGGACGAATGGCTGTTCTGGGAGCAGTACAGCCACGAGCCCTACATCGCGGTGTGCCGCTTCCAGCTGGTCTATCTCGGCAAGGATGTTTCCGAGCTCGATCCAGAGAAGGTCAGGCGCGGCTATGCGGCGCTCGACCGCATGGAGGCGCATCTCGCCGCTGTCAGCTTCTTCGCGGGCGATGAGGTCTCGCTCGCCGACGTCTCGCTGCTCGCCTATACCCGCCTCGCGCATGAAGGCGGTTTTGATCTCGGCCGCTATGCCGCCATTCGCCGCTGGATCGCTGAAGCCGAAGCCTATCTCGGTCTATCGGCGGCGCGCTGAGTCCCTCACGCGGGGTCCGTCGCACGGAATCCTGGAGTTTCCCGTATGAACGATCAGTCCGTCTCCATCCGTCCCGCGCGCCGCGAGGACGTCCCCGCGATCGTGGCGATGCTCGCCGACGATCATCTCGGCCGCGCCCGCGAGCGCGTCGAGGATCCGCTTCCGGCCGTCTACTATCAGGCGTTCGAGCGGGTCGAGCGCGACCAAAATCTCACGCTCGTGGTTGCCGAGAGCGAGGGCAGGGTGGTCGGCTCTCTGCAGCTCGCGGTGCTCGCGGGCATCAGCTCGCAAGGCGGCATGCGCGGCCTGCTCGAGGATGTTCGTGTTGCTGCTGATTGTCGCAGCCGCGGCATCGGCGAGCAATTGGTGCAATGGGCGATCACCGAAGCGAAAACGCGCGGCTGCAATCTGGTCGAATTGCTGACGCATGCGAGCCGAGTCGACGCGCAGCGCTTCTACAAGCGTCTCGGATTTTCAGCGAGTCACATGGGCATGACTGTCCGCTTTTGAGGCAGCACGTCGCAGCCGTTGCGCAAGCTGCAAAATTGGATCGCGCATTCGTTCATCTTAAGGGCTGATAAACTACCTGGCCGTCGTTCACGTTGTTCCGGGAACGAAGAGTGCTACGGGAGCGTCAGGCACCGGGCTCAGTCGGTTCGGGGATTTCAATGACAAGCTATTCCATGATCAAGGTCGGCAACGATTACGTTGTGCAGGCCAACGACAAATGCATTTTGAAAGTCGGCAGCCGCCGTCGCGCCGCGCAATTGATCAGCGAGGCCACGCACTTGCTGAACGCGCTCGCCCCGGTAGCATCCCCCGATCTCGTCCCGGAGGAGCCATCACTCCAGCGTGAGACGCCGGAACTTCCTTGACGACTCTTCCTGTTTCCCGTATCAGCCGCGGCGGGACACCTCCCCCCAACGGGAGGCTTACTATCTGGAAGGGTAGATCATGACTGTAGCGAAGCCCGCTTCGCGGCCGAACGTGCCGCATTTCTCCTCCGGCCCCTGCGCCAAGCGCCCCGGCTGGAACGCCCAAAATCTCAAGGACGCAGCGCTCGGCCGTTCGCATCGCGCGAAGGTCGGCAAGACCAAGCTCAAGCTCGCGATCGATCTGACGCGCGAAGTGCTTGAAGTGCCGGCCGATTATCGCATTGGCATCGTGCCGGCGTCCGATACCGGCGCGGTCGAGATGGCGCTGTGGTCGTTGCTCGGTGCACGGCCCGTCACCACGATTGCCTGGGAATCCTTCGGCGAGGGCTGGGTCAGCGACATCGTCAAGGAATTGAAGCTCAAGGACGTCACCAAGCTCAACGCGGCTTACGGTGAAATTCCCGACCTTTCGAAGGTCGATCCCAAGAGCGACGTCGTCTTCACCTGGAACGGCACCACCTCCGGCGTCCGCGTCCCGAACGCCGACTGGATCAGCGCGACCCGCGAAGGCCTGACCATCTGCGACGCGACGTCTGCCGCGTTCGCGCAGCCGCTCGACTGGGCCAAGCTCGATGTCGTCACCTTCTCCTGGCAGAAGGCGCTCGGCGGCGAAGCCGCGCACGGCATGCTGATCCTGTCGCCGCGTGCGGTGGAACGGCTCGAGACCTACAAGCCGGCCTGGCCGCTGCCGAAGATCTTCCGCATGACCAAGGGCGGCAAGATCAACGAAGGCATCTTCGTCGGCGAGACCATCAACACGCCGTCGATGCTCTGCGTCGAGGACTATCTCGACGCGCTGAACTGGGCCAAGTCGATCGGCGGCCTCAAGGCGCTGATCGCCCGCGCCGACGCCAACACCAAGGTGCTGGCCGACTGGAAGGCGAAGACGCCCTGGATCGACTTCCTGGCCAAGGACGCCGCGATCCGCTCCAACACCTCGGTGTGCCTGAAGTTCACCGATCCCGCGCTCACCTCGCTCTCCGAGGACGCGCAGGCCGAATTCTCGAAGAAGCTGGTCGCGCTGGTCGAGAAGGAAGGCGCCGGCTACGACTTCGCGTACTACCGCGATGCGCCGGCGGGCCTGCGCATCTGGTGCGGCGCCACCGTCGAGGCCAAGGACGTCGAGCTGCTGACGCAGTGGATCGACTGGGCTTTCGTCGAGACCAAGGCGCAGCTCGCCAAGGCAGCGTAAGTTTTCTTCTTCGCCTCTCCCCGTTCTTACGGGGAGAGGCCGGATCGCGCAGCGATCCGGGTGAGGGGCTCTCTCCGCGAGCACTTCGCCTGTGGCTGCCCCTCACCCCGACCCTCTCCCCGTAAGAACGGGGCGAGGGAGAAGTGCACCGAGAGATTCACCCAATCCGGTCTAAGGCCCTTCCATCAGCGAAGGCAGAGGACACATTCCCATGACCAAACCCAAAGTTCTCATTTCCGACGCGCTCTCGCCCGCTGCCGTGCAGATCTTCAAAGACCGCGGCGTCGAGGTCGACTTCCAGCCCAACCTCGGCAAGGACAAGGACAAGCTCGCCGAGATCATCGGCAATTACGACGGCCTCGCGATCCGCTCCGCGACGAAAGCGACCGCCAAGATCCTGGAGAAGGCCACCAACCTCAAGGTGATCGGCCGCGCCGGCATCGGCGTCGACAATGTCGAGATTCCGGCGGCGACCGCCAAGGGCATCATCGTGATGAACACGCCGTTCGGCAATTCGATCACGACCGCCGAGCACGCCATCACCCTGATGCTGGCGCTGGCGCGCGAGATCCCGCAGGCCGACGCTTCGACCCAGGCCGGCAAGTGGGAGAAGAACCGCTTCATGGGCGTCGAGATCACCGGCAAGGTGCTTGGCGTGGTCGGCTGCGGCAATATCGGCTCGATCGTCGCCGACCGCGCGCTCGGCCTGCGCATGAAGGTCGTCGCCTTCGACCCGTTCCTGTCGCCGGAGCGCGCCAAGGACATCGGCGTCGAGAAGGTCGAGCTCGATGACCTCCTGAAGCGCGCCGACTTCATCACGCTGCACACGCCGCTGACCGAGAAGACCAGGAACATCATCGACGCCGCGGCGATCGCCAAGATGAAGAAGGGCGTGCGCCTGATCAACTGCGCCCGCGGCGGTCTCGTCGACGAGCAGGCCGTGGTCGATGCGCTCAATTCCAAGCACATTGCCGGCGCCGCCTTCGACGTGTTCGTCGAGGAGCCCGCGAATACCAACGTGCTGTTCGGCCATCCCAACGTGATCTGCACGCCGCATCTCGGCGCCTCCACCACGGAAGCGCAGGAGAACGTCGCGCTGCAGGTCGCCGAGCAGATGTCGGATTACCTGCTCACCGGCGCGATCTCGAACGCGGTGAACTTCCCCTCGATCACCGCGGAAGAAGCGCCGAAGCTGAAGCCGTTCATCGCGCTGGCCGAGAAGCTCGGCTCGTTCGCCGGTCAGCTCACCGAGAGCGGCATCCTCAAGGTCGAGATCACCTATGAGGGCCACGTCGCCGAGATGAAGATCAAGGCGATCACCTCGGCCGTGCTGTCGGGCCTGCTGCGGCCGATGCTGGGCGAGGTCAACGTGGTGTCTGCGCCCGTCGTCGCCAAGGAGCGCGGCATGGTGGTGGACGAGATCGTCCGCGCCGCCCAGAGCGACTATGAGAGCCTGATCACCGTCACGGTCGCGACCGAACGCCAGGAGCGATCGGTCTCCGGCACCGTCTATCACGACGGCAAGCCCCGCCTCGTCGACATCAAGGGCATCCGCGTCGACGCCGAGTTCGGCAAGTCGATGATCTACGTGACCAACGAGGACAAGCCGGGCTTCATCGGCAAGTTCGCGGGGCTGCTCGGCGACGCCAAGATCAACATCGCGACCTTCCATCTCGGCCGCGTCTCGCAGGGCGGCGATGCGATTGCGCTGGTCGAGGTCGACGGCGCCGTGCCGGCCGATCTGCTCGCCAAGGTGCAGGCGCTGCCGCAGGTCAAGCAGGTCAAGGCGCTGACGTTCTGAGGCGTCCGCGGGGCGCGCGCGCCCCACCGAATGACGGCCATCATATATTCCGACGTGCGGAACAACGCCGCCCTTCTCGCAAGGGCGGCGTTTTTGTTGATGCAGCGCGGCGCTTTATTTCTCCCAAGGCTGCCGAACTTTGTGTACCAATGGCGGCCGAGAACGCCTTGAACTAACGCCTCCGTACCAATGTTCGAAAGGGAGAAAACAATGCGTGAAGCCGTCATCGTTTCCTACGCGCGCACGGGCCTTGCAAAATCCGGCCGCGGCGGGTTCAACATCACGCCGCCGATGTCGCTCGCGGCCCACGCCATCCATCACGCGGTCGACCGCGCCGGAGTCGACAAGGATTATGTCGAGGATTGCTATCTCGGCAATTGCGCCCATGGCGCGCCGAATATCGGCCGTCAGGCCGCGCTGCTCGCAGGCATGCCGAAGTCGACCGGCGGCGTGTCGGTGAACCGCTTCTGCTCGTCGGGTCTGCAGACGATCGCGATGGCCGCCAACTCAATCCGCTCGGACGGAGCCGACTGCATCGTCGCCGGCGGCGTCGAGAGCATCTCGATTCCGGGCGGCGGTTCGCCGAAGGAATGGGTCGATCCGGAATTGATCAAGACCGCGCCTGATATCTTCATGGCGATGATCGACACCGCCGACATCGTCGCCGAGCGCTACAAGCTCAGCCGCGAATATCAGGACGAGTATTCGCTGGAATCGCAGCGCCGCATGGCCGCGGCCCAGCAGGCCAACAAGTTCAAGGACGAAATCGTCCCGATGAAGACCAAGATGAAGGTGGTCGACAAGGCGACCAAGGCCGAGAGCATCGTCGACTACGTCGTCGATCGTGACGAGTGCAATCGTCCCGAGACCACGCTCGAAGGCCTCGCCAAGCTTGAACCGGTGAAGGGCCCGGGCAAGTTCGTCACCGCCGGCAATGCCAGCCAGCTCTCCGACGGCGCTGCCGCCGTGGTGCTGATGGAAGCCAAGGACGCCGAGAAGCGCGGCCTCAAGCCGCTCGGCCGTTTCGTCGCCTGGGCAGCCGCAGGCTGCGAGCCCGACGAGATGGGCATCGGGCCGATCTTTGCCGTGCCGAAACTGTTGAAGCGTCACGGCCTGAAGATCGACGACATCGATCTCTGGGAGCTCAACGAAGCCTTCGCCAGCCAGTGCCTCTATTCGCGCGACAAGCTCGGCATCGATCCCGACAAGTACAACGTCAACGGCGGCTCGATCGCGATCGGCCATCCCTTCGGCATGACCGGCGCCCGTCTCACCGGCCA
This sequence comes from Bradyrhizobium rifense, assembly GCF_008123425.1. Lineage (GTDB taxonomy): Bacteria > Pseudomonadota > Alphaproteobacteria > Rhizobiales > Xanthobacteraceae > Bradyrhizobium > Bradyrhizobium rifense. The sequence continues at coordinate 30,189 of NZ_VSSS01000048.1, forward strand.
TCTGCTGCAGGAAGGCGCCCGCCGCAAGGCCAAGTGGGGCGTCGTGACCATGTGCATCGGCGGCGGCCAGGGCGGCGCCGGCCTGTTCGAGATCTACAGCTGATCTGAACGCCTGACATGTGAAAGGCACGGCGCGCAAACGCCGTGCCTTTTTCGTTGCGCATCCCGGCCTGCGAAACTATATAGACCCCGTCGGAAAAGGCAGATTTGGTCTGGTAAGCCCAAATCCTTTCGGTAACGAAAGCTCTGGTCTTTGGCCTTGTGCACGAGATCCCCGCGACGAACATCGGGCGCCACGCAGGCGCTCAATCGTTCGTCCGTGTGATTCTCGCATCTCAGGGAACGCTCCGGTCGAACATCGACCACAGGAGCGTCTCATGCAAACTCAATCCACACATCTCTACGACGTCGTCATCGCCGGTGCCGGCCCCGTCGGCCTGTTCCTCGCGTGCGAGCTGCGGCTCGCCGGCGTTTCGGTGCTGGTGCTGGAGCAGGCGCACAACCCGCATTCGGCGCTGAAGCAGCTGCCGTTCGGCCTGCGTGGACTCTCGATCCCCACGACCGAGACCTTTCACCGGCGCGGCTTGCTGGACGAGATTTTGAGCGCGCAGCGCGTGAAGTCAGGCGCGATCAAAAGTGCTGCGCACTGGATGCAGCAGACGCGAAAACCCGCAGGTCATTTCGCCGGCCTCCAGTTCTATCAGGACAACGTCGATGCAGCGAAATGGCCTTGGCGCCTGCCGACGCCGGCCGATGCCAGCGTCGCCGTCGACATGGACACACTCGAAACCGTCTTGGCCGCGCGCGCTATCAGGATGGGCGTCGAGATCCGGCGCGGCTTCGGCGTCAGCGCCATGATCGTTTCAGACGACGACGTAACCGTGCAGGCGGCCGGCGAGACGTTTCGCGGACGCTGGCTTGTCGGTTGTGACGGTGGCCGCAGCACGGTGCGCAAGATTTGCGAATTTGACTTCGTCGGCACCGATCCCGAATTCACCGGCTATTCCATCGAGGTCGAGCTGGCGGATCCCGATAAGCTTTGTCCGGGCCGCAACTATACGCCCACGGGCATGTACACTTATGCGCAGCCCGGCACGATCGCGATGGTCGATTTCGACGGCGGTGCTTTCCATCGCACCGCGCCGATCACGCGCGAGCATGTGCAGGACGTCTTGCGTCGAGTCTCATGCACCGACGTCACCATCAGTGAACTTCGCCTTGCCGCCACCTGGACGGATCGGGCGCGTCAGGTGACGGCCTACCGCAAAGGACGCGTGCTGCTCGCGGGCGATGCCGCGCACACCCATTCGCCGCTGGGCGGGCAGGGCCTCAATCTCGGTCTTGGCGATGCCATGAATCTCGGCTGGAAGCTGGCGGCGACGATCCGCGGCCACGCACCGGCAAATCTCCTCGACACCTATTCGCACGAGCGGCATCCCGTCGGCGCGAAAATCCTCGACTGGTCGCGCGCGCAGGTCGCGATCATGCGGCCGACGCCGGGCACCCGCGCGCTCCAGGCCATCATGCGCGATCTCATCGCGACCCGCGATGGTGCGACTTATTTCGCCGAGCGTGTGCGCGGCGTTTCGCTGCGCTACGATCTTGGCGGCAGCCATCCGTTGGTCGGCCGCAGCGTTCCCGATTTCGAATGGGCTGACGGGACGACGGCCGGAGAACGCCTTCGAACGGCAAAAGGCCTATTGCTGGACTTCGATGCGCGTGCGCCGCTTCAGGCGATTGCAAACCGCTGGGGTGATCGCATCGACTATGTTGCCGGTGAGCCCGGGGATCGGCTCGGCCTGATCGCTGTGCTGGTGCGTCCCGATGGTTTTGTCGCATGGGCCAGTGACGGTGCAATCGACAACGACGAAGCGGCTCGAGCCGCGACGCGATGGTTCGGCGAACCTGCGGCGGCGCACCTCACGCCCCTGCCACCACCGGCACGAAGGTCACCTCGATCAGCGTGCCGGAATTCGCAGCGCTCTTGATGTTGAACTGGGCGCGGTTGGCTTCGACCAGCGCCTTGGTCAGCGACAGGCTCAGCGCGGAATTGTCCGAAGCATCGCCCGGCGGCGGGGTGCGGAACGGCTCCATCGCGGCGGCCACTTCCTTTTCGGTCAGGCCGTGGCCGGTGTCACGGATGCGGAGCGCGATCTCGCCGCGATCGTTCAATGCGGTCGAGACGATGACCTGGCCGCCGGCACTCGCCAGCCTGATCGAGTTCGAGATCAGATTCATCGTGACCTGGCGCAGCGCGCGCGCGTCGGCCGTCACCTGCGGCAGCGCGTGCGCGAGCGAGGTGCGGATGATGATGCGCTCGCGGTTGGCCTGCGGCTGCATCACGGTGACGCAGGCTTCGACGAGGTCGTTGAGTTTGAGGTTGGCGAAGACGAGATCGAGCTTGCCGGTCTCGATCCGCGACAACTCCAGCAGATCGTCGATGATGGTGATGACGCGCTCGCCGGAGGCGCGGATGTCCTTCATGTATTCGCCATAGCGCTCGTTGCCGAGCGAGCCAAAACGCTCGGAGATCATCACCTCGGCAAAGCCGATGATGGCGTTGAGCGGCGTGCGGATCTCGTGGCTGATCCGCGCCAGCATGTCGGCCTTGGCATTGGCGGCGCCGTCGACCAGGCGTCGCGCCTGCGTCAGCTCGCTCTCGCCCTTCTTGCTGTGCGAGAGGTCGCGGAACACGGCAAAGAAGTTGGGGCCGTCGGGCCGCGTGCGGCCCATGATCATGGCGAGCGGAAGCACGCCGCCCTTCCTCTCGCGTCCCAGCACCTCGCGGCCGTGATCGAGCAGGCTCGCGATGTCCTCGCTCTTCACGCTTTCGAGATAGTCGACCACGATCTGCTGGCTCTCGGGCGCGAACAGCGTCAGCAGATTCTGCTGCATCAACGTTTCGCCGTCATAGCCGAACAGCGCCTCGGCGCTGCGGTTGCAGGCGTGGATGTTGCCTTCGGCATCGAACATCACGATGCCCTCGGCGGTGGTGTCGAGGATCGCAGCGAGATCTTCCGCTTCGGCATCGCCGGCCTCGAGCTCGGCCTCGGGCTCCGGCAGATCGGGGATCACCACCACCGGCTCCGCCATCAAAGGTGCTGCGACAAGAGGCGTGGCTTGCGGCAGCGCGCAGATCAGCGCATGCGCGCTGGCGCCGTCCCAGTCGATGGTGTGCAGATGCGCTTCCGTGGTCACGAGCGGCTGCTCGCCATTGGCGATGGCAGCGCTGATCGTCACCGGCGTGCCTCCTTGCGAGGTGCTGCTCGCGGCGGAGACGCCCGGCTCGACATAGAGTGCATCGAGCCCGCCGGAATTTTCCAGCGCGGTAAGGCTGGCATAGCCCATGCGCGTGAGGAAGGCGGGGTTGGCGTAGAGCAGGCGATCGAGCCGGTAGATCAGCATGCCCGTCGGCACCAGATCGAGCAGCGCGCGGTCGCGCGTGCTGTGGCCGTGCGCGGGCGGTGCGGGCTCGGTCAGCCATTCGGCTGCGGCCGGCGGCGCCCCAGGCTCTGACAACACAGGCTCCGGCGTCGGTGCGTCCTGCGTGATCTCTTCCGCCGGCGGCTCGCTTGCTGCGGATGCAATCGTCTCGCGATCGCGTTCGAGCCGTTCGGACAATTGCCGCGCGAGCTCGTTGAACGCGCTGTTCTCGACCGGCGTCAGCGTCGGCGATCTCTGGTCACCTGACCTGGGATCACCGGGGGCGCGGAACGGCACGACATTCGGAGGCGTTTCCACTGGCGTTTCCAAATCGGCTAGGTGTGAATTCGCTTCGATGAAAAGTGCGGGCGGTTCAGTTGCTGTCGGCGGTTCAGGCTCAGGCGGCGGCGGCTCGATCGGCGGAGGCGGAGCCTCTGCCTCCGCCTTGGCCTCTGGTTCAGGATCAGGCTCGACCGCATCGGCCGAAAGCCTCTGCGCAATGCGCGGCTCGGCAAGCAGCTCGTAGCGCCTGAGCGCATCGAGCCGGTTGAGGCCGTCGAGATCGCGGCAGACGCCAAAACCCTTGAAGCCCGCAAAATTGCGCTCGTGGTCGTAGACCGGCAGGCCCGCGAGCTCGACCGGCAGATGCTCGCCGCCATCGGCCGGCCAGTTCACGGTGATGCCGGCCCAGGTGTCGTGGCTCGCAAGCGCCTGCGCGACGCGCCCGTCCGGATCGAGCGCGAATTCGTCGGCGATCTCGCGCCAGGGCCGGCCGAAACCGGCCGCGGTGTGCGCGCCCATCAGGCGGATGAATTCGGCTGACGCCAGCACAAAGCGCCCCTCCGCATCCATCTGCCACAGGAAACGCAGCGGATGCTGGCGCGGTGTCTCCGCGTGTGCGGACCGCGTCTGTCCAGACTGCGACTCCGCGTGTGCGTGCGGCTCGACCATGGCGGCCGTCATCGGCGCGGCTTGCGGCGGCACGATGGCTGCGGGCGGGTTTTCAACCGGTGTTTCCGGCGCCGTGTCCGCGATCGTGTCCCGGACAGGCGCCTCAGCCGCCTCTCTCACGGCGTCCTGAATCGGAACGATCTCTGTCGCCGTGTCGCTTGCGGGCGGCTCGGGCGTGATCGTCTCAGGCGTTTCGTCCAGATCGGCAAAGGCGTCGAACAAGTCGATACCCGCGGCGGGCTCGTTCGCGGGCGGCGTCTCGACGGCCTGCGGCGGCGCGGGCGCGACCGCTTCGGGGGCAGGGGCCGCCGCCACGTCAGGCGCAGGATCCGGCGCGCTCTCGGCGACAGGGGCTGCTTGCGCGACCGCAGGCTCAATCAGCGCAACGAGGCCGACATCGGCCCCGGTGCCGACCCGTTGCAGCACCATCTTGCCGATGCCGATCGGCAGCTCGACGCGGCCTTGCGCCAGCGCCTCGCTGCGCGCCTGTTCGAGCCCGGCCTCGCCGAGATCGCGAAAGCCGAGCAGGGCGCGCGCGGCTTCGCTGGCGCCGGCGAACATGCCGTCGGGCGCGAACGCCGCCATCGGCACGGCCGCGCCGTCGACGAGACGATGCAGCCGCTCGACCAGCGACATGGTGCGCAGGGCAGGGTCCATCGCGGTGACGAGCACGCCAGAGCTGCCATCGGCAAAGGAAAGCCGCGCGCAGCCGCAGGTCATCAGCGTGCCGAGCCGGGCGCCAAAACCGCGGAGACGTTCGAGCCTGATCGCGCCGTTCGCCGGCAATTGGCGGGCGAGCCGAACGATTTGGCGGCGATGGGTGTCGGCCGGTCCAAAAGTCTTCTCGGCAAGCGCCGCCGCGTTGGCCGCGCCAAAAAACTTCGCGCCGACCGCATTGGCCCACAGCAGGCGGCTGCCGTCGGGCGACCAGAGCCAGGCCGGCAGCGGCGAGGTCGCATGCACGGACAACCGCGGATCGCCGACGCCTCGCAACTGGAAATCCGAATTCGTCATCCGACCGGCTGTATCTCGCACGCTTCACGTCGGGCTGCCGGGAATGACAGCCTTAAGAAAGGGTTACTATCGCCCGCGGGCGCGGGCAGGTCCACGGCCGGAGCTTAACGGGCACGTCCTAAAGCCGCGATAACCTTAATCCCCCCAGCCCCGCAAGCCGCAGCACAAGCGCATCCGCAGGATTCAAGCGGGGGTCTGCGGTCCATCCTTCGAGACGCCCGCTTTGGGCGGGCTCCTCAGGATGAGGGCGGAGTGCGCGGCAGCAATTTCTGCAGGCACCAATGCCGCTGAGCCTCATCCTGAGGAGACCGCGGAGCGGTCGTCTCGAAGGACGAGGCGCGCGCTCAGGCTGGAGGCTCGGTCACCTCTCCCGCTTTCCTCGTCGGGAGTATCCCGATGCGGCAAGACCCCCACCCCAACCCTCCCCGCAAGTGGGAGAGGGAGTGGACCGCTTCGCGGCTCGCACCCCCAGCTACCTCAACCCCCGGTTCCCCACCCCGGGAACCTCATCCTCCCCGAGATTAAATTTCGCGCCGCACCCCTGCATCACATTGCGGCGCACAATGTTGACATGTTAGGCAGCGATACTGCTGGGCGCTGGACGAGCCATCTTTTTTGTTCCGCGTTTCCAGTCTTTCGTACCCGCCAGTCTTCAAGAAGAAATGGCCCCGATTGGGTCGGCGGGCGCGCCAGAAGGCTCACTCCATTTTTCATTTTCGTGAGGGACCAACCATGACAGGTGCGACTGATCCGTTTTCTGCCTCGATCATTCCGTTCGAGGTTCCCGAGCAGGTGCGCGCGTTCGCCGAAAAGGGCGTTTCGCAGGCCCGCGAGAACTACGCCAAGTTCAAGGACGCGGCTGAGACCCACAACGGCACCGTCGAGGCCGTGTTCGCGTCTGCCCACAAGGGCGCGAGCGAGTACACCGCCAAGCTGATGGAATTCGCCAAGGCCAACACCACGGCCCATCTGGACTTCACCCAGGAGCTGCTCGGCGTGAAGTCGCCGACCGACGCCTTCCAGCTCTGGACCGGCCACGCCAAGACGCAGCTCGAGACCTTCCAGGTCCAGGCCAAGGAGCTCGCCGAGATCGCCCAGCGGGCGGCAACTGCCGCCGCCGAGCCGATCAAGGCCTCCGCCTCGAAGTTCTACCCCGCCGCCTGAGCGGACCGGCGTTGAATTGATTAAGAAACCCGGGCCCCAAGGCCCGGGTTTTTCTTTGCCTCTCCCGCCTGCGGGAGAGGCCGGCGCCCCGGGCGATGCGAAGCATCGTCCCGCGCGCCGGGTGAGGGTTCTCTCCCCACGGGGAGTTTCCCCCAATCGGGAGGAGCAGCTTATCGTCGCCATTAAGCTGATTTCATCGCGAAGAAGATGATTTACGCTGTTTTTTCGTCCGTTTGCGGCCTTGCCAAAAACGGCCGTTGCACCTAGTTTCCGCCCCGTCCAGCCCCCCTCGGTGACCGGCCTTTTCAAGGTGCCCCCGGGGCGGCTCGCAAGGATGCAGTTGTAGCTCAGTTGGTTAGAGCGCCTGTCTGTGGAACAGGAGGTCGGTGGTTCGAGCCCACCCAACTGTACCAGCGGAATCAATTGGTTAGCTGCGGACGCTATCTGTTCAATCGCTTTGGGAAGCGCGCACATCTCTCGTAACCGATCGCCTACGACTCACGGTAGGATTATCGAGGAGTTGCGCGCATGGGTCCTATTTCCCTTTTTGATAAGTCGTTCCTGCAATCCATTAGCCTAGATGAGGCGGTTTGGTTCGATCGATTCTTTTTGCCGGTCGCGTGCCCAATCTTCTTTGTCGAAACGTTGGCCGATCTCGGTAAGGACGCATCCAAGCGGGGGTCCGCCGAATTCTCGGTTGTGAAAGACATCGCCCAAAAGTTTCCCGAGATGGGCGGTTCGCCGTGTGCTTTCCATGTAGACATCGCAACGCAAGATTTACTTGGCAATCACACGCCGTTGGATGGTCGCATCCCTCGATCGGGTGGCCGCCCCGTGCCGAAGGGTGTCGTCTATGAACTCGGCCCCGAAGAACGCGCCTTCAATCGTTGGCAGAAGGGCGAGTTTTTTGAGGTTGAGAAGATTGCAGCTGCGGATTGGCGGAAATCACTTTCTGAGCTCGATCTCAACAAAGTCGCGAGCGAACTGCGTTCAATCGGCATCGATGGGAAATCGTGCAAGTCGTTGGATCAAGCACGTGACATGGCGCTGGCAGTTGTTTCCGAGAAGGCAAACGCAATGTCCGTTCTTGCTCTCTCCGCCACATTCCTACACGCACCACAACATCTTCATCGCCCCATAATTGAGGCTTGGAAGCGGGATGGGCGACGTCCACTAAATGTCTACGCGCCCTACGCGGCGCACGTTGTTGCCGTGGAGGTTTTTTTCCAGTTCGCGCTCGCTGCGCATCTTATTGCCAGCAACAGACCGTCAAATCGCACGGATATCGCCTACCTGTTTTATCTTCCTTTCTGCACGCTCTTCATATCATCCGACAATCTGCATCGCCGAACTGCAGGGCTTTTCATGCGAGCGGATCAGGAATTCGTTTGGGGAGTGGACTTGAAGGCAAGTCTTAAGACTGTGAACTCGCACTTTATAAAGCTTCCGGAAGATGTCCGAGAGCAGGGGGTGATGAGCTTCGCGCACGCCCCTCCGGATGGCAACATCGTGGCGGGGCTTTGGGGTAGGCATCTGCGTCCAGGCATTCGGACTGAGGTCAAGGAGCCTCGAGAGCCAGATCCGGAGCGTAACGCAGAGCTCGTCAAACGACTCAAAGAATTCAGCAAGCAGCCGACGTTGCCATCCCATCAGGCGTTGCACGAAGATGACGTGGAGATGATGTCCATTGCGCATTCGGTCCGTCGCAAGCGGGGCAGTTGGTGGCAGGTCCCGAAAAATATGCCCGATCCGGAAGATGATGAGCAACAGTAAGGCTGACTCGCGCCGCCATCCGTTCAGAGCTTGGTTCTAGGCGATCTTGCAGGCGTGGCGTGATGAGAATTTAGCGCTGATCAAGAATCTTATCTCGTTCGCTACGATGGTCGATACAGTATTTCAAAGCTACGTAATCGGTTCGTACGGCGGGTTTATGCTCATCGCATCGCTGTTCGATGTAGTCCCAAATTTTCGTCCCGCCGAAAAGCAAGACAAAGAAGCTCGGCTATCGGGTGAACTCATGAATTACGGTGACAGTGCTGGACTGCACCCCTGAAGTGAGACACGATAATTACAGTGACAGTGGGTTGTCACGATGCGTTACCGCGCTTTTTTTTGCGCGAACGCGGTTTCG
>NZ_VSSS01000005.1 GCF_008123425.1 Bradyrhizobium rifense
CAGCCTCGACGGGCAAAACACTCAAACTCTCGGTCAATCCGCGTTATCAAAAATATTCCACTTTACCGAAATTCGGAAACGACGTATGTATCGTCCCACTCCGGCCCAGGGAAGAGGGGCGTATCGCGATCGTGACGAATGCGGGCCGGATGGCGGTGGACGCAGGTCACATCGGCGCGAAGGGTTTCGCAGGGCGGGCAACCGTGAGCGAAGACCTCGCGCACACGACCGGTGTAATCTGCGTTCGGCGAAATCGTGTGGTCCTGGCGCCCGGGGTCTGTGCGCCAAGTGTTGCGGTGATGCGTGGTGTCCAACCGGACATGCGTATCAGTCATCCGCGAGGCGACGGGGGCAATAGTGCATCGCTCCCCGGGGAGAGCACGACATAAGCCGTTCCAACCATCCGCGCAGGGAAGGCCGGGATGCCTCCGGCTGCCCTGTTACCCGCTGTGCAGTGTAGCGCAATCTACTCATGGCATAGCGGTCAATGGGAGCCAGCCGGCTCCAGGCCTTCCCTGCGCCCTCTTTCAATGGAGGGTTAAGGCGACGAAGCAAAGCTCGGGCGAAATACGCCGCGAGAGGGCGGAAGTGTGTCTCCAATGAAGATGCCAATTGATGGAGCGACCGTGCTACCCCACACTCCGTCATTGCGAGGAGCTCTTGCGACGAAGCAATCCAGACTGCCACCGCGGAGGGATTCTGGATTGCTTCGCTGCGCTCGCAATGACGACGTTGATGCAGAAGTGCGCTCACACCACGCTCTCGTTCCCCGGACGCAGCGTACCGCGTCCGGGACGCGAGGCCCTTGCTAAACCGGCTTCCCCGTATACGGCATCGACGCGGTGAGGCCGCCGTCCACCGGGAACGCCTGGCCGTTGACATACGACGCCTCGTCGCTGGCCAGGAACAATCCCATCGCGGCGAGCTCGTGCGGCTGGCCGGGGCGCTTCAGCGGATTGAGCTGGCCGATCTTGTCAGCGGTGCCGCGCTCCTTGGCGCGGTCGAAGATCGGCTTGGTCATGCCTGTTTCGATCAGGCCCGGGCACACCGCGTTGATGCGCACGCCGGTGCCGGTGAGCGAATAGGCGGTGGTCTGCACCAGGGAGATCACGCCGGCCTTGCTCGCGGCATAGGGATGTCCGCTCGCGCCGGCCTTGAGGCCTGCAACCGATGCGGTGAGCACGATTGCACCGGACTGCTGCTTCACCATGTGCGGCATCGCATGCTTCACCGCGAGGAACGGTCCGATCAGATTGATACGCAGCACTTCCTGCCACTGTTCCACGGTCTGCTCGCCGAGCGGAACGAGCCCGCCGGAGACGCCGGCATTGGCCCAGATCACGTCGAGCCGGCCGTGTGTCTTCACCGCCTTGTCGATGACGGCGATGACGTCCTGCTCGGAGCCGGCGTCGGCGATCATTGCCTCCGCAACACCGCCGGCCTTCTTCACCTCGTCGACGGTCTCCTTCACTGCCTCGGTGCGATCGACCGCGATCAGCTTGGCGCCTTCCCTGGTGAACAGCAGCGCAGCGGCGCGACCGATGCCGCTGCCGGCGCCGGTGATGATGACGGATTTGCCTTGCAGACGGCCCATGCGTTTCTCCCTTTGGTGTGTCGCGCGACGCTTGCCGCGCGACGGAATTTCAAACAGAATTTCAAACGGTAAAGTGTCTTGAGACACGTTCGCTACTGACGTACAGCGACATCACACGGGATGGAAGGGCTTCAATGGCAACCGCAGACAAGCCGAATGTAGTCACGACACGCTGGTGGTGGGTTCGTCATGCGCCGGTGCGCAATGACGGCGGCAATATCTACGGACAGAGCGATCTTCCCTGCGACACCAGCGACACCTACGTGTTCAACGCTGTTGCCAAGGTGCTGCCACGCAAGGCGGTCTGGTATTCGAGCAATCTGATGCGCACGCACCAGACCGCGGAAGCGATCTGGGAGGCGGGCTACCCTCGGCCTGCGTCGATGAAATGGGAAGCGGACCTCGCCGAGCAGAATCTCGGCCGTTGGCAGGGCATGAACCGCGCCGAGTTCATTGCCAGCCGTCCCGTCGGCTCGAGCTGGTTCGCCGACATCAACGAGCCCGCGCCCGGGGGCGAAAGTTTTATGGATCTCTACAACCGCACGCGCCGAACCGTCGAACGCATCAACAACGAGGCGGCCGGGCAGGACGTGATCGCGGTCGCGCATGGCGGCACCATCAAGGCGGCGATCGGCCTCGCGCTCGACGGCCAGGTAGAGAAGGCGCTGTCGTTCGACATCGACAATGTCTCGATCACACGGCTTGATTATTTCGCAAGCCCCGAGCGCTCGGTCTGGCGGCTGCCGATGGTGAACCAGCAGCCCTGGATCGCCGATGACGCGCATGCCGAAATGCATCAGCTGGCGGGACCGGAAGTCAAGAAGCTCGCCTGAGGCTGTTGTCCGCTCGCGCGGACGCGGCGTAAGCTTCAAGCCAATCAAATCATACTCTGGGAGAGAAACATGACCTTGTTCGACATGAAGGGCAAAGTTGCCGTCATCACCGGCTCGACGCGCGGCATCGGGCTTGCGATCGCCGAGCGCATGGCCGAGCACGGCGCCAAGGTCGTGATCTCCTCGCGCAAGGCCGATGTCTGCGATGACGTCGCCAGGGGCATCAACGACAAGTTCGGCAAGGATACCGCGGTCGCGATCGCGGCGAACATCTCGTCGAAGGAGAATCTGCAAAACCTCGTCGACGAGAGCAACCGCGCCTTTGGCAAGATCGACGTGCTGGTCTGCAACGCCGCGTCGAACCCGTATTACGGTCCGCTCGCCGGCATCTCCGACGATCAGTTCCGCAAAATTCTCGACAACAACATCGTCGCCAACAACTGGCTGATCTCGATGGTGGTGCCGCAGATGATCGAGCGCAAGGACGGCTCGGTCATCATCGTCTCCTCGATCGGCGGCCTGAAGGGCTCGACCATCCTCGGGGCCTACGCGATCTCCAAGGCCGCCGACATGCAGCTCGCGCGCAACCTGGCTTGCGAATACGGCAAGCACAACATCCGCGTGAACTGCATCGCGCCCGGCCTGATCAAGACCGATTTTGCGAAAGCGCTATGGGACAATCCGGAGAACCTGAAAGCCTCGACCGCGCGCTCGCCGCTGCTGCGCATCGGAATCCCCGATGAGATCGCGGGCGCCGCGGTGTTCCTGGGATCCGCGGCCGGCGACTTCATGACCGGCCAGACTATGGTGATCGACGGCGGCGCAACGATTAGTTGATCTCGTGTCACAGACGCGGTGCGGCACGCAGTGCCGCTCCGCAGAGCCGGGACCCGGCCTCAATCCACCGCCGCGTAAACCAAATCTCTCACCAGCGTCCGCGTGAAATCACGCTGGCCCGGGCCCTGGCTCATGAACACCGTGAACAGATCCTCCTTCGGATCGATCCAGAAGAACGTGCCGGCGATGCCGCTCCAGAAATACTGGCCGATGCTGCCGGGGAAGGGCGCGATGCCGGCCTCGCGGCGTACGGCGAAGCCGAGACCGAAGCCGTGGCCGGGCGAAAGAATCGTGCCGTTGGTCACAACGTGCGGCCCGAGGTGATCGGACGCCATCAGCTCCAGCGTCTTGCGGCCGATGATCCTGTTGCCGTCGAACGTACCGCCATTGCGCAGCATCAGCGCGAAGCGGGCGTAGTCCGTCGTGGTCGAGACGAGACCGCCGCCGCCGGACTCCATGACCGGCTGCTCCAGCATGTTGAACAGCGCGACCTTGTCGCCAGTCCAGGGATCGGCTTCGAACGGCTGGGCGAGCCGGCCGGCGTTGGCCTCAGAGGTGGAAAAACCGGTCTCTGTCATCTGCAAGGGCGCGAGAATGCGCTCGGCGAGGTACGCGCCGAGCGACTTGCCGCTGACGACCTCGATGATGCGGCCGAGGATGTCGGTGGAACGGCTGTAGTTGAACTCGTCGCCGGGGTGGCAGACCAGCGGGAAGCTCGCCACCAACGCGGCGTGCTCGGCATTGGTGATCTTGCGGCTGCGGACGCGCGATTCCTGGTAGAACTTGTGCACGGGGCCGTCGCCCTGGTGCTCATACGTCAAGCCAGACGTGTGACGGAGCAGGTCCTGCACCGTCATCGGCCGCTTCGGTGGAACCAGTTCCAGCTTGCCGCCGCTGACGACGCCGACCTTCTGGTCGGCAAACTCGGGGATGAATTTGGCGACGGGATCGCCGAGGAGCAGGTGGCCGTCCTCGATCAGCGCCATGATGCCGACCGACACGATCGGCTTGGTCATCGAGAAGATCCGGAAGATCGAATCAAGCGTCATCGCCGAGCCCGCCGGGCTCTGCTTGCCGAGCGCCTCGAACCAGCCGACCTGGCCGCGCCGGGCCACCAGCACGGTCACGCCGGGCACGGTTCCCTTGTCGATCTCGCGCTTGAACGCGTCCGACATCGCCTGGAGCCGAGGCCGCGACAGGCCTAGCGTTTCCGGCTTGGCCTCGGGGAGAGGCGGGGTTTTCGGCGCAGTCGAGGGGCGGGCGGCGGCTGCGGTCGACGCTTGGGTAGTCATGGGCACTCCCGGTTGTTCTTGATTATCGGGAGCGGAGAGTGGCCCAGAAGCAGCGGTACAAACAAGCGAAGCCAGCGCGCTTCACCCTTGCAATCCGTCCTTGCAAACCAGCCGCCCCATGTGCTTGAAAGCGGCCCTGATCCGCGTGGCGACGCGAGGGTCCGTAGGAGTGTAGCTCAATTGGTAGAGCACCGGTCTCCAAAACCGGGGGTCGCAGGTTCGAGCCCTGCCACTCCTGCCAGCTAATTCAAATACTTAGCGGCAGCTATTTTCGAACGTACGCCGAACATGGACCCAAGTGGGACCCAAGCGGCTTAGGACCCAAGAATTCCGGCAGAGATAGCGTTGATCACGGTCGTCACCGAGGTGTCGGCCGTTTGCTTGCGCTTGCGCTTGGCATAGTTCCTGAGGAGGACCGCCGGGTCGTCGCCGATCCGCTCGGCCACCGTGTGCACCGGCACGCCCTTGTCCAGGAGCAGGGTGGCGTGGGTGCCCCGCAGGTGATGGAATTCGAAACCCTCGAAGCCGAGAGCGTCCGCGCCGCGGCGGAAGAACTTGGAGAACGCGCTCGGATCCCGGGGCTTGGCGAAGTCGAAGCTCTGTCCGGCCGCCGGGGACCCAGGGAAGATCAAGGCATCCTCGGGCATCCGCCATCCCAATCCGCCGAAGGCGCCATCCCGCCAGATCCAACGATTTTCGAACGACGACCCGCAGAATGGTCCTCACCACAACCCCGGCGGAGGTCGCCCGACCGTCACCTCACGCCAAGCTGTCCGGACTGCGGAAAACCCGCGCGGCATCGACGGCAAGCAGCAACACAGCTAGGCTCGCGCGGCCGCTTGATCTCGAATAGGTTCCCAATCCGCGGCCGGCTAATCCCTGGCCGCAATCTACAGTCCAAACAAACTTTCCCGCCGGCTCACAAGGTCGGCGGGTTTTTCTTTGACCTTGGGAAATTTACGGGGGCAGGCTTCAGTCGATCGACGCCAAGCCGAACGCGAACATTGCGCCGCCGAGGATAACGAGGGTGCTCCACGGCCCCCACGTCAACCAGGCACCCAGAAGCGCAAGCACTAAGCCGATCAGGGCTATCGCAATTGAGATTGTATTTTGCATAGCCCGTGCTTGGTACTGGAAGTGCTGGACTGAACCTGTAGAGGCAATCTAGCACGCGAGCTACTGCGCGTCGTGGGTGTGGAAAAACAGGCCCGCCAGACAAGGGGCCATGAAGCGCGACCGGCAACGGCAGAATTACGGGGGATTTTGCGCCCTAGCGTTGGCACAGGTACGCTAAATTGTCTGGGCGGGACCGTGCCGATCCGAACTTGGTTGGAGGCTGTATATATCGGGCGTAATTCTTAGGCGGAATCGTGAAACACGGTCCGCTGAACGGGGAAGCTCTCCGTCGCGATCGTGATGAAATCGCCTTCCAGCATCTCTTCATCACGGCAGAAGTGAATGTCCCGGATCAAACCTTTGTGGTGCCCGATGAATACTTCAAGATCGCCGCGGTTGTTGACGACGTCCTGCAATCTCGAAATGACTTCCGACGCTTTCATGACAGCTCCTAACTGGCCCTACGGTACTTGGACCAAAGACAACACTGCCGGCATCACACTCGAAATATTCCTCATGTCGTCAGGCGCAGACCGCGAACGTCTTCGCATCAACGGCAATGTGTTCCGATGTCGGTCGTCCTTCATGGAGATATCCGACGCCATCAATGAGCGAATTCTGTGTCGACGGTAGTGGGAAAAATCGTCGCAGGTGCTGAACGAGATCGAGGAAGTGCTCACATAGACGAAGGCAGTTACTGATCCCTCTTCAGCTTGCGCCGGCCCCAATGCGGCTCTTTGCCCTTCGGGTTGAACTCGGGAACGTAGTGTCGGTTGAGCGCCCGCATGATGCCAATTCGGGCGAGCATGGTTGGCCCGCCACTTTCGGCCACCAGGATTAACGCCTGCATTGCCGCTTGCCATTCTGACGCGGCGTGCTCCTTCTTCGGCAGCGCGGAGATGTACTCGCCGGCATCGCGCAACGTCACCAACTCGCGGCCGTCGGGCAGAGGAATCGGCTCATCGAAAGCGCGGGACCAACTCATCCGCACTTGTGGTTCTTGGCGTGCAGCCTGGTGCGGTCTCCCGTCGTCTCCTCGACGTAGTCGTCAATGGCGGCCATCAGCTTCTCACAGTTGCCGCCGCGGCGGGATTGCGTGCCGAAGATGAGGTAGCGGCGAAGTCGGTCGAGCTCCGCGAGATCTGCCTTTACGCGCTCGGCCTCCGCTTCCTCATCGAGTTTGCGCATTCGCTCTTTGTGGTAGGCCTTCGCGGCCGCTCGGTTCTCTGCCTTCGTCATCGCGCCATCGAAGCGCAGCGCGGGCGAGAGTCAAATCGTCGACCGGTAGGGCCTCGGAATGCGCGCGAGCTACTGCGCGTCGTGGGTGTGGAAATGCTGCTCGACGACATCAGCACGACGTCGACGAGCTCGCGCGCAGGGAGCGCCGGCATCTGGCAAGGCAAGCAATCATGCCGAGGGTAGTTGGCGCTCGGCGAGTGCAGCCCGCCTGCCTTTCGACTAATCTTCCGGGGTTGGACCGAGAGGGTACTTCTCGGCCAGCCGGTCCAGCGGCTCGTTAACGTCAGCATCCGTGAGTTCGCGAATCTCTAAAACCCGTGCCTCAGATCGGCTGCGGTAGACGTCGACGTTATGTCGCCAGACCTCAGGAGTTGGTCCGCGCAAGCCGCGAAGCCAGACGAACCATGCAGTGGGCAGCAAAGGTCGAGCTCCATCAAAGGTTGCCACTCAATACTCGGCATCCACGTCGCGCGTGATATGCCGAAACCAGAGGATGAAAAGGCCGAGCAGGGTCGCCATCACTGCGAACCCACACACGATCCAGATAAGCATCTTGGGGTCCCCCAGCCAGTCGTTCCAGCGGCGCGGACTATTCGGCAGATGCTTTGCGCTGTGAATCCTCGATCGGCCGCGGCGGCGGCGTTACCCCTGAGTCAAATTGACTCACGCCGTGGGGGGCTGGACCCAAGCTCGGACCCAAAGGCGAAAGTACAGGACCAAACCAGACGGACAGGATGGATCAGGAGGCGGGCAGGGCCGTTTGATTTCTTTACGCAAAAGAACGGGGCGGCATCTGATGGTACGATGCCGCCCGTACTCCAAAACCGGGGGTCGCAGGTTCGAGCCCTGCCACTCCTGCCAGCTAATCCCGACGACCAGGATCGACAGGCAGGACGGCGGCGGGCCGAAAAGCTCGGACCGTGGATCATGCGGGGCCCATAAGCCCTTGATCCGCATCGCCTCCGTCAGCAGGGCTCGCGCGTATTCCGCCCCGCCCACACCTTGACCTTTGGCCCCATCCGCAGTAGATACCCGGCACTCGCAGCCGGCCCGTTAAACGCGGATTTCCGGCGCGGCTTTGAAATCCCCCGAACAATCGAGCCCGGTTTTCCGGCTCATCCTTCGAGACAGAGGGCTGGGCCACAGGCGGCTGTTCGGATCCCTGAAATTCTTAATGGCGTCTCAAACGATGGCAGTCAGCCCGTTCAAGTTCTTGCAGGAAGTGCGCTCGGAGACCGCCAAGGTCACCTGGCCCACCCGTCGTGAGACCACGATCACCACCATCATGGTGTTCGTGATGGTCGCCGTGGCTTCGATCTTCTTCTTCGCCGCCGACCAGATCATCCGCTACCTCATCACCTTCCTTTTGGGCATTCACTGATGGCAACAGCCGCCGCAACCCAATCGTCCGACAAGCGCTGGTACATCGTCCACGCCTATTCCAACTTCGAGAAGAAGGTCGCCGAATCGATCCGCGAGCAGGCCAAGCAGCGCGGGCTCGAGGAGCTGTTCGAGCTGGTGCTGGTTCCGACCGAAAAGGTCAC
The DNA here is from genome assembly GCF_008123425.1 of Bradyrhizobium rifense. Taxonomy (GTDB): domain Bacteria; phylum Pseudomonadota; class Alphaproteobacteria; order Rhizobiales; family Xanthobacteraceae; genus Bradyrhizobium; species Bradyrhizobium rifense. Next base: position 8,456 of record NZ_VSSS01000005.1, read on the forward strand.
GGAAGTGCGCCGCGGCCGCAAGATCGACGCCGAGCGCAAGTTCTTCCCGGGCTACGTGCTGGTGAAGATGAAGCTGACCGACGAGGCGTTTCATCTGATCAAGAACACGCCGAAGGTGACGGGCTTCCTCGGCGCCGAGAACAAGCCGATGCCGATCTCGGAGAACGAGGCGATGCGCATCCTGCACCAGGTGCAGGAAGGCGTGGAACGGCCGAAGGCGTCGGTGTCGTTCGAGATTGGCGAGAACGTGCGCGTGGCCGATGGCCCGTTCGCCTCGTTCTCGGGTGTGGTCGAGGAAATCGACGAGGCGCGCTCGCGCGTGAAGGTCGCGGTGTCGATCTTCGGCCGCGCCACGCCGGTGGAACTGGAATTCGGTCAGGTCGAGAAGGTCTGATCGGGTCACGCGGGAGGCCGTCAAGGCCTCGCGCAAAGAGAGGCCGTGGGAGGGAGAGGGCGGTTGCCAGCCGCATCCGACCCAGACCACGAACCTGAAACCGCCGGCTTAGGCCGGCACAACAGGAGTGATACATGGCAAAGAAAGTGACCGGATACCTGAAGCTTCAGGTCCCGGCCGGTGCGGCGAATCCCTCGCCCCCGATCGGTCCCGCGCTTGGTCAGCGCGGTCTCAACATCATGGAGTTCTGCAAGGCGTTCAACGCCCAGACCCAGAAGGAAGAGAAGAACACCCCGATCCCGGTGATCATCACCATCTATGCGGACCGTTCCTTCACCTTCGAGATGAAGACGCCGCCGATGTCCTTCTTCCTCAAGCAGGCTGCCAAGATCCAGTCCGGCTCGAAGGCGCCGGGCCGTGACAAGGCCGGCAAGGTGACGAAAGCGCAGGTGCGCGAGATCGCCGAGAAGAAGATGAAGGATCTCAATTGCGACACCATCGAATCGGCCATGAAGATGGTCGAGGGCTCTGCCCGTTCGATGGGTCTGGAAGTGGCGGGGTAAGGGCTCATGGCAATCGGAAAGCGTTTGAACAAAGCCCGCGAAGGTGTTGACCGCGAAAAGCTTTATCCGCTCGCGGACGCCATCAAGATGGTCAAGGAACGCGCGAAAGCGAAGTTCGACGAGACCATCGAGGTTGCGATCAATCTCGGCGTCGATCCGCGTCACGCCGACCAGATGGTCCGCGGCGTCGTGACCCTGCCGAACGGCACCGGCCGTACGCTCCGCGTCGGCGTGTTCGCCCGTGGCGCCAAGGCTGACGAAGCCAAGGCCGCAGGTGCCGACGTCGTCGGCGCTGAAGACCTGGTCGAGAAGGTGCAGAACGGTTCGATCGATTTCGACCGCTGCATCGCCACCCCCGACATGATGCCGCTGGTCGGCCGTCTCGGTAAGGTGCTCGGCCCGCGCGGCCTGATGCCGAACCCGAAGATCGGCACCGTGACCATGGACGTCACCGGTGCGGTGAAGGGCGCCAAGGGTGGCTCGGTCGAGTTCCGCGTCGAGAAGGCCGGCATCCTGCAGGCCGGCGTCGGCAAGGCCTCGTTCTCCGAGGAGAAGCTGGTCGAGAACATCAAGGCTCTCGCCGACGCTGTCTCGAAGGCGAAGCCGGCTGGCTCCAAGGGCACCTACATCCAGCGCGTTGCAGTGTCCTCGACGATGGGCCCGGGCGTGAAGGTCGAGCCGGGCACGATCCTCGGCTAAGGCCTGCCTCGGCTGAGGTTTGGAAATTGCATGAGGTGAGGGGCGGAATCGGGCGACCGATTCCGCCCCTTTTCATTTTTGACGGCATTCACCGGAAACAAGAACAATGGCTGACAAGGTCCTGATCTACTCGCGCTTTCCCAAGACGATGATGGCGCGCTTCGCCGAGCGGTTCGAACTGCTCGACACCGGTGGCAAGCCTGCGCGGGAGGTGTTTTCGGCCGATGAAGTCGGTGGCATCCGCGCGATGTTGACGGCCGGTGGCTCGCCGCTCGGCGCCGAGGCGATGGACCTGTTTCCAAAACTCGGCGCCATCGTCTGCTACGGCACCGGCTATGACGGCGTCGACCTGAAGGCGGCTGCCGCTCGCAACATCGCGGTCGGCCACAGCCCGGGGGCCAATGCCGCCTCGGTCGCCGATATCGCGATGACCCTGATGCTGGCGACGACGCGGCGGATCCTGGTTGCCGACCAATATGTCCGCAGCGGCGATTGGGCGGGCTCGAAGCAGTCGCCGATGATGCGCCCCCAGGCCGGCATGCCCGGCCGCCGTATCGGCGTCTACGGCATGGGCGAAATCGGCCGCAAGATCGCCGCGCGCTGCGCCGCTTTCGAGAGCGAGGTCGGCTATTTCAGCCGCAGCAAATACGATCTGCCCTATCAATATTTCCCGACGCTGGAGGCGCTGGCCGACTGGTGCAGCGTGCTGATGATCGCGGTCCGGGCCGGGGCCGAGACCCAGCATGTGGTCAACGCCGGCATCCTCAAGCGCCTCGGCGCGGACGGCTACGTCGTCAACATCTCCCGCGGCTCGGTCATCGACGAGAAGGCCCTGGTCGCGGCGCTTTCCGACAAGACCATCGCCGGCGCCGGCCTCGACGTCTTCGAGAAGGAACCGCACGCTCCCGACGCCCTGACCGCGCTCCCCAACGTGGTGTTCGCCCCGCATATCGGCGGCCACACCCTCGAATCGCACGTCGCCATGCAGAACTGCGTGCTGGCGAACCTGGGCGCGTTCTTCGCCGGCCAGGGGCTGCCATACGCGGTCAAAACGGCCTGAATCGGGCCTTGTCGGCCCGGATCAAGCCCGGCCGGCAACGGATTGGAACTGGTGTGAATTTTGCTCTTGGCAAGCCGGCAGAGAGCGGTTAAAGAACCGCTTCCGGACGTGTCGGCTTTGGCTGACGCGTTCGTGCACGCATTCCGAAAACCCGACACGGTAGGAGATCATTCCTTTTTAGGACGTCCGTAAGGATTTGCCCGAAAAGGAAGGAAAATCCATCGGTTGGTGGGATGCGGGCAGAGGTCAGGCGGTTCGCCGGCTGGCCTCGTCCTGTCCAAGACTGCAGGCGCCTGCGGGAAATTTCGATTTCTCAACGGCTTAATCGCATGGCCTGCATAGACGGGTGAAGACCGGATTTCACTTCGCGTCCCACCTTAAGGTGGTCGCGGAAGGAGTTTGGTTCGGACCTCGACACGCCGTGGGCTCCAACGAGCTCCCGGAGGGCAGGCTTTGAATTGTCGTCTCGCCCGGCGCGTGTCCGATGGGTTTTGACCCTGAGGTTCAGGTTTTGGGTGGGACGATGGGTGCAACCCGGCGGTCCCGCTTTTGCGATGACCGCCAACCGGAAAGAGCTTGCTGTGGAACGAGCGGCAAAAAAGGAAGCGGTCGAACAGCTCAATGGGGTCTTCAAGACCACGAGCGTCGCGGTCGTTGCCCAATATTCCGGCCTGACCGTTGCCCAGATGCAGAAGCTGCGGACGCAGATGAAGCAGGCTGGTGCCTCGGTGAAGGTCTCGAAGAACCGTCTCGCCAAAATTGCTCTTGAAGGCACTGACGTCGTTGCCATCGGCCCCATGCTGAAGGGACCGACCGTGATCGCCACTTCGAACGATCCGGTAGCGGCGCCAAAGGTCGCCATCGAATTCGCCAAGACGAACGAAAAGTTCGTCATTATCGGCGGCTCGATGGGGAAGACCGTCCTGAATGTCGACGGCGTGAAGGCGCTTGCCTCGCTGCCGTCGCTTGACGAACTGCGCGCAAAGATCGTCGGCCTGCTTGTGGCCCCGGCGACCAAGATCGCTCAGCTCGCCAATGCGCCCGCGGGCAAGCTCGCGCGCGTCATCCAGGCTCATGCCTCAAAGGGCGAAGCGGCCTGACGCCCTTCGCAAAACTCAAACCCGAACCAGACTTACATTCAAGGAAACTGAACAATGGCTGACTTGCAGAAGATCGTTGACGACCTATCGAGCCTCACCGTGCTCGAAGCTGCCGAACTCGCGAAGCTCCTCGAAGAGAAGTGGGGCGTTTCGGCTGCCGCGGCTGTTGCCGTGGCCGGCCCGGCTGGTGGTGGCGCTGCCGCCGCTCCGGCGGAAGAGAAGACCGAGTTCACGGTCGTTCTGGCCGCCGCCGGCGACAAGAAGATCGAGGTCATCAAGGAAGTCCGCGCCATCACCGGCCTCGGCCTGAAGGAAGCAAAGGACCTCGTCGAGGGCGCGCCGAAGCCTGTCAAGGAAGGCGTGAACAAGGACGAAGCCGAGAAGATCAAGGCCCAGCTCGAGAAGGCTGGCGCGAAGGTCGAGCTCAAGTAAGCAACGCTTGCTGGCGGGGTCCCGGGCCAAGGCTCGGGACCTTGGTCGATCCCTCAAAGGGATGGGCCAGATGCAAAAGGCGTGCGACGGATCGTCCCGACGCATGTCGAACACGAAAATGTGTGGGGATTTGAGGGGATACCCCTCGAATCTCCACTATTGTCGCCCCATATCGGGTCGACAGCACGAAAGCGCGGTGGGCAGGGATGCCGCATTTCCCTGGAAGCCGTTGGGAGAGCAAGCTATTTCGGGCTTTTGCAGTCCGCGAAGACAATCGTTGTGACGGGCGGGCGTGCCTATGCGCCCCGCGCGTCGTTTTGCGTTTTGAAGGTCTGAAGAACAGATTCAGGACATGACGGCCTGAAACTGGATTTTCGGTCCCCAAAGCGGGTTCGAAAAATTCAACCCGGGGAGCGGCGGCAGCCGAGTCCTGGACGGCGCGCCCAGAGCGGGCGACGAAATGAGAGGCCACGATGGCGCAGCAGACATTCACCGGTCGCAAACGCGTTCGCAAGTTCTTCGGACACATCAAGGAAGTCGCCGAGATGCCGAACCTCATCGAGGTTCAGAAGGCGTCCTATGATCAGTTCCTGATGGTCGATGAACCCGCGGGCGGTCGCCTCGACGAAGGCCTGCAGGCCGTGTTCCGCTCGGTGTTCCCGATCTCGGACTTCTCGGGCACCTCGATGCTGGAATTCGTCCGTTACGAGTTCGAGCAGCCCAAGTATGATGTCGACGAGTGCCGCCAGCGCGGCATGACCTTCGCGGCTCCCCTCAAGGTGACGCTGCGCCTCATCGTGTTCGATATCGACGAGGAAACCGGTGCGAAGTCGGTCAAGGACATCAAGGAGCAGGACGTCTACATGGGCGACATCCCGCTCATGACGATGAACGGCACCTTCATCGTGAACGGCACCGAGCGCGTCATCGTCTCGCAGATGCACCGTTCGCCGGGCGTGTTCTTCGATCACGACAAGGGCAAGACTCATTCCTCGGGCAAGCTGCTGTTCGCCGCCCGCGTGATCCCGTATCGCGGCTCCTGGCTCGACATCGAGTTCGACGCCAAGGACATCGTCTATGCGCGTATCGACCGTCGCCGCAAGATTCCGGTGACGTCGCTGATGTTCGCCCTCGGCCTCGACGGCGAGGCGATCCTGTCCACGTTCTACAAGAAGATTCTCTACAAGCGGACCAAGGAAGGCTGGCGCGTTCCGTTCGACGCCAACCGTTTCCGCGGTTACTCGACCATCAACGACCTGATCGACGCCGACACCGGCAAGGTCGTGCTCGAGGCCGGCAAGAAGCTCACCGTGCGCGGTGCGCGTCAGATGCAGGAGAAGGGGCTCAAGGCTCTGCGCCTGTCGGATGAGGAGCTCGTCGGCAACTACCTCGCCGAGGATCTCGTCAACCCGAAGACGGGTGAGATCCACGCCGAAGCCGGTGAGGAAATCACCGACAAGTCGATGAAGGTCCTCAACGAGCACGGCTACAAGGAACTGCCGCTGCTCGACATCGACCACGTCAATGTCGGCGCCTACATCCGCAACACCCTCTCGGCCGACAAGAACATGACGCGTGAGGACGCGCTGTTCGACATCTACCGCGTGATGCGTCCCGGCGAGCCGCCGACGCTGGATTCGGCACAAGCGATGTTCCAGTCGCTGTTCTTCGACGCCGAGCGTTACGACCTCTCCGCGGTCGGCCGCGTCAAGATGAACATGCGCCTCGACCTCGATGCGCCCGACACCCAGCGCACGCTGCGCAAGGAAGACATCCTCTGCGTCATCAAGACGCTGGTGGATCTGCGCGACGGCAAGGGCGAGATCGACGACATCGACCATCTCGGCAATCGCCGTGTTCGCTCGGTCGGCGAGCTCATGGAGAACCAGTACCGCATCGGCCTCCTGCGCATGGAGCGCGCGATCAAGGAGCGCATGTCCTCGGTCGACATCGACACGGTCATGCCGCAGGACCTGATCAACGCGAAGCCGGCGGCTGCCGCCGTGCGCGAGTTCTTCGGCTCCTCGCAGCTCTCGCAGTTCATGGACCAGACCAACCCGCTGTCGGAGATCACCCATAAGCGCCGTCTCTCGGCGCTTGGACCGGGCGGTCTGACCCGCGAGCGCGCCGGCTTCGAGGTGCGCGACGTGCATCCGACGCATTACGGCCGTATCTGCCCGATCGAGACGCCGGAAGGTCCGAACATCGGTCTGATCAACTCGCTCGCGACCTTCGCGCGCGTGAACAAGTACGGCTTCGTCGAGACGCCGTATCGCAAGGTCAAGGACGGTCGCGTCACCGACGAGGTCGTCTACCTCTCGGCGATGGAGGAAGGCCGCTATTCCGTCGCGCAGGCCAACGTGCCGATCGACGCCAAGGGCCGCTTCACTGAAGACCTGGTGGTCTGCCGTGCGAGCGGCACCCGCGACGTCGTGCCGATGACGCCGGACAAGGTCGACTACATGGACGTGTCGCCGAAGCAGCTCGTTTCGGTTGCCGCGGCGCTGATCCCGTTCCTCGAGAACGACGACGCCAACCGCGCGCTGATGGGCTCGAACATGCAGCGCCAGGCGGTGCCGCTGGTTCGTGCCGAAGCGCCGTTCGTCGGTACCGGCATGGAAGGCGTGGTTGCGCGTGACTCGGGTGCCGCGATCGCGGCGCGCCGTTCGGGCGTGATCGACCAGATCGACGCGACCCGCGTCGTCATCCGCGCCACCGAAGATCTCGATCCGACCAAGTCGGGCGTCGATATCTATCGTCTGATGAAGTACCAGCGCTCGAACCAGTCGACCTGCATCAACCAGCGTCCGCTGGTGAAGGTCGGTGACATCGTCAAGAAGGGCGACATCATCGCTGACGGTCCGTCGACCGATCTCGGCGAGCTCGCGCTCGGCCGCAACGTGCTCGTCGCGTTCATGCCGTGGAACGGCTACAACTTCGAAGACTCGATCCTGCTCTCCGAGCGGATCGTGAAGGAAGACGTCTTCACCTCGATCCACATCGAGGAGTTCGAGGTGATGGCCCGCGACACCAAGCTCGGACCTGAGGAAATCACCCGCGACATTCCGAACGTTTCGGAAGAAGCGCTGAAGAACCTCGACGAAGCCGGTATCGTCTACATCGGTGCGGAAGTGCGCGCCGGCGACATCCTGGTCGGCAAGATCACGCCGAAGGGCGAAAGCCCGATGACGCCGGAAGAAAAGCTTCTGCGCGCCATCTTCGGCGAAAAGGCCTCCGACGTTCGCGACACCTCGCTGCGCGTTCCCCCGGGCGTGCAGGGCACGATCGTGGAAGTCCGCGTGTTCAACCGTCACGGCGTCGACAAGGACGAGCGTGCGCTGGCGATCGAGCGGGAAGAGATCGAGCGTCTGGCCAAGGACCGCGACGACGAGCAGGCGATCCTGGACCGCAACGTCTATAACCGTCTTGCCGAGCTCCTCGAGGGGCGGCAGGGCATTGCGGGCCCGAAGGGCTTCAAGAAGGACACCAAGATCACCCGTGCGGTGCTCGAGGAGTACCCGAAGTCGCAGTGGTGGCTGTTCGCCTCGCCGAACGACAAGCTGATGGCCGAGATCGAGGCCATGCGGAAGCAGTACGACGAGTCGAAGAAGGGGCTCGAGCAGCGCTTCCTCGACAAGGTCGAGAAGCTTCAGCGCGGTGACGAATTGCCGCCCGGCGTGATGAAGATGGTCAAGGTCTTCGTCGCGGTGAAGCGCAAGATCCAGCCCGGCGACAAGATGGCCGGCCGTCACGGCAACAAGGGCGTGGTGTCGAAGATCGTGCCGATCGAGGACATGCCGTTCCTCGAAGACGGTACGCATGCCGACATCGTGCTCAATCCGCTGGGCGTGCCTTCGCGCATGAACGTCGGACAGATCCTCGAGACCCATCTCGGCTGGGCCTGCGCCGGCCTCGGCAAGCGTATCGGCCAGACGGTCGATGCTTACCTGTCGAAGCAGGACATCAAGCCGCTGAAGGAAACCTTGAAGAAGGTCTACGGTGAGGACGAGACCATCAAGTCGCTCAACGACAACGAGCTGCTTGAACTCGGCCATAACCTCAGCCGCGGCGTGCCGATCGCGACGCCGGTGTTCGACGGTGCCAAGGAAGCCGACATCGAGGAGATGCTGAAGCTTGCCGGTCTGGACGCTTCGGGTCAGTCGACCGTCTACGACGGCCGCACCGGCGATGCCTTCGATCGCAAGGTGACGGTGGGCTACATCTACATGCTCAAGCTGCACCATCTCGTCGACGACAAGATCCATGCGCGTTCGATCGGTCCGTACTCGCTCGTCACCCAGCAACCGCTGGGCGGCAAGGCGCAGTTCGGCGGCCAGCGTTTCGGCGAAATGGAGGTGTGGGCGCTCGAAGCTTACGGCGCGGCCTACACGCTCCAGGAAATGCTGACCGTGAAGTCGGACGACGTCGCCGGCCGTACCAAGGTGTACGAGGCGATCGTGCGTGGCGACGACACCTTCGAGGCCGGTATTCCGGAATCGTTCAACGTGCTGGTCAAGGAAATGCGCTCGCTCGGCCTCAACGTCGACCTGCACAATTCCAAGGTGGGACCGGCGTCGACGTCGGAAGCAGCCGAGTAATACGACCTTTCATGCCCGGCCTTCGCGGCCGGGCATTGGCGCCCCTCCCGATGCCTTGAGGGCAGGGCGCCTCGCTTGAGTGATTTTCGAATTTGCGGCCGGAGGCGACCGGCACGCGAGGAGAAGACGATGAACCAAGAAATTATGAATCTCTTCAACCCGACGACGCCGGCTCAGGTCTTCGACCAGATCCGGATCTCGATCGCGTCTCCAGAGAAGATTCTGTCCTGGTCCTACGGCGAGATCAAGAAGCCGGAGACCATCAACTACCGTACCTTCAAGCCCGAGCGCGACGGCCTGTTCTGCGCGCGCATCTTCGGGCCGATCAAGGATTACGAGTGCTTGTGCGGCAAGTACAAGCGCATGAAGTACAAGGGCATCATCTGCGAGAAGTGCTCGGTCGAGGTCACGCTGTCGCGCGTCCGGCGCGAGCGCATGGGCCATATCGAGCTCGCGGCTCCCGTCGCCCACATCTGGTTCCTGAAGTCGCTGCCGTCGCGCATCGGCCTGCTGCTCGACATGACACTGAAGGATCTCGAGCGGATCCTCTACTTCGAATACTACGTCGTGCTGGAGCCGGGCCTCACCGCGCTGAAGGACCGTCAGCTGCTGTCGGAAGACGAGTATCTGAAGGCGCAGGACGAGTACGGCCAGGATTCCTTCACCGCCATGATCGGCGCGGAAGCGATCCGCGAGCTGCTCAAGGGCATGGATCTTGAGAAGCTCGAGCTGACCTTGCGCGCGGAGATGCAGGAGACCGACTCCGACATCAAGCACAAGAAGCTCGCCAAGCGCCTGAAGATCGTCGAGGCGTTCCGCCACTCCGGCAACAAGCCGGAATGGATGATCCTGACTGTCGTTCCCGTGATCCCGCCGGACCTGCGCCCGCTGGTGCCGCTGGACGGCGGTCGCTTCGCGACCTCGGACCTCAACGACCTCTACCGCCGCGTCATCAACCGCAACAACCGCTTGAAGCGGCTGATGGAGCTGCGCGCGCCGGACATCATCATCCGCAACGAGAAGCGCATGCTTCAGGAAGCGGTCGATGCGCTGTTCGACAACGGTCGCCGCGGCCGCGTCATCACGGGTGCTAACAAGCGCCCGCTGAAGTCGCTCGCCGACATGCTGAAGGGCAAGCAGGGCCGTTTCCGCCAGAACCTGCTCGGCAAGCGCGTCGACTATTCGGGCCGTTCGGTGATCGTGGTCGGTCCCGAGCTGCGCCTGCATCAGTGCGGCCTGCCGAAGAAGATGGCGCTCGAGCTGTTCAAGCCGTTCATCTACTCGCGGCTTGACGCCAAGGGCCTGTCCACCACCGTGAAGCAGGCGAAGAAGCTGGTCGAGAAGGAGCGGCCCGAGGTCTGGGACATCCTGGACGAGGTGATCCGCGAGCATCCGGTGCTGCTCAACCGCGCGCCGACGCTGCATCGCCTGGGCATCCAGGCGTTCGAGCCGGTGCTGATCGAGGGCAAGGCGATCCAGCTTCACCCGCTGGTCTGCTCCGCGTTCAACGCCGACTTCGACGGCGACCAGATGGCCGTGCACGTTCCGCTGTCGCTCGAAGCGCAGCTGGAAGCGCGCGTGCTGATGATGTCGACCAACAACATCCTGCATCCGGCGAACGGCCAGCCGATCATCGTGCCGTCGCAGGACATCGTGCTCGGTCTCTACTACGTCTCGATCATGCGCGAAGGCCTGCCCGGTGAGGGCAAGCTGTTCGGCGACATGGCCGAGCTCGAGCACGCGCTGCATGCGAAGGTCATCCACCTCCACACCAAGATCAAGTATCGGTGGCAGGGCATGGATGAGACCGGCAAGGTCTCGACGCGCTGGATCGAGACCACCGCAGGTCGCGTCATGCTCGGCAATCTGCTGCCGAAGAACCCGCGTATTTCGTACGAGATCATCAACAAGCTGATGACCAAGCGCGAGATCTCGGGCGTCATCGACCAGGTCTACCGCCACTGCGGTCAGAAGGAGACGGTGATCTTCTGCGACCGCATCATGGCGCTCGGCTTCTACAACGCGTTCAAGGCCGGCATCTCGTTCGGCAAGGACGACATGGTCGTGCCGCACTCCAAGTGGAAGATCGTCGACACCACCCGTACGCTGGCGAAGGATTTCGAGCAGCAGTACAACGACGGCCTGATCACCCATGGCGAGAAGTACAACAAGGTCGTCGACGCCTGGTCGAAGGCGACCGAAGAAATCGCCAAGGCGATGATGAAGGAGATCTCCTCCACCAAGAAGACGGCGAGTGGAGCCGATGCCGACATCAACTCGATCTACATGATGGCTCACTCCGGTGCCCGCGGTTCGCCGGCCCAGATGCGCCAGCTCGCCGGCATGCGCGGCCTGATGGCCAAGCCGTCGGGTGAGATCATCGAGACGCCGATCATCTCGAACTTCAAGGAAGGTCTCTCGGTTCTCGAGTACTTCAACTCGACCCACGGCGCCCGTAAGGGCCTCGCGGACACCGCGTTGAAGACCGCGAACTCGGGCTACCTGACCCGTCGTCTGGTCGACGTCGCGCAGGATTGCATCATCACGCAGTCCGATTGCGGCACCAGGCTCGGCATCAAGATGCGCGCCATCGTCGATGCCGGCACCGTGGTCGCTTCGCTCGGTTCGCGCATCCTCGGACGCACGGCCTGCGAAGACATCCGTGACAGCTCCGGCAAGGTGATCATCAAGCGCGATACGCTGATGGAAGAGAGCCATCTGGACGCCATCCAGCAGGGTGGTGTGCAGGAGGTGAAGATCCGCTCGGCGCTGACCTGCGAGCTTGTCAACGGCATCTGCGGCATGTGCTATGGCCGCGACCTCGCCCGCGGCACGCCGGTCAACCATGGCGAAGCGGTCGGCGTCATCGCGGCGCAGTCGATCGGCGAGCCGGGTACCCAGCTCACCATGCGCACCTTCCACATCGGTGGTGCGGCGCAGCTCAACGAGCAGTCGTTCGTCGAAGCCAATTTCGACGGCAAGATCGTGATCAGGAACAAGGCCATCGCCCGCAACAGCGAAGGTCACCTGGTCGCAATGGTCCGCAACATGGTGGTGGCGATCGTCGATGCCGACGGCACCGAGCGTGCGACGCACCGTATCCAGTACGGCGCGCGCCTGCACATCGACGAAGGCGATATGGTCAAGCGTGGCCAGCGCATCGTCGAATGGGATCCCTACACCCGTCCGCTGCTCACCGAGGTCGAAGGAACGATCGGCTTCGAGGATCTGGTCGAGGGGCAGTCGATCTCGGAAACGCTGGACGAGGCCACTGGTATCGCCAAGCGCGTGGTCATCGACTGGCGCTCGACCCGCGGCGGCGCGGATCTGCGTCCGGCCATCGTGGTCAAGGGCAAGGACGGCAAGGTGCTCAAGCTCGCCCGTGGCGGCGACGCCCGCTACATGCTGTCGGTCGACGGCATTCTGTCGGTCGACGTCGGTGCCAAGGTCAACCCGGGTGACATCCTCGCCCGTGTCTCGACCGAAAGCGCCAAGACGCGTGACATCACCGGCGGTCTGCCGCGGGTGGCGGAACTGTTCGAGGCACGGCGTCCGAAGGATGCGGCGATCATCGCCGAAATCGCGGGCACCATCCGGTTCGGGCGCGACTACAAGAACAAGCGTCGCATCTCGATCGAGCCGATGGACAAGACCGACGAGGCGCGCGAGTACCTGATCCCGAAGGGCAAGCACATCCACCTTCAGGACGGCGACGTCGTCGAAAAGGGCGACTTCATCGTGGAAGGCAACCCCGCACCGCACGACATCCTTGCGGTCAAGGGCATCGAGGAGCTCGCGGCCTATCTGGTCAACGAGATCCAGGAAGTCTACCGGCTCCAGGGCGTGCTCATCAACGACAAGCACATCGAGGTGATTGTCCGTCAGATGCTCCAGAAGGTGGAAGTCACCGACCAGGGCGACACGGACATGATCTCCGGCGAGCAGGTCGACAAGATCGAGTTCGACGCGCTCAACGAGAAGGCCAAGGAAGAGGGCAAGAAGATCGCCACGGGAACGCCGGTTCTGCTCGGCATCACCAAGGCGAGCCTTCAGACCCGCTCCTTCTTCTCGGCGGCCTCGTTCCAGGAGACCACCCGCGTCCTCACGGAAGCGGCGGTCAACGGCAAGGTCGATCCGCTCGAAGGCCTCAAGGAGAACGTCATCGTCGGCCGGTTGATCCCGGCGGGCACCGGCGCCTCCATGGCCAAGATCCGCGAAGTCGCCGTGAAGCGCGACAAGCTGATCCTCGACGAGCGCGAGAAGCAGACGGCGGTCGTGTCGCCCGCGCCGGAAGCGGAGCTTCCTGCGCTGCCGCCCGCGGAATGATGGTTCATCCGTAGGAATACCGAGGACAATGAAAAGGCCGGCGAAAGCCGGCCTTTTTGCTGCTTTGTTTGCCTGTTGCGATGCGGGATCAACCTTTGTTCATCTTCCCTTCAGTCAGAAAAGCGCTTCTGCTAGGGGAGCTTAGACCGGTGGTCCCGTGACGGGGGCACGGCCGGAGACCACGGAACTGACATGCTTGATCTCGCAATCGTAGGCGGCGGCCCCGGCGGGCTGATGAGCGCCTGGTACCTGAAGCGTAAGCTTGGCGACCTCTGCCGCATCACCATTTACGAAGCTTCCGATCGGCTCGGCGGCAAGATCGTCACGCGCAAATTCGATTCCGCGCCGGCGATGTACGAGGCCGGCGTCGCCGAGATCTACGACTACTCGATGACGGGTCCCGATCCGCTGCGCGAGCTGATCCAGCATTTCGGCCTGCAGACCATTCCGATGGACGCCGAGCAGGTGCAGTTCGGCGGAGAGCTGCTCAACGACGTCGCCGGCATGCGCCGCAAATACGGCGCCAAGACTGCGGCTGCGATCGAGCAGTTCCGCAAGCGCTGCGCCGACCAGATGTCGCCGATCGAATATTACGAAGGCGTCGGCGCCCACGACAACGAGAATCCCTGGGCCTACAAGACCGCCGAGCAGGTGCTCGACGAGGAGGTCGAGGACGAGGTCGCAAAGCGCTTCTTCAAGGTGATGGCCCGCTCGGACCTCGCGACCGAGAGCCACAACACCAACGGCCTCAACGCGCTCAAGAACTATCTGATGGATGTCGACGGCTATATCGGCCTCTATTCCATCCAGAACGGCAACGAGCAGCTGATCGAATGCCTGCAGTCGGAGGTCAGCGCCGACATCCAGCTCAATCATCGCGTGCTCACCGTCGGCAAGGCGCCGACCGGCCGCTATCAGCTCAAGATGATGAACGGCAAGGGACCGGAGACGCGCGACTTCGATCTCGTGCTGGTCTGCCTGCCGCATTCCTGGCTCTCCACGATGGGGTGGGAAGGCGAGCAGCTGCGCAAATCGATGGTCAAGCACGTCTCTTATTTCGACCGTCCCGCGCACTACCTGCGCGTCTCGATCCTGTTCGATTCCCCGTTCTGGGGAGACAAGATTGCCGGCGCCTGGTTCATGTCGGAAGCCTTCGGCGGCTGTTGCGTCTACAACGAGGGCGCGCGTCACGACGTCGGCAAGCACGGCGTCCTGAACTGGCTGATTCCCGGCTCCGATGCGCTGGCCTTCGCCAATCTGTCGGATCAGGAGCTGATCGACGCCGCGCTGAAATCGCTGCCGGCCTCGCTCGGCGATGCGCGTGCGCATTTGATGGAAGGCAAGATCCACCGCTGGCTGTCGTCGGTGAACGCCATACCTGGCGGTCTGCCCGTGCGCGACGTCATGACCAATCACCGGCCCGAGCCGAAGGAGCATCCCGGCATCGTCGTGGTCGGCGACTATCTGTTCGACTCCACGCTGAACGGCCTGCTCGACTCCTCGGACGCGGCGACCGACATCATCCTGACCGAGATGATGCGGCTGCGCCGCGAGCACGCCCAGGACGGCAAGCCCGTCTCCGACAAGATCGACCGCGATTATTTCGAGAACTATCGCGGCGTCGGCCCTTATAGCGAGGCGTGGAGCCACTTCACCGATCCCGACTATTTGACGAAACTGATCGGCATCGTCTGGGGCAAGGCCAAGGGCGCCAAGCTGTTGGTCGCGGGCTCCGCCAGCGGCGAACTCGTCGGCGCGCTCCGCGACCGCGGCTTCGATGCCTGGGGCATCGAGAACAACCGCGCGATCCACGCCAAGACGCCGAAGGCGCTGAAGAAGTACAACAAGCTGGGATCGATCCTGGACATGCCGTTCAAGGACGGCGCATTCGACCTCGTGTTCGAGACCAGCCTTTGCCACGTTGCCCCGAAGCAGGTGGTCCGCGCGATCCGCGAGTTGAATCGCGTGGTCAAGACCGGCCTCGTGTTCGGCTCGATCACCTCGGACATGGCCTCAGTCGTGGTCGACCGCTACGACCTGTTGCGCGGGGTCAAGAAGCTCGGCACCTGGTGGGAATGGTCCGAACTGTTCTTCGGCAACGGCTTCGATCTCGCGATGCACCGCAAGGACTGCGCCGACGCGCTCTGGGCGGCGACGCTCGCCGCCAACAAGGGCCCGGGGCAGTGGTATGCCGACGCCGATAGCTTGCGCTATTCCTTCTTCGACAAGGTCGAGAACGAAGACGACGACTAGCATCACAGGACGGATGAGTTCGCCAATTGTTTTGCCGAATTCATCCTAATCGCATAGAATCGGTGGAAGTAGCGGCGTTCCGCTATTTCCCTGCTTTCTCTGCGGTCATGCCGGCCGTCAGCATCGGTTGGTTTCATGGCGTCCAAGCCTCTCTCGCCCGACAAACAGAAGCTCGCCCCGCAAGAGGCGGCCGAACTCGAGGATAAGCTCGCCACCGGTGCCGAGCCGGAGCTGGAAGACGACGAGGACGACGAAGACGACGACGAGCTTGAGCTCGACGACGATGATGACGAGGACCTCGTCGTCTTTACCGCCCGTGAAGCCGCCGGCGCGCTCGCGACCATTCTGGGCTTCGTCAAGCCGTTCCTGTACAACTACAAGCGCATCCTGGGCTACGTGGCGTTCGGCGTTCTGGTCGAGACGCTGTTCAACGTCATCATGCCGCTCAGCTTGAAATATCTGATCGACGACGCGCTCGGCGAGGAGGATTTCCAGGCACTCTACAAGATCCTCGGCGTGCTCGCGGTTGCCGGCATCTTCACCTCGATCGTAGCGGTCTGGTACGAGCGCTGGGACGCGCGGCTCGCAGCCTGCATCATCTCCGACGTCCGCAAGCGCCTGTTCGAGCACGTCCAGGACCTGCCGGCGGCCTATTTCGGCCGCACCAAGCGCGGCGAAATCCTGTCGCGCTTCTCGGTCGACCAGGCTGCCTTCGAGGGCTCGGTCAAGACCTTCGCCAACAGCGCCGCGCTGCCGTTCCTGGAGTTGATCGCCGGCGCCATCTTGATGCTGTTTCTCAACTGGCAGCTCGCCGTGGTCGCGCTCCTGGTGTTTCCGATCACGCTGATCGGCCCGCGCATCCTGACACCGAAGGCGGTGCAGGCCAATTACGAGCAGAAGCTCAATGAAAGCGCGCTGCTCGGCATGGTGCAGGAGAACGTCGCGGCGCAAGCCGTGATCAAGGCGTTCAGCCTGCAACGCAGGATGTTCGGCTTCTTCAATTTCCGCAACGACGAGACCCGCCACAGGATTGCGTCCGCCGCGTTTCTGTCGACCATGGTGGAGCGGACGGTCACCATCTCGGTGCTGTTGTTGCACCTCGTCGTGCTCGCGATCGGCGCTTATCTCGCAACCAAGGGCCAGATCACCATCGGCACCTTCGTCACCTTCGAGAGCGCGTTCTGGGAAGTCTCCTACAACATCGCCCACGTGATGCATTTCATTCCGGTGTCGATCTCCTCGGCCGCCGCGATTCGTCACATCCAGGAGTTGCTCGACGAGCCCACGCGCGGCGCCGACCGTCCGGGTGCGCCCGATCTGCCGCGCATCACCCACGACATCACTTTCGACCATGTGACGTTCCAGTACGAGGGCGGACAGACGCCGGTGCTGGACAATCTCAGCCTCAAGCTCAATGTCGGCAAGAGCATCGCCATCGTCGGGCCTTCGGGCTCTGGCAAGAGCACGCTGCTCAATCTGATCCTGCGGCTCTACGTGCCGGACGAGGGGCGGGTCACCATCGACGGTGTCGACGTGCGCAAGGTGACGCTGGATTCGTTGCGCCGGAGCATGGCGGTGGTGTTTCAGGAGAACATGCTGTTCAACATATCGATCCGCGAGAACATCCGGCTCGGCAAGGAAGGCGCGACCGACGAGGAAGTGGAGGAGGCCG
The DNA here is from genome assembly GCF_008123425.1 of Bradyrhizobium rifense. GTDB lineage: Bacteria > Pseudomonadota > Alphaproteobacteria > Rhizobiales > Xanthobacteraceae > Bradyrhizobium > Bradyrhizobium rifense. Next base: position 25,553 of record NZ_VSSS01000005.1, read on the forward strand.
CCAAGAAGGCCGAGATCCACCGTTACATCATGAGCCTGCCGAAGCGGTATGATACACAGGTCGGCGAGCGCGGCGACACCTTGTCGGGCGGCCAGCGCCAACGTATCGCGATCGCCCGCGCGGTCATCCGCAATCCGTCCGTGCTGCTGCTCGACGAAGCGACCTCGGCGCTGGACCAGACCACCGAGGCTGCGATCAACCGCACATTGCTGAAGGTCGCCAAGGGCCGCACCATGATCTGGTCGACGCACCGCCTCTCCTCGGTGGTCGAGATGGACGAGATCATCGTAATTTCAGGGGGCAGGGCGATCGAGCGCGGTTCCCATGCCGAGCTGCTCGCCAAGGACGGCACCTACCGCAAGCTGTGGAACGACCAGACCCATCAGCCGCATAGCGCGGCGGCTCAGGCCGACGACGACAGCGAAGACGACGAAGACGACGAGGACGACCTCGACGAGGATGATGAGGGCGAGGACGATGAGGAGGAGTGACCGAGGAAGTTCGGCTCCAGATGGACCACGCCTCCCAGTCGCCGCAATAATCCCTGGCTCGACCACGCCATGAAGCGCGCCCAGCGCTGCGCGGTCCAGTACGGGCTCGTCGCAATCGACACCGAGCGGAAATCGAAGGCTTTCGCCGCCGACCATTCGTCGCAGGCCCGCTTGACCGGGTCGGCGTAGAAGGCGGCGATCTTGTCCGCATCCATCCCGTCGGACGCCAACCATTGCGGGATGTGGACGTTGCAGAGCCGCTCGACATCGGTGAATACCCTGTCGCAGCCGGTGCCTGCGACCGGGCAGGAGGTGGCGAAGGCATCGCCCACCAGCGCCACGCCGGGCTGATGGCTGGCATCGTTCACATAGAGATCGACCGGGCGGATCTTCAGCTCGCCTTGAATGTCGAAGGCGCCGGTGATGTGTTTGAGCCGCGGCAGGGCGGCGTCCAGCGTCGCGGCCGGCGCGCGGCGCAGCTCGCGCAGCCAGGGATCGTCGAAGCTGCGGTACACGAACAGGTTGGCGCGCATCCGCGTGCCGATTGGAAACAGCGTGATGTAGGGGATGCGGTCGCTCGGCCGCTCCGAGAAATAGGTCAGGGCCGGGAAGTCGAACGAATTCCGCCCGGCCGGCACGACGTCGAATCCGATCGAGATCGAATGGCAGGCGCTGATGATGTTTCGCGTGATGCCAAGCTGGTGGCGCAGGCCGACATTCAGGCCGTTGGCGAGCACGACCAGGCGGGCCGAGATCGTCTCGTCATTGGCGAGCGCGATTCTCGACCGCTCCGCGCTGGTCTCGACCGACACCGCCTTGGTCCAGATTCGCTCGACGGTTTCGGGAATCTCGTCGCGGATCGCGTTAACCAGGGAATCGTAGGGGATGTTGAACTGCCGGCTCGGAGCCTTGTCGAGGAGATGCCCGAACCGCGCGATCCAGTTCTCGCCGGAGAAGGTCGCCCGGCGCAGCACTGAGTCGGCGATTCCCGTCCGCTCGAATCGCTCGACCTGTCCGTGACCGCTGAGTTTTTCGACGCGAAAATCGGCCGGATAGGTCTCATGCGGGTCGATCAGTACCGCCGAAATGCCGGCACGCCCGAGCATCGCGGCGGCGGTCGAGCCGGCAAGTCCCCCGCCAATAATGGCAATATCGGTGTACCGCATGGCGCTTGTCTCTGCCGAAGAGGGCAGATTGACGCATCAAGGGGAAAAAAAGCCTTAGCGCGGGTTATAAAAGTATATTTCTTCCGGGTATAATTGCCGCCGGGACTGGCGGAACCGGGACTTCGATCCCATATCGGGGAGGCGCGAGAAGAGGGCGAACAGCTTTTCTTCAGGCGCGATAAGCGCTTTCCGATGGTCATTTCACCTTGACTTGACCGATTCTCACTTATAGAAAGCGCCTCACTTGACGACAGGCGGTGAGCATCGCCAAACGTCGGAACGGGCCACCCGTTTGATCCCTCTGGGGTCGCAGAACGGGCACCAACCTCGACGAATGCCGCTCAAACGCTGTCGATTATAGCTAGGCAATGCCAGTGCGATTCTAGATCTCTTGAGCTCGCTCTCTAGAGATCGAATTCGGATGCATGACCTCGGTGCGCGGGCCGCAGCTCTACGCTGATCGGCCTGAAGACTGCGGTCCTCTGTGGCGTCGTAACGCTTTCCGCTCAGTGATTGAGCGGTTGGCGCGATTTCGCTTTGTGCGGATTGTTCCGTGTGAGGCGGGCCCCGTCGGGCGGGTAGCTCGAAAGAATTTGCGGTCCCGGTAACGGGCCGCGGCAAGACAGCGGACCCGCAAGGGACTGCGATAACAAAGGGTAAGGCCAGGATGCCGACGATCAACCAGCTGATCGCTCAACCGCGTGAAGTGCAGAAGTCGCGCAAGAAGGTGCCGGCGCTGCAGCAGTCGCCGCAGAAGCGTGGTGTTTGCACCCGCGTCTACACCACGACCCCGAAGAAGCCGAACTCGGCGCTTCGTAAGGTTGCCAAGGTGCGCCTGACCAACGGCTTCGAGGTGATCGGCTACATCCCGGGTGAAGGCCATAACCTTCAGGAACACTCGGTGGTCATGATCCGCGGCGGTCGCGTCAAGGACTTGCCCGGCGTGCGCTACCACATCCTCCGCGGCGTTCTGGATACCCAGGGCGTCAAGAACCGTAAGCAGCGTCGTTCGAAGTACGGCGCCAAGCGTCCGAAGTAAGCGGGAACCAGCTCAATGTCTCGTCGCCACTCAGCGGAAAAGCGCGAAGTTCTTCCCGATCCGAAGTTCGGGAACATCATCGTCACGAAGTTCATGAACTCGGTGATGTACGCCGGCAAGAAGTCGGTCGCCGAAGGCATCGTCTATGGTGCATTCGGTCTCATCGAATCCAAGACCAAGCAGAACCCGCTCGGCGTGTTCGAGCAGGCACTCGAGAACGTCATGCCGACGATCGAAGTGCGCTCCCGCCGCGTCGGCGGCGCGACCTACCAGGTCCCGGTGGAAGTTCGCTCGGTGCGCCGTCAGGCGCTGGGCATTCGTTGGCTGATCTCGGCTGCGCGCGAGCGCAACGAGAAGACGATGACCGAGCGGCTCTCGGCTGAGCTCCTGGACGCGTCGAACAATCGTGGCAACGCCGTCAAGAAGCGTGAAGACGTGCACCGGATGGCGGAAGCCAACCGTGCCTTCTCGCACTATCGCTGGTAACGGCGAAACAAACGGACTCGCAAGGAACAGCCCATGCCCCGCCAACATGCCATCGAAGACTACCGTAACTTCGGTATCATGGCGCATATCGACGCCGGCAAGACCACCACGACCGAGCGCATCCTCTATTACACCGGCAAGAGCCACAAGATCGGCGAAGTGCACGAAGGTGCCGCGACGATGGACTGGATGGAGCAGGAGCAGGAGCGTGGCATCACGATCACCTCGGCTGCGACCACCGCGTTCTGGGCTGGTAAGCGCCTGAACATCATCGACACCCCCGGCCACGTCGACTTCACCATCGAAGTCGAGCGTTCGCTGCGCGTGCTCGACGGCGCCGTTTGCGTGCTCGACTCGAACCAGGGCGTTGAGCCCCAGACCGAGACCGTCTGGCGTCAGGGCGACAAGTACAAGGTTCCGCGCATCGTCTTCGCCAACAAGATGGACAAGACCGGCGCCGACTTCTTCAAGTGCCTGGCCGACATCGTTGACCGCCTCGGTGCCAAGCCGATCGCGATCCAGCTTCCGATCGGCGCCGAGAACAACTTCAAGGGTCTCGTCGACCTCGTGAAGATGAAGGGCATCGTCTGGAACGACGAGTCGCTCGGCGCGAAGTTCGACTATGTCGACATTCCGGAAGATCTTGTCGAGCAGGCCAAGGAATACCGCGAGAAGATGGTGGAAGCCGCCGTCGAGCTCGACGACGATGCTTTGGCTGCCTTCCTCGACGGCAACGAGCCGGACGAAGCGACGCTGAAGCGGCTGATCCGCAAGGCGGTGCTGACCGGCGCGTTCTATCCCGTGCTGTGTGGCTCGGCCTTCAAGAACAAGGGCGTGCAGCCGCTGCTCGACGCCGTCGTCGATTATCTGCCGTCGCCGATCGACGTGCCCGCGATCAAGGGCACCGATGACCGCGGCAACGAGGTCCTTCGCAAGGCCGACGACAAGGAGCCGCTCGCGCTGCTCGCGTTCAAGATCATGGACGACCCGTTCGTCGGCACCATCACCTTCTGCCGCATCTACTCCGGCGTTCTCCAGAGCGGCACCGGCGTCGTGAACTCGACCCGCGAGAAGAAGGAGCGCATCGGGCGCATGCTGCTGATGCATGCGAACAACCGCGAAGACATCAAGGAAGCCTATGCCGGCGACATCGTCGCGCTGGCCGGCCTGAAGGAAGCGCGCACCGGTGACACGCTGTGCGATCCCGACAAGCAGGTGATCCTGGAAAAGATGGAATTCCCCGAGCCGGTCATCGAGATCGCGATCGAGCCGAAGTCCAAGGCCGACCAGGAAAAGCTGGGCGTGGCGCTGGCGAAGCTCGCTGCGGAGGATCCGTCCTTCCGCGTGTCGACCGACCAGGAGTCCGGCCAGACCATCCTCAAGGGCATGGGCGAACTCCATCTCGACATCAAGGTCGACATCCTTCGCCGCACCTACAAGGTCGACGCGAACATCGGCGCGCCGCAGGTGGCGTTCCGTGAGCGCGTGACCAAGAAGGCCGAGGTCAAGTACACCCACAAGAAGCAGACCGGCGGTACCGGTCAGTTCGCCGAAGTGTCGATCGTCGTCGAGCCGAACGAGCCCGGCAAGGGCTACGAGTTCGAGTCGAAGATCGTCGGCGGCGCGGTGCCGAAGGAATACATCCCCGGCGTCGAAAAGGGCCTCAACAGCGTGATGGGCGCTGGCGTGGTCGCGGGCTTCCCCGTGGTCGACGTCAAGGTTCAGCTCGTTGACGGCAAGTATCACGACGTCGACTCGTCGGCGCTCGCCTTCGAAATCGCATCGCGCGCGGCATTCCGCGAAGCGCTGCAGAAGGGCAAGTCCGTCCTGCTCGAGCCGATCATGAAGGTCGAAGTGGTGACCCCGGAAGACTACACCGGCTCGGTTATCGGCGACCTGAATTCCCGGCGCGGTCAGATCCAGGGGCAGGACATGCGCGGCAACGCCAACGTCATCAATGCGATGGTGCCGCTCATGAACATGTTCGGTTACGTGAATAACCTGCGCTCGATGAGCCAGGGTCGCGCAACCTTCACCATGCAGTTCGACCACTACGCAGAAGCGCCGGCCAACGTGTCGGCAGAAGTCCAGAAGAAGTTTGCCTGATTGTCGTCGGTCTCGAACTGACGATTGAACGGAGAGTCAAATGGCCAAAGCAAAGTTTGAACGTAACAAGCCCCACTGCAACATCGGCACCATCGGTCACGTCGACCATGGCAAGACCTCGCTGACCGCGGCGATCACCAAGATCCTCGCCGAAACCGGTGGCGCGACGTTCACGGCGTACGACCAGATCGACAAGGCGCCGGAAGAGAAGGCGCGCGGCATCACGATCTCGACCGCGCACGTCGAGTACGAGACCAAGAACCGCCACTACGCCCACGTCGACTGCCCGGGCCACGCCGACTACGTGAAGAACATGATCACCGGCGCCGCCCAGATGGACGGTGCGATCCTGGTCGTGTCGGCCGCTGACGGCCCGATGCCGCAGACCCGCGAGCACATCCTGCTCGCCCGCCAGGTCGGCGTTCCCGCGCTCGTCGTGTTCCTCAACAAGTGCGACATGGTCGACGATCCGGAGCTGCTCGAGCTCGTCGAGCTCGAAGTCCGCGAATTGCTCTCGAAGTACGACTTCCCGGGCGACAAGATCCCGATCATCAAGGGTTCGGCGCTCGCCGCTCTCGAAGACAGCGACAAGAAGCTCGGCCACGACGCCATCCTCGAGTTGATGAAGAACGTCGACGAGTACATCCCGCAGCCGGAGCGTCCGATCGACCAGCCGTTCCTGATGCCGGTTGAAGACGTGTTCTCGATCTCGGGCCGCGGCACCGTCGTGACCGGCCGTGTCGAGCGCGGCATCGTCAAGGTCGGCGAGGAAATCGAGATCGTCGGTCTCCGTGCGACCCAGAAGACCACCGTCACCGGCGTCGAAATGTTCCGCAAGCTGCTCGATCAGGGCCAGGCCGGCGACAACATCGGTGCGCTGCTCCGCGGCACCAAGCGCGAAGACGTCGAGCGCGGCCAGGTGCTGTGCAAGCCGGGTTCGGTCAAGCCGCACACCAAGTTCAAGGCTGAGGCTTACATCCTCACCAAGGAAGAGGGCGGTCGCCACACCCCGTTCTTCACCAACTACCGTCCGCAGTTCTACTTCCGCACCACCGACGTGACCGGTGTCGTGCATCTGCCGGAAGGTACCGAGATGGTGATGCCGGGCGACAACATCGCGATGGAAGTGCACCTGATCGTGCCGATCGCGATGGAAGAGAAGCTCCGCTTCGCGATCCGCGAAGGTGGCCGTACCGTCGGCGCCGGCGTCGTCGCTTCGATCATCGAGTAATTACGAGAATAGGGATCGGCGAGTAGCGGATGGTGACATTCGCTATTCGCTATTCGCCACCCAACGAAGAAAGACCACGGCAATGAACGGCCAAAATATTCGTATCCGTCTCAAGGCGTTCGACCATCGTATCCTAGATACGTCGACCCGCGAGATCGTGAACACGGCGAAGCGCACCGGTGCGCAGGTTCGCGGACCCATTCCGCTGCCCACCCGCATCGAGAAGTTCACCGTCAACCGTTCGCCCCACGTCGACAAGAAGAGCCGTGAACAGTTCGAGATGCGCACTCACAAGCGTCTGCTCGACATCGTCGATCCGACCCCGCAGACCGTCGATGCTTTGATGAAGCTCGACCTGGCCGCCGGTGTCGACGTCGAGATCAAGCTCTAAGATTTTTGGATCACGTTCGCCACTAGCGGACAGAAAGAACAGGAAGCACGCCGATGCGCTCCGGAGTGATCGCACAAAAGGTCGGGATGACGCGGGTCTTTACAGAGGCCGGCGAACATATCCCCGTGACCGTGCTGAAGCTCGGCAATTGCCAGGTCGTAGGCCACCGCACTGAAGAGAAGAACGGTTATGTCGCGCTCCAGCTTGGTTCTGGCAGCCGCAAGACCGTGTACATGCCCAAGGCAGAGCGCGGCCAGTTCGCGGTCGCCAAGGTCGAGCCGAAGCGGCAGGTCGAGGAATTCCGCGTTTCCGCGGATGCCATGATCCCCGTGGGCGCCGAGATCCTCGCCGACCACTTCGTCGTCGGCCAGTTCGTCGACGTCACCGGCACCTCGGTCGGTAAGGGCTTCGCCGGCGGTATGAAGCGCTGGAACTTCGGCGGTCTGCGCGCCACGCACGGCGTGTCGGTCTCGCATCGCTCGATCGGTTCGACCGGTGGTCGTCAGGATCCCGGCAAGACCTGGAAGAACAAGAAGATGCCCGGCCACATGGGTGTCGATCGCATCACCACGCTCAACCTCCGTGTTGTTCAGCTCGACGTCGAGCGTGGCCTGATCCTCGTCGAAGGCGCCGTTCCTGGCTCCAAGGGTGGCTGGATCCGCGTGCGCGACGCCGTCAAGAAGCCGCTGCCGAAGGAAGCTCCGAAGCCCGGCAAGTTCAAGGTTGCAGGCGGCGAAGCGGAAGCCTCGGCCCAGCAAGAGGGTGCGTGAGATGGAATTGAAGGTCACCACCCTCGAGGGTAAGGAAGCGGGCTCGGTCCAGCTCTCCGACGCCATTTTCGGCCTTGAGCCGCGCCAGGACATCATTGCGCGTTGCGTGCAGTGGCAGCTTAACAAGCGTCAGGCCGGAACTCACAAGGCCAAGGGCCGCGCCGAGATCTGGCGCACCGGCAAGAAGATGTACAAGCAGAAGGGCACCGGCGGTGCTCGTCACGGCTCGGCTCGCGTGCCGCAGTTCCGCGGCGGCGGTCGTGCCTTCGGTCCGGTCGTGCGTTCGCACGCCACCGACCTGCCGAAGAAGGTCCGTGCGCTCGCTCTCAAGCATGCGCTCTCGGCAAAGGCCAAGGACGGCGATCTGCTCGTGATCGACAAGGCCGCGCTGGAAGCCGCCAAGACCAAGGCGCTGCTCGGTCACTTCTCGGGTCTCGGCCTGACCAATGCGCTGATCATCGACGGTGCCGAGCTCAACAACGGCTTTGCCGCTGCGGCCCGCAACATCCCGAACATGGACGTGCTGCCGATCCAGGGCATCAACGTCTATGACATCCTGCGCCGTCAGAAGCTTGTTCTGACCAAGGCCGCCATCGATGCGCTGGAGGCGCGCTTCAAATGACGAAGAACATCGAGGCTCGCCATTACGACGTGATCGTCGCCCCGGTCGTCACCGAAAAGGCGACGCTGGCGTCCGAGCACAACAAGGTTCTGTTCAAGGTGGCCGCGAAGGCGACCAAGCCGCAGATCAAGGAAGCGATCGAGAAGCTGTTTGACGTCAAGGTCAAGAGCGTCAACACGCTGGTCCGCAAGGGCAAGACCAAGGTCTTCCGCGGCAATCTCGGCTCGCAGTCGAACACCAAGCGCGCGATCGTGACCCTCGAAGAGGGTCATCGGATCGACGTGACCACCGGTCTGTAAGGTCGCACGACGATGGCACTGAAGAAATTCAATCCCACGACACCGGGCCAGCGCCAGCTGGTCATGGTCGATCGTTCTGCCCTCTACAAGGGCAAGCCGGTCAAGGCGCTCACCGAAGGCAAGCACTCCTCGGGCGGTCGTAACAACACCGGTCGCATCACCGTGCGCTTCCGCGGCGGCGGTCACAAGCAGACCCTGCGCATCGTCGACTTCAAGCGCGACAAGGTCGATGCGCCCGCAACCGTCGAGCGGCTGGAATACGATCCGAACCGCACCGCGTTCATCGCGCTGGTCAAGTACGAAGACGGCACTCAGGCCTATATCCTGGCGCCGCAGCGCCTGGCGGTCGGCGATTCCGTGGTGGCCGGCAACTATGTCGACGTGAAGCCGGGCAACGTCATGCCGCTCGGCAACATGCCGGTCGGCACGATCATCCATAACATCGAGGTCAAGATCGGGAAGGGCGGCCAGCTCGCCCGTTCCGCCGGCACCTACGCCCAGCTCGTCGGTCGCGACCATGACTACGTCATCATCCGCCTGAACTCGGGTGAGCAGCGCCTGGTGCATGGCCGTTGCCGCGGCACGATCGGCGCGGTGTCGAACCCGGACCACATGAACACCTCGATCGGCAAGGCCGGCCGGAATCGTTGGCTGGGCCGCAAGCCGCATAACCGCGGCGTTTCGATGAACCCGATCGACCATCCGCACGGCGGTGGTGAAGGTCGTACCTCGGGCGGTCGTCACCCGGTCACCCCGTGGGGCAAGCCGACCAAGGGCAAGAAGACCCGCAGCAACAAGTCGACCAACAAATTCATTCTCCTAAGCCGCCACAAGCGGAAGAAGTAAGGAACGCCGGACATGGTTCGTTCAGTCTGGAAAGGCCCGTTCGTCGAGGGTTCTCTGCTCAAGAAGGCAGATGCCGCGCGCGCGTCCGGCCGTCACGACGTCATCAAGATCTGGAGCCGTCGCTCGACGATCCTGCCGCAATTCGTTGGCCTGACCTTCGGCGTTTACAACGGTCAGAAGCACGTGCCGGTGGCCGTCAACGAGGAAATGGTCGGTCACAAGTTTGGTGAGTTTTCGCCGACCCGGACCTTCCATGGCCACTCGGGCGACAAGAAAGCCAAGAAGGCTTGAGGATTAAACGATGAGCAAACCTAAGCGCGAACGGAGCCTCGCCGAGAACGAGGCCAAGGCGGTCGCCCGGATGCTGCGGGTGAGCCCGCAGAAGCTCAACCTGGTCGCCCAGCTCATTCGCGGCCGGAAGGCTGCCGCTGCGCTCGCCGACCTGCAGTTTTCGCGCAAGCGGATCGCGGTTGACGTGAAGAAGTGTCTGGAATCGGCTATCGCCAATGCCGAGAACAACCACGACCTCGACGTCGACGATCTCGTCGTGGCGCAGGCCTTCGTCGGTAACGGCCTCGTGATGAAGCGCTTTGCCGCCCGCGGCCGTGGCCGCTCGGGCCGTGTCTACAAACCATTTTCGCAGCTGACGATCATTGTTCGTCAGGTCGAAGCCGAAGCAGCAGCGGCTTAAGGGTCGCAGGAGAAAACGATGGGTCAAAAGATCAATCCGATCGGTCTGCGTCTCGGCATCAACCGGACCTGGGATTCCCGCTGGTTCGCCGGCAAGCAGGAATACGGCAAGCTGCTGCATGAGGACGTCAAGATCCGCGAGATCCTGCACAAGGAGCTCAAGCAGGCGGCCGTCGCCCGCATCGTGATCGAGCGTCCGCACAAGAAGTGCCGCGTCACCATCCACTCGGCTCGTCCGGGCGTGGTGATCGGCAAGAAGGGCGCCGACATCGACAAGCTGCGCAAGAAGGTCGCGGACATCACCTCGTCCGACGTCGTCATCAACATCGTCGAAATCCGCAAGCCGGAGCTCGATGCGACGCTGGTGGCCGAGTCGATCGCGCAGCAGCTGGAGCGTCGCGTTGCGTTCCGCCGCGCCATGAAGCGCGCCGTTCAGTCGGCGATGCGTCTCGGCGCGGAAGGCATCCGTATCAACTGCTCGGGTCGTCTGGGCGGTGCGGAAATCGCGCGCATGGAGTGGTACCGCGAAGGTCGCGTGCCGCTGCACACGCTGCGCGCCGACATCGACTACGGCGTTGCGACCGCGTTCACGACCTTCGGCACCTGCGGCGTCAAGGTCTGGATCTTCAAGGGTGAGATCCTCGAGCACGATCCGATGGCCCAGGACAAGAGAATGGCCGAAGGCGAGACGGGTGGCAGTGGTGATCGTGGCGGCCGTGGGCGCCGCGACAATGCTGCAGCCTGACGCCAGCACAGAGAATTTGAGGGCTTAAAGCCATGATGCAACCTAAGAAAACGAAGTTCCGGAAGGCGCATAAGGGCCGGATTCACGGCGTTGCGACTTCGGGCGCGACGTTGGCGTTCGGTCAGTTCGGCCTGAAGGCGACCGAGCCTGAGCGCGTCACCGCGCGTCAGATCGAGGCCGCCCGCCGCGCGCTGACCCGCCACATGAAGCGTGCCGGCCGCGTCTGGATCCGCGTGTTCCCAGACGTTCCGGTGTCGAAGAAGCCGGCCGAAGTCCGCATGGGCTCCGGCAAGGGTGCGCCGGAACTGTGGGTCGCGCGTGTCAAGCCTGGCCGGGTGCTGTTCGAGATTGATGGCGTCAACACCCAGACCGCCAAGGAAGCGCTGACGCTGGCGGCCGCCAAGCTGCCGATCAAGACGCGCTTCGTCGAGCGCATTGCGGAGTAATGGCCATGGCACAGATGAAGATCGAAGACATCCGCGCGTTGAGCCCCGACCAGCAGGACGACGCCGTCCTGAACCTGAAGAAGGAGCGCTTCAACCTGCGCTTCCAGCGTGCCACCGGGCAGCTCGAGAACACCTCGCGCCTGCGCGAGGCTCGTCGTGACATCGCCCGGATCAAGACCGTCGCCGCGCAGCAGCGCGCGAAGAAGAAGTAAGAGGCCTACGAAGATGCCGAAACGTACTTTGCAAGGCGTGGTCGTTAGCGACAAGACAGCCAAGACCGTCGTGGTGCGCGTCGACCGCCGCTTCACGCACCCGATCTACAAGAAGACGATCCGCCGTTCGAAGAACTATCACGCGCACGACGAGAACAACGAGTTCAAGCCGGGCGACATGGTGTGGATCGAGGAATCGAAGCCGATTTCGAAGTTGAAGTCCTGGATCGTGATCCGGGGCGAGCACAAGAAAAGCGCCTGATCTGTTGGCCTTGGCCGACTGACTTCAGGGAAATGTTGAGCGCCGGCTAGGCTGGCGCAAAGAGAAGAGGACGAGGTGCATCAATGATTCAGATGCAGACCAACCTCGACGTGGCCGATAATTCTGGCGCACGCCGTGTCATGTGTATCAAGGTGCTCGGGGGCTCCAAGCGCCGCTACGCCACGATCGGCGACATCATTGTCGTCTCGATCAAGGAAGCCATTCCGCGTGGCAAGGTGAAGAAGGGCGACGTGATGAAGGCCGTCGTGGTGCGTGTCCGCAAGGACATCCGCCGCGCCGACGGCTCGGTCATCCGCTTCGACCGCAATGCCGCCGTTCTGATCAACAACCAGTCCGAGCCGATCGGCACCCGCATCTTCGGGCCCGTGCCGCGCGAGCTGCGTGGCAAGAACCACATGAAGATCATCTCGCTCGCGCCGGAGGTGCTGTGATGGCTGCGAAGATCCGCAAGGGCGACAAGGTCGTCATGCTGACCGGCCGCGACAAGGGTCGCACCGGCGAAGTGTTCGAAGTGCGTCCCGACGCCGGCACGGCGCTGGTGCGCGGCATCAACATGGTCAAGCGTCACCAGAAGCAGACGCAGGCCCAGGAGGGCGGCATCATCTCGAAAGAGGCGCCGGTCCAACTGTCCAACATCGCGTATGTCGGCAAGGATGGAAAGCCGACCCGCGTCGGATTCAAGATTCTGGCGGACGGCAAGAAGGTCCGCATCGCCAAGCGCTCGGGAGCTGAGATCGATGGCTGAGGCCGCTTACACCCCGCGCCTGCGCGCGGAATACGACGCGAAGATCCGCACGGCGATGACCGAGAAGTTCGGTTATGAGAACGTGATGCAGGTTCCGCGCCTGGACAAGATCGTGCTGAACATGGGCGTTGGCGATTCCGTCAACGACCGCAAGAAGGCCGAGACCGCCGCTGCCGAGCTGACCCTGATCGCCGGCCAGAAGGCGATCGTGACCTACTCGCGTATCGCGATCGCGACCTTCAAGCTGCGTGAGAACCAGCCGATCGGCTGCAAGGTCACGCTGCGCAAGGCTCGCATGTACGAGTTCATCGATCGCCTGGTGACGGTCGCGCTGCCGCGCGTCCGCGACTTCCGCGGCCTGAACCCGAAGAGCTTCGACGGCCGCGGCAACTACTCGCTCGGCATCAAGGAACACATCATTTTCCCCGAGATCGACTTCGACAAGGTCACGGAAGCCCGCGGTATGGACATCACCGTCTGCACCACGGCCAAGACCGACGAAGAGGCGAGGGCCTTGTTGACCGCTTTCAATTTCCCGTTCCGGCAGTGAGACGCTGACCTAAAGCCTCTCAAACGCGGATACCCAGGAGCCAAGCATGGCAAAGAAGAGTTCAATCGAGAAGAACAACCGGCGCAAGCGGATGACGAAGAACGCCGCTCCGAAGCGCGCGCGGTTGAAGGCGATCATCGCCGACAAGACGCTGCCGATGGAGGAGCGGTTCGCCGCGACCCTGAAGCTGGCGGAAATGCCGCGCAATTCGTCGGCCACCCGCATCCGTCTGCGTTGCGAGCTGTCGGGCCGTCCGCGCTCGAACTACCGCAAGAACAAGCTGTCCCGTATCGCGCTGCGCGACCTTGGCTCCAGGGGCATGGTCCCGGGCCTCGTGAAGTCGAGCTGGTAAGGAGGGTCGTTTAGATGTCTACGCACGATCCAATCAGCGATCTGATCACCCGCATCCGCAACGCGCAGATGCGCGCCAAGAGCAAGGTCTCCACGCCTGGCTCGAAGATGCGCGAGAACGTCCTCGAAGTGCTCAAGAGCGAGGGCTACATCCGCGGTTACGCCACGCTCGAGCATTCCTCGGGCCGCAGCGAGATCGAGATCGAGCTGAAGTATTTCGACGGCGAGCCCGTCATCCGCGAGATCGAACGTGTTTCCAAGCCCGGGCGTCGCGTTTACGCCTCGGTGAAGAACCTGCCGCGGGTCAATAACGGACTCGGTATTTCGGTGTTGTCGACGCCGAAGGGGATCATGGCCGACCACAGTGCGCGCGAAGCGAACGTGGGCGGTGAAGTTCTCTTCACGGTGTTCTGAGAAGGATTTTTGATCCATGTCACGTGTTGGCAAAAGGCCGGTTGCGGTGCCGTCGGGTGTGACCGCGACCGTTGACGGGCAGACCGTCAAGATGAAGGGGCCGAAGGGCCAGCTTCAGTTCGTCGTCCATGACGACGTCGAGGTGAAGCTCGAGAACGGCCAGGTCAAGGTGAACCCGCGGGTCGAGACCAATCGCGCGCGCGCTTTGTACGGCACCGCTCGCGCTCAGGTCGCGAATCTGGTCGAAGGCGTCACCAAGGGCTTCGAGAAGAAGCTCGAAATCACCGGCGTCGGTTACCGCGCCGCGATGCAGGGCAAGAACCTGCAGCTCGCGCTCGGTTACAGCCACGACGTGGTCTATGCGATCCCGGAAGGGATCACGATCACCGTGCCGAAGCCGACCGAAATCACGGTGACGGGCAGCGACATCCAGCGCGTCGGCCAGGTCGCCGCCGAGATTCGCTCCTATCGTCCGCCGGAGCCCTACAAGGGCAAGGGCGTGAAGTATGTTGGCGAATTCATCTTCCGCAAGGAAGGCAAGAAGAAGTAACGGAGCCGGTCATGTCCAAAGCCAAGGTTACCAATGCCCGGCGCAAGCGGAGTGTGCGGCTGAAGCTGCGCCGCTCCGGTGCGGGTCGTCCGCGTCTGTCGGTGTTCCGCTCGTCCAAGCACATCTACGCCCAGGTCATCGACGACCTGAAGGGCGAGACGCTGGCCTCTGCCTCGTCCCTCGAGAAGTCGATGCGCGACGGCGGCAAGACCGGCGCCGACATCGATGCGGCGAAGGCGGTCGGCAAGCTGCTGGCCGAGCGCGCCGCCGAGAAGGGCGTCAAGGAAGTCGTGTTCGATCGCGGCAGCTATCTCTACCACGGGCGCGTCAAGGCACTGGCCGACGCGGCGCGTGAGAGCGGGCTGAGCTTCTAACAGAATTTGAGGATTGAGGCGTAAGTCTCTGAAGGATTGGAAAAATGGCAGAACGCGAACAACGTGGTGGACGCGATCAACGCGGCGGACGTGACCGCCAGCAGCGCGAAGAGCGCGACAGCGAGTTCGTCGACAAGCTCGTCCACATCAATCGCGTGGCCAAGGTCGTCAAGGGCGGCAAGCGCTTCGGTTTCGCCGCGCTGGTCGTGATCGGCGACCAGAAGGGCCGCGCCGGCTTCGGTCACGGCAAGGCGCGCGAAGTGCCTGAGGCGATCCGCAAGGCCACCGAGTCCGCCAAGCGCAACCTGACCCGCGTGTCGCTGCGCGAGGGCCGTACGCTGCATCACGACATCGGCGGCCGTCATGGCGCGGGCCGTGTCTATCTGCGTGCTGCTCCGGCCGGTACCGGCATCATCGCCGGCGGTCCGATGCGCGCCGTGTTCGAGACGCTCGGCGTCCAGGACGTGGTGGCGAAGTCGATCGGCTCGTCGAACCCGTACAACATGGTTCGCGCGACCTTCGATGCGCTGAAGCACCAGGACAGCCCGCGTTCGGTCGCGGCGCGCCGCAACATCAAGGTGTCCACCCTTCAGGGTCGTCGCGTCGGCGGCGATGCCGAGGCGGCTGCGGACTAACGAACGCTTTTCGGAGTAGACAACGATGGCCAAGGCCGCAAAGACGATCAAGCTTGAGCAGACCGGCAGCGCGATCCGCCGCCATCACTCGCAGCGTTCGACGCTGATCGGGCTCAAGCTCAACAAGATCGGCCGCACCAGCGAACTGCCGGACACCCCGGCGATCCGCGGCATGATCGAAAAGGTTCACCATCTCGTTCGCATTGTCGACGAGAAGTAAAGGAGCAGGGCGATGAAGCTCAGCGATATCGCCGACAACGCCGGCTCGCGCAAGAAGCGCATGCGCGTTGGCCGTGGCATTGGTTCGGGCAAGGGCAAGCAGTCCGGCCGCGGCGGCAAGGGCCAGACCGCGCGTTCGGGCGTGCGCATCAAGGGTTTCGAAGGCGGCCAGATGCCGTTGCATCGCCGTCTGCCCAAGCGCGGCTTCAACAACATCTTCCGCGTCGAGTTCGCCGAGATCAATCTCGACCGGCTCCAGGATGCGGTCGATGCCAAGAAGCTCGACACCGGCAGCGTCGTCAACGTCGAAGCTCTGGTGAAGGCCGGCGTGCTGCGCCGCGCCAAGGCCGGCCTGCGGCTGCTCGGCCGCGGCGAGCTCAAGGCCAAGCTCAACATTGAAGTGCACGGCGCCACCAAGACCGCGATCGAAGCGGTCGAGAAGGCCGGCGGTTCGGTGAAGATCCTTGCCCCTGCCAAGGAAGAAGGCGAGGCGGCGTAACAACTGCGTCATTGGCCCGCGCCTCGCGGGCCTTTACGCATGCGGGACGATGGACTTATCGAAGCCGAAGCCCCAGATAATGTCCGGCGTCCGCTAGATTTGCCCGGCCGCGGGTATGACGGCGCAAAAGGCGGCGGGAGAAAGTCCAATATGGCCTCAGCAGCGGAACAACTGGCAGCCAACCTCAATTTCGGCGCGTTTGCCAAGGCCGACGAGCTGAAGAAGCGCATCTGGTTCACCCTGGGTGCGCTGCTCGTTTATCGGCTCGGGACCTATATCCCGCTGCCCGGCATCGATCCCAACATCTGGGAGCAGGTGTTCAAGTCGCAGGCTGGCGGCATCCTCGGCATGTTCAACATGTTCGCCGGCGGCGGCATCCACCGCATGGCGATCTTCGCGCTGAACATCATGCCGTACATCTCGGCCTCGATCATCATCCAGCTCCTCACTACCGTCTCGCCGCAGCTCGAGGCGCTGAAGAAGGAAGGTGAGTCCGGCCGTAAACTGCTGAACCAGTACACCCGCTATCTGACCGTGATCCTGGCTGCGTTTCAGTCCTATGGCATTGCGGTCGGCCTCGAGGGTGCCGGCAACGTCGTCAGCGATCCCGGCATGTTCTTCCGTCTGTCCACCGCGATCACGCTGACCGGTGGCACCATGTTCCTGATGTGGCTGGGTGAGCAGATCACCTCGCGCGGCATCGGTAACGGCATTTCGCTGATCATTCTCTCCGGCATCGTTGCCGAGCTGCCCTCGGCGCTCGCCAACATGCTCGAGCTCGGCCGTCAGGGTGCGATGTCGACCGGCCTGATCCTGGTCGTGATCGTGATGGCGGTCGCCGTGATCGCCTTCATCGTGTTCATGGAGCGCGCGCAGCGCCGGCTCCTGATCCAGTATCCGAAGCGCCAGGTCGGCAACAAGATGTTCGAGGGCCAGTCCTCGCATTTGCCGCTCAAGCTCAACACCTCCGGCGTGATCCCGCCGATCTTCGCGTCCTCGCTGCTGTTGCTGCCGACCACGGTTGCGAACTTCAACGCGGGCAGTGGGCCGGAGTGGTTCCAGTGGATCACGACCCAGCTCGGCCACGGCCGGCCGCTGTTCCTGATTCTCTATCTCGCGCTGATCGTGTTCTTTGCCTTCTTCTACACCGCGATCGTGTTCAACCCGACCGAAACCGCGGACAACCTGAAGAAGCATGGCGGCTTCATCCCCGGCATCCGTCCGGGTGAGCGCACCGCGGAATACATTGACTACGTGCTGTCGCGCATCACCGTGCTTGGCGCGATCTATCTGGCGATCGTCTGCTTGATCCCGGAAATCCTGATCTCCTACGCCTCGGTGCCGTTCTACTTCGGCGGCACCTCGCTGCTGATCGTCGTCAGCGTCACCATGGACACAGTGGCGCAGGTGCAGGGCTATCTGCTGGCCCATCAGTATGAAGGCCTGATCCGCAAGTCGAAGCTGCGGGGCCGCCGCCGCTAAGACGCGGCGCCCTCTCGAGGCGGCGCGCCTGTGCCGCCGATTCGCCGCGCGAGTGTCGCGCGGTGCCCGCCGAGGCGATCAGCCGGTCATTCGGTCGCATCGGCAGAGCTGCTCTCACTGCAGCGCAATCACTGATTTCAAAGGCCTTCTTGGCGTTCGGGCATTTGCTCCCCTATGATATGGGTAGCGGTGCGGCGCCGATTATGGTTTGCACTGTTGTCAAACTTCAAACACAGGTGCGCGACGTATCGCTCACCAATCGGGGGGCGTACGCCGATGAGAATTATCCTTCTGGGACCGCCGGGATCGGGCAAGGGGACCCAGGCGCAACTGCTGGTGCAGCGCTACGGTATCGTCCAGCTCTCGACCGGCGAGATGTTGCGTGCAGCCGTTGCGGCCGGAACGCCGGTCGGACTGAAGGCCAAGGAGATCATGTCCAGCGGCGGGCTTGTGCCCGACCAGGTTGTGGTGGGAATCATCTCCGACCGCATCGATCAGCCGGACGCGAGGCACGGTTTCATTCTCGATGGTTTCCCGCGCACCGTGCCGCAGGCCGAGGCGCTGGACGAGCTGCTCAAGCACAAGCACATGAAGCTCGACGCCGTGATCGAGCTCCGCGTCAACGAGAGCGCGCTGCTGAGCCGCGTCGAGACCCGCGTCGCCCAGATGCGGGAGCGCGGGGAGGAGGTCCGGGTCGACGACACCCCTGAGGTGCTGACCAGGCGACTCGCCAGCTACCGCAGCCAGACGGAACCGCTGATTCACTACTATTCCGAGCGGCGGAAGCTCTCCACCATCGACGGCATGATGGCCATCGACGAGGTCACCCGCGCCGTTCACCGCCTCCTCTTGGCGCTGGGAGCAGTTGAGCCGAAGTCACATAGCCGCAGTGCGGCCAAGGCGGCGCCCGCCAAAAAGGCCAAGGCGGCCAAGAAAGCGGCTAAAAAGCCTGCGAAAGCGGCCAAAAAGGCTGCCAAATCGGCTAAATCAGCCAAAAAGGCCGTGAAGGGCGCTAAAAAGGCGGCCAAGAAGACGGCCAAGAAAACGGTCAAAAAGACCGCCAAAAAGGCCGTCAAAAAAGGTTCGAAGAAGAGTCCAAAAAAGGTCACGAAAAAGCGAGCCAAGCGCTAGCGGCGGTTGACGAAAGCCCCCTGAATCCCTTAATAAGCCCCGCATCCAAGTCGGATAGTTTCAAACGATGCCGGGCCCCAGGAAGACCAGGGGTGGGCGTCGTGTTCGCGTTTGTGAACACCTGCCCGAGAAACACAAGCACTTAAAGACCGATTCCTGACGAGGGATCGGCAACAGGAGAAGGCCGTGGCCCGTATTGCCGGCGTGAACATTCCGACCAACAAGCGCGTGCTGATCGCGCTCCAGTACATCCATGGCATCGGCCAGAAGATCGCTGGTGAGATCCTCGAAAAGGTGAAGATCGCCGAGGATCGTCGCGTCAATCAACTCAGCGACGCTGAAGTGCTCCAGATCCGCGAAGTGATCGACCGTGACTATCTGGTCGAGGGCGATCTGCGTCGCGAAGTCGGCATCAACATCAAGCGTCTGATGGACCTCGGCTGCTATCGCGGCCTGCGTCATCGTCGCGGTCTGCCGGTGCGCGGTCAGCGGACCCACACCAATGCGCGTACGCGCAAGGGCCCGGCCAAGGCCATCGCCGGCAAGAAGAAGTAAGTTTTCGAATCCAATCGCGGCGTGTGGCGATACGGGGAGACCCGTTCGCCACACGCCTTTCGTTCCACAGGTGTAGCCGCTGGCATTACGGCGGCGTTTGAGATCTCCAGGAAAGGTAGTCTATGGGCAAGGAAGCCACCCGCGTTCGTCGTCGTGAGCGCAAGAACATCGCCTCCGGCGTCGCGCACGTGAACTCGTCGTTCAACAACACGACCATCACCATCACCGACGCCCAGGGCAACACGATTGCCTGGTCCTCCGCCGGCACGATGGGCTTCAAGGGCTCGCGCAAGTCGACCCCGTATGCCGCGCAGGTCGCAGCCGAAGACGTGTCCAAGAAGGCGCAGGAACACGGCATGCGCACGCTGGAAGTCGAAGTCGCCGGTCCCGGTTCGGGCCGTGAGTCGGCGCTGCGTGCGCTGCAGGCCGCGGGCTTCACCGTCACCTCGATCCGCGACGTGACCACGATCCCGCACAACGGTTGCCGTCCGCGCAAGCGTCGGCGCGTCTGATACGAAGTTGCGGGCGCGTCGTCGCCCGCGATGCTTTTTTAAGAAGCCGCGGGTTTGATCTGCGGCCTTTCTCCAACGCCAGTATTTGAATTTTCAAATCGACTGGCCTGTATGGGTGAAACAGTGACGATCCAGAAAAATTGGCAAGAACTGATTCGGCCGAACAAGCTCCAGGTGCAGCCCGGCAGCGATTCGACCCGCTTTGCGACCATCGTTGCCGAGCCGCTCGAGCGCGGCTTTGGCCAGACGCTCGGTAACGCGCTGCGCCGCATCCTGCTCTCCTCGCTCCAGGGCGCGGCGGTGCAGTCGGTGCATATCGACGGCGTGCTGCACGAGTTCTCCTCGATCGCTGGCGTCCGTGAGGACGTCACCGACATCGTGCTGAACATCAAGGACATCGCGATCAAGATGCAGGGCGAAGGCCCCAAGCGCATGGTCGTGAAGAAGCAGGGCCCGGGCGCTGTCACTGCCGGAGACATCCAGACTGTCGGCGACGTCGTCGTGCTCAACCCGGACCTGCAGATCTGCACGCTTGACGAGGGCGCCGAGATCCGCATGGAATTCACGGTCGCAACCGGCAAGGGCTACGTTCCTGCCGAGCGCAATCGTCCCGAGGACGCGCCGATCGGCCTGATCCCGGTCGACAGCTTGTACTCGCCGGTCCGCAAGGTCTCCTACAAGGTCGAGAACACCCGCGAGGGCCAGATCCTCGACTACGACAAGCTGACCATGACGATCGAGACCAACGGCGCGCTGACGCCGGATGACTCGGTGGCTTACGCCGCCCGCATCCTGCAGGATCAGCTCAATGTGTTCGTCAACTTCGAAGAGCCGCGCAAGGAAGTCGCCCAGGAGATCATCCCGGACCTCGCCTTCAACCCGGCCTTCCTCAAGAAGGTGGACGAGCTCGAGCTGTCGGTGCGTTCGGCCAACTGCTTGAAGAACGACAACATCGTCTACATCGGCGACCTCGTGCAGAAGTCGGAAGCGGAAATGCTCCGTACTCCGAACTTCGGCCGCAAGTCGCTGAACGAGATCAAGGAAGTGCTGGCCCAGATGGGTCTGCACCTCGGCATGGAAGTGCCGGGCTGGCCGCCGGAGAACATCGACGAGCTCGCCAAGCGCTTCGAGGATCACTACTGATCCATACTTCACCGTCGCGGCCGGAGAAATCTGGCCGCGATTTTTATGGGCGAACGCAGGCAGCCCACCTGAGCAACTGATCCGACGAACCATCGCGGCAGTTCATACGTAAGGAATAGACATATGCGTCACGGCAAGGTTCATCGGAAGCTCAACCGCACGGCCGAGCATCGCCGCGCGATGTTCGCCAACATGGCGGCCGCGCTGATCAAGCACGAGCAGATCGTCACCACGCTGCCCAAGGCCAAGGAGCTTCGTCCGATCGTCGAAAAGCTCGTGACCCTCGGCAAGAAGGGCGGACTGTCCCTGCGCCGTCAGGCCATCTCCGAGATGCGCGACAAGGACCAGGTCAGGAAGCTGTTTGACGTGCTGGCGCCCCGCTACAAGGATCGCCAGGGCGGCTACACCCGCATCATCAAGGCGGGCTTCCGCTACGGCGACAACGCCGCGATGGCCGTGATCGAGTTCGTCGACCGCGACGTCGATGCCAAGGGCCAGGACTCCGGTCCGGTGCAGGCGAAGGAAGCCGAGGCGGCGTAAGCCGGCCGGCATAGAGTTTTCGGAAAGCGGCGCCCTCGGGTGCCGCTTTTTTGTATGGCGCGGCGGTATCTCATGCCGCGCATCGTTGTGGTGAAACGCGATTCTGGCCGGGGGGCTCTCATGAGGATTGTGTTTGGGATTGCGCTGGCGCTGCTGGTATCGCCGGCTGCCGCCGAGACGCTGGTCGAGCGCGGTGCCTATCTCGTCAACAGCGTGATGGTCTGCAACAACTGCCACACGCCGCGCGGGCCACAGGGCCTGGATATGGCGCGTGCGCTCTCGGGCGGGCAGACCTTTGACGAGCCCGCCTTCAAGGTCACCGCCTCCAACATCACGCCGGACAAGGACACCGGAATCGGCAACTGGAGCGATGCTGAGCTGAAGCATTTCCTCGTCAGCGGCATCAGGCCGAATGGATCGGCCATTGCGCCGATCATGCCGACCGTCTTCTACACGGTGCTCACGGGGCGCGATCTCGATGCACTCACGGTTTACTTGCGCTCCGTGCCGTCCGTGCATCACGAGACGCCGGCGCCGGAATACAAGGTCGCGCTGAAGCCGGAGATACCGACCTATGCCGGCAAGCAGGCAAATGAGGCGGACTTGTCCGACAAGCTCGCCCGCGGCCGCTATCTCCTGACCATCGCCCATTGCCTGGAATGCCACACGCCGGAGGGGCCGTCCGCGGTGCACGATTTCGCGGGCGCCAGCGGCAAGGGTGGCCGGACCTTCAGGGGGCCATGGGGTGAGTCCGTCTCTCCCAATATCACCGCGGATCCCGTGGCGGGCCTCGGACAGTGGAGCGACGACGAAATCAAACGTGCGATTACGCAAGGCATTGCGCGCGACGGTCACAAGCTCAAGCCGCCGATGGCCTATGCCGGCTATGCCACCATGTCGCCGCAGGATCTCGATGCCATCGTCGCATTCGTCCGGACGCTGCTGCCCAAGAAGTAGCTGCCGTAGGGGGCAAAGGCGCGCGCTCTTCGCGCGCCGTGCCCACCATTCCCAAACTCACGCGGTTGATCCTCACGCGTCGGTGAGCGGCGATTGCACCCGCCTGCGCAGCGCACGATATCCGCTCTGACATCAATGGAGATGATTCATGAAGATCGACCTTTCCGGAAAGACCGCCCTCGTGACCGGCTCGACCGCCGGCATCGGCCACGCCATCGCAAAAGGCCTCGCCGGCTCGGGCGCGAGCGTGGTGATCAACGGGCGCGGTCAGGACAAGGTCGATGCGGCCGTGCGCAAGCTCGAAGGGACGGGCGCCAGGGTGCGCGGCATCGCCGCCGACGTCTCGACCGCTGCAGGCTGCAAGGCGCTGGTGGCGGCGCTGCCCGAGGTCGACATCCTCATCAACAATGCCGGCATCTTCGAACCAAAGGACTTCTTCGAGATTCCGGACGAGGACTGGAGCCGCTTCTTCGAGGTCAACGTGATGAGCGGCGTGCGGCTGTCGCGCGCGTATATGAAGGGCATGCTGAAGCGCAACTGGGGCCGCATCGTCTTCATCTCCTCGGAGTCCGGGCTCAACATTCCCGTCGAGATGATCCACTACGGCATGAGCAAGACGGCCCAGCTCGCGGTCGCGCGCGGGCTGGCGCAGCTCACCCAGGGCACCAGCGTGACCGTGAACTCGGTGCTGCCCGGCCCGACCATGTCCGAGGGCGTCGAGACTTTTGTGAAGGATCTCGCCAAGCAGAACGGCCAGTCGGTCGATGAGGCCGCGGCCAATTTCGTCAAGCAGCATCGCCCAAGCTCGCTGATCCAGCGCTTCGCCAGCGTCGATGAGATCGCCAACATGGTCGTCTACGTCGCCTCGAAGGAGGCGTCCGCAACCAACGGCGCGGCGCTGCGTGCGGAAGGCGGCATCGTCAATACCATCGCCTGAGCATGATCCGGACCCGAAGGGCCGCGTTAGCGCACAGTGTGTGACGCGGTTTTCCGACAAGATCATGCTCAAAACAAAGAGTGCGTGCGTATGACAGCTTATGTGATCTCCGAAGTCGAGATGCGCGATCCCGATGGTTTCGAGGCCTATCGCGCGCTCGCCGCGAAGACGATCGCGCAATATGGCGGCATTATCTCGTCCGCGGCGGCAAGACGGAGCTGGCGGAAGGCAACCTTCCGCCGAAGGCCATCGTCATCGTCGAATTTCCGTCGATGGCGAGACTGAAGGAATGGTACACCTCGCCGGAATATGCCGAGGCGTTGAAGATCCGCGCCGGCGCACTGGAGCGGCGGCTACTGTTCGTCGAGGGCGTGGTTCCGGCCTAGCTGGTCTGCCCACTTGCCGCTTCAATTCGGACCGTGACCCGCTAAAACGGGGGCTCCATGCTCTGGCCCCTCTCGACCCGCCACAAACGCCTGTTCAGGCTGACATCCGCGCGATGGCAGCGGCGGGCGATCTTTCTGCTCGGCGGGATCGCGGTCGGCGCTGCGGCGGTGGCGCTGGCGCAGCTCGCCGATCTCGCGCAGCAGGCCTTTTTGCTCCTTTTGACCAAGTCGCGTTACGCCGTGCTGGCGGTGACGCCGCTCGGCTTCATGCTGTCGGCCTATCTGACCATCCGCCTGTTCCCGAACGCGCAAGGCAGCGGCATTCCGCAGGCGATCGCCGCGCGGCATCTGAGCGATCAGGCGGCGCGCGAGAGCCTGGTGTCGATCCGGATCGCGATCGGCAAGATGATCCTCACTCTGTTCGGGCTCCTCTGCGGCGGCTCGGTCGGGCGGGAAGGGCCGACCGTTCAGGTCGGCGCCTCCATCATGTTCGCGCTTGGCCGCGTCTCACCACGCCGTCAGCCCGGGCTGATTCTGGCCGGTGCCGCCGCCGGCGTTGCCGCGGCCTTCAACACGCCGCTTGCGGGAATCGTCTTCGGCATCGAGGAGATGAGCCGCGCTTTCGAGACCCGCACATCCAGCCTCATCATTGCTGCCGTCATCGCGGCCGGCCTGACGTCACTCGCG
>NZ_VSSS01000049.1 GCF_008123425.1 Bradyrhizobium rifense
GTGGGCACGCTTCGCTTTGCCCACCCTACGAAACCGGGCGACGCCGACAGCGCGTCGCCTACTCCCCCACCCGCGTCTGCGTCCGCGCCTTCACGATCCCATCCCGTGCCAACTGATCCGCCCGCTCGTTCTCGGGATGCCCGGCGTGGCCTTTCACCCAGTGCCAGCGCACGTCATGCGCCTTCAGCGCGGCATCGAGGCGCTGCCATAGCTCGACATTCTTGACCGGCTTCTTGTCGGCAGTGCGCCAGCCATTGCGCTTCCAGCCGTGGATCCAGCCGGTGATGCCCTGCCGGACATACTGGCTGTCGGTGTAGAGATCGACGGTGCACGGCTTCTTCAGCGCTTCCAGCGCCGAGATCGCCGCCATCAATTCCATCTGGTTGTTGGTGGTGTGGCGCTCGCCGCCGTTCAACTCTTTTTCCTTGTCGCCAAACTTCAGGATCGCGCCCCAGCCGCCGGGCCCGGGATTTCCCGAGCAGGCGCCGTCGGTATAGATCGTGACATTGGGAAGCTCGCTCACGCGACCAGTCCTGACGGCAGCAGCCCGTAATCGCGTGCGCTAGAGACGGTCTGGTGGAAGCGCAGCTTGCGAAAATATTCCAATGGGTCTTTCGGCTTGACCAGCGCGCCTGGCGGCACGTTGAGCCAGTCGACCAGCCGCGTCAGCAGGAAGCGGATCGCAGCACCACGCGCCAGCAGCGGCAGCGCAGCCTCTTCCGCCTCGGAGAGCTTTCGCACCCGACCATAAGCGTTGAGGAAGGCGCGCGCCTTGGTGACGTTGAAGGAATGATCCGGCTCGAAACACCAGGCGTTCAGGCAGATCGCCACATCATAGGCCAACATGTCGTTGCAGGCGAAGGTGAAGTCGATGATGCCTGAGAGCTTGTCGCCGAGGAAGAAAACGTTGTCGTTGAAGAGGTCGGCGTGGATCACGCCCTCAGGCAGATTGCTCGGCCAGACGCCGCCCGAGAGATAGTCGAGCTCGGCCGCCAGAAACACGCGCAGGCCCGGCTGCACCTCGTCGGCGCGGTGTGCGGCCGCATCGAACAGCGGCCGCCAGCCCGCGACTGATAGCGCATTGGCACGCTTGACCGCAAAGTTCTCGCCGGCCAGATGCATCCGGGCGAGGCCCTCGCCGACGCCGGCGCAATGCGTCGCGTTCGGCTTGCGCGGCCAGACGCCTTCGAGAAAGGTGATGATCGCGGCAGGCCGTCCCTGCAGCTCGTGCAGCGCCTCGCCGTCTTTCGCCTTCACCGGCAGCGGGCAATTGAGGCCGTGCTCGGCGAGATGCGTCATCAGCGCGAGGAAGAACGGCAAATCGTTCTTCGCCACGCGCTTCTCATAGAGCGTGAGGATGAACGAGCCGCTGGTGGTGTGCAGCAGGAAGTTGGTATTCTCGACGCCCTCGGCAATGCCCTTGTAGGAGAGCAATTCGCCGAGATCATATTGCCTCAGGAAATCCGCAAGCTCGTCGGCGGCAACGTCGGTGTAGACCGCCATAAAGGTCTACTCGGCGGCGGCTTCGGGGCGCACCTGGCGCGGCAGCGGGAAGAACTCGTTCTCTTCCGCGGCCGAGACCGTCTCCACATGCAGCGTGTAGCGCTCGGCGAACGCGTCCATGATCTCCTCGACGATCACTTCCGGCGCGGACGCGCCCGCGGTGATGCCGAGGCTGGTGATGTTTTCGAACCGCGTCCAGTCGAGGTCGGCGGCGCGCTGCGCCAGAACCGCAACCTTGCAGCCTTCGCGTTCGGCGACCTCGCGCAGGCGCTGCGAGTTTGACGAATTGGGGGCACCGACAACGATGAGCGCGTCGACCACCGGCGCCACCTTCTTCACCGCGAGCTGGCGGTTGGTGGTGGCGTAGCAGATGTCTTCCTTGTGCGGCCCGTTGATGTTCGGGAAGCGCTCCTTGAGCAGCGCCACGATCTCCGCGGTGTCGTCGATCGACAGCGTGGTCTGGGTCACGAAGGCCAGATTGTTGGGGTCCTTCGGAGCGATGGTCTTGGCATCTTCGGCGGTCTCGATCAGGGTGACCGCGCCGACCGGCAGCTGGCCGAGCGTGCCGACCACTTCGGGATGATGCGAATGGCCGATCAGGAAGATCTCGCGGCCGCGCTTGAAGTGGATCGCGGCCTCGCGGTGCACCTTGGTCACCAGCGGGCAGGTCGCATCGAGCGAGAACAGATTGCGGGACGTGGCGTCGGCCGGAACCGATTTCGGCACGCCATGGGCCGAGAACACGACCGGCGCGGTGGTATTTTCCGGGATCTCGGCCAGCTCCTCGACGAAGATGGCGCCCTTCTTTTTCAACCCATCGACGACGTATTTGTTGTGCACAATCTCGTGGCGAACATAGACCGGGGCGCCGTATTTATCGAGCGCCCGTTCCACGGTGTCGATCGCCCGGACCACCCCGGCACAGAAGCCGCGGGGAGAACAAAGCACTAACTTGAGGTCTGGTTTGGCTGACATTGAGCGATCTCGGGACCGAATCACCCCTTCGCCTTCTGGCGGGGGACGGTCGATGAATGGAAAAGGGCCTAAGACGGTCTGCTTGGACTTTATAGCGACTTGAGAGGGAATTGGGCCCCCTTTCGGGCGCTGTCAAGGCACTATCTATAGCAGAACCATTGCGTGGCTACCCCCTCCGGGCTTATATAGCGCGAATTCCCTGTCATCGCTGATGACCACCGGTTTCGCCTCCAAAGGGGTGGGCGAAGCACAAAGGAGATTTGCCATGAGCAACGCACCTCTGATGCCCAAGGCGACCGCCGTCTGGCTGCTCGACAACACCGCGCTGACCTTCGACCAGGTCGCCGATTTCACCAAGATGCACCCCCTGGAGGTGCGCGCGATCGCCGACGGTGACGCCGCGCAGGGCATCAAGGGCAGTGACCCGATTTCCAACGGTCAGCTGACCCGCGAGGAGATCGAGAAGGGCGAGAAGAACCAGGACTACCGGCTCCGTCTCCAGGAGAGCAAGGTCGTGCTGCCGCCCCAGCCCAAGCGCAAGGGCCCGCGCTACACCCCGGTGTCGCGCCGCCACGAGCGCCCCAGCGCCATCCTCTGGCTGCTGCGCAGCCATCCGGAGCTCAAGGACGCCCAGGTCATGCGCCTGGTCGGCACCACCAAGAGCACGATCGCCAGCGTCCGCGACCGCACCCACTGGAACACCTCGCAGCTGACCCCGATCGACCCGGTGACCCTCGGCCTCTGCTCGCAGATCGAGCTCGATTTCGAAGTGGCGCGCGCGGCCAAGGAGAAGCCGATCGACGCAGCCTATGGCGGCGCCACCCTGCTGCCGGCCTCCGAAACCACCAAGAAGGACGAGTACGAGCCGTCGGAGAAGTCGAGCGACGACCTCAACGTCGATGCCGTGTTCGCCAAGCTCAAGACGCTGGGCGGCAAGAAGCAGGAGCAAGAGGAGGAGTAGTCCTCGCTCTTCGTTTGCGATCGAATGCACTTCAAACGCGGCAGGGCAACCTGCCGCGTTTTTGTTTGCGGCTTCCTTCGTAGCCCGGATGGAGCGCAGCGAAATCCGGGAGCGCTCGCGCGTCGATGTATTTGTCCCGGATTGCGCTACGCTCCATCCGGGCTACGGACTTTGGCGGCTTACGGCCGATCCGGGTGGTTCAGCATGTATTCGCCGAGATCGCGCTGGCGACGATCGGCACGGGAGGTGGCCGCATTGCGCTGCACGTCGCGATCCTTGCGGCAGGCCACGTATTCCGGCGAGCCGACCGCGAGGCCGCGGCTCTGGCACACCGCATCATCGTCGTCACCGCCCATCGCCGTCGGCGTCTGGTAACGCGGCGAGCAGGCGGAGAGAACGAGGCCCGCGAAAACAATCGCAACAAACGGCTTCGAATTCATAACAGGCCCTTCATCCTTCGCGAGGCGCACTCCGCGCGATGAGGGTTGAGCGGAAAAATGCGGCCTATTCAAGCCCCATCTGGCGCCTCACACCCGCCCCTTCAGCGCCTCCCCGATCTCGTCCAGCACCTTGGGATCCTCGATCGTGGCGGGCATGGTCCAGGCCTCGCCGTCGGCGATCTTCTTGATGGTGCCGCGCAAGATCTTGCCCGAGCGTGTCTTGGGCAGGCGGCCGACCGTGATGGCGAGCTTGAACGCGGCGACCGGGCCGAGCCGGTCGCGCACAAGTGCCACGATCTCCTTTTCGATCTCGCTGGGCTGCCGCTTCACGCCGGCCTTCAGCACCAGGAAGCCGCAAGGCACCTCGCCCTTGATCGCATCCTTGATGCCGAGCACGGCGCATTCGGCGACATCGGGATGCGAGGCCAGAATCTCCTCCATGCCGCCGGTGGAGAGCCTGTGGCCGGCGACATTGATGATGTCGTCGGTGCGGCCCATGACGAAGACATAACCGTCCTCGTCCTTGTAGCCGGCGTCCGAGGTCTTGTAATAGCCGGGGAATTCGGTGAGGTAGGCCTCCTTGAAGCGCGCATCCTGATTCCACAGCGTCGGCAGGCAGCCCGGCGGCATCGGCAGCTTGATGACGATTGAGCCCATGGTGTTGGGACCGACGGGTTTTGCCGCTTCGTCAACGACATCGACCTGGTAGCCCGGCATCGGCACCGTCGGCGAGCCGTGCTTCACCGGCAGCATCCCCAAGCCCACCGGATTACCGGCAATGCACCAGCCGGTCTCGGTCTGCCACCAATGATCAATGACAGGCACCTTCAATTGTTGCTCCGCCCATTCCACCGTCGGCGGATCGGCACGCTCGCCGGCGAGGAACAGCGTGCGGAACATCGACAGATCGTATTGCCGGATGAACTTGCCTTCCGGATCCTCTTTCCGGATCGCGCGGAACGCGGTCGGCGCGGTGAAGAGGGCGACTGCCTTGTGCTCGCTGATGACGCGCCAGAACGCGCCGGCGTCGGGCGCGCCGACCGGCTTGCCCTCATACATGATCGAGGTCGCGCCATGCAGCAGCGGGCCGTAGATGATGTAGCTGTGGCCGACCACCCAGCCGATGTCGGAGCCGCACCACCACACCTCGCCCGGCTTGACGCCATAGAGGTTGAACATCGACCATTTCACCGCGACCAGATGCCCGCCATTGTCGCGCACAACGCCTTTGGGAATACCAGTCGTGCCTGACGTATAGAGGATGTAGAGCGGATCGGTCGCGGCAACGGGCACGCACGGCGCTTTCTTGCCGTCGTTCATCGCCTTGCGGCGCAGGCTCGCCCAGTCATAGTCGCGTCTTGGCGTAAGATCGCAGATCAGCTGTGGACGCTGCAGCACGATGCAGGCCTTGGGCTTCGCCGACGCCAGCCTGATCGCCTCGTCGAGCAGCGGCTTGTACTGCACGATGCGGCCGGGCTCGATACCGCAGCTTGCGGACAGAATGAGTTTTGGCTGCGCATCGTCGATGCGGGTCGCGAGCTCTTTTGCGGCAAAGCCGCCGAACACCACGGAATGCACAGCACCGATACGCGCGCAGGCGAGCATCGCAACCACGGCCTCCGGCACCATTGGCATGTAGAGAATGACGCGGTCGCCCTTGGCGACGCCAAAGTCCAGCATGATGGCGGCGAGCGCCTGCACCTCGGCGAGCAGCTCGGCATAGGTGAATTTGGTCACCGAATTGGTCAGCGGCGAATCATGGATCAGCGCGACCTGGTCGGCGCGGCCGCGTTCGACATGGCGGTCGAGCGCGTTGTAGCAGGTGTTGACGACGCCGCCGCTGAACCAGCGGCCATAGACGCCTTGCGCGGGGTCGAAGATTGTCTTCGGCGGCTCGATCCAGTCGATCTCCTTCGCCGCCTCGGCCCAAAAGCTTACAGGGTCGGCCAGCGAGCGCGCATAGACGTCGTGATAAAGGCTCTTTCCTTGGACGTTCATTCCCGCGCTCCCGTTCCCTTTATTGGCCTCGCCTTGACCTGACGGCAGGGAAGAAGTCCCGCCATGACAGTGATCAAGTGCCGGCCTTGTTTGAGGGGTATTTTCCCGGGAACGGGCCGCGGTTCAAGCTGAAAAGGGTGGTGTATGGCCTCCCTCTCCTCGTTCTTACGGCGGAGACGCGAACCTAGCCTTCCATCGCATTCAATCGCTGCAACCGGTCCTGCATGACCTTCTTCAGATCGTAGCCGGGGCGGCGGAAGCTGACATCGCGAGTGGCGAGGAAATCGTGCTGGGATTTACGCAGATCGGCGGCCGAGCGCCGGCTTATCGATTTCAGCACGCGCTGATAGGCCTCGGCGAGCTGGCGGTCGAGCATGCCGAGCTGCGGATCGGCGCAGATCACCTTCTCTACCTCGCGCCTCGCAGAGGCGCAATCGAATGACGGGCCGTTGCCGGAATTCGCGGCCAACGGCTGCGCCGGCTCGGCGCCGAACTTCACGATCTCCGTCATCATGGTGCGGCGGCCGTCCGCGGCGTTGGTGTTGCCGGGATCGAGCCGCAGCGCCGTCTCGTAATCGGCCAGCGCCTTCTTGCGGTCGCCCATTTTCGTGTAGAGCACGGCGCGGTTGTTGTAGGTCTTCGCGAAATTCGGATCGAGCTTCAGCGCGTCATTGTAGTCGCTGAGCGCCGCGCCGAACTCGCCCTTGAACTGGTAGGAATCGCCGCGATTGGTGAAGAAGTTCGGTCGCGGTGCTAGCCGCAGCGCCTGGTCGTAATCGGCAATCGCCTTGTCGTAGTCCTTCATCGCGGCATAGGAGAGCCCGCGATTGTCGTAATATTCGGGCACCTTCGGATCGAGCCTGATCGCCTCGCTGTCGTCGGCGATCGACTTGTCGAGTTGGCCGAGCTTCTTGTAGGCCGCGCCGCGATTGGTGTAGCTGCGCGCCCGGTTCGGATCGAGCAGCAAGGCCTGGCTGAGATCGCTCACCGCCTTGTCGTTGTCGCCGTTGAGATAATAGGTCGCGCCGCGGTCGGACCAGGCCTGCGCATAATCCGGCTTCAGCTTGATCGCCTTGTCGTAATCGGCAAGCGCCCGGTCGAGCCGGCGCTGATTGGTATGGGCGACGCCGCGCAGCTCATAGGCTTCGGCATCCTGCGGATCGAGCTCGATCGCCTTGCTGAGATCGGACGTGGCGCGGTTGAGATCGCCGCCCCCCTCGCGCAACAGATCGCCGCGCAGGCGCCAGGCGCGGGCGTTCTTGCCGTCGAGCGCGATGGCGCGGTCGATATCGCGCAACGCCTGGGTGAGACCGCCGGAGGTCCGCGCATTGGCATCGGCCCGAACCAGCAGCGCCGCGACGCGGTCTGAACCTGGATTCGAGGCCTGGTCGATGATGGCGCTGCACGCAGAGATGATTTCGGCCGGCGCGGCCTTGCTACCCATTACGCAATCGGCTGCGGCCGAGGCCGGGGCGGCGAGGACAAGGCTGAGCGCCGCGCCGAGAAGGAAGACGCTCAGCGAGATTTTGGATATTTGCGCGGAAGAATGCGTGCGCATGCCTAAGCACTCCGTGACATCAGGTTTTCACCATTGTCGCGGGGGGGCAGCGATCGGGTTCAAATGGCGGCTAGTACCCATCCACCCCATTCAGCCGTTGCAGCCTGTCCTGCATCGCCTTCTTCAAATCGTACCCCGGCCGGCCGAACCCGGCGTTCCGGCGGGCAATGAAATCGTCCTGCTCGCGCTGGAGTTTCCTGGCCTCGCCTTCGT
This sequence comes from Bradyrhizobium rifense, assembly GCF_008123425.1. Lineage (GTDB taxonomy): Bacteria > Pseudomonadota > Alphaproteobacteria > Rhizobiales > Xanthobacteraceae > Bradyrhizobium > Bradyrhizobium rifense. Next base: position 7,649 of record NZ_VSSS01000049.1, read on the forward strand.
TGCGCGCCTCGCGCAGCACGCGCGCATTGGCGGCATAGACCTCGCGGTCGAGGTCGGCGAACTCGCGGTTTCCGCAGATCGCCTTCTCGACCGGGCGGCGTGCGCCCGCGCAATTGAAGCTGGGCTTGCCGGCGACCGCCATCTGCGCGCCGATCCGCTCGAGCTCACGCGCGATCGCCTTGTGATTGGCCTTGGCCTTTTCGTGGTTCGGATCGATCCGCAGCGCCGCGCCGAAATCCTGCACCGCTTTGGGCTTGTCGCCCTTCTTCAGCCAGAGTTCACCGCGCGCATTGAAGACGTCGGCAAGCCCGGGATCGAGCAGCAACGCGCGGCTGTCGTCGGCGATAGCCCGGTCGATCTGGTCATGCTGTGCCAGTAGCGCGCCGCGCGCGACCAGCGCCCTGATCAGATCGGGCTTTGCCGTCTTCTCGTTGTCGATGACGGCGGCGCAGGCCGGGGTCGCCTTGTCCATGTCATCGGCCGCGGCTGCGGACAGGCATGCGGCGACGTCAATCTGCGCGGCGGCCGGCTCGCCCCCGGTCGCGGCCCGAGCGGCACCGAGCCAAAGCGCTGAGAGCACCACGGCTCCGGACAATTGAAGAAGTTTTTGAAAACGCATGCTCGCTGCAGTCGGAAACTCTTGCCTTGAGGCCGTACTATCCATCATACGGCCGGATTGGTGCTAGCTTGTGGCGCCGCTCACATCGGTTTCGGGGATCGTCGTGTCGACATTCGAATGGATCATCGGGCTTCTGCTCGGCGCCGTTGCATTATCGGCGCTGGCGCGGCGGATCAAGGTCCCCTACCCGGCCTTTCTCGCCATCGGCGGCGCGCTGGTCGCCTTCATCCCGTCGAGCCCGTCCTGGGCGCTGGAGCCCGACTTGGCGCTGGCACTTTTTGTCGCACCGGTGCTGATGGATGCCGCCTTCGACACCTCGCTACGCGACCTGCGCAACAACTGGGTTCCGGTCTCGACCCTGGTGGTGGCCGCGGTCGGGCTGACCACGGTCGGCGTGGCCTTCGTCGCACACCGGCTGTTTCCGGACATGCCCTGGGCCGCCGCGGTGGCGCTCGGCGCGATCGTGGCGCCGCCGGACGCCGCGGCCGCGGTCGCGATCCTGAGCCAGGTCAAGCTGCCCTACCGCATGGTCAAGGTGCTGGAGGGCGAAAGCCTGCTCAACGACGCCAGCTCGCTGCTGATCTATCGCATCGCGGTCGGCGCGGTCGTCATGGAGCACCTGAAATGGAGCGAGGTCGCGCCGGCGATCGCGCTGGGACTGGTCGGCAGCGTGCTGGCCGGCCTTCTTGTGGGGCGCATCATGCCGTCCATCATGGAGCGCGTGAGGGAGGCGCCGAGCGCGATCATCGTGCAGTTCGCCACCACCTTCATGATCTGGATCGCCGCCGAGCATCTCGGCCTCTCCGGCATCCTCACCATCGTCGTCTACGCCATCACGATCGCGCAGACGGCGCCGGCGCGCATGCCGGCGCGGCTGCGGGTGCCATCCTACGCGGTGTGGGAGACCACGGTGTTCGTGCTCAACGTGCTTGCCTTCATGCTGATCGGCATGCAGATGCGGCCGATCTGGACGCGGCTCGACCAGGAGGTGCGCTGGGAATATTGCGTGGCGGCCGCCTGGATCCTGCTCACGGTGATTCTGGTCAGGCTGCTCTGGATCACATTCTACCGCACGACGTTGCGCGTGCTGATCGCACATGGCATCTATCATCCGAAGGATCCGAAACAGGTCGCTTCGCCCAAGGGCGGCCTCATCATCTCCTGGTGCGGCATGCGCGGCCTGGTCACGCTCGCCACTGCCTTTGCGCTGCCGGAGAACTTTCCCTATCGCGACTTCATCGTCTTTTGCGCATTCGCGGTCGTGCTCGGCACACTGGTGATCCAGGGCCTGACATTGCGGCCGCTGATCCTGGCGTTCGGCCTGAAGGACGACGACCCCGTCGGCGTCGAAGTCGCGCGCGCCCGCGCCATCGCCTATCGCGCCGCGCTCGATGCGATCGAGGACGATCCATCGGAAGAAGCGGAAATCCTGCGGCTCGAATATCGCGCCGTCCTGATGCGGGCCGACGACGATCCGCATGGCGGCATCACTAATGGCGAACTGCCCGCCGATCCCCTGCGCCGCCGCGCCATCGAAGCCGCACGCAAATCGATCTTTGGCCTCCGCGCGACCGAGGTGATCGGCGATGACGCGTTTCACCGGCTGGAGGAGGAGCTGGATCGGGCGGAGTTGAGTGCGGGGGGATGATGTGATCCGTCACCCTGAGGTGGCCGCTTCTTCAGCGGCCCTCGAAGGGCGACGGCCCGGCTGCAGCTCGGCCGTTCATCCTTCGAGGCTCCCCATGGCGCGCGTTGCGCCCCATGGCTCGCGCCTCCAGCGACAATGGCTTCGCCATTGCGCGGGGATGACGGGGCTGCCTAAAGTGCTTCAGGCCCCCGCCTTGCACGTGATCCCGCCATCGACCACGAGCTCGATCCCCGTCACATATTTCGACTCGTCCGACGCCAGGAACAGCGCGGCGTTGGCGACGTCGAAGGCGTCGCCCATATGGCCCATCGGCACCTGCGCGTCGCGGGCGCGCCACATCGCTTCGACGTCGCCCTTGGCGTAGCTGTTGGCGAGGCCTGCGGAATGCTCCACCATCGGCGTTTTCATCAGGCCGGGCAGGATCGCATTCACCCGCACATGATGCCGCGCGAACTCGATCGCGGTGGTGCGCGTCATCTGGTTCATCGCAGCCTTGGAGGCGCCGTAGGTGACGTAGGAGATGCCCATGTGGCGGATCGAGGCGATCGAGGAGATGTTGATGATCGAGCCGCCGCCCTGCTGAGCCATCACGGGGATGACGTGCTTCATGGCGAAATAGGCGCTCTTGAGGTTGACGGAGAAGACGCGGTCCCAGCTCTCCTCGGTCACCTCGACCACGCTGCCCATCTCGGCGATGCCGACATTGTTGTCGAGCACGTCGATGCGGCCATAGGCCTTGAGGCACGCCGCGACCATCGCCTCGATCTCGGCAGGCCGCGACACGTCAGCGGTGAACGCAGTCGCCTTGCCGCCCTCGCCGGTGATGATCTTTGCAGTCTCCTCGGCGGCCGCGCCGTTGCGGTCGATGCAAAACACCTGGGCGCCCTCACGCGCAAAGGTCACCGCGGTGGCCTTGCCGTTGCCCCAACCGGGCCCGATCGAACCGGCGCCCACCACCATCGCAACCTTGCCCTTGAGCCGGTCCATCGCACCTCTCCCTTATTATTTTTCTTTGTAGCCCGGATGGCGCGAAGCGTAATCCGGGCTACGCGCGCCGTGCCGTCACCGTCACTGGAACGTCATGTCCAGGCACTTGGAGATGTCGGAGCCGAGGCCGGAGGAGATGGTGATGCAGCCGCGAATCTTCTGTGCGGCCATGTCGGCGGCCCAGATCGAGTAGCCGCCGGGGCCGAAGAACGAGTTGGTGTTCGGCGGCTCGGTCTCGGTCGCGTCGAAATCATAGTGCCCGTCAGTCTCGAAGATGCGCGGCTTCTTGGTGCAGCCGCCGTCGGTCTGGACGTTGATGACTTCCTTGTTGTCGCGGGTCAGCGCCAGCGAGACCTGGCAGCGGAAATATTCCGAGGTCTTGGTGTTGAAGAGATAGGTGTAGGACTTGCAGGTCGCGGTGTTGAGCTTGCCCGGGGCAAGGCCGCGGCTGCACGAAATCCGCTGGTTGTGGCTGAGCTGGAAGTCATCGGCCCGGGCGGCCGGCGCGAGCGCCGTCAGCGACAACCCGGCAATCCAGCAGAATTTAACGACGTGGCGCATTCGAATCATCCCCACCAATATCTTTGTCGTGTTGCGTTCTAGACTGAAAGCGGAACATAGTCGCGAGGGGACGAAGGGAAAATCACAAACTGCTGGGCGAGACGTGATGCGCTGCGGCGTCATCGCGGATTGACCCGGAAACGTCGTTCGTGATTTGTTCAAGCAGGGCACCCCATGACGGGGAGGATGGATGATGGCATTTTCAATCAAGACATTTGCGATTGCAGCCGCGCTGGGCGCGCTCGCCGCTCCCGCATGCGCACAAAACGCGGCGACGCCGTGGGAGCTCAAGCCGGACACCGGCTATGCCTATGACAAGGAAGGCAAGACGTTTTCCTACAAGATGGGCACCAGCAACGCCGGCGAGCTCCTGAAGGGCGCCAAGAAAGTGCCCAAGGGCACGCTGTTCTTCATCGGTCAGAACGGCCAGCTCTACATGCGCAGCGGGCAATATCTGGAAGGCGACGGCAAGTTCAAGTTCGGGTCGGACCACTAGGGCGCGATGACGGTGCGCTCCCTCGCCCCGTTCTTACGGGGAGAGGGTTGGGGTGAGGGGCCTCTCTCCGCACATTAGACTGTCGGGGGACCTGTACCCCCTCACCCGGATCGCAAGAGCGATCCGACCTCTCCCTGCAAGCGGGGCGAGGTGAAGTGGCACCGTCCTAAAACGCTGCCGCCAGCTCCCGCGCGCCGGCATTGTTGCTGTTCGAGTCCATCCGCGTAGCCGTCACCGCGAGCAGCTTCGCCACCGTGTTGTGGCGGATGGCGACCGGGTTGCGCTCGTAGCCGCCGCGCTGGAAGAAGTTCGAGGTCGGCACCTGCTCGCGCATCGCCTGCGGCATCGTCACCATGTCGAGGCCGGTGCCGTCGCCGGTGAGGTTCATCATCTCGAGCTCGGCGGCGGTGAGCGGACGGGCGTAGCCCTTGGCGCGCGCGAACAGCACCGAGGTCAGGAGCTTGTGGGTCTGCAGCATCGGCCCGATGTCGATGTCGAGCACCATCGCATGCATGGCCCAGCCCTGCGCGGTGTCGCCGATCTTCTCGTGCTCCGACCAGGTGTCCGGCACCGACTTCGCATGGGCCACCATCTTCTTCAGAACGCCGAGCTTGTGCTCGAGCGACTGACGCGCCGGCCCTGAGGTGCGCGCCACCTTGTCGGAGAGCGCGCGAATGAACTCATGGCCCTGCTCGGCCAGCAGCTCGACGCTGTTGGTGGTGAGCAGCTGGTTGTAGCCCATCGCGGTCGAGATCGCGCGCTTGCCGCCATGCTCGATGCCTGCCTGCACGTCGTAATTGCCGGTGCCGCCGGTCTCGAACGAATAGACCCGCACCGCCTGCTCGCGCGTGAGCCCGGAGGCGAGCGCGTAGCGCGCATAGGCGCGCTTGAACTCGACCTCGTTGGCCGGACGCTGCGGCGTGAACTGATAGAGATCCTGTGCGGCGCGCAGGAGATCGGAAGCCACCGGCAGCGGCTTGCGCGTGGGGCGCTCCGGCGTTTCCTCGGGCTCCGGATTCACCGGCCGCTTCGGCCCGGTGTAGACCGGCGGCTGGTCCAGCACATAATCGTCGAGCGTGATCTGCTGCCCGCTGCGCCGCTTGGCGTTGCGGCCTTTCCGCTTCTCCGAGACCTGGCTCCAATAGGCGCCGGCCTCGGCATCGAACGCGCCGCGGATCTGCTGATACTCGGCGAGCTTGCGGCGATATTCGAGCACCGCCGGCGATGCGCCGCCGCTTTGCGCAAAAAACTGCGACAGGAGCTGTGCGTTGGCATTGCTGACGGCTGATGGCAGCGCGTCGGACTCGCCGCCGCGTGCGGCGGGGATGAGCAGGACCAGCGCGAGTGGAACCAGCGCGAGCTTTGTTCGAATCGAATGATGCATGCTGCCCTCTTAGCAGGCATCCGGTAACCGTCACGTTAACGCGCCGTTTACCATCACTTCCAGGCAAAAACCGGCTGTTCCAGGTCGGTGACGCGGGTCTGCCGCCCCGCCAGCACCTCGCGGAACTGGTAGATCAGCGCCGCCGTCGGCGCGTGGATCAGGCTCATCTGGTGATGGAAGCGAATCACGCGACGGCTGCTTTCGGGGATATCCGTGAAGTCGAAGGCGTCGTCGCGCTCGATCGTGTCGAGCGCGATGCGATGGACGGAGGCGACCTCGTCCGGATTCGGCGTGATCGCATTGCTCTCGGCAGCCCAGATCACGACCGGCGTGATCAGATAGCCGGAGCGCGTCGGATAGTCATCAAGCAGACCGAGCACGGCGTCGGCTGGAAGTTTGAGTGCGAGCTCCTCATCGAGCTCGCGCAGCGCCGCCTCGACCGGCGTCTCGCCGGCATCGCAGCGTCCGCCCGGCAACGCCCACTGGCCGCGATGGGAGCGCAAACTCGATGCGCGCCTGGTCAGCAGAAACGCCGTGTCGTCACCGTCATGAGATGCGGTCAGCGCCAGCACCACCGCGGCGCGCTTCAGTGTCGAGGGCTCGGCCGCATCGGGCAGCCGCGCGAATGAAGCGCAAGCGTCTGCGATATTCCGTCTGGTGGCATCGCCGAAAGCTCTCATGATGCTTGACTACACCAGGACCGCGCTCGATGAAACGAGGAGAGATCAAGCGCTGCAAGGATGGACGGAGCGATGACCAGCAAGACCGCCGCAAAGCTCAAATCAGACGGCTGGACCATCCTTGAGACCACGGGCTTCATGCATCTGGTCGGCCCGTTGTGGGAGCGCAAGGTCGACGGCCGATATGAATTCGCACTCGCCACCGAAGACAAGCACCACAACCGCCGCGGCATGGTCCAGGGCGGCGTGATGATGACCTTCGCCGACCGCACCTGCGGCATGACCGCCCGCTACGTCTCCGGCAAGGAGTACATGGCGACGGTGCAGCTCGACACCCATTTCGTCGAGGCCGGCCAGATCGGCGACATCCTGATCTCCCGCCCCCGCGTGGTGCGCGCGACCCGCAGCCTGATCTTCATGAGCACCGAAGTGAGCGTAGATGACCGCTGCGTGGTGATGGCGAATGGTGTGTTCAAGATTTTGAAGGGGCCGGCATAGGCGCCCCACTCGTCATTGCGAGCGCAGCGACTTGTCCGCCGAAGCCTCGGCGAAGGCGGAAGCAATCCAGGCTGTTTCCGCAGACGCATTTCTGGATTGCTTCGCTGCGCTCGCAATGACGGGAGTAGCTGGCTATGCTGCTCCCCAGCTCAGCCCTAAGGAAACAGCCCCATGCAATACCGCCAACTCGGCCGCTCCGGCCTCAAGGTCTCGCCGATTTGTCTGGGCACCATGATGTTCGGCGGCCCGACGGATGAAGCGGCATCAACGCGGATCATTGCCAAGGCGCATGAGGCCGGCATCAACTTCATCGACACCGCGGACGCCTATTCGAAGGGCGGCTCCGAGGAGGTCGTGGGCCGCGCGATCGGCAACAACCGTCACGCCTGGGTGCTCGCGACGAAACTCGCCAATCCCATGGGTGATGATCCCAATCGCGTCGGGCTGTCGCGGCGCTGGGTGTTGCAGGCGGCCGAGGAGAGCCTGAAGCGGCTCGGCACCGACCACATCGACATCTATTATCTGCACAAGGAAGACCACACGACGCCGCTGGAAGAGACGGTGCGCGCGATGGGCGATCTGATCCGCGCCGGCAAGATCCGCTATTTCGGCGTCTCCAACTACCGCGCCTGGCGCGTCGCCGAGATCTGCAACATCTGCGACCGGCTCGGCATCGACCGTCCCGTGGCGAGCCAGCCCTATTACAACGCGATGAACCGCATGCCCGAGGTCGAGCACTTTCCGGCCTGCGCCAATTACGGCCTCGGCATCGTGCCCTATAGCCCGCTGGCGCGCGGCGTGCTCACCGGCAAGTACAAGCCGGACGCAGCCCCCGACAAGGAAACGCGCGCCGGCCGCAATGACACCCGCATGATGCAGACGGAATGGCGGCCGGAATCGCTCCAGCTCGCACAGGAGATCAAGAGCCACGCCGAGAAGAACGGCATCACCGCCGGCCAGTTCGCGGTGGCCTGGGTGCTCAACTCAGCCTTCGTCTCGTCGATCGTCGCAGGTCCGCGCACCGAGGAGCAGTGGGACGGCTATATCCGCGCGCTCGACTACCGCTTCGCCGCGGATGACGAGGCCCTGATCGACCGCCTGGTCGTGCCCGGCCATCCGTCGACGCCGGGCTACAACGACCCGGCCTATCCGATCGAAGGACGCCGCGCGCGGACGGCCTGAAGGCTCGGAGACAACGATGGCGCTTGAAGACCGCTACGGCCTGCCGCTCTCCACCACCTCCGATCAGGCCGCGTCCGCCTATCGCGAAGGCGTCGACCTCATGCTCGCCGGCTGGACCGGCACGGCGGAGACGCTGGAGCGCGCGATCGCGGCCGATCCGGATTTCGCGCTGGCCCACATCGCCCGCGCCCGCGTGCATGCGTTCTACCAGCAGGGCGACCTCGCGCGGAGCAAGGCCACCTTGGCGCGCAAGCTCGTCGCGAAACGCGGTACGGAGCGCGAGCGCTCGCATGTCGAGACGCTGGCGCTTGCGATCGAGGGCCGGCTGCCCGAGGCCATCGCGGCGATGTCGGAGCACATCGAGAGCTGGCCGCGCGATGCCGTGGTGCTGTCGCTACCGCTCGGCGCGTTCGGCCTGTTCGCCTTCTCCGGCATGGCCGATCACGACCGTGCCCGGCACGAGCTTTGCGAACGTGTCGCGCATCATTATGGCGAGGACTGGTGGTTTCTCACCATGTCCGGCTGGGCGATGACCGAGAATGGCAACGTCGCCCGTGGCCGTGCGGTCACCGAGCGCGGCTTCAATCTGCGCCGGGCCAACGCCCACGCCGCACACGCGGTGCTGCACGCGATGTTCGAGGATGGCTCGATCGAGGCGGCCGACCGTCTCGTCGACGAGTGGCTTCCGACTTATGACCGCGCCGGCATCCTGCACGGCCATATTCTCTGGCACCAGGCGCTCGGCGCGCTGGAGCATGGTGATGCGGCCCGCGCGCTCAAAATCTATGACGACGTGCTGCAGCCCTCCGCCACACAGGCACCGCCGCTCAACGTCATCACCGACAGTGCCTCGCTGCTCTGGCGTTTGTCGGCCTACGGCCACGCGGTGCCAAAGGCGCTCTGGGTCGAGGCCGACGCCACCGCGCAAAAACTGTTCCCGAAATCGAGCCTGCCCTTCGCCGACGTCCATATGGCGTTGTTTGCAGCCGCGACGCAAAATCGCGAGGCGCTTTCCGCGCGCCTTGGCGTGATCGAGCAGCGCCTTGCCGACGGCAAGCTGCCGGCCGGCCCCGTGGTGCCCGCGATCTGCCGCGCGCTGGCGGCCTTCGCGGATGAGGATTACGCCGCCTGCGTGCGCGAGCTCGCGCCTGTCCTCACTGAGGTCGTGCGCATCGGCGGCAGCCACGCCCAGCGCGAGCTGATCGAGGACACATTCCTCGTGGCCCTGATGCGCAGCGGCGAGCTGCCGCGCGCCCGCAGCCTGCTCGATGCCCGCCTGCACCGCCGCCCGTCCCTGCGCGATACGCGCTGGCAGGCGGCGATGGGCTAGCTCTGCCACGAAAAAAACACCGGTCTGGCGGCAAGTGCCTGCCGGGACGGGTTGGGGTTGATCGGGGCGAATCGCCGATGGGTGGCGCGGTGGTATTCCAGTCGGGATTGGCGGAGCAAACGGGATCGCAACCAATTTGCGATTCGATGGTTATTGGGCGGAACTCTCGCCGCTCCGTGGCCCCCTGGCACATGAGTCTGACGATGCGCCTCCGCCGACCGGTCCTGGCTGCAATCCTGGTCTCCCTAGCAAGTCCTTGTTTTGCCGGGTCTTCCAGCCCGATCCCGGTGAACAATCCGCCTGCCCGGCTGAGTTCTTTCATCGACATGCTGGCGCTGATGTCGGGTCATTGCAAAACGCTGAAGGTTGCCGGGCGCCCCTTTGCCTGCAAGACCGTGGCCTTCGCCCATGACGACAAGGGCAGGGTCAATTTCGCGGTCGCCGTCGACGATCCCTCCGACGAGAACCACGTCGTGTCGTTCTCCGGCGAGAACGGCAAGCGGGCCGACGACAATTCCTACGAGCTGCCGATCGACCGCATGCTGCTCAACTCCAAGAATCGGCCGAAGGTCGACGGCCTGCCGGTGCCGGCGGAGCAAACCTCCATCGGCAGCTGTCGCCAGACCGGCAATTTCGCAGCCAAGAAGGTCAACGACGTCACCTGCTCTGCGACCGACAACGAGGGCCGCACATACGAGCTGCTGTTCGTCTCCGACGGCAAGCCTGTGAGCGTGCGCCGTATCCGGCAGTCATCACCGTCGATCCAGGATCCGTTCAAGTAACGGCCATCAAGAAAACGCCTTCTCCAGCGTCGCGAAGATCACCGCAAGCGACTTGTCGTGGCGGGTCACGGCCGGCACCGGGCGGTCGACCTTCATCAGTTGATAGACCGCGGTCTGTGCCGCGCGCACCGAATATTCGACGGTGAAGACGACGTCGTCAGGAATCTCGACGAACTGGCTGACAAAGGCGAGGTTCACCGAATTCGCGGGCACCGGCAACGGCCGGTCGGTGACCTTGCGCGGCATGAACATGCTGGTGATGTAGGGCATGCGGCAGGGAATGCAGGTCGCATCGTCGAACACGGCGCGGTCGAAGTTCAGATGGCCGCAGAGCTCCATCAATATGTCGGCGCCACCGCAATCCGACATCGGCTTGGCAATGAAATTACCAAGGCGATCGGGATGCAACGCGTAGCCCCAGAATACCTGGACGTTCCTCGGTTGGCCGGCGAAGTGCGGCTGATGATAGAGCACGACCGACATCAGCCAGTTCGAATCCTTGAACGTCACCAATCCACCCGTGCCGGCTTTGTTGCCCGAAAATGCCTCCATCTGGTCGAAGAAGCGTGGGTCGCGGCACGTGACGGTGAAGGACAGCCAGTAGGATTCGGGAATCGAGGCGTTGAAGGCAGAAGGATTGCCGAATTCGGGACGTCCCTTGGCGATCGTCTCCCAGAGCGCCCAGTCCTGGCTGTCGGCCTTGGTCAGATGCACCGGCGGCTCGGTCATCGAACCGAGGCTCGAGGCATCCGTCATCGAGCCGTTCTGGAAGAACACGAGGTCGCGGTCCTCGAGGCGGACATTGGCGGTGCGGCCATCGCGATCGAGCATGAGTTGGCGCACCCGCAACTTCTCACCTTCTTGCTCGAACGCCATGTTGGTGACGCGGGCCCCCCGGACAAACTGCACGCGCTGCTGCTTCAGCCAGTCCTCGAGCGGCCGCACAATCGAGTCATATTGATTGTAGACTGTGCGCTTGACGCCGCCGAGCGTCTCGATGCGCGGGAATTCATTGATGAAGCGGTGCAGATAGCGCTTCAGCTCGACCGCACTGTGCCATGGCTGGAACGCGAAGGTGGTCTGCCACATGTACCAGAAATTGGATTCGAAGAATCCCGGCGACAGCCAGTCGGTGATGCGGCTGGCACCGAGCGTCTCTTCGGAGGCCTCCGCCAGCCGCAATAGCTCGAGCCGGTCGCGGGCGGTGAAGCCCATGTGCGAGACGTCCACTTTGAAGCGGTTGCGATCAACCAGGCGTGCGCGCGAGTGCGCGGGATTCTCCGTGTTGAACGCCACAGTCTCATCGCGCACGCTGTGTCCCGGGCGTTCGAGCGAGGGAATGTCCGACAGCAGATCCCAAGTGCATTCGTAATGGTCGGTGGTGAGCATGCGCCCACCGCGCAACGAGTAGGCGCCGCTGTCGAGCAGCGCACCGTCGAGGCTGCCGCCCACCAGCGGCTGCGCTTCGTAGATCATGATGTCCCGTCCCGCGAACTTCGCGTCACGAATCAGGAATGCTGCGCCCGCGAGCGATCCGATGCCGCCGCCGATGAAATGTGCCTTCATGCCTTGCCTCGATTGCCGTCCGACTATCGGCGCGACATTGCACCGGCGAGCGACGATGAAGGTTGCGCTGGATCAAGCGCGGCCGTGGCCGTGTTTCAAATCGAAGTGAGCGCTCGCGTCTTGCGGCCAATAGGCCAGCCATGTCATGGAGTTCTCCCGCGACGGCATCGATTCCCCTCTCGGAGCCACCATGACGCGCGATCGCCTGTTTTTGCTGCGCCCCAATTTCGAGGATCCGGCCTATCCGGGCCGACGCTTCTATTGCTGGCATTGCGCGCTGATCGAGGGCGTGCTCGCCTCATTTCCGGCGCTGGCCGAGAGGCTCGACGTCGAACGCATCGCCTGGCCGAAGCCGCGGCAGGAGGTGATCGCGCTGGCCGGCGAGGAGAACCAGTCGCTGCCGCTGCTCGTGCTCGCGATTGGGGCGACCTCGCCGCACCAGACCGGCAGCCATCACGGGCGCGCCTTGATCGCCGACAAGGACGCCATCCTCGCCGCGCTGTCCGAGCGGCACGGCTTTCCCGATCCGCATCCGTGAGAGGTTTCTCTGCGTAAGGTAGGCCAAGGTGCGAAGCGCCGTGCCCACCTTCTTGATCCCGCCGTGTGAGTGGTGGGCACGCTTCGCTTTGCCCACCCTACGGCACCGTGTCATGCGTCGTCTCGAAACGAGGGAAGATTGACATTGCGTCGGTCAGCGATCGCCTCGCATACTCCACAAAGCTCCGGAATCCGCACGCCATGCCCAATCTTCTCCCCGCCCTCATCGTCGTCGACGTCCAGCGCGCATTCGACGAATGGGAGGCGGCGGGCAAGCGGCGCAATAATCCGGATGCGGTGGCGCGCATTGTTGACCTGCTCGCGGCGTTCAGGGCGAACGGCGCGCCGATCTTCCACATCCGCCACGAAGGCACCAAGCCGAACTCGACGTTTTTGCCCTCGCGCACCGGTTACGCCGTCAAGGACGAGGCGCGCGAGCTGGCCGGCGAGGTCGTGATCGTCAAGCGCGTCAACAGCGCCTTCATCGGTACCGACCTCGAAACGCGCCTGCGCGCAAGCGACATCGCCACACTCGTGATCTGCGGCGCCACCACCAATCATTGCGTGGAGACGACGACGCGAATGGCCGGCAATCTCGGCTTCGACGCAAGGCTCGTGCGCGACGCAACCTGGACATTCGATCGCGTCGGCCCCGACGGCGACACGCATTCGGCCGAATCAATTCACGCGATGACGCTGTCGAACCTGAACGGTGAATTCGCCCGCATCGTGACTGCGAACGACGTGATCAGCTCGCTCGCAGGGGTGCGACAATAAATCTCAGCGCGTTTTCCGCGTTGATTGTCTGCGTCGTTTCGACGCCCGCACTCGCCGGAACGCGGCAAACACCCATCTGTTGTCACTCGACATCTCAACTGGAGTGATGACATGAAGTATCTCTTTGTCGCGATGGCCATCGGTGCTGTGGCACTCACCGCGTCCACGGCCAACGCGGCTGGCGGCGGCAAGGCCAAGCCCGACGCGCAAATTGGCCAGTCAACCGACATCAGCGCGCAGCACAGGCACCGCCATTACGGCCATCGTCATCACCGCTGGTACCCTCACCACGGCGGCTACTACCGTCCGCACTATCGCAGCTACGGCTACTATCCACGGCACCAGGGCTATTACGGCGGCGGGCCGTACGGTTACTATGGTGGCGGCGGCCCCGGCGTGACGTTCGGCTTCAGCGGCAATCGCTGGTGAGCCCAGAGGCCCGCAGAGATGCGGGCCTTTCTCAACCCTGCAAGATGAGGCGAGCCGTCTCCCGGCCGCTCGCGAGCGCAGCCTCGACCGTTCCCATGTCGCGGCCGCGATAGAGCGCCTCGCCGGAGAACAGCACGGGGCCATCGGCGCGCGCGAGAATTTCCTGCGCAGCCCGCGTCTGCGGCGTCGCCCACGAATAGGCACCGCGGGCAAAGCGATCATGCGCCCAGTTGGCGGCTTCCGACGCCACGAGGTCGCGTACGAGATCATCGCGTGACAGGCTGAAGATCGTGGCGAGCGAATCGATGCCGGCGTCGATCAGCCCTTGGGAATCAAGATGCGACAGCTCTGCCGTGCGCGGCCCGCCGAACCAGCCAGTCAGCACGGGATGCTCGGATGGATTCTGCGTCCACCACACCGGGATCGTCTCATCCGACAGCAGGAAGGTGAGATCAGCGAGATCCGCCGCCCTGTCGCGCCACCATGGCCGGCTGAAGCGCAACAGGATCTTGATGACATTGCCGAAGCCGATGTCGGCTGCCGCAGCCGCCTTTTCGCGCGCGGCTTGCGGCAGCGCGATCTCGCGCAATAGCGGCAGCGGCACGGTGAGGATCACCTTGTCACAGGCGAACGTCTCGCCGCCCGCGCAACGGACCGCAACGGTGGCGCCTTCTTCGATCGCCACCACCTCACAATTGAGCCGGATCACAACGCCATGCTTGCGGCATTCGGCCGCCAGAAACGCAATCAACGCGCCGTAGCCGCCGACGACGCGCCCCTGCGTGTGAAGTCCGCCCTCCATCCACTCCTCACGCAAGGCCAGCGTCGAGGCGCGCTCGGGGTCGGCGGCGTCGTAGCCTTCGACCATCCGTTCGATCGTGTGCCGCATCTGCCCATATTTGTCGCCTGCAAAATGTCGGCGCAGGAACTCGGCGACGGTGAGGTCGTCCTTCAGGTCCCTCAGCGCCGCATGAAGCTCGGCCTCATGGGGATTGTCCCGGCCCTCACGCGAGAGTTTTGTGCCGTCAAAGCTCCGTTGCGTGCCCTCGATGGCCTGCACCGACAGCCCCGCCTTGCTCAGCAGATCGCGCGTGACCGGCGCCTCGCCATGAACGAACTCGGCGCCGCCGTCGGCGGGATAGCCGAACTCCGATGCCGGCAGCGGATGGATGCGTCCGCCGCAGCGGTCGCGCGCCTCCAGGATCGTGACCCGTTTGGCGGCGCGCGCAAGCTCGCGCGCCGCCATCAGGCCGGCCGCGCCCGCGCCGACGATGACGATATGCTCTGACGTATCAGACATTGCCGTTGCTTATTGGCCCGCGGCGTCGTTCTGGATCAGGTAGCGCAGCAACAGTACGCCGCCGCCGAGCTGCCGCGTGCTCTCCAGCGTCATCGCGGTCAGCGGCGCGCGCTTGTCGCCGTCGGCGTCGGTCGAATCGAACACGAACGGGGCACCCCTGGCGCCGTCGATCGCGGGGCTGAGGATCAGGTTGAATTCGTCGATCAGGCCGGCGCGCAGGAACGCGCCATTGGCGACGCCGCCACCCTCCACCAGCAGGCGCTTGACGCCAAGCTCGCGATTGAGGATCTCGACCGCCGATGCGAGGTCGATCTCCGACTTTCCGGCGAAGATATAAGACACGCCCTCGCCGCGCAGGCCGGCGAGATGCGAATCCGGCACGCTCTCGGTGAGCACCACGACGATCGGATCGCCGCCGATGTCCGAGCGGCCCCAGCCGATCTTGCCGTGCGCGTCGAGCACCACGCCATAGGTTTTCGCATCGCGCCGCGCAAACCAGTTCTCGCGCGGGAGTTTTTCGCTCGGCGTGGCGGGATAGGGCTTGCCCTTGGCGAACTCCGAGCCGGTGACGCGGCCGATCACCCAGGCATCGCCGCCGAGCTCGTCATGGATTGTCTCGAACCAGTCGGTGCCGGCCCCCTTCGGACGCCAGCGGCTCGGATGGGTGCGGCCGTCGAGGCTCGAGTGCATCAAACAGATAACATAGGGCTTCATGCAAATTCTCCGAACCGGCTTCTCAGGCCGGCTTATCGTTCTTGGCCCGATCGTTCACGATCACCGCGAGCGGATTGAGTTTTGGCGGCGCAACCAGCTTGAGCGTGTTGCTGTCATGATGATTGAACGGCGCACCGCGGACGAACAACTCGGTCGCGATCTGATAGCTCCAGCTGCCATCGTCGTTGAAGGTGATGTCGCAGCGGTAACTGTCGGTGCGGAAGGCTTGTTCCAGGAAGTCGGTCGAGCAGATGCCGTAAGCGGTGTCGCCACGCTTCGCCGTGACGGAAATCTTTTTGTCATCTGGCTTGGCCAGGCCGGAGGCCAGCAGCACCTGCCCGCGCGGGATTGCCAGCGTCTGCATGATCAGCCCGGTCGCGGCCTCCCACAGCCAATAGCCGACCTGGTCGTGGAAGGTGATGTCTTCCTCGGGCGTGTTGATGTGGATGTGATAGCGCAGTCCGTAAAGCAGCTGCGGCCCGTTGGCCTGCGGATCGATCGGGTCCATCCGGATGTGCTCGATGAAGGTCCGCCGCTCCGGCCCCTCCGCCTTCGGATTGATATCGATGCCCTTGTTCGCCTGCCAGGTGCCGGCGAGCCGGCGGAGCGGCCCGAGATTGGCAAGACTGTCGGGCGAGACGTCCTCGGGCTCGGTGAAGATGTCGGCGGGAATGGGGAGCATGGCGACCTCGCATCGTTACGCGGAGCAGCAATAGCACAAGGGCGGCACGAATCGAGTGGAATGGAACCGGAAGATTGCCTGCGCGTTATGAGCTCTTGAGTACGAGTCCTCGATGTCAGGGCTCGAATGGGCAAGGATGCCCGTGTCACGCGTCGCGAGGGGGTCCGGTGCTGTCGGAGAAAGCTGTTCGGCAGTCAACTGATGTGGGCTTCCCCGCCGATGGCGGCGAGTTGGGTGCCACGATGCGTGCGCTCGACTGGTCGGACTCGCCGCTCGGCCCTCCCAGCCAATGGTCACAGGCCCTGAAAACGACGGTCAGCATGCTGCTGGCCGCGCAAGCCCAGATCGTCCTGTTCTGGGGTCCGGAATTCGTCGCGCTCTACAACGACGCCTACGCTCCCGGCATCGGCACAAAACATCCCCGCGCCCTCGGCCGGCCCGCAATCGAAAACTGGGGCGAGCTTTGGGACGATCTCGAACCGCTGCTGGCCGGCGTGCGCAACACGAGACAGACATTCGCCGCCAAGGATCGCCCCTTCTATATCGAACGTCACGGCTACGGCGAGACCAGCTATTGGGACGTCTCCTATTCGGCCGTGCCTGAGGATGATGGCTCGGTCGGCGGCGTGCTCTGCATCGTGTCCGACACCACCGAGCGCGTGCTCGGCGAGAGCCGGCTGCGGGCGAGCGAGGCGCGGTACAGGGAGCTGACCACGACGCTCGAGCAGCGCGTCGCCGAACGCACCACTGAGCGTCATTTGCTCGCCACCATCGTGGAGACCACCGACGGGCAGATCCAGGCGCTCGATCTCGACTATCGCTGGCTCGCCATCAACGCATCCTGTGCGGACGCCTATCAGCGCATCTACGGCAAGCGGCCGAAGGTCGGCGATTCCCTGCACGAATTCCTGGCCGACCGGCCCGAGCATCTCGCCGCAGCCACGGCGATCTGGGGCCGCGCTCTTGCCGGCGAAGCCTTCACCAACATCGAGGAATTCGGCGATCCCCGTTTCGATCGCCGTGTCTACGAGATGAAGTTCGAGACGCTATTTGCCCCGGACGGCAAGCGGATCGGCGCGTTCCTGACCGGGACGGACGTGACGGATCGTCTGGAGGAGCAGGCGCGGCTCGCACAGGCCGAGGAGGCGCTGCGTCAGGCCCAGAAAATGGAGGCGATGGGCCAGCTCACCGGCGGTGTCGCGCATGATTTCAACAATCTGCTGACGCCGATCGTCGGCCTGCTCGACATGTTTCAGCGCAAGGGCATCGGCGGCGAACGCGAGCATCGGCTGATCGCCGGCGCCGCCCAGGCCGCCGAGCGCGCCAAGACGCTGGTGCAGCGCCTTCTTGCTTTCGCCCGCCGGCAACCGCTTCAGGCTGTCCCCGTCAATATCAGTCGGCTCGTCACCGACATGGGCCAGCTGATCTCCAGCACGACCGGACCGCAGATCCAGGTGACGGTGGACACGCCGGAAGGGCTTCCCGAGGCCATGGCCGATCCCAACCAGATCGAGATGGCGATCCTGAACCTCAGCGTGAACGCGCGCGACGCCATGCCCGACGGCGGAAGCTTGCGCATCTCCGCCAAGGCCCGGACGATAGAGAGTGCGCACGGCTCTCAACTCGCGCCCGGCACCTATGTCTGCATCTCGGTCGCTGACAACGGCATCGGCATGAACGAGGAGACGCTGGCCCACGCCGTCGAGCCGTTCTTCTCGACCAAAGGCATCGGACAAGGCACCGGCCTCGGCCTGTCGATGGTCCACGGTCTTGCCTCCCAGCTCGGCGGCGCGCTGACGATCAAGAGCGCCGTGGGGTCGGGCACCACGGTGGAGTTGTGGCTGCCGGTCAGCCACGCCGTCGCGGGCGCGATCGATGCCGTCACGCAGCCCAAACTGCGACCACTGCCTGTCGGCACGGCACTGCTGGTGGACGACGAGCCGCTGGTGCGCATGAGCACCGCCGAGATGCTGAGCGAGCTCGGCTACAGGGTCGTCGAATCCGGCTCCGCGGAGGACGCGCTCCAGCGCGTCAAAGACGGCCTGCGGCCCAACCTGCTGATCACGGATCACCTGATGCCCGGCATGAGCGGAACGGATCTCGGGCTGGCACTGCGCAACCAATATCCGGAGCTCCAGATCCTCGTCGTCTCAGGCTACGCCAACAACGAAGGCATCACGCCGGATTTGTCGCGGCTGACAAAACCGTTCCGGAGCGATGAGCTCGCGGCGAGTTTGGCGAACCTCGCGAAGGTGGGACGGTAGGGGTAGTTAGCCCGCATCGTTATCCCTGACCATGCTCCAAGAGCAACCGGGACCTTTTCGGTGTGAAACACATCACACGCTGTAGCTGCATTCTGCGTTAAAAGCTCGGGCGTAAAGCCAGCACTGCTGCCCGCTGCACATGAGCCATTCGCAACGGTTCCAGCTCATCCCAGGGAGGAGTTGCCATGACAGTTGTATTGAAGGTTGGAAAGATCAGCGCTCTCACCGCCATTACCAAGATCGTTTCTGGTCACGCTCCGGCGCTACGTCAGACACTTCAGGGGCTCACCGCCGCAAACGGCGGTAAAATCTCGTCTCTCGGAACCATCCATATCGTGCGTTGGGTCATCTTCGATGACGACACGCGTTTATTGTTTGCGACGAATTTTGACGGCGACGTGGAAGACTATATGCGCGATTTTGCCGAGCGGGCCCCCGATGGAATCGACGCGATCTGGGGCCATTGCGAAGGATATCCGGGAGCGCGCGATTATCCAAAGCTGCGTGATTATATTCTCGGAAGCGCCATCGAAACCACCGGTTATTATTGCGCCTATCCGAACTCTACCGTCGCTGACATCAACAAGGCGCTGGATTGGAAGGCCAAGTTCGACACGTTCCTTGACCAGATCGGTTGACGGGAATGGCTGCCCAATCCGCAGCCGGCGACCTGGATCGGAACGATATCCAGGGGATGGCGATGCGGCCGTATCGCTTCCCGTTTGCGCACTATCATCTGCTGAACGTGAGCGACCAGGCGCGAGCCCGGCGATGGTTCAGTGGTGTCGCCGGGCGATGCACCAGTGTGGCGGGTCTGGACGCATCGCCTTCGCCGCAGGCTTTCAACGTCGCCCTCTCGTGGCAAGGTCTGTCGGCGATAGGTCTACCAGAGGCCAGCTTGCTGAGCTTCCCACAGGAATTCCAGCAGGGAATGGCTGCGCGCGCTGATCGGCTCGGCGATGTCGGCGATAATGCACCGACGCGGTGGGACGCACCGTTCAACGAAAGAGTGCACGCGCTCGTCGTGGTGAGTGCGATGACATCAGCGGATCGCGACACCGCTTCGACAGCATTGCTGTCTGATTTGCGCGATAACGGCTTGACCGCCGTAGGTGCCATCGATGCGAAACTATTGGCCGGGCAAGATGGCAGGCCTGTTCCAATCGAGCACTTTGGCTATCGTGACGGAATTACGCAACCAGCCATCGAAGGCAGTGGGGAGCCCGTCCTGCCCGGCGCGGGCATTCCGGAGGCAGGTGGTTGGCGAGCCCTGAAGGCTGGTGAGTTCGTACTCGGGCGGCCCGATGAGACCGGTGCAGTCCCTGACTTGCCCAGCCCGACCAGTCTTAGTGGCAACGGCACCTTCGTGGTGTTGCGCAAGCTACACCAGCATGTCTGGGCTTTCCGGGATTTTCTGCGGCGCTCTGCCACGAATGAAGCCGACGTCGCGCTGCTGGCGGCGAAGCTGATGGGACGCTGGCAAAGTGGCGCACCGCTGGCCTTGACAGCAGATCAGGACGACGCAGCGCTCGCCGCGGATCCGAAGCGAAATAATGAATTTACGTACCTCGACGACTTGCGGGGAATGAACTGCCCGTTGGGGGCACACGTGCGGCGCCTCAATCCGCGCTCGGGGCTGACGGGCCCGAATGGCACATCCGTCCATCGGCATCGGCTGCTGCGCCAGGGTTTGCCCTACGGATCGCGCCTGCCTGCGGATGCGGCTGCCGATGACGGCGCCGAGCGCGGCGCCATCATGTTGCTGGTGAACGCCGACATCGCGCGTCAATTCGAATTCGTTCAGAAGGTCTGGATCAACGACGGTGACTTCGCTGGCCTCGGGAATGACAAGGATCCGATGATCGGCGGCAATGACGGAAGCGGAAGCTTCACGATCCCTCGCGCCGGAGCGCCGCGGCGTCGATTGCCCAATCTGCCGGCATTCGTGAGTACACGCGGCGGAGAGTACTTCTTCCTGCCGGGCATCGCCGCGCTGCGATCCCTGGCGGACACAGCCTCATGATCGATTCAGGCTGAGTTCTTCAACCGCCTGCCAGGGAGAACAAAATGGCGTGGAAACCGAATTCAATCGTCGCCTCGCTGGCCCTGCTCTTCTCGGTTCTTGTTGCCGCGGTCATCGTGGTCGCGGGAGTGGTGGGCTACCCCTATGTCTCCAAGGTCTATGACGGGATCATGGTGAAGTTGCCGGAGTATCCGGTCGCCCAGAAGACCCGCTGGCTCGACCAGAACTGGACGGACAAGCGCGAATGGGTTCACCACGCGGATCAAGGGACGGCGACTTTCCACATCCCTTACGAATGGTTCATGGCCCTTGAACAGCCGGTCTTGTCGCTGACGTCGGCGGGACTTTTGAGCGACCCCACTTATCTCGATCGTTTCGGATTCATTCCCGATCCGTCGGATCCCAAGCTCGGATTGCCTATAGGCATGGCGCGCGGCAAGGCGATGGTCGACGCCACCGCAAAGCCCTGGAAGAATCCACGGGCCCCGTACAATGACATGACGCGGATCGGGCTGACCTGCGCGGCGTGCCACACCGGACGATTCACCTACCAGGGGACCGAACTGCTGGTCGACGGCGGCCCGGCGCTTACGGATCTCGGCAAGTTCCGCACCGCACTTGGCCTCTCGCTGGCGTTCACGCGCTTCGTTCCGTTCCGCTTCGATCGGTTTGCCGAAAAGGTGATCGGAGCAGACCCAAGCGAAGTGGAAAAGACTCAGTTGCTCGCGCAACTCGACAAGATCCTGGCGCAGGGCAAGGGGCTCGCCGAGCTCGACACCGTGGTTGCTCCACAAAGCGTCGTCGAGGGGTTCGGCAGACTCGACGCGTTGAACCGCATCGGCAACGAGGTCTTTGCGGTCGACCTCAAGATTCCCGCCAACTATGCCGCCACATCGGCGCCCGTGCATTTCCCGCGCATCTGGGACGCCTCATGGTTCGATTGGGTCCAGTACAACGCATCGATCGAACAACCCATGGTGCGTAACGTCGGTGAAGCCATGGGCGTGTCCGCGATGATCAATCTGACAAGCGTGCAGGGCGGGCTTTTCAATTCAGGCGTCGAAATTGTGAACCTGGACAGGATCGAGAAATCGTTGGCCGGCGAGCAGCCGAATGAAAGCACAGGCTTCACAGGATTGAGGTCGCCACAATGGCCTTCCGAGCTTCCTCCGATCGACAAGAAGCTCGCCGGGCAAGGTGAGGCACTCTACAAGGAGCACTGTCAGGCATGCCACCTGCCGCCGGTGAGCAGTGCCGACTTCTGGAAGTCCGATCGCTGGTCGCTGCCAGACAAGCGGACGGAGGAGCGTTATCCAGGCGAGCGTTATCTTCGCGTCGAGGTCGTCCCGTTCGCGCATATCGGCACGGACCGAGCGCAGGCCCAGGATATGTTCGATCGCAAGGTCACGGTTCCGCGGGAGCTCGATATTTCGTCCGACAGTTTCGGCCAAGCGCTCGGTGCAGTCACCGAAAAGACCATCAAGCATTGGTATGACGGCCAGACGCCACCGGTTGCGCCAGAAAAGCGCGAGGAGATGAACGGATACCGGGATAACGGCATCCAGGCTCCGCTGGGCTACAAGGCGCGTCCGCTCGACGGGATATGGGCAACGCCGCCGTATCTGCACAACGGCTCGGTGCCCAATCTATATGCCCTGTTGTCGCCCGTCGCGGAGCGACCGACGAAATTCTACCTGGGAAACCGCGAATATGACGTGGTCAATGTCGGATATCGCTATGACAAGTTGGAGAACGGGTTCGAGCTCGATACGAGGCTTCGTGGCAATACCAACTCCGGGCACGAGTTCAACGGCGATGGGACAAAGCAAAATGAAAAGGACGGCGTGATCGGGCGCCTTTTGACGCCGCAGGAGCGGCGGGCGCTGGTCGAATTTCTGAAGACAATGTGAAAACCGAACACACTGTCGCCAAAACGGCCGTCGATCCCCGGGGCAGCCGCTGACGGTCACCGAGTTCACAATGTTCGACCGCTCGGTGCACAAGGGGGTGGGGTCGTCAGCTTCGCCAAAATCAAGTGAGATTGTGCAGCTTGATACGCCCTGCATACGCGGCGCCGCCGTCTGCCGCAGTTTTAGTCAAACGGCGCGCTCGCATGGCAGTGGATTCGCGGCGGCAAGAGCACGAGACCCATCATCATCGCGAAAGCGGCGCCCCAATGGGCGACCCAAGTGCTGGTGCTCGACGCTCCCATTGCGTCGCGGCCTCACGGTGCTAAGACCTTGAGGAGTGAGACTTGCCTCATGGGCTGCGCCACCGTCAGCGGCGACGCGGTTCCTAAAGTGACTTTCAAGCGACGATTTTTCAGTTGAGTGGTTTGGAATGCAACAGGCTTCGGTCGAAAAATTCTCGGATCTTATCGGCGGTATCTATGATTGTGTGATCGCACCTGAACGCTGGGCCGGAATTCTGGACGAGATATGTACCGAGTTCGGCTTTGCCACCGGCGCGCTTTCGGTGGCCAGCCTTGCCAACATGAAGGCCGTCGTCAATGCAGTCTCAGGAAGCGACCTGACCCAGATGTCTCAGAACGCGATCGGCTACGGGCCCGACATCATCGAGCTCTGGGGCGGCGCCGAACGCATTCAACAATACCCGCTCGGAGAACCCATCGTTCAATCCCAGGCCGTCCGGCGGGACATCGTTTCCAGCAATCGCTATTATCGTGAATGGGCCATGCCCAAGGGCCTGTTCGACGCCGTCGCCGTCGGCCTCGTGCGCGACCGGACGATGGTCGGCAACGCGATCTTCAGCCAGCATGAGTCCGCCGGCGCCATCGACGATGCGCAGCTCAGCGGCTTGCGCCTTCTCGCACCCCACATCCGCCGCGCCGTGACCATCAGCAATCTGTTCGACATGAAGACCGTCGAAGCCGAGACATTCTCCGCGACCGTGGAGGCCCTGACGGTCGGCGTCGTCCTGGTCGACGAGGAATCGAAGATCGTTCACACCAACGCAGCCGCCACCGCGATGCTTTCGGCCGGCGATCCGATTTTGACGCAACATGGCCGTATCGCGGTTCAGTCGGCGACGACGACCACCTCGTTGCAATCGGCTATCGCGCAGGCCGCAAAGGACGAGGCGGCGCTCGGCCAGAAAGGCATCGGCATCCCGATCCTTCGCGGAAGCGGCGACCCGCTCGTCATCCATGTTCTGCCGCTGCGACGCGGCCACATGCGGGCCGGCCTGATCCAGCGCGCTGCCGCCGCCCTGTTCGTGGCGTCAGCCTCCGGACCACCGCAGATGTCTCACGTCGCTCTCAACCAGCTCTACGATCTGACGCCGGCCGAAATTCGGATCTTCGAGCTGATCTGCGAGGGCCATACACGGGACGCGATCTCGGGACTGCTCGGCGTGTCCGTCGCCACCGTGAAGAGCCATCTGCTTCATGTGTTCGAGAAGACAGGCTGCCGCCGCCAGCTCGACCTGGTCAGGCTGGCAAAGTCGCTGACGTTTCCGGTGTGAGGCGGGCTCTCAAGCCGCTTCGGACGTCGATCCCGCACGCCGCTCAAGCACGCCGATCGTCGCGACCAGATTGTCGCGTCGTGCGCGAAGGTTCGCTGCGAGCGGCGGATAGGTCGGCTCTCGCGCGTCGAACACCCCAGCCCTAGCCTCTTCCTCGAGAATGTCGGTATTAAGCAGCCGGACGCGCCACCACAAATCTGCGATCAACGCGTCGAGCCGGAGCTCACCATCAGCACCAGAACGGGACACTTCCTGCATCACATGCCTCAACCTGAAACGGCCTCCTCACTGAGGCCTGGCTTTGGTGTTGACTGAGCAAGCGGAATGCCAGGAAACGGCGGGCGCGATCCGGTTCCGGATCAGCAACACGCCACGCCGTGCGCGGCTGAGCTGAAAAGTGGGGTTCCCGGCTCACAAGGTGGCCTGAAATAACAGGAGCGATGACCCGCGAAACGTCTCGTCCTAGCGCTTCGTCTTGGGAAGCACCATCCTGCCCTTTGAAGCAATGTCACCCCATTTGGCGGACCAGGTGACCTCCGGGGCAGAGGACCGCGCGATGCCCTTCTGATCCCACGCCCCCTGCAGCGCAAACAGGGCGCCCTGGGGATCGACACATCGCACGATCCAGCAACCATCGGGCAACTCGATCGGCTCCAGAAGAACCCGGCCCCCGCCTTCATGGACCCGCCGGGCTGCCGCGCCGACGTCGTCGACATTGAAGTAGTGGAGCCAACACGCCTGCAATACGCTCGGAAGCTTGGTGAGCATGCCGCCGATCGTCTGCCCGGCCACCGAAAACAATTCATACACGCTTGTCGGGTCGGCCTCAGTGGAGGCCTGTTGCCAGCCGAGAAGCTTGCCGTAAAACGGAAAGACCTTGCTTCGGTCTTCAGCCAGCAACTCATGCCAGCCCACGCGCCCGGGCTGGTCCAATCCGCTCTGTTGCGGTTGGCCATATGTCAGCCCGGTGACCAGCGCAAAATTCGCTCCTTGCGGATCGGCGACCACCGCGATGCGGCCGATGTTGCTATCGGTCGGCGAGACCAGGATCGCGCCCCCAAGCCGGCGGATCTGCGCGACCCGCGCATCCATGTCATCGACGGCGACGTAGCCGAGCCATCTCGGCGTTGCTCCCATTCGCACCCCTTCTTCGGGGAGATCCATGAGCCCGACGACCGGAGTGTCGCCTGCAGTCAGCAGCGTGTAGGCCAGTTCCGGGCTCGAGGCATCTTTCACAGCCCAGCCGACCACCCCGGCGTAAAAAGCAGCCGCCAACGGCATATCCGTCGTCAGAAGCTCATACCAAACGAAGCATCCGAGTTGATCGACCAAGCTAGTCTCCCCGTTCGGACGGACAGACGGTTGCGCACTGCATCATGCGCCGCAGCCCGGTGACATCGACAGGAATCTGAACAGGAATCTGGACAGGAATTTGCGGCAATGCCATTCATGAAGATGAATGTAATCTGAACGAGCGCCATTACATTTCGTGTTCACGTGAATCTTGCTCGCGTTGATTGCTCGGCGTACGATGATCGTAGAAGATCGTTCTTCGACCCATGGAGGATGCGGCCATGCAGCGACCGAAGCAAGCTTCGAAAAAGAAGCGAATGACCAAAGCTGCAGTACCGGCGCTCGGATTCGCCGGACTGACTTTTTCGCTGGCGGGAAGCGCGATGGCGTCCGCGGTGCCGGCAGACGAGCCTCAACAAAAACTGAATTTTACGCCCGGCCAGTTCAACGCGCTCAGCGAGGAAGAACTCGCCGACGTCAACCTCGCCACCTTCCACCTCGCCGGCGATGAAAAAACCTTCAGCGGCGTGCTGCTAGCGCGCGGATGCGGTGGCTGCAGAGGTTGCGGCGGTTGCAGAGGTTGCCGGGGCTGCGCGGGCTGCAGGGCCTGCCGCTGCGGCGTCGGTTGTGGCGTTGGCATTGGCTGCGCCGTTGTTGCGCCGGTGGCATGCACAGGGTGCTGCGCATCGTGGGGTCGCTGCCGCTGGTGCTAGGCGCTGGCGCTTCTTGACCAGACATCGACAGGTCGTAATTTCATTGGCCGGGTTCGCTAACGACCCGGCCGATTTGCTGTTGTCGCCACGGGGTTCGTTTCGCCGGCTCCTCAGCTTGCCGATGGCGAGCGAGTGTGTTCCAACTTATTCGAAGGCCGGTCGCACTCGGCGCACAAATCGGGCCGCGCCAGGCGGCCGTCGTGCGCCGGCAATCGGACATGACGGCAACAGGATCCGCGTGCTGACCCGATGACAGTCAAGCGAAAGAGCAGCGCTGCGAAGCAGACCCGCAAGGACATTTTGCGATTCGCACCCAACTTCACCGCCTATCTGCTTCCTCCCAATGCGGTCTGTCTCTATTCCGAGAACCGCAAGTTCTTCCTGCACGGCGAGCTCTATTGCGCCCTGGCGAGCGCAATCGGAAAGAACGGCAAGTCTGCGCCCGAAATCGTCCGCCAGCTTTCGAAGCGTTTTCCTGTCATCGAGATCGAGGAAGCGATCAGGCGGCTGCTGGAGCGCCGCTACGTCGTCAGCGCAGCATCGCACGCCTACGCAGGCGCCGTTGATGGTTATTGGGCAAGCCTCGGCCTGCCTCCGGAGGTCGCCGAAGAGAACCTGCGCCATTGGCCTGTGCGGGTCGAATCGATCGATGTCAAAGGCGCGGGCGAACTGAGCGCGGCGTTGAGCAGGCTCGGGGTTCACATCACCAAGCGATCGCCCAGGCTCATCATCACGCTCGTGAACGATTACCTCGAACAGCAGCTCGCTGAGGTGAACGGGGAGCGCGTCGCCGGCGGGACGCCCTGGCTGCTGGTGCAGCCGTCCGGCGTGTTTCCGCTGGTGGGACCTGTGTTCAGGCCGGGCGAGAGCGCCTGCTGGACCTGCCTGCACGATCGCATGATCCGCAATCGCGAGATCAAGGGATTTCTCGACCGCGGCGCGGCGCAAGCGGTCGCGATATCGCCGCTGGTCAGCGACACCGTAGGCGAGACCGCGATCCACTTCGCTGCTGTCGAAATCGCAAAGGCGGTCGCCTCCGGATTTCGTACCGATCTCAGCGATCACATCGCAAGCTTCGACCTGACCGGGGCTGCCATCGCCAAGCACTACGTCGCGAAGCGACCGCAATGCTCGACCTGCGGCAGCAAGAAGCTCAGGAATCCGCGGCGGGCAGCGGTGCCGATCGAGCTTGCCGAGGGCAGAAAGCTCGTCATGACCAGCGGCGGATATCGCACCGTGACGTCGCGAGCGACCGTGGCGCGGTTCCGCAAGCACGTCAGCCCACTGACCGGCGTGGTGTCGCGGCTCGAGCGGATCGAGGCCGACCTGCCGATGAACACCAATTTCTTCGCGCACCACAATTTCTCTGCGCCGGCCTGGAACATCGACCAGCTCAGGTCCGGCCTGAGCGGCGGCAGCTTCGGCAAGGGCTCGACCGCCGAGCAGGGCGAGGCCAGTGCGCTGATGGAGTCGATCGAGCGCTACTCCGGCATTTTCCAGGGTGACGAGATCAGGACGACGCGCCGCTTTGCCGATTTCGCTCCCGGTGACGCGCTTCTTCCCAACGACGTCCAGTTCTTCAGCGATGCGCAGTTTCAAAACAGGCATGTCCCGCTGCCGGACGATTCACATCCGGTTCCCGAGCCGTTCGATCCCGCGACCAGGACCGAATGGTCGCCGGTCTGGTCGTTACGCGACAAGCGTTTCAAATATCTTCCGACCGGCTTGCTGTATTTCTTCTATGGCGGCTTCCACACGGATTCCAACGGATGCGCGGCCGGCAACACCCGCGAGGAGGCCATCGTTCAAGGCTTCCTCGAGCTGGTCGAACGCGATGCCTACGCGATCTGGTGGTACAACCGCGTGCGGCGCGCCGAACTTGATCTCACGCAATTCGAGGATTCCTATGTGCGGGATCTCCAGAGCCAGTTTGCCGATGGGGGGCGCCGGCTCTGGGTGCTCGACATCACCAGCGATCTCGGCATTCCCTCCTATGTTGCGATCATGCACTGGATGCAGAACGGACACGAGAACATCGAGTTCGGGTCCGGCTCGCATTTCGATCGCCGTATCGCCTTGCTGCGTTCGCTCACCGAACTGACCCAGTTCATGTCGATCGGGATGATGGGCGGCGGAAGCGGTGAGAAGTCGACGCTTGACGGTGTCACGCCGCTGCGGCTGGACGATTATCCGTTCCTGATCCCGAGTGACAATCCGATTATCCCGCCCGCGCCTGGCATCACAGTTGCGGACAACACGCGCGACCAGGTCAATGCCTGCGTCGAGATCGCAACTCGCGCAGGATACGATTTCCTCGTGCTCGACCAGACCCGCCCCGACGTCGAGGTGCCCGTAGTCAGGGTGCTCGTCCCGGGCTTGCGGCATTTCTATCGCCGCTTCGGGCCCGGCCGGCTTTACGATGTCCCGGTGAAGCTTGGGCTCTTGGATCGCCCGCGACTGGAAAGCGAACTGACTCCGTTCCTGCCACACACCTGAAGGCTGGTCTCGTTGCGCGCTCCCCGGAAAAAGCCTACGAGGACAATAGCGCCAATCATCGCCGGCCGACTGAACGGCCGCTTCTCCCTTCACATGCAGGCCGACGGAAGCATTGCCGCGGTCTCGAACGACTATTCGGTTAGTCTCGGACAATTCAGTCCAGCGGCCATCGCTCGCGCAGGGCATCTCGCCATCGGCTTGCCGCTCGCCTCCCTTGCCGGCAAGAGCGCCCTCGCGCGACAGGTTCATGCTCTGGTGCGGCGACTGGCGCAGCATGGGCTGCTCGACTATCGCCTGTTCTCTCCCCGTGACGCGCAGGATTTGGTGGTGATCGAACCACAGATTTCCGACTACTGGCCGCAACGCGCAAAGCTGTCGAGCAGCGATACGGTCGCGTTGTCGCGCTTCGCTTATTTGCGCCGGCGCGGCAACGAGATGGTGCTGGAATCGCCGCGCGCCGGCGCGCTGTTCCGGATCTGCGATCCCGCCATCGCCGCCACGCTGGCGGCCCTGTCGCAGCCGCAACAGATCGGCAAGCTTCGCAAGCAGATGGCCTCCCTGAACCTCGATCTGCTCGGATTGCTGCTCGACAGCGAGATGCTGATCAGGCTCGATGCGAAAGACAGAGACGGCCCTGGGGCGAACGAACGCGACCGCAATCTCGCTCTCTGGGATTTCCACGACCTCGTGTTTCACGCGCGGAGCACGGAGGGCCGGCACGCCAATCCGGTCGGCGGCACCTACGCGCATGCGGGGGCTATTCCGCCGCTGCCAGCCGTGCGCCCGCCCTGGCCCGGCAAGACAATCTCGCTGCGCAAATTCGCGACGTCGGAGCCGGCGTCGCCCTTCGCAAAACTGTTGCGCGCGCGCCATTCAACACGGGATTTCGACGACCAGCATCCGGTCACGCTCGCCGAGCTCGCGCAGTTTCTCGACACCACCGCCCGCGTGCTGTCGGAATGGAAGAGCGGCGCAGATGCCGATAGTGGCCCGGAGGTCACCTACAGCTCGAGGCCGTATCCGGCGGCCGGCAGCGCGTATGAGCTGGAGCTGTACCTGACGGTCTCGAACTGCGAGGGGCTTGCGCGTGGACTGTATCACTACGACGCCGGCGGCCACGCCCTGGTCGCGATCGACGCCTCCGCCCAGCAACTCCGGGCGCTCTCGATGGCCGCCGAGTTCGCCATGGACGCATCCGGTCCGCCGCAGATCCTGATCACGATCGCCGCGCGCTTCGGGCGGATCTCCTGGAAATACTCTTCGATCGCCTATTCGCTGATCCTGAAAGACACTGGCTGCCTGCTCCAGACGTTCTACCTGGCCGCCACCGACATGGGCCTCAACGGCTGCGCCATCGGCACCAACAACATCGAGCTGTTTGCAAGAATGACGGGACTGGAATTCCACGTCGAGGGCCCAGTAGGGCAGTTTGCGCTGGGGCGTGGGAAGAAGGGGGCGGGGCCGGGATAGAAGGCCGCTAACAGCCGCACGGATCAATCGGTGACAATCGGCCCAAACGCCTCCCATCGATCGCCCGTGAAACGCATCATTCGGAACTCCTTGACCACGCGATAGTCGGTCGGGCCGGTGTTGACGGAGAGCCCCGGGAGCAGCAGATCAAGTTTCATGTTTTTCAGGCTCGTCGCTTGCGCCATGACATTCTCGCGCGAGAGATTGTCGCCGCATTGCTTCAGGACCTGCACCAGCAGCTCAGCGGCGCTATAGCCGTAGACCGTGAAGATGCTTTTCCGGTCGCCTCCCGGATAATAACCGTCCATGAAGGCGCTCCATCGCGTCATGCCTTCGTCATCACGCCAGGTCGGGTCATCGGCTTCCTTGAACGAGCTCGCCGAGATGATGCCCTTTGCGTTCTCGATGCCCGCGGGACTCAGGACCGCGTCGATCGAGGACGAGCCGACGCCAAGAAGGTGAACGGGCTTCCAATCAAGCTCCGCCATCTTTCTGATGACCTGGGCGGCGAATTTCGAGGCAGCCATGTTGACGAGGACGTCGACACCGGCCGCCTTGAGGCGCACGACCTGCGAGTCGACCGTCGAGTCCGACACATCGTATGAAACGTCACTAACGATGAGTTCGGCTGCTCTTGCGCCGAGCGCTTCCTTCAACCCGGTCAGATAATCCCTGCCGCTCTCATCGTTCTGATAGAGCAGGCCGATTCGGGCATTCGGATAGTTATCCAGGATGAAGCGCGCGTAAACGCGAACCTCCGTGCGCAGATTGGGAGCAAATCCCGTCGTCCAGGGGAAGTTGATCGGATCCTCGAAACGCGTCGACCGCCCGGCCACGAAAAGCTGAGGGATCTTGCGGTCATTGAGATATTTCTGGACCGCGATGTTCGAGGCATTGCCGAGCGTCTGGAATGTGAACAACACATCGTCGCTCTCTATGAGTTTGCGGACCTGCTCGACGGTCTTGGACGGCGTTGCCGCATCGTCGTAGGAAATCAAGGTGATCTTGCGTCCGTTGACGCCGCCATGATCGTTGATCATGCGGAAATAGGCTGCCTGCACCTTGCCGATCACGGAGGATGCCGAAAGCGGACCGCTATGGGGCATCGTCTGGCCGATCTTGATCTCAGTATCACCTGCGCCTGGACCATATTGACGATCACCGGCGAGCAAGGCGGGCGCGATGAAAAGTCCGGCCACAAGGATTGCCGCTCTGGCAGCATTCGTGCGCAAGCTCTTGCTCATCGCTGCAACCCATCGCTGGAGCGGTGCTCGTGGATCCGGGGCGCTGTTCACGACATGCATGCTTCTTCGCTAGCCGAAGAGCGAACTCATCGCGCCGCCCCCGAGAAAGCCGTTCAGCCGGATCGGATCAGAGCAGGGAAGCGCAGTCCAACGAGCCCTGCCCGCAGTGCGTTGGGAAATCTTCCCGATGTTCGGCAAGCCTACGATCCGTAGAGCCCGGCAACGATCGGCATGCGGGCGGCGCGGAGCGCGGGAAACAGTCCGCCGAACAAGCCGACGACGAGCGCGAGCAACAGACCCTGGCCGATCAGGCGCGGACTGAGCTGGAAATTGAACACCACCTGGCTGAAACTTCCGCCAATGGTCGAGGCAGTGAAGCCGTCAAAGACCAGATAGGTGGCCGCGGCCCCGATCACGCCGCCGACCGCAGCCAGGATCAGCGACTCGACCAGCGTGCCGACGAAGGTCGAAAAGCCGCTGAACCCGATCGCGCGCAGGGTCGCGATCTCGGTCGCCCGCGCCGCGACCGAGGAGTACATCGTGTTGAGCGCACCCGCCAGCGAGCCGAACGCCATCGCGATCGCCAGGGGCCAGCCGAGCTTTTGGATCAGGTCCGACGTATTCGACGCCTGCTGGGCGAAATAGGCGGCCTCGGACATCACGTCGAGCTTGAGACGAGGATCGCTGTCGCTGTATGCGCGCAGCGCCTCGATCGCCGCCGGGTTGATCAGCCGCGCGCGTACGGTCTGGACGGCGCCGACGCGCTTGAACAGGCTCTGCAGCACCGGCAGATCGGCCCATATCTCAGATTCGAACACACTGCCATCGGCGGCGAAGATTCCGACCACCGTCCACCGCGTGCTGTTGAAGGTCACCGTCTGGCCGAGATCAAAGCCCTCGAACTCCTTGCCCAGCGCCTTGCCGACAATGATCTCGTTGGTGCCCGGATTGAACATCCGGCCGGCGGTGATGACAACGCCGCGGCGTAGCGCGGGGCCCTGGGGGCCAAGACCGCGCAGCGGCAGGCTCGCCTTGGTCCCGGTGCTGCGCTTGGTTCCATCGACCGTCAGGTAGAGTTCGCCTGAAGTCTGCGGTTTGCCGTCGGCGCCCCTGGCGATGCCAGGACCATCCTCGATCAGCCTGACTTGATCGCGCAGGACCACGCTGTTGATCTCCGAAAGCGAACCGCTGCGTAACGCAACAGCGATGTCCTCCGCGCCGGAGTCCGCGATGGTGCGCTGGAACCCATTGGCCATGGCGAGGAAAGCCAGCAGTACCGTGACGACGAGGCCGACAGCGATCACAGTCGCTAGTGACAGCCACAGACGCTGCGGCAGGCTCTTGAGGTTGATGGTGGTGACGGCGAGAATCTGCAGGAAAATCGAGCGCATCGAGTCAGTTCCGGCCTAGCGCGGTGACGATATTGAGGCGCATCGCGTTGAGCGCCGGTACGAGACCTGTGATGATACCGAACACGACCATCAGTCCAACCGCCGCTGCAACGATATCGGGGTATAGCGACAGCGTCGGAACGAAGCTCATCAGGCTGTCCCGCACTCTGGCGATCAGAAGGAGCGCGACGCCGAGGCCGGGCAGGCCGCCGAGCAGCGCCAACAGGATCGATTCGCCAAGCACCATGCGCAAGATGCGGCCACCAGAAAAGCCCAGCGTCTTCAACACGCCGATCTCGCGCGTGCGCTCGCGCACAGTCATCACCATGGTGTTGCCGACGATCATCAGGATCGTCACGAAAGCCGCCCCGACCACCAGTTCGACGATCAGCGCGATGTTGCCGAGCTGAGCGGCGAACGCCTTGCTGAAGGCCTTCTCGCTGTCGGTCCTCGTCTCGTAGGGGGAATTGGCAAACATCCCGTCGATGGCGTTGGTCACGCGCTCGTTGGCGGCCACAGAGGTGGTGCGCAGCGCCAGCCAACTGATCAGGTCCTTGCCGAACGAGCGCGTCTCGTTGAAATAGTCGTAGCTCATCACCATGACGTTGGTGTCGGCCTGCGGAATGCGGGCGGTGAAGCTGCCAATGATGGTGAAGTCCCAGGCGTGAGAGCCATTCTTCTGGGACCAGATGTTGCTCGAGATCGGAATATGATCCCCGATCTTCCAGCCCCACTTCTCCATCATTCGCGCCCCGACCAGAACGCCGGTGCGCTCGCGGATGAAGGCGGCGCGTATCTCGGGTGAAAACACGAAGTCGCTGTCGCGAAGCTTCATCCAGTTCTCCGGATCCACCGCAAAGGCAGCGACAAAATTCCTCGGTTCCTGATAATAGCCCCCGAACCAGCTGAAGTGGTTGATCTGGGCGACGCCGTCGACGGCAGCAACACGATTGTAGTAGGAAATCGGCAAGGGCTGGGTGAAGTTGATTTTGTTGAGGACCACCAAGCGGTCCGGCGTGGCGCGGTCCTGGCCTGCGTTGAAGGCGCGTTCGAAGCTCGCCAGCACGGCGAAAATCGCAAATGCGATCAGGATCGACACCATCATCAGAATCGCCCGCAATTTCCGGCGGAACAGGTTCTTGCGAATCAAGACCAAGTCGTTCACGCCGCGAGCTCCTTCTCGATGAAGTTGCCCTTGTCGAGATGCAGCGATCTCTTGGCGTATCGCGCCGCCGCCGGGTCGTGGGTCACCATGACGATGGTTTTGCCGAGATCCCGGTTGAGCACCTGCAGGATCGACAGGATCTCGTCAGCGGTGTCACGATCGAGATCTCCGGTCGGTTCGTCGCACAACAGCAGGGCCGGGTCGGAGACGATGGCGCGCGCGATGGCGACGCGCTGCTGCTGCCCGCCCGACATTTCCTTGGGATAGTGCTTGACCCGGTCGGCTAGCCCGACCACGCCGAGCGCGGTCTCGACCCGCTGGCGCCGCTCCTTTCGGCCGAGCCGCGTCAGCAACAGCGGCAATTCGACATTCTGCGCCGCGGTCAGCATCGGCATCAGATTGTAGAACTGGAAGATGAAGCCGATGTGGGATGCCCGCCAGCGCGAAAGTTCGCTCTCGGACAGGCGGTCAAGGCGTTCACTGGCGACCTCGATCTCGCCGGTGTCGGACCGATCGATGCCACCGAGCAGATTGAGCAAGGTGGTCTTGCCGGACCCCGACGGTCCCATCATGGCGACGAAATCGCCGCGTGGAATAGCAAGGTTGAGACCATTGAAGATGGTGATCGTCTCCTTGCCCTTGGTGTAGCGCTTGCAAAGATCGACGATGCCAACCATCGGGCTATTTGGCGATGACATGGGTACTGCTCTCGCTGGTTGAGGAGGAATCGGACTGTGCCGCCGCAGGCGCGGCGTCTTCCCGGAAGGTCACCTTGATCGCCATGTCCGGCAGAACGCGCGTGTCCTTCACATCCATGCCGACACGAACCTTGACGGTCGCCTTCTCGCGATTGGCGGTCGGCACGATGGCGATGACGGCGCCTGGGATGCGCCAGTCCGGATAGGCATCGAGTACGGCTTCGACGCGGGTGCCGGCATGCAGGCGGCCGATCGAGGCTTCGTTGACGTCAACCTCGATCTCGATCGAGTCCATGTCGACGATGGTGCAGATGCCGGTGCGGGTGAAGCCGCCGCCGGCCGACAGTGGCGAGATCATCTCGCCGGGTTGCGCGCTGCGCTCGACCACGATGCCGGTGAACGGGGCGCGGATCCGGTGCTTGCCGAGCACCTCGCCGGAGCGCTGGGCTTCGAGTCGCGCCGCCGCCAGCTGAGCCTGCGCCTGGCGGAGCTGGGCACGCAGCACGCCGGCTCTCGCCTGCGACTTGGTCAGATCGGCCTCGGTGGCATAATTTTTCCCCGACAGCGTCTGAGTTCGATTGAGGATTCGTTCGGCGTCGGCCAAGTCGGCCGCAATCGCGGCCACGGCCGCATCGGAGGCCTCGGCGCGTGCCTGCGCCAGCGCGTAGTCCTTGTCCGCCAGGACATCGTCGAGCCTGGCGAGAACCTGGCCGGCCTCCACCACCATGCCCTCGTCGACCAGCAGTTCGACGACCTTGCCCGTGACCTCGGCCGCGACCGTCGCCTTCCGGCGCGCCACCACATATCCGGACGCGATCAGACTGCCCGCGCTGGGCGCGGCTGGTTGGGCTGGATGCTCCTGTTGTGCGATCTGGGTGGATGGGACCTCGGCTGCCGGTGCCTGCGCGGACGGCAACGAACCGACGAGCCAAAACGCTGCGCCGCTTCCCAGCACAAGCAGGGAGACCGTTATCCCCACGGCTGGCAGCAGCCATCTTTGCCGCCGTGACGAAGGCCCGGCCGGTGGGGGCCGTTCGATGACGAGCGAGCGTAACGACCGCGTCCTGTCATCCATCCGACTACAAGCCCCAAATGACGTAGCTGATGTTATGCGGCACATCCTTGACACGAGCCACTGGCTGGCGCAACCGCGAGGTGACTTCTACCG
The DNA here is from genome assembly GCF_008123425.1 of Bradyrhizobium rifense. Lineage (GTDB taxonomy): Bacteria > Pseudomonadota > Alphaproteobacteria > Rhizobiales > Xanthobacteraceae > Bradyrhizobium > Bradyrhizobium rifense. The sequence continues at coordinate 43,229 of NZ_VSSS01000049.1, forward strand.
TGCGCGGCGTTTCACCGCTCCGGTCCGACTCCGGCGCCGCCATCCCCAAAGAAAGCTACCGGACGCGGCAGGCTCGTTCTCGCCCGATGCAGAATTCGGCTAGCCGATTGTTAGCCCGATTGGCCGATTCTGAAATTTTCGTCGTTTTCTGATGTCATCGCTGCCGACCCGGCAAGTGCGTCACGACGGAATTCGGGGGATTGCGGTGACGGTGCACTCAATTCAGCGATCTTGCGATTGATCACGCAGGTCCAGCGGACAGTGAGCGCGCTGAATGCCCGCGCGCTAGGTCACCCAAGCTGACCTGGCGTCCCGGTTCGCAGTCGGCGCCCGTCTGCCAGAGACTCAAGTAGCCGCCGAGAAGGCCGAGCGCCGGACTTCCCAAGAGGCCCTCGATCGCATTCAATTGTCAGATGGGCGATCTGTCCGACCCGGCCGTTCCCCGTGGTCAGCCGCAATCGGTGCAGCGCGAAAATAGCTTGGCGGCGCGCCGATGATACGCTTGAAGGCACGACTGAACGCTGCTTCCGATTCATATCCAAGCCGGCGTGCGACGACCGCGATCTTCAAGCGGTCGCGAAGCAGCCACTGCTTTGCTTCCTGCATCCGCAACTGCGCCACGTACCGGGCAGGCGTTTGGCCGACCACATTGGCGAAGCGCAACGCAAATGCCGAGCGAGACGCATGCATGACGTCCGCCAGCGCCTCGACTGTCCAATCCCCGGTCGGATCGCGATGGATCGCGGCGAGAACGCGCCCGATACCTGGGTCGCGCGCTGCCGCGACCCAACCTTCGGAGCCGCAGCCTTTCTCCACCCAGTTGCGAATCAGCGCCGCGGCAACGACATCGGCCAGCCGCGTCAGCATTCCACCCGCACCGACGCGATCCAGCGCGAGTTCGGCGGTCATGGCCTCGAGCAAATGCGGGATGGCGGGCTCGTCGGTGGCGAGTTCGTGCATCTGCATCAGCTCAGGCATCATCAGAAGCAGGGGATGCTGGCTGTCGAGGTTGAAGGTCATGCCGGCACCGAACAGCACGGTTTCTTCGCCATCGCTATTGCCGTCGCTGCAGGTGTCGAGGATGCCGCAGCAAACCGGCTCGAAGTGGCAATGCTCCACGGGCGCGGGGAAGGCATCAGGCGAACTCGCCAATGCGTGTTCCGCGCCGCGCGGCAGCAAGACCGCATCACCTTCTTCAAGGGGGACCCACGTGCCGTCGGGAGTTCGCAGCCAGCAGCCTCGTCCCGCGACGAAGTGGAATTGGGCCTTTGACTGCGCGGGAAATAATAGACCCCACGGTGCCGTCATGCGGCAGCGCGCGTAATCGACGCCCTCGAGCTTCAGCCCCCGGAGCATCTCAGTGAGGGGGTGCGTGGAGGTATCTTTGGACGAATTATCAAGCATTGCGGGTTTCCTAGCATGGAAACTCCAAACGGTCACGTCCATCTATGGGCGTTCCCTCTGGAGACGATCATGCCCGATTCCGCCAATGCCGCACTTGCTGCCGATGTTTCTCCAATAACCAATGCGCCGACTGCATCGGCGTGGGCGGCTGTCGTCTCCTTGATGCTGGGCGCGTTCAGCCAGGTCACTGCTGAGTTCCTGCCTGCCAGCCTGCTTACGCCGATCGCCGCCGATCTCGGTGTCTCGGTCGGCGCTGCCGGGCAGGTGGTGACAGCGACGTCCCTTGTCGGGATCGTCGCCGGGCTTGCAACAGCCATCGTGACACGCGCCATGGATCGCCGCGTCGTCCTGTGGTCGCTGACGGTGCTGTTGATCGTATCCAATCTGCTGTCGGCGACAGCAAGCAACCTGACGATACTTTTGTTCGCCCGCACGTTGCTCGGCATCAGTCTCAGCGGCTTTTGGGCGATGGCAACGGCTACCGCGATGCGGCTTGTCCCGGCGGACGCGCTGCCGCGCGCGATCTCACTGATCTTCAGCGGAGTATCGATTGCCACAGTCAGCGCTGCGCCGATCGGGGCATATCTTGGCGATCTCTGGGGGTGGCGGAACGTGTTTTTGCTTGCGGCTGTGGTCGGCGCCGTCGTGCTGGTCTTTCAGGTGCTGACGCTGCCGCGCTTGCCGCCGCTCACGTCGCCGGATGTGCGCACGCTTTTTGTATTGATGCGGCGGCCAAGTGTCCGGCTCGTGATGATCGCAGTCGCCATCAGCATCTCGGGCCATTTCGCCGGTTTCACTTACGTCCGCCACTTCCTCGAGCAAGTGCCAAAGCTTCCGGTCACGACGATTTCACTCGTCCTGCTGGCTTATGGCGTGGGCGGTTTCCTCGGCAATTTCGCGGGCGGCACGCTTGTCGTCCGCAGCGCGAAGGTAGCGATCGTCACTGGATCTGCAGCCATCGCCGTGCTCGCGCTGGTGCTTCTTGTTTTTGGCAGCTCGGGCCTTGTCTCGGGCGTCGCGGTTGGCCTCTGGGGTTTTGCCTTCGGCGTGCTCCCGGTTGGCTTCCAGACATGGATGGTGCGGGTAGCATCGGACGAAGCCGAATCTGCCGGTGGCCTGCTTGTATCGGCCTTCCAGGTCGCGATCACGGTCGGCGCAGTCGTTGGCGGCATTCTGGTCGACGGCTTCGGCCCGTTCGGCGCCGTTGGTTATCTCGCGGCGGCGACGGCGGCGGGCGCCCTGCTTGTGTCGCTGTCGCGCAGCGGGGAGGTGCGGCCCTGAAGTGTGGTCTCTGTGTCGCCGCGGCCCGGTCGCGTTGACGCATCTGTCTGGGAAAATGGTGCCCAGGGAGGAATCCAACGCAACCACCGACACGACGAACCCCTGTTTGTCCTTAGTATGGTGGCGTGGCGCCCGATACCGATCGCCCGCTTGCGGTCGTCACGGCGACGCACTGTCAGTTTTTCCTCCTGTTAGAACCGGAACGGTTTCTTGTAATCGAAAACTGGTGGATCGGCATTAAATCGAGGATCGATGGCCACCAGCGATTGTCTGGCCACCTTTCGATGATCCGCCATACCAAACAGGCCGTCGCCTCGACCGAAATTGCCGCGAGCTTCCAGGGCCAAGGCGTCCGGTTACTGCGCGGCGGCAACGCGCCCTGTGTAGGTCCCAGTCAGAAGATCGACGCCCTTGTCGGCGACCGCCATGACGGTGGCGTTCGTGTTGGCGCTGATGATCCTGGGCATAATGGAGGCGTCCATGACCCGAAGGCCGTCTATCCCCTTGACCCGCAAGTCGGGCGTGACCACGGTCGTGGGGTCTTCCGCCCTACCCATTCGGCAGGTGCCGACCGGGTGAAAGTTGCTCTGCGTCGTCGCTTTCATGTATTCGACGAGCTCCGCGTCGTCCGTTATTGCCTGTCCCGGCGACAGCTCTTCTTCCACGATGTCAATGAACGGTGCTGTTGCGACGATCGTCCGGAGATACTTTAGCGCCTTCAATAGGCGTCGTGTGTCCTCTGGATCGCTCATCCAATTCGGATCGACCTCAGCGTCATCCTCTGGAAGCGCCGATTTCAAGCGGACGGACCCGTAGGAAAGCGGGCGAACCAAATTGGCCAGAAGCGTAACGGCGTTGCGTGGCTTGACCGTCAGTGTCGGCCACATCAGACCAATGCAATAGATTTGGATATCGGGCGGCCCGGCGGGATCGTCCAAATTGACGAACGCCATCGTCTCGGATCCCGTGGAAGCGATAGGGCCTGTGCCAAAAGCGAAATACTGAATGACGTTCCGGATCAGCTTGATCCCTGCGTCCTCGCCGAAATAACCAAACGGGCCCTTCGTCGAAAGAGACAGAAAGACTTCGTTGTGATCTTGCAGATTCTGGCCGACGCCGGGCAGGTCGGCGACGATTGGGATGTCGAACTGGGCCAGGTGATCGGCGGGTCCGATCCCTGAAAGCATCAGGAGCTTGGGCGTGGCGAGCGCCCCGGCCGTCAAGACGACTTCATGCGTCGCCTTCGCCTGATGGACCTTCCCGTCTTTGACGTATTCGATCCCGATCGCCCGCTGACCGTCGAACAGCACCCGGTTGGCCCTCGCTTCGGTAACCAGGGTCAACCGCTCGTCGCCGATCACCGGCCTCAAGAACGAGTCCGCCGAGCTGCGGCGTTTTCCTCGAAAGGTCGTCGATTGTTCGTACCCCACGCCGTGCAGCTCACCGCCCGTGAAATCGTCGGTGAAAGGGACTTTCAGTTTTTGCAACGTCCGGACGAAGATGTTGGCGGCCTCGGAGATGTAGGCCGGGTCGGAAACCTTGAGAGGCCCGTCTCCGCTGTGCGCGGCATTCTCCAGCCTGACGTTGCCCTCCTGCTTGCGGAAGTAGGGGACCAGGTCATCCCAGCCCCAGCCCGCATCGCCGGACAACGTGTTCCAACGGTCATAGTCGTCCTTGGAGCCGCGAGCGTAGGTCATAACGTTCACCGAGCTTCCCCCGCCAACGACGTTCCCTTGCATGATGTCGACGGCTCGACCCTCGAGCGCGGGCTGGGGCGTCGAGGTGTAGCGCTTGATGTAGGGCGATTTGCCGAACACGATTTTGACGGCGCCAGCGGGCATGTGGATCAGCATATTGTCGTCGAGCGGCCCGGCCTCCAAAAGCAACACCGTCGCCCCATGGTCTTTGACCAGGCGGCTGGCCACGACGCAGCCGGCGCTGCCTGCTCCCACTACGATGTAGTCAAAGGTATCGGACACTGAGGTCATTTGGTTTCTTCCTGGTTGATCTCCCGGCCGCTTCAATTGCTGGCGCGAGGGACGGCTGAAACAGGGCGGGATTTTGGCGTTGGCGTGAACCGATAGGGACCGTTGCAGTTCACGCCAAATCGCGGATATGGACCTCAGGTCTTGGCTGAAATCACCCGCAAGTAACAATATTCCTTCAGGCCTTCGGCGCCATACTGCACGCCAAAGCCCGAGTCCTTGTTACCGCCGAACGGCACGTTCGGATTTACGACCAAGTGCTGGTTGATCCAAACCGTCCCGGCCTCCATCCGATGAGCGACCGCGTCCAGTTCGGCCGGGTCGCGGCCCCAAACCGATCCCCCAAGCCCGTAGTCTGTGGAATTGGCGATCTCGATCGCCTCGTCGATGGTGCCGTACTTGATCAGCGACCTCAGAGGACCGAAGTTTTCGAGCTTCACGTAGTCGGCGTGGGGCGATGGGTTGTCGAGGATCGTGACTGGAAAGAAATTGCCTTTCCCTTCGATCTCATCGCCGCGGTAAAGAACGGCGACACTATCTTTTTGAATGGCCGCCCAGGTCGCCTGCAGCCGCAGAAGTTGCGCCCGGTTTTGGATGGGCCCGATCGTGGTGGCGGGATCGAATCCATCGCCCAGGACTTGCTCGGCGGCAAATTTCGAGAGCGCCGCGGCCATTTCATCGTAGCGGCTTTCATGCACCAACAGCCGCTTGATCGTGATGCAACCCTGACCGTTTACCAAGAACATCCCCCAGAAAATGGGAGCGATCGCCGCATCAACGTCGACGTCCGGCAGCACAATCCCGGCGTCATTGCCGCCCAACTCGAGGGTCAGGTGCTTCAGCGTCTGGGAGGCGGACTCGAAAACCCGCCGGCCGGTCTGAGTGGAGCCCGTGAACGAGATCTTGTCGGCTTCGGGGTGGGACGTCATCCAGGGGCCGACATTGTCGCCTCCAGTCACCACGTTCAGGATGCCGGCGGGGAGAATGTCGCGCACCAGTTCCGCGACGCGCAACACGGTCAGCGGTGTGTAGAAAGACGGCTTCAGGACGACTGTGTTGCCCGCGATCAGGGCGGGAACGACCTTGTCGTACGATAGAAGTAATGGCAGATTCCAGGGACTGATGGCCGCGACGACACCGAGGGGCGCATAGTGCCGGGTGACCCGGCCAACGCCCGGTTGGGTGGTTTCCACGTCGGGAAGGCTTTGCGCGAGAACGCCCGGCGCGAAGTCATCCAAAACAGCCGCGACTTCCCACAGGGCGAGGCTTCTCGGGCGGCCCCCCTCGGCCATGAGGAGGGTGACGAGCTCTTCACGATGCGCTTTGACGTTCTCGAACGCCTTCTCGAGGATCGATCGTCGCGCCTCCCAGGTCAGTTTGCTCCACGAGGAAAAGGCTCGGCGGGCGGCCGCGAACGCTGCATCCATTCCGTCGCGCTCAATGTCGGGCACTTTGGCGAGCAGCTCGCCGGTGGCGGGATCAAGAACATCCAGGGTGTTGCGAGCACCGACACCCTTTCCGTCGATCAGGTTTGTAAAAATGCCGCGGACGCCAGCGGCGGCGAGAGCACTCTCGCGAAGCGCTGACACGGAGTCAGCCGGAATGGATTGCTCGACCATGAGCGTGTTTCCTTCAAATAAGGGCCAGGACTCCGCAAACTCTAGGCAATAGACCTAGAAGTCGCGATCGAGGTCGGGGAAGAACTCGGCGAGCAAATTGCCGATGTACCGTGTGAGATTCGGGAGGCTTCGGGCGTAGTCGGTCAGCCTGGGATGCATCTCGCGGAGCTGATAGACCAGGATGGTCATTCCGAAGACGACCGCGTCAAAAGACGTCGGCCGGTCGGTCCCGAGAAGATACCGATTTTCGCCCAGAATTTCGGCGACGGCCGCGAGGTCCTTGGACGCCTTGTCCACGATTTCGTCGGGCGTATAACGCGCGATGCCCTGCCCGTAGGTGCGGTCTTCCATGTCGTCCCGCAGCCCCTGAAGGCCGGGGCCCATTCCGCCGAAGGCGTGCTCGAAGAACCAGTCCGAACCTTCTTGATCATAGAATTCGTAGATCAGCGCGATCCAATAGAGGTGGTCCTCCAGCGTCCGCTGGACGAGGTGGCCGACAGCGCGCTGATGGTCGCTCAAACCGGCGTCGGGATCTGGAAAGGCCGTCTTCAGAAAGCCAATGACCAGGTCGGAATCGGCGACTTTCACGCCATCGACCGTGATGAAAGGTACCTTTCCACGCGGCGCATTGCCAACGCCCTGCTCGGCGACGGGTTCGAAGGGGATTCCTTGGAAACGAAGATGAGCTGTCAGCTTCGCAGAAAAAGGCGACAGCGTCGGGACCCTGCGCGCGACGTCGGGATCGAAAATGCCGAAGCGGTGCAGAGCCATGACAGTCGACGGTCCAAAGTGGACCTTATCGTACGGGTTCACATAGACGGGGATCTTCTTCATCACGGGCGTCCTTCATCTCGATTCACGCTCACAGCGCTGAGCACACCAGACCGAAGGCAGCGGCTCCGCCCGTCGTTTCTGGCGCACGTGGGATATCGCGCATTGTCGAGACGATGATAATCGGATGAACGTCGACAGGACTTTTCGGGATTTGCGAGCAATGTCGTTAAAGCGGCACCGGAAAGGTCAGTCCGCGACCAGATTCTTCGCCAGGAAATCGATGAACGTTCGCACACGCTGACTGGAGACGCTGCCTGCGGTGACAGCGTACAGATTGGCGTTGGAAGTCACGAACGTGTCGAGAGCGGTGACAAGTGCGCCAGAGGCAAGCTCCTTGCGGATGTCCAAATCGTTTCGCATGATGACGCCGTGGCCGTCGAGCGCCCATTGGCGAAGAACGCCGCCATCGTTAGCAACGCGATCGCCCGCAACACGAACCGTAACGGGTCGTCCCTCAACGGTGAAAGACCACGAAGAAAAGGTCGATCCAGGGCGCGGGTGGACGAGGCAATTGTGCGCGGCCAGGTCATCTGGGTGATTGGGTGCAGCATGGCTTGCCCAATAGGATGGCGCGGCGCACACCACGCGGCGCCCTCGAAGCATCAATCGAGCCTTGAGAGCCGAATCCGCCAAGGGGCCATTGCGGAGTGCTAGGTCAATGTCCTGCTCCACGAGATCGACGACACCATCGGACAAGTGCAGCGCAATTTGTACGGCGGGGTGTAAGTCGAGGAAGCGATCGATCAGCGGCGCTACCTCGGTCCGGCCAAAATGTTGCGTGGCCGTCATCCGGATTGGGCCGCGCAAGGGCCCGTCCTGAACCCCGGCGATGGATGCGTCCCAGTCTGCCAAGAGCTTTCTAGCATCGGCGAGAAAACGTCGCCCTTCGAACGTGAAGCTCAATCTGCGGGTCGATCGCGTGATCAGACTAACACGCGCCTGCTCTTCCAACTGCTGAAGCGCGACCGTCACCGTTGAGGTCGAAACAGACACTTGGCGGGCGGCTGCTGAAAAGCTGCCCGTCTCAGCTATAGCTACGTACAGGCGGAGGGCCTCCAGCGTGTCCATTTCTCGCAAATCCCGAAAGGTCCAATCGAGAATAGCCTAATTATCGACGAGGCAAATACAACCGATATTGGCTTCAACAAGCAGGAGAAGCCCATGTCCACCTCATCGACGATAGCCGACAGCAGTGCCCCCTCTGCCAACCACACGATCATCCGTGTTGGCCTGATCGGCGTCGGAAACTGGGCTTTGAACGGCCCCGTTCGCGTGCTCAGCCTCATGCCGCAATATGAAATGGCGGCTGTCTATAGCCAGCGTCGCGACGCCGCGCAGTCTGCTGCGGACACCTTCGGTATCAGGCATGTCGTCGGGTCGTTCGATGAATTGGTTCGCCATCCAGACGTCGACATCGTCCTCGTGCTCACGACAGGTCCGCAGCACGAGGAAGCGGTACGCGCAGCGATCGCTGCGAGGAAGACCGTGTACTGCGAGTGGCCCTTGACGCCGGTCTCGAAGACCTCGGCTGAACTGGTCGACCTTGCGGCAAAAGCTGGTGTGCAAACCATTCTCGGCACCCAACGCCGGTTCGCGCCAGGGCTGCGCTATCTGAAGGATCTTCTCGGCGATGGCTACGTCGGTCGTGTGCGCTCGGTCAGGATGCATGTGACGGTGAGCAGTTTCGGCAAAAATCGCAGCAAGGCGATTCGTTGGAGCGCCTTCCCCGAAAATTTCATGGGCGTTACCTCAATTTTCGGCGCGCACTTGATGGACCCCCTCTTCTCGATCGTAGGCCGTCCGACTGAGATCTCGGCCGTTTCTGTCAACCAGTGGCCGGAAATCAAAATCGTCGAAACGGGCGAGGAGATCAGCACGAAGGTTCCGGATCAATTGCTGCTGCAAGGCATCCTCGCAAGCGGAGCCGTGTTCGCCGTTCATATCGAGGGCGGGAAGCATCATGGCACCGGCGTTCAGATCGATATCACGGGTGATGATGGTGACTTGCAGATCACCAACACCTCGGCGTTCGGGGACGTGGGCGAAAAATATAATCTATTCGGTGCCCGCGTAGCGGACACCAAGATGGCGCCACTCGCAGTGCCCGCATCGTACAACTGGTTGCCACCCTCTGATCTTCCTAGCGGCGTGCTGGAGCTCGCCGATCTCTTCGAGGTTCATGCCCGCGATCTCGCAAGCGGCTCGCGAACCGTGCCCAGCTTCGAGGACGCCCTCTTCATGCAGCGGCTGCTTGAACAGGCAGCGATCTCGTCAGCCAGCGGACATCGCATCAAGCTTTAGACGCTGCCGCGGCCGGTCCTCCGCCTTGGCGGCAAATCACACCGGCCGCGACCATCCTCCACCAACTGCCAAGTAACATTCGCGCCGCTCTGCGAGCAGGCGAGCGATGATCACTGGCGCTTTGAAAGGCGAAATGTCATGCCAACCACCGCGAGAGTCGCCCGTATTCACGAATATGGTCCTCCCGAAGTCCTGAGGTTCGAGGACATCGTCGTGGGTGAGCCGGGCGACGATGAAGCATTGATCCGCAACACCGTCATAGGTCTCAACTTCGTCGACGTTTATTATCGTAGAGGTACTCTTCCGGTCCCTGCCTTTCCAGCGATCATCGGCGACGAGGCCGCCGGGGTAGTCGAAGCCGTTGGCAAAAACGTCAAGAACGTCAGCGTGGGTGACCGCGTCGTCTATGGCGATATCGCATTTGGCGCCTACGCTACGGCCCGCTTGCATTCCGCAGACCGGCTTGTCCGCATTCCGGCAGGTGTTTCTGACGACCAGGCAGCTAGTGCCTTTCTAAAGGGGCTCACCGCTCGCTATCTGCTCAAAGAGGTGCTCGAGCTCCGACCCGGTGACACCGTTCTGTATCATGCAGCAGCGGGCGGTGTAGGTCAGATTTTCGTTCAATGGGCGAAAGCACTTGGTCTAACGGTGATCGGCACAGCGTCCAGCGACGCTAAGGCGAAGCTTGCACGTCATGCCGGCTGCGACCACGTCATCAATTATTCCTCCGAAGACTTCGTCGCCGAAGCGCTCGCGTTCACCGCAGGCAATGGCGTGGCAGCTGTTTTCGACTCCGTCGGGGCGGACACGTTCCGTGGGTCGCTGGCGGTTCTCAGGCCGCGCGGAACGCTTGTGCAATTCGGGAAGGCGTCTGGATTCCCGGAACCACTGGACCCGTTCGAGTTGGCACCACGCGCGCTTTATCTGACGTGGCCCATTCTCCCTCACTACACGTCCACCGCAGAAGATCTGGCGATCGCCGCAGCCGACCTATTCGACGCAATCGCGACGGGAATTCTCAAGGTCGATCCCAGCAATCTTTATCCGTTTAGCCAGCTAATCGAAGCTCACCATGATCTCGAAGAGCGCCGAACCACCGGCGCGGCAGTGCTGCGTGTGACGGCCGCCGATCTCCCTTGATCAAATTTCATGCGCTGCACCGTCCGAAGACGCCCGCGGCCCCGATCCACGAAACAATGCTCAACTAAAGGAATAACGCGATGAATACCTCTGTGATTGAAGCGATCGAGCGCCAGAAAACCACCAACCTTTACGATGCGTCGAAAAGCATTCCCGACGATGAAATTCGTGAGCTGGTGCGCTTGGCGACATTCTCCCCGACCGCGTTCCACCTGCAGAATTGGCGCTTTATAGCGGTGCGGTCGCCGGAAGCCAAAGCAAGGCTGCGGGCGGTTGCGGCTAATCAGCCCAAGGTTACCGAAGCTGCCGTCACTTTCATCATGGTCGGTGAACTGGCCGTGGCTGACGTGATGGCTGATCGACTGGCGGGCTCGGTGGCGGCAGGTTTCATGCCTGTCGAGATGGTGCCGGGCTGGGAAGCCGCAGCAAAATCGCTTTACTTCGAGAAGCCTCAGACCCAGCGCGATGAGGCAATTCGATCGGCGACCTTTGGCGCAAGCGGACTGATTCACGCCGCGCAGGCGATGGGTCTGGGCACTACGCCGATGATCGGGTTTGATCCGGTCGGCGTGTCACGTGAGTTTAGTCTCAGCGATAATGAGGTCCCGGCACTCCTCGTTGCCGTCGGCTATCCGACGGAGGCGAATTGGCCGCAGAAGCCGCGTCGGCCGATTTCGGACGTTCTCGCGTTCGCGTAACTCTTCTGACCAGCGCCGGTCGCGTTTCACACCAGCCTCGTCGAACTCTCGGGAGTTCGGTTGTGTGGTGAATCCGCCCAGTCATCCGCCCGCCAGAACCGGTTGGTCCGGCCTAAACGCTGGCGTTATCTAACCCGACCTTGAGGAACGTCCCATGACCCAACGTTTGAACTACACCACCATTGCTCCGGTCGGCGTAAAGGCCCTTGGCGGCGTTCACGCCTATATCGCGCAATCGAATTTGCCCGCTCAGCTCGTCAATCAGGTCTATCTGCGCGTCTCGCAGATCAACGGCTGTGCCTATTGCATCGACTTGCATTCTCGCGACCTGCTTAAGGGCGGCTTGGCCGTCGAAAAGCTGGTGCTCGTCACTGCCTGGCGCGAGGCAGGCTCCCTGTTCGACTCACGCGAACGTGCGGCTCTGGCTTGGGCTGAAACAGTCACGCGCGTCGCCGACACCACTATACCGGATGGCGAATTCGAGTCTGCGTCGGCGGCGTTCTCTGAAAAGGAACTGGCCGACCTGACGATCGCGATCGGGCTGATGAATGCCTACAACCGACTGGCCATCGGATTCCGCAACCCACCCAAGGCAGCTACTTGAATGTGAACGAAGCACGTCGACGGGCCGCCCATCCGGCGACCGAGGCTGGTTTCGCACAGAGCTTCAGCTCAGGCCACAAGACGGGAAGCCTCGATATGCTGTCCGGTCACCCACCAGCAGCGTAGCTCCGGCCTTATCTCGACCCCTCTCTGAAGGAACCGACACGATGACCACGATTTCTGCGTGGGGGACCAATTCATTCTGTGGCGAACTCACTGGCGACTTCGGTGGCGTGTTTGAGGCTACATCGATTGACGGTTGCCGCTTGTTTTGTCGTTTAGCGGAAATTCAGTCGCACGGCGTTTTGGGACTTTTGCAACACTATCCGCCAGAAGCAGTCGTTCAATGTTACTCATTCTGCGAATGAGCCCTCGCCAAGTGACCAAGCTCCGCCAACGCAGCGTGCTGCAATCAATCAGTTGTCGAACGGCATTGCGCTCCTGAGGCGGAGCTGAATCTTACAATGTCGTAGAAAATCGCGGAATATCGTAGCAATGGTGCCCAGGGGCGGAATCGAACCACCGACACTGCGATTTTCAGGCTACATCTTCTCGAACGATTCTAGCCCCTTACCGGTTAGCGAACTGTCTAACGGCGCACTGAAGATCAAGGAGGTAGCCCGACGTTGTCTAGCGGCAGAACTACAAATGCACCTTTGATGGACGTACATCGATCGCCAGCCAAGTGGTCTGTCGGTTACAAGAGGATCAAAATCTATCCAAAACTCTCGACCCTTTGCGATATACATTTGATTTATGTCGAACCGAAAATAGTGTTTGAACGGTTCAATCGTGTCCGTTTGCTTTGAGCGAGGCGAACCGTCGGCACCAAAATCCACAATTGTGGGAACTGGGAGTGGGCCAGATACCGTTGTCGAAACGAGGGCGCTAATTCGGCCAATCAGGTCCATAATTAGCCCCCTAAGGTGCTGCAGATCCTGGCGATCTCCGTAGCGCCGCCGCGATCCGGGCTTAGTCGATCACAAGCCGTCCGAAGTAGTTTCGCATCATTCATGCTTTCAATTTCGTTTTGCGTTGCCAGATTCAAATCGAATAATCTGAAGCCAACGGCGAAAGTGCCCGGCTCCGTCACAGTTACGAGGAGATAGTTACCAGGAAAGAATCTCAGATCCGCAATCGTAGAGCCAGAATCCGGCGAATATACCAGCGGCTCTTCGGAAGTCGTTTTCCCGCTTGATTGAGACCACCTAACAACCTCAATTACTCGCCGAGTAGCCCATGCGAGCGTGAGTACTCCTTTGTCTAGTACGCTCGCTGTCGGAGGACGTCTGCTAAACCAGGAAGGCCGAAGTGGATCTCCTTGCGCCTCCTCTGGTAGTTTCAGAGTCGCCAACGGAGCTTCCCCATCTTTGTTAACATCATAAATAGCAATTGAGGATGGTCCGGTTCGGGCTGCGACCCAGTTGGAATTGCGAACGAAGCTGATCGACCTTAACGGCTGGTTTCTCAAGACAACGAAGCTAGTCGGATCCTGCCAATCGGTTTTCGGCAGAGTCCACGAATTGAGAGTTTTGCCGGTTCTGTCCCGAACCCGGAGTTCAGACACCTGCTGATGTTGATCTATGTCTACAAGCCAGCTCTTCCACGGAGAGAAGACCGGCCACATGAGTCCCACCGGGAGTTTCATAGAATCCTGTGCGAGAAACTGGGATTTGTCAGGATCAAGCTCCGCACGTTGCATAACAATGTTCCCAGAGCCTGCCGCCCCCATCGCCCAAAGGGCGCCTTCAGATGTGTCAAACAACAAAAATCTCGGAGTCGTGTCTTTAAATACTGATTCTAGGGCAACGCTTTTCGATGAACCTTGGGAATCGCTAAACGAAACGACCCGATCATTAATCATTATTGGCGCTTGGTTTTCACCTAGAAAACCTACGAAAGGTAGCGGCGGAAAACCCTTATCAGACGGCTCCTTCTTTTTTGGCGTGCGAAAGCTTAAGTTTGAACCTTGTCCAATTTTGCCGTCCTCGCTTAAGCATCACGAAGTCGGGCGGCTAACGTAGGTTCTGATCTTGCGGGATCGTCATCGGCGTCCGTTACCCAGACAGAGCTCGTGTGCCGCCACTACGTTTACGCACGATCAGCCGCTCTTCTTGTAGAGCCGGTACAGTTTGTTCCGATTGATCCGGACCTCTTACCGAGCAAATATCAGCCCCATATGCCGGTAGCCGAAGCGGCGGCTTGCAGGCCAATTCCGTCAGCCGGGCCAGCAACGCGCCATCATTCGGTCGTGTCGCGGCATGGCGATAGGTTTTCGGCTTCCGGCCTGCAGGCCCGCCGTTGCGAGAACAAGCAGGAAAGATCGTTAGTACGTAAAAATATACTCCATTGCTCGTTGAACGATTGCCCCCACCTTCTGCCCAGCAAGCTAGCTTTTTTGCCCTCACGAGAATGCCGCTCGGTCAGAGCGCATGACGCTTGAACGCCCCACTACTTCAAACTTTTCTTCCCTGGGAGAAAAAGGCTCTCTCAACATCAACCGCGCGCCACGTTTGCAGCGAACCATCCCAATCATGCCAGCGCGATCCACACGAATTCAGTTCAGACGCCTTGCGAGCACACCAGTGACACCAGTTCTCATAGGTCTGCGCTTGTCGCTGTCGCGCAGACGCTGACATTGTGAATGCAGGATTGACGTAAAGCCGTCGCACCTCAGCATGCGGATGGCTTTGGAGAATTTCGCTCACGACACTATCATAAACTGCCATCGTGTTTGGGCGCATGAACATCAACAGCTTCGACCCAAACGACATGCCCAAGAATTTTATTCGCTGCGCAACGACTAGAGCTTCGGCGATAGAGACAAAAGATGCATCTCTTGCGCGGCGCAGATGTTGTAGAACTTCGTTCGGATCCTGAGCCGGCAACCCTGCTCGTCCAACGAGTATGGCACGGCTTTTTGACAATGCTCGTCGTACATTAACACGCCCGTCAGTTCCGGAAACGAAACCCCAGAAGATCACAGACAACAAACCGTGGATCAAGTCCTCATCGGCATCGCTGTTGAGCAGCCGCGAGTGAAATTGGTCCTGGGCGAGCGACGAGTAATCTGATCGAGATTCTCGCAAAGACCATTCCTCTGGCACCTCAGGTCGCAGTCTGAGGTCGGCCCACGATATTGCAAAGTCGCTCTCGCCATCTGAACGGACCAAGCGAGCAGGAATATACTCGTAATCTTCCCTCGCGCGGTCAAAGGATCCTACTGACATCAATGACGATTGCATGTTGAACTTACTCTTTATCGCCTACAGTGCCATTGACCTGCTCCCCAATTTGCC